>JBOEGF010000021.1:0-114495 GCA_050633305.1 Nannocystales bacterium
TCCATTGGAACAGAAGGCTGGGCGTCACGCCATATCGTCGCGCCGTTTCGGAGATGGTTCCGCCTGGCTTCGCGGCATCGTCGAGCAAGGCCCGCTTTTGCTCGGCCGTGTAACGGCGCCGTCGGCCGGGTTGGGCTGGTTGTAAGTCTCGGAGTTCGTCTGACATCGGATTCGTCGTCTCGGACGTGTCCGGTTCAAACGGGGGCTACTACATCCCGCCCATACCGCCGGGACCGCCGGGGCCTCCCGGTCCGCCGACCGATTTGACTCGGGCCTCAAGCCAGGCTCGCAGCAGGGCGCAGCGGCGGGAACCAAATACAAGGAACTCGCGTCGTTTCTGAAGACGGTCAAGCTGTGACCGCGGCGGCCTACTTTCGAAACAGCGGCCAGAGCAGCTCGTGTTTCCACGAGTGCGGAGTCTCGTTCTCGACCCTGTACTCGGCACGGCACCGTGCCGCCTTCGTCAAACTCGCCGCCACCGAGCTCATGGCCGAGGAACGGATCGTCAAGAAAAACCTCGGTCGGCTTTCGCTTAAGGGAGCCAGGGGTGGGGCGGATGAGGACAGAGGCGGGCGCGCGGAGGGGTGGATGGGCGTCTGAGGGACGCTCACCTGTACACGATTCAGTGCGGAGTTTGCGTTGTTCGGTATGTGAGCGCTGGACGACGATTTGGGTCGCCGGCGCCTCGGGCTCTGCAGTTAGCTACCGAGGCCGGAGAACGAAACTCCTTTCGCCCCTGTCCTTTCGAAGTCACGTCCCTTGACCGTTCGAGGACCAAGAGTAAGGCTGCTTCGCAATGGCGAAATTCAATCTCACCACCCTGACAATGGTAACCCTTGGGGCTATCGGGGCCATGTTCCCGCTATTCGATTCGACCGAGTCCGTGGCGAACGCACAAGTTCCACTCGCAAAAACAGCACAAGCGGATGTGATCGCGTTCCAGGAACCCCTGGAGACTCCGGAACCGACCCCTATGATGAGCACCTGCGACCCGGAGGACGACCTTTCTCAGTCCTGTTGTGACAACCTCGAAACAGCCGGGAACTTGGAGAGCGCCGAGCGTCTGGCTGGCGCTCTAGAGGGCTGTGACCCGGGTATCAACGTATCGACTAGCGACGATTGCATCAACGCCACGTGCAACGGACCGACATCATGCAAGAAATTGAAGAAGGGGTGCGATCATTTTCTCGTTAAAGGAAAATGGGGGTGCTCGCAGGAAACGGGCGGCGTTTGTACAAGCGGTACGTGCGACAAATGCTACTAGTATCTGCGGAACGTGCCGGAGCAGCTCGCCCGGACAGGTGAGTTGCTGCGGGCTGCGGGGGCATGTACAAGAACGATGTGCGCGCGCCAAGACTGCGAGCGGGTCGTCGGTTGGCCCCATCTCTGGTTGTCGGTCTACTTTGCCTAGGCCTCGGTGGCCTTGTCGGGTACGCAACCGGCACGGTGACGGGACGACCTGCGCAGAACCGGCGGGGCACGCCCCCTACCGGTCTTGAACGTCACACAAGCCGGCGCCCGAGCAGTCTGGTTTGCGCGCGGCGGGGCACTCTGCCTGCACCCCCGTCCGCGCCAGACTGCGACTGTGAAATGGTGTCGGCCTGGTCCGACCTCATGGAACGGCAGCTGGCCGAGTGCGAAGCTGGGTCTCGACGAGTTCGAGACCCATGGCCGACGGACCTTCCGCCACAAGAGGACCCCGAGGCATGGGTCGAAACGGTAGAAGACGCGTTCGCAGAGTGTGAGGTTCCGGGGGCGATTGAGGTTGTCAACTGTGTCGAATACCCATGCGTTGCTGCCGTGAGGAGCGACGGAACCGCCGACGCGCAGTCCGACGCGGAAGCCCTGCGGTCTCGCCTTGATCGTTGTGCTCCTTTGAGATCCGGGCTATCGATCTCTGAGCCCGGTACGGATGCAATTCAGGTCCATCCTATCGAGGTGGTATGTGAAGACGGCTCCAAAGAGCGGGCCCAGGTAGTGATCGCTCTGGATCCCGCTGGCCCGGCTTGGTCAGAGTTTAATCAAACCGACAAGGATATCGATGCGATACTTCGATGGTACTATCGGAGAACCGACGATGTGGTGGCCTCCTGGAAGTGCGTTGCTGACCAGTAGTAGACACTCGTGGTCGGTCGAACTGAAACGGCCAGCTGCACTTGTGTGGGCTTGGATGGTCGTCGACCGTCTAGCTGGCCGCGGCATCGGCGCAGATGGCCGGAGAGGAGTGAGAGGGCAACGCGGGCGGTGGCCAGCGGAGCCAGGGGTGGGGCGGATGAGGACAGAGGCGGGCGCGCGGAGGGGCGGATGGGCGTCTGAGGGACGCTCGCGGAGTTCCGTGGTGTGCTAATGCGCGTACGGATGGCGAGGCGCTCGCGGTGAGCGAGGGCGTGATAGGGCCCAGAGCTCAGGCCAGAAACAACATCAGCTGCGCGCGAGATGAGGATCGCGGTGGCGGCCGAGCGGCATGCAGCGCTTCGGCTGTTGCGGCGTGCTGTGGCCTCGACCGCTGCGACGATGCGGACGTCGAGACCGCTGAAGACGGCTCCACGAGCTGCCGCGACGACGTCTCGGGCCAGTTCATCCCGATGGTGTGCTGCGCCCAGCGCTGCGATGGACCGCAACGGCATCTGCCGCAACGAGGACAGCGGCGAGTTCGCGGACCCTTCCTGCTGCGCCGACCAGTGCTTCGCAGCGCGGAGACGTGGATGCGGTCGATGCTTGCAACGGTACGCAAGAGCGCCCCGAGTCGTCGGGTTTGCGCAGGCGCTCGTGCTTGAACCCCGCGCGAGCGGCATCGGCCCATGGGGGCGGGCGCCGCTCGTTTGCGTTGGGGCGTCCTTCGCTTCTCGGCGAGACGCTAACCTGCGCGGACACAGTGGGGGAGCAAGCTGGCGATGTTGCGAGCGTCGTCGATGCCGCGGTGGTGTGTGCCCGTCAAGGGCAGCCCGACCGCACGCAGGGCTGCTGCCATCCCGAACCGTTTTCGAGCTGCATGCCGCCGATGGAGGCCTGGTCCTCACAGCCCGCGCTGCAATCGAGAGCTCGGTCGCAAGGACGTTGTGGGAGAGGCCGCCGACGATCGCATTGCGACCGGTCGTGATGAAGACTCCTCGCGTGTTGGCCACTCCCGTTGCCAGCACGACGTCGTTGTGCAGCCCCAAGTCTCCGGTGCCGCTGTACTCGACACCAATCCGAGGGCCGCCGGGCCCGATCGTATCGACATGAATCGTGTTTCGGGGAAGAAATCACCACGAACGCGGACCGAGGCCTCGGACCAAGGCTCGTGACAACCGGCCTGCGGAGCTGCTCGCCACCGAGGCCGTACGGCGCGCGTCATGTCACGGCGTGGCAAGCAGTCGCTCGAATGCCGCGCGTCGGTGCGGGAGCACTCCGTCGGCCACGAGCGGTCCGCCGACCTCTGGCACAAGCATCGCGGCGAACCCGGGGGCGTCGTCGAGCGTTGCACGCAGGGTGCCGGCGACCTGGGCTTGAGCTGTTCGCACACGGTCATCCACGACCAGTGCGACAGCGCAGATGAGGCGTGCGGCGGTTCCGACCCCAGCTTGCTCCAACAGCGTACGAGTCGCGGCGGGATATCCCCCGTGCTCGGCTGCCCAGCGAGCGGTGAGGACTCCCGGCCCACCATTCAAGGCGTCGGCTTCAAACCCCGTGTCGTCGGCAAGCGCGGCCATCCCCGTGGCTCGCGAAGCGGCTTGGGCTTTGAGGACTGCGTTGCCCACGTAGTCGGGTTCGGTTTCCTCGGGCTCGGCCAACGCAAGGTCGCTGGGCGTGTGCACGCGGACGCCCAGCGGCTCCAGCAGGAGTCTCCACTCGGCGAGTTTTCCGGGGTTGTGGGTGGCGACAACGAGGGACGCGGGCAGCCACGAGGGAGTCATGGGGTCTTGGCTGGCTCGGCGGGGGCCTTCTCGCCACGGGCGATGTTGGTGAGCCGGACCTCGACCGAAAAGGTCCCTCGTTCGATATTCACGGGCTCGTTCTTGCTGGGTGGCTTGGGTGCCAGGATGCCTTCGAAGGTTCCGGTGAGGGTCCGGCCGGTGAGCGATTCGAGGGTGAGCCGCATTGGTGTCTCGCTGTCGATCTCGCTGGTCCACTGATCGACGCGGCCCATTTCATACTTCGCGACCAGTTTGGGCTCTCCCTTCTTGGTCTCACCCGCGATGAAGGTCGCAGGGAACTCCAGGGTGTCGAGCTTGAGGGGATCGAGCGAGAAGACGAGCGACGGGGTTCCTTCGTCGGTCAACGCGCCGCGAAGCTTGACCCACGAGACGCCCGTATCCGGGTAGTGGACCGCAGCGTTGTCCCCACGTGGGAAGAACACGAAGTGCTGCCGCTTCCCGGAGAGGTCGGCCTCCATCGTGCCCTTCATCGTGACTCGGCGCGGCTTGCCCGGGTCGCTCATCACTTGCGGAGAGTGGTTGGGCACGGGAATGCGGGTCGTGTCGACGCTCTTCTTCACCTTCCGCGGGGGATCCTTCGGGGCCTCGTCCTTGCAGGCTCCGAGGAGGGACACCGCGATGAGCAGGACGACGCTTCGCATGCGTGGAGGGTAACAACTTGCAGAAGGTCGCAGCGGGGGCATGGAGCCCCTGCGCTGGGGTGCTTGGCGCCCGAGCTGGGAATCTCGCTAGTCGCGGCCGGTCAGCGACCGCGCCCGGGAGCGCAGATCCGCGAGCCCATGCTTTGTGACCGAGGCCAACGCGGTGGCCCGGCCTCGCACGCTTCGCCCATAGGCCGCTCTTGCAGCGCTCTCCAGGAAGTCGAACGTGGACGAACGCGCGGGATACAGCGGGACAGCACGCATGGCGCGTTCGATCTCCTTGGCGTGTGGAGTCGGACCTGGCGGAGGTGCGGGGAGCTGGTCGAGCGTCTCGAAGGGACACACAGCCATGACCGGCCCCAACAGGCGCTCCTGGGTGATGAGCATCTGAGAGTCGACGCCTGTCAGGAGCGTGGGCTGGAAGAAGGAGCCCCCGAGATCGTTGCGCCGCTCTCCCCCCACGCGAAGGGCTGCACCGCGGCGCACGGCGTCGTCGAGGAGTCGCTCGAGTGGTTCGATACGCGAGGGCGTGATGAGGGGCCCGCAGTCGGTGCTGGCGCTCAGTGGGGTGCCGACCTTGAGGCGCGAGATGACCCGAGTCGCCTGCCGAAGGAACCGGTCGTAGTGCTCTCGGTGCACGTAGACCAACGGTGCACCGCCGTGAAGCTGGCCGGCGGCGGCGAAGATGCGGCGCATCGCGGGCTGGAGGATGTGCTCGGGGTCGTCGTCCTGGCCCACGATGATCGGGCGACAGATCTCGATGCCATACGAGACGGGCGTGAGCGAAGCGGCAGCGGCAGCGGCCACCGACCGGCTCGTCTCAGCGGTCCCGACGAACGTGATTCGATCTGGCCCCGCGGACGCGAGCGCCTCTCCACTTTCGACCCTTCCGGTGACGAGCTGAAGCAGCTCTCGGGGGTGCCCCTGCTCGGCCAACACGTCGCGAACAAGCTCGGCGAACTGGAGGCTGGACCATGCGACACGGTCGGAGACCTTGACCACCACGGCGCTGCCTTCGAGCAGGGCGGGCGCGATGGGGACGAGAAGGTTGCGAAGCGGCAGGTAGCCGGGCGTAAAGAAACCGAGAATGCCCGGTGTGTTCTGGCGCCCGTCTGCCTGCACCTTCTGTTTCCACGGCAACCGGGAGGGACGCGCGCGTTCCAATAGGGCGGTCAGGGCACGACCCACCGGGATGATCTCGTGCACCATCGCGTCGAGCATGGTCTCGCCGCTGTCGTGGGCGGCCACTCGGCACAGCTCGTCTTGGCTGGCGAGGACACGGTCCAAGACGGCCGAGATCACGGCATGTCGTTTGCCGGGGTCGAGCCCACTCCAACGGGGTTGGAGGAAGCGGGCGCGATGGATCGCGGCGACGACATCGTCCTCGCCCATGCGCGGCACCTCGCCGAGCAGTTCCCCGGTGGCAGGGTCGCGGCAGTCCATCACGTCTGTGGTGCGGAGGTACGGGTCCACGAGCGGACCACGAGCCTACCCGTTTCGGGGGCTCGTGGTCGATGCTAACGACGACGGCGTCGCATCATCAGGACCGGGATCAGAAGGAACGCGCCGTTCCAGCCCGAGCCGCCCTCGCTACAGCCGCAGCCGTCGTTTCCACCGTCTGAGGGAGCGCCGCCAGAGGAGGAATCGTCGGTTGCTGTGGTGTCGGCCGTGGTGGCCGGGGCGGTGGTTCCGCTGATGGAGGTCGAGCCTGGTCCTGGGCCTGTTCCACCACCCGTGGAGGAGGTGGAGCCCCCTCCGGAGCTCGATTCGCTGCCCGGACGGTCAAATCCCTCGATCGGGAGTTGCAGGACTTGCTCCGCCAGTGTGCTCGGCGTGGCGCCTCCCATCTCGTCGAAGAGGCCTGCGACGTGGGTCCCGGCCTCGCCCCCATTGGACTCGAGGAACGAAATGTACTCCGGCGTGTTGATCAGATACCGGACCCGAACCGTGAGCTCGAGGACGTCGTCGGTGGTGTCCTCGGGGGTCGCATCCATCAGGCCTTCGACGCCTGAGAAGTTGTACGTGTTGACGTCGAAGTTCGGCCACGTGCCGTCTGGCAGCAGCGTATAGCGGGTGCCGACAGGGTCGGTTTCGATGTCCGGCTGGGCGCCAAGCGGCGGGATGCGTGTGTCCTCGACCCAGTGGTTGTTTCGCAGCAGGTGAAACTGCGTGCCGTCGGCATAGTCTTCGCCAATGCCTTCGTAGGTGCGCAGCTGAGGGTCGACCTGCAGCCCGTCGGTGGGGTTCCATCCGCCGGAGCTAAACAGGACGTCGTCACCATAACGGCCCACAACCTCGACCCACATGACTCGCCCTTCGGAGTACCCGCTGGGAAGCTTGTGGCCAGTGTTGTTGGTGACCGTGACCTGAAGGTCCGAGAGCCCGTCGTCGACGTCGAACACCTTGGGTCCGCTCACCTCGAGCGATGCTGCGGTGGCGAGGAATTCGTCCATGCGCTCGATGTTGAGGTCGAAGAAGACGCTCGGCACCTCGCCTTGGCCCGCGTCGCCGTACTCGTTGCGCAACAACTCCAGCATGAAGCGGTTGGCGCCGTTGAAGTCGTGCCGGCGACCGCCACTTGCGTGGGTGTACTGGTTGAGGTGATCGGAGCAGCCCGGTTTGTCCGGGACCGCGGTCATGTGGCAGTCCTGGCAGGACGCGAAGTCCTCCCCGGGCTGCGCGTAGGCGCTGCCGAGCCACTCGGAGTAGGTCCGCTGCTCGTTGAAAGACGTGCCCATGCCGACCCCGTCGTCGTCGACGCGCTCGGCGGGAGTGGTGACGTCGTGGCAGGTGCCACAGAACCGGGATTCACCGATGTACTCGTCGAAAACCCAGTCGTGGGGAGGCTCGGGGACACCATCGGTGAAGTCCCACGGTCCTCGACGAGGCACGTTGAACCCGTCGGGACCCAACGCGTCCGCGATGGTGTACTGCGCGTTGCCGGCCGGGACCCCGGGGTCTTCCATGACCCGGTGGCAAAACTCGCACTCGATCCCCTCCTGCTCCTGAGGGGTCAGCTCGCTCATGCTGATCGCTTCCGCGTTTCCATCCACGAACGCGCGGGGTGAGTGACAGCGAACGCAGACCTCAGTCTCCCCCGGGAGGTCTTGATCGGCGACCGCAACCCCCGCCCAGAACACAGGGTCCCGGGCGGAGTTGGCCATCATCGTCCCCTGCCAGGTGTTGAACGGGGAGTAGGGAGGGTCGTCGAGGTCGGCCCCGGCGTTGTTGTAGCCGTGGCAGAACTCGCACTGTCCTGCCTGAAAGAGGTCGTTGACCAACTCGCCGGGCTGCGTCGGGGCAGCCGCGGCGGAGGAGGAGAGCAGCGCCGTCGCGCCACAGACTAGGAGATTCGTAGCGCGTCGCCGCATGTGCTGGTCCTTGTTGTAGCGGGTTTAGCTGCGTTTACGTCGTCGCGCCAACGGAGCCACGCCCAAGCCCAGGAGCATCAACAAGAACGTTGCATCGGTCGAGGGGGTGGAGACAGAGCAACCGCCACCGCCACCGTTCGAGCCGGCAGTGTCGTCTGTATCGGTTTCGGAGTCGCTGTCCGAGCCCGCTGTGGTGGGGTCGACCGGGCCCGTCGTGCTGTCGGAGTCCGTGGTGGGTCCGTCGGTCGTGGAGCCGTCCCCCTGGCTGTCGCTGCCGCCAGAGCTGCTGCCGGCGTCGCAATCCGCGAGTCCTTCGTCGGCTTCGTCGTTGCAGTTGTTGTCGTTGCCGTCGCAGACCTCGGCGTTGCCGGGGAAGTTTTCGCCGTCGTCGTCGGCACAGTCGGTCCCGTCAGCCACGCGGCCTTCGGGGGCAATGCACGCAGCCTCTCCGGTCGCGGGGTCGCCGAAGCCGTCGCCGTCTTCGTCGAGGAAGAACTCGGTGGTGCATCCCTCGGTGACATCGATCGTCTGGTCACCGGTGACGTTTTCGATGTTGTCGACCTGGCCGGAGGGCCACGTGATGGTGACTGTGGCAGCGGTCTCGTCGGCGCCCAGACCGAAGTGCTCGATGAGGCTGTGGCTGATGCCGTAGCTCTCGCCGCCTCGAACCTCGCGAGTTTGAGTGCCCCACGACCCGGTGATCTGGATGACCGCACCGATGGCAGCAGCATTGCTCTCAACCCCGGTGAGGTGGACCTTGAGCCAATGGTTGTCGTTGCCCGGGTTGAGCAGCAGCAGGTCGGAGTTGCTGGAGGGGGCGTTGAAGCCGGAACCGAAGCCAGCCGAGATGTCGAGCGACCCGTCGTTGTTCAGGTCGCCGATGCCAAAGCTCTGCATGCGACTGCCCGCGGGCAGTGCCCCGTTGTCGGCGGTGAACGTCAGGTCACCGTTGTTCATCAGGAGCTGATGCGAGCCACCGCCCGATGAGATCAGCAGGTCCTGATATCCATCGTTGTCGAAGTCGGCGAAGTGGGTCTGAATGCCCGTGCCCACAGCATCGAGAGCGCCGCGGATGCCGGCCGCGTCGGCGATCGCGACGAAGTTGTTGTCGCCGTCGTTGGTGTAGAGGTCGCTCGCTGCATCCGTGGCCACGTAGTCGTGGTTGAGGATGAACGCATCGAGGTCCCCGTCGTTGTCGATGTCGGCGAAGTCGGACGCCCAGGTCTGACCGCGGGGGAGAAGTCCGCGAGCGTCGGCGACCTCGGAGTAGGAGCCGTCGCCGTTGTTCTCGAACAACAGGTTGAGGCGCTCGCCACTGTTGGCGTTGTTTACCCCTTGGCGGCACTTGGAGATGTACAGATCGACGTCCCCGTCGAGGTCGTAGTCGCTCCAGACGTTTCCGTAGTTGCCAGAGTTGTCGGAGGGAACCGTGGAGACGGGGTCGAGGGTCTCGTAGGTGTTGGAGAGGGCTCCGGTTCCGTCACCGTGGTAGACGAGGGACTTCGAGGTGTCGGCGCAGACGAAGAAGTCGAGGTCGCCGTCGTTGTTGATGTCGGCGAAGCTGGAGCACTGGACGAAGATTCCGGGCCCGGGAAGACTGGAGCGGGTGTAGTCGGTGCCGTCGTCGTTCGCGAGGTAGACCGCCTTGTCGTTGAAGGCGTCACCCGCGAAGATGTCGTTGTAGCCGTTGCCGTCGATGTCAGCGACGGCGATCGACCACGAGTTGAGCATCGTGTCGATCCGCTTGCTGATCGTGAACGAACCGTCCTCCTGCTGGTACTCGATCTCCAAGAAACGGGTGGCGTCGAGTCGAACGATGTCGTCGAGTCCATCCCCGTTCATATCGGCAACGGCCATCGGCGCGCCGCTGTGGGAGTCCTGGTTGTTCAGCTGTGCGCTCGAGTCCACGAACGGGTCCATCGCTTGGGCGCTGGTCGGTGCCAGGGCAACCAACGCCGCGCCGGCGAGGACAGGAGGAACAACTTTGAGCCCAAGGATAGGTTTGATGGTGCGCATGATCTCCAACTCGACCGGGCCCAAACGTACCAGGCTTCGAGTGCAGAAGCAGGCGTGGAACGGCCGCTCTTTCGCACGCTGAATGTCTGAAGGATTTCGAATCCTCGGCCATTAACTCGGCGACGGAGGGTCAGCCCCACGCGTCGCGCCACGCGTTGCGGCCGCGGAGGGCTGGGAGCCCTTCACCATCGAGCAACGCGAGCGCCGCTGGGTATGCCCACGACGGATCGGACGCGATAGCGGCCATGGCCGCGCGCACGGCCTCGTTTTTTCGCGGCAAGAGCAGCGTGTCGTCGTCTGCGCCGCCTGTGCGTACCGGGCCTGAGCCCTCGCATAACGTGATCTGCGATGGAGCGCCTCGACCTTCGTTCAGCTGCGCGCGAAGTGCCTGTACGAGACGGTCTTCGTCCGAGGACAGCGCATCGTCGGGAACGGCGCGTGCGCCGAAGGGATGTCGCACCCTCGCGGCCATTCGGGCGACGGACTCACCCCAGTGATTGGCGGTTCCACGCGCAGAACGACCTCTCTCGCGAGGGTTGGGTGGGCGAAACCTGGAGTTGAGGACCTCGGTGAGCCCGCTGCGCTCCGTCGCATCGGCGATGAGGGTGAGCCGCTCTCCCAGTGCAAAATCTGCTGGATCTTGTGTGGGGTACAGCGCGGGGAGCGACTGCCCCTCGGATGCGTCGGACGTGGCGCGGCGTAGGTCGAGGAGACTCGCGAGGCGGGGCTCACCGCGATCGATCACCCGGAAGACCCTGACTTGGACGACCTTTTCGAGCTCGATACGGCGCCGGGCCGCGCTGAGCAGAAGTCGGGCGAAGCGAGTTCGCTGCTTGGCGTCCAGCGTTGGCGCTCGTGGCCCGAACGCGCATGCCAGCCGTACTGCACCAGCCACAATGTGGGCGATGTACGGCATTGTAGCCTCGCGGACCCGGGCGGCACTGAGATCGGTCGCTTCACTTCCCATCTCGATCGCGGCTTCGAACACGGGTGCGTCGGGAACGCTGACATGCCCGGTGATGATGCCGTGCTCGAGAATCCAGACGTGCGCGGTTTCCCCTTCATAAGGAAGACCGATTCGGCCGGGTGTGGGCGCACCGAGCGGGCCGTGCGCGAGGGTCTCGGACCAACTCGAAGGAACGGGTTCGCCGTCGAGTTGGATCCGGCCACCATCGAAGCGGGCAACACTTCGCAACCAGGTTCGGACCTGGCGGCGATCGAGCGCGGGGCTGTCGACCCGAACTGTGTTGCGACGGCGGCCGGTCGGTGGCTTTCGCTCGAGACTCGAGCGACGATCGTCGGCGCGAAGAATGAAATGTGCGTCGGGCGTCTCGACCTCGACCCGCAGCGTCTTCCTGGCGAGACCGCAGACCGCCAACAACGCGAGTCCACCCGCGTGCTCGAGCGCCGTGAGAGCAGCGTGCCGAGTCTCGTTGCTGGCCTCCGACTGCAGAAGCGAGGCGGTCGCTTGGAGCACGGTCGTGGAGATCGGGGCGCCGTCGTCGGTGACCTCGATCGAACCGCGCCGGGTACGAATCTCGACCGACGTCGCGCCACCACGAAGCCCCCGGCGCGCGATCTCAGCGGGGATCTGCCAAGGTCCTTGCAGCTGAGCAGAAGAGAGCTTTCGAAGCTCGGAGCCGACATCGATCGTCAGCAGGGCGCCGAGGTCGATCGCATTCTTGCGGGCGGAAGGGTCCTCGGTCACGGGGTCACGCTCGGGTGGAGGGGAAGGACTCGGCGAGCGCTTCTTTGGCGGCGCGACTGAGCAACGCTGCGCGACGTGGACGCTCGAGGTCGAGCCGATCGGCGAGTCGATCCAGCAGCATCAGCGCGCCTCGTTTGGGGCTGCGGGCGCTGACCGCAAGGGCGCTCTCGATGCCCGGCGCGGCAGGGTCGACGAGAACGATCCTGGAGCTGGGACAGTGCTTGAGCTTTGCCCCAAGTGCGCCGAGATCGAGCACGGTGACCGCGGATGGCATCGCGGGGGCCAGGCTGACGCTCCAGTCTTCCCCGCGTCGAGCGAGCGTTGCGTTGACCGCTTTGGTCAGAGGCGACTGGGTCGCGCGATCGAGCCAGCCGGACCAACGGTCGAGGTCGATGGCGCCCAAGGAGTCCGCGACCGTGCTGCCCTCTGGGGTCGTGGCATCGAGCACGACGGCTTTGGCGTCGACGGCCCGGCGCACCAGCGAAGGGCGTGCCGTGGTTGTGTACAGCCGTGATGCCGCCGCGAGCTCGCGCGCACGGTTGACGGAGATGGCCTTTCCGCCCACGCAAGGGACGATCGCGCGGGTAAACAGGGCGGACATCTGCGCGAATGCTCCGGGCTGCTGCAGCACGCCACGCAGAAGGCGGGAGAGGTCCGGAGTGTCGTCGAGCTTGACGGCGCGTGAGGTGCGGGCGCCGAGGATGGACCAGCCCGCGAGGACGAACAGAAGGAAGGGGACACCCCGCACGATCCAGGGGAATCGAGCATCGAGGCTGGCCACGACATCGAGGAGGGTCTTCTCCCGTGCTGCCGCGGGCTCGTCGACCGCGGTCGCATCGCCGCTGATCGGTGCGGCCGGAGGCTCCGCATCGCTCGATGCCGGTGCCGCGTCGGAGGGGAGCGCCGGAGTCGGAGCCGCGGCGGCGCGGGGCTCCGCGGCGGGGGACGAGGGCAAGGTGGGAGGAACAGCGGCCGGGGCTCCGTCGCTCGCGTCGGCGATTCGCCAGGTCCCGGAGGTGTCCCGAAACTCGACCCAGGCGTGCAACCAAGGGTAGGTGGTTCCCGCGCTCCCGATGAAGCCGACCGCGAGTCGAGCTTCGACTCCGGCTGCGTGTAGAAGTCCGACGAGGACCCCGTTTTGGACATCGCAGTCGCCGGCCCCGATCGAGAGCGTGCGCGCGACGAACCCCGCGTCGAGGGCCTCGGTGTGCTGCTTCGAGACCTCGGCCGTGCGGTCGTAGCGAACGCGCTCGCGGACCTCTTCGAGCAGGATGGAGACCCGCTCCTCGATCATCTTTGGCTTGAGTGCCCGCGCCAAGTCTCGGAGTTCGTTGGGGAGGGCCAGCGGCGTGGATGGTGGAACGGCGGGACCAGGGTCTGGACCCGCGACGCTGCGGTAGCGGGCGAGCACCGGGACTGCGTCGCTCAGCACAGCCACGGGGTGCCCATCGGCGGTCATGTGGAGGGACTGCCGCTCATCCCCAACGACCAAGGACTGCGACACCAGGCGGTGGCCGGTTGGAACGAGCAGCCGGACGGCGCCCGGTCCCTGCAGCAGTACCTCGATGTCGGTGCAGTTCCGGTCGCAGGTCAGGGCGCGGTAGGGTTGCACGCGGGTGAGGTCCGACTCCATCAGTGGAGAGCCGTCATCCGCAAGGGAGGAGGAGACCAATGAGGCGAAGTGCAGGCGCTTGTTCGCTGGCGCGTAGCGAAGCTGGATCGGTTCGGCGGCAGCCGGTTCGAGGACGTCGACTCGGGGGCCTCGGTATCGCGCTGCGAGGTCTTGATAGGGTCGGGGGGCCGCGATCGCGGGACCCGCGGCGGGCTCGTTCGATTCGGGCTGTACGATCGTCTCCGGACTGGTGCCTTGGGTTTGGCCCCACAGCACCCACCCGACCACCAGCGCTGCGACACCGCCAAGGGCCGAACCCAGCAAGGTGCGGAGCATCAACGACTCGCGCAGGCGGTCGGCGAAAAAATCCCACATGCGTCGGGGCAGGGAGCGTGGGCGGACTTGGGCGAGCTGACGGTCGATCAGCCGCTCGAGTTCCTGCTGCGCGAGCTTCACGAGCCGGGTGAGCGCTCGGTTGTCGCGTGCGTCGGAGCGACTGAGCATGACCTGAAGCTCGTCGCTCTCGAGTAGCGCTTGCGGAGCGAGTCCTCCGGGAAGCTCGGGAAACTGGACCCGCATTCGAGCGGTGTGGCGTCCCGTCGGTGCGACGAGGTCGTCGAGTGACGCCGCGGCTCGGACTCGAAGTCCACGGGAGAAAAGCTCGACTCGGGGCGCTGGCCCGAGACCAACGACACCGCGGACCGAGCCTCGGCGGAACGACGAGCTGGGTGCCTCGAGGGCGAACTCGGCGTTGGCGCGTCGTCCGTTGACCGTGATCGGAAGCGGCGTGCGGCCGTTGTCCCGTCGGTGGAGATAGCGGGCCGCTTGCCACACGGCGTCGTAGACCCGGTGCTCGAGGCGACCGTCCCCGCCGCGGCGTTCGAGGGTGATCTCGGTCCCCGGCTGTGTGAGGCCGGAGACCCTCTCGGCGTTTTCGAGCGAGCCATCCAGACGCAGACCCCACGAACCGCCGGCCTTGGTGCAACACCGGATCGTGATGTGGGCGGGGTCGAAGCGCAGGATGGACCAGAACCCCACGCCGAACTTGCCGGCCTGATTGCTCGAGGTCTCTTTGCTGGAGGCGTAGAGCGCAAACAGGTAGCGCCGCGCATGTTCGAACGACATGCCTTCGCCGTCGTCGACACAGCGCACCCTTTCCCATCCGTCGCGCTCCTCGACCCGGAACGTCACCGCGGTGGAGCCGGCGTCTCGGGAGTTTTGCAGCAGCTCCCGGACGAAGATCCAGGGGTCGGGTCCGTAGCGGTCGGCTTCTTGGCGGGCACGTTCGCGGAAGGCCGCGGAGCGCTGCGGAGAGCCTCCGACCGTCGAGCGAGGCGTCGACACCGCGCGTACTATAGCAGTTCTGCGCGGAGTGTCGGCGGGCTCACGTGTCGAGCGCATCACCCCAGCGCGCGGCGTACTCGATGCTTCGCCGTCGAGCATCGACGTGTACGACCTCGACCGTGCCCGGCACGTTCGCGATCTCGAGAAGGGCGGTGAATGTGCCGCACATACCCTCGAGGTACCCAAGGTCCGCCAGCAAGACCTCTGGGAGCCGTGAAATGACCAATTTGGCGGCGCAGGGCCGGGAGGTATGCGCGACCGAGCCCACGTTACGGTAGACCGCGCCCCAGCCGGGAGGGACGGCCCGGTACAGCGCGCCGGGCGACATGCCAAACACGCGAAACGCGGCGCGCCAGAGCGGTTCGAGGAGCGGCGTGCGCAGCGACCGAAGCATGGAGGTCCGGGCCCACTCCACGCGCTCACTGCGGCCGACGACGTTGTCGACCGCCGCCGCGAGTTCGAGGTCGAGCTGGAGGGGGAGCCAGCTGATTCGACCTGCGCGTTCGATGGATTGAACGACGCGGAGGTCGAGCTGACCGTGGACCTCATCCACGACTTTTGGCCCGAGGCGTTGGAGGTCTGCGAGGTTGCCCTGGATCACACTGGCCCGCATGAGCGGGATCCGGGGCAAGTCGGACGCCACGGTATGAATCTAGCAGAACGGCGTCATAGAGCTGCTATAAGCCGGGGCCTACCATGGAACTGTCGAGTCTCAAGGTCATCGTTACCGGGGCAGCCCGAGGGATGGGAGCCCATTTTGCGACCCAACTCGCCGAGGCGGGTGCGAGTGTGACCGCAGCCGATGTTGATGAGGGGGGGCTCGCTTCTCTACCGCAAGGCATCCATCGGACGCGTTGCGATGTGAGCAACGAGGACGACTGTGAAGCCCTGGTGGCGTTCGCCCACGACGCGATGGGGGGCCTCAACGGGCTCATCAACAACGCCGGGATTCTTCGGGACCAGCTTGTCGTCAAGAAAGACCGGGAGACCGGCGCCATCAAGAAATTCAAGACCGAGGATTGGAACTCGGTTCTCGGGGTGAACTTGAGCGGGGCGTTCTTCATGGTCCGCGAGGTCGTGGCGAAGATGGTCGAGCAGGGAGACAAGCCTGGTGTCATCGTGAACATGTCTTCGGTGGCGCGGCACGGGAATCGTGGCCAGTCGAACTACGTCAGCGCGAAGGCTGCGTTGGCCGCGAACACCGTCACGTGGGCTCGCGAGTTCGCGAAGTACGGGGTACGGGTCGGTGCCATTGCGCCGGGCATGGTGGAGACCCCCATGACGCGGGGCATGAAACAGTCCGCGCGTGATGCCTTGGTGGCGGCCATTCCTGTGGGTCGTATTGGGCTGCCCGATGACCTCTGGCTCGCGGTGAAGTTCATCATCGAGTGCGACTACTTCAATGGCCGAACCGTCGACGTTGACGGTGGATTGGTGATGTAACGGTGCGTTGCTCTACTCTGATATTCGGGCTGCTGCTCGCCGTTGGTTGCGGTGGCGATGGTGGTGCCAAAGAAACCGAAGGTGCACCTCCGGGACCGCCGGACACCAGCGCTGGCACGACGACCGACACGCCGGGAACGACCACGCCGGGAACGACGGACGGGGAGCCGGGTGAGCCCTGCTGCGAAGCGGATGGCGACTCGATCACATGCTCACCCTGCTCGGACGATGCGCTGTCCTGCGCGGCGCGACGCGTCATCGGGGAGACGCCGACTGCCGATGCGTTCACATGCCAGACGACATGTGTTGCGGCGGGGACCGTGGGGCTGTGGTGCGCCGACGATTCGAGCTGTTGCGATGCGGAGGCGACCTGCGGCGACGAGGGCATCTGCCGGCTACCCGACGTCGGCACGACCTCCAGCGGCGGGTCCGATTCCGGAAGCAGTAGTTCCAGTAGTGGCACCGGGACCGATGGCGGCGAGAGCACCAGTTCGAGCAGCAGCTCGACCTCCGATACGGGCGACGCCACAACCGGTGGCGCGGGCGACATGGGCTGAGTGCCCGTGGCCCTCGTCACGAATTGGGGTCTCGCTGATGGACGGCGACCCAGAGGCTCACATCGAGGCTTTCGGATCGTCGTTCGCTGAGGCGGAAGACCTCGGCGCTCGGGCGGTCGGCCTTGCGAATGGAGTCTGGCGGCTTCCAGGTCTGTGCAAAGTACGAGATCGAATGCCGGACAGACTCACCTGGTCCGTGGTGGGTGAAGATGGCGTAAAGCCCAGCGGGAAGGGAAGCGTTGACCAGCGCGTCGGGGCCGTCGGCGAGTTTCGCAGTTGAGGCGTCGACCCCCAAGAAGAAGGTGATGCGACCCCCAGGAAGCATGGCGCCGCCGAGACCTACGGCCTCGACACCCTCGCCAAATCGAGACGCGAGAGTGTCTTGTTGTCGTGTGAAGTCGTCGATGTTGCCAAGGTCGGCTTCCCCCCAGATGCCGACCAGCGGCCGAGGATCATGCTGCCAATGCAGGCGCGGTGTGGCCTCGAGGTTGTCGCGATGGCACAACTCGAGGACCGTGGCTGGCCCGACTTCGGCCAGGTTGTGTTCCGCTCCGTCTCGATAGGCGGCCGGCGATGCACCGATGTACTTGGTGAATGCGCGGGTGAACGCGGCCTGAGACCCGTACTGGCAACGCATCGCGATGCTCAACACCGGCTTGGTCGTCTCGCGGAGCATGCGTGCGGACTCGCTGATCCGGCGCGCTCGGATGTATGCCGCAACCGAGATCCCATAGACCTCGGTGAACAACCGTTGCAAGTGGAACGGTGAGCCCCCGACCGCGGACGCAACGTCGTTGACCGCGAGGGGCTCGAACAACCGCGCCTCGACGTAGAGGACGGCTCGGTGCACGCGGTGGATGCGAGAGTCGACGTTCATGCAGGGGGGGCCGAGTCCCGCAGTTCGGCATACGCTTCGAAGAACTGTCTCACGCCTTCGTCGGCCCGAAGCCAGGTATACCGGCCCACATCATCGGGTCGCTCGAGTCGTTGCGAACGCCACACCGGGTAGTCCTCCAGGCGCTGCAGGAGGCGGTAGTCGAACTGCCCAAACAGCCACGTGAGGATGGTGGTCAGGCCCGGGATTCGCACGGCGGTCTGAGTGTAGCGGGCAAACAGCCAGGTGTTGTTCTCATCGATCGGCGTCGCGATCGCGGCGAACCGGGCGAGGCCTTCAAAATGCAGGATGCCCATCGAGGGCGCGACGAGGTGGGTTGACGCGGCGAACCGTCGCTTCCCGTCGGCCGACGCGAGTTCTCCGTGCACGCGGACATGGGTACCGGTCCGGGTGACTTCGATGTTTTCCATGCGGCCTGGGACCGGGGCGGTTCGTCGGTGCACATGCGCGACGTGGTGGAAGTCGCTGAGGTTCTCCATGACGCGCAGGTAGTTCACTGCGAACGCGTCTTCGAGGTCGAGAAAGGGCCCGCCGTCTGCCTGAAGCTCCGCGTTGAGTTCATCGTCCCAGGGCAGGGGAGGCAGGGTCTCGGTGTCATTTCCGTTCCAAACCCAGACGAGGTTGTGTTCGATTCTGCAGGGGAACCGGCGGAGCTGCATACGCTCAGGGATGGGGCCGTCGGGGTGCGGAGGCATGCACGTGCAACGGCCGTCCTTGTCGAAGCGAAGTCCGTGGTAGGGGCACGCGAGACAGCCGTCCACGCTTCTGCCTCGACTCAGCGCTGCGCCACGGTGAGGGCAGGCGTCGAAGAAGCACGAGATCGTGCCGTCTGGGGCTCGCCAAAGGACGATCGTGCGGCCAAATCGGGTCAAGCCGAGCGGGCGCTTGCCGACCTGCGAGGCCCGACACACCGCGTACCACTGCTCCTGGAGGATCGAGTTCACCTTCTAGGCCTACGGTTCCCGCCTGGGCTTCGTTTGACCGATCCTGCGCTGAGGCTTTGGCGCCGCGAAGCGCAGCGCGGGCTGCTAGGATTCCGGCGCACCGGTGGATTCCCGGAGTTCCTCCATGACCTCGGACCGACGATTCGTGATCGAAGAGCGCCTTGCGGGGCGTCTGCGGCTGAGCCGAGCGGCGACCGGTGGTGAACCGCGCATCGAGGCGGAGGTCGAGGGCGTCGTGCTGGAAGGGGAGTTGGCGTTGGGCTCAGGAGAGTTTGTCCTGTGGTCGACACAGGACTGCCCGTACGAAGAGACGCTCCACATCACGCTCCTGGGACCTCGCGGCGAGGTCCTAGACACCCGGGACGTGGGCCGGCCGATGCAGCCGGCAGTGTTTCAGAACCTCGTGACACTTGGTGACGGCGTGGCCGAGTTCGATTTTTTTCCCGAAGAGCGGCTTCGACTTGAAGTTCAGGACGCTCAGTGTGGTCTACTTACCCACATCCTTCGGCGAAGCCGACTCAAACTCACCCCCACGGATCAGGCCACGACCCATGACGAATCCACGTAGCAACGCCGAACTCGATGCAGCCCTCGAGCAACTGAAGATTCAGGCCCTCAACTTCGGGTCGCGGTTCATCCGCGATTCACGCGTTCGGCAGGACTACATGACGCGAACGCAGACGATGTCGCGGGAACTCCGCGCCGCGTACGAGAGCGGCCGCATGACGGCGCACGAGGCTGCCACGGCTGCCAACGGGCTTCGCAACGAGATCATGGAGTTCGCACGGACCCGGTCGAGCGACTTGGGGCGGGCGAAGGCACGGGCGATGAAGGCCAAGGGCCTGGACTTCGACGACCTCACCAAGAAGTACGCGAACCGGATGTTCAAACGCGAGTTCGCGACGCTGACCCAGGGCGAGAAGGACCGCGTGCTCATGGAGATCGTCGACTCTGCGGGCCGCGCCAACCCGAAGGTGAGTGCCCGGGCAGCGCGCCTGGGTGCTGTGGGGCGGGGGCTGTGGGTCCTCTCGGCGGTCGTGGCCATCTACAACGTCGGAGTCGCGGACGACAAAACACATGCCGCGGGTCGAGAGGTCGCGGGGATCGCCGGCGGTGTTGGGGGCAGCGCGGCCGCCGGGGCGCTCGCGGGCATCTGGTTCGGCCCGGTGGGCGTTGCGGTCGGTGCAGTGATCGGTGGGGTCATGGGCGCCGTCGTGACGGACTCCGTGTACATCGAGCTCACAGGTCCCCGCGAGGCCAGCGTCCGCAAGTTCCTGCCGCGGTTCACGGGGGTCCTGGGCACCGACGAGACGGGAATCGCAAACGCGCTGGTCGACGAGTACGGAATCGACATGGACAGCTCGGCCGCGGTGTTTCGCGAGCTGATCAACAGCTACAGCAGCGATGCGGACGACGTGGCGCGCGACTACCTGACGCGCGTCAAGAGTACGGGGGGGTCGCTCGAGCATGCGCTACGGGTCCACCCGACGCTCAAGGATCTTCTTCATGAGATTCTGGACGGCGGTTGGACGACCGGCAGCGAGTACCAGCAGATGGCGTACTTGCGGGGCTTGTAGACCGGCCGTGGTGGAGGCCGCGGCAGCGATCCGCAACGACGTCGTTGCAGCCTGCAACGGCGGCCGGGCAAGGACCTGGCTCGTGGTCTCTTGAGGATTGGCACGCTTCATGCTCAACCACTCGCGCATGGGGATGCTCGAGCAGACACTGAGACTGGGCCTGGGATTGGGGATCGCAACCGGAGCGGCAACGGGGTGCGACTTCGGGGATCAGGCAAGCGGCGCACAGGTTCGTCAGGCGATGGACGAGATCGCGCTGACCGGTCAGGCCGCTGGCTTGGAGAACGGAATCGTGGAGATCACCACGAGCTTCACGCTCGGTGATGGCTTGGAGGCGATGCTCCAAGAGGTTCGCAACTTCGCCGAAAGCCAGGTCGCCTGCTCGAGCGTCGAGTCGCCCGAACCGGGAATGCTCGTCATCGACTTCGGTGAACTCGGGGATGCGTGTCAGTACCGAGGCAAGACCTACGCGGGTGTGGTCACCGTGACGTGGGAGCTCAGCGACGACGCGGTCATCGTCGAGCACGACTACGACGGCATCACGGACGGCATCGTGACACTTCAAGGGCAGGCTACCGTGACGTGGGCCGAGGCGAGTCGACGGGTGGAGACCGACGTCTCCTTCGAGAATGACCGGACCGCGATCGAGGTTGAGTCCGACCGAACCCAGACACTGTTGGGTGGGGTGGGCGATGGCATCAAGGTCGTGGGGACACGAGATTGGACGAGTCCCCGGGGCGTGTGGTCCCTGGACATCGACGACGTCGAGATGCGAGCCGTCGACCCGGTTCCGCAAGCGGGCTCCTACACGTTGACCAC
Organism: Nannocystales bacterium; assembly: GCA_050633305.1. Classification (GTDB taxonomy): domain Bacteria; phylum Myxococcota_A; class Polyangia; order Nannocystales; family Nannocystaceae; genus CAJXVA01. The sequence continues at coordinate 20,845 of JBOEGF010000021.1, forward strand.
CCCCGAGGAGCACGAGCTCTCCTTGGGTTTCAAGCGCCTCGACGAGACGACCATCGAGGTCTCGATCTCGGGAGGCCGCGACGACTTCACCTTCCAAGTCACCTCGGCAGGCGAGGTCGAAGAGGGGTAGCGGCTCCGAGCTCAAGGCGAGGCAATGAGCAGCGCTCTCAAGCGGTGTCAGCCCTCGGGGGGTGGCAGCGCGTCGCAGGAGGACTGGATCAGCTCGAGCGCCTGGGCGAGGGAGTCGGCCAGGTCTCCCTCGCAGATGTTGCCGAAGTAGCCGGCTGGAACCAGGTCGGTGAACTCTTGCAACACCGCCGCTTCGTCCGCGCTGCCGAACGCGGATTCGCAGTCCACGGGTCCAGCGATGGTCACCGCGACGTACCGTTCTTCGCCGCCCGCGAAGGCATCGAGGGCCGCCTTGGTCTGGGCTGGGCTGGTGTCGGTGTAGGTCGAGTCTTCGTCCTCGTCGGTGAGGTTGATGACCACGAGCAGCGACTCTTCGCCCCGGTAGAATCCGTCGTTGTCCGCACCCGGCGCGACCTTGTCGATGAAGCGTTCCATGGTCCCAAGCGGTCGCTCTGCGCCGCAGTCGCTGAGCGTGTTGGCCATGGGGATCGGGTTCTCCGCCAAGCAGCTGAAGTTCTCCGACAATCCGGCGGCGGGTCCGTCGAGCCAGGGCGTACCGCCGGTTCCGCAGTCGCCCATCTCGAACAATCCACCGCCCCAAGAGACGAGCGTGCCATCGAGTCCCATGGTGGTGTCGCAACTGCCGTAGGTACCGTTGATGCTTGAGTTGGTGACGCCGACCCGATATCCGAGCGCGCCGTTGTTCTCGACGTAGTCATCGAGCACCGAGACGAAACCGGGGAAGTTGGCCGCCAAGTTGGCTCGTTCTTGGGACATTGATGCGGAGATGTCCACGACGAAGAGAACGTCGATGAACTCGCAGCCGAGGTCGCTGCCCGTCCCGGTCTTGGGACCGGGGCCATCCGGTGCGCCGACATCGAGCAGGGGGTCCTCATCGCCCGCGCCAGATTCGCCCGAGCTTCCGTCGGTGGACGTGGTGTCGGCGTCATCAGGAGCATCCGGGTCGGTCGGGCTCGGCGAAGTGGGGCCGGTGCCGATGCTCCCGGTCCCGCCGGCGGTGGTCTGCTGGGTCTCCTCACGGACTTCGCCGGCGCAGCCAAGCTGCCCGAGGAGGAGAGCGGCGATGCAGACGGCTTTGCATTGGGTCACGCACGGAGCGTGGACGCGGCTTTGCCCGACGGGTCATTTTTTCTTTGGGCCCGCCGGTCGCATTCAGGAACGCTTGTTCTGTGCGCGCGACAACGCCTCGGAAACCGCTGAGATGAGGGCGGCTCTTCCCACCGGTTTGGGCACCATGGCATCCACGAGCGCCATCTCGGCGGCACCCACTGGGTCGCCGGAGAAGAACAGGACCTGGGCGCCCGGGGAGTTGGCGCGCACGTCCGGCAACAGCTCGATGCCGCGCTCATGTCCGAGCGTTCGGTCCAAGAGCACGACGTCGTAGCGGGAGTCGAGTGCGGTACGAGCCGATGCGAGGTCGCCGACCGTGGTCACACTCGCCCCGGCCTGCTGCAGGATTCGTTTGACCAGGCGCTGGATGATCGGCTCGTCGTCCACGAGCAAGACCTGCCGCCCACAGAGGTCTCCATCGGCTGTCTTGTGCGTCTGCTTGGGTGGCTTCATCGCTGGTCTTGTTTCAGATTCGGACGTCTCGGGTGGGGAGGAGAGGGGAAGCAGGACCACGAACTCCGCGCCGCCCCCCTCGCGCGCTCGGTATGCGATCTGGCCGTTCACCTGGCGTAGCGACTCTGCCGATGTCGCAAGGCCGAGTCCGGTCCCGTCCTTCCCTTTTGAAGTGACAAAGGGCTGGAACAAGACCGGCTCGATATCCGCGGGAACACCCTCACCGTTGTCGCTGACGATGAGCTCCAACGTGGGTACACCGAGGACTTCTTCGCCTGTCCCTCGGAGCCAGATTGTGGGGCTCTTGCGCCCCGCGACAGCGTGGTTGGCGTTGACGAGCAGGTTGCTGAGAACCTGCTCCAGCATTCCTGGGCTTTGCCGTACCCACAGCCCCGCTGGAACGGAGTGCATGAACTCCAGGCCGTCGACGGCCACGCGGCGCAACCCCTCGACGGCCTCCTCGCAGAGTTTGTGGACCTCGCAGAGCTCCGAACGCTCGTTGTCATAGGAGTGGGCGAGGCCGCGGAGGTCGCCCACGACGACCTTGGCTCGGTGGGCGGCCTGCTGCGCATCTATGATGTCGCGAAGCACTCCGTCGTCGCCGTGGGCCTGGTGGGTGAGTCGTGTCTGTGCATCTTCCAGACACGCAACGATGATCGTCAGCATGTTGTTGAAGTTGTGCGCGACCCCAGCGCTGAAGCGGCCGATCGCTTCCAAGCGTTCCGCGGCCGCGAGCCGCAGGCGGAGCATTCGCTCGTGGGTGACGTCCAACATCGCCCCTTGCCACACGTGTCCTTCTCGTCGGCCTGCGAAACGCAGGTAGCGGCGGCCTTCGGGACCCGAGAAACGGATCGGCCCTGAGGCCCACGTTTCGTCCTCGGACCACGCCGGGAGTTCGCCGTCTTCAAGGCCAGCTTCGAGTTTGGAAACGAACGTGCGGGTAGGCTCGGGGCTGGCGCATTGGAGCAACTCTGTGGCCACGGGGTTCCACGACGCGACGTCGGCGGAGAAATCCAATCTCCACACCCCCACCTCGAGTGCGCGTGTGGCGGCTTCGAGCGAGGGGCCCCAGTGGTCTCCGCTCATCGTGCGTCCTCCTGGAGTCGAGCGAACAGCCAGTCGTCGGCCTCGGCGGAGGTCTGCTTCGCAACGGTCGAGAAGGATGGTCTCGCAGCCCACATCATGGCTTGGGTCGCGAGCCGGACCGCGGGTGACTCGACGACGACCGACACCGCGACCACGTGGCGGGTGAGGATGGGTTCGTGTCGCTTCATCCAGGCCACGGACTTCCTCACGTAGCGAGGTGGGTACGCGGTCAAGGGCCCTGCGTGGAGCCGGAGCAACACCCGTTCGCGAAGCTGCAGCGCAGCCAGCAGGGAGTCGAGGTAGTCGTCGAAACCGCGGTCGGTGATCGGCCCGACAACATGCACACCCACGAGGGGGAGGTTGGAGACATCCACCTCGGCATAGACATCATCGGCGCCCATCTTCCGCTTCTCGCACGCTGGCTCACGCGCTCTGCTGAGATGGTAGCAGGCCGTGTAGGACCGAAACCGGCGGAGCAAGTCTGGACGGCGAACCGGCGGTCCCCGAGAAACCGGCGCTGCCGCTCAGCCGGACCGGGGCGTCCCCGACGGGCCGAGTGTCACCCGCTTCAAGAGCCGGCCGAGAACGGGCAGCGAAATCCGGCCCGCCCACGAGGCCGGCGCAGAACATGGTTCTACGCCGAGTTGGTTTCGTTTCAGTCCGCACGGGACCCGAGTGTCGGGCCGCGCGTGAGACAAGCTGAGCCATTCGGGCGCCCCGGGGACGCGGACGCCCGGGGTTTTGCCGCGTCCCGGCTGGACGGAAGCGTTGCGTCGAGCCACTGGGGCCGGAGCTGCGACGGGGCCGCGGGTCCCCAAGGAGGGGCGCGCGACGTCGAGGCTTTGTCCAGCGTCGAGCGCATGTGTTGTGGGCGGGTTGCTTGCGCCGTTTGGGTCAGGTCTCGGGCGGCCGAACACCGTCGTCGTCGTGAAGGATCCGCATCGCCGGAGTCTCCAGGTCGTCGAGCTGGCCCTCCTTGACCGTTCGGGCGAACGCCCACAGGGCGAGACCTGCGATCCCCAGCGCGACTGGGATTGCGATGTAGAGCACGCTCATGATTCGTCCGACGCAAGCATACCCGCTCGCAGGCTGCTCAGGGTTGTGCGCTCGGGGCGAAGCGTCGGGACACCGCGACGGCGATGACGGTCAGCGAACTCGCTGGCATCAAGAGCGCGGCGACGAGCGGGCTCATCGTTCCCAGCCCCGCCAGCGTCACGGCGATTGCGTTGTAGGCCAGCGAGATGCCAAGCGTGATGCGAATGGTCTTGACCGTGTTCCGGGCACCGTCGAGCAGCTCGAGCAGCGCGCCCAGGTCGGGGCGGCCGAGGTAGACGGGGGCGGCACGCATACTGGCCTCCGCGCCATTGCGGACGGCGACCCCCACTGTGGCGGCCATCAACGCGCCGCTGTCGTTGACCCCGTCACCCACCATCACGGTGGGCCCGGGACCGTCACGTGTCTCGACGATGCGAACCTTGTCCTGTGGAAGCAGACCTCCGCGGCAGTCTTCGGGTTCGAGCCCAAGTTGAATGCCGACGCTGCGAACGACGCTGGGGTGGTCACCGGAGAGGATCCCAACCGACCATCCGCGCTTCTGCAGGGCCACGACGGTTGAACGCGCATCGTCGCGAATGGGGTCGCCCAACGCACAGACGCCGACGACCTGGCCGTCGCGCGCGATGAACAAGGGGCTGTGTCCCTCATGAACCCACTCGGTCGCGGGCTTCATGAATCGGGCGGGGATGGGGGCGTCGCATGCATCGGCGACGAAGCCCGCGTGTCCGGCGACGATTCGGTGTCCGCCCGCCATGCCCGTGACACCACCGGCTCCCGCCTCGGCCTTCGCAGGAGGAAGGGCCAAGCCCAGGCTCTCGGCGTGTTGCACGACCGCCGTTGCGATCGGATGCACGACCTGGGCCTCGAGCGCGGCGAGGCTCGCGAGGTCGGCGTCGGCCCCTTGCCAGTGCACGACGGTCATCTTGCCTTGGGTGATCGTGCCGGTCTTGTCGAGCCACAGCTGACCCGGCTTGCTCAGATGTTGCAGCGCCTCGCCGCCCTTGACCAAGATCTTGCGTCGCGCCGCTCGGCCCAGCGCGACGCTGATCGCCAGAGGCGTGGCGAGTCCCAGCGCGCAGGGGCAAGCGACGATCAGCAGCGCGACCGTGTGATCGACGGCGACCGACCCGTCGAGGGTCATCCACATGCCAAATGTGACGACTGCGGCCAGCAGGACGTACGCGACGAACCATCCCGCGATGCGGTCGGCGAATCGAACGATCGGAGCCCGCTGGGTGGATGCCCGTTCGACGTCCTCGAGCACGCTACCGATGCGCGTCGCGGCACCCACCGCCCGAACCCGGAGGCGAATGACCGCCCCCAGGTTGGTGGTGCCCGCGGCAGCGTCATCTCCGACCCGAAGCGTCACGGGCACCGACTCTCCGGTGAGGACGCTTTGGTCGCAGGTCGTCTCGCCACCGATGATCTCGCCGTCCGCGGGAACGACGTCACCAACGCGAACCTCGACACGGTCGCCCACGACCAGAACGTCGCCCGGTACGTCGTGCACACCGTCGTCGTCGACCCTGTGGGCGATGCGGGGGGTAACCCGGTAGAGCACGTCGAGCGCCGACGCGGCGCTGTTCTGCTGACGGACCTGCATCCAGCGGCCCAGAAGCAACAGGAAGACCAGGACGCTGAGCGTGTCGAAGTAGATCTCACCCCGGCCCAGGACTGTGTTGATGAGGCCGGCGATACCGCCGATGGCCAACCCGAGCGCGACGGGGAGGTCCATGTGGGGGCTGCGGCTGCGGAGGGCGGCCAGGGCTCCTCGGAAGAAGGTGCGGCCAGGACCCAGCAGCGAGAACACACCCACGATGCAGCTCGCCCACCGCAACAGCCCGAGCATGCCGTCGCTCATGTGGGAGAACGCGCCAAGGTAGAGCCCCGTGGCGATCAGCATGTTGTTGCCGGCGGCCGCGAACGCGAGCGCCAGTTGAACGATGCGGCTGCGGTTGCCGGCCTGGTCTCCTCGGGCGCTCGTCTCTGAGACGAGGGGAAACGGGCGATAGCCGAGCTTCGCCACCCGGTCGGCGATGGAGGAGAGCTGAGCTTGGCCCGGGGTCCAGTGGACGGTCAGCGTGGCCCGTCGCCAGTTGACGCGGGCCTCGGAGACGCCGGGCACGACCTGTGGAAGACGTTCGAGCAGCCAGACACATGCGGCACAGTGCATGCCGTCGATGCCCAACGTGACGACGCGGTCTCCACTAGGCTCGAGCGTGCTGTGCGTCTCGAGGAAGTCTTCCCGATCGAACTCGGCGTAGCGAAGCTGCTTGCCCTGGACCGCTCGGGTGTCTTCGGCGAACCCGTAGAACGCCTCGAGCCCGCACGAGTGGATCAGTGCGTACGCGGTCGCGCACCCGGAGCAGCAGAATGTACCCTCGGAGTCCTCGGTGGCCCTCGCAGGGGCTGGGAGGCCGCAGTGGTCGCAGGGGCTCAGTGACATGACGGCGGGGGCGCGGACTCGTGTGTCGAGGTCGCGGGACCGGCGGTCGCCTGGTTCCAGACCATGCGGCCGCGGGTTGTGAGGGTGAGGCCACCGGCGACGAGCATGAGGAGGGGCACAGCCCAGCGAAGGTGTGTGCCCGCGCGGCGGCCCAGCTTGCCGAGCGCAACGCCGACGACCGCCAGGGCTGGCACCGTACCCAGCCAGAACGTGGCCATGACCAGGGCGCCGTCCGAAATGGACCCGGTTCCTGCGGCCACGACGACGTAGGCCCACAACCATCCGCATGGCATCAGGCCGGTCAAGATGCCCAGCAACGCCGGGAACGACCGTTTGCCTCGCAGTCGTGCGGCCCATCGCACGGGCCCCGTCGCGACGACCGCGGAACTCGTACCCCGGGCCCATTGCCACAGCCCGCGGATGCCGATGCCGACCAGCGCGACCCCAGCGAGCAGGAGGGCGACGCCTTGCACACCAACCATCGCACCGCCGAGGTCGACGAGGGCGCCCATCGCCCCGGCGCCGAGCCCCAGCGCCACGTACGCGGCGAGTCGGCCGAGGTTGTAGTGAACCGCCGAGGTGGGCTGCTTCGTCTGAACGACAGGCAAGTGGGTGCGGCTCGGGGCACTCGCGACGGCAGCGAGCGGACCGCACATCCCGGCGCAGTGCAGACTGCCGAGTAGGCTGGCGCCCAGCACCGTGCCCAGGGCCGCAAGCTCGATCATCGTCGGGCCACCTGTCCGATGGCGATGTCCTGGATGTCTGTGAAGGTGTCGTCGCCGCGGGTGGCGGTGAGACGCACGCGCCACATGCCGCTGCGCTGCAGATCGAGCTCGGTTACCAGGAGGCCAGGCTCGGTGGTCGTGAACGCGACCTCTTGCTTCTCGGCGGCGCGTGCTTTGTGGAAGACTTTCGCGGTGACGTCGGCGTCCACCGGTCGGCCCAACGCGTCGGTCAGCTTGACGACAAGCCGCTCACTGTCGGCCGAGAGTTGCGCCTGCCAGCCGAGGGCCGCGTTGACCGAGCGCTCGGCTTGGGCTGCATCCCAACGGTTTTCGTAGTCGTCGTACTGCTCGACAACCGCGTGCGAGGGATCGTTGAGGACCTTGTCCAGCGCGAACGTCCACAACACCCCCTGCCCGACGAAGAACATGAGGATGAACGAGATCCAGAAGCGGCGGGCTCGGCGTTCTTGGGTTGGGGCAGTCATGGTTGTGGGCTTTCGGGTGCGGGGGGTGCAGGCCTGAGCACTGCGGGAAGCTCGGTGTCGGGGCCGAGCATCTGCCCCTGAATGTCGGAGCGGTCTCCGGACGCGCTGGTGACCTGCAGGGTCACTTCGAGTTGTCCTCGGTTCTTCAGGAACTCCACCGCCGGGGCGACCGACAGGACGGTGAAGGTCTTCATCTCGCCGGGGGCCAGCGTGGCCTCGAGTGTTTCGAGGACGGTGCCTTCAGGGGCGCCAGGGCCCAACTCGACCGTGAGCGTTTGCTCCTCGTCGGCTCGGTTGGTGAGCTTGATCTTCAGCGCGTTGCGGATCGATCCATCGTCGAGCACGGAAAACGGCTGGCCCTTGCTGCGCAATAGGACCGCGTCGAAGTCGGACTTGGTCCCCAACACGAAGGCGAAGAGTCCGGCGATCACCGCGAGGACCGCGGGGTAGATGATCGTACGCGGTCGCAGCAGCTTGCTCGGCGCACCGGCGTCGGCGGCCTGTGAGCTGTAGCGAATCAGGCCTGGCGCACGGTCGAGCTTCTTCATGACCGCGTCGCAGGCGTCCATGCATTGGGTGCAGTTGACGCACTCCATCTGCAGTCCTTTACGGATGTCGATACCCGTGGGGCACGTGGTCACGCAGAGCTTGCAGTCCACACAGTCGCCAATGGGGGGCTGGCCCGCGACCGGCAGGCTCTTCTTGCGCTTGCCGCGAGGCTCTCCTCGCTTGGCGTCGTAGGCGACGATGCGGGAGTGGTCGTCGAGCAAGGCGGACTGCAGTCGCCCGTAGGGGCAGGCGATGATGCACAGCTGCTCTCGGAAGTAGCTGAAGTGGAACATCATGGCGCCGGTGACGACGGCGACGATGATGAACCCCGCGGGGTGGTCGAACGGTGAGCCGAACACCCAGTCGTTGACCACGTCTGCGCCGACGAAGTAGGCGAGGAACGTGTTGGACAGGTGCAGCGAGATGAGGAAGTACGTGACGTACTTTCCCGCCTGGCGGAAGCCTGACGGCTTCTTTCGGGGGGCGCCGCCGCGACCGACCGTCCCTTCGAAGAAGCGTTCGATCGGCCGGAAGAGGTACTCCATGTAGACGGTGTGCGGGCAAGCCCAGCCGCACCACACCCGACCGATCAACGCCGTGGCGAGCACCCCCGCGAGCAGGACGCCCACCATGAACAGTGCGAGCAGGAGGGTATCAGTCGGCAGAAACACGTACCCCAGGATGGAGAACCGACGATGCGCCACATCGAGGAGCATCATCGGCCGACCCGCGATGCTCAGGTGCGGCAACAGGGCGTACAGAGCGATGAGCCCGTAGGCGACGATCCGGCGCTTTTGCCAGAACGCGCCCTTGCTGACCTTGGGCTTCAGCCATCGACGAGACCCGTCGTGCTCCAGGGTCGAGAGCACGTGTTCTTCGGGCGCCAGCAGGGCCGGCGCGTGGTCTTCGGGTTCGTGTGGCTGAGTCATCGTTCCGAACTCCGCATCATCGGGTCGGTCGCTACCGCGCCGCGTCCCAGGCGGGAATCGGCTTGCCCTCGGCGGCCTTACCACCTGGGGCGTTGGTGCCGCGTAGCGAGGCGACGTAGGCCGCGGTGAGGACGAGCTGGTTCACGTTGGTGATCCTGTTCTTCCAAGCGGGCATAGCACCGCCAGCGGCACCGTCCTCAATCACCTTCACAATGTCTTCGATATTGGTGATGTGCTTGTAGTGGTCGTCGGTGAGGTTGACACCGACGAGTCCGCCGCCTTCCTTGCCATGGCAAGAGACGCAGTGAACCTGGAACGCGGCCCGACCTGCTGCGAGCCACTTCTTGTCGTCCTTGTACTTGAGCAACGTCGCTCGGTCGGGCGTCAGCGTGCCGAGTTGGCCGAAGCGAAGCTCCATGACCTCGGCGGCTTCGGCGTCGTATTGGGAGATGTCGTCGAGTCCCTCGTCTCCCATGTGGAAGTAGACGACGTAGAAGACGGCGAAGACTGCCGACAGGGCGAAGACCGTGCTCCACCACCCTGGCAGAGGGTTGTCGTACTCCTCGATGCCGTCGTACTCGTGGCCGGTGAGTTCGTTTTGAGGGGCGCTCATCGTTCGGGGCTCGTCTCGTCGTCGAGGACCAGGCGCGCTTGGTCGCGGGTCATTGCGTTGGATTGAAAAAGGGTGCGGATGGAGACCGCGATGAAGACTCCCGCGAAGATCAGCAGTGAGAGCTGTGCCCACTGGCTGAGGTCCACGAGGGTGATGACTTCTTTGACCACTAGAGCAGTCCTTTCGTCGTCCCGAGGGCGCGAGCAGGCGTCGCTTCGGCAGGGTTCTCCGCCACCAGTGGCGGCACTTCGCCTTCGGTCTCGGTGGCGTGCAGATCGACGCCGATCCGTTGCAGGTACGCGATGAGAGCGATCGCGTGGGTTTCTTCGAGCATCATGAACTTGCTCGAATCCTCGTAGGCCGCCGGGTCCGCCGCATCGGCAGGGTTGAAGAAGATACGGTCGGGTCCGTCTTGAGAGACGAGGCTGGCGACGATCTCCCGAGCCTGGGCCCGGGCCATGTCTTCTGCGTGCAACAGCTCGGCTTCGTAGGGGGCTCCGAGAGCGGCGGCCGCTTCGACGCGGTCGGTGATGCCTCCGAAGTTCAACGCGGTGCGCTCGAGGTACTCGTACGACGGCATGACGGAGCCGGGCGTGCTGGCTTCGGGGTCACGAAGGTGACGCAGGTGCCACAGGTGCGACTGCTTGCCCCCTTCGCGGGCCAGGTCCGGACCGATGCGGCGTGAGCCCCACTGGAACGGTCGGTCGTAGATGAACTCCCCGGGCTTCGAGTATTCGCCGTAGCGCTCGGTCTCCGCGAAGATTGGGCGGATCATCTGCGAGTGGCAGTTGTAGCAACCCTCGGAGATGTAGATGTCGCGTCCAGCGAGCTCCAGAGGCGTGTACGGCTTGACCGTACTGATGGTCGGAACGTTGGAGCGGACCAGGAACGAGGGGATGAGCTCCAAGCCCGAGGCGAGCAGTACTGCGAAGGTCACCATGACGGTGAACTTCATGGGCAGACGCTCCCAGACGCGGTGCCAGTGGGCTTGCGTCCACACGTCGACGCGGTTGCCGAGGTCCGAGACGGCGTGGCCTTCGTAGCGTGACTTGGGCTTCGGAGGATCGACGTACTCGGCCTTCAGCGGTGCCGCTTCGATGACCGGCTCGTCGTACTTGGGAGGACGGGTCCTCCAAGTCATGGTCCAGTTGTAGGCCATCAGCACGATGCCGCTGATGAAGGTGATCCCACCGAAGACACGGGCCCACCACATGGGCTCGATGGCTTGCACGGTCTCGACGAAGTCCGGGTACGCGAGGTTTCCAGCGTCGTCGAAAGCACGCCACATCAGACCTTGGGTCAGGCCGGCGACGTAGATCGGCACGATGTAGAGCAGGATGCCAACGGTGCCCAGCCAGAAGTGCCAGTTGGCCATCTTCTTGCTGTAGAGCTTGGTCTGGAAGATGCGCGGCAGGAGCCAGTACAGCATCCCGAACGACATCATGCCGTTCCAGCCCAGGGCGCCCGAGTGCACGTGGGCGATGGTCCAGTCGGTGTAGTGCGACAGGCCGTTGACCGACTTGATCGACAGCAGCGGCCCCTCGAACGTGGACATTCCGTAGAAGGTGATGCCGACGACGAAGAACTTGAGGACCGGCTCCTCGGCGACGCGGCTCCAGGCCCCACGAAGCGTGAGCAGTCCGTTGATCATGCCGCCCCATGACGGCATCCAGAGCATCACCGAGAACACCATGCCCAGTGTGGTCGCCCACTGAGGAAGCGCGGTGTAGTGGAGGTGGTGCGGTCCGGCCCAGATGTAGATGAAGACCAGCGACCAGAAGTGAATGATCGACAGCTTGTAGCTGAAGACCGGGCGGTTCGCGGCTTTGGGCAGGAAGTAGTACATCAAGCCCAAGAACGGGGTGGTCAGGAAGAACGCCACCGCGTTGTGGCCGTACCACCACTGCATCAGGGCGTCCTGCACCCCCGCGTAGATCGGGTAGCTCTCGGTCAGGTTGAAGGGGACCGCGAGACTGTTGAAGACGTGAAGGATCGCGACGGTGACGATGGTCGCCACGTAGAACCAGAGCGCGACATACATGTGTCGCTCCCGGCGATGCTTCAACGTCATGAAGAAGTTCACGCCGAAGAATCCAACCCAGACCACCGCGATCAGCAGATCGATGGGCCAGATCAGCTCCGCGTACTCCTTGCTCTGCGACATCCCGAGCGGGAGCGTGAGGGCGGCGAGCACGATGATGAGCTGCCAACCCCAAAAGTGGAGGTTGGAGAACGTGTCGCTCCACATGCGGGCCTTGCACAGCCGCTGCGTGGAGTAGTAGACGGCTGCGAAGATCGCATTGCCTGCGAACGCAAAAATCGCCGCATTGGTATGCAGCGGGCGCAAGCGGCCGAAGGTGAGCCACGGTGTCCCGAAGGTAAGGTCGGGGGCAACCAGCAGCAGGGCGACGTAGAGTCCGGCGAGGGTCGCGACCAAGCCCCAGATCAGGGTGGCGAGTGCGAACTTGCGGACGATCTGGTCGTCGTAGGTGAACTTGTCGAGTTTGGGTGAAGGAGGCATGGCGAGCGCTCGGGAGCTGCGTCCGTCCCCTCTATAGACCGGTCTCGCGGGCCGGGATGCGCAAGAAAATCGGGGAGGTGGCGCACGCCACTGCAGGATTTGCTGGGGCTCAATGTGGGACGACGACGACCGGGCACGGTGCCTGCCGAACCAGCTTGTCGACGGTGCTTCCGATCACGAATCGAGTGATTCGGTTGCGTCCACTGGCAGCGGTCACGAGTGCATCCGCGGTGACTTCGCGGACGTACTCGAGGACGACGTCGACGGGCCGACCGGGTGCCGAGTGGAACACCGGGTCGAGGCCAGGGCAGAAGCGTTGTGCAATGGTGCTGAGGACCGCGTGGGCCTGCTTCTTGGAGGCGGTGTGCAGCTGGTCGATGTCGGTCGGGATCAACATGCTTCCCGGGCCATGGATGGCGGCCGTTGGGCTCAGGTCCAGCGTGGCGTGCAACAGATGCACTTTTCCATCCTCTGCGACCATCTTGCAGGCCATGGCGAGGGCCGAGACGGTTGCTTCGTTGACGATGACCCAGTGGTCGTCGCGCACTTGGATGGCACGGTCGACGTTGAGCTCGTTGGGGCTGTCGGGCTCGAAGGTGACGGGAACGACGACGGTCTGAAGAGCGAGGCTCATGCTCTGTGTATGCCTGCGGTGCACCGTCCCAGAACGGCAAAACCTGCGCGGTCGGCAGCTGCTTCGGCCGTTTCCGTAGAGGTCGCTCAATTGCCTATCGACGCAAACGGCGGAGCGGTCGCGTCGATAGGAAGGAACGCCGAGCGGGTCGGCTGCGCGGGGGTTGAGGACGCTCAGACCCCGACGTGGCCGGTCAAACCCGACGCGGCGCGCACGCTGTCGCTGACGCGGACATTGTGCCGTGCGATGGGGCCGGCCTCGTCGTGGGGGACGATGTGGGTCGGTGGCGAGAGCGGCTCGGCAAGCTTTCCTTGGAGCAGTGACCGCACCGCTCGCAACGCGTCGATCGTCGTGAAAATGCCGACTGCGCGGTCTCCATCGCGGACAATGGTGCAGCCGATCTTCTTGGCTTCCATCGACGAGACAACCTCTTCGAGGCTGGTGGTGGGCTCGCAGCTGAAGACGTCGGTGTGCATCGCGTCGGCGATCGTCGTGACCTCTCGCTTCCGGGCGCTGGCCTCAGCGACGTCGATGTCGCGCTGACTCAGAACGCCCACAACCATGGGGCCGCGGGTGATGAGCAAGTGGCGGATCTTGTTGGCCGACATGCGGTCCCGGGCGTCCGCGAGCGACAGGTCCACGTCGGCGCAGCAGACAACCGGGGTCATGAAGTCCGAGATGGTCCAGGTGGGAGCGTTCATGCCCCTACCTTGCGACAAGTGCCCGTGCGGCCCAGCGCATTCATCGCGGCGGCTCCGCTCCGAGAGCGCAAGAATTGCCGGCTGGATATGACGCACCAATTGCCGGCGTCTGTGAGGCGGGGATGTCCACAGTTGAGGTGCCGCATGAACCTTCTGTCTTCCATCGACTCCATTCTCGTGCCCATCGCGTTCGAGTCGCCGCTCGCGGCAACGCCGGAGTCCGCCCTTGCGGTCGACTTCGAGGCTGGAGAGCACGTCACGATCACCAAGTCCGCCGCCCGAGCGCTGCAGGTCGCGGAAAACCTGGTGGGCGACGGTGTGCTCCACCTCGTGCACGCGACACCTGGGCTCGGAGGAATGTCGAGGTACGGGGGCATGCAGGGCGCGTGGTTGTCGGTCTCCGCGGCGGCGGAGGTGGACAAGGCGGCGCATGAGTATGCTTCTCGGGTGCTTGCGGGGCTGGCCAAGGGGCTGTGCCCGGAGGCGAAGGTCGAAGTCCACGCAGGACCGGGCCGGCCCTCGGATGTGATCCTCAACGTAGCCTCCCGTGTTCAGCCGGACTTGATCGTGCTCGCTGCGAGCGATCACGGCCGTGTTCGGCGCGCGTTCGGAAGCACGGCGGACCGCCTCGTGCACGAGGCCCGAGGAATGGTCCTCGTCGTCCCACCAGATCCGGGCTGAGCTCGGTGCGGACTCTCGCCGAGAGACCCTACTCGGGATGCGGTGCGCTGATCTGCCGAGGCTCGAAGGGAGCCAACGCCGTGAAGGCCTCGCTACGCCGCTCGCACGCCTTCACCGCACACTCCCGACAGCAGCGGGGCACGCAGGGTTCGAGTTGAACCTGGACCTCGCTCGGAACCGTGAACACCGACGCGATCCGGGCTTCGGTCTGCTCCTGGAGTGCGCGCCCGCGCTCCAGCGTCCACATCCAGGGAGCCCGCGCGTGCAGTAGGACGACGACGTTCGACGTCGCGTCCAAGACCCTGAGGTCGTGTGGCTCGAGCAGCCCCTCGAGCGGTGGCTGGCGGAGCGCGGCCGCGATACGCTCGGTGTACTCGGGGCTGCGGGTGTCGAGGAGGCCTCGTGCAGCTCCCGAGACCACGCTTGTCCCCGTGTAGGCGATCCAGAGTGCGAGGAGGCAGGCCGCAGCGGGATCGATCCAAACGAGCCCGGTGAGTTCGACGAGTCCGACTGCCGCCAGGACCCCAACCGTGCTGACGGCATCGGTCAGCAGGTGTCGGCCGTCCGCGACAAGTGCGGGGGACCCGGTACGACCGCCGGTGCGGATCAAGAGGCCACCAAACACTCCGTTGCCTACCGCAGTGAGCCCGACGAGCAGAGTTCCCCACCCGAGGTGTTCGATCGGCTGGGGTGCGAACACGGCGGGGATGGCGTTCCAGGCGATGATGAACGCCGCAGCGAGCAGGAGCGCGCCCTCAAACGCGGCGGCGAGGAGCTCTGCCTTGCCGTGACCGAAGGGGTGCTCCGCATCGGCGGGTTCGGCCGCGCTGCGGACCGCCAACAGCATCACGCTCGCGGCCACCACGTTGACCACCGACTCGGCGGCATCGGAGAGCACGGCGCTGGACCCGGTGAGCCACGCCGCGACCATCTTTAACGCAAGCAGACCCAGCGCCACGGCGACGGCAAGCCGGGCCCAACGCAAGGAGGCCTGGTGCGTTTGGGTCACTGGGCGGGTCCGAAGTCGGGGGGCACGACCGCGACCGGGACCGGAGCGAACGAGGCGAGTTCTCCTCCGACGCTGGCGGTGAAGATGCGCTCGGTCCGGGAGAGCCTTCGCGATCCGCAAACGATCATGGCAGCTTGGACGTCGTCTGCGACCTCCAGGAGTGCAGGGACGGTCGCGCCGACCTCGGAGCGGGGGGTCAGCGAGGCGCGTCCGTGTTCGGCCAGGAACGAGACCAGCTTGTCGGCTTCCTCTCGTCGGTATCGTTCACGCAGCGCGACGTAGTCCGCGTCGGGGAGCGTTGCCCACCCCAGGCCCCCGGGTCCTTGGAGGGCCTGCACGGCGAGAAGGGGGCGACCGACGGAGGTCGCGAGTGCTTCGCCGAAGCTCAATGCGGCGAGGGACGCTTCTGTGGCGTCTACCGCGACCATGACGGGGCCCACGCCAGCGGTGGCGGCCGTCCAGTCGGTGGGGACGACGACGGTGGGGCTGTGAAGTTGTCGTAGGGTTCGCCGGGCGATCCGTCCCAGTCGGACGAGGCTCCTGTTTTCGCGCGGAGCCTTGCGGCCCAAGAGCAGCGTGGCCCCCTCGTGTCCGGCGGTTTGGGACAGCGTCCTTGCGACGTCGGTCGAGAGCTCCGCGCGGACACCTCCGATGGCGGCGGATGCCGGGGAGCGCTCGACGAAGGCTTGCGTGGCCTGCTCGACGCGGCCGAGCATGTCGGCGGGGTCCGGTCCCGCGAACATGCCGGCGCGGTCGCGCAGAACCGCGAGCGCGGTCGCTGGGTTCGCACCTGGTTCGTGGGCATGCTCGCCAAGCCACGCCGCGAACTCCAGGGCGCCCAGGCAATCGTCTCGCAGGTTCGTGGCAACGATCCACTTCATCCGCTCAATATGAGCCCGGGCGCGCATCGCCGGCGCGCAAGCTCTGCGCCCTCAGGTCCGGGCCGACATCAGAGCTTCAACAGATTCGGCCAGTGTTTCGGGGGTCCAAGCGCCCTCTGGCAGGAATGGGGGCAGCCAGGCTGCAGCCTCCTCGATCGAGGCCAGCATGCGCGTGGGACGTGGAGGTCTGCCGAGCAGCAAGAAGGTGTTGATGAAGGACCGAACCGCGATACCGGCGAATCCGGTCATCAAGATCACGTGGGCGCGTGCGACCTGGAACAGCATGGGGTCCCGCGTCAGTTCCACGGAGATCCGGCGGACGTCGTCGGAGAAGCTGGGCGTGCCGTCTGCCGCGATGTTGACCAAGGCGGCGGGCCCATGACTCGACTCGAACGCTCGGCCATGCTCGGCCATCGCCTCCATCTGCGAGAGCTGCGGGGCGCCGTCCCACACCGCGACGAACAGGTGGTCGAGCCCAAAGAATGTGACGCGCTCATCCCGAAACAACGGCGCGGGGCTGCGGCTCACGAGGTTGAGGGTACCCGGCTCGTGGGGAAGGCGGAGGGCCGACCTGCGCCTGACTCGACTGCTTTTTTGGGCCGTATCTGCGCGGGTGTCGTGGTACGCGGCTCGGCTAGCTGGATGAACTGACTCGTCGGATTCGAACCGTGACGTCGTGAGCGGGGGGGTAGATCCCCAACCCAGCCCGGCTGAACTCGAACGACGGGTCGGGGTCGGATCCCAGCTCGATGTCCCAGTGGGTCAGGACCGTCGTCATGAAGAGCTTGATCTCGTTGATCGCGAAGAATCGACCCGGGCACATGCTCGACCCGGCTCCGAAAGGCATCAGCGGCAGGGGGACGCGTTGGCCGTTCTTGTAGAATTGCTTGCGTCCTCCCTCGCCATGGAACCGGTCGTACTTGTACGTGAGCGGATCCTCGAACACGTCGGGGTCGCGGTGGGTGATGAAGGGAGCCAGACACACCCGGTCGCCTTTGCGGAGCGAGTACGTGCCGCCTTCGGTCTCGAGTGAGAAATCCTCGAGGGCTTCACGAACGGTGAGCGAGCCGCTGCTCAGTCGGAGCGCTTCTCGGATGGCGCTGTCGAGGATCTTGAGCGCATCCAGGTCGCAGGCTTTCGGGCCCCCTTGCGCGCTGCTGTGTTCCTTGACCTCCGCAAGCACCGCGGCGAGGCCTTCCGGGTTGCGCAGCAGCCAGTACAGCGTCCAGAACGTGGACGGAATGGTGTTGGCATGAATCGCCCACAGGGCAGGTAGTCGCATGTGGCCGCGCTGGGCAGGTGGAAGCGCATCGATGAATGGCTGCCGATCGCGGATCCAATGGCTGGGATCCTTTCCCGGCAGCTTTGCCTGCCCGAGTCGTCCGAGTGCCTCGTGTCCGGCCCGTACCAGCGGACGCGGAAGCCCTGCGACCAACATCGGAAACTGCCGATCGAAGACTTCGAAGTCAGCTCGAAGCTCTTCGGTGACGATCCCTCCACCAAACAGCGCCTCGGTCCCAGCCCGAAACATGATGTCCCAGATCATGTCGTACAGCTGGGCGTCCTTCCATGAGTCGGAGACAGCCTGTGGAATCAGGTCTTCGAGCCTGTCTCCCATGTTCGAGGAGAGTTCCTCGAGTCGCTCGCCCCGCAGCCGGGTTCGGCCGATGGTCTCGATCTCCTCCATGTCGAGCTTGTCGCGCGCATCGGGGAGGTTGAACGCTCGTGCGAGGATCCCGTCGCTGACCGGGTGAAAGCTCAGCTGCTTGGCCTTGAGTACAGCCGGCGTGCTCAACGGGTCGAGGACGAATGTCATCCGATCGCCAGCGATGAACAATGTGAAGACATCGCCATGTGCGGCTTGGCATCGCTGCACGAATGAGGTGGCGTCTTTCCCGAACGCAACTGCGACACCCATGTAGGGGATCACACCGCGTACCAAGGGGGGCTCACCGTCGCGGCGGCGTCCGTTGGCGGCCTGCAGAGCGGCCCAGTAGCCCAAAGGGGCGAGCATCGAAGCCCCGATCGCGAGCAACGCGGACACAAGCTTCGAATAGCACAGAGCGCTCGCGCTCGCCTCAACCTGCCGGTGGGTTCACTACGAGGTTGAGTCCAAACCCGGTCATGTCCGAGTATGTATAGGGATCGTCGAGGTCGTCGACGACAAGCTCAGTCGCGAATGTATCCGGGTTGATCTTGAACGCCGAGTCCACCGTCTGATCGACGACCCAGATGAAGCCCTCGACGTCGATCGAGATGCCCACCGGTGTTGCGCAGCCGGGAAGCTCGATCGCCTCGGCCATGACATCGCCGGTGACCGTGTCGATGAGGCCTAGGCCGCAACCGTTGGACGGACCGGTGTCGTCGACGGCGATCCAGGCCCGGTTGTCCCGATCGATCATCATGCCGCGCATCAGCTGGTTGCCGGTCTCGATCGTCTGCCACTGGGTCGTGCCGACGTCGTACTTCATCGCGACGCCGCGAGAGGTGAGCCACGGGTTTCCGAGCTGGTCGAGCGCCATTCCGTACGAGAGCATCGGGTCCTTGCCCGGCTGGGGGGGAAGCTCGATGCGCTCGACCTCGAGGGTTTCGGAGTCGATTCGAATGAGGGGGCCCAGCTGCCAGCCGAGCACCCAGAAGTCTCCGTCGCGGTTCACCGCACCGCCGTAGGGGCCGTAGTCCAGGGCGTTCCACGGGATGTCGACCGTGTCTTGTATCTGCCCCGTGGCGCCGTCGAGTCGGTGGACACGCGCGACGTTGTCTTCGAATGCGTACCAGCCGACCCACAGTCGCGGGTTGGGGTCGGGGTCGCCGTTCTTCGTGAGCGTTCCTTCCCAGGCCGTGGGGCGCGGGCCGTGCTCGAAGATGTCGCTGGGGATCAGCAGGTTCCACGCGACGCACTCGTCCTCGCCCCAGGCCAACACATTGTCGGGTCCGTTCGAGGTCTCGATGCTGCCGTTGCCATTGCGGTCCTCGCAGTCTTCGACGCGTGTCACGATTTTTGTGACACCGCCGAACCCACCGATTTCACTGCCACGGTTGGAGACCGCTACATCGCCGAGCAGGTTGACCGAAGTTCGGGAGGGCTCCGCCTGGTCGTTGGGCCCCGTCTCGTAGCGTGCGACCTCTTCGCCGGTTTGCGTATCGATCTTCGAGACGGTCCCTGGATCCGAGTTGGCGATCCAGATGTAGCTGAACTCCACCTCGAGCGGAGGCTCGGGACCGGTGTCGGTATCCTCGCCGACGTCGAGTTTGTCTCCCGTGTCATCGCCGAGGGTGGGGTCCGTGCTGGTCGAAGGGGTGGAGGAACTCGTCGGGTTGTTGGTGGGGTTGGTCTGGGACTCCGCGACCTCGTCTTCACGCGGAGGCTCCGCGCAGCCCGCCAGCGCCGCTGCCATCAAAACCGCCCCTATTCGCACCCTTCCGTTCAAATCCTGCATCTAAGGTCCCGGCGAGCATGGTGCCTAGCGGGGGCGCGGCTGTCGAGGTGGACCGCGCCAGCGCGGAGTGGCTCCTCTTCGCGAACGTTTTCGCTTCGTGAGGGAGGCCCCGGTTGAAAGACGTGGGAGCGTCTGCTCGTGTCCCTGTCCAGTCGAACGTGGTGCAATGACGGACCTTGGGGGCGGCGCAAAACTCGCGAGTGCAACGCAACGCCGTTGCGGCCGACCCCTCGTTCGTGTTTCGGTGTGCCAGCTTCGCAGTGCCTGACGCTTCTTCCTTAGTGGACCTGGATGCAGGTCTCGAACGGTTCGGTCACACGCAGTTTCGTCCTGGGCAGCGTGAGGCCATGGAGACGCTGCTCGAGCGTCGCCGTCTGCTGCTCGTCGCCCCGACCGGCGGCGGCAAGAGCCTGACGTACCAGCTTCCCGCGACCCTGCTGGGGGGGACGACGATCGTGATCTCACCGCTGGTCGCGTTGATGGCGGATCAGGTCGCGTCCATGACGGCCATGGGCGTGCGGGCCACGTACCTGGCGGCCACCCTTCCCGGCGACGAGGTCCGCGCTCGTATGGGAGACATCGCGCGCGGGCTGTTCGACATCGTCTACGTCGCCCCCGAGCGTCTGGCCTTCGGGGGCTTTCGTGGCATCGCGCAGCAGCTCAACGTCCCGCTGGTCGCGGTCGACGAGGCCCACTGCATCAGCGAGTGGGGCCACGACTTTCGCCCCGAGTACATGCAGATCGGCGACTTCGTGCAGTCGCTTCCCTCGGCGCGGTTGCTCGCGTGCACGGCCACCGCCACGCCGATCGTGCGCGACGAGATTCTCTCGCGGCTCGGTCTCCCCGATGACACGCCGCAGATCGTCAAGGGCTTCGCGCGCCCCAACCTCGCGCTGCGGGTCAAGGAGCTGCGGTACGCGAAAGAGCGCGACCCGCATGTCGATGACGCGCTCAAGGACGCCTTGGGAACGCCGGCCGGCGAGCGCATGGGCACCGCCATCGTCTACGCGCCCACGCGCAAGGCCACGCAGGAACAAGCCAGCCGCCTCGAGCGGTTGGGCTGGGCCGCGGCCGCCTACCACGCGGGCATGACGGGCACCCACCGCGAGGAGGTGCAGATGCGCTTCATCGGCGGCGAACTCGATGTCGTCGTGGCGACCAATGCGTTCGGTATGGGCATCGATCGCGGCGATGTTCGGGTGGTCGTACACCTCGCGCCCCCGAGCTCCATCGAGGCCTACTATCAGGAGGTCGGCCGCGCCGGTCGAGATGGCGATCCGGCGACGGGTTTGCTCATGTACACGCCCTCCGACGTGCAGCTACGCCGGCGGTTGCTCGAGCGTGGCATGGACGGTGAGCCCACGCCCAAGGCGGTCTTCGAGCACAAGTGGAACCTGTTCCTCGAGCTGATGCGATGGGCCGAGGGGGGCAGCTGCCGCCACGACGCCATCCTTCGGTACTTCAGCGATGAAGCCGAGACCCTGGCCGGCTGCGGCATGTGTGACGCCTGCGAGCACATGGGCGAGGAGGCCCACGACCCCGAAGAGGTCACGCTCATCGTTCGCAAGGCGCTCTCGGGCATCGCACGGGTACACGGCCGCTACGGCCTCACCGCCGCAGCCAAACTTCTCAAGGGCAACAAAGACCCTCGTATCGAGCGAGCGGGACTGGAGAACACCCGCACGCATGGTGCGTTGTCCGAGCACTCCGAGGCTTGGATTACCAAGCTGCTTCGACGCTGCGTGACCGCCGGGTGGGCCGACTTCATGGGAGACCCGCACCCGGTCGTCTACCTCACCGACGACGGCAAGGATGTCATGGCCGGGCGCAGGCCTGCGCGGCTCGTATTGCCACGCGCGGTCGAGGTCGCGAAATCATCCTCGCCGCGCAGTCGCGGTGCCAAGCGCGGCTCGGTCGATGCTCCCGAACTCGACCAGGCGGCACTGGCCGTGTTCGAAGCACTCCGAGTCTACCGGCGGGAGCGGGCCAAGGACGACGGGGTGCCGCCGTACGTCGTGGCCAGCGACCGAACGCTGCGGGATGTTGCCATGCTGCGGCCGCGCACGGCGGACGAGCTGATGCTGGCGCATGGGATCGGCCCGTCCAAGCTCGAGAAGTACGGCGAGGGGCTGTTGGCCTGCGTCGCACAAACGCACCCGGGCTGAGCGAAGCAACGGGGCGTGGCGTTTTCGAGTGTTCGAATTCGTGCTTCTGTTGTCCGGTAGGCGGCTTGATATCGACTTTCGGCAAATACGACAGTGCTGTCGTATTTGTGCGTTGAGCAGCACGCGCTACGAGCTGCGTAGCCCCAGGCGGAAGGTCTTCGCAACTCGGCTGACGTCTGAGGGCTCGACGCCCGCTTGCTCTGCGTGCTCGTTCCACCGCTCGACGGAGCTCACGACGTGCTCGATCGCCTGCTTCGCTCGCGCGGGTTTGAGCCCCGAGGTGGAGGCGAAGGTCATGAGGTCGTCGCGAGTGAAGTCGTTTCTCTTCCCCGCCAAGCTCATCTGGTGATCCCGTGTCCAGGCACCCTGAGGGCTGTACGAGTAGGCCACGTCGTATGCAGGGGAGAGTCTCCACGAGCCAGCACGGTCCATGAGGAACGAGATGTTTTTGACGTGGTCGTTTTGGTTGCGAGCCACGACGTTGAAGACGGCGCGCTTGTACTGTTGTTCGACGACCCCCATTCCCTGCCGCAGGGATTGGAGAGTTCGGACCGCCTGCTCGTACGAGTACGAGACGGGGTCGTTGAAGTCGAAGTGCTGCATCGCTCCGAGCGACTGCATGTGAATCTTGCGCCCCCGGTTGTCCCGATCGAATCGACGGGTCATGAAGTGACTGCGGCCGCCCTCGTGGTGAAGTCTGCACTCCGACATCTCGATCCCCGCGGCCACAGCCATCAAGTGATACGCGTACTCGATCTTGCCGAAGCCCTGTGGGTCCGCGAGTTCTTTGTCGCGGTTGTTCGAGACGCCGTCGAACTTCAGGAGCCAGTGCTCGTAGCCTTCGTCGAGTTCCACTTGTCCGGACTTGAACTCTCCGGTTTCTCGATTCCACGCGAGGACGGCCTTGGCACGGGCCCCGCCGGCCGAAGTCCCCACGCTCAGGATGTCTTCGAGAGCCTCCCCATCGTTGGCACCCCCGAGCGTTCCGACAAGGTCTTCACGTTCTTGCATGACCCTGTTGGCCAGGTCCACCAACTGGGTCACTTCCAGCGTCTTCGAACGCGATGTCTTGCGGATGGTGGGCTGAAACTCGAGTGCCCCGATGCCTCGGTTGCCGATGTAGCAGAGGCGGTCGACCGGGCTGAACTGGCCCTCGTTTCGGCCCGTTTCGGCGAGCCACGCGTCGATGAGTCGGTTCCCGAACTTGTCTGGCAACGCGTCGGCGAGCATCCCAGGAAGTCCCTTGAAGGTCTCCTTGGGCAGGGCCGAAAACTCGTAGGGTGCCTCCCGTACCGGCATCTTCACAGGGGCGACTTCGATGCCCGCGCCCACGAACTTCGGGTCGTACTGAAACACGCCGAGGGCACGGGCTTCGTCCCAGCTGACAGCGCCGATACGGCGCCCCCACAACATCACGCTTGCGTCAGTCATCGGTCTCGTCACCCCATGTCCAGGTTGATGGCGCCGGTCGTGCCGATGCCGGGCTTGCCCGTCTGCGCTCGGTGCCCTTCTTTGATACGCGCTCGATGGGCCCGACATCCCCTTTGGGCAGGGCGGAGAGGAGGGCGTCTGTCAGGTCGAGTGCGGCGGCGACCCGAAGGAAGGTGTCGAAGCTCGAGCGTTCCCCCGCCTCGAGCCGTCGAAGCGTACGCACTCCGATCCCCGCCTTCTCGGCGAGAGCGGCTTGCGTCACGTTTCGTGACAACCGTGCTCGCGCGATGCGTCGTCCGATTTCCTGTTCGACTTGAGTTGGGGTCGCCATGAGAACCTCAAGAGGCCGGATGATGCCGGTTCGTCCGATTTTTCCATCTTATCGGCCGGATATGGCCGATTGATAGCCCACTTCTGCAATGGGGCATATGTGGCCTGTTTACACGAAAATACCGATGAAAAGGCCACATATGACCTCTTGACACCTTCATTCCTCCTGGTGTGCTTATGCAGCTGCGCGTTTTCCGCAGTGGAGAGTTTGAAGAAAGAGAGGAAAACCGAAGAAAAGACGCCGACGGTTAATGGCGATGGGGAGGTCGCGAGACTCAACGTTGGTGAGGCCGGCTGATGCGGTCGGAGACCTAACGATGATGAACTTGAAAAACTTGGCGTATCTCTCCCTGATCACCGTCGTCGCGGGAGCGTGCGACGTCAAACAGGATCTCGGCGACACCGCGACGACGGGGGAGTCGTCCGGTGAGACCACCGGGGAAACTTCGGGCGGGACGACAGGCGGGGCGGATACGGGCGTGTTGGATACCGGGCCTTGGGACGACACAGGCGTGGTGACCGAGGGCACCTCGACAGGCTCCGCCGAGACGGGGGTCCTCGACACAGGCCCTTGGTGGGAGACGGGCGAGGAGACGGGCGAGACGCCGACATGCGACGCTCGGGAGGTCTCGGTTCGGTGGGATTCGTCGGGACTGTCTCCGGAGGCGCTGGGGTTTGGTGGGACGTTTGTCGGCATCGGAGCGTGCCAGCCAGAGGTTCAGTCGGAAGGCGGCTCGGCTGTCACGCTGTCGCTCGCCTGCACGCTCAGCGGAACCCGAGATGGCACCGACTTCGCCGACGAGGAGATTGCGATCGCTCTCGACTTCACGATCGAGGGCGCATCGGCGGACATTCTCCCCTCCTTCTCGGACTCGCTGTCCGCCCAGATCGTTGTTTCGTCGGCGGGCCTGGCTCAAGGTGCCGCGCGTTACATCGTGCTCGAGCAGCCCATGTTGCCGACCGACGGCGATGCTCCGGTGCTGATCGCTGTGGATGCTCCTTCACTGGAACCATCGTCTGCGACCTACGCCGAGTGGTACGAGCAGGACTGGTACGTCGGTCCATCGTTCGCGACCGCTGACGCGACGTGTGAGACCGGTGATGCGCCTGCATGCGGGTACGACGTTGCCCTCGAGGCGGGTTGGCTCGATCGGTCGCCTGTCGCCGTTCATGGTGGCGGCGCGGAGACCTTCGGAGCGCCAACCGAGGGCGGGACTTACGACCTCTTCGTCGAGACGGCTTGGGAAGCGCCGCAAAGCCCCGATTGCGGCGTCGACTTCCCCACCGCGGAGTTCAGCTTCGTCGCTCTGGGCGCGACGGCTTCGTAGCACGGGAGTGGGGGGGCACGGTATGGTTGAGCATGCTCTTCGGTCTGCTGGCGATGGCGCTGTACGCCGCGCCTGCACAACCCTCGGTGGAGGTACGTTGGGTCGGCCCGGTGCAGTGCGTGGATCCGGTCGAGCTGGAAGCTCTGGTAGTGGAGCTGGCCGGGGTTCCTCCATCGCCCATCGTGCTGTCGGTCTCTGCTACGCCTGCGACGCAGTGGAGCGTGGAAATCGAGTACGAGGATACGCAGCGGGTGGTGGCGTCAGACGACTGCGCGCTGCTCACCGAGGCGGTTGCCCTGATCGTCGCAGTTCGTATCGATCCGCTTCGCACGGCCTCGCAGGTCGAGCCGGAGCCGGAGCCGGAGCCCGGACCCACGCCCGAACCCGAACCCGAACTCGAACCCAAGCCGGCGCCGCGACCCCGACCTCTCGAACCCGAGCGTCCGCGACCCGCTCGCGGTCCGCTCGCTCCCTCCGCGGCGGTTGGGGTGGCGGGCAGCTTGGGGTCACTGCCTCGCGGAGGTGTGGCGCTGCGAGCCGATGTCGGAGTCCGTCGCAACGCCCTCGAAGTCGATATCGGGGCAGTGGCGACGCTGGGCCCCGAGTCCCGTGCACAACAGGGGGTGGCCTCAGCGTTTCGTCTGTTCGCGGGGCTGGCACAAGCTTGCTGGGTCCTCGAATCGGGGGCCGTTGCCGCCCCGCTGTGCGGGCGCGCGGAGGTTGGGCTGTTCCAGGCTCGACCGCGAGGGCTACAGAGGCCCAACGACATCAACGCGCTGTGGCTCGCCCCGGCGCTACGAGCCGGACTTGCCCCTGCGCGTGGTCGCTTCGCCCCCGAGGGCTTCCTCGAGGTCGCGGCTCCACTGCGTCGGCACCGGTTCGAGGTGACCGGCGTGGGTCGGCTTCATCGCCTGCCGCCCGTCGCGTTGCGGCTGGGGGTCGCACTGCGCTTCAGGGGTCGAAGCTGAGATGAACGCCCCTGTGCAGCCGGCCACGGCAGGTCCCATCGGCGAGTTGTTCTCGGAGCACGGCGACTTCGTGTTTCGGACACTGCAGTATCTTGGAGTTCCGGGGCCCTCTCTCGATGATGGCCTTCAGGACGTCTTCGTCACGGCGTACCGTCGCTGGGGCACGTTCGAAGGTCGGTCGGCTCCGCGGACCTGGCTGTACGGCATCGCTCGGCGGGTGGCGTTTCGATACCGTCGCAAGGACGAGAACCATCGTCGTCGGTTTGTGTTGACCGAGCGCATCGTGGAGGGGGTGGATGCTCCGTTCGAACAAGCCCATGCCCGACGCTCGGTCCAGGCCCTGCTCGAAGGGCTCGACGAGGACAAGCGCGCGGCGTTCGTGCTGGTGGAGGTCGAAGGCTTCACAGCAGCGGAGGCCGCCGAGCTCCTCGAGATCCCACTGGGCACCGTCTACTCGCGAGTGCGCGCCGCATGGGGGCGTCTACGGGATGCTGCGCGTCAAGACGTGCACGTGTCCTCGATGCAGGTCGAGATGGAGTCCGAGCGGCGGGTGGGTCTGCAGCGTGCACTGATGGCGGCGTGCCTTCCCGCCTCCGCTGGCGCCGTTGGGACCGCGACCACGGGGCTTGGCGCGATGGGTTGGGTCTGGGCCGTTGCAGCGGCGGGCGTGCTCGCTGTTGGCATCGGCGTGGCAGCGGACTCAGGACCTCCGGAGCCCGCGCCGGTCGTCGAACAGCCCGAGACTCGCGCGCCGGCCGGGGTTGCCGAGCTGAAGCCAGTGCCGGTTGCACCCGCAGTCGCCCCACCCTCGCCCGTCTCGCCGGAGCCCCAGGCGCATGCGGCCCTCGAAAGCATCGGTGCTGTCGACCCCGAACCGGGGGTCGCAACGCCCAAACCGGAGGTCGCAACACCGATTCGAACTCAGAGTCCCAGGGGGAAGCCGGCGGCAGAGGGGACGAACGCAGAGCCTCCGCCCAGCCGCCTTGTCGAGGAGCTGGCGCTGATCCGCAAGGCGAAGGAACTGGTCCGGGACGGAAAGCCCGACGAGGCTGAGAAGGTGCTCGACGAGCACGCCCGAGCGTTCGCGGACGGACAACTCTCCGACGAGCGGCGTGAGGTTCGGCGCTCGTTGGCGTCCTCTGCTCAGGACGCGGCCGCGCCGTAGCGGCGCCGTCGCACGCTGGCCGGAGGGCGTTTCTTGGGAACGCCGGGTGGCTTCCACGGAGACTGTGACGGCCATTCAGGCGGACCCGCGTCGATGCAATCGGGTGGTCCCTCGGGGAGCGAGGAGAACCCATGGTTGCTCACCGACCCAGGGGTCCGAAGGGTGGAAATCGAGGCCTGCTACGGTTCTCTCGACCGCCGGATGGTAATCTGACTCTGGGGTGGGGGGATCGAACACGACGTCGGATGAACCGACCCGGCATTTCATTGGTCTTCTTCGCGGGTTGCCCCACCGGGTGTTTCGACGCCGCACTGGGCGAGGGCGGGTGCTCCTGCTCGCCGCTGCTGCACCGGTCTTGGCGTGCGGGGCGAATACGTACTCGTGCACCGACGGTGCGCAGTGCGGTGACGGGTTTTGCGAGGAGACGGGCCTGTGCTCGTTCGCGGATGATGGGTGTGAGAGCGGCCGACGCTATGCCGAATACGCGGGGGCACTCTCCGGTCTCTGCGTGCCCCCCACCTCCAACGGGTCCTCGGGCGTCGGCACCGAGTCCACGGCGACGGAGGCGATGACCCTGACCAGCGGAGACCTGTCGTCCTCGTCCTCGGCGAGTGGCTCGGGGAGCGACACCGGAGTCTCGGCATCCGCAGGCGAGACAGCCCGCGATCCAGAGCCCATCTGCGGAGACGGGTCCCTGGACGAAGGGGAGGCCTGCGACGACGGCAACGACATCGAAGGGGACGGATGCAGCACCGAGTGCATTCGTTCGGGGATGGTTCTGTGGTCTCACGTTCGGAGCAGTGAGGCGAGCACGCTCGAGCAGTTCTCCGGCGTCGCGGTGCTGGGTGAAGACCCGGTCGTCGCGGGCTTGGGCGTTGCTGGTGGTCCGACACAGGACATCCTCGTGCAACGGTGGACGCCCGAGGGGGAGAGCGTCTGGGACGTCGCGCATGATGTGGACGGCGACGCCGATCGGGGGGCGGGACTCGTGGTGGGTGCAGACGCGGTCACCGTGTTCGGAACCGCCACGGTTGCGCAGTCTGACGCGTCGACGACACTCGAGCGCTGGGTGGGCCAGTTCTCCTCCAACGAGGGGTCTTTGGTGCGTGAGGCCACCTTGGGCGAGGGGGAGCTGTTCGGTGGCGTGGTCTCGGACGATGGCGTTGTACTGGTGGGGACCGACGGCACCGGGGACTCCAGCGAGCGGGGGTGGGCGGGCAACATCACCGCTGAGCTGGCTGTGGCTTCCGCAGTCGTGGACCCCGGAGACGAGGCGAGTCAGTACAACGACGTCGCTGTGCTCCCCGGTGGCGAGACATTCGTCGCCGGGATGCGGGGGGCGAGTACCGAGACTGAGGCCGACTTCATCGTGGATGCGGTGAGCCCCATGTCGGTCTCGCCCGTGCAGCGCATCGCAGCCGAGTTCAGCCTCACCCAGGCCCAGGGGATTGCGGCCGCTGCCAGGGGGGAGCTGTTCGTCGGCGGGCACGCGCGACAGGAACTCGGCGGACGTCAACTCTACTTGGAGCGCTTCTCCTTGGCTGATGGAGTCCAGTGGTCCAGCACAGAGTCGAGCGCCGATTCCGAGTCTGACGAGATCGAAGCCGTCGCAGTTGCGCCCAACGGCGATGTCTTGGTGACCGGTCTGTACTGGGGCGGTCTTCGACGAGAGACCGACGTCCTGCTGCGGCGCTTCGATGCAAACGGAGAGCTTCGGTGGGCCGCTGAGATCGACTTCGCTGGGGACCGGGATCTCGGTCGCGGAATCGTTGTCAGCTCAGAGGGGGCCGTATATGTCGCAGGACGGGTGACGACAGCCGCAGGAGACGTTCGGGCCTACGTTGCGCGTGTGGTTCCGTAGGCCCTCGACTCTCGCCGTCGCGGCGATGGGGGGCGGCTCAACTTCTTCAGCACTGGGGGCTGCCGCAGTGGGCTACCGCCCCCGATAAGAACCGTTGTGACCGGACCGCAGACGCCCGAACATTGTCGCCATGGCCGGGCGAGGATGGTTGTTGCTGGGAGCTTCTCTGGTGGTCGGCGGGTGCTCGTCCGCTGGGTCGAGCGAGGAGGGCGCGACCGAGTCCGAGATGGCCTCCAGCGGTGACGCAGAGCCTACGACGTCGGCGACGGAGGACGGTTCCTCCAGCGGCGAGCCGGACGCTCCGGACACGCGGCGCTGCATCCCGCCATCGGACGTCTCAGCGTCACCACGGACGATCGAAGAGGCGGTGACTCTGCTCAACGCCCTGCCAGCGCCGGTCGACATCGCGTGCTTCCTCGAGAGCTTGGAGCGACCGCTCAAGGTCGTTGCCACCTCCAGCACGTTCAGCGCTCAACCTGCGTCGGGAGCCGAGAACCCCAGGGTCTTCCTTTTTGCTGGTGACCTCGTCATGTCGGTCGCCCCCGCGGGCGAGGGGGTGAAGCTGCTCGAGTTCGGCGAGTTCATCGACGACTTTCAGACGATCAAGGGCGAGGTCGAGCTCCCGCTCGAGGGGCAGTTGGCACCGTCAGATCCATACAGCCGGGTCCTCTTCGAGGAAGGGACCGGATGCGGGTTGTGTCACCGCAACGAGCACGAGGTCGGCACGGTCGGCGACGTCCCTCAGTACGCCTCACTCGCGTATCAGCCCGCGTTGCACCACGCGCTTGCCGAGGAGGATGTTCGGGACGCGTACGAAGCCTGCGCGGGCGAGGACACCGAGCGATGCCTGATCCTGTCGGCCCTGTTTGACCACGGGCCGGTGTTGTTCACGACCTTCTCTGAAGACTTGCCGACGTTCGGCGGCTGAGTCCGCCTACGGGCGGTCAGGCCAGGCGAGGTGGAGGGCGCCGTCCTGAGTCGACAGCTCGATGTCGTGGCGGTCGGCGAGGCCTCGAAGTGCTTCCATCCGCGCTGTTTCGTCGCCGCGCCTCGGGCTCGGGGGCGTGGTGCTGATCCGGACGACCAAGTTGGGTTCTCTGCCCAGCCATACTTCCACGCTGCCGCCGTCACGCTCGACTCTGTCGACGGCGTCGTCGACACCGAGCTGGATCAGGCTCTGGAAGACCCCTTCGGGGATGAGCTCGGTCCCGACCCCAGCTCCGTTTCGCACCCGTAGCAGCACCCGGTTTGGAGTCCATTGCTCGACATCTCGGACGATGTCTCGCGCGACGGTGACCACCTCGGTCTCTGTCGCCGCCTCGTCCCCGTCGAGGGTCGCGGCTTTGAGGCGATTCGCCAGCCCGACACAACGCCATGCGGCGCGTTCGAGTTCCGTTCCCCCTCCGGATGAAGATGCCAGCGTTGCCTGCCCCAGCAGTCCCGCGAGTGCCTTGTCGAGGTCCGAGCTGACTGCAAGCGCCACATCGCGACCGTCGACCCCAGCCTGCACCTCGCGATGGATTCCAAAGGCTCTTTGAGGACGGCCGTCCTTGTCCCGGGCTACAATGCGTCCGCAGTCGACCACGTGGGCCCAGCCGCCCTCCTTGCGACGCAACCGGACGTGAACGCGGTAGTGATCGGTGCGTCCTTCGAGGTAGTCGTCCAACGCTTTGCGGGCTCGGGGGAGGTCGTCTTTATGGACCAGCGTGCCCCACTGCGAGAGTGTTGAGGTGATCTCGCCCTCGTCGTAGCCAAGCATGGTGGCGCACGCGGTGTCGTAGACGAGGTTTCCCGAGCGAAGGTCGTAGTCCCAGACGCCATCGCCCGATTCTCCGATGAGTTCCGCGACATCTCGCTGGGCCAGAACGTCGGTCTCCTCGGTTGTGGAACCGCGTAGCGGGTGGGTCGCGAATCCGGCAGCGGCAGCGGTGAGCAGCGAGGAGCCGACGAGAACGACGCTCGACCAACCCGCCGCTCCACCCGGCGCCGCGAACAACCCCGCCGCAGCGAGGCCCAGAGCACAAGCGCCAAGACCCACGACCGTCGTGTGTCGCGGCGGCGAAATGACTCGGGTCAAACTCCGTTCCATCGAGGGAGAACCTATCAGCTAGGTGCAATGCACATGCCGCTCTTCCGCACTTGTCCCTGTTTGGAACCATCAGCGCGCGCGATTCGACGCAGCTGACTTCTGTGTATGCGCGGTAACGTCCGTGCGGGACAGGGATCGGGGCTTCCGAACAGGGCCGTGGCGGTGAACGAGGAGCGGCTCACGGGCCGCCCCCTCGCGAGCTTGCCCGCCGCGACCGCAGCGTCGACGAGCTGTTCCGCCGTTGCGATCTTCTTGGCGTTGCGGCGCACCTTGGGCACATGGTCGCGCCAGCGTAGCGGCATGTCCTCCGCGGTCACGTTGTCGAGCCAGTTCGCAGGCGCACGAGCCTCCTGCACGCGACCCGCGCTGGAGGCGTCGCCGGGGTGCCGAGGTTTTTGCACGCGCCGGCCCGCCCGATGAAGGAGCAGACCCTGCGGCGGACCGGGCGCCCCTGGGCACGGCGAGAGGTGGGACCAACGACAGCAACCGTCCCTCGCTCGGCGTCGCACCTGCTTCCGAAGTGGCGTGCCCCGTGTGACTCTTCGAGCCCCGCCGCACACGAACCCCAGCGGGAGCTCCAAGGACCAGACATGAACAAGCCCAAGCTCATCTACTTCGATTTCCCTGGCGGTCGAGGCGAAGACTGCCGCCTCGCGCTTCATGTGGCGGGCGTCGACTTCGAGGATGATCGGGTTGCGTTCGCGGCGTGGAAGGGCCGCAAAGCGAGTGCCCCCTTCGGTGCCCTCCCTGTGTTCGAGCTTCCGGGGAAGGGGATGGTTGGAGGGTCGAACGCGATTCTCCGGTTGATCGGCTCCGGCCACGACTTACACCCGACGGACCCGGTGACCGCGGCACAGCACGAGGCCGTCATGAGCTCCGTCGAGGACGTCCGTGCACGGGTGAATCCCAACCCGGCCATCGAGGATGAGGCGGAGAAGAAGGCGTTCCGAGAAGCGCTCGCCGACGGGTATCTCCGTACGTGGGCGGCCAACGTGGAGGCCCAGATCCAGGGTCCGTTCCTCGGCGGGGACAAGCTTCAGGTCGTGGACCTCAAGCTGCGGACGTTGGTCACCTGGTTTTGCCGTGGTGGCGTTGACCACGTCTCCAAGGACGTCTTCTCCGAGTTCCCCAAACTCACCGCGTTGGTCGAAGCGGTTCAGAACCACCCCCGCGTGGTCGACTGGTACTCCCGCGGCTAAAGCGGCGCGCCGAAGCGCTCCTACACCGTCGGTGGCTTGATGAGCGGGGCAGAGCTCGCGCCGGGGAGCGGAGCCCCGAACCCCGCTTGAGTCTGTAACGCGCCACTGGCCAGTGCTCGTCGGACCGCCGCCTCGACCACGGGCGCGTGGTCAGCGTCCAGGGCGTAGATACTCACCTCGATCGTGTTTCGCTCTCGCCGTTCGACCTTCGGCTCATGCACGACCGAGGCCCAGTGGCACCGCATCGCGGAGCGTACGACGTGGCGCTTGAGGGCGACGAAGTCGACACCCTGAGGTTGCTCGACGGCGAATGCGTGCACGTGCGCGCCGGAGACGCTCTGGGTCCGCCGCAGGGTCTCGCGGCTGATCTTGCCGTACGGGATCACGGCTTCGTCCCCCTCGGGCGTTTGCACGACCAAAGAACGGGCCCCGACATCCAGCACCCGGCCTTCGACATCACCGACACGCACGTGATCACCAACGCGGCACAGCCGCCCGAAGCGAAAGGCGACGCCGTTGATCAGGTCGTACAACGAGGACCACGAGAACACGACGAGCGTCCCGATCAGCGAGACCAGGACCGCTGCGAAAGCGGGCTCTCGGGCGAGGAGGGCAGCGAGGCCTGAGGCGATGTACGCCACGAGGAGCGTGAGCCCCAGGACCGGCGCAAAACGCTGCAGGCCGTCGCGGACCCGCGCAGGCGCTGGCACCACCCGAAACAGGAAGGCGATCAGCTGCAGCACGGCGATGAGCGCCACCGCGCCCAGCGTCAAGAAGGTGAGGTCTACGATCGACCGGAAGAGATACTCCGTCATCCCAACATCCCCTGACTGCGGAGGCTATCCGTCACCAAGTGAGCAACGAATCGGTCCACGTGAAGAACGTCCCTGGCATCGCGGCGAACCAGACCCATCCGTGACAAGGCGGATATGTCCACCTCGAGGTCGTCTGAGGAAACCGAGGTAATGCGCTGGAGTCGGCGCATCGTCACCTGCTTGTGCACCACGAGCTGGACCAGCAGCGCACTGAGCTCCACCCGAAGCTGTTCGATCGTCTCTGCACGCGGTCGAGTTGGCCAGCGCATGATCAGCGTGTTGGCGTCCACCTTGTCGATGTGGGAGAGCCACGCCCGGAGTGCGACTGCGACAAGCCCGCCCGAAAAGTCGAAGTAGCGGGTGAACAGTCTCGCCTGTCGCCAGGGGGCGAGTTCCTCTTCGGGGGTGCCCGCGAGCTCGAAGTTGATCCCCGTGGATCCGTGTCGCAGGGAGATGATCGACTTGAGGGTTTCGGCCGGCAACGGGTCACACTCGACCACCGCCAACGCGGACTCGCTGAGGCGGGCAAAGCTGCTCATGAAGCGCCACGCGTGCACGTTGAGGTTTGCGACAAACAGGCAGCGGTCGCCGTGTTTTCCGAGCAGGCGGATGAACTCCTCCATCAAGGCCATGCCTCGGGGGCTGCGCTCCCACCACATCTCCAGGTCGTCGAACACGAACACCGAGCCATCGGGCACCTTGCTCAGT
The DNA here is from genome assembly GCA_050633305.1 of Nannocystales bacterium. GTDB lineage: Bacteria > Myxococcota_A > Polyangia > Nannocystales > Nannocystaceae > CAJXVA01. The sequence continues at coordinate 54,373 of JBOEGF010000021.1, forward strand.
AGCTCATCGGGTTTGCCGCGGTCTCCAACCTCCGCTTCGAGCGCAACGCGCAAGGCCGCGGGCTCGATGGCGCCCCCAGGAGGTGGGCTCACACGGAAGACCTTGCGGCGCGCGAGGAACTTGGTGGTGAGAACGTGGCACAGCGCGGTCTTTCCTGCGCCCGTCTCGCCCACGACGAACAATGCTCCCTGTCCGCCGTTCTCGTGACGCTTGATCGCGGCCTTGATGCGGGCGAGTTCGGCTTGGCGTCCGACCCAGAAGGTCTCGCTGATGGTGGCCTGGCCCGAGAACAACTGCCGATAGTAGAAGGGGAGCGCGCGCAGCAAGTCCCGGCGAGGGGTCAGGTTCTGAGCGAGCTCCGCGATGCGGTCGACGACGGTGGTGCCGGTTCCGGTTGCGGTGCGCCGGAGCCGACGCGCCAGCAAGACCCCGGTGCTGCGTCGATACAGCAACGCGACGAAGGTCTGGCGGGCATAACCCGCCGCGCTGGAGACGACGCGCCGCACCCGAGAGACAGCCTTGTGGCTCTCTCGGCTTCGGATGTAGTGCGAGAGGCTGTCGGAGCGGTTGGTCAACGCATATGGAGCCGTCTCGTCCCGCAGCGTCCCCAGTTGTTCCGCGACTCGGGACGAGAACGTCTCAGACGCGTTACGCAGCACTCCCAGCTCGGTGTCGAGACGTCGGGCGCCTTCCCTGGCCACGGCGACCACCTGCTTGCGGAAGTCTTGGTTCTCCCACCCGCCGGCGGCTTCCATGTCGCCGATCGTGAAACTCAGCAGGCGTGTCACATCTCGAGCCACCCCAACCGTGCGTTGCTCTTGTAGTGGCAGACCCGAGATCTCCTGGTTCACCACGTCGAGAAACTCGGTCTCGATCAGATACTTGACCAGAGGCCGCACCGAGACGGTGACTTCGTCCGCTTCCATCGAGACGCCGCTCTCCAGCGCGGCGATCGACTCGTCGCTGAGCGTGGTGGCGGACTCCGGGAGGTCCTCGATGCAGCCGTCGATGTCGCGCGCGATGGTCTCGAGTACGGCCTGTCCATCGAAGGACGCACGCAGCTCTCGCTCCTGCGGAAGCTTCGGGGCTCGTCCCGCTTGGGCTTCGCGAATGAACGCGCCGATGGTCTCGTGGATGTGGACGCCGTCGTTGAGGACGGACGACTTGATGCCCTGTGTGACCTCCGTGCGGGCGCGATGCGCCAGCGCAGAGAACCGGTGCTGGAAGGCGGCGATCTGCAGGCCCAGATGCGCGCGCTGCAGGAGAAGCCGCTGGTGATCCTCCCACGGTTCGGCGCTGAGGCGGAGCGACGCCAGCTGAGCAGGAGCCTTTCGGGTACGGCGACGCTCGGTGCGAACCAGGTGCTTTACGTCGACCCGCTTGAGGTCGTCGGCGAAGGCTTGGCTCATGTTGTGGACGCGCCTCGCGAGGCGGACCCCGGTACCCTCTGCCAGATCCTGCGCCAACGTGATGGCGGCATCGACATGCGAGAGGAGCCGTTGCTTGCGAGCCTCGATCAGAGCGGGATCGGCCTCGCGACGTTCGATCTTCGCGGCGAGGGCACTGAGCTCGGTCGCCGCTTCGTTGAGGATCTTGCCCAGCTGGACGGCCAGGCGGTGGCTGCTGGACTGCACGCTGCGTAGCCACTGTTCCAGCAGGTCGGCGGCACTGACGTAGACGTACCAGGACTGCAGGGACGCCAGAGGCACGGTGTAGCTGGGTGCGCCGCGACGAACGGCGGCCCAGAAGCGGCGGCGACGCTTGAATGCTCGCACCGGACGGGAATCCCGAGAGGTTGGTGCGAACGCGTCGGGCTCGGCGGTGATGTCGAGTCGCGCGGGGGCGTCGGAGGCGAGTTTCCCCAGCCCCTCGACAAAGGCGTTGAGTGTGGACTGCAGGCTCTTGGCTTGGCTTGGAAGCGTCTCCTCTTCGTACGCGGCTACGAGCTTCCGCGCCTGAAACAGGAACCCGCCTTGGGCCCGCCCGGCGGGCTTCCGTGCGCGCGCGGGGTCAGCCTCTTCCAGCCCCTTCCGCACGATCTCAAACTGACGCTCGAGCAGGTTGCGAACGTCTCCCAGCAACGATTCGTGCCGCGCGAGCACGGGGGCGAATCCCTCCTGGAACAGGTCGTCGGAGAGCTTGGTGTACGACTCCGCGAACGCGGCCGCGGGGGCCTCGAGTGCGGGGTTCTCTGGCAGCTTGAGGACACGGAGCTCGGTGAGACTGGCTTGCGCTCGCTCCTGGGCTCCCGCCGCCGCGCCCCCGTGGCCTGCGACCGGGAGAACCTCGACGAAGAGCGACGAGCCCTGGACGAGGAGCGTCGTCCCCAGTCCAGCGAGCAGCTCGTCGAGGTGGGTGAGTGCCTTGCTGTCGAAGCGCCGCAGCGGCGGCAACCCGAGAACAACCAAATCCGCGTCGCCCGACTCTTGGCGGATCGTGCTCTCGAACCCGTGCGCTTGCGAGGGGCTCGCAACAACCTTCACCTTGGCTTCGACCCGGGCGTCTGCCAGCACCCCGCGCATGGCGTGCAGCAAGTCGTCGCTCAACGAGGTGTCCTCGGAGACGAGCAGGAAGCGGAGCTTGGCGCCCTGCCATTGCTCGAACCTGGTTAGGAAGCGCATCAGCGAGAGGCTGAGCGCGACGTTGCCCTGTTGCGGACGCCACCAGATGTCGACGCGTTCTCGCTTGCCCCACGACCGTTCTCGGTCGTAGTGCAACATGACCAGGTTGAAGTCCTGCTTGACCGTGTCCTTGACCAGGTCGACGAATCGGTCGGTGTTTTTGCGGTCGACGTCCCAGTCCAGGAGGACCGTGTTCGGGTCGAGTCCGGTGAAACCGTGGTGCCGACACGCTGCGGATACCGTGTCGTAGAAGTCGGTGCTGACGGTGCGACGCCGGAACACGCCCACCTGAGCTTCATCCTCATCGATGGAGGCTGCGGCCTCTTGTTTCGTGTTGACGAGCTCGAAGTCCGTGAGCAGGCCGCTTCCGGTGATCAGCGCCCGGGAGAGGTCGAGCAGCTCGGGGCGCGACTCGCTCCCCATCTGGCTGAACAGCAGCACGTTGGGTCGCCAGTTTCGGCGCTGCCCTCGTCCTTGGCTGAGGCGATGCAGACCCGCCCGCACGATCGATGACCAGATGCCCTCCCAGGTGTCGCCTGCGTCGAGCGTGAGCTGCCTCCGCTTCAAGAACAGGAACAGCCCCGAGAGTAGAATCGTCGCCCCCGCCATCGCGGCGAAGTCGAGCTGGATCATCACGATGATGCAGGTGACCGCACCGAGCACGCTCACCAGCCGCGGGATTCTGAACTGGGGGCGGAAGTCGGGGCTTGCCCAGCTCTCGATCGCCGAGCTGATGTTGAGGAAACCGTATGTCGCCAGGAAGACCATCGACACGATGCGCGCGATCGCGTCGAGTTCGGCGATGAGAATGCCGCCCTCCGCGATCGCGAACGCCAGCAGGAGGGCGTTGCGCGGTTCGTTGTTCTTCCCGTGCCCCTTGCCGAACCACCGAGGTGTGATCGAGTCGATCGAAAGCGCTTGGAGAATGCGCGGCGCCCCGAGAATGCTGCCCAGCGCTGAGGACAGCGTCGCGCCCCAGATCCCCGCGGTGACGAAGGCGGGGACCAAGGAAATCTCCGCGAGGACGTTCGTGTTCGCAAGCTGGGCCGGGTCGACGCGGTAGGCGAGGAAGACCGCCAGCGCGACGTAGACGATGAGTCCGACCGCGATCGCGGCCAGCGTTCCGCCGGGGATCGAGCGCTTGGGATCCTTGAGGTCGCCCGACATGTTCACCCCGGCGGTGAAGCCTGTGACCGCCGGGAAGAAGATTCCGAAGATTACGCCAAGGCTTGGGGCGTTGGGGGCGACGTCGAAGTGACCGGAGGCAGGCACGGGGGAGGAGCCCCCCAGGAACACCGAGACCAGCGACAGCGCGATGAGTACCAAGATGAGGTACTGCGTCTTGATCGCGAAGGACGTCGAGATCAGGGTCACGAGCGTCAACGCAATGACCGTGACCGTTCCCGCAACGCGAACGTTCGCGGGAGTGACGTCCATGTCGATGAACGCCAGGAAGCTTTCGCAGAAGCCGATCACGTAGAGGCTGATCGAGAACGCCAACCCGACGAACAGCGCCAGGCCCAACGTGCCGCCGATCGGCAGTCCTAGGCTGCGAGAGACGATGTAGTAGGGCCCGCCAGCGCCGACGTTTTTGTCCGTCGCGATCGAGGAAATGCTCAGCCCCGTGGTGACCGAGATGACGTGAGCCACCGCGATGACGCCCAGCGCCATCCAGAGCCCGCCGTTCCCCACGACCCACGGCAAGCGCAGGTACATGATCACGCCAAGGATGGTGAGGATCGATGGCGTGAAGACGCCGCCGAACGTTCCGAACTTGCCGTCTTTGCTCATGAGCGCCCGGGCTCCCGGGGCCCTAGAAGTGTGCCTCAGAGGGCGTGTAGGCGGGGGGAGGACCACCGCCGCCTGGGCAGTCGCTCAGCATGCGCAGGTGTGACCAACCCCCCGACCAGAACTGATGGCTCCGTGCTGGCGACTACGATGAGTACGCTCCAGCGACACGCCGACCGTTCCCATTGGAGCCGGTGGCCGGTTCCCCGCGAACCGCTCTCGACCGGACGACGTGCGAGTGGGCTTGCGTCGGCGCGGGGCTTACTCGAGTTCCCAATGATAGACGCCGCCGAGGGCCGTCGAGACGGCGACGGTGTGGCTCTTCGTGAGGTCGACGGACCTCACCGGGTAGGCGGTCGGCTCGAACGATACGAGTTGCGGCATGGACGGGTCGCTGATGTCCACGATGTCGAGTCCATAGCCGTGGCCTAGGTAGGCTCGGTCGCCATCGATGGCGGCATCGTGCGTCAGGTAGATCTCCCCGTTCTCGAAGGTTGAGAGCAGTGTGGGGGCGGTCGGGTCGTCAACGTCGACGACGTGGAAACTGCTCGAACACGCGACGATGGCGGTGCCTTGCTCGATGGCGACGCCCGAGGCGTGGGAACAGTCGGGGTGGGTGTAGTGACCGATGATGGTCGGCGTGTTTGGGTCGCTGATGTCGACGATCCGCATGCCGCCGACGCCGAACGTGGAGCCGTCGGCGAGGAACGCGAGGTCGCCATGGATCTCAATGTCGAAGGTCTGGCTGGTTGCGAGGGTGGAGACGAGCTGCGGTGAGGTCGGGTCGGAGATGTCGACAACCCGCAGCGCGCCTCCGTTGGTGGACTCGGCAACGTAGGCGTAGTCTCCGGCGACGGCCACCGCTGACGGAAAGCCTCCGGTGCTGACGAACCCTGCATGCGCGGGCACGGAAGGGTTGCTGATGTCGTAGACGTGCAGGCCGGAACTCCAGTCCGCGAGGTAGGCGTAGTCTCCCGAGACAGCGACGCCTTCGACCCCGGGTTGGTCTCCGGGCACCTCCATGCGACCGATGACCTCGAGGGTTGCAGCATCGAGGATGCGCCCGCCGAAGTAGAAGTCTGCGACCAACACGTGCTCGCCCGACACGACAGCGTCGGTACAGTCGACACACCCCGGCGTTTCGAGCTCGTCGTCCACCGACGCGTCGCCAGAGACGTCGATGGCGAGCAGCCGGCCCAGCTCGGTCATCAGTACCAACTCTCCGGAGCCGACGCCGGCGGCGGTTGTTCTTCCGGTTGGGAGGGGGACGACGGCGGACATCGTCACGGCGTCCGTGTCCGACCAGTCGAGCATCGAGAGGCCGTCTTCGTGGGGGAGGAATCCGCGCGAACCGTCGACAGCGACCTCGCGGGAGTAGGTCTTGTCCGTGAACAGCGAGGTCGGCAGGTTGATCTCCGAGACATCGTAGAGAGTGGTTCCGAACCCGCCGCTGGTCACCAGTTGGTCGTCCTGCGTGAACTCCATTCCGATCGGCGTCGAGACGCTCGACAGGCCCAGGAATGCCAGCGCGTTCGTTCGGTCGAGAGCGCCGACCGAGGTGCCGATGAAGCCGCCCAGCGCGAAGTAGAGTCGGTCTCCGACTGGTTGAATGTGATAGATGCCGAACTCTCCGAGCTGGTTGAGGACCACCGGAGCGGTGGGGTCGGTGAGGTCGAACTCAAACACGCCGGCTTCGGTGTCCGACAAGAAGAGACGATCGCCGTCGATGGCGACGTCTTCGGGGCGACGGTACGCGCTCGCCGTGTAGGTGATCGTGTCGACCACTGAAGGGGCGCTGGGATCGGAGACGTCGACAACATGCAGGCGGCCGTCGAGGTCTTGGTATTCCACCACGTAGGCCAACTCGCCTTGGACGGCGACGGCGTTCACCACCCCGACAAACGGGTCGGTCTCGCCGAGTTTGGTGACGTTGCTGGGGTCGCTGAGGTCCCAGAGTGTGAGGCGGGGGCCCTGCGCTGCAAACGCGATGCTGCCCTCGACCTGCATGTCGCGAGGTTGGCCGCCCGCATGTTCGACCTCGACGACCCAGTCGGGTTCCCCCCCCGTGCCGTCGGTGTCGCCGCCCGTCGTACTCTCGTCTCCGCCAGAGGTCGTGTCGTCGGCGCCGCCCGTAGAGGTCGTGTCGTCAGCGCCACTCCCTGACGTCGTGGTCTCTCCGCCAGTGCCGGAGGTGGTCCCGTCTGTGGTGCCACCTGCCGTGCTTCCCGATACGCTTCCGCTGGCCGCTGTGGGGTCACCGGTGCCTGTTTCCGCCGCGCCGCCGGACGTTTCACCGTCCGTCTCCCCCATACCCGCCGTGGCTTCGTCGTCGCCACATGCTGCCAGTGAGGTGGCGAGCGGCGCCGCAATCAGGAGCTGTCCGAGGAGGAGGTTGGGATTGGGGAACGGATTCAAGCGATTGCGCAACATGGGGAGACCCTCGTTTGTCGAGAAGACGAAGGCTGAGGCGGTTCGATCACTCCCGTCGCCAGAAAAAAGAAAGAGTGCGCGATTTGCACCCCCCAGCAGTGATCGGTTCCTGTTGTTGAGCGTCATCTCCGGCGATGGATGTCGGTGATCCACGCCCCAGCCCCCCGGGCTACACTGCTTGCGAGCCAGAGTTTCCCGTCTCTATGGAGGAGCGAGCCGCAAACGCATCCGATCTCGACCGCGGTGACGTTCTTCCGCTGCGGAAGATGCTCGAGCAGAGGGCCCGCGATCAATCTGAACTCGCCCTGGCCGAGGCGACACTTGCTCGCGAGTCGGTCCGCAATCGGCTGTTCAACACCGACGCGTCGAACAAGATCGACCGGTACTCGGTGATCAAGCGTATCGGTCGTGGTGCGATGGGCTCGGTCTACCTCGCCTACGACGGTCATCTCGACCGCAAGGTCGCGCTGAAGATCATCCGCCGGGCTTCCGAGGACGACAACGCGTCGCGGAACCTGCTCGAGGCACGGGCGATGGCCCGCGTCAAACACCCGGCCGTTGTCGGGATCTTTGACGTGGGGCGATTCGACCGGTGGCTGTTCTTGGCGATGGAGTATGTCGGCGGCCTGAGCGTCCGGCAGTGGCTCTCCGAAGCTCGACGTGACTGGAGGGAGATCGCGGAACACTTCGCGTTCGTCGGCGACGGACTCGCAGCCGCGCACCGGGCAGGAATGTCCCACGGGGACATTAAACTCGATAACCTGCGTTTCAGCAGCGCAGGCAAACTTCGTGTGTTGGACTTTGGGCTGGCGCGTTTCGCCGAGCAGTCCGACGGTGAGGCTGGTACGGCAGGGGGGACGTTGGGCTACATGGCCCCCGAGTTGCTTGCGGGGCAGCGCCCGGGTGGGTTGAGCGACCAGTTTGCGTTCTGTGTGAGCCTTTGGGAGGCGCTCTCGGGCGAGCGACCGTTTCCCGGTCGAAGTGTCGCGGAGCAGCGAGTGTTTCATCGCGCCAAGCTTCCGGAGCTGCGTGTGTCCGGTGTGGGCAGCTCCGCACTACGAAACTGCCTGCGGCGTGGCTTGGCCAGGTCTCCGGAGTCTCGTTATCCCAACATGGACCAGCTGCTCGAAGTACTCGGTGCGTCGATTCGTCAGCAGCGGCGGGTCCGACGTACCGCGTCTGTGGCGGCTGTCGTGGGGGCCTCGATCGGGGTGACCTCGCTCGTTGTGGCGAGGGACGAGCGCCCCTCGTGCGAAGATGTCGCGTCGCTCGAGCACCAGCTTTGGACTGCCGACGAACGCTCGGCCGTGGCGGGGGCGTTTCTCGGGGATGCCGAACGTCGGACCGACGGTCGTGGTCGGCGGTTGCTGGCGGCACTCGACACGTACGCACATCGCTGGGCCGTCCGCTCGAATGAGAGTTGCGAGGCTCGCGATGGGGATGAGGACGCGGCCTCCGCCGAGCTCCTTCAGCTGCGCGTCTCGTGTCTGGAGGGCGCGAGGACCGGATTCCGGGCGCTGGTCGGGGCGCTCGGCGAGTTGGAGCCCGACGGTGGCCGGCAGATGCTGATGCGCAGCGGTGACGTGACCGGGGCGCTCGCGGACCCTGCGGCGTGCAGCGACGCGAGCGTGGTCATGTCGCTCGGGGCACCCGCTTCGGACGCTCAGCGAGACGACGTGATCAGCGTGAGCACCGACCTCACGCTGGCGGAGGTGTACCGGCGCTTGGGCAATCTCGAGCTCGCATCGGAGTTGACCGCGACCGCGCTCGAAGAGGCGGACGCGCTCCGTCACCCCCCGCTGCAGGCCGCGGGATATTTGGCGCGGGGCCTGCTCCTCGCAGATACCGGAGACATCGAAGCATCGGCGTCTCACCTCCGAATCTCGTTGGGCCACGCCCTGCGCGGGCAGGACAACGAGACGGCGGCAAAGGCGGCCGAGCAGTTGGCTCACATCGTCGGTTACGAACTCGCGCGGCCGACCGAAGGCGAACACTGGCTCTGGATCGCAGAGGAGATTCGCTTGGGTCTTCCCGCAGAGGCTCGGGACACGGCTGCGATCAACTCCATCCGGGCGGCGATCCAGGTTCGCGCCGGTGACTATGAGGACGCGGTCGTCTCGTACACGCAAGCGATCGCCGACACGAGACGGACGAACGAAGCCAAGCAGCAGGACTCGAGTAGCGATCCTCTCCTGGCAACACTGCACAACAACCTTGGCAGTGCGCTGAGTCTGTTGGGCCGAGAAGGGCGAGCGCGACGCCACTTCGCGAGCGCGCTCGATATCCGGCTTCGGGCGTTGGGCAATGACCACCCGCTGGTCGGGTCCGCGTTACGAAACCTGGGGACCGCAGAGATGGAGGCAGGAGAAACCTCCGCCGCGCAGGAACACCTCGAGCAGGCGCTGGCCATCCAGGAGCGCGCCTATGGACCGGACAGCCTGCGCACGGTCTATACGTTGACCTCGCTCTCGCGTCTGCACTGCCGCGCGGAGGAGTTCGAGGTGGGCTTGTCACTCGCGTCTCGGGGGTTGGCGTTGCAGCGCCGTGAGCTCGGCGGTGACCATCCCGTCACCGGAGAGTGTCTGGCTGTCCTCGCGCATTGCCAGATCGGCGCGGGCCGGCTCGACCTCGCGCGGACCGTACTGGTCGAGCTTTCGGGCGTGACCGAGGCCCACCCGGACGATTGGCATCTGCAGATTCGTTCGCTCGACCTGCGGGCAGCGGTGAGCATGGCCGAGGGGAGCTACGCCGCGGCCGCGGAGACCTACGATTCCGTCGCCGCACGGTGGCGGGAACAAGGGAGAGAGACCGACGCGGTTCGGGCGAGTTCAGATGCGGTTCGGGCACGCGCTCGGATCGAGCCGGACCCGTGAACGGGGGAACGCTCGGCCGCGAGATTCGGTACTCTCGAATGGAGATGGCCTCGGACCTCGAACTCTATCGCCAGTGGCGCGATGGCGATGGCCCGAGCGGCGAGCTGCTGTTCGAGCGGCACTTCGAGATGGTGTTCTTGTTCTTCCGAACACGGGTCGACCAGGCCGCAGAGGACCTTGCCCAGCAGACCTTCTTGGCCTGCATTCAGGCCCAGCCTGGCTTTCGCGGTGATGGCTCGTTTCGCGCGTACGTGCTTGCTGCCGCCCGCACACGTCTGTACGACCACCTCCGCAAGACGCAGCGCAGGGGGGCCCAGGTCGACATCGAGGAGTATTCGATGGAGGACCTGGGGACGACTCCGAGCCAGGCGATCGCGAAAGATGAAGATCGTCGCCTGCTGGAACTTGCGATGCGACGACTCCCCATCGCACTCAACCTAGCGATCGAGATGTACTACACGCAGGGGCTACGAGGCCCGGAACTCTCACGAGCACTTGGCGTGCCGGAAGGAACGGTTCGCAGCCGCATCCGGCGTGCGCTGGCGAAGCTTCGCTCCGAAATGGAAGCGCTGGGTGCCGGCGAGGTCGACGTCGAGCGAAGCACCCGCACGCTCGACGCCGACGGAACCGAGTGAGCGGGTACCGCGTGCTCCCATCGACGGGCTGCGCGCTCGGCGGACGGCTGGCCACGCCAACGCGTGGCGTTTTCACATCCAAAGGCTGCAATATTATGGTCGCGTAAATATGTAAGTCAAAATACTCTTCTCGGCGACAGTGTTCATGCTTACCGCGTCTCTCGTTCTCGCGTCGTCCTTTCTTGCCGCCGCTCCAGCTGGGTCGCCCGAGGATGCGGCGCCGTCGTGTTCACTGGTACCCGTCCGCTCGTTCTCGGTGCTGCCGCGCGAGGGGGGAGCCACCGACGCGATCGTGATCGTCGCGGCGGAAGAGGGGCGCCCGAGCCCCGCCACGGCCACCGTCGATGTCGCGGACGATGCGGGCACACTGGCCAGCATCGAGCTGGACAAGCCTGTGCCCGCCCAGATCTTCGAGTTCGGAAGCGCGCCCAAAGCCGGCGTCGCACCCATCGTGGTCGAGAGCGCCACCGGAAGCATCGAGTTCGAGGTCGAGCTCCCTCCCGGACCGATCGAGGGTCGCTTCGAGGCGCAGCGGCTCGGCCCTGCGAAGGAGTTTCTGGGAAAGTGGCGGGTCGAACTGCTCGCCCGCCGAGGTTTCGAGGGGGCCAGCCCGGTGTTCTCGGTGGTCGTCAGTGCCGCGCGTCCCGAACTCGTCGAAGGCCTGACGGTCAGGCTGGGCGAGCAGTCGTCCAGCGGGGGGGAAGCCGGGGTGCGTTTCGCGGGGCGCGACAAGACAAAGAGGCGTCGTCGCAAATGCGACTTCAGGAACTCGGACATTGTCACGATCAACATCTACGTGAGCGGCAACGATCGTCTGTGGACGGGGAACACCTCCACGGCCGCCGCGGCTGCGGGTCCGGGTCTGGAGGCCGTGGGCGGCGAGGCGTGTGAAGGGCCCGGTGCGAAGAAATCTGGATCCGGACGGCGCCGGTATCGACGCCATCATTCGCTGATCGACCGCAGCCACGCGAACTGAAGGAGGACCGACGACCTCGACGCCGACACCGTTTCGCCGGGCCCAGTTTCCGCGATCGGTGAGCTTCCCAAGGCGGCGGAGTCCAAGAGCGTGTCGCACCGCGCCGCCCTTTTTCGCGTAGGCTCGCCCGGTCATGGCGCAGCAGACCACGGGTGGCACGAGTGCGGGGGGTTCGGACGAGCTGTCGACGGTGATGGGGGTGGTGCGAGAGCTCGTCGTCGAGGTCAGCGATGGCCGAGGACTCGGTCGCCTGACCTCGAATGTCTCGTTCGAGCGTGAGCTGGGCTTGGGCTCCTTGGAGCGCGTCGAGTTGGCGGTTCGGGTTGGTGAAGCGATGGGCGTTCGGCTGTCCGAGGATGCGATCTCCACCGCGGATACACCGGCCCAGCTTCTCGAGCATGTGATGGCAGCCCGAGGGCACAGCGTCGCCCGTGAGGTTGCGACCGATGGGGCAAGCAAGCGAGCGCTGCTGCCCTCGGAGGCCCCCGCTCCACGTCCCGAGGACGCGAAGACCTTGGTTGAGGTCATGGAGCATCACATGCGTGTGCAGCCCGATCGGGTCCACATGGTGCTCGAGGATGACGATGGTCGGGCCACCCCGATCACCTATCGAGACTTGCACCAAGCTGCGCTTCGGGTCGCGGCTGGCTTGCGGAAACGAGGACTCCAACCCGGGGCCTGCGTGGCGATCATGCTGCCCACCGAACTGGGCTACTTCGCGTCGTTCGTCGGGGTGATGCTGGCCGGAGGGGTTCCTGTTCCGCTGTACCCGCCGGTCCGGCTCGATCGAATCACCGAGTACATGGCGCGGTGCGAGAAGATTCTCGACAACGCGCAAGCGAGTATCTTGATCACCTTCGACCGGGCCGCGCGTGTCGCCGAGATCGCCCGCGATCGGGTGGCGTGCATCGAACACGTCGTCTCATCGAAGGTCCTGCTCGAGGAGACGGGTGAAGCAAGCAGCGTCCGCGCCGACGTGACGCAGGACGACACGGCGCTGATCCAGTACACCTCCGGGAGCACAGGGGATCCCAAAGGCGTCGAACTCACGCACGCCAACGTCGTAGCCAACATCCGGGCCTCCGCCGCAGGGAGTGACCTTCGCGGCGACGACGTGATGGTCAGCTGGCTGCCGCTGTATCACGACATGGGACTCATCGGCGGCTGGCTGATGTGCTTCTACGGAGGCTCGCCGACGGTGCTGATGTCTCCGATGGCGTTCTTGTCTCGACCTCTGCGTTGGTTGCAGGCGATCTCGGACTATGGCGGCACGATGTCGGTCGCGCCCAACTTCGCGTTCGATCTGTGCGTCAAGCGAGTCCCCGCCGATGCGATCGAGGCGCTCGACCTGAGCAGCATGCGGGTGCTGCTCAATGGCTCGGAGCCGATCACGGTCAAGACTCTCGACGACTTCATCCAGCGATTCGGACCCGCGGGGATGCGCTCAGGTGCGTTGTTCTGTGCCTACGGGTTGGCCGAGAACATGGTCGGGGTTGCGTTCCCTCCGGTCGGTCGGGGTCCTCGGATCGATCGCATCGAGCGCGTGACCTTCGAGGAGGCCGGCCGAGCGGTTCCGACCGACGACGCCGACGCGTTGGAGTTCGTGGGCGTGGGCATGGCCCTGCCGCTGCACGAAGTTCGCATCGTGGATGAGAAGGAGCAACCGGCCGCAGACCGAGTTCAGGGCACGATTCAGTTCCGCGGACCGTCGTCGTTCAAAGGCTATTTCCGTCGTCCCGATGTGACCGCGGAGGTCCAGCGCAAGGAAGGCTGGGTCGACACCGGCGACCTCGGCTATCTCGACGACGCTGAGTTGTTCATCACCGGCCGTGCCAAGGACCTGATCATCAAGGGCGGTCGCAACTATTACCCGCATGAGTTCGAGGCCGCCGCCACATCGGTCGACGGTGTTCGGCAGGGATGTGTCGCCGCGTTTGCGGTCCCCGATCCCAACACCGGAACCGAGCGGGTGGTCGTCATCGCCGAAACCCGCGAGCAGGACGACACATCCCGGGAGATGATCCAAGCACACGTCGTGGAGGCCGTGACCGCGGCGGTCGGAATCCCGCCCGACGAGGTTGTGCTGGGCATCGTCGGCGCGGTTCCCAAGACTTCCAGCGGCAAGATTCGACGCCGCGAGGCCCGTCGCCTCTACCTCGAAGGGACCGTCAACCGCCCCCGAAAATCCGCGGCTCGACAGACCGCTGGACTGTTCGCCAAGAGTCTTCCCCAACGGGCCGGGCAGGTCGCACGCAAGGTTGGGGCGGCGGTGTACGGCGGCTATGCGGCGGCTACACTTGGGACGATCGCGTTCTCGGCCCCGGTTCTGGGGCGTGTCGCGCCCGCTGGAAAGGCCTCTCGGCGCGTGGCAGCGACCCAAGCCAAAGCGGCCATGACCCTCGCTGGCTTGCGCCCGAAGGCCAAGGGCCTGGAGAACCTTCCCTCTGGGGCTGCGCTCATCGTCGCCAACCACAGCGGTTACCTCGACTTCTTGATCTGCACGAGCGCGCTCCCACCTGGGGTTCGTTTCGTGATCAAGGGAGAGATGAGGCAAAACCCTCTGATGGGTCCCGTGCTGGAGAAGATGGGACATGTCTTCATCGATCGCCATTCCACCGCCCGCTCGCTGAGCGATCTGGAAGAGGTGGTCGCGCTGCTCGAGGCCGGAGAGCGCGTCGTGGTGTTTCCTGAGGGCACCTTCAACGCCGAGATCGGGATGCGGGCGTTCAAGCTCGGGGCGTTCAAGCTGGCGGCGCGGACCGGCGTCCCGGTTGTTCCGGTGGCGATTCGAGGTTCCCGCAAGGCTTTGCGTGACGGAACCTGGCTCCCCAAGCACCGCGCGATCGAGGTCGAGGTCCTTCCCGCGATTCAGCCGGGCGGTGAGACGCTCAGTGAGATCGTGTCGCTCCGGGACCGCTGCGCCGAGGCCATCGCGGCCAAGATCGACGAGCCTCGGCTGTTCGCCGCGGACATTCGAGTGCCTGGCGCCGAGTAGGAGGCCTCAGGCGTGGCGGAGCATCGAACGCAGCACGGTCAGCTCTGTTTGCGCGCGACGTTGCTCGCCTCTGGAGATGGCCGTGCCCAGGCGTGTGACCGGAACCTCCGGGTGTGCGCATGCTCGGTCGTCTTGCTGGCGACCGATCGGGCACTTGGCGCACTGCCAGTCGAGGGTCCGGCACAGCGGCAACACGAGCATCAGCGCATCGAACGTTTCCGGCCAGTCCGTTGCAAACCACGGGTCGATCGTCCGCTGGGCGATGGAGACGAGCCGGGTCCACTCCCGATGTGACCCGAGGGTCTTGTCGAGAGACTCGACCTGCTCGGAGGCCACGCTGAGGGCGACCTCGAGCGTTCCACCACGCTCGGTCCAGGCTTCGACGGCCGCATTCGCGGACCGTAGTTCCGCCCCGGTGCTCATGGGTCTCCCGCGTGGGTGCCCGCAACACCGGAGCTGCAGTCGGCACCTGCAGCCTTCGCGGCATCGAAGCTCGCTCGAATCAGGGGGGCGTAGCGGACGACGTCGTGACCGATCCGCTTCACGCGGTCGCGTACCTGATCGGACACGAGCGTATCGCCGTCGAAGTCGCCGGGCTTGCCGACGGCGTTGAACGGGAGCGTGAAGCCGTGGCACCAGCTGAAGCTGTTCTTCACCGAAGTGATCGACATGTCGCCGCCTCCGCCTCCTGTCGTCGCGATGACGCCTGCGAATTTTCCGGCAAGCTCGAGGTAGAGGAAGTCGAACCAGTTCTTCAGCGCTCCGCTCATGTTGCCGTGGTACTCGGGCGTGAGCAGGATGAAGCCGTCCGCCTCGGCAGCTTCGCGGCGCAGCTGTGCGACCGCAGGCAGCGTGGACTGCCCGGCGTCCTGCGTGCACATCACCGGAATGCTTCGCTCAGAGAGGTCGCACCGGGTGACTTCAGCGCCGGCCTCCACGGCGGCAGCTTCCGCTTCGCTGGCCAGTGCAGCCAATCGCCCGCCGGGGGCGGTGGATCCCAACACGATGATGATGCGCGGACGCTTCACGGCGCGATGGTAGCGTTTCTGGCTTCGGCGCCAAGCCGTCGGGGGTTACGCTGGCGGTCGTGGAGGTCTACGTTGGCACCAGCGGCTACCAGTACGACTTTTGGCGGGGAAGCCTCTATCCCGAGAAGTGCAAGAAGGAAGACATGCTCGCGGCCTACGCGGAGCACTTCCGGACCGTCGAGGTCAACAACACCTTCTACCGGATGCCCAAGCGGGAGGTCGTTCAGCGGTGGGCTGACGCGACACCCGACGACTTCCGGTTCGTCATCAAGGCTTCAAAGAGGATCACACACAAGGACCCTCTGACCGACGCGGACAGTTTGGCCTACCTGTTCAGAGTGCTCGAGCCCCTGGGCGACAAACTGGGAGCGGTGCTGTTCCAGCTTCCCCCGTACCTGCGCAAGGGCGTCGACCGTCTCGCTGCGTTCCTCGGGATGCTCCCCGCCGATGCTCCGGCGGTGCTCGAGTTCCGTCACGTGAGCTGGTTCTGCGAGGAGGTCTACGACGCGCTGCGTTCGGGTCCGGCGGCGATGAGTCTCGGAGACTTCGAGGGCAAAGGCGGAGATGCGTTGTCCGAGGGTCGAATGCCCAACGTCGCAACGGCTCCGTGGGGGTACGCACGGCTTCGCGAGGACGACTACGACGCGGCAGGACTCGAGACCTGGTCGACCGCGCTGTCCCTGGAGTGGGAGCGTCTCTTCGTGTTCTTCAAGCACGAGGAGACCGCGCCGTCGAACGCCAAGGCCTTTGCGGGCCTGTTTTCTGCGTAGTGTCCCAACCCACGGGGCGGCGGTCAGCGCGACTGGTCGTATCCCAACTCGTTGCTACACTCCGCCCGCTCGCATGCCCACCCACTACAAGGCACACACCTTTCAAGCGTCCGACACGTGGGAGACGGTCGACACGTACTGGAGCAGCCCTTTGTCATATTGGGCCATGAAGAGCATGCGGGTCGAGCCTGCGGTGCGGCTGAGGGTGGTCGTCCTGCGCCGCGAGGTCGCCGCCTCGGACGAAGGCTGGATCAACTACGGGGGCCTCAGTGCGGTGCTTGTCCAGTCTGTTCAGGCTCGGGGGCGCGCCGGACAGAAGATCCGTGCCATCATCAACGACGGTACGATCGACGAAGATGGCGAGATTCGTGACTGATGACTGACAGGTCCCTGCTGCGGTGGTGCATGGGCGCGGGGCTCCTGGTATGCGCCGGCTGCTTCGACGGCCGAGACGCACTCGGGCTGCCGTGCGAGAAGGACTTCCAGTGCGGCAACGGCCAGGTCTGCGCCAGTGGTGTGTGCGCATGGCCGGGCGATGTCATGGGCAGTGACTCGACGACAGAGGCGACAGAGGCGACAGAGGCGACAGAGGCGACAGAGGCGACAGAGGCCACCACGTCCGCGTCATCTGGCACGACGAGTTCGTCAAGCACCACCACCACGGGGGGACCAGGGCCGAACTCTTCCTGTCTCGACGGAGGGAAGTTCATCAGCCGGGAGATCTCGATCGACGGGTCAGGAAATCCGATGTCGGTCGCCGCCGGGCGTTTCTCGATGGACGACGAGACGGACGTTGCGGTGTTGACTCGGTCCCCGGCTCGACTCTCGGTTTTTCGCTTCGATGGCGCGTCCTTTCAGCTTCTCAATGACGCCGACATCGGCATCCAGCCGATGGACCTCGCGGTGGGGTCGCTTGATGACGATGCGTTCGATGATGTCGTCGTCGTAGACGGAGGCGACGATCTCGCCCACGTCACGTTGTTCTGGGGAGCTCCGGCGGGGTTGTTCTCCGAGGTGCAGACGTCGTTCGACCAGAGCATCGCGTTTCCGTATAGCGTCGGGATTGGTCGCATGTTGGCCGCTGGCGGCCCTCAGTTCGTCGTCTCGAGTGGAACGTCCGGGAACGGAAGCGTGCTGTTCAGAATGGTTGGGCGGCAGCCGGAACGCGTCTCGACCTCCGTCGGCGTGTCGCCGTCTCCGTGGGACACCGTGTTGGTCGACCTCGATGGTGCGGATCCGCTGGAGGCGCTTGTTGTCGGCTCGAATGACGCAGGTCTGGATGCTGGGTCGTTTCCTGGCAGTGACCACGTCCATCTGTTCGAGGGCTCCGGGGGAGCGCTCTCCCGCTTTCAAGCGTTGGACGCTGCCCACAGCCCCTTCGGCGTCGATGCCGGCGATCTCGATGGAGATGGCATCCCCGAGGTACTCGTCGTGGGCAAGAACATCGACATGCCCGCCGAGGTGCCGGAGAAGTCGAACAATCCCAGCGAGATTAGTATCTGCTCTCGCGACAGCTTCGAGGAAGCGCTGGTCTGCGAGACGTGGGAGCCTGGTCCGGACCACATCGGGTATAGCAACGTTCGTCTTGCGGACCTCGACGCCGACGGGGAACTCGATGCTGTGATTGGGACGTCGGGCGGCACGGAACCCTTGGACGGACAGCTCCTCGTGGCGTGGGGTCCCCTCTCACCCGACTTTGTGCCAGTGGAACTCGCCGACACGGGCTCGATCGGAAACAAGATGGCCATCGCCGATGTGACCGGCAATGGCGCGCTCGACATCGTCGTCCCTCTGTACGGTTCGGAGGGCGGCACTCAGGGGATTGTCCGCGTCTACTCGTGCGAGGAGGAGCGCTCGTGAAGCGGCTTGCAGTCGTCCCGCTCGTCCTCGCTTTGGCGTTCCCGGGGCCAGTTTTGGCGGCTCCCGCCGACATCGATGAAGCGCGGGAACTGCATCTGAAAGCCCAGGCTCGTTTCGACACCGCCGACTACGAGGGGGCGGTCGAGTCGTGGACCGAGGCTCTCGCCGCACTACCCAGTGACCCGTCGAGCGCCCGCCTCCGCCCGTTGATCCAGTACAACGTCGCGACCGCGCTCGAGAAATCGTACGAGATCCGTGGGGACGTCGCTCAGCTCCGCAAGGCCAAGTTGGTTCTCGAAGGGTTCGCGCGGGCGATTCCCAAGATCTATCCGGAGGCGGCCGAAGCCGAGGCCGAGCGAGAACGGGTCGAGCAGCGTATCGCGTCGCTGGATTCCAAGATCGAAGCCCACGAATCGGCTGAGCCTGAGCCTGAGCCTGAGCCTGAGCCTGAGCCTGAGCCTGAGCCTGAGCCTGAGCCTGAGCCTGAGCCCGAGCCCGAGCCCGAACCGGATCCCGAACAACCGGTCGTGGAACTGGCCGCTGGCCGCCCGTTCATCCTTACAGGTTCGCTCCTGACGGGTGCCGGGGTCGTCTTCGGAGGGATCGCCGTCGCAGGTTCGGTGATGGGCTCCGCGGCCAACGACGTCGGCCCCGAGGTTACGGACGACTTCGAGCGACGTGGGCAACAGTTCGAACGGGGACGGACCGGCAATGCTCTGCTGGTGGTCGGGGCGGTCGGGGCCCCGCTGCTGGTGGGCGCCGGGGTGGCGCTGCTGATCGTCGGAAAACGCCGGAGTCGAACCTCAAAATCCTCTGCTCGGCTCGTTCCAACCGTGAGTCGGTCTGCAGCGTCGGTGACACTCTCCGGCCGGTTCTAGCGCCTGGCCGGCTCGCTAGGTGCCGTCGCCTGGCGCCTGATCGAACACACCGCGGAAGACTCCATCCTCGTCGGGCTTGGGACCACTGTGCTTCTTCTTGGCACGTTGCCGCTTCGCCGACGGCACGCTGCCGCTTCGCGCCCCCTTCGTGTTCGGCTCACTCGGTTTGGGCGCCGGGGCTGGCTGGGCAACCGGGGCGGGGCTGCGCACGCTCGGCGCGGTGGCTGGCTGGGGCTGCACCGGGGGAGAGGGGGCACGAACCGGAGGGACCGGAGCCGGGATAGGGGGGACCGCCTCCGGGGCGGAGGGGACCGTGGGGTTTGGGACCGTGGTCGGTTGGGACCAGGCGGCGTACAGCGCGGCCAGAACGCCAAGGCCGACGAGCGTGGACACGAGCGCAACGACAACCCCGCGACGATCCGGCTGTGGCGTGGACTCTGGTGCGGCTTGGGGGTCCACAAGGCGTGCGGTGAACTCGGGGACCAACCCTGGGACGGTGGGGCGGGACGCCTCCGTCGTCATGCCCGGAGGAGCGACGGGCACATGTCCCGGTGCGAGGGCTGTGCGTTTGTTGGGTCGTCCTGCGGCTCGCGCCAACGCGGAGATTAACTCCTCCATTGACCGAAAACGGTCATCGGGGTCCTTGGCCAAGCAGCGCTCGATGGTCCGCGCGAGCCCCGGTGGAAGCGTGCTGGGGAGGGGGGGCGGCTTGCGATACAGGTGCGCTTCGAGTCGTTCGAAGAGTTCTCCCTCGAAGACCCGACGCCCGGTGAGGAGCTCGTGCGCGACACAGCCGAGCGCGTAGATGTCTGCCCGACCATCGGCGGGCTTTCCTCGGATTTGTTCGGGGGACATGTACCCCGGTGTTCCGAAAACGCTTCCCGTTGCGGTCAGTTTGGCGGTGCGGGAATCGAGCGTGGTACGGCCCGCGATCCCGAAGTCTATGACGGTGGCGTGCTCGGGCGGGCCCGGGCTGACAAACACGTTCTCGGGTTTGAGGTCTCGGTGGACCACGCCTTTACGGTGCGCTTCCGCGAGCGCGTCCGCGATCTGCTGGACCAGCGACACGGCGCGCGGCCAGGGAAGCGCTCCATCATCCCGGACGACCTGCTGCAGCGTTTGCCCCGAGAGGAGGCTCATCGCGAGGAACGGAACTCCGGTGGGCAGCTCGCCAAAATCCGTGATGTCGATGACCCCGGGGTGCTGGATGGTCGCGACAACCTGGGCTTCGCGCAGGAAGCGTGCGCGCTGTCGGTTGGTGGCGAGCTCGGCGGCGCGGAGCAGCTTCAGCGCCATTGGCCGGCGCAACGCGATGTGCTCCGTCTGCCAGACTTCGCCCATGCCCCCCACCCCGAGGAGCTTCACGAGCTTGTAGCGCCCATCGACCAGGTCCCCGGCCCGCAGGGAAGGTGTCTCGACAGTGGTCGACACGCCCTCCCCAGGCAGGGTGTCGTCGTCAGAGCCCGAGGCCACGGATCAAGGGTAGCGGCATGCCCGCCGCCACGCACATCCGTGAGTCTCGGTGCGACTCCAAGGGGCTCAGATATGCGCCGAAGCGCACTCGTCGAGTTCCTTGAGGGTGTTCGACTTGTTCACGCATTCGAGTTCGGCCTTGGTGCCTTGATCCACGCACGAGGACACCACGTCGTCCCGAACCTCTTCGAGGACCTCTTTGACGTGCTCGGCGTGCTCGGCCGCGTCCTCCATGGACAGCTTCTCGAACTTGTCGAACAGGGTGGTGCACTGCTCCTTTGTGAGCCCGTCCCCATGGGGTTTGGCGTGAAGCTGCTCCTCGGCTTCGGCTTCCGCATCGTCGCAGATCTTGACGTCTGCGGCGTCGGTCGATTCCATCACGCACTTCGCCCACTCGCCGTAGAGCTCAGGCCCGATCAGTACGATGTGGTGCTCCGACTGGGAGACGCAGGACTTCTCGTCGTCGACGCTGCCCAGCTCCTTCATCTTCTTGCACAGGGCCTGCACCGAAGGGAGCTTCTCCGCATGGTGGGAGAGGTCGCGCAATGCCTCGCCGTCGATCGCCTCGTCGGCCTCGAGGGCCGCGGCAGAGCGAGCGAGCACGCCGGACTTGTCGTGGCTGATGTCGAAGTGCTTCTCGGCTTTCTTGCCGTCGGCTTTCTTGCCGTCGGCTTTCTTGCCGTCGGCCTTCTTGCCGTCGGCCTTCTTATCGTCGGCCTTCTTATCGTCGGCCTTCTTATCGTCGGCCTTCTTGGCAGGCTCGGACTCGCAGGCGCAAAGGAGTCCAGCACACAGTAGAAGAGACAGGCGTAGGACGCTCACGCCGCACACCATAGCAAGGCCGAAAATGAAAAAGCCGGCGCGGTCACAAAGGACCGAGCGCCGGCTCGTTCAGCGGGGGAGTCTGCCTCTAGTTGGCCGACTCTTCTTTTTTCTTCTCGGGCTCTTGGTACCAAGCGAGCGGCTCGATGAGCTCGTCGAGCTTGTCGAAGTCGACCTTGACGCCCTTCTCGGAGAACCAGAGCTCGTTGTTGGTCAACGGAGTGCGACGCTGCGCGATGAAGAGGATCGGCTCTGCCTTGCGGGAGTAGCCGAGCTGCACGATCGCGTTCTCGATCCACTTGCCCGAGTCACCGAAGGTGAACTCTTTGCGGAGCCGGTAGAACCCCTCGTGCTTCAGCTTCACCAGGGACTCGCCCCAGCCAAGTGAGGTGCTGGGAATTTTCACGCCCGGCATCTGGAAGCGCCATTGGTTGTTGACGTTGTTGACGGGCAACAGCACCGAGGCGGGAGCGAACTCGCCGTCGGTCCGGATGAGCACGAGCAGGTCGGGAGCGATCTGGGCCTCGTGTCCGGGCAGGTATTGCGTCGTCTTATAGATTCCGGGCGAGTACTCGAACGCCATGAGGGCCGGACCGTAGCCCAGCTCGCGCCGCGAGGGAACCACGGTGTTTGCACATCCGTGTCAGGCGGAATGGTTGTGAGAATGGACACGTGTGCAAGAGGCGGGCTTCGAAAGCGACGGTTCGCAGGCGCGGGCGGCTGACGGCGGGAGGAGCGGTCGCCCGCGACTTGTTCACACCAGCGGCAGATGGGCCCTCAAACAATCGGGATTCAAGCGTTTTCCCGCCCTCGACCCAACGTCGACGAAAAAAGTGAGCCCACACTGAGACAGAACTGCCCAGTGCGGTGACTGGACGTCGGGATGCAAGGAGACGGTCAGTGAACGGACGCATGCTTCGAGCGAGTTTCACCGCGGCGACCTTGATGGCGCTGCCAGGTTGCTACGAGTCGGTCGAGGTCGCTGATGCCGATGGCACCAGCGGTGGCATCGACATTGATGACGGGGAGTCGGGCGACGGCGGCGAGTCCGGGGGGGGAGTCGGCCTCGATGGCCCGGGGACGTGTCAGGAGACCAAGGCCTTCTTCCGCGAGGAAGTGTGGGCGCCCTTCATGTCCAGCCAGTGCTTCGCGTGCCACAACCCTCTGGGGCAGGCGAAGTACACGGATCTGGTCTTGCGAGCGAACGACGTGCCAGGGCACGCGGAGACCAACATCGCAGCGCTCCGCCATATCTCCCGGTTGGAGTTGGGTGGCGAGTCGTTGTTGCTGGTCAAGGCGCGTGGCGAGGACGCTCACGGTGGCGGTCCGCAGCTCATCGAAGGCGGTGAGGAGTACGAGGCTCTCAAGGAACTCCTCGCGCAGCTCGAGGAGGGGCCGACGGTGTGCGCCGACGATGCCGACGTGTTCGCGTACTTCCAAGGCGTCGAACTCATGGAGGCGTACGAAACCCTCCGACGGGTCACGTTTGCGATGGCTTCTCGGCTTCCGACAGAACTCGAGGTTTCGTTGGTGGACGAGGTCGGGCACGAGGCGATGGAGCCGATCATCGCCGCCATCGTTCAGCAAGACGCTGGGTTTGCCGCGCGTCTGCTGGAGATGTTCAACCAGACCCTGCTGACCGAGAAGTTCATCGGCGGGACCAAGGCCCTGGACTTGCTCTCCGTTGACGATTGGCCGACCAAGAACTGGTACGACGCGATCGCGGATGACACCCTCCGCAACCAAGCTCGCAGCCGAAGCAACACGGCGCTGGCGCGGGAGCCTCTGGAGCTCATTCGGTACATCGTCCGCAATGGCCGACCGATGACCGAGATCGTGGATGCGTCCTATACGGTCGCAAACCCCTACCTTGCGCAGGTGTATGGACTCGACACGGCCGGCTTCGTCGACCTCGAGGACGAAGACGACTGGAAGCTCTTCAGCATCGAGGAATTCCCCCACGCAGGCGTGCTGACGACGCCAGCCTATCTCGGTCGTTACCCGACAACCGACACCAACCGGAACAGGCAGCGTGCCAAGAAGACCCTGGAGTTCTTCTTGGCCACCGACGTGATGAGTTTGGGTGCAAGGCCGATTGCAACCGATGCGGTGGCCGAGCACAACCCGACCCTCAACAATCCGCAGTGCACGAGCTGCCACGAGATCATGGACCCCGTCGCGGGGGCTTTCCTGAACTGGAACGACATCGGTCGCTACCGTCCACAGGAAGCATGGTTTCAAGACATGCTCGCTCCGGGCCTGGGCGAAGCGGTCATGCCCGCGGAGGACTACGGCCACGGTTTGCAGTGGCTGGGGCAGCGAATCTCGGACGACGTCCGTTTCTCGCGGGCCATGGTCGACATGGTCTTCTACGGGTTGACCGGGCAAGAGGCCCTTCGGGAGCCGACCGACCCCAGCTCGCCCGTCTACCCCGCGGAACTCAACGCGTTCCATGTTCAAGACCGCGTGTTCTCAGACATCGCGGACGCCTTTGTCGACGAGGGGTACGACTACGTCACCTTGGTCACGCTCCTGGTCGATAGCGGCTACTTCCGGGCGAAGAACGTCGAAGCTGGAGCGGACGAGCTTCGTCAGGCCGAGCTCGCACCGTTGGGCGGTCTGCGGTTGGTGTCGCCAGAGCAGTTCCACCGAAGGCTCGCATCCGTGACGGGATACAGCTGGCTCGATGCGGGGGGCGGCGCGCTGCTGACCCGGGGGCGCCCCATGCACCTGATGTTTGGCGGGACGAACTCGGACAGCGTCGTAGAGCCCTATGAGCAGGTCAACGGCGTCATGTCGAACATCGTCACTCGGATGGCCAACGAGATGGCATGCCGAGCGACGGCTGCTGACTTCGCCCTGGCCGCCGATCAGCGGCTGCTGTTTCCGCACGTGGAGATGACCGCAATCCCAGGGATCGACGACGCGGCGATCGAGGCCAACATCTTGTACCTGCACGAGCGAATCCTGGGCGAGAGGATTACGGCTGACGACCCCCGGTTCGCCGACACGCTCTTCTTGTTCGAGAACGTACACGCCGATGGGCTGTCGGGGATGGCCGTGGGCGAGTACCCCGCCACGCTGATCGGACCCTGCCAGCGCACGACGCATCCGCAGACCGGCGACCCACTCGAGACTCCGATCCTGGACGACTCCGACTACACCGCCCGCGCCTGGATGGCCGTCATCTCGGCCATGCTCGGCGACTTCCAGTTCATCTACGAATAGGCCCCCACACAACGGAGAACGACGATGAAACGACGTAACTTCTTCTCTTGGATGGCAGGCGCAGGCCTGTGTGCTGCAGGCCTTGGACGTGGAGCGAGCGCGGGCTTGGGCGCGGGGCAGTCCCCCCAAACCGGCGCGTACGAGGGACCGTTCTTCGTGTCCTTTGCTGCCGACGGCGGATGGGATCCGACGGGATTTTGTGACCCGCATACGAACCTCCACCGTGGGTACGACGACAGTGGGATCGTCTCGCTCGGCGGCATTCGTTATGCCAACGTGGGTGACAACGCGGCATTCTTCGAACGGTTCGCGGATAAGCTGCTCATCGTCAATGGTCTCGACCTGACGACCAACAACCACGCGGTCGGACGTCGCTACGTCAGCACCGGGAAACAGGATGAAACGCACCCGCACTGGGCGGCCCTCGCGGCTGGGACTCACGGCCCCGAACTCCCGCTCGCCTATGTCGCGGAGGCATCCCAGAGCGCATCCGAAGGGGTGGTCGCCCGAAGCCGAGTGTCGAACAGCAGCGTGCTCGCCGACCTCTCCTTCCCCGACCGCGTCAACCCGTCGAACCTCGAGGACCTCTCCACGTATCAGACCGAGCCCGCGCTCGACATGATCTCGCAGTGGCGGGGGTCTCGGCTCGACCGCACAGCCCGGGAGCAGCATCTCCCGCGGATCGCGAACGCGGCACAGAACCTCTCCACCGCGCGTCTGGGCTCCAGCGAACTCGAACTACTCGCGGAGTACCTGCCCGAGGCGCTCTCGAGTACGGGGATTCGCCAGCAGATGCAGGTTGCGCTTGCAGCCTACGCGGCGGGCATTGCGGTGTCGGCGACCTTCAGCATGGGTGGCTTCGACACGCACGACAACAACGACGCTCGCCAAGACAGTGCTCGCGCCAGCTTTCTGGGCGCGATCATGGAGTTCTGGGATGAGGCAGAACGCCTGGGGGTCTCGGATCGCATCGTCCTGTCCGTCGGATCCGACTTCGGACGAACCAACAGGTACAACGGCGCGAACGGCAAGGATCACTGGCCTGTCACGAGCATGATGCTGATGGGCCAGGGCATCGAGGGGAACCGAACCGTCGGCGCGACCGACGATGATCAATACGCGCTCCGTGTCGACCCCAAGACGCTCGAGCTCTCCGACGATGGGGTCACGCTGACGCCCGCGCACGTGCATGCCGAGCTGCGGAAACTATCGGGCGTCTCGTCGGAGCTCCGGGCTCGGTTCCCCCTGCCGACCGATCCCCTCGAAGGACGCATTCTGGGATCCGTCTGACCGCAGGCCGTCGTTGCTCGTCGGTCACTGCTGCTAGGACACTAGAAACGAGCGCCGCGCCCTGGAGTCCAGGCCGTGGCGTTTTCTCGTTTTCCCACGCCGCTGACCAAGATGAGGCGGACGACTCCAGCGGTGATAGCAGCGGTCGCGAGCACCCCGCAGACCACC
Source organism: Nannocystales bacterium (assembly GCA_050633305.1). Lineage (GTDB taxonomy): Bacteria > Myxococcota_A > Polyangia > Nannocystales > Nannocystaceae > CAJXVA01. The sequence continues at coordinate 80,208 of JBOEGF010000021.1, forward strand.
GCCCCAGTCCGAGTCTTTCCGGATCGCTCGACCTTGCGTGCGTACTGAGCCTCGAGGTCTGCATCCTCGGCGAGCCGACGTTGTTGGGCGCTGTCAGCCGCCAAAACCAGCGTTGCGATTCCGGCGGCACCACCCACGGTGACCAGGGTCAGCCCGAGCCCGTCGCTTCGCCAACGCTCCGAGCGTTTGAGTGTGGAGTCGGGAGCGGGTGTTGGGTCCACCGCGGCAGGTGGAGGAGGTTGCTCGGTCTGCTCGAGGTCCTCTCCGCACCGCAGGGCGTTCTTTGCGGCCGCGTCTTTGGCCGCATCAGAGACCGGGAGCGCCGCGTATTCTCGGTACAGCGTGACCGCCCGAGTACAGTTGCCAGCACGCCGTTCCGACTGCGCCCATCCGTAGAGGTAGTCCGGGTTGGGGTCGGCTTCGTACGCGGCGGCATAGGCGGCGCTCGCTTCGGCATAGTCGCCGAGGGTGTAGAGGTCGAGCGCACGTTGTGCCTCGTCTTCCGCGGCGCCGGGGCTGAGCAGGGCCAGCACGAGTGCGAATGCGGGTGTCATTGTGGAGGTCGAGGCGCGTCGAGATCGTATCGCGGCGTCGCGGGGCGTGCCTTCTTGCGGCGGCGGCTTCGCCCCCGACGCCGTGGAGGTGGTGTGTGTTCCGCTTCGAGTGCCTCTTCGTCTTCCCACGGTTCGTCTACGACCTCCACCGGGTCGATCGGAGCGGCAGGCTCGACGGCCACCGCGGTCGAGGCGGCAGAGGCGGGAGGCGAAACGATGCCAGTCACCGGAGGTGGTTCGGCGACCGGAGCGGTCTGAACCGGTGCTGGAGACGCGACGGCGGGGGCAGCCACGGCCGGAGGTGGTCTCTCCTCGAGCTCGACGGAACCGCCTGCGAGGACCGCGGCCGCGATCAGACCTGTGACCGCGAGGGGGATGCCCACCGCTGCGGCGATCCAAGGGCCCCGGTTCCGAGGGCGGGGGGACGGCGGCGGGAGGGTCGCGGGGGTTGCTGGCGGTGTCGGAATCGCGGCGGCGGGCGGCAAGAAGGCGGGGTAGGGCTCCCATGGCACGAGCGCAGAAACCCATGCCGCCACAACCTCGGTGCCCACCACGACCTGGTGGCGGGCGGCAAAGGCCTCCAGCGCGTCGGCGAGTTCGGCCGCGGTTTTGAAACGGTCTTCAGGGTCGCCCGCGAGTGCGGTGAGGACGATGGATTCGAGTGCAGAGGAGTAGGTTGGGTCGCGCTCGGAAGGGCGGACGAACTCGCCGCTGACGATCTGGTGCATCACGGCGTAGTCGTTCTCCGCGTAGAACAGCCGCTCTCCAAGCGTCGTCTCGTACAGCAGGACGCCCAGCGCGAACACATCGCTGCGGCGATCCATGGCCTCGGACCGACACTGCTCCGGGGAGAGGTAGCCCATCTTCCCCTTCACCCCTCCGGCATCGGTGGTGCGAGTGTGGGCTGTTGCAGTCGCGACCCCGAAGTCGGTCACCTTGACGGCGCCATCGTAGCCGACGAGAACATTGGACGGAGAGACGTCACGGTGGACGAAACCCGGTGCGCCTCCGTGTGGCCCGGGCCAGTCATGGAGGTGGTGCAGGCCGCGTGCTGCAGCGATCACGACGGACAACGCAGCGCCCAGCGAGGGCCGGACATCTTGCTCGCCCGAGGCGCGCAAGAGTTTGGCCAGGTCGGGCCCGTGCACATATTCCATCACCATGAAGTGGCGGCCGGTATCTCGGCCGTGGTCGAGCACCGAGACCAGGTTGGGATGACATAGTCCGCCGGCGATCTTCAGTTCGCGGTGGAACATCTGCACGAAGCGCGGGTCGTCGGCGAAGTGCGGCAGGATGCACTTGAGCGCGTAGACAACACTGCGCGGGTCGCCTTGCGGCCGGGCCAGGTACACCTCCGCCATCCCGCCACGCCCGAGACGTTGCAGAAGGTCGTACCGCCCGATGTGCCCGATCGACACCCTCTAGAGTGTACCGCTCAGGCCCCCGGGCGGGGCACCAACGAGCGCGTCCACGCGTCGAGTTGTTCCAGGACCCGGTCTCGAACGGCTCCCGGTTGGGTGAGCTCGATGATCTTGTCGTGAAGCACACTACGTGCGCGCGACAGGCGGGTCGTCACGGTGCTGACCGGGGTCTCGAGCACGGCGGCGATCTCCGGGCTGGACATGTCCTCCCAGTAGAACAATTCTACCGCGATCTGCTGGTCCGGCTTGAGCTGCGCATACGCCAAGAGGATCAGGTGGTGTTCCTGCCGGTTCGCGACGATCATCGACAGCGAGGTCCGGTGGGAAGGTCCGCCGAAGGCGACCTTCCGCTCGAACGCTTGGGCACGCGCGGAGGAGCGCAGCTGCCTCAGCAGGTGATTGCGGGCGATGCCGAACAAGTAGGACTTGAACGTGGCGTCGCCGCGAAACGAGTTGAGGTTCTCTTGGCACGCGAGGAACGTTCGCTGCGTGAGGTCTTCTGCCACCCGAGGAACCTTCACGTCGAAGAACCGCCGCACGTTGGGGTAGTACCTCTGGACCAGGGCGCCACCGGCTGCTGCATCGCCGGCCTGCCATGCGGACAGGAGCGTGAGGTCGTCGGGTTCCACGGCTGCGACGAGTATGCCGCTCGGCTGCCCGCGTTGCGAGCGGGTGGAACGCTGGTCGTTTCTGCATCCTCGTGAGCGAGGGGAGGCGCACCGAAACTCACGGCGTGTAGCGGGCTACCCAGACGTCGTTGTCACCCGGCCGGGTCAGACGGCCTGCGATGGTGACCTCCCGCTCTTCGCCGATGGCGAGGCTCTGGATTCGATCCGCGCCGTTGCCCGTCCCGTCGACGGGCACGATCGCCCACAAGCGCTGCCCCGCGGGGTCATACTTGGCGAGCCACGCATCTTCGGTGTTCCCCGTGTTGAGAAAACCGCCGGCGACGATGTTGCCAAGCTCGTCGATCGCGACCGAGGTGAACTCGTCGCTCCCTTGCCCTGGGCCAGGTTCGCTCAGGACCCATGTCAGCGTACACGTCCCTGGTGCGTAGTAGCCGAGCCACGCGTCGAGCTCTTCTTCGGCTTCTCGGGTGACCCGACCTGCGGCAACGACCTCGCCCGCGGGCCCGACCGCGAGGGCGTGAATCCGGTCGTCGGCGCCCAGGGGGTCGTCCCCTCCGAGGTCCTCGCACGCAGGCTCGAGCGCCAATCCGTCCATGTCCAACGCGCGAAGGTGTCGGTCGAGGTCTCCTTCGACGGCTTCGAGCGCACCCCCGACGACAATGCGGCCGGCTGGGTCCCAGACCACCGTATTCGCGAAGTCGCGCGCGGCGATTCCTCCGTCAAACGCTTGGGCCCAGATGGTCTCCAGCTGGAACCCGCCTTTCTTGTCCGTCACGACGCCGAATCGGGTGACGCCAAAGTCAGAGTTGGTCGTATCGCCGACTCGGCCGGCGACGACGAGGTCGCCGTCGGGGAGCACGGCCAGCCCGTAACCTCGCTCGGCACTGGGCGCGATCGCACCGCGAATGAACGCCCAGTTCGTACTCCCCGTGTTGACGTCGAACTCGGCCAGCCAGTAGTCCTCGCGCGGAGTGAGGCCTTTCTCGGCGACCAGGTTGATCACCTGCCCCAGAGCGCGGACGTTTCCCGAGGGGGACGCCTGGACCTGAAAAATGGCGTCGGTACGCTCCGCCGAGCCCAGCAGCGGCTGACGCCAACGCTCGAGACCGTCTATATCGTAGCGTGCCACGAACCCATCACGGTTCGGACTCTCTCCGACCAAGCCCGACACCACGACTCCACCGTCGTCGGTGAGCATCACGCTTCGCGCCTCGTCGGGTCCGTCGAGCTGCGAGGTGAAGCTGAACAGCTGCGTCCCGGACGGGCGGCAGTCCGGGTTGCACCCGTTGCCCTCCAGCGCGTCGCCGTCGTCGCACAGCTCGCCGACTTCGACGTCCCCATTGCCGCACGCGGACGGAGGAGCACCGGTTGTTGTGCTCGAACCCGCGGAGGTCGGCTCGGAGCTTGCGGTCGGGTCACCACTCGACGAGCTGTCGGCGACGGTCGTGACCGAAGGGCCCTGAGGGACCACGCATTCTTCGGTCCAGGGTTGCGGTGCGTGTTCGCTGTAGCGGTATCCGCTGGAACACGATGGGTCGGCGTAGCCGCACGCGTTTGCGGCGAAGCATCGCCCTGCGGCTCCGCCCCGGTCCACGCACTGCTCGTCGCTGGAGCACGCAAAACCGGACGGTTCGCGGCAACCAGAGGCCGCCGCGAGAAGCATCCCAGCAGTGATGCCGACCGAGACTCGCATCTCGACATCAGTGTACCGGATCCACCCCGGTCAAAGGCGGATTGCTGAGTCGCTCGACTCGCGTCTCGCCTTCTTTTCGATCTCCCACGCGCGCCCGATGCTGTCCTCGACGACCAAGAAGGGCTCTTCGGAGAACACGTAGCGCTTCTTACCGTTCGCCTCCTCCTCCTTGGGCTTGCCCCAGGCGTTCTCCATCGCCTTCATCAGCCGCTTGTCGCCGCCGGCCTCCCCCTCGTAGGGGACCGTGAACCGGACCGCGATGACTTGCCCTGTGGTCTTGTCGAACGTCGGCCACACGGTGGTGGTGTAGGACTCCAGTTCGGTGGGCAGCAGGTGAATGTCGGTACTCGCCTGCGCATCACCCAGCTGGTCGACCGCGTCCCCGAAAAATTTGCGCATTTGGGTGCGCTTCTTCTCGGCTTGCTCCTTCGTCAGCTTTTGGAGCACACCGCCGTAGTGCTCAGAGAGTCCGGCGAGATCCAGCCCGAGGAGAGGCTGGGTCTCGAACCCGAACGCCTTCACGCTTGTCCCGATCAAGGTCTCGAAGGGTAGGTACGCCGAGTATTCGATGTCCTTGCGGCCGTCTCCGAACCCGTCCTTCAGGGTTGCGCGCAGGCCATTCTCCGGGTTGAACCACGAGTAGACGCTTGTGCTGAGTTCCTTCACCTCGCGCGGGGTCCCCCAAGCCTTCGTGAGGGCGGCTTGGAGTTCGTCGCCGCGGTCGGGGACGGTGAGGCGAACGTTGACGAGGACCTTCGTCGGTCCGCGCTGCGTGGTGAACGAGCCCACCATGACCTCTCCTTCGTACGCCTCGAGGTCGACAAGCTTGGTGGTGATTCCGGCGAGGACCTTCTCCGCGGCACGCTCGGGGGCACCGAACTCGAGTGCTGCGAGCGGAGGGGGCAGTTCCACGTTCGAACCCGGGAACAGGTCAGAGACCGGCTTCTTGGGCGCTGGTCTCGCATGGGCTTGCACCGCAGCCCCATCCTTCGCGCTGTTGCTCGCGTCACAAGCTCCGAGGAGCCCCGCGCACACAGCGATCCAACGGAATTGTGTCCTGCGAAGCATGTCGACCTTGGAAGACGAAAGACGTTGTCCACTGTCGTGGCCCCGTCGGAGATTTACGAGTTCGAACGGCTAACTGGCAGAAATCTATTCGGTTTTTTGGGCCATATAAGCGGTCGACTCAGGAGTCGACCGCACAGAGCAAGACCTCCTTGCAGGCGGATGAGATCGATGGGGTTGTCTTGGCGGTGGCGGCACGGAGATGTTCATGAGTGCGTCTGGAGGACGACAAGCTGGAGCCCGCAGGCGTTGGTCGACCGAGTCGTTCGGCGAAAGCCTGGGGTAGGGCGTTCGTTGTGACCACCTGCCCAAGCGTTTAACTCGGAGCTGGTTGTGGGAAGGGCCGCAGTTGCGTAAGCCAACACATGCATGCTCGCGTGGGCGTTGATGTTGAGCCTGATGGGGGGCGAGCTGCGGTGGCAAGCGCCGGTGGACCAATGCCCGTCGGCAAAGATGGTTCGCGCGCAGATCGATGCCGCCGGAGGGCTCGGTGAGCTTCAGGTGGACGCGGTCGTCACGGCCGAGCCATCGGGCCAGTGGATGCTGGTTCTCACGACCGTGCTCGACGACGTCTCGGATGCGCGAACCTTTCGCGACGCGAACTGCGCTGCGCTTGCGGAGGCTGCGGTTTTGCTCGTCGCGACACGCCTGGATCTGGAGCGCGCCGAGTCCTCATCTCCGGGCCGAACCCCTCCCCTCGTGGAGCCTCCTCCCTCGGGCTCACCGCAGAGCGCCCCGACCCGCGCGGGTGACCCCGGCGAACCCCCGGTCGCTCCTGAACAGCGCCGGGTACAACCGTCGCTGGAGACGCGCGAGCCAGCGTTCACCCTGCCCGCGGGTTGGACGTTTGCCGTGGCCGCGGGACTCAGCCAAGGAACTGTCCCCACACCGGGCGTGCCCTCCGAGCTGGCGATGGGTCATGCATGGCCGATGGTTCGCCTGTCGTTGCGTGGCCGCGTGCATGTGGGAGCCTTGGATGGGCTTGGCGAGACGGGGAGTATTCGGATTGTCCTCGGGACCGTGGGCCCCGGGGTATGCGCCCGGGCCACGTGGCGACGGCTGGAGTTCCCGCTGTGTGCTGAGCTCGGCGTTGGGGGGAGCCGCGCGGTGACCCGTGGTTCCGCCCGCGATCGCGGGGGGTTGTGGGTCGAGGCAGGGTTGGGAGGCGGGCTTGCGTGGTTCGTCGACCCGCGGTGGAGTCTGACCGCGCACTTCGCGGGGACGACTCCGCTTGTCGGGAGCGGGTACGCGCTGGGGGACGCCGAACTGTGGAACCCCGGGCCGATCGCCGGTCGCGTCATGCTGGGCGTAGAGTTTCTGGTGCCGATCCAGATTGGCAGTCGGCCGGAGAAGTCCCAGTAGTCGATGCTTCACGCTCCCGAGCTCCGCGCGTTCGAGCGCACCTACCGGACCGAGGGCCCGTTCGTGGCCACGGTCCTTGGGAGGCTCGCGGTCCCCACCGAGGCTGTGCACGATGCGGTTCAGGACGTCTTCGTTGCAGCGTATCGGCGCTGGGCCGACTTCGACACGACCCGGCCGGTGCGGCCGTGGCTCACGGCGTTCGCGCACCGCGTCGCGTTTCGGTACCGACGCAGCCAGGCTCGTCGGGATCGAAAGCGGGCTGCGCTGCGTCATGTCCACCCTCGCGTGGAGCGTTCCGGGGTGCAGCGTGTCGACGCGCGGTCGTTCTTGACCCGGTTCCTCGGGACACTGGACGACGGACATCGACGGACGTTCCTGCTGTGCGAACTTGAGGGGCGCACGGCTCCCGAGGCGGCAAGGGTGCTGGGGATCTCCAGCGAGGCTGTGTACGGCCGTGTCCGCAGCGTTCGCAAGCGGTTGCACCGGGCGTTGATGGAAGACGCGCGTCAGCCCGACGCTCGTGCAGCCGGCCTCATCCCGCCGTGGAGTCTGTTGCTACCGCAGCTCGGTCTGAGTGCGACGACGGCGGGGCTTGGGCTTTCGTTGGGTGCGCTCAAGGTGTTTGCCGTGACAGTGCTCGTGGGAACGGTTGGGGTGGTGGGGGCGGCAACGCTCGGCTCACCCGCGGCCGCCGAGCAGACGCCGCGGGTCAAGACCGACGCACTGGATCCGATGCCCGAGATTGTTGTCCCGGCTTCGGTGGCCGCCTTCGAGGAGCCCCGAGCGGGGTTGGTCGCAGCAGCGCGTCCCGCCACCGAGCGTCGTGTTTCGAGGCCATCTCCATCGCCGAAGGCGGAGCCGCTCCCCGTTCAGCCTCACTCGAGTCTGCAGGCCGAGGCGGCGCTGTTGAAGAAGGCCAAGTCCTCTCAGCGAGCGGGCCGCCTCGAAGATGCACTGGCAACCCTCGAGCAGCATGCCGAACGGTTCCCCGAGGGGCAGCTTGCCGATGGACGTCGCCGAGCCCGTATTCGGGTGTTGTGCGACCTCGGCCGGACGGCGCAAGCCCGCGGCGAAGCCAAGCTCCTGGCGCGAACGTCTCCCGGTGATCCGCTCGCGGTTCAGGCGCTCTCAATTTGCACGGCCCCGATCCAATCCAAGGGCTCGCCGGAGAAGAGACAAGTACAACCATGAAAACTCCGACGCTCTTGTTTTCCGTTTCGTTGTCTCTCGTCGCCGCCGGCTGCATCGATATCAAGGACGTCGGCGTGGAGTCTGACGCGAGCAGTGGCGGGTCCACGTCTGATGCGTCCGGGGCCTCGATGACCTCCGGCGAGTCGGAGACCTCCAAGACCACCAGCCTCCCCACCGATACTGTGACCGCTTCGGGGACCGCCTCGGTGACCGCTTCGGTGACCGCTTCGGTGACCGATTCAGGGACGACAACGACACAAGGAGGAAGCGAGACGGGCGTGGGCTCCATGGAGACGGCGACAGACTCGGCTGGCCTGACGGACACTGCCGGAGGGAGCGAGTCTTCGACGGGGACGGGGTCGGACACTGACGGTGGCCAAGACGAAGAGGGACTCTGCGAGGCCAGCGGAGGCATCTGGGACCCGGCCTCCTGTGGTCACTACACCTGCGGGCTCTTCCCCGATTGCCAGGCCGTCGTCCCAGGTTGTGACTGCGGCGAGCATCGAAACTTCGTCGAGGACATCGGCTGCCAACTCGACAGCGAATGCGATGCCTACGAGTTCGAATGCATGGGACTGAGCTGCGCTGCGCCGGCCCAGTACTGCGACATCGTGGTGCCTGGGATCCCGAAGGCGCCGTTCATCATCGGCTGTCCTGGCGTTCCTGAGGCGTGCGCCGACGACTATTCGTGCGAGTGCCTGGAAGCCGAGGGGCTTGTCGAGAAGGGCGCCTCGTGTGAGGCCGACGAGGAGGGTGGCCTCCGTGTTGTGTTCAACGCTCCGTAGCCAGGGGTCGCGCTGACCGTTCCTGCGGCTACACTCCGGCACCGAAGGGTCGCCGAACCATGCCGCAGATTCACGTCATCAACGCCATCGAGGTTCCTGCCGAGATGGACGAGGTCGCCCGTCAAGTCCGAGACACCTACGTTCGCTACTTCAGCGAACAACCCGGCTTCGTGGGGTCGACCTTCTACAAGGCCCTCGACAGCGGGTCGTCCTACTCCTACATCAACGTCGTCGTGTGGGAGTCGCAGGAGGCGTTCGATGCGGTCGTCAACGCGGGCTTCAACAACGACGAGGGGGAGAACGACGATGGCCTGAAGGTCCTGGGCAAGGGCTTTCCTCCGCCGATCGTCGTTCACCCGGGTCGATACGAGGTCATTCGCTCATCCTCGTGATGGCCCGCGGCGCTACAGCAGGCCGGCTTCTTTGGCGAACAGCTCCATGTTGCCGGCCGCGTTGGCCAGGTCGTCACGGGTCTTGATCGGAAGGAATCGTCGGTCCCGTTCGACATCGAGATACGCGCTCTGCACAAACTCCGTGCCCTGACCGATCAGGCGCTCGAACTGCACGACCTCGAGCTTGCCGTCCTTGAGCTCGCGTGTCCCCGAGGGCCAGTCGATCTTCTTGCGGACGGCGAACCAGGTCAGCGGGATGTCGATGTCGACGGCAGACGCGGTGAGCCAGAGCGTGTTGGTGTTGAAGTGCGGGTAGTCGGCGAGGTCCGTGCCTTCGGGCAGGCGGAACCCTTCGATGATCGCGGGCCGGCCGTTGGTGGGAAGCTGCGCGATGCAGCCGCCCGCGTCCCCCTCGACCCGACGGACGACCTCGACCGAGATCCCTGCGCCTTGCTCGGCATTTTCGATGTGGGCTCCGAGCACGAACGGGTCCAGTGAGGCGCCGACGTTGTCGACATTGGAGACCAGGATGTGCTCGACACCTCGCTCGCGAAGCTTGCCCAGGACGCCGCTGTCGCGAAGTCGGCCGAGGGTGTCGCCGTGGCCCGGTGCGGAGTAGAGCGCCGCAGGCGGAAGGTCGGCGGACTCGGGGAGATCTTGAAGCGGCGTCCCGTCGGGAAGCACCCGAGGCATGATCGACTGAGAGAAGCTGTAGCGATCGTCTTGAGCGATCCCCCCCCAGCCGATCGTTTCCAGGTGCGCTTCGCTCGCGCCTTCGGTTGCGAAGCTGTGCATGAGGACGACGGGGATCGCTCCGCCGAGGGCCTCGGAGCGCTGCTTGATCTCAGCCAGCTTGATGGCGAGGAAGCTGACGTCGTCATGGCCGGGGACGACGGGGACGATGCCCTTTGCGCCGCCGCCAAAGCGGGTGGCCATGCCTCCGTTGAGGACGAGGATGGCGACCGAGCCCGCCTTGATCGCCGCCTCGCCCTTGGCGGTGAGCCGGGTTCGGACCGCGTCGGCATCGGCGGCACTGGGCCGAAGGTCGGTGGGGGCTTCGGTCAGGGTGGCGGGGGCTTGGGACAGCCGGTTGGCCTTGGGGTCCAGGCAGCCGCTGCCAACCTTGTCGCGAAGGGCAGAAAACTGAGCGTTGTCAAAGGAGTACGAGCGAACCGGCTGCCGAAGTTCCACGGCCCCTGCCATATCATCGGGCTGTGGCCCGTGCTAGTGTCCCGGCCAATCCTGGCGCCCGCAGATTGCGCGCCACCGAGTTTTTCCCCGGCGGAGCTTCAACCGCCGAACACCGCGAGCGACGAGGCTGCGACCTCGCTGACGTACCCGCAGATGCACCACCAGACGGACAACCGGCCGGACAGGTGCCCGTCTGCGGACCCGCCCCCGCAGCTCGCGAACCCATAGACCTCTCGACTTCATTCGATACCTCCATGGCACAATCGGTCATCGTCGTGAATGCGGACGGCCCCGAGAAGCGGGTCGCCCTCATCGAAAACGGAATCCTCTCTGAGCTGTACGTCGAGCGCGAGCGCGCCCGAGGCACGGTCGGCAACGTCTACAAGGGACGCGTGCTTCGCGTACTTCCTGGGATGCAGGCTGCCTTCGTCGACATCGGCGAAGAGAAAGCCGCGTTCTTGTATGCGGGCGACATCGCAAAAAAGGGCAAGAACGAAGACGAAGAAAAGCTTCGGGTCAGCCGTGATGGCGTCTCGCCTCCACGTCGCTCGGGCAAGCCCGATCCGATCGCCGAGCTGGTCAAGCCAGGCCAGGAGATCCTCGTTCAGGTCGTCAAGGATCCGATCTCCAACAAGGGGGCGCGGATCACCTCCTACGTGTCGCTGCCTGGGCGCAACGTCGTGTTCATGCCGACGGTGAGCCACATCGGCATCTCGCGTCGCATCGAAAAGGAGCGCGACCGTAGGCGCTTGCGCAAGCTGGTCGACCAGATGCGCCCCAAAGGCGCCGGGTTCATCGTTCGCACCGTCTCCGAGAACGCGACCAACGGGCAGGTTCGCGCCGACATGGATTACCTCCTTCGGTTGTGGTCCAACATCAAGGCCAACGAGCGCATCCACCGGGCCCCGGTGATGCTCTACCGCGACCTCGACCTGACGTTGCGCGTCGTGCGAGACAACCTCTCGCCCGAACTCGACCGGGTCATCTGCGACGACCGCGTTCAACACGATCGGCTCAAGCGGTTCGTCGAGACGTTCATGCCGGACTATGCCGACAAGATCGAGCTCTACCAACGCGGTGAGCCCATCTTCGACGGCTACGGCATCGAGCTCGAGATCGACCGCGCGCTCGAGCGCAAGGTCGGGCTCAAGAGCGGCGGCTCGCTGATCTTCGACCAAGGCGAGGCGCTCACCGCGGTCGACGTCAACACGGGCAAGTTCGTCGGGTCCAAGGGGCGAACGCTCGAGGAGACGATCACCCAGACCAACCTCGAGGCCGCCGAAGAGGTCGCCGATCAGCTCCGCCTGCGCAACGTGGGTGGCTTGATCATCATCGACTTCATCGACATGGACAAAGAGTCCAACCGCCGGAAGGTCTACCGCAAGCTCCAGGACGCGCTGCGCAAGGACCGAGCCAAGGCCCACATCACCAAGATCTCGGAGATGGGTCTGGTCGAGATGAGCCGCAAGCGGACCCGAGAGAGCCTGGGGCGGATGCTCACTGCCACGTGCAAGCACTGCAACGGCAAGGGCTACACCAAGTCGCCCTCCACCGTGGCCTACGAGATCCTCCGCGAGATTCGGCGCGATGCCGCGCACATGCCTGGCGAGAACATCGCGGTCTACGCCAACCCCGAGGTCTCTGACCTGATGCGGGGCGCCGAATCGACCGCGGTCGACGACACGGTCAAGCGGGTGCACCGAGCCATCGAGATCCACTCCCGGAAGAGTTTTCACGTCGAGCAGTTCGAGGTGAAGGGGAAGGTGCCGGGCAAGGGTCCACGCCGTCGGGACGGAAAACGCTCCGACTCCGAAGACGACGCCGCGGCCTCTGCCTGAGGACCGTGAGCAACCCGTGGTGAAACGGGACACGATCCCTCGTGCCGAGTTCCACCGCGGGCTGCTAAAGTGATGTCAATGGGTGAGCCTCCGGACGATCGGCGCCGGGCCGAACGGGTGGCCGTGAACTTCGAGTTCCGCGGCGACGCCGACATGCCTACCCATGTCGCGAACCTTTCCGAGTACGGGGTGTTCGTGCAGACCGATCGGCACTTGCCGCTGGGAACCGTCGTCGACCTTCGGTTCACGGTCGTGCTCGAGGACCCCGTGGTCATCGAGGGCCGGGGCCGGGTCGTTCGCTACCAGGCCGACCCGGTGGTCGGGATGGGATTCGAGTTCACGCAACTCGATCCCGAGATGCTGCTCCGGGTTGCGGACGTGGTGCGCCGCAACCGCCCCCGCGACTCCGGTCCTCCGGTGGAAGATGGCGCCGAGGCTCAGCACGATGCGCGGCCGGAGCGGATCGTGCGGGCAAAGCGCGTCGATGCTCCCGTCACGTTCACCCCGGGATCGGGCGAAGACGAAGAAGCGGCGCAGACCCTCGTCAACCTCCGCGCAGTGGACGTTGAGATCATTGAAGACCCCGACCTCCCGTCCGATGACGGCGGCGACTTGTAGGCGGCGGCCTATACTGTTCTTCCTAGGTTTTTCGTCGTGAGTATCGGTAAGCGTCTCCTCGATCTGGCTCGGTCCAACGTCACCGACTTCCGCGATGCGTTCTCATCCGATGCGCTGCGGGACCTCCTCAACTCCGACCAAAGCTCGGACCCGCTTTCCGCGGAGTCCGCAGAGTCGGAAGTGGCCCCGGATGAGAGCACGTCCAAGGGCGGCACGACCGGGGCCAAGGCTGGTCGTCAGGCGCGGCGATTCAAGGATGCCGCGGAAGACGCTTGGGAGAGAGCCTACGAAAATGCCCGGGCGAAGGCTGGCGTTCGGGGGGATCCACCCTCCGACCCGCTCGCCCAGCGCAAGCTCTGGTACCGCACCCTCGAAGTCGACTCGGGCGCTGATCTACGGACGGTCCGAAAGGCCTACCGGAAGCAGCTCTTGAAGTATCATCCCGACCGCCACGCAAGCGACCCGGAGAAGTACAAGGCTGCAACCGAGGTCACCCGGCGTTTGACCGAGGCGTACAACGGGCTCACTCGATACCTCGGCGGGTGAGCCCACGGTCGGGGTTCAATCCTTCCGCAGATGGCAGCGGAAGGGCCGACCCCACCGAGCACACCGACGAGGTTCTCGAGACTTCCAATGCAAATCCAGACCGACGTTTCCCCGCAGAAGCGTGCCAAGAAGCGCTCCAAAAAATCTTCGAAGAAGACCGGCGCCAAGAAGAAAACCCTGGCCGAGCAGGCCGATCATCACGCGCTGTATGAGCGGGCTGTACAGGATCCGCAGACCGACGCGGCGATGCTGGGCAAGCTCTATCGTCGGGTGCGGAAGCGCCGGGCCAAGCTCATGCGTGAGGATTTTTGCGGGACGGGGTCGCTGTCGACCGAGTGGGTCAAAGGGGGCTCCGAGCGCACCGCCTATGGCGTCGACCTCCATCGTCCGACGCTCGACTGGGGGCTCGAGAACAACGTCGCTCCGCTGTCGTCGACCGTGGCCAAGCGCATCAACCTCGTCGAAGGCAACGTGCTGCACGAGCGCGGGCCCAAGGCCGACATCACGTGCGCGTTGAACTTCAGCTACTGCTGCCTCAAGGACCGTAAGTCGCTCGTCGCCTACTTCAAGAATGTCCGGAAGAATCTCGCGAAGGACGGGGTCTTCGTCATGGACGTCCTCGGCGGCACCGAGACGATGGGGCCGGACGAGAACCGCCACGACCTCGGTGGCTTCACCTACCGCTGGAAGCAGCATTTCTTCGATCCGCTCACGCACGAGATGCGGGCAACGATCAGCTTCTTCTTCTCGGACGGATCCAAGATCTCGCCCGCCTTCGAATACGACTGGCGGCTTTGGACGATGCCCGAGTTGTGCGACGCGCTTGAGGAGGCGGGCTTCAGCCGCACCCATCGGATGTGGGAGCGCACCGACAAGAAGGGGGAGGGGACCGGGGAGTTCGACGAGCCCAAACGAGTGGAAAACCAGGAAAGCTGGTGGACCTACCTGATCGCGGAGCGATGATGGCCAAGCCCAACAAGAACAAGTCGAACAAGAACAAGTCGAAGGGCAAGGGGCGCGCGAAGCCCAAGAAGAAGTCCATCGCGACGCGGGCCGACAAGCACAAGCTCTACCAGGCTGCCGTGCAGGCGCCCGAAGCCGACGTGGAGTTCTTCTCGAAGGTCTTCAAGGACCTTCGTGGCCGCACCGCGCTCTCGATGCGCGAGGACTTCTGCGGCACCGCATTCCTCAGCTGCACCTGGGCCGACAGCAAGAAAACGCGCACTGCGTTCGGCGTCGACCTGGACGAGCCCACGTTGCAGTGGGGCCGGGAGCACAACTTGGCCCCGCTGTCCGAGGCAGCCCAAGCCCGCGTGCAGCTGGCCAACGGCAACGTGCTCGACGGCCTGGGCGAGCCCACCGACCTCACCTGCGCCCTGAACTTCAGCTACGGCGTATTCAAGACTCGGGACGAGCTGCGGCGCTACTTCGAGGTTGCGCGCGAGAAGTTGGCACCCGACGGTATTTTCATCACCGAGCTGTACGGAGGCTTCGAAGCCGTCGTCGAGGTGGAAGAAGAGCGGGAACTCGACGGCTTCACGTACATCTGGGAGCAGGCGAGCTACAACCCGATCAACCACCACACCCTGTGCCACATCCACTTCGAGTTTCCCGACGGTAGCAAGATCCGCAAGGCGTTCACGTACGACTGGCGTCTGTGGACCGTCCCCGAGCTGCGCGAAATCTTGATCGAAGCCGGATTTGCAGACACCAAGGTGTACTGGGAGCGGACGGACGACGACGGCGATGGCACCGGCGACTACCAGGTCACCGAAGAAGAAGAGAACCAGGACAGCTGGCTCGTCTACATCGTTGGCGTGAAGTGAACTACGGCTCGCAGTCCAACGACTGAGTTGAGACGACCACATCGTCGATGTACCGGCGGTGGTCGTTCTGCAGGGCCGTCTCCATATAGGTGGGGAGCGAGATCAGGTTGAAGCCGAGGGACGACTGCGAGCCGCGGAAGTTGAGTCCCGTGACGGCCGCGTCGGGCTGGCCATCGACGAGGACCTCGAGCAGTCCGTCCGAGTTTCCGGCGGCGTTGAGGCGTGCATGGACCACGGCGCAATGCCAGTCCTGTACAACCGATTCGTCGAACACCGAGACCAGCCCCGCTTCACCGCCGAGGTAACTCAGGCTGCTCCAGTCGTCGGTCCCGTCGCAGAGGTGTTGGTCTCCGAACACGCAGGTGAAGGCACTGTTTCGAATCGCAGGTTCAGACTGGCCCGCAGAGATTCGCGCCTTGAAGGTGGACGCCCAGCCCGGGCCGTCGACGCCATCGACCGAGAGAAGGTCTCCGGGCCCCCGGATCGGCCAGCCTCGGTCCGAACGGAATCGTGCTCGGACCCACACCTCCTCGAAGTGCCCGTCGGGCTCGGTGATGTTATTGGCCTCGGGCCCTTGGCCGAAGCGAATGAGGAGCTCCCCAACCCAGTTCTGTTGAGCGAAGTGGGTGATCTCCAAGGCGTCGGAGCTCTCGTAGCCGGGTCCGCCGATCGCCATCCCTCCGCCGTCGACCACCGCGAAGTGGCTGGCAAGGTCGGCGATCCCCTCGAAGTCCTCGCACAACACCCAGTTCTCAGGCAGAGGCTGGGGACACCCTGAGTCGAGGTCGACGTCGCCGGTTTCGGTCGCTCCTGCGGTGGGGTCGTCCGTGGTTTCGTCGGAGGGTCCAGAACTCGCCGCCTCGGTCGTCGAGGTGAGGGGCGGTGCAGTGCTGGCGGCTCCTGTCGTTGGTGCTGGACCGTTCGTGGTCGAGGCCTCACTTCCCGCGCTGTCTGTTGCAGGGCTAGTGTCTTCAGGCCCAACGAGGAAAACGAGTGAACGCTCCAACAACGACAGCTCTCGTCACTGGCGCAAGCCGTGGCATCGGTGCGGCCATCGCTCGCCGCCTGGCCGCGGACGGGTTTCGGATTCTGGTGAACTATCGCTCCAATGCCGAGGCCGCCGCTGCTGTGGTCGCGGAGATCGAAGCACAGGGCGGCCAGGCTCAGCTGTGTCCGTTTGACGTCCGCGATCGGGATGCCGTCCGCGCCGCGCTCGAGGCGTTCGAGAGCGACGGCGTGGAGATCGGCGTGGTGGTCAACAATGCCGGCGTCCTCGCGGATGCCCCGTTCCCGTCCATCGAGCCCGAGAGCTGGGACTCGGTGGTGCGCACGACCTTGGACGGCTTCTACAACGTCACGAGGTCGCTCGTGATGCCGATGGTGCGCCGTCGGTGGGGACGGATCATCAACATCGCCTCCGTCTCCGGCCTGATCGGGGTTCGCGGGCAGACCAACTACTCCGCCGCCAAAGGCGGCCTCATTGCGGCGACGCGCTCATTGGCCCAAGAGGTCGCAAAACGGAAGGTCACGGTGAACGCCGTGGCCCCGGGACTCATCGAGACCGAAATGATCGAGAAGGTCCACCTGGACCGAGTGCTCGAGAGAATCCCTGCCCGGCGGTTGGGGCAGCCCGACGAGGTCGCTGCGCTCGTCGGATACCTGGCAAGTCCCGAGGCGGGCTACATCACCGGGCAAGTCATCGGAATCAACGGAGGGCTAGCATGACATCCCCACGCGTCGTCATCACAGGGCTCGGGCTGGCCAGCCCGCTGGGAAACTCGTACTCGGAGATCACCGAAGGGTTACGCAGCGGCCGCTCTGCGGTGCAGTACATCGAGGAGTGGAGCCGGATCGAACGCCTGGCCTCTTTGGTCGCCGGTCGGGTCGAAGGCTTGGAGTTCAAGGGGCGCTGGCCTCGAAAAAAATCCCGCACCTTCGGTCGTGTTGCCGCGTTGGCCGCGTACGCGACCGAGGCTGCCGTGGCCGATGCGGGTTTGGAGGCCGAGCGACTCACAGAGGAAGACGTCGGAGTCGCGTATGGCTCGACGCATGGTTCGTCCTCGGCGCAGGAGGACTTCTGCCGTCGCATCTTCGCGAACGACAGCCTCGGAACGGTGGCGTCCAGCGCCTACCTCAAGTTCATGAGCCACACGTGCGCGGCGAACTTGGCCCTGTTCTTCGGCATCCGAGGGCGGGTCTTGTCCACGTCCGCCGCTTGCGTCAGCGGTAGCCAGGGCATTGGCACCGGCTACGAGGCGATCCGTTCGGGCGCCGCCTCGATCATGCTTTGCGGAGGGGCCGAGGAGCTTCACTTCGTGCATGCGGGCGTGTTCGATGTGTTGTTCGCCGCATCGTCGAAGCACAACGACAACCCCTCGACCACCCCGCGTCCTTTCGACCGGGACCGAGACGGCCTCGCGGTTGCCGAGGGGGCCGGGACGGTGGTGTTGGAGAGCCTCGAACACGCGCAGGCACGCGGCGCGAAGATTCACGCCGAGGTCTTGGGCTTTGGCACAACATGCGACGGCACCCACCTCACCAACCCGTCGCCGGACGGAATGGCGCGGGCGATGAAGGCCGCGCTTCGGCAGGCCGAGATTTCACCGAGCGAGTTGGACTACGTCAACGCGCACGCGACGGCAACAACGGCAGGCGACATCGCCGAGAGCATCGCGACGCTCGACGCGGTGGGCGACAAGGTGCCGGTCAGCTCCACGAAGGGCCAGACGGGACACACCTTGGGTGCCTGCGGATCCATCGAGTCCATCTTCTGCTTATCGATGATGCGCAACGGGTTTTTGGCGACCAACCGCAACCTGGAGAACGTCGACCCCGAGTGTCGCGCGCTCAACTACCTGACCGGGGCCGCTGAAGACGCGACCGTGGACACCGTGATGAACAACAACTTTGCGTTCGGTGGGATCAACACATCCATCATCCTGCGCAAGTTCGCCTGAGGCTGTGAGCAGGATGGGCCAGAAAACTCAGTTTACCGGGCAGAAGCTGGACGCGAGGGCGGCCGCACAGGCGCTGGCGTTCGGACCCTTGATCTTTCAAGCCGCACGCTCGCTGCGGGACAAGGGAATCCTTCGATTCCTCCTGAGCGAGAAAGGGGGAGCAACCGAGGAGGCCGTCGCCGAGGCGACGGGCGTGTCTTTGTATGCGGCGCGGGTTCTGCTCGAGGCGGGGCTTGTCGCCGGACTCCTCGACCTCGCCGACGACCGCTACGAGATCACCCTGCTGGGGCGGATGGTGCAGCGTGACCGAATGACGCGCGTCAACATGGACTTCGTCCACGACGTTTGTTTCAAGGCTGCGTTCCACCTCGATGCTTCGTTGGATCAGGGGCGCCCAGTCGGATTGGCCGAGCTTGGCGGCGACTGGCCCACGGTCTACGAAGGCCTTCGCGAGTGCACCGACGAGGTGCGCAAAAGTTGGTTCGACTTCGATCACTACTACTCCGACGCGTCCTTCACTGAAGCGCTCGACATCGTCTTGGCGGCGAAGCCGAAGCGAATTCTCGATGTGGGCGGCAACACGGGCCGTTTCGCGATCGAGTGCACGCAGCGCACGTCGGATGTCGAGGTCACGATCATGGACCTTCCGGGACAGCTTCGCGATGCGACGCAGTCGGTTGCGAAGGCGGGCTTGTCCGATCGCGTGTCGATGCATGAGGGGAACCTCCTCGATCCAACGACCCCAATGCCGCAAGGCTTCGACGCGGTGTGGATGAGTCAGTTCCTCGATTGCTTCTCCGAAGAAGAGATTCTGGGGATTCTAGGACGGGCCCGAGATGCGCTCGCGCCCGGCGGCAGCCTGTACATCATGGAGACCCTCTGGGACCGCCAGCCGAACGAGACCGCTCGGTTCTGCGTGGTGAGTACGTCGCTGTACTTCGCGGCCGTGGCCAACGGAAACAGCAAGATGTATCACTCCAAGCGCATCATCGCCCTCGCCGAGGAGGCGGGCTTTCGTGTCGTGAAGGACGTGAATGGACTCGGGCTTGGGCACACGCTGCTGGCGTGCAGCGCCCAGCCTCACAGCGGGTGAAAGTCGGACGTCTCGAGTCGCATCGAGTAGCCGAACCATCCGTTGTCGAGTTCGATCGGCGGCGGCTTCGACCCGGGCTCGAAGCCTCCCTCGTATCGAACGATGATGGTGCCTTCGGGGGCACCGTCGAGTCGGGTGTAGTGTCGCTCGTGCAGGCGGCCGCCGGCCCATCGCTCCCGCACATGCTCGCCGTCGATGTCTGATTCTGTCCATCCGTCGGCGGGTATCGGGGTGCTCGGCTGCCCCTTGAGAAACACCCGTTGCACGTCCAAGAGGATGAAGGCGGGGTCGAAGGGGAGCTCCCGGTCGATGAACTTCTCGGTGCGGACCTCTGCGCCGTTTTGTTCGATCAGCAACGCGCGGGAGCCGTAGGGCGTTAGAACCAGGACGATGAGCTGGTCCTTGTTCTTCTGAACCACGGCCTCGAAGGAGATCGCTCGTTCACCGTAGGAGCCCTTGGCGTGCTGCCGCACCATGAAGTTGTGCGGACTGGATCCTGGGTCCCGTAGGGTTCCGGGATAGCCGACCTGGGGGTCTGGTGTCTTTGTGGGCGGAGGCGGCGGACACCCGAGCGCCACGGCGGCGACAAGAAGGAATGCGGTTCGCGTGAAGCGATGGGGGCGGGCAGTCATCGAGAGCGCGAGCGGTTGAGAATGACAACGACGGGGGACGAGAGCAGCGCACACGCCACGCCGACGACGACGGAGCGGCCGACCGATGCGAGCGCGGGGTTGTCGCTCATCGCCAGGAGGCCAAACGAGAGCATCGTGGTCAGCGCCGAGGCAGCGGAGCTGGCAAGTGTGATGGCACGCTCCTGCCGGTCTCCGCGAGACTCGACCATGAACACGCCATAGTCAGCGCCGATGCTGCAGACCAACAGGAGCGATGCCGCGTGGATAAGGTTGGCCGACGTGTCGACCCAGGCCGCGGTCGCGAGCGCCCCGCATGCGCCTGCGAGCGCGGGGAAGAATGCGGCCGCGGCGACTCGCCAGCTGCGGTACCAGAGCAGAATCACCAAGGCCACAGCGCCGAGCCCGAGCGCCATCATTCGAATCATCTCGGCTCGGTAGCGGCCGTACGCGCTGTCGAGGAAGGTCTGCTGGTCGAATAGCTGGACGTCGTTCAGCTCGGAGAGACGCTCGGCGAGTGCCTCGGAGACCTCGCCTCGAAGCCAGGTGACGACGACAACATCCTCCCCGCCGTCCGTTGCCCGAAGCACGAATGGAGAGAGAATCTGTTCGAACGGCGTGCTCTCGAAGTCCTCGAGAAGCAGCGGCTTGGCGGGGGCCTGGAGTTCGTCGAAGAAGGGACGGAACGCTTGGTCCACGAATCCCTCTGCGCGATACGCCTCCCGCATACGCTGCTGGAAAGCGTCGGAGCGCAAGCGCTCGAGGTTGCTCGACTGCGCCGCGACCGAGGGCAGCCATGGGTGCAGCGAACGGAAGCCCTCGAGCTCGCCCTGGGCGGTGGCGGCTTCGAGCACCGCATGGACCTCGTCGTTGCGAGCGAGCGCGGATTCTAGGGATGGCCCCCGCGCAAGCACCATGCGGGACAGGGGGGCCGCGCCGGTCAGCTCTCGGACCTCGGCATCCTCGGCGAGCATGCCCTCGTCGGCCTGGTACAGGGCCCGCAAGCCGTCGGACCACTCGAGCGTGGCCGTTCCGACCGCACCAGCGAGCACGGTGGCGCCCAAGACCACACCCATGATGTGTCCTCGTTGCTCGACCCAACCCAGCAGAGCGTGGCTGTACGCGACCCAGCGGTCACGGATGCGGCGCTTGGGCAGCGTGCCGACGAACGCGGGCACGAGCAGCAGCGTGGCGGTCAAGCTCCCCGCGATCCCGATCGTGCCCAGCAGAGCGAGCTCGCGCATGCCCGGGAAGCTGGTCAGCGCCATTCCTCCCAGACCCACCGCTGTGGTGAGTGCACCCAGCACCAGCCCGGGCCGGACTCGGCGGACGACGTCGGTGACCGATCGGTCACCGCGGTGGTCCAGGTGGAACATGAGGTGGATCGCGTAGTCGACCCCAACGCCGAGCAGCGCGGAGCCGAACGCGAGAGAGATGCCGTGCAACTCGGGGGTGACGATGGCCGTTCCGGCGAGCCCGAACGCGAATCCGGCCACCGCCGGGGCGAATGCGAGGATGATCGTTCGCACCCTGCCGAACAGCAGCAGGAACGTCGCGATGATCGCCACGGTGGACGCGACGGAGACCCGCGTGACGTCGGCTTTGGTGCGGGTCTCGGCGGCGAGCGCGAACCGGCCGATTCCACTTTGAAGCAGCTCGAGTCCATCCCCGCTGCGTTCGGCACACGTCGTCAGGAGGTCCTGAAACCCGCGCTGTGCCGCGCCGTTGAATGCGGAGTCTCCCGTTCGAACGAAGAGGATGGCTGCACTGCCGTCGGCCGTGACGAACTGCCCTCGCTCAACCCGGAGCTGCTGGGTGTCCCGCAGTCCCTTGAGGAAATCCGGGAAGAGGAGAAGTGGGTCTTTCGGAGCGAGCGGCCGAATCAGGGAGCCCTGCGGGCCGCCCAGCGTCTGCTTGAGCCGAGCGGCGGACTCATCGAGCTCGGCGGCCTCCGGTGCAGGCAAGTAGAACCGTCGCGGGAAGTAGAGCTCGTGCGTGGCCTGTTCGGTTTGTTCGTCGATGCCGCTGCGGCTCCACTCGACCAACGGGGACTCGAGCAGGCAGCTGTTGAACGCCGGGCCCGTGCTCGCGGGATCGGGACCTCGCAAGGCAAGGATGGAGGTTCGAGTCAGCGGGGACGCGGCGAGCTGAGCCGAGATCGTGGACAGCCCCGAATCCAGTCCGCTGGGGATGAAGTGCCGGATGTCCGTGACAACCCGGAGCCGGGTTGCCGCGAGCAAGCCGGCGATGGCCGCGGCGACGATGAGAAGCCACGCCCGGGCTCGGGGAGACACCGGCATGCGCACTCAGGAATGCGGGACGGCAAAGTACCGCTCGACGTCTTGGGCCGAGTGCTTGTGCCGGGTGTCGACGTCGAAGAACCGGGTGTCGGACACATCGCCGCTGGCTTCTTCGATTCGGAGCTGCTGGAGCTGATCGCCTTTGCCCCGGATCGACATCTTAATCACGATCTTCTTCATGCCTTCGGAACGCGGGGCCAACTCGAGGGTCCACACGCCTTGGGCGTCAGTGTTGAGCGAGAGGATGAAGTGGGCGTCGAGGGCTGCTCGGTCCCCCGCGAGCAAGGCTCGGAAGCTACCGACGAACGACCGAGCCGCAGGGTGGGCATGCAGGTCGATGTGTTCCGTCTTCCCGTTCTCGGCCAGCCAGATGTCGTCTTTGCGAAGCACGACGGAGCTGGGGTGAGGCTTCTCGACGGCGCGCAGGAGCTGACCGGGCGGGTGAAACCGGACGAAACCGTGGTTGACCAGCGGCACGGCCAGCAACGCGATGGTCTTGCGTTCTTCGAACCGCGCGAAGAGTCCCGGCATGGTCCGCAACCTCTGCATCAGCTCGTCGACGGTCTGTGGTGCGTCGGAGTTGGGTGCAGCCTCGGCCGGTGCGTCCGGCTGTGGGCCCGCGTGGACCTGCGCTTGTGCGGCGGTCCCGGTGGCCAACAGTGCGAGACCCACACCGACCACGCGGAGCGGGAGAGCAGAACGGAACCGAAGCGCCTTGGTGATCATGCCGTGTCTTGGTCCTTCTTTTGCCAAAAGTCGTAGAAGTTGAACCAGTTGAGGGGTGCGCGCCGAGCCAAGGCCTCGAGCCGTTGGGAGTATAGCCCAGCCCACTTCTTCAGCCCTTCGTCACGCGCCTTGCGAGGCAGTGTGACCTGGTCGGCAAATCTCTCCGCGTGAATCTCGTAGCGGTTTCCGCCGCGGTAGAGCGCTGCCACGAAGTAGACGGGGCACTTGAGGGTGCTTGCCAGGATGAATGGGCCCGCGGGGAAGCGTGCCTCTTGCCCCATGAACGGGACCGCGATGGACTTTTCATCTTCGGTCCACCTGTCGCAAAGAATCCCGACGTGGCGTCCGCTCTCGAGGCGCTCGCGAATCTTGAAGATCGCTTCGAGACGTCCATCGGCAAGGTCGATGAGGTTGGCGGCGAGCTTGGGGTTGAGTCGCTCGAGGACGTCGGTGAAGATTCGCGACCCACCGGTGTTCACCACCGGGACCACATCGAGGGTGCGTTCGCGTGCGAGGCCGGCCAGGGCTTCGAAGCTACCGACGTGAGCGCTCAGCAGGAGCGCTCCGCTCTCGCGCTGCTGGAGCTCGTCGTAGAGTTCGCGAGGGCCCAGGTCGACTTCGAGGTCGCCGGTCTTCCCCTGAACGAGCAGCAGCCGGTCGAGCGCGACCTGCCCAAATCGCATGATGTGGGTGAACACGCTGTGGCGCTCGGCGTCGGGTCCGACTCGGCGTCGGAAGTCTCGCGAGGCTCGCCGGGCTCGGGGCGAGCTGAGGACGTAGTAGGGCATCACGAGCCACAGCAGCGCACGGCCCAAGCGCCTGCCGCCAAGCCCCAACCCCCAGACGAACGTCGCCATGCCGAGCGCGGTGCCTCGCTCGGGGATGGAGAGCCAGGAGCGTGCCGGCCGTTTGCGAAGGGCGGTGCTCATGCCGTCGCCTTTGGTCGGAACAGGGAGACGAAGCGCAGCCACATGCCCAGGATGACCAATCGGGTGTGCATCCAGGTGATGAGGGCGTTGTCGCGGACCATTCGGAAGTGCGAGATACCGCCCTCGTCGGCGGTCAGGTAGCGGACCGCCGTTGGGATGTTCACGACCGAGCAGCCGTACCAGACCATCCGCACGCAGACCTCGAGGTCGTAGTCCATGCGGTTGGACGGAACCCGTACCGACGTTGCGGCTGCGACCGGATACACGCGGAAACCACACTGCGGATCCTTGATCGCGTCGCTGCCGATCTCGAGGCGAGTCCAAAATGCCGTGAACGCATGCCCGAACTCGCGACCAGCCGGGCGGGTGTCGTCGAACACGGGGTAGCCGAGCACCAGCGCATCGGGTTGGTCCTGGGACGCGCCCAGGAACTTGGGGATGTCGTCGAGGTTGTGTTGGAGGTCGGCGTCGACCTGAAGCGCATGGGTGAAGCCGAGCTCCGCGACCTTGGCCAAACCCGTCTTGACGGCGGCACCTTTGCCTCCGTTGCGGTCGCGCCGAACCAAGGTGATCGCGCCGCTGCGCTCGAGATCTTCGAGGACGCGTCGGTTGGCATCTTCCGACCCATCGTCGACAACAACGACCGTCTCCAGGTGTTCCCCAACGCGCCGCACGACCTCTCCGACGGTCTGCGGGTTGTTGTACGAGGGGATCAGGGCGCAGGTGCGGGACGTAGACATCAATCCTCCGACTCGGTCGGGGCGAAGCGAAGGATCCCGGTGGCGGCCGGTTCATCCCCCTTGTCGGTGTGTGCGACGAGGGAAAAGCGGACGTCGCGTTCGACACGTTCGAGTTCCATGGTCACCTCGACGTTGGGGTCGATGGGGAGCAAGAGCTTGAGTCTGGGCATGCTCTGCCAGTGCTCCAGCGCACTCCACGTCGCCTGGGCTTCCCGAAGCACGATGTCGGCGATGACGAACGCGGGCAGCACGGGGCGCGTGGGGAAGTGGTCGCGGAACAGCGGGAGGTTGCCGGGGACCAGAAACCTGCACCGAAGCGAGTTGACGTCAGTCTGTGTGCGCTCGAGTTCGACGAGCGCGTTGCTCTGAGTCGTCATGGACTTGTTCTTGCGACGAGGGAACCAACGCTAAGATTCGTCGCGCGGGGGGAAAATGCGGACGAACAGGCGGTCGTGGAGCTTGGGAGGATCGTCGTAGTCACGAAACGTGGCCTTGCGAACCGTGTATTCGATCGTGGATAGCAACCCGATGGCGACGTAGGCGAGGAGGCCCGTATACATCGTCCACCACTCCAGCGGCGCAAACAGGGCCAGCGCGAGCGTCAGCGCGATGTTGCAGACGAAGAACCAGCACCAAACGATCGTGACGGTGCGGCAGTACTGGACCTTCGGGGGGCTGAGGTCCGGGTCTTGCCGGCGTGCGAATGACTCGACCATCGAGACCGGGCCCCGCAGTGACGAGGCAAACAGCACCAGCAGCCCGCCGTTGATCAGGATGGGTACAAGCCGGGCAAACCCTTCATTCTTCAGCAAGGCACCGAGGCCGAGCACCGCGACGGCCAGCAGAGGAATCTTCGCCATCGGGTTGCTGCCAGGAGCAGAGGGGCCCGTCGCGATCCGCTGAAACCCATAGATGCCCGCCAGCGTCACCAAGAGGACCAAGCTCGCAGTGCGTGGCGGCCAGTTGACCGAGCTGTAGTAGACCATCCCCGGGTAGAGGACGGCGAGTGACACCCACGCGATGCTAGCGGCGACCTTCATGGATCACAGCCGCCACAGTTCACTGAGCGCGCAGCGTCAAGATGAGCTCCACGACGTCGTCGACCGTCTTCAGCTCGCGCAGCGACTCTTCTTCGACCTTCTTGCCGGTGTACTCCTGTAGGTGCACGGCGAGATCGATCGCGTCGATGCTGTCGAGGTCGAGGTCCTTGAAGAGATGCGTCTGTGGAGCGATCGAGCTTTGCTCGACCTCGAACATCTCGGCCATCTTGTTCGCGAGGAGAGCGAAGACTTCTGTTTTCTCGTCACTGGGCACCTTGGCCCTCCTTGGCTGCAGCCTGCGGCCCGCGGGGGTCGTTCTCTCGAATGAACGCCGCGAGGGTGGTGATCGATGCGAACACCGCGGGAGCGTCTGTCTTCTTGGGATCGATCTTGACTCCGAAACGCCGCTCTATCGCGATCGCGAGTTCGAGCGCATCCACGGAATCCAACCCGAGCCCGTCGACGAACAGCGGCGCGCTCGCATCAATGTCCTCGGGCCGAACGTCGTCCAGCATGAGGGCTTCTACGATGAGGTCCCTGACTTCGACTTCAAGAGGTTGCATGACTCGCTGTCTCCCGCGCGCGCGGCGGCTGAATCTGTAGCAGATTTTGGAGGTGCCGTGTGGCGGCGCGGACTGGGCTCCGACCTGGATTGACGGTGAGCGGCTCGAGTTCTTCACACGAATACTGAGCGCATTCGAGTGGCATCTCGCCCAGATCGATCTCGCGCGTCAGCGTGCGAGGTGTGCAGCGGATCCGAACTGGGATGATCGGGACACCCGCACGCGCCGCGCTTTCGATCGGCCCGCGCCGGAACGGGAGTTGGGTACCGAGCGTGGAGCGCCGGGTCTCGGGAAACGCCAAGACGTTGAAACCCGCCGCCAGGCTCTCGCTGATCGCATCCAGCATCGCTTGGTGCTCTGCGACGCGTCCGGGGCGTGCCGCTGGGACGTAGCCGCACATGGTCGCGAGCCCGAAGAAGAAGGGACTGACGTAGTAGGAGCGCTTCACCATGCACACGACGTTGTCGAAGCGCACCGTCATGATGACGGTGTCGAGCAGGGTCGGGTGGTTGCAGACGATGACCGAGGGAACCGAGGGCGAGATGCTCTCGGACAGCGGCCACGTTGTCTTGAGCAGGCGCAGCTTTGCGAGAACGGTCAGGAAGATTCTGAAGCCGCCTTGAAGCGTCCTCTGGCAGCGTCGACGCGCCTTGATGCGGTCGAGCGTCGAGAAGAAGACGAATGGCATCACCACCCAGGAGATCAGCATGCCGCCGAGCGCGAACAAGGCGAAGCACGCGAGCGTGCGGATGGAATGCCAGAGACGGGCCATGGAACGCGTCCGGGAGGTTATGCGCCCGCGATTGCCTCGGCCGCAGCTTCGGGGTCGAGCGATGCCACCAGGTCGTGAGCCGAAGCTTGTGTAACGGTGGCCATCACCATGTCTCCGCGTTGCGCCGTCCCATCGGTGAGCACGACTTTGCCGTCGATCTCCGGTGCTTGGCCTTCGTGACGGCCGTCGAGCAAGAGCTCGCTCTCGCTGCTGGGGCCGTCGACGAGGACGCGGATCGATTGACCGACGAGGTCTGCGTGTCGCTCCGCGCGAATCGCCTCTTGGATCTGCATCAGCTCCGCGGCGCGCTCCGCTGCAATCGCTTCCTCGACCCGGCCTGGCTTCATCGCCGAGACTGTGCCGTCTTCGCGGGACCAGGGGAACACACCGAGGTGGTCGATGTAGCCTTGGCTGACGAAGTCCTTGAGTCGCGCGTAGGCCTCGGGGGTCTCGCCCGGGTGGCCAACCAACATGGTGGTTCGCAGCCACAGACGCTGTCCTTCGGAGGTTGTCGCATCCCGCAGCTTCTCGGCGAGTTCGATCACCGCGCGCTCTCCATAACCGCGGCGCATCACCTTGAGCACGTCGCTGTCGACATGCTGCATCGGGACATCGAGATAGGTCGCGACCTTGGGCTGCATCGCGATGCGCTCGATCAGTCCGTCGGTGACGGCTGAAGGGTAGGCGTAGTGCAGCCGGATCCACTCGAGTCCTTCGACTTCGACGAGCGCGTCGAGAAGCATCTCGAGGTTGGTCGGGACGTCGAGGTCGCTGCCGTATCGGGTGAGGTCCTGTGCGACGAGGCAAACCTCTTTTGTCCCTGCGGCGACGAGGGCGTGCACCTCTTGGACGACAGAGAACACGTCCCGGCTACGCTGGGCCCCGCGGAGCTTGGGAATGATGCAGAACCCACAGGGGCGGTCGCAGCCCTCGGCGATCTTCACATAGGCGGTGTGTCGAACACCGCTGAGCTCGCGCGGCGTTTCGTGGTCGTAGAGGTACGCGCGCTTGGACAACTCGCTAACACCCAGCCGTTTGCCGTCGCCCCCGAGGACTTTCGCGAGCCCCAGCATGTCGGCCGACCCGAGGAAGTGATCGACCTCGGGCATCTCGGCTGCGAGTTCGGTGGGGTAGCGCTGGGTCAGGCATCCAGCGACGACGAGCTTCTTCTTCGTGCCTTCTTTGGCCTGAGCGAGTTCGAGGATGGTCTCGATCGATTCCTCTTTTGCAGCCTCGATGAAGCCGCAGGTGTTGACCACGAGCGTGTCGGCTTCGTCCGCCGAGTCCACGACACTGTGTCCGCCTTGTCGGACCACGCCGAGCATCACCTCGGTGTCGACCTGGTTCTTCGGGCAGCCCAGGGAGACGAAGTAGACCTTGCGCGCGTCCATGAAGCCCGCCGTTTGACACGATCTGCCGCAGATCGCCATGGCGCGTCGAGCGCGGGCCCATAAACAGCGGTTTCTTGCCGTTCATGTGAGATCAGATCCTCAATACAAGGCCCACATTGTCTCGCTACCCAGCTTGACCGGGCTCGCCGCGACCGCTACCTTCGCGCACCCTTTCGCCAGGCCAGATAAGATCAGATGTCCGTTCGACTCCGACTCGCCCGTGGCGGCGCCAAGAAGCGCCCCTTCTACCGTATTGTTGCCGCTGACACTCGCTCCCCGCGAGACGGCCGCTTCCTCGAGAAGCTTGGCACGTACAACCCCAACACCGATCCCTCCACGGTTGAGCTGAACATGCCTCGCGTGGAGTACTGGATGGGCAACGGCGCTCAGCCCAGCGAGACCGTCGCTCGACTGATCAAGAACCTCGGCTCCGCCGAGGACAAGAAAGAATAAAGCGCTTATAGCGCAACCCCTGCCGTCTCGGCGAAGGGTACTGGAACGGGCGTTTGGCAGAAATTGTTGTTTTGCCGGCGCCCGTTTCGTGTGGGATGATCCGTATCTACGCGGCAAACCCCTTTCCCGCTCTGCTACGTCCCTGAGGACGTATCGCTACGCTGCCGCTGGAGCTCCTCATGTCTTCCACCATTTCGCTGAAAGAACTCATCGAGTTCATCGCGCGGTCCCTCGTCGACAAGCCCGACGACGTCCATGTCGATGAAATCTCTGGTGAACAAACCGTAGTCCTCGAACTGCGCGTCGCCAAAGAAGACCTTGGCAAGGTGATCGGCAAGCAAGGCCGCACCGTCAAGGCGATGCGCGCGATCCTGAGCGCTGCTGCGTCCAAGCTTCGCAAGCGCGCTGACCTCGAGATCATCGAGTAATCCACCCCGCGCTCCCGCTTCGAGCTTGGGAGTGTGCGCGAGTCGATCATGACGAGTCGGACCACTGGCCCATCGGGGACCAGCCAAACAACTGAATCCGAAACCTCCGGCCGGCTGTCCGTCGGGTTCGTGTTGGGCGCCCATGGTGTGCGTGGCACGGCGCGCTTGCAGTTGTTCGACGGTGGTTCGCACGCGCTCAAGCAAGGCGTCGAGTTGGTGCTCGTGCATCGTGAGACCAAAGCCGTTGTCGCGCGCAAGGTCTTGAACAAGGTCTCGATGATTCCGGGCAAGCCCATCGCGCGGGCGGACCTCGAAGGTGTCGATTCCCGCGAGGCCGTCGAGACGATTCGCGGGCTCACGATCGAGGTCGAGCGAGACGTTTTACCGGACCTCGAAGATGACGAGTTCTACCTCGTCGATGCGATCGGCCTGCCTGTCGAACGCGTTCTCGAGGACGGCACGGTTCAGTCCTTGGGCAAGGTGGTCGCGATCACGACCAACGGCGCGCAGGACTTGTTCGAGATCGAGTTCTTTGGAGAACGCGGCAGAGCACGGCGATGGCTGATCCCGGTGATCCCGGGCTTCGTCAAAGACGTCGACGACAAACGTGTCTTGGTCGATCCGCCTCTAGGGCTGCTTCCAGAAGCCCTAGAGCCCGAGTCCCCCGAATCCTGACATGGACGCCGCGAGGCTGCGATGACCGCCCAGTGCTTCGAAGTCTTCACGCTGTTTCCCGAGGCGGTCGAAGCGTTTGCCAAGACGGGCTTGCTGGGCAAGGCCGTTGATCGCGGACTGGTCGAAGTCCGCGCGACGAACTATCGGGACTTCACGACCGACAAGCATCGGACGGTCGACGACGCTCCGTTCGGCGGCGGTGCGGGCATGGTCATCAAGCCCGAGCCGGTCGTCGACGCGCTCGAGCATGTGCAACGCGAGCGGGGCGCGATGCTCCGGGTGCTGCTGACGCCCTCCGCCCCCCGCTTCGATCAGCGGACAGCCGAAGCGTTCGCAAAACACGATCGCATCGCGCTTCTTTGCGGTCGCTACGAGGGCATCGACGATCGGGTCCGCGAGAACTTCGTCGACGTGTGCATCTCGCTCGGAGACTTTGTGCTCAACGGTGGCGAGGTCGCAGCGCTGGCGATCGTCGAGGCCGTCTCGCGGCTGCGAGAGGGCGTTCTTGGCAACCCCGAGTCAGCCCGGACGGAGTCTTTTGCGACCGCAGAGCGAGGCTCCTATCTCGAGCACCCTCAGTACACGCGACCGAAGTCGTTTCGCGGGCACGAGGTCCCCGCGGTCTTGCTCGGCGGAAACCATGAGGCCATCGCGGGATGGCGACTCGAGCGGGCTCGTGCGCGCACGTTCCAGCTGCGCCCCGAGCTTCGACAGGTCGAGCCCTTGCCGAAGTCGTGCGAGCTGCACGTCGCCATCCCGGCCTCGGCCGAGCCGTCGGCGGAGTATGTCGACGTGTTGCGTGCCCATGGCGTCACGGCGCTGGTCGTCCTCGGTGGTGATCCCTCCGCGGTCCTGCCGTGGGTGGAGGCCACGCAGGGCCGTCTGTCGGTGGCTGGGTTCGCCAGTCTCAAGCAGCTCCGACGTCGTTTGCGACAGCGCCACGGGCGCAACCCCGCGACTGTGGCGATCGCGCGCCCCCAGGATCTGTCTTCCGACCCCCCTGGGGATCGGCCCAGAGATCCCGCGCCGTCCTCCGATCCCGCGTGGGTGCTCGATATCCTGCGTGCCGCAGATGCAACGACGCCGGCCAGCCTGATCGTCGTTGCGGGTCTCAACCCCTGGGGAGTGGACGCAACAGCCGTCTACGCCCCTTCAGGACCCGAGACCGCCCCAGCCGCACCTCCTGAAGGAAAAGGTGCGCAAACCCAAGATCAAATCCTTGCAACCGGCCCAGGGATCGAGGACTCTTCGCGCCCGCCCGCGCTGACGATCCTAGATCGTGGCCTTGCAGGACTCCTCCCTCCGACAGACACGCGACAGACAAGCGACGGATAGGCGACGCCATGAGCAACAGCATTCCAGCCATCGAGGCCATCGAGCGAACAGAGAAGCGACACGAGCTTCCCATGTTCCGCGCCGGTGACACCATCCGTGTTCACGCCCTCATCTCCGAGGGAAACAAGGAGCGCATCCAGGTCTTCGAAGGCGTTTGCATCCATCGCAAGCGCGGTGGCGGTCGCGGGTCCTTCACGGTCCGCAAAGTTTCCAGCTCCCACGGTGTGGGCGTCGAGCGCGTTTGGCCCGACAACTCCCCCCGCGTGACCAAGGTCGAGCTCGTCACTCGCGGCAAAGTCCGCCGCGCCAAGCTCTACTACCTCCGCGAACTTCGCGGCAACGCAGCTCGCATCACCTCCAAGCTCGGCAACTACGGCAGCATCCTTGCTCGCCAGGCCGAGAAGCAGGAGCAGGCGAAGACCGCTCAGGCCGAGTCCTCGGTCGAGGCAGCGGCCGACGCCAAAGCAGCAGCCGCCAAGGCTGAGGCAGCGAAAGCCGCCAAGGCTTCGCAAGACTAGACCGTCCGTCTGTTCGGAGAGCAAAGCCGATTCGTAGCGTCTGCTACGGGTCGGCTTTTTTGTCGTTCGGGGACACTGTCCGTCGGCGGCGGTTTGTCGAGCGCGCGCCGGTCATCGGTGCCAGCCTTGGCTCAGGATGGAACCCGCTGCGTCGACTCGAGCGCTTGGCCTGCGGGTTGAAGCACGGGTTGCGGAGTACCTGCACGAACGCGGGCTGAGCATCCTCGAGCGAAACGTCGAGCGAGCCGGCGGGGAGATCGATCTCATCGCACTCGATCTCCGGCTCGACGATCCCGAGTACGTGTTCGTCGAGGTCCGATCTCGGAGTCGAGTGGATCGGGGCTCACCGCTCGAGACGGTCGGTGTTGCCAAGCAGCGACACGTGGTCCGTGCGGCGACGGCCTGGCTGGTCGAGCGCGACCTTTGGGAGGCGGTCGCGGTCCGCTTTGACGTTGTGGGCGTCACCATCTCTCCACACCGACTTCGTGTCCGCTGGATACGCGACGCGTACGAAGCCTGAACCAACGAAAAAACGCCCCGCGTCGCGATGACGGGGGCGTTCTTCTTGGAAGCAGCGCTTCGCTTACTTGCAGGCGTCGGGAACGACGAAGGTCTCTTCCTGGCCGGCCGGAGCCACGCAGCAGCCCTCTTGGCTCGCCGTGGAACACGCCATCTCGATCGTGTCGGACTCGGTCTGGTTCAGGTCGTCCTTGCAGACGCAGAGCTTCTCGCAGCAGAACTCCCCGAGGGTCTGGATTCGAGCGCAGGTGAAGCCAGACTGGCAAGACGTGTCGTCCACGACGACCTGCTGGGTGATCCCCGCGCTTTGGCAGTCCGCGTCGCTGCTGCACTTCTTCGAGCACATCGAGCGCTCGAGGACGTACTGGTTGCGGAGCCTGCAGACTCCCGTGCTGAGGTCTTCGCCCGAGGCGACACACTCGAACCGGGTCCGGGTGTTGTCCGCCTGGTTGCAGGTCGCGTCACCTTCGGTGCCCACCGTGCAGGCAAACTCGGGTGCTTTTTCCTCATCCGCGTAGACGCACAGGAGCTCATCGCAGCTGAGGGCCGGGAAGGTGACGAGCTTCGACTCCGGCGGCGTGACGCGGCCGTGGTTGCACGGCGCCCCGACGTCGCCCTTGGGGCAAGCCGTTAGAGCGGGCGCGATGCACAGCACGCCCAGGGTCATGGCGACACTGCGAAGCCACTGGAGCGGGAGACGACGGAACGTATCGTTCGTTTGCATGTTGGCTCTCGGGGGCAGTCGGCAGTCGAGTTGCCGACATGTCCGGCACCGGGGCATGTGCCCGAGTGAAGGACGGAGCTAGAGACAGGAGACGGGGCGCGTCGGGACGACACCTCCGAACCCGCGCCATCGTACACTCCCCGGCCGTGCGGTCAAGTGCATCAGAAGGGCAGTAGCACGGTGTTCCGATCTCCTTCCTGTGTTGCCCCAAACGCCGTGGGGCAGGGTGGGATGCGAGGCTTGCTGACCCACGTGCAGTGAAAGAACTGTAAAGAAGCTTCCGCTGCTGGGGCGACGGATCACCGTTCTTTCCGTGTGTGTCTCGCGCTCCAGCGGCTGGCCTCGGCCGGCCCAACTCGCCCGCAGGCCCGAACCGGCGCCGATCCGCGGGGGATGGGAACCCGCATCGTCGGGTCCGCGTGACACGAGCGCTGTGGTTCGAGGAGTCCGCGATCTCACCGGCCGATCAAAACTGCGAAAAGCGCCGGCTAGCCGTCGCTTGGCGGCGGATGTGCGGTGTTGCGACGTAGCGCCGGCCACTGGTAATGTCCAGCCGCGTCGAACCGGGGGGGTTCCTACCCAGGTCCCCCCACGACACCGAACGAAGGCTCCTCGTGCCTTGTTCGACCGTCGGAGCCCGACCCGCTCCGGTTCCCGCTCCAGTCAAGGTCTGGCCCTAGGCCAGCTCCACACTCGAACCGAAATCCTCATGTCCAAGAAGACCTCGCGCAGGTACACGACGTCCCTCTTGTCCTCTCGCCTCAGCATCATGCTGGGCCTTGCTCTCGCCTTCTCGGCGACGAGCGCGAGCGCGTCCTTCGATGGACCGCCGCCGCCGCCGGATCCTGGTGGCCCCGCAGGTGGTGGTGCGCCCCCGGCTCCCGACGCCGGTGCTCCGCCTCCGCCGCCCGCGGCGCCAGCACCGTCGGCCACCGCAGGTGGATCCAACGCTCAGGGCGAGGCTCTCTATAAGGCGGAGGACTATCAGGCTTCCGCGATCCAGTTCTACAAGGTCGCCGCCGCAGAAATCCCCGGAGACCAACCGCGCGCCCAGTACTGGCTTGGCAAGGCCCTGTACAAGCTCGAGTTCTACTCGGCATCGCTTTCGGTCTTCGACGAGATCGTGCAGGCCGGCCCCGCGCACCCGTTCCACAAGCTCACCCTTCCTTGGCTCGCTTCGCTCTCTCGCGAGCTGCCCGAGGGTGCCGAGGTGTTGCAGAAGATCGGTACGTACAAGCCCACCGACCTCGAAGACGAGGACTTCGATGAGGTGCGGGACGAGCTGTACTACCTGCTGGGTCGCTTCCACTACCAGAAGGGCGATCTCCCGCAGTCGATCGCGCTTCTGGAGCAGGTCCCCAAAAACTCCGACTACTACATCCCGT
>JBOEGF010000022.1:0-219106 GCA_050633305.1 Nannocystales bacterium
GCGAAGACGAGCCTGACTGCGACCCGGAGTTGGTCTGCGACCAAGCCGAGACCTGCTTCGAGGGCGTTTTGTATCCGACGGGCTGCGGGTCAGCGAACTGCGACATGCCGATTGGGGAGTGCGACCCCGACCCCGTGGAGTGCGACCCCATGATGGGCTGCGGTGAGGCCGAGACGTGCTTCGATGGCGTGCTGTACCCGACGACGTGCGGCCCTGCGAACTGCGACAAGCCCATCGGTGAGTGCAAAGACCCGGAGCCGAAGTGCGACCCGATGATGCTTTGCGACGATGCGCTCACGTGTTTCGGAGACCTGCTCTACCCCAGCGGTTGTGGCCCCGCGAACTGCGACGGGCCGATCGGGGCCTGTCCTCCCGACGACTGCGACCCGATGATGGGCTGCGGCGACGCAGAGACTTGCGTCGACGGCTGGCTGTACCCCTCGACGTGCGGCCCGGACAACTGCGACGAGCCCATCGGCGAGTGCGGCTGAGTTCGTTTCGCCGCGGTTGCGGCGGACCTCTCGTTGACGAGAGCGTCCGCCGGGTCGACGAGGGCGTTGCGACGTTGTCGAGGTTCTAGCGGTGCGCGAGAAAGCGGCTGCGAGAGGCTTGAGCGCACCCCGCCCGCACAGTGTCGGGCCGCTGGATCGGAACCCCGCCGGTGTCCGGGCACTTGGGAAGCGCTGGCGCCGGGCGGTTGAACGGATCGCGCAGGTCCTCGGCGGGTTTCGGAGCACGCCGTCTTCGCGGGGGCTCTTCAAACGGATCCCGAAGATCGGGTCGCCGCGCGCTTGCCCGGCGACGCCGCTTGGGCTTGGTGCTCGACTCAGTGGAGCCCGCCGATGGAGCGGGGGCCCGAGCCTTCGAGGCACGGAACGGGTTGCGAAGATCGAAGGCCGACGGCGCGGCATCGAGGGATGCCGGCCGAGCGCGAAAGTCGATCAGCAGCAGCGGTGAGCTGGGCGCGTCGGCTGAGTCGGTGCCCGTCGGCTGGGCTGAAGTCGCTTCAGCTTCCGTCGCGTTGGGGGAGGGACTCGGCTCAGGGGCGACAAAGAGTCGCGCGAGCGCAAGCAGCACCAAGGTCCCCACCCCGGAAGAGTGCGGGAGGCCGAAACGCCGCGCAATGCCAATCTGGTCTCGAACGCGCGGCCGCGGGCGCCGAGACGCCCGAAGACCTCACAGCGAGCGCGGATCTGTCAGGCGGCCGGTGATCGCGGACGCTGCGGCGACGGCTGGAGATACCAGGTAGACGGGGCCTGGTGCCCCCATTCGTCGGTCGAAGTTCCGGTTCGTGGTGCTGGCGGTGGTCTCGCCGTCGTGCGGAACTCCGGGGCCGTTTCCGATGCAGCTTCCGCAGCCGGGTGCTGTGATGACCGCACCGACCCGTTCGAACTCCTCGAGGAGCCCTTCGGCTTGGGCCGCGGCAAACACGTCTGCGCTGGAGGGTGTGACGGTCAGCCGGACGCCCTTCGCAAGGTCGCGATTCTTGAGCACGTCGGTGGCGGCTCGCAGGTCGGTGAGGGACCCGCCCGTGCAAGAGGCGATCACGATGTTGTGGACCTTCACCTCCGAGACGTCGGACAGGGGCTTGCGGTTGCGGGAGTCGCCGGGGGTGGCGACGGTCAGCGGAACGTCGTCGAGGTTGATGTTGAAGGTCTTGACGTACTCGGCGTCCGGGTCGGGCTCGACGAAGGCATCCGCGAAGTCCTGTCCTCGGCGCTCCTGGAGGAACGTGCGGACCGACTTGCAGGGCTCGACGATGCCCGTCATGAGGCCGCCCTCGACCGTCATGTTGGTGATCACGGAGAGCTCATCGACGTTCCACTGGTCGAGGCCGGAACCGCCGAGCTGAATGACGGCCGTATCGGTGGGGGACTCGCGCCACTGCTCTTCACGGAAGTACGGGTCGCCGATGAGGTGGAGGATGAGGTCCTTCGGGGACAGCAGGCCTTTGCCGTCCCCTTCGACCAGCACACGGATGGTTCGCGGCACGGTCACCGGGATCATGCCCGTGCGCAGGGCGAACGACATCGCCGTGGAGCCGACTCCAAAGGCGAATGCGTTGAGGACGCCTGCCGTGGGGGTGTGGCTGTCGGTGAGCACGATGATCTCCCCGGGCCTGGCGTAGTCTTCGACCACGATACGGTGGCAAACCCCTGCGGGGAGCGCCTGTCCGGGACCATGCAGCCGCAGGCCGTGCTCCTTGGCGGCGTCGACCATTTGGTCGCGCAAGCGCCGGGCCGGCAGGAGTCGCTGCGTCTTGACGCGGTCCGGGACGGTAGGCTGATCGATGAGGACGAAGTGGTCCTCGAAGGCGGCGACGTCGTCGGGGCGCTCGACCGGAGCGTTCCCCCACTCCTGGGCGTACAGGTCCATCACCATGCCGCCGGTGTACTCGTGCACACCACGGAAGCCGGCTTCGCACAGGACCTGCTCTCCGGGGCGAACCGAGGCCAGTCCCTGCGGCTTGCCTTGTCCGGTCCACGCGCGCTTGGCCACGATCTTCTCGATGCAGGTCATCGGCGCGGCTGCGCGTTCGACGGTGTAGCTAGGCTCGATGTCGCCGGCGAGGAGCTTGGTGCCGTACTGCAGCAGGCCACCGCAGCTGGCGACCGCTGCGAAGAAGGGAGGAAGCGCCTCGGCCAAAGCCGCCGTGTCGATGTCCTCGCCAGCGTTGAGCCGCTCGACGACGGAGAAGTCGGTCGTGAACGGAAGACCGCTGTAGACCATGTTCTCCTGGAAGATCCGCTGGAAGCTCTTGGCGACGACCAGCTCGATGCCCGCGCCTTGGTGAGCGACGACGGCGACCTCGCGGCTGCTGCCCGAGCCGTACGCATCACCACCCACGACGACCTGGAACCCACCATCCTTGACGGTGTCCTTGTCGACGGTCTCCTTGAAGTTCTGCAGGAAGTAAGGTCCGAGGATGTCGCCGGTGTAGCCCAGCGTGCACGCTGCACCGTTGATCATGGCGTCGGTGTTGACGCCAAAGTGAAGGGCGGGGGGGTCCTGGGTGGAGAAGGCGGCGTTCTCACCCGCGAGTTGAGACGCAAGCGCGCCTTCGTCATCGGTCAGCCACAGCACCCGTCCGGTCAGCTTCATCGGCGGGACTCTACCCTGGCCGCCGCCGGGCCGAAGATGACGAAACGCAAGAACCCCGCCCCCGGGCGGGGGAGGGGTTTGACCTGCGAAACCTCTCAGCGCGCTTGCGTCAGTCTCGACTGCCGCCGAAGAGGCGCAGCAGGGACAAAAACAGGTTGATGAAGTTGATGTAGAGGACCAGCGCGCCGAGGACCGCGAGGTTGCCGCGGCCGCCGCGGGCTCGGTACAGCTGCTTGATCGCCTGGGTGTAGTACGCGGTCAGGCCCGCGGACACGGCGGCGATCAGCGCCGAGATGCCAAGGCTCATCGAGACGCTCTGGACCAAGAACCCGTTGACGAGTGAGGCGATGATCGCCCCGAGCAGCGCCATCACCATGAACTGACCCATTCCCGAGAGGTCTTTCTTGGTGATGTAGCCCAGGACGCCCATGCCCGCGAACATGCCCACCGTCGCCGCCATGACCCCCGCGATGTTGCCCACCGGATAGACCAGCGGCACGTACGAGAGCGCGACGCCCATCATGGCGGCGTAGCCAAAGAAGCCCGCGGCGGCCAGGCTGCGGTCCATTCGGGGCACCATGCGCTGCAGCGCGATCGCCATGATGAACGTGCCGATCGACAGGATCATGCCCAGTGGGCTGCCCCACACCGCATTGAAAATGGACGGACGGGTGCTGATGCCCCAGGCGACCACACCCGTGATGGAGACACCTGCAGCCATCCACAGGTAGACGCCGTTCATGAACTGGCGGGTGCCGTCGTGCAGCTGCCCACGTGGGGAGGCCGAGCGCGCTGGCTCATACCCACGCTCTTGCTGAAAACCGTGCATACCGACACTCTTGTCACGGATCGGTATGGGTCAACCTCGCGCGCTCCTCGGACGCCCCTCGTTTGCGTTCCGTTCGCAGTCCGCCGCGCCCGCGGCGCGGACGCTTCTCCTCACTGTGGGGCTCCTCACCGCCTGCTCCGGCTCCTCCAAGGAGACGAACTTTTCGTTCCTGTCTTCCCCGGCGCAGGGGCGACCCGCGACCTGTCCCGACGATGCGGTCGACCCGGGCGGCCCCGGCGGCGGACCCATGGCGCCCAAGTGCTCCTACGACAACGCGAAGTCGGGCTTGGTCCAACTGCGGGGCTCCGTCCTGTTGCAGGGCGCCGATGGCACCCGTCACGCGCCCGCCGAAGGCATGCGCGTGACCGTGCATCGCGAGGGCGGCGACTCGATTGGGCGCACTGTGTCCGACGCGCAGGGGCGCTTCAGTGTCAGCCTCTCGACGGGCCCCGGCTCGTACCGCCTGCGGGCCGTCACCACGGAGTCGGGGGAAGTCCTGGCCGAGAGACCGTTCGTCATCGTGGAAGGTGCACGCTCGGTGGATGGCCTCGATCTGCTGCTGACGGTCGACCCGGCGCTCCGCTGAGGACGTGAGGAGGGGCCCTTTTCGGCCGGCGCCGATCGGCGGGCCCATGCAGTAGTCTGCCGCCGTGGCGACCCCCAGCGAGCTGCTCCGTCCGACTGACACCTTCGTCCGCCGCCATCTCGGCGCGAACGATGCCGACGTTCTCACGATGCTTGAGGCGATCGGGTTGCCGAGCCTCGACGCGCTCGTTCGCGAGACCGTTCCCGAGGGAATTCGGCTCCAGGGGAGTCTCGACATCGGACCCGAACGCGGGGAAGCGGAGACGCTGGCCGAGTTGCAGACGATGGCACGCCGCAACGAAGTCCGCCGCTCGTACATCGGCATGGGGTATGCCGACACGGTCACGCCGGGGGTCATCCTGCGGAACATCCTGCAGAACCCCGGTTGGTACACCGCGTACACGCCGTATCAGGCTGAGATCGCCCAGGGTCGTCTCGAGGCGCTGCTGAACTTCCAGACGATGGTTGCGGACC
This sequence comes from Nannocystales bacterium, assembly GCA_050633305.1. Lineage (GTDB taxonomy): Bacteria > Myxococcota_A > Polyangia > Nannocystales > Nannocystaceae > CAJXVA01. The sequence continues at coordinate 4,991 of JBOEGF010000022.1, forward strand.
TGACGGGGCTTCCGTTGTGCAACGCGTCGCTTCTGGACGAGGGCACCGCGGCTTCCGAGGCGATGGCGATGAGCCATCGCGCGTTGCGAGGCAAACGCAACCGCTTCTTGGTCGCGGACGATTGCCACCCGCAGACGATCGCGATCTTGCAGACCCGCGCCGAGGGTCTGGGCATCGAGGTCGTGCTGACGGCGGCGGATGCGTTGCGCCCCGACGACAGCACGTGCGGGATTCTTCTGCAGTATCCCAACACCTACGGCGCGGTGATCGACCCCACGCCAGCCATCGAAGCTGCGCATGCCGTGGGCGCCCAGGCGGTTGTCGCCACCGATTTGCTGGCCATGACGATGCTCAAGCCGCCGGGGGAGTGCGGCGCGGATGTGGTTGTGGGGTCGTCGCAGCGCTTCGGCGTTCCGTTGGGCTACGGGGGCCCACACGCCGCCTTCATGGCCACGACCGAGGGGCACAAGCGGCACTTGCCCGGTCGTGTGATCGGTGTCTCCAAGGACGTGCACGGAGCGACCGCGTTGCGGATGGCGATGCAGACCCGAGAGCAGCACATCCGTCGCGAGCGGGCCACGAGCAACATCTGCACCGCGCAGGTCCTGCTCGCCGTCATCGCCGGAGCCTACGGCGTCTATCACGGGCCGAAGGGGCTCACGCAAATCGCTCGCCGCGTGCATACGGCCACCGCGGTTCTCGCCGCCGGCGTGCGTGGGGCCGGACACGAGGTCGAGACCTCGGCCGCCTTCGACACGATCACGATCAAGGTCCGTGGCGGTGCCGCGTCCGTGCAGGCCCCATGCGACGTCGAAGGGATCAACCTGCGGGTCGTGGACGACGCCCGGGTCGGTGTGACGTTGGATGAAACTGTGACCACCGAGGACCTCCGGGCGCTGCTCCGGGTGTTTGGGGCCGAGGGCACCGACCTCGACAGCATCGACTTCGAAGGCGCGGTTGCAATCCCCAAGGGTCTCGAGCGCAGCTCGGACTTCATGACCCACCCGGTGTTTCAACAGCACCACGGCGAGCACGAGATGCTCCGCTACCTCAAGCGGCTGGAGAACAAGGACATCTCGTTGACCCACTCGATGATCGCGCTGGGCTCGTGCACGATGAAGCTCAACGCCACCTCCGAGATGGACCCGGTGACGTGGCCCGAGTTTGGCAAGTTGCACCCGTTTGTCCCGTTGCAGCAGGCCGAGGGCTACAAGGCGATGTTCGACCGGCTCGAGGCATGGCTCGCCGACATCACCGGCTTTGATGCTGTGAGCCTGCAGCCCAACGCAGGCGCGCAGGGGGAGTACACGGGGCTGATGGTGATCCGGGCGTATCACCGCTCGCGTGGGGATGCGGATCGGAACATCTGCCTGATCCCGGTTTCGGCACACGGGACCAACCCGGCGAGCGCTGTGATGGCCGGGATGAAGGTTGTCGTGGTGGCCTGTGACGACGCGGGCAACATCGACGTCGCCGACCTCCGGGACAAAGCAGCCAAACACGCCGACAAGCTCGCGGCGGTCATGGTCACGTACCCGTCTACGCACGGTGTTTTCGAGACTTCGATCTCCGAGATTTGCTCGATCGTGCATGACCATGGGGGGCAGGTCTATCTCGACGGCGCCAACATGAACGCGCAGGTCGGCTTGTGTCGCCCCGGCGACTACGGCGCGGATGTCTGCCACCTCAACCTGCACAAGACCTTCTGCATCCCGCACGGTGGCGGCGGGCCCGGCATGGGACCGATCGGCGTGGTCTCCCATCTTGCCCCATTCCTGCCGGGTCACCCCGTGGTCGACATTGGTGGCGAGCAGTCGATCGGCCCCGTATCGGCGGCTCCGTATGGCAGCGCGAGCATCCTGCCGATCTCCTACATGTACATCGCGATGATGGGCAGCGAGGGCCTGACCGAGGCCACGCGTCACGCCATCCTGTGTGCGAACTACATGGCGAAACGGATCGGCGAGCACTACCCGATCCTCTACCGCGGTGCGTCGGGCCGGGTGGCGCACGAGTTCATTGTCGACCTCAGGCCGTTCAAGGCATCGGCGGGCATCGAAGCCGAAGATGTCGCGAAGCGCCTGATGGACTACGGCTTCCACGCCCCGACGATGTCGTTCCCCGTCGCGGGCACGTTGATGATCGAGCCGACCGAGAGCGAGTCGAAGGCCGAGTTGGACCGCTTCTGCGAGACGATGATCGCCATCCGTAAGGAGATCGCAGAGGTCGAAGCGGGGCGCTTGCCCAAGGACGACAACCCGTTGAAGAACGCCCCGCACACTGCGAACGTGGTGACGGCCGAGTCCTGGGAGCATCCGTACTCCCGTGAACAGGCCGCGTTCGGGTTGCCCTGGGTCCGGGAGGCCAAGATCTGGCCCGCGGTCGGGCGCATCGACAACGCGTACGGGGACCGGCATCTGATCTGCTCGTGCCCGCCGATGGAAGCCTACGAGTAGGCCGGTCGCGGCTTACGGGAAGTCGAAGACGACGGTGTTGGCGGCCGTCTGCAGCGCAGCCCGGGCTTCCGCGACCCGTGAACTCGCCGCGGCCAGCTGCTCGGTCGCGGTCGACTTGCGGCGGCTGATCGGCGCCTGAAGGCCGGCAATCGCCAGCTCGAGGTCCGCGGTCCGCTTGCGGAACACGTCCAGCCAGAACACGCCGACGGCCTCCGCGGGGTGAGCATCATGCCAAGCTTCGAGTCCGTCTCGGGCGGACGTGAGCGCGTCGCTGGCGAGCTTGCATGCCTGCGGAATGGGCCTTCGCTGCGTGATGCAAGGGAAGGCGGCGCGGCCCAGGACGGCCGTGTTTGTCACATGCCACGCGGCGGACGAAGCCTCCCCGCCGCGCCCGAGTGCGTCGAGCCACTGTGCATCCGCTTTGTCCTGCTCTGCCTCGAGTGTCGTCGCGAAGGCTGTCGCGGCCACGTGCGCCGCTTCGTAGGACTCTTCGAGCCCAGGGAGTTCGGCTTGCAGCTTGGCCCACTTGTCGGAGACGTAACCTTGCGTGTCGAAGTACTCCCGCAGCTCGGCCGCTCGGTTGCCATAGCCGCGTGCCGCGAGCACATAGGCCCGGCCTTGCGTCGGGAGCTCGGGAGGGACCCCGGCGGTCGGTTCTGCTCCCAACGGACAGGCGTCGAGTAGCTCTCCATCGAGCGTGTCGAAGAATGGCTGCAGGTCCCGCTTGCGAACGCGAAGCTTCTTCGTGTCCACATCCTGCCCCAGTCGCGCCCACGAGCGTTCGAGGCGGCTTCCCGTGCGCATCAAGCAACGGCTCCATTGCGTGAGCCGTTCGCGGCGCGCCTGCAGAGGATCCTGGGTCTTTGCGTCGTCCGATTCTTGGGGCGAGGCGTCGACGAACTCGGGGAGGGCGGGCTCGGGTGGTGCATCCTCGGAGACACCACAGCCCAGCGCCGCGACAAACGCGAGCGTGCTGCGCTTCATCCTCAGATCCACTGGGCGTCCTCGGGGACGATGATGCGCAGGTGGTGGAAGAGGTTCTCCACCCGGTAGCGCGAGGTCGCGGGGAACTCCTCCCCGTCGATCTGGGCGTGCACGTTCTCGAGGGCTTCGGGGCGATGGACGGTCATCTCGATGGTCTTGCCGCGAGGAACCGAGCGCTTCGGAACGCCCAGCACCTCCAGGTCATCCGAGGTGACCGGGTTGCGCTTGTGGCCGCCGATGGCCGCCGCCGCCCAGTCGGCATGTCCGCGGAGCACCACAACCTCGAACCGTCCATCGTCGGGCTTCGCGTCGGGCGCGAAGATCCAATCCCCAGCATAGAGGATGGTGCCTTGGATGAGCACGTCGGTCACACCCTCGTAGTGTGATGGCTGGCCGTCGATCACCAGGTCGAGCGAGAAGGACTTGCGGCTGACGAGGTTGCCCAGGAGCGTGCGCAAGGTGGCGCTCGTGTAGACCACCTTGTCCCGATAGAAGCGCCGGAGCAGCGGCATGTGTTCGACCCACTCCCGCTCCCGGTTCCGGCGGTAGAGGATCTGAGCCGACAGGCCCAGCCCGCAGCTGTCGAACCACAGGTCGCTGAGTACGACGTCGTCGTTGTCGTTCATCGCTTCGATCCGGCCGACGTCGAGCCACTGCTCGATGCCCTCCGCGATCACGTCGACGTTTCGTCGCAACGCCTTGTTCCCCGCAAGGATTCCGAACGATCGACCTTGGTCGTTGGCGGTTCCCATCGGGAGCATCCCCAGGGGGACGTCGACGCCGGAGCGTTCGCGAGAGAGGATGATCGCCTTGGCGGCTTCGGCGAAGGTTCCATCGCCGCCCATGTAGACGACGCGCGCCGCGTCCTCGCGCTCGAGCCGTTCGGCGAGTGCGGGTACGGTTTCGCCGTCGGGGAGGGTGGCGAAGAACTCCGGTGCCAGGCCCGCCTCGGCGAGCGCGGTCATCGCGTCGTCGATGAACTTCTTGGCCGCTCCGCTGCGCGCGGTCGGGTTGGCGACGAGGACCGTGGTGCGAGGGTTGGGCACCGAGGCCGCAACGGTAGCAGAACAGGGCTCCGGCGGCGGTTTCACCCGGACCTTCCGCGGTTTTGTGAGTCTGCGCATTCCGCGTCAAACCCGGAAATCTGCTACTGCTCGCCACCATGAGGCGTTTCGTCATGGCCGCGCTGGCCTTGGTCCCCGCTGGGTGTTCGGTCTCCGCATCCACCTCCACGCAACCCACGACCCCCGCAGCTGAGGGTGGGGAGGACGCGTTCGCGTTCGAAAACCCCGGCGGCATGTGGATGCCGGTTCAGATGGAGGCGCACGCGGAGACGCTTCGGAAGCTTGGTGTCGGCTTCGAGCCCGAAGCGCTCGCCGACCCGACCCAGTTCCCGCTCAACGCGGTGGTGAGTCTCGGTGGCTGTTCCGCCTCGTTCGTGTCGGAGCAGGGCTTGGTGATCACCAACCACCACTGCGTGACCCGAGGCCTTCAGCACAACTCGACGCCCGAGAAGAACCTGCTGCGGGACGGGTTCCTCGCGGAAACCATCGAGGACGAGCCCTCTGCGGGGCCGACCTCGCGAATCTTCGTGACGACGTCGTTCACGGACGTGACGCAGAAGGTCCTTCCTGGCCTCGAGAAGATCGCCGATCCCACGGAGCGCTTCAAGGAACTCGACAAGCGGGTCAAGGCACTCGACAAGACTTGTGAAGCCAAGAGCGAGGACACGCGTTGCCGCATCGCGTCATACTTCGAAGGCGCTCAGTTCTTCGAGATCGAACAGCTTGAGATCAAAGACGTGCGGGTTGTCTACGCCCCGCACGCGGGCGTGGGTGTGTTCGGCGGTGAGGTCGACAACTGGCGGTGGCCCCGACACACGGGGGACTACTCGTTCCTGCGTGCGTACGTCGGCCCCGACGGAAAGCCGGCGCCCTACAGCGAGGACAACATCCCGTACAAGCCCGTCGCGCACCTCGAGCTGGCGAGTACACCGCTGCGCCCGGGTGACTTTGCGATGGTCGCGGGCTATCCCGGCCGGACCTATCGGCTCAAGACGGCCGACGAGGTGGCGACGGCGACGAACTACAGCTACCCGACCCGGATCGCCCGGAACGAGGCCTACATCGCCACGCTCGAAGCCCTGACCAAAGACGACAGGGACCTCGCCATCAAGGCCGCATCCCGGCTTCGTGGGCTGCACAACTCGCTCACCAACGCCAAGGGCATGCGGGATGGGCTGGGTGCGGGCGGTCTTCTCGATCGCAAGCGTGAGCTCGAGTCCGACTTGAAAGCCTGGATCGAGTCCGACGACGCGCGGAAGACCGAGTACGGCGACGTGCTTGCGGCGCTCTCCGAGGTCTCCGACAAACGAGCGAAGACCCGAGTTCGGGACGATGCGACCTCCGAGCTCCTCCGTGCCAGCACGTTGCTCGGCGTCGCGGGGATGGTGTGGACCGTTGGCGAGAAGCGCTCGGACGAGGAACTCGAGGAGCAGACCGTCGTTGCGATGCAGCAGCGGCTCGGCTCGCTGGGGAAGAGCTATGACCCCCGTCTCGACCGCGCGACGATGAAGCTGGCGCTGATGCGGACCAGCGCGTTGCCTGAGGCGGATCGCCCGGACGCCATCCTCAAAGCGATCGTTGGCGACAAGGCCACGTTCCCTCTCGACGAAGCGGCGGCCGACAAGGCCCTGGAGAAGCTCTACGGCAAGACCAAGCTCGGCGATCCCAAGGTTCGCTTGTCGTGGCTCCGCACCGCCACCAAGCCCAAGCTGGAGCGCAGCAAGGACCCGTTCTTCAAGCTCTCGAAGGCGCTCAAGGAGGCCACCGCCGACATCCGTGCTCGGCAGCAGGTCTACGAGGGCACGATGGCCGCACTGCGGCCCCGCTACGTCGCCGCACTGCGGGCCTTCACCAACGGCCCGCTCGCTCCGGACGCCAACAGCACGCTGCGCGTCTCGTTCGGCACGGTCCGTGGCTACAAGACCAGCCCCGAGGCGGACGTCTACCACCCGTTCACGACCGTCAGTCAGATGCTCGCCAAGCAGACTGGCGAGGAGCCGTTCAACGCTCCGCCGCGAGTCATCGAAGCTGCGAAGACGGCCAAGGAAACCTCGTACGTTGATCCCGCGCTCGGCGATGTGCCACTCGACTTCCTCGCCGATCTGGACATCACCGGAGGGAACTCCGGCTCAGCCACGCTCAACGCCAAGGGGGAGCTGATCGGGCTCGCGTTCGACGGGAACTACGAGTCGATTGCCAGCGATTGGGTGTTCATGCCCGACGTGACGCGGTCCATTCACGTGGATATCCGCTACATCCTGTGGGTCATGGACCACGTGGACGGTGCGCATCGGCTGATGGAAGAAATGGGCGCGACCCCCCAATCCAAGATCCCAGACTCCAAGCCGCCCAAGGCCGGTGCGGGTGGATTGACGACCGCGCCTGCGAGCAAGCCCAGCAAGTAGTCGCGCTGCGGGCACGAAGCCCTGCGCCGATCAAAGAAGGGGCCCGCCGTATTGGCGAGGCCCCTTTCTTGATCCCCCAGCTTCGAGCCGGAGGGACGGGAAAGCGCTCGATCAGCCGAGCTCGTCCATGAGCTGGATCGCGAGTTCGCAGTAGGGGTTGAGTTCGAGTGCCCGCCCGAGGGCGGATCGTGCTTGGTCCGTGTCGCCGAGCGACTGATGCAGCGAGCCGCGGTATGCCCAGACGAGGTCGAGGCTTGGGTCCATCGACTCGGAGTACTCGAGAAGCTCGAACGCGTGCTGTGCGGTCTCCAGGTCCTGTCCAGCGGCCATGAACCGGGCAAACGCCAGCATGGCGTGGAGCTCGGCGACATCGAAGCCGTTGTCGTAGGCACTCTCCAACAGCGCGACGGCATCCGGGAACCGTCGTTCGGCGAGTGCGGTCTCCGCGTCGTTGAAGTGCATCGCCCCGACCATCTCGGGGTCCTGGCTGTCCTGGAACGTCGCTTCAGGCCCGGAGTAGCCCCCGGTTGGGCCGCTGCTCGGGCTGCTCGCGGGCCCGGAGGCTGAGAGCTCAACGTCGTCGAGGTCGTCAAGATCGACGAGGTTGTCGTCGTCTGCCGCGGGTTCGTCGAGGGCACCGTCCGGGTCGAGGTCGTCGAAGGCGAGGTCATCGTCGACCTCGAGTGCGTCGGCCTCACCGAGGTCGATGTCGTCGAGTTCCCCAAGGTCGTCCACGGGCAGCAGGTCGTCCAGGCCGTCGTCTGTCTCCGCGAGCAAGAGGTCGTCGTCGACGTCGAAATCCTCCGCCGATGCGCCGTCGTCCGAGCCGGCGCCGAGCTGTGCTGCCGGGTCGAGCGCAGGGCCAAAGTCGGCTTCCAGATCAGGCTCGAGTTCGAGTTCGGGTTCGGGCTCGGGGTCGAGGGGTCGAGGGGTCGCGAGGTCGCGATTGACCGCCATCGGAGGCAGCGGGTCCGCCCGCGTCGCGCCGGGGTCCTCATCGGCCAGGTCCATCAGCGGCGGCTCGGTGGGCTCCGCCTCCGCGGATTCGGGCTCGCCGAGTTCCGGCTCTTCGAGTTCGTCGAGTTCGTCGAGTTCGAGAATCTCGTCGCTGTCGTCGACTGCGGGAGCCGGGGCTTCGGGCTCGGCAGTCAGCTCCGGAGGAGGTTCCGGGGCGGGCTCCGCGTCCAGGACCGGCGGTTCGGGCTCGGGTTCCAACTCCAGCTCGGGCTCGGGCTCGGGTTCCAGCTCGGGTTCGATGTCGATGTCCGGGTCCAGGTTGAGGTCGGGTTCCAGGTCCGGCTCGAGCTCGAGCTCCGTGTCGATGTCGATTTCGGGCTCGAGTGGGGGCTCAGGCTCCACCAGTGCTTCGGGCTGCACGGGTTCGGGCTGAGGGTCTGGTTCCGGCTCCATCTCGAGGTCGTCGAGGTCGTCGAGGTCGAGGCCCTCGAGCGGATCGACGAGACCATCGTCGTCGTCTTCCGGCGCGGTCTGGGCCGCAGCGGGGGTGGATCCCGCCTCGTCCACGTCTCCCTCGTCCGGCGGCGGCTCGGCGAGGGAAGCCCCCGAAACCTCCTCTTGGAGCTCCGAGTCATCGAACGTCTCCTCGACTTGGTCGGGTTCGGCAGCGATGAGGTCCTCAGAGATCTGAGAGCCTTGCGAGGGCTGGGGCGTGACGGCGCTCGGCGTGCCGAGGTCGGCAGGCAGGGGCCCGACGCTCGTGCTCGTCTCCAACGCCTCGACGTCGGCGAAGTCGTCCTCGTGGTCCCCGAGCAGCGCCCGCATCTGCGGGAGTTCGCCGGGCAAGGGCGTGTCCTCGTACTCGGTGATGACGTTGTGGGGGTCGAAGCCGGGGGTGAGGGTCTCGTCATCGGGACGAGCGTCAAAGTTGGGCTTGGCCGGTCGTGGGCGGCTCTCCAAGGAGGTGCTCGAGAGGTCAGCAACCCCGGCTTGAACCAAGCCGTAGACCAACGCATGTGGGTTCGGCACGCCCTGCGCGAGTTCGTCCCGGACGCACTGGGCGACCGTTCGAGAGCCGTCGATGCACTCGACGAAGTAACGCTCCTCGCCGAGTAGATCCAACTCTGCGACATCCAGCGGTGCGTCTTCGCCGTAGACGAGATACTCGCCCATGGAGGATTCGAGCAGCTTTTCGGCGCGCGACTCGTTGTACCGGTCGAGGATGGCGCCAATGATGACCGCCTCGGGCCGTGCGTCGAGTCGGACCCCAGACCCATTGGTCGCGGTGTCTGACTTGAACTGGTAGCGCCCGTCGTCCCACGCAAAGATGTCGTAGAGCTTGGTGCGGAGCTGAGCGGCCAACCCGTATCGCAGGTTGCCCTCGGAGAGGATGCCCATCTCCACGAGGAGCTCGCCCTGCTTCTTCCCGGTGCGCCGGATGGCCTCGAGCGTCTGCTCGCACTGCTCCTGGGTGATCAGTCCCTCCGAGGAGAGGACCTGTCCCAAACACTCCGAGAGGACGTTGCTGCGAACGAAGACCGGCTGGCCCTCCTCGAAGAACACGACCTTCTTGGTCTGGCCGCTGAGCAGGTACAAGCTGCCCGTGACCTTGCCGCGCGCTATCTCTCGGACCAGCTTCGGGAATGCGAAGCGGCGGAGGGCGCCTTTCGGCGGGAACGCGAGAGCGGGTTCGGTGTCCATGAAATCGGCTAGTTACCCCTCGAGGTGCTCATCAAAGGCCGTGCGCACCTCTTGTGTGCTCGCGTGAAATCGCGCGAGCAGGTCGTCCGGCCCAGGCAGGCCCATCCTACGCGCAAGCGTGCGGAGTCGGGGAGAGTTTTGCGCGAATCGGTCGGGATCCGAACCCGCCGCAGGGGGGCTCATCCGCAGCCGGTTGAGCAGCCTGCGCTGAAAACGGTAGGCCGCGCGAAGTGCACTCGCCTGGTCCCCGCCCAGGATTTCCGCCTGCTCCAACGCGTCGAGTTGGGCGATCGCGCCTCGTGCGGGTCGGTGGCGCTGTTTTGCCGCGAGTTCGAGGCTCAGCGCGCCGCACAACAGCTCGAGCTCGAGGCTGGCGCCACGACCGGTCTTGGCGTTGCGAACCGAGCCGTCGCGGGGCTCTCGGGCGATCTCGCGTTCGATACGGACCTTGAGGGATCGGACGTCTCGGGCCAACACGTCGCGGGTGACCGGCTGCGTCAGGGTTCCCGCCACGACTTGGCCGACGGCGTCGCACAAACCGCCGGGGATCGCAGCAGCCATCGTCTGACCGGTCTCCACACTCGGGGCCAGGGGTGCTTGGTGTTGCGGGTGGACGACGGCTTCGGCAATCGGGCGCAGGGGCAACAACGCGAGTCGTTCCCAGGCGGGAAGAGCCTTCGCGTGGTAGCGCGAGAATCCCTCGAGGGAAGAGACGAGCAGCCCTTGTCTGCCCGAGGGTCGCAGCCGCATGTCGACCTCGTACAGCCGCACCCCGAATCGACGCTCGGTGAGCCGAGCCAGCAGTCGCTGTCCTACCCGAATCGCCTCGCGCTGGGAGACCGGTCCGTCGAAAACGAAGATCAGATCGAGGTCGGAGCCGTAGTCCATGCCCCGCGCTCCGTACTTGCCTGCTGCAAACACGCCCAGTCGCAGACCGTGAGTGGCGGGCCGCTCATGTGCAATCTCCGCGACGACATCGCGCAGGACGAGGCGGACGCAAAGGTCGGCGAGGGAGGAAAGGGCTCGCCCGACATCGAGCGCGTCGGGTTGTTGCCCGAGGTCGAACAACGCGATGGCGACGCGCTGCTTCTCCATGAACCGCCGGATGGTCGCATCGAATCCGCGCGGATCTGGGGTCATGGCCTGGGCGTCCTCGGCGAGAGATTCGGGGTTGGGGAGCTTGGCCAAGCTTGCGCCCATCAGCAGCCCGATGCTGTCGTCGGCTGCGGTGTCGGAGGTCTGCGGCAAGCCGACCAGGCCACGGGAGAGGGCTGCCGAGGTTCCGAAGAGTTCGGCGGTCAGGCGCACCACGTCGCGTCCCACCTCGCCGGGTGCGGACAGAAAACGCCAGACCTCGTAGTGGGCCGGGCGGCGACTCGAGAACTCGACCAGCCGGGCGATCGCGCCGTCGGGATCGGCCGAGTCCAGGCACGCGAGCAGCAGCGCTTCGAACCCTTGCCGAGCCGCACTCCGGCTGACCCATGCCCCATCGCTGCGCGAAGCCAAGTGTTGCAGCAACGCTTCGACCTCTGCGTGGTCGCGGATCCCCAGTCGTTTCAGTGCACCCTGCCGCACGGTGCTCGGGGCGCCTAGATCGAGGACGACGTCACGGTCGGTGCGCCGCGGATCGCTGCCTTCGGGTGCGAGCGGTGGGGCGATGCTGGCCGCGACGGCGGATGCGATCTGCCGGGAGAGCCCGAGTGCTTCGAGAAACCCGGAGGCGTCGTCGGGGTAGGGGCCGTCAGGGGCCGCGAGCCTGCGCGCGAGCAGAGACAGGGCCTCGGGGGTCTCGGGCAGGGAGTGCGTGTGGGCGCCGTCGGTGAGCTGGAGGCGATGCTCGACCCGTCGTAGCTCTCGGTAGGCGCGCTCGAGTTCGCGGTGCTCACGGTCGCTGAGAAGCCCCGCCGCGAAACACCGGTCCAGGGCGGAGAGGGTGCTGGTCGTGCGCAGCGTGGGGTCGCGACCTCCGTGCAGGAGCTGAAGGGCCTGCACCGAGAACTCGACCGTGCGGATGCCGCCCTCATCGAGTTTGATGTCGGTGGAGCGAGGACCCCCTCGACGGCGGGCCCGGTGCATGAGCTCTGCGATCTCGTCGAAGATCGCCGGGGTCACGCTGCGCCGGAACACGAACGGACGAAGAAACGCGAGCAGCGAGGCGGACAGCTGAGGGTTCCCGCCGACGTGGCGTGCCCGCAGCCAGACTTGACGCTCCCACGCTCGGCCGTGCCGCTCGTAGTACGCCTCCGTGGCCGAGCTGGAGAGCGACAAGGCTCCTCGTGCACCGAACGGCCGGAGGCGAAGATCGACGCGAAACACGGGCCGGAACCGTCCTTCGCCTTCGAGCAGGCGGACGACCTTGCGCAAGGCGTCGTGCAGCGCGACCGTCTCTTTGCGTCCCGATGGCCCGGACCCCACGGCGTCGCCGTGCAGGAACACCAGGTCGATGTCGCTGAGAAAGTTGAGCTCGCTGCCGCCGAGCTTGCCCATCCCGAACACGGCCACCCGCTCCTCGATGCCGTGCTCTCGTAAGGCCGCTTCGACGCAGGCCTCTGCGAGATGGCTGAGCGCTCCACCGACGGATTCGAGAGGTTCTCCTTCGACCTCGGCCCGGCACAGCCGCAGATACTCGCGGGTTCGGACGCGCCCCAGCGCCGTCGCAAGCCCGAAACGACCGCGTTCTTGTTCGATGAGCTCGAGCAGTCCCGCCCGGCCTGGGGCCTCGGTTGGCGTGTCGTCGAGGACGTCCTGGGCCTCGGGCAAGATCGTGAGCAGCCGGGCTGGGTAACTGCCTTGGTGGAGCAGCTGGGCGAGTGCTGGCCCAAATGCGGCCGAGGGCACGGTGTCGTGCAGGCTGGAACACCGCGCGATCGCCTCGTCGGGGCACGGCCCTTCGCGCAGCGCTTCGAGGCCAGCACGGACCCGCGATGACGCTCCCGCAAGAGCGGTCGACACGGCCCCGCGGGCCAAGGCCTCGAGGCGTTCGTGGAACGAAGGATCCACCGAAGCGCCTTACCATCGCCTGGCGGCGCGCGGTAGGGTAGGGCATGGCACAACGCGTCGCCGTCATCCTCGCCGCGGGCAAGGGGACTCGGATGAAGTCTGACCTCGCCAAGGTGTTGCACCCGTTCCTCGGCAGGCCACTGGTGACCTACCCGGTCCGTGCAGCGCTCGACGCCGGAGCGGAGCGGATTGTTGTCGTGACCGGCCATCAAGAGTCGGCTGTGCAACAGGCGGTTTTGTCGACACAGGGGCTCGCTCCCGAGACCGTGCGGTTCGCCCACCAAGCGCAGCAGAACGGAACCGGGCATGCGGTCCTCTCGGCGCTCTCGGAGGTGCCCAACGACCCTTCGCAGGTCTGGATCCTCAGCGGCGACACGCCCATGGTGCAGCCCGCAACGCTCGAAGCCGTCGCAACATCGGCGCGGGACTCGGGGGCAGGGCTGTGCATTACGAGCCTGCATGCTGAGGGACCGACCGGCTACGGGCGGATTCTTCGGGACGATCGCGGGCGGCCGCGCTGCATTCGCGAGGAGAGGGACTGCACCGAGGAGGAAGCCGGGGTGACCGAATGCAACGCGGGCCTGTACTGCGCGAGAGCGTCGGACCTACACAGCGAGCTTCGGACCTTGGGCAGTGCCAACGCGCAGGGGGAGATCTATCTGACCGACCTCGTCGAGGTCCGGGCGCGACATGGGGAGGTCGCTGTATTCGCGATGGATCCGATCGAAGCCTCGGGCATCAACACGCCGCAGCAGCTCGAAGCCCTCGAGCGCGAGGCGCGGGCGCCCCGGTGAGCGTGTGAGCTCAGGACTGTGACGACCCGGAGGTGAGCGCCTCTTCCACGGCGACCCGGAGCTCACCGATGTCGAACGGCTTTTCCACGAACGACACGCAGCCTGCGTCGAGCGCGAGCTTTCGCTCCTGCTTCATCACGCTCGCACTGATCGCGATGAACGGGATGGCGGCAAACGCCGGGATCGCCTTGATCCGGCGCACAACCTCGAAACCGTCGATCCCGGGGAGATCGAGGTCCAGAAGCACGAGGTCGGGAGGGTCGTTCTGGATGCAGACCAGCCCCTCCTCGCCCGTAGCGGCGCCTTCGACCTCGTGGCCGATGTGAGCCAGGACTTTCGTGACCAGCGCGAGGTTGGCCACATTGTCCTCGATGTACACGACTCGGCGCGGCATCGACATGACGTGGAGCATAGTACAAGCGCGGCGCGGGGTGAGTCGTCGGGTACACTGACCCCCCGTGCGCGCGCGTGTTCGATTGCGGCGCTTGGCCGCTGCCGGGACTGTGGCCCTCCTGAGTGGTCTGGTGACCTGGGGGGCCTCGGTCCGCGCACACGCGGCGCCTCCGGGTGCTCAGCCGGCGACCCGCTCAGGAGGCCCGCCGGCCAAGCAGGGGACCCCCGAGGAGCCAGAGGACGACGGCTCTCGCGTCATCTTACTGCGCCGCGTTGAGGTTCGCGGGCTGCAACACGTCTCGCGGCGGCAGGTCGACGAGACGTTGGGGCGCGAAGGCCTCGTGGAAGGATCGGAGCTACTTTGGCCGGAGGACTCGCGGGTCCGGCGAACGCGGCAGCGGCTACGCGCCACCGGGTACTTCAAGTCCGTGACACTGAGCCTCGAGCCGATCGAGGGATCGGAGTCCGCCGCGGCCTTGGTGGTCGAGGTGCAGGAGCGTTCGACGGTCTCGCTGGACCGCATCTACCTGGGCTCATCTGACCTCACACCGTTCCGTGGCGGCGTCGCCGTGACCGAGCGGAACTTCGCCGGACGGGGGGTCCTGCTCGGGGGCTCGTTCGTTTGGGGGTCTGTTCCGACGGTCCCGCGCGGCCGACGACAGCAGGCCTACACGGTGTTTGCAGAGGCCCCGCAGCTTTCTGACGCGCCCATCGGTGTGCTTGGCGGCGCCTTTGTGATCTCCGCAGGCGAGCCGTACCGGGTTCGCGGGCCGCAGACGTCTGCATCACCGTCCAACTTTCGGACGTTCGACTACACGCGGGCGGGGGGGTTGTTCGGGGTCACGTTCCCCGTTCAGACGCATCTGCGCCTCGGGCTCGACTATCGTTTCGAGCGTATCGACGCGCTGCTGCCGACCGAGCCGGCGTATCGCGACCCGTTGGGAGTCACGACACCGGTCGACCTCGACGTCCGCGGCGGGACCCACCGGCTCACCGTGGCGACCGTCTCGTTGGCGTACGACGGCCGCCAGCAAAGCTTCCTCACCGGAAAAGGGGCCCAGGTCGGCGTCGACGTCCAGCTCTCGTCGCCCGGTTTGGGGTCTCAGTATGAGTACGCCAAGCTGATCGCGGTTGGGGCCTACACGATCCGTCTTCCGTGGCGCCACTGGCTCACCCCGCGGGCCCAGGCCGGTCAGATCCTCGGGGATGCGCCGCGGTTCGAGCAGTTCTACGCGGGTGACCTATCCACCTGGACGCCGGGACGTGAGGAGAGCCTGCGGTTCTCGACACGGAACCCCATCGACGTGTTCGGTACCGGGATCGACACCCGCACCTTCGGCACGATGTCCGCCCGGCTCGACCTCGAGTACGTGTGGCCGGTGTTCCGGCGGACCCGGAATCGAAGCGTCTACGGAGGGGACCTGTTTTGCTCTGTGGGTGTCTTCACCCTGGTCGAAGACACGGAAGGACGGGCGCGTCGCCGGGAAGCCCGTGAACGCGTCGCGCCAACCGGGTTCAATGCCGACCTTGGACTACGGCTGGACACGGCACTGGGGACCGTCAAGATCACCGTTGGCAACGTTCTTCGGAGGACTCCGCTGTGAAGCGGCGCGAACTCTTCGCGGGGCTGCTCGCTGTCCCGGCGATGCCGATTGTGGCGATGGCCAGGCCTGAGGCTCTCACGACACGCAAGGCTGTGTTCGAAGAGGTGGGCGAGGACGTCCGCATGACGATCGACCTGCCTTCGCTCATTCGGTCCCGCGATACCGACGCGCTCAAGTCGATCGACTCCAGCTTTGACACGACCCTGCGCTACTCGATGCGGGTGTGGGAATACGGCACGCGCGAGATGGTGACCTCGCGGGTGGTCGTGGTGAAGATTCGACGCGACCCGTGGAAAAAACGCTACGTCGTGAGTCGGCGAGGCGAGTCGGGCTGGACCAAGCGTTTCTTCGAAAAACGGGATGCGGCCGTCACTGCGGCCACTTCGTTGGCCCGCCAGAAGATCGCAAGCGTCGGGCAGCTCGAGCGCAGCGAGGAGGGCGGTCCGTACTACTTTGTCGAGCTTCTCGCGCTTCGCAACCCGATCGATGATCCCGCTGACAAGGACGCTCGCGCTCAGGGCCGAGGCGGCGGACGCGACCTGGAATGGTTCTCGCGCCTGGTCGATACCCTCGCCGGCGAGCGTGCTCGAGCCGAGAAGGTCGTGCACATCCGGACCAACCCCTTCTACCTGGTGCCGTGAGCGATGGAACGGTCCGAGCGCAGAACATACGCGGTGCCTTGGTGGGGACGACTTTGGGTTCGGGTCGTCGCTGCGCTCGCGCTGTTGGGGACGCTGTGTGTGGGGGCGTCGGCGTACTTGGTCAACCTCGCCGTCGACTACTTCGATGCGCGTGTCGGGGACACGCTTGCGCAAGCCCAAGCTGTGACCCGAGAGGTGGAACCGTTCCACCATGAGCTTGTCGACAGCCAGATCTCGGCTTGGCAGGCCCGGACCGCGTTGATGGCCGCCCGGTTTTCGAGCCGCTCGGGTGCCCCGCAGGAACGCCTCGACGACTTGTTCGATGGGGAGAAGGACCTCGTTCAGCTCCGGGTCGAACTCGCCGACGGGACGACGGTCGCACGGGACCGCGAGCGCGAATTCCCGGCGACAAAATTCGATTGGTTCGATGTCACGGAGCCTCTCGAAACGGAGGCGGGTCGACGCGCTGGGCAGCTTCAGGCCGTGTTCCGCATCGATCCCGCGATCGATGAGCGATACCAGCGCCTGGGGGAGATCAAGCGCGGGCTGGTGGTCGAGCAAGAGGCCCAGGTCGCGGTCGAGGACGCCGTGGAGCGGGTCCTCGGCATCGCCAGTGGGCTGGTACTGTTGCTATCCATGTTCGCCGGGTTTGGCGTCGCGCGTGCGACCACCCGCAAGGCGACCGAACTCAGCCGGGTCATGACGGCGGTCGCCGACGGTGATCTGGCGGTCCGTTCGGCAGCCAAGGGCGCGGACGAGTTGGGCCAGCTCTCTGCGGCGTTCAACGACATGCTCGATCAACTGCAACGCGCACAAGCGCGTGTCGGGTACTTGCAACGCATCGGAGCATGGCAAGAGATGGCCCGCCGCATCGCGCACGAGATCAAGAACCCGCTGACGCCGATCTTGCTCGCGGTTCAGCAGCTTCGAGACAAGGACCCCGGCTTGAGCCCGTCGTTCTCCAAGCTGCTCACCACGTCGACCGAGATCGTCGAGGACGAGGTTGAGGCGCTTCGCCGCATGGTCACCTCGTTCTCTCAGTTTGCGAAGGTGCCGCAGGTGCGCGCCGAACCGGTAGGACTCGGCCGGGTGCTGGACGAGTTCGAGCGGGCGTATGGCCACCTGACCGACGAGGCTCAGGACGTCCTCGAGGTCGCGAAGCCCACCCCCGATCCGGAGCTCGTCGCAGACCGCCAACTCATCAAGCAGGTGCTCGTGAACCTGGTCGAGAATGCCGTGCTCTCGGCCCGCGAGGCGGGACGGAGCCCGGTGCGGGTGGAGGTCTCCGCGCTCGTCGATGTCGATGCGGTCGAACTGCGCGTCGACGACAACGGGCCGGGAATCGCAGCGGAGCGTCGCGAGCGGGTGTTCGAGCCTTACGAGACGACGCGTGAGCAGGGGACCGGGTTGGGGCTGGCGATCGTCAAGAAGGTCGCGCTCGATCACCGGGGCGATGTCTGGGTCGACGCGTCGCACCTGGGCGGCGCACGCTTCTGCCTCCGGCTACCCCGCGCTCCGTCGGGCTGATACGGTTCTTCTCGCCGTGCAGACTCCCGAGGAAACAACCGTAGAGGTACCCGGTTTCGAGCTCGCCGCTCGCGTATGGGGTCCGCCGGACGGGCGTCGCGTGTTGGCCTTGCACGGGTGGCTCGACAACGCGGCGAGCTTTGATGCACTCGCGCCGAGGCTGCCAGGCTGCCGCATCGTCGCGCTCGACATGCCTGGGCATGGGCATTCGACTCACGCGGCACCCGGGGCGGTCTACCCATTCGTCGACTTCGTCGCGGCGGCTCACGGCGCGCTGGATGCTCTGGGTTGGGAGACGTGCACGCTGATGGGCCACTCGCTGGGCGCATCGGTCTGCGCGACGCTGGCCGGCACGACGCCGCAGCGTGTCGAGCGGCTGGTTCTACTTGAGGGGGTCGGACCGTTGACCACCACCGCAGCGGACGCGCCCGAGCGACTTGCGGGGGCGTTGCGGGAGCAGGCCCGCAAGCAAGCTCGGCCGCTGACGAGCTATCCCGGTGTTGCGCACGTCGCCAAGGCGCTCGCGTTGTCGCCCTCGAAGCTGACCCCAGAGTCGATTCAGACTCTCCTCGGCCGAGGTCTGAAGCCGACGGAGGGCGGCGTGCAGTGGCGGAGCGACCGCCGGTTGCGGTACGGCTCGCGGACCCGGTTTACGGAGGAGCAGGTCCTGGCGTTCTTGGGGCGGATCGGCTGTCCGGCGCTGCTCATCTTCGCGAAGGACGGCCTTCGTATGCCGGAGGCCGTCATGAACGCCCGCATCGCCGCGATTGCGGACCTGGAGCTGGTCGAAGTTGCGGGGCACCATCATGTGCACCTCGATGCCCCACAGACCGTCTCGCCCGCGGTGGCAGCGTTTTTGGAGCGCGGGTGAGCGGGCCGGCCTATTGCCCTTTTTACTGCGAGGAGAACATCTGGCATCTCGCGGCCGATCCGCGGCTCGGCGAAGGCCGACGCCGAGTCCTGCTGATCTCCAACCGAAGTCAGCGAGTTGCCTTGTGGGGACAGCGTTCGGGATTGGAGGACTCGGATGGACTCGTCGTGTGGGACTACCACGTGGTCCTGACCTGCGGCGCGGGGGAAGACGCGGTGGTCTGGGACCTCGACACCACGCTCGGGACTCCGGTGCCGCTGGCGGTCTACCTGCCGCGGACATTTCGCGGCGCGCCCGAGCCGTTTCTCCCGATGTTTCGGGTCTTCGGGGCGGATGCGTATCGGGACGGGTTTGGGTCGGACCGTCGGCATATGCTCGATGGGGACGGCGCGTTCCTTCAGGCTCCACCTGTGTGGCCACCGATCGGTTCGACACATACGCTCCAGGCGTGGCTCGACTTCGAACGCGACGAACCCGGGCAGCTCGTCGACCTCCCCGGGTTGGTGGCGCTGCTGGGCTGAGTCCCGCTCCGCGGCCTGCAGAAACGAAGACGCCCAGGGGGTCTTCGACCGCCCCGGACGCCAGCGAGTGTTCATGCGCTACTCAGGCAGACACTGGCCGAGCAGCGGGCCGACGCAGGCATTGGCCTGTGAAAACGTCGTGGACCCGAACGAGCCGCTGGGGAACGTTGCGTCCACAATCGTGACACTGGCGATCTCCACGGAGTCGCTGGCGCGGGTGACCGTGATGTCGCTCTGCGTCGCGGTGTACTCGATCGCCACATCGTAGGCTTCGCCTTCGACCCAGCCCTGCGTGGTTGTTGCGGCGGGCAGGGCGAGAACCGTGGACTGCGTTGTCGCCGCAGGGCAGTACAGGTCGGCGGTCGTGAGGTCCGCGACGCTGTCCGCTTCGATGCGCTTGACCAGGATTCCGCTCGGTGCGGTGCACGGACCGATCCCTTGCGCCCCCTCTTTCCACACCAGCGAGTAGAAGTTGGAGGCGTCTTGCGCACCCCAGACGAGTCCTATCCAGTCGTCGTCGCCGGCGTCGTCTTCGATCTCGATCGTGCCCGTCAGCAGTGTGTTCTCGAAGACGACCTCCTCGCATAGATGGAGGCCGATGCCGCTGTTGGCGTTCTCGCAGGCTCGAGTACTACTGTCCTGATAGGACACCGTCGCGGTGCCGGTCCCGGCGATGTCGGTGTACAGCGTGCAGTTGTCCTCCAGGTTGAACGGGTTGCTGTTGAGCACGACCACGGTGTCCTGTGCGGTTGTGACGCCGTCATCAACGGTCACCGTATACGACTGGAACCCCGTGGGGTTGGCCGTCGTATCGGCCATGTCGGGCGTTCCGAGCGTGCCGTCGTTCGGGGTCCAACTGTACGTGTAGGGTCCGCCTGTCCCGCCCGCGGCGATCGCCGAGAGGTCGACCGGGCCGCCGCTGGAGTCGTTGCAGGCGGGCGCAGCACTCACCGAGAGCAGCGCGTTGCAGGTCCCTCCGTCACAGCCTGCCGAGAGACAGTCGTCGCCGTCCATGCACATCTCACCCGGATCACATCCGTTGCAGATGTCGCCGCCGCAGTCGACATCGGTCTCGTCCCCATTGAGGACCCCGTCGTCACAGGCGGGTGCCTCGCAGATGTTCGCGTCGCAGACTCCGCTGAGACAGTCGGTCTCGTCGTCGCAGCCTTCGCCGGCGGGACACATGTCGCAGGTGTCGCCACCACAGTCAGTGCCCGTCTCGTCGCCGTTTTGTTCACCATCGTCGCAGGCGGGGACTTGGCAGGTGTTGCCTTGGCACACGCCGCTCTCGCAGTCGCTGCCGAGGCCGCAACCTTCGCCGTCGTCGCAGGGTTGGCAGTCTCCCCCGCAGTCGATGTCGGTTTCCGTGCCGTTGTGCAGGCCGTCAGAGCAAGACGCTGCTTGGCACTCCTCGTGGAGGCAGACCATCGAGACGCAGTCGTTGGTCAGTACGCAGTCATCGCCATCGTCGCAGGCGTCGCACGTGTCCCCGCCGCAGTCGACGTCGGATTCGGTGCCATTGCGGACGTCGTCGTCGCAGCTGGGGGCCGCACAGGTGCCGCCCATCTCGATACAGATCTCCGACGCGCAGTCCTCACCGCCTCCGCAGGTCTCGCCCGTGTCGCACGGGCCGCACGCATCCCCGCCGCAGTCGATGTCGGTCTCGGTTCCGCCTTGGACACCATCGGAACAGCTCGGGTCCTCGCAGACCCCCAGCGGGTTGCAGGCGGCCGAAGTGCAGTCGTCGGCGCCGTGGCATGCCTCGCCGTTCTCGCAGGCGTCGCAGTTGGGTCCACCGCAGTCGATGTCGGACTCTCCCTGGTTGAGGACGCCGTCGTCGCAGGCCGCGGGCGTGCAGGTGTTGCCGGGGTCGCTACAGATCTGGGACAGACAGTCGCTGGCTCCGAGGCAGTCATCGCCATCGTCGCAAGGCGCACAGTCTCCACCGCAGTCGACGTCGGTCTCGTTGCCGTCGAGGGTGTCGTTGGTACAACTGGGCTCGACGCACTGGCCGTCATCACATTGCGCGCTGAGGCAGTCGTCGCCCCCGCTACAGAACCCCGGTTCATCGCAGGCGTCGCAGTCGGGGCCTCCGCAGTCGACGTCGGTCTCGTCGCCGTTGGGGGCGCCATCGGTGCAGGTTGGGGCAGAGCAGGTCCCCCCGTCGCAGACCAACTCTGCGCAGTCGAGGAAGTCAGTGCAGCCTTCGCCGGGTTCGCAGGTGGAGCCGCACGATGCGCCGCAGTCAACGTCGGTCTCATCGCCGTTTTGAACGCCATCGTCGCAGGCCGGTGGTGCGCACGTGCCATCGTCGCTGCAGACGCCAGAGCTGCAGTCGGAGCCCACGTTGCAGGTCTCCCCGCTGGTGCATGGATCGCACCTGGAGCCGCCACAATCGATGTCGGTCTCGCTCCCGTTGTGCTCCCCGTCGGTGCACGACGCGTCTGTACAGATCCTGTCCTCGCAGAGCCGGGATTCACAGTCGGAACCCTCGGTACAGCTCTCGCCGATGGTGCAGGGCGCACAATCAGGGCCGCCGCAGTCGACGTCGGTCTCGTCTCCGTTTTGCATGCGGTCGTTGCATGCGCTGTTCGGCGGACCGCATTCGCCGTCTTCGAGGCAGGTCCCCGAGCGGCAATCCTCACCGTCCGAGCAACCTTCGCCTTCGCCGCACCGGTCGGGGCATGAACCGCCGCAGTCGACGTCGCTTTCGTTGCCGTTTTGAACCCCGTCCTCGCAGTTCGGAGGCTCGCAAACGCCGTCATCCGAGCACCATTCGGAGAGACAGTCGTCATCGTTTCCGCAGGCCTCTCCATCTCCGCAGCGGTCCGGGCATACGCCACCGCAGTCGATGTCGCTCTCGCCCTCGTCGAGTGCGTTGTTGTTGCAGCTCTCGCCGTCGGATTCGGTGGTCGTGGGGTCGGTGGTGGACTCGGTGTCCGAGTCACTGCCCGACGCCACGGGGCAGTTCGCGGGGTCGTCTTGGAGCAATCCGTCGTCGAGGCAGGGGTCAGGGCAGCCGCTCGTGCTCATCAAGAGCAGGCCGCCGCCGATGGCGAGCAAGTGTCGTCGAAAAGTCATGGTGCGCTCCAAGTGCGACGCCGAACGTCGCGGAAGCACAGTATCACCGCTCCGTCCGTCCCCGAATCGCGGTGGCGCGCCAGTCCTGTTGCGGAAGCGCCCGCGTCGAGCACTTCTCACTCAGTCCACGAAGGGGCTCTTCACGAACGGCCGCTTGGGCTTGTGGATCCCGAGCTCGGCGTAGCTCTGGCGGAGATACACGGCGGCCAGTGCCGCGGCTTCTCCCCGCGTCGACCAGCGACACCGCGTCGCGTGCCACAGCCCGCGGCTCTCCGGTCCAGCGCGGTGCTCGGTCATGACCACGGCAGGGTGCGCGCTCAAATGGTCTGCGTAGGGCTCGACTCCGGGCCCGACCGCAGCGACAGGGCCTTCGAGCCCATCGAGTACGGTCTCCAGCGGGCCACACGTATCGGGGCGCAGTTCGAGGACACCGTCGTTGTCCACCCTATACAGCCCGGCGTAGACCTCCGAGCGTCGCGCGTCGAGCAGCGCGAGCCGAAGCGCGGGGGCATCTTCGCCCAGGGGGGTCGCAGCGACGGCGGCCAACGTCGAGACTCCGATTGCAGGCACACCGAGGCCGAGCGCGATGCCTTTGGCGGTGGCGATGGCAACACGGACTCCAGTGAACATCCCGGGCCCGACGCCGCACGCGACGGCGTCGAGATCAGAAGGGCTGACCCCTGCGCCGGAGACGAGCGCGTGCAGGCGCTCTTCGAGCGCGCTCGAGGCCTGCCGACCACGTGCAGACGCGTCTTCACCTGCGAGGAACTCGTGGGTCGCATCCCCCGGTTTCGTGCCTTCGGACAGGCGTCCGAGGGCGAGGGCGAGGCGGGGCGTGGAAGCGTCGAGAGTGAGGACGAGCCGCGAGTCGGTCACAGGATGTAGCGCAGGATGTCGTTGCGGGTCGCGACCAACAACAGAATGAGAATGAACACCAGGCCCGCCGCACTCGCGATTTCACGTGCACGCTGGCTCAGGGGACGGCGCCGGACGGCCTCGATCGTGAAGAACAGGATGTGTCCGCCGTCGAGGATCGGAATCGGGAGCAGGTTGATGATGAACAGGTTGATGCTCACCATCGCGATCAAAAACAGGAACTGCCCCGGTCCCTGCTCGTAGGCTCGCCCCGCAACGGCATACATGCCCACGACGCTCGAGAGCTGGTCGACACCCATCTCGAATGTCAGCATGCGGACCAAACCGCTCCAGATCGCGGAGGTGACCTGCACGGTCTCGTCGACCGCGGCCGACATCGCGTAGGTGAACCTTCCGCGGAGCGGTTCGGGCGGCGCCTGGGCGCTCTTCCCGAACTGATTCGCGCCCAGCCATGGCGACTCGTGCTCGTACTCGTAGATGTCGGTCCACGTCCGAGTTCCGAGTTTGAGCATGACGACTCGCGGGGTGCCCCCGGGGGACTGAACCTCGAACGGCACGGCCTCGTCGCGCCGGGTGCTGAAGATGTCGTCGATCTGGACCCACTGCTCGAGTCGCTGCCCTGCGACCGAGAGGATTCGGTCTCCTGCCTTCAGGCCCGCTTCGTCGGCGGGCGAGCCCACGTCGACGGTTCGAATGAAGGTCCGAGCTGGGAGGATTCCGGTCGGGGACTTGCCGCCGCCTTTTCGGGGCAGGAGCTGAGCGTGGTGGGACTCGTACCAAAGGTACGTGCCGCCCGGTCCCGGATGTCCTTGCGCGCGGAGGTAGGTGAGCCGAACGACGGCGTCTCCGGTGACCGCGAGCATGCGTTCGAGCTCTTCGATCGTTCGCACCGGCTCGCCGTTGAGCGAGGTGATCACATCGCCGGTGCGCAGGCCCTCGAGGAACGCCGGCGAGTGCGGATCGATGACACCGATCTCGGGGGCATAGAACAGGCTGATGACGCCGAGTCGTCCGCGGGCTTCGGCGACCTTGAGCGCGTTGCGGCGGACCACCTTCTTGGGGGTGATCACCCGGTCCAGTCGCTTGCCGTCGCGTTCGATCTGGACCTGCAGCTCCTGCTCGGGGGCCTTGGAGACCCGGTTCGCCATCTCCGACCACGAACGTACGTCGCGCTCGTCGATCGCGACGATACGGTCGCCTTGTTGCAGGCCTGCCTCGTCTGCGGCCGTGCCAGGCAAGACCGTGCCGACGATCGGCGGGGTCACCATCGTGATGTTGATGACGAAGTAGAAGAAGTAGACGACCAGCGGCAGGAGCAAGTTGGCGGCTGGGCCCGCGAAGTACACGAAGTACCGCGCCCACAACGGCCGGTTCTGAAGCGAGCGCTCAGCGTCGGGTCCCCCCGCGTCGCTCGGGTGCTGGCCAAGGAGCTGGACGTAGCCTCCCAGGGGGATCGGCGCCAAGCAGTACTCCGTCTCACCGATCCGTTTCGAGATGAGCGCGGGGCCGAACCCGATGGAGAACCGCACGGCTTTGACGTCCACCAGCTTGGCGGCGATGAGATGGCCCAGCTCATGAAAGAAGATGAGCGGACCTATCAACAGCAGAAACGCGAGGACGTTCTCCACGAGCCGGCACAGCATAGAACACCCTGAGGCGAGGCGGGGCGTGCTCCGCGCGGCCCAGAACGGTGGTTGGCTGCGTCTGCGTGCCCAGGTACGATCGCGCTCCCCCCGTGGCAACCAAGGTCAAGCGCGAGGCTCCCTCCTCCGATCTCCGAGCCGCTCTCGACGAGCTCGAGGTCGGCATCGAGTCGGTTCGGCTCGCCTACGAGAAGTACTTCGGCGGCATCGAGCGGGTCCCGCCCGCGAAGCAGCGCGCGACGTTGGAGAAGGCGATGCGCAACGTCGAGACACGCGGAGTGACCAACACCGTCATCCGTTTCCGGCTCAACGGGCTCAAGGCGCGCTTCATCACCTACAAGCACTACTGGACCCGGATGGAGAACCAGCTCGAGCGCGGGATGTCGCGCCGAGATCTTCTCCGACGACGTCGGATGCAGGCCTCCGCACCTCCGCCTCCGGAGCCGGAAGCTCCGCCGGCCGTCGCCGCGGAGGCTGAGGCCGCCGCGCGCAAGGGTCCGCCGCCGCCGCCGGGCAAGAGAAATGGCCGCGTACCGCCGGCCGACCCGGCGAAATCGGGCATTGATCCGTCGCACTTACGGTCGGTTTTCAAACAATTGGTGCTGGCGAAGCGCGCAGCCGGCGAAAGCACAAAAGGACTGACGTATCAGGCCTTGGTTCGAAAGCTCACCGCCGAGGCGCCGAAGCTCAAACGCAAGCACGGCTGCGAGAAACTGCAGTTTTCGGTCTCTACGCGCGGCGGCAAGGTCCGCCTGCGCTCTGAGCCGGACGGTTAACTGTCGCCGGCCGGGGTGGTGCACAACGACGCACCTACCGCCCGCGTGCGCGAGGGCTCTTGCCCCACCGCCCCTCGATGCCTCATAGTTTGGTCGCTCGGCGCAACTTGCGCTCAACTCTCGTCGGAACTGGGCTGAATGCCCGCGCAAAGCGCTCCGTCTGAGCGAGCGACTCTTGGACCGAGTCCGTCACGCCATGAAGATTCTCCACACATCCCTCTTCGCGAGCCTTTCACTCTTGGCTGCCTGCGCCGGCGGGAACAAGAGCACGGACCCCAACGCCGGGGTCTACGACGACTACTACAGCGAGGCTCCCGGCGACGCCGACAGCGACGTTGCCTCTGGCGACGAGCAGCCGGACATCGCCAAGACCTCGGAGTCCACGGCGACGACCGCGAGTTCCGCGGCTCAGATCGCCAAGGCGCTCAATGCCAAGAAGCCGAAGGTCAACGGCAAGAAGAAGAAAGCCGCCAAGAAGAAGCGCAAGAAGAAGAAGGGCAAGAAGTTCAAGGTCGCCTTCGACGGCGCCGTGCCCAGCGCTGCCCCCAAGGGGTCGGTCGTCGAGATCTTTGGCTCCGGTCTCGATCAGAAGGGCCTGATGGTCGCCATCGGCGGCAAGCCCCAAGAAATCCTCGAGGCGTCCGAAGACCGCGTCGTCATCAAGGTGACCGGCGGCAAGGGCAAGCTTCAGCTGGGCAAGACCCCCGCAAAGGGTAAAGAGTTCAAAGCTGTCGACAAGAGTGAGTACGACTTCTCGATCATCAGCAAAGCGCTCGGCAAGCGCAGCACCGTCGACAACGGTCTGGTGGGCAACGTCTACGCGATCGACGGCGAGGTCACGGAGCTTCCCCAGTTCGAGCAAGGCAGCGAGATCGGAACCGTCGCGGTCGACAATCTCGACATCAACAAGGTCAAGCCATTCCAAGCCAAGCTCGGCGGTCGCAACGAGTGGTACGGCATCCACTTCCGTGGCTCGCTCAACATCACCGAGGCAGGCGAGTACACGTTCTGCGTCAACTCGGACGAGGGCTCACAGCTGTACCTCGATGGCAACGTGATCATCGACAACGATGGCGCCAACGAGACTCCGAACGAAGTCTGCGAGACCTTCGACGTGGACCCGGGTGAGTACGGCCTCGACCTGCTCAAGTACCAGAGCACGCTCGGGCCCATGATCCTTCAACTCACCTGGTCGAAGGACGGCGGCGAGAAGACGGCGATCCCAGCGGAGAACCTGTTCCCGCCCGAGGATGTCGCCGACATGGCGCGCTAGCATCCCCCGGAAGCAGCGTCCATCCGGCCGCGTTCGTCCTTGCGAGCGCGGCCGTTTCGTTGGTTTCGATGCTCAGTCTGCTTCGGAGCAGCGCACCTGCACCAAGTCCGGGCCGAGCTCGTGGTCCTTGAACACGAGGTACGCGCCGCGGCCGGCGGAGCGAACGGCAGTGACCGCTGCATCCGGGGCGTACCGCGAGCGCTCCGAGCTTGATGGCGCGTCGGGGAAGAGCTTGAGAATCTCCCACGCCCCCTGTTCGATCCAGCCCAGGGCGACGTCGCCGGGAAGCTGCAGCAGTGCGAGTTCCTGCGGATCTTCGGGGAGCGGAATCCCGGAGAGAACATCGAACCGGTCCTCGACGTATCCGTCGCCCGGAGCGTCGGTGCGCAGCCGGGTGACGCCCGCTGCACCTTCTTCGGTCGGGTGCAGGAGGTACGTTGCGACGCTGTCGGTGGCCAGGCCAGAGGGGGGACCCTCGGCAACCGTGACCTCGTCGAGAGCGCGAGAGAAGACGAAGCCTCGAAGTTTGTTGTCCTCATCGAGGTCCAGTGCGAGTCCGACCGATTCGCGGGCCACGGGGATCCGGTTCGTTTCTCGGTCCCGAAGAATGAACTGGTGGTGAACAGGGTCGCTGGGGTCTTGCTGCGAGCCCATCACGATGAGGGAAGGGTAGGTCGTTTGCTCAACGTCGACACACGGAGCCTCGACCATCTCCAGAATCTCGTCGTTGCAGCGACGGAAGAACTCCAGTTGCGTCTGCTCGGTGATGCCGAGGTCGGCCCTGAGCCGGCCGGCGTAGACGTACATCGTGGCGTTGGGCGAGAAGGGAGGGGTGCTCAGCAGGAAAGCTTGGCCCTCTACGAACGCGAGGTCTCGGTGCCAGTCGGTGACGTCGCAGGTGGTGAACTGTGGC
The DNA here is from genome assembly GCA_050633305.1 of Nannocystales bacterium. Taxonomy (GTDB): domain Bacteria; phylum Myxococcota_A; class Polyangia; order Nannocystales; family Nannocystaceae; genus CAJXVA01. The sequence continues at coordinate 32,471 of JBOEGF010000022.1, forward strand.
TCCTCGAACGGGTCGGTTTCCCCGTCGGTGCAGAGCTGAGCAAGGCTGCCGGGGAACCAGCTCAGGTTGGGGGACACGGCACGCAGAGGGTTGACGCCCACGCCCACGGCCTCGAATTGCCAGAGCCGGTACGAGCCCGGCCCGGACTCGACGAGCCATGCTGACCCCGCCGCGGGCCCGGGTCGGAGTTCGACGTCTACGGTGTTCGGCAAGAAGTCGGTGAGGTCCACGCGGTGGTCCACCGCCCCATCGCGGACATGCATCATCGCGAACTGTGCCGCCGCGTCGTCGACTTCGACCAACGCCCAGAAGTCGAGCCGGCCGGGCTCATCGAGCGCCACGCCGATGACGCGGGACCAGGGTTGCTCCGGACGATCGAGGTTGGGGACCAGCACCTCCGCGGAGGCCCGGGCGCAGTTCGGGGAGGTGTCGAGGACGACGGGGCTGAACCGCTCGCCGTCGTCGCAGGAGACCAGCGCAAGCCAAGCCAGCGAGAGGAGCCGTTTCATCCGAGCACGGCCTCGAGCGCCTGGACGGTCGCTGCGGCGAGAGCCTCGAGCTCGGCGTCGGTGATCGACAACGGCGGCATCCAGTACAGGGTATCGTGCAGGGGTCGCAGGAGCGCGCCCGCTTCGATGCCCGCCTCTCGGATCGCAAGGCTGAGGCGCCCGCCGACGGGCATTTTGTCCCCGGGGTCCAGGTCAAACGCGACGATCATTCCCGCCTGCCGATGCGCTCGGATCACGCCCGCGCAGTGAGCGGCGACCGATGCCTGGGCGCGGGTCATCGCCTCGACCCGTCCCGCGAGGGTTGGGAGTCGTTCGTCGTGCATCAGACGCAGGCTCGCCACTCCGGCCGCGCACGCGATCGGATTCCCGGTGAACGTGTGGCTGTGGAGGAAGGAGCGCTCGAGGCCGCCTTTGAACCCGTCATCGAACCCGCGTGTCACCAGAACGCAGGACAAAGGCAGGACCCCTCCGGACAGCCCCTTGCTGAGGCACAGGAGGTCGGGGGACACGCCCGCCCACGTGCTGGCGAACAGCTCTCCGGTGCGTCCGAAGGCAACCGCGATCTCGTCGGCGATGACGTGGATGCCAAGGGCTTGGGCTTCGCGGACGAGGCGGGCGTAGAACCCTGCGCCCGGCATCGCCATCTTGCCGGCTCCTTGAACGAGCGGCTCCATGACGAGCGCAGTCAGCTCGTGGGCGTGCTCCTGCAACAGGGCGACGGCCTCGTTGGCCTCGGGGCTGTCGGCGCCCACTTCGGTGCCCAGGTCGCTGTGGCGGTGGGACGGATGGGCGGGGGTGGGCAGGTACAGGACATCGGGAAGCAACGGGGCGAACAGCTCCCGGTACGCGTCGGTCCCGCTCACCCCCAGGGCGCCCAACGTCTCGCCGTGATAGCTGTTGCGTAGCGCCGCAAAGCGTTGCCGGTTCGGCTCGCCGTTTTGGCGCCGCCGTTGAAACGACATCTTCATCGCGACTTCGATCGCTGCCGAGCCACAGTCTGCGAAGAACACCCGTCCGTAGTCTCCCGGAGCGACTTCGAGGAGGGACTCGGCGAGCTGGACGGCTGGCTCATGGGTGAAGCCTGCGAGCATGACGTGGTCGAGCCGCTGTGCCTGCTGCGTGATCGCGTCCACGATGGCGGGGTGCCCATGTCCGTGCAGACAGGTCCACCACGAGGAGATGCCGTCGAGCAGCTGCCGACCATCCCCGGTCTGAAGCATCACCCCCTGAGCGCCTGTGATCGGGACCGGCGGCAGCCGCTGGTGATCCGCGAAATGGCTGGCGGGATGCCATACGGCGGCGAGGTCACGCTCGACGAGGCTCATCGACGCGGAGGCTAGCAGTCCGCCGGGCGAACTTGCTACGCCACAGCCGGGAGCGGTGGCCGTGGGCGGCGGCTAGGGGTCGCCCGGTGGGCTCGGAGCGGCCATCTCCGCGGCGCGTGGACCGGCCGGGGCCCCATCGAGGGTCCGCCGCAGGGTCGCAACGACGGGCAGATCGGCGTCCGCGTCCCGCCAACGCTGTGCGGCCGCCACGCGATACGCGTTCGCGGAGGGAGCATCGCCGGAGCGCTGTGAGACGTCGGCCGCCAAGATGCTCACCCAGGGGTCGTCGGGGGTGGCGGAGAGCAGGCGGCTGACATGCTCGCGGGCGTGCCCGAGCGCTTCTGACTCTCCGGCGTCGGCTCGGCAGAGGGCGCCGCGCAACATGGCCTCGGTGGGGGTCGTCTCGAACCCCCAGGGCGCAACGGTGAGGACGGTCGCGGGCGTTTCGAGGTCGGGGCAGGGGTCTGTCGCGATGCGAGCGAGCCCAGTCGGGCTGTCGCTCCACAACGCGCGTGCAAAGCCGGGGGGGAGGTCGGTGCAGGCCGCGGGCGGCTGCGCGACGCCGAACTTCCAGGCCAGGCCGCACCAGAGGTCCCGTAGACCGGCGGCGTGCGGGTGGCTCTCGCCCAGGGCTTCGATTCTCGTCCACGCGGATCGCATGCGGCCCGCGTCCATCTCCAAGGCCAGGCTCGCGGTCGGGTCGAGCGCCTGAACCCGTCGTGCGAGGACGAGGGCTCGGTCGTGCTGCCCGCGCCGGGACGCCAACCACGCGAGGTGCCGGGCGTACAGAGGCACGTGCGGCTGAGCATCGACCCGGGCGGCGAGATGCTGCTGTGCTTCGTCAAGCCGCCCCAGACTGAGGGCCAGATCGACACGGGCGCGCTGCCTCCGATGCTGGAGGCGGCCGGGCGTGTCGTCGTTCTCGTCAGGCTCGAGCAGCGCGAGGGCTTCGAGCGCTCGCTCCCGGCTCGACGCGTTCGCTTCGTACAGCGTCGGGACGAGGGTGTTGTCGGCCCATAGGGGAAGAAACTCTCCCGCGTCCTTGGGCCCCTGAATGTCGAGCTCGAAGCGTTCGGCGCATGCAAGCTCGGCGCGGCGACGCCAGGTCCGGTTGCCGTCGAGGTGCCCCTCGATGCCGCACGCTGCCGCACGACCCGGAGCGTCTCCGAGGGCATGAAGGACCGTCGCTCTCCAGAACACCAGCGCTGCGCTGCGGGGGGCTCGCGTCGCGAGCCGGTCCATCACACGGAGCGCGGCGGCGTCGTCCCCCGCATCGAACATGCGAACCGCAGCGTCGAGGTCCATGCGCGTCTGAGGGTCCGGAAGTCCGCGGCTGCGTTCGGCCCAGGGGGTCCGCCACAACGCTGCTGCACCCGCCAAGCCGATCGCACCGGCACCGATCAGCGCGAGCCGTCGTCGTCTCGTGCTTCGCAACGGGCTGAGCAGATCGATCGCCGCGGCGGCGGAGGGCGGCCGCTCTGCGGGCGAATGGCTCAAGCACCGCATGCACAGGCGAAGCAGCGGCCATGGGGTATCTCGGCGCAGGGCCCGGATCGGGGGAGGGCGGGTCGAGGCGAGTGCTTGCAGGTAGCCGGCGGGGGTCTTGGCAGACCACGGCAAGCGGCCCGTGACCATCTGGTAGAGCATCACGCCGAACGCGAACAGGTCGGAGCGTACGGACGCGCCCTGGCCCTCCCACAGCTCGGGGGCCATGTACGCTGGAGACCCGAAAATGGTGCCGGCCTCGGTGCGCACCAGCGCGTGCACGGAACTTGCGCTCGGGTCGCCTTGCGGGGCCTCTTCGATCCCCGCGACCCCGAAGTCCATGACGATCGCACCGCGGTGGGTGAGCATGACGTTGCCCGGTTTGAGGTCGCGGTGAATCACCCCGACTTGGTGCGCCGACTCGAGACCATCGAGGACCGCCAAGGCGGTCCGTCGCAGGGCTTTGAAGTCCAGGGGTCCTTCATCGCCGTCGAGGCGTTCTTGAAGGGTTTGTCCCTGGATGTACTCCATCGTGAAGAACGGGAGGCCCCCCTCTTCGCCGGTGTCGTAGATCCGGACGACGTGCGGGTGCGTCACGGCGTGCGCCAGGGCGACCTCGCGGAGGAAACGGCGCACGGTGTCGCGGTTCTTGGCGAGCTGCGGGTCGAGGGCTTTGAGGGCGACGGACTTGTTCAGCAGCTGGTCTCGGGCAAGCCAGACATGACCATTGGCCCCGCGTCCGAGCAAGCGCTCCAAGACGTACCGCCGACCCATGAGCGTGCCGGCCTCCCACACGATGGAGGCGCCCGGCGCTTCCTGCTCGTGCGGCGTCTCGTCCATCGAGCGAAGGATATCAGAGCCGGCGGACGGCTCGAATGGCCTCAAAGAGGACGCCCAGGCCCAGCAGTAGCAAGCCTCCGCCCATCCCGATCAGCAGCGGGTCGGTCATGTGCGAGAGGTTGATCGCCATCGCGATCAGGGTGCTCGCCATCATGCCGACCGCGGGGATCGCAGCAGGCCACGAAGGCCAGCCCTTCTTGCGCAAGTAGATGGTGACCACGATCAAGGTGAGGCTCGCGAGGAGCTGGTTGGTGGTGCCGAACAGCTGCCACAGCGCGAGGCCTGCGGGCCTCGCCACCATCACGCCGCCGACCTCCACCTGAACCTCGTAGAACGCGAACAGGGCGATGACCCCGCAGGCGATGGCCGAGGCGACGTAGCGGTTTTGCGTGCCGGGGATCTTGAACGTTGCGCCAATCTCCTCGACGTTGAACCGCAGCAGCCGGGTCGCCGAATCGAGGGTGGTCAGCGCGAACGAAACCACAACCATTGCGATGAGAGCAGCTGCGAGATCGGGGCTGAGTCCCAGGCTGGTGAGGAAGGCGGTTGTCCCCTGAATGAACGTATCGATCTTGCTCGGCAGCGCTTGGACCGACGCCCAGTCGTGATAGATGCCGTGCCAGGCCTCGGACGAGGAAATGCCCGCAGTACAAGCGAGGGTGGCGAGCAGCCCGAGGAGGCTCTCTCCGATCATCGCGCCGTACCCGATCGACTTCGCGTGCGTCTCCTTGTCGAGTTGCTTGGCGGTGGTACCGGAACTGACCAGCCCGTGAAACCCGCTCGCAGCCCCGCATGCGACAACGATGAACACGAACGGGATCACCGAGGGCGCACCTTCGGGATCGAGTCGAACCGCCGGCGCGGCGAACTCATGGCCGCCGACCATCAGTCCGACGTACGCGAGGCCCAACCCGAGGTAGAGCAGCAGGCCGTTGAGAAAATCGCGGGACTGAAGGAGCGCCCACACCGGCATGACGGATGCCGCGAACGCGTAGGCGAGCAGGACCCACGTCCATGTCGCGGGCAGCGGCCATGCCGACTCGGCCAGACCCATTGTCGGAAACTCCATCCCCAGACCGATGCCGCCCAGCTCGAGTGTGAAGCCGACGATGGCGACAGGCAGGAGGCGGACGCCCTTCTTGTGCATGAGAACGCCCGCGACCAGGGCGATGATCATCAGGAGTAGCGACGGAAGAACGGCCTGCGGGTATCCCGGTGCGCCGGGAGCCAGCTCTAGCGCGAACAGGCGGGAGATGACGTAGACGAACACGCCCATGGCGAGCGCGACGCCGAAGAAGATGATGAAGTGAAGCAGGGTGCGGGCGCGTGGCCCGATGACGTCGCGGGAGACTTCACCGATCGACTTGCCCTCGTGCCGAACCGACACGACCAGCGCGGAGAAGTCGTGCACACAGCCGACAAACAGGGCGCCGAGCACGACCCAGCAGACCGCTGGCAGCCAGCCCCAGATCACGGCAACCGCGGGACCGAGCATGGGCGCCAGGCCGGTGATGGATGCGAAGTGGTGGCCGAAGAGGATCGCCGGCCGGGTCGGCACGTAGTCGATGTCGTCGCGCAACGCATGGCTTGGCGTTGTGGCAGACGCGTCGAGGTGGAACACGCGCGTGGCCAAGAAGCGCGCGTAGACCCGGTAGCCCACGACGTAGGCGGCGAAGGCGCAGAGAACGACAACAACGGGAGACACGGTTGCTCGGCTTCTTACACCGAGTGGTGCCGCAGGTCACCGTGCGGCGGATGTCCCACCGACTACACTCTGTGCGTGCGTAGGTGGCTGTTGGCGGGGTTCTTCGGGCTGGCGGGCTGTTTCGTACAGGTTGAGCCGCCACCCCGTACGGCCGGCGAGGACACCGACGACAACGACGCGTGTGCTTCGGTTGCGTGTTCCGTGGACGGCTACTGCGACGAGGGGGAGTGTTTCTGCAACCCCTACTTCGGAGGCAACGCCTACGCGTTGCATGGATGCCAGCCAAGCCAAGCGTCAGCCGATGCCTGCGAAACCACGTGTGGACTCAACGCCTACTGTGACGACGGCGCCGGGTGTGTCTGCGCGGACGGCTTCGTGGCGGTGTGCGGAACCGGGGACTGCATGCCGATCGAGTTGGTATGCGACGGTGTCGAAGACTGCATCAACGAGCGCGATGAAGACCCGGAGGTGTGCGAGGTCGCTGAAGTTCAGCAGTGGACGCTGATCGACGGGTGTGACGACGGTGTCGACGTGTCGTGGAGGTTGTGGGCACGCGATCGTGGGTGGGTGTGGCCCTCGCTCGAGGAGGTGTTCTCGAGTGAGGGGCTCGATGTGGTCTCGCGCACTACGATCGAGTGTGTCCGTGGTGAAACGATCTGTCTGGGCGCTCAGGCCGGTGATGTGGAGTGGGGTATCGGCGCGTTCGGCAACGGAACGTGTGAGGACTGTTGCAAGCCGTGCCTGCCGGGCGTGATCGAGTTCGGAACCGTCGCTTGTCCCTGACAGCGCCTCCCATGTCCCCACCTGAAACACCCTCGATTCCGACCAAGGGGATTCCCAGAGCTGCGCGCGCCCACAAACTCCTTCATCGTCCCGGCGTGTGGTCACTCGCGATCGGGACCTCGTTTCGCGTCCGCCATTTGGTGCCCGGCGGTGGACGGGGTGGGGGCCCGGTGGCATAGTCCCGCGGCGCCGCCAACCGGTGGCCTGTGTGTCGAAATGACCGAGATCGCTCAGCTGTTCGAGTCCGCACTGCGGGAGAACCGGGCCAGCCTCCTGCGCAAGGCTGCCAAGAGCACGATTGCGCGCATGCCCCCCTCAACGACGCTCTCGTCGCTTCTCGAGAGTGACGCGGGCGAAGCGGTTCGGGCGCTCACGCTGACCGAGCTGACCGAGGCGCTGGAGGAAGCCGGCCTCACGCCCGCGGCCTCGGCTCCGCTCGCAGCCCGTCGGCGCCGAGTCGTCGAGGACGATGCCAGCGGGAGCGACAGCGCAGACTGGGGTGGCGAGGCTGCCGAAGCTCAACTCTTCCGCCGGATCATCGACGCGATGTCGGACGAGCCGCTCACGATTGGCCAGCTCTCCAAAGAGGTCGGCATCGCGGTGGACGAGCTTCGGGGCTATCTCGCGTGGATGAAGAAAGCGGGCAAGGTCACCAGCGCGGGCCGGGCGCGCGCGACCCGGTACCAAGCCGTCCAAGAGTAGGCTCGCCGGTGTCTCACGGTTGTCTCGCGGCTGTCTCGCGGAGTTCGAACGATGGACGACGACCAGCAGACCGGGCTTGAGCTTCGCGAGCTCGTCGCCGACCTCAAACACGACCTCGCGAAGTACGTCGCGTGGCGTAGCGCGAACTACGGGGACGATGCCTGGGAGGGTCCGCTCACCGACGAGTTCGCGGCCGCGCTGCAGGACGACGTCCTGCGGACGAAGGGCAACCTGAGCGCATGGCAGGTGTGGGATGCGGCGCGCCCGGGTCTTGGCGACCCGTTACCGTACCCTCACCTGAGAGAAATCGATGAGGCGGTGGAGTTGCTGAGGTCTCACGAAACGGCCCTACGCGCCGGAGGAGAGCCGTTGGCGGCCATTCGGGGGACGGTTCGAGAGGCTCAGCAGAGCATTCGTTCGCAGCTCCGCGAGCTGCACCGTACACTCGCCGCAGGGTAGTCGGTGTCGCAGATCCTCATCATCGACGACGAAGACAAGTACTTCGAGCTGTGCCAACGGTTCATCGAAGGGCACGACTTCCTGCCGCCCGCTCGCAACTTCCGCGAGGCCGAAGCGACCCTCGAGGCGCATCGCGGCAAGGTCGACTTGGTGCTGCTCGACGTGCACTTCGACATCCCGGACGAGGACCTGCTCCCGTACGACAAGACGGAGCTGCTCGCTGGCAAGGACCGCAAGCGAGCGATCGAGCGGCTGCGCCGAGGGCAGGGGCTACACATTCTCGACCAGCTGCGGCGCGTGGTCCCGGACCTGCCGGTCATCGTGATGACCGCGCGGGACGACCTCCCGATCGAGGCGGACTCGGAGCGCCTCCAAGCCGAGGATTACACGTACCTTCTCGATGACGAGTATCTCGACGCTCGCTCGCTGCGGCTGCAGATCGAGAACATCCTCGCCCAGCGATCCGGTCCCTCAGGGGACGAGGAGGATGAGCCCTTCTACTGGGGCGAGACTTCCCGGATGCAGGGGCTGCGTCGGCGATTGTCGATTCTCGCCCGCGGTCAGTTGCCGATCATCCTGCTGGGGTCCACCGGGACAGGCAAGAGCCTCGTCGCGCGGGAGTTCATTCATGCCCGCTCGCATCGAGAGGGACCGTTCGTCGCGGTCGACCTCTCGACCGTGCCGCACGACCTGATGGGCGCGCATCTGTTTGGCGTGGTCAAGGGCGCGTACACGGGGGCGACAGCGTCTCGTGAAGGCGTGCTCCAACACGCGCACGGCGGGACCCTGTTTCTCGACGAGATCGGCAACCTGAGCTTGGAGCTGCAGAAGGCGCTGCTCCAGGTCCTGCAAGAGGGCCGCTATCGCCCGGTCGGCTCGGTGGACGAGCGGGTCGCGGACGTGAAGTTGGTGGTGGCGACCAACGAAAACCTGGTCGAAATGGTTCGCCAGGGGAAGTTTCGCGAGGACCTCTACATGCGGCTCAACCCGGCGACCGCGATGCGCCTGCCGAGCCTGACCGAGCGCAAGGATGACTTCTCGGTCCTGCTGGAGGTGTTCGTCGCTCGAGTTGCGCAGGAGGCTTACAACGCGGACTTGTTGCGGCAGTACGCCGCTCAGCGGGGGATGGCTGTGCCCGAGACCGAAGCCGTGCCCGTGTCGGTGAGCCGGAAGGTCCCGTCCAAAGCGGACAGTCGTCGGATTCATTTCGTGTTCCACCCCAGCAGCTACAAGCAGCTGCGGGACTTCGCGTGGCCGGGGAACTTCCGGCAGTTTGAGATGTTCCTCTCCAACCTCATCACGCTGTCGTTGGTCGAGCTTGTCGACCAAGTGGATGTGGTCGAGCCCAGCAACCCGGCCGAGGCAAGCCGGCCCGACGTCATCCCGATTCTGCCTCGCATCGTGCGTGAGCTGATGCGGCCGATGGACATCTCTCGGGTCGAGCCCGAGAACGATGCCGCACCGGTGCGCGTCCTGGACGATGGAGGACATCGGCTGGGCGTGACGCTGCAGGCGGGGGACTCGCTCAACGCCGTCTCGTGCGCCGTGGAGCGGCAGTATCTGGAGCTGTTGTTCGAGAAATACGAGGGGGACCTCGCGCGTATGGCAGGGGTGCTGCTCTCGGACCCCACGTCCGGACGCAAGGTCCAACTGCGTATGAACCAACTCGGCATCAAGCTTCGGTCGCTCAAACAGCGGCGGCGCAGCCGATGAAACGCCGGTGGCTGCTGGCGCTGGGCCTTGGATGGTTCGTGTGGGCGCCCCGAGCGGATGCGGCTCCGCCCCCGGGCCCGGATTCGGCCGTGCTTCCGTCGCTCGACGGCGATCTTCCGCCGCCTCCAACCGACGAGCCTGGGGCGGAGACGGGCCTCGACGAACCCCCCGAACCCACGGAGGAAGAAAAACTCGCCGCCCGCATGAAGGAGTTTGACGACCATGTCGGCCGAGGGCAGAGCGCCGTGGCCAAGGAGCGATACGACGAGGCGATCCGGGAGTACAGCGCGGCACTTCGGATCCTCCCGGGCGACGCGTCCGCGCTGCTGGGCAAGGCGAAAGCGCATCGTGGTCGAACGGCTGAGGGCCGATGTCCCAGGCTCGCGATCCGCAACATCCTCGATATCGAACGCAACGACCCCAAGGGCATCTGGCTCGAACAGCGCTCGGTGTTGATCGACTGGATGAGCGATTGCGGGGCCCGATACGCAACGCGGCAGCTTCGGCTCGCGCGCCAACTCGCAGGAGAGGAACCCGGTGCGAGTGGGCGTGATGACGACATCCGGCTCACGTTGGCCAAGCTCGAGTTCGCGTACGGCTCCGATCGAGGGACGCCAGAGGAACTCTCCGAGCGACGCAAAGCTGGGTTGGCAGTTCTGAGTCTGTACGTGACGGAGTGCGAAGAACAGGAGCGCAAGCCGACGGCCGAGGCGGTGTGCTTGATGGCGCAGTGGTACCGCGAAGAGGATGACCTGACGCGCTCCGCGGAGCTGTATGCGGAGCTCGATCGCCGCTACTCGGGGGCCGAATGTGCGAAGGACGCCGGGAAAATCCTGGAAGAGATCGAATTTGAGTCCGAGCTCCGCAAGCTCGACGAGACGCAAGGATTCAGGCCATCGGCGGCCGCGGAAGCCTCCTACAACGCCGGCGTGCTCGCCTTGCGAAAGGGCAACTACGAGACCGCAGAGCACCGGCTTAGTGAGGCCATCGAGGAGAGCCCGTGGTTCCCCAGTGCCTACTACTCCCGCGGGGTGGCGCGGGCCCGGTTGGACAAGCTCATGCCGGCGGTCGATGACATCAACCGCTCGATCCGGATGGACCGGTCCGACTACCACGCCCACATGACGTTGGGGCTGATCTACAAGAAGGAGTTCGCGGGTGCCGAGGACGACGAGGCGATCAAGCACCTCTCTTCTGCGTTGCGCTTGCGGCCCGACCTCACCCGTCTGCATCTGTTGCTGGGCGAACTCTACGCTCGCACCGACCGCGAGAAGGCGCGGGAGCACTACCAGCGCTTCATTCAGCTGACCGAACTCGAGGATCCGGAGGCTCGCAAGGCTCGCAAGGCTCTGGAGGACCTCGAGCGGGAGATTCGCAAAGAAGACCCGCTTCCTATGCCACCCCCGGCCGAGGAGAGTCTTCGCTTTCTCGATCCTGGTGTGCAGCGGGTCATCAACGAAGCGTATCTGCGCGGCACCGAGCATCAAGACTGGCAGATGGCGGAGAAGATCCTCGCGCAGGCGCGCGAGAGCTTTCCAAATCAGCCGGTCATCCTCAACGAGTTGGCGCGGGTGGTCTATCACCAGGAACGCTATGGGGACGCGCGTGCCTACTGGGAGCAGAGCCTGCAGGAACTCGAGAACCAGGTCGAGGTTCACGAGCGCCTCGGTCTGCTGCTGCGCGAGGACTTGGCCGACGAGGCCATCCCGCATCTTCGGCGGGCTGCCGACCTCGGCTCCCTGACGGCTCGCTTCGCACTGGCGGAGCTGCTCTGGGAGCAGACCAAGCCCCTCGAGGCGCGCGAGCAGATCGAGCGCTACCTGGCGGAAGGGAGCGACTACGACCTCTACTGGGATCGAGCCCAGGACCTCCACAACGAAATCGAGAGCCGGTTCTTCCAGGCCTACCTGGGGTTGGCCTTGTTGCTGACGCTGATGATCGCCTTCCCGGCCTGGCGGGTGTATCGGCACTACCGCGGGGCGTCCTTGGAGCAGCTTCTCGACCGGGCGCCGAAGAGCTATCCCGAGGTCGCGCGGGTGCTGTCGTTGATCCGGCACGAGATTCTCAAGCACAACACCGCGTTCCTCGCGGATGTCGCGAGGGCGCTGGAGTACTCGTCTCCCGATGCCGATGTGCGGGCCGAAGTCCTGGGCCGTCGTCTGTTTGGTGAGGCGCTGGCGCGACGGGGTCGCTCCAAGCGCGGACGCCCCCTCGAGGGCATCTACGGTCGGTTTCACGGGTACCTGGATGAGTTGGACCAGGTGGGCCGCGCTCACCAGGTCACGCTCAACCTCCATCGCAAGGACCCAACGTTTCGCCCGATGATCGCCGCGTTTGACGACCTGGCACATTGGGGGACCGCGCTGAGCCGCACGCCGATGCTCTCCGCGGCGAAGCGGGCCGAGCTCGCCAAGACGCTCGGCCGCTGCGGACATGTCCTGGGCCGCAAGGCGTTCGAACGCCTCAGTGGGCTCATCCAGCAGCTGTGTGTCACCACCGTCGACCCTTCGTTGGTCGAGACCTGCTACGCGCAGGTCAAGGGCGAGAAGCAGTTCGCCGGGCTCGAGTTGGGACCGGTCCTCGTGGAGGGCGAGGCAGCACCGGTTCGCATCTTCCGGACCGACCTCGACGATATCCTCGCCAACGTGATGCGCAACTCGTTGCGCTCGAGCGTGCAGTACGCCGAGCCCCCCGTCGGCCTCGGTGTGACGCTGCAGATCGAGATCGATGAGATCACCGGGTTGGGGTCGCTGGCGATCCGCATCAAGGACCGCAGTCCCGAGCCGCTCACCAATGAGATGCTTCGGGGGAGGTACGTGGAGCGCGGAATGGGGATCACGGTCGACCTGCTCTCGCGTTATGATGGCGCCATCGGAGTCGAGACCGAACCGGGGTGGAGCAAGGCCGTCGTGCTGCGGTTCTTCACCGTCGAGCAGGATGCGATTCCGTTGCCTGAGGCCGCTCAATGAACGCTCCGCCTGTGGACATCGTCGTCGTGGAGGACGGCGACGAGTACATCACCAACCTCACCACGTTCGTGGCGCAGGGCATGCAGTACCGCCAGGCGAAGAGCGGTATGCAGGCATGCCACCTGATCGCGCAGCGTGCTCCGGCCCTCGTCTATCTCGACATGCGATTCGACCGCATTCCCGAGGAGGAACTGCTTGGCGACATCGCGCAGTTGACCGCTCGTTTCAACGGGGACGTTTCACGGGCACGCCGGTTCCAACAGGACAACCAGGGGTTGTTCGTGCTGCGCGCGATTCGTGACGCTGGCTTCGTCGGTGCAGTCATTCTCAGCTACGACTTCTCGGCCGAAGAGCGTCGATTCGCCGCGCTCAAGGCCCGCGATCCGGGGCTTCACTACTGTCCCGACTACGCCGATGCCAACACCATCCGCGCCACCATCCTCGAAGCCGTGGGCCGGGCCTGATACGGTTCGCCCGTGTCCGAAGTCTCCGAAGCGCCCTCCGCGTGGCTCGTGGCGATTCGCCAGATGGCGATGCCTGCGGACACCAACGCCCATGGCACGATCTTTGGGGGCTTGATCCTCAGCCTCATCGACCAGGCGGGGGCGATCGCCGCGCAGAGCTCGGGTGCGAGCAAGGTCGTCACCGTGGCGATGGACAAGATCGTGTTCCACGAGCCTGTGCACGTCGGCGACCTCATCACGTGTCATGCTCGGGTCATCAAGCGCGGGCGGACCTCCATGACGGTATGCGTGAAGGTCGAGTCGGAAGCACCGAGCGCCCTCGCGAAGCAGATCGAGCCTCGTCAGGTGACGCAGGCGGAGGTCGTCTACGTGCAGGTCGACGATCACGGTCGGCCCTTGCCGATCTAGTGTGTCTCCGTAGAGGGGACTTCGCAGTCCCAAAACTTCGGGCGCGGAGCCCCCGAAGCTTTGCCGCCCAGGCGGTCGCCCTGTCGGGCTTGCTGGGTCTGGCATGGAGGGGAACTCGGGGGGTCCGCGGGGCTTTCGCGCAAGATCGGCGGGCGGAGGGGTGGGGGAGGCTGCTAGCCTTCCGCGCATGACGATGCTTCGTTCGACTCTGCTTGCGACGCTTGCGTTTGCTGTCGCGTCCCCGACCCTCGTTGCTTGCGCTGAGAAGCCCGGCGCGAAGAAGAAGGAAGACGACAAGGACAAGAAGGACGACAAGAAGAAGGAAGGCGATAAGAAAGACGACAAGAAGAAAGACGACAAGAAGAAAGACGACAAGAAGCCGTCCTAAGGTCGGGGGGTCGAGCAGATGCGGCTTCCCCTTCGGCACGCGCCTCCTGGCGTCGACACTCCGCTGCGACGCTGCGCGCACCTTGAAGCGCTCGTCGAGGGTGCGATGGGGCTTCCGCTGGGCCCGGCGGCCCGAGCGTTGTCATCGAGGCGCTCTCGCGGTCGCCACGGGAACGCCCTCCAGTGGCACCTCGGGCTCGATGCTCACGACGGGGACGCCCAGCTCGACTGGGAAGATCGTATCGAGATCAAGCTGGTGTCGGTTTGGCGCCGGGGCCGGGGTGCGGACGCTCGGGTCGGCTGTGACAAGCTCAAGGTGTGCGACGTTGGCGTGGACCCGTGGCACAAGCTCGGCAACGTCATGTGGGTGTTCGCGGACCGTGTGACCCGAACTGTTGTGGGCGCTCTGCAGACCACGCTCAGTGGGGAGCTGAGAACGCGGCTTTCGACCGCCTGGGAGCAGGACCCGCACTTCGAGCACCCGATGCTGTTCGTCGAAGCCCGCGAACACGCCGGCAAATCGGCGCCGGCCTACTACCTTGCGGCCCGATGGTTTGAGACGGAGCGGCTGCTTCCCGATCCGATCCCGGCGATCCAACCGTTCGACTCCACCTGGTGGAGTGCCGCCCGCAACCGTCATGGCCGCGATCCCTGGCTCACTGTGGTCGATGGGTCGTGCGACACCGTGCAGTGCCCGCGCTGTGGAGGTCCGATCTCGTTCGACTCCGAGACCCTGCGCAGAGATGGATTCGCCCCGGCCCGCCACGGAATGCCGGCGGACGGCCCCTGTTTGGCACGGGCACACGCGGTCGTGGACGTTCACACTGTGGCCCCCTCGGAGACGTTCGATGCCCAGACGGTCTGCGCGGGCATCGAGTCCCGGCTCCCGGAGGAACAGTTGGACCGGCTCACAAACAGGGTCGCCGAACCGGCCGACCATCTCCACGGCGCGTGAGCGTCTGAAGTCGCGGGCCGTTCGCACTCGCGGGCCGGCGAGGCCTCACGCGGTCAACACGAAAAACCCGAAGTCACGGACCAGGTGACCTCGGGCTTTTCCTGACGTGGCGCCCCGTCGGAGCAGGCCACAGCATCCAAAGCTGTATGTTCATCGCGGCAACCGCGCTGGATTGCCCACGCGGTCTGGCCCCCCAGCACCGCGCTCAAGTGCGTCCGATAGAACGGGACGACCGCTCCAGATCAGACTCAAGCTACGCGAAGAAAGCTAGACACCGTGGAAGGCTCGCGTATCGCCTTCCGTCAAATCAAGGCCCGGACTAAGGGGAAACTCGGGAAAACCCGGGAAATCTAACGAAAACCCAAACGAAGACAAGGACAAGAGAAGCTAGGGCAAGAACAGGTTCAAGTCAGGAAGAAGGGACCAAGCTAGAGATCGTTCGCAAAACTCGCAAAAAAAGCCATCGAGCAAATCAAGCGGTCAGTCCAGTCGAAGCCAAGGCTAGAACAAGGAGGAAGCTAAGAAGAAAGGGCGAAGCCAGAGGTGAAAGCCAAGAAGAGTAAGTCAGGCTCAAGCTTCACCTCCCCCATGTGCACGGGCTGGGCCAAAATGGCAATGTGTTGAAATCACTTGCTTTGCATATTTTTCGTGTAGGGGAATTGCTGAGTTCGGACCCGCAGGTATGACAAAAAAGTCCGGGTCGGGCGGGCAACCGCCGTTGTCGCCATGACATCGATGTCGTGCGTGACCCCGGATGACGAATCGGCACGGAGATCAGCCCGAGCCGACAGAGCGTCCTGAACGACTGGTTTCGATGCGCGGCGATGGATCGGGCTCCACCGGACGGGCCGGGTTCGTGCTAATCCGTCGGCGCGTTCCGGTCGATGAACGACGACGAACCTCCGAATCCGAAGCCTCCTCGTGCTGTCCTCAAATTTGGCGGGGAGGTTGTTGCAGATACCGCGGCGCTGGTCCGCGTCCTCGATGAAGTACGTGCGCTCATCGCCGACGGATGGAGCTTCGTCCTCGTCCACGGCGGCGGCCCACAATCCAACGACCACGCCGCCGCGCTCGGCCTCGAGGTTCAGAAGGTCGCAGGGCGACGCGTGACTGACGGTGCGACGCTCGAAGTGGCCAAACAGATTCTCGCAGGCGCCGTGAACGTAGACGTTGTCGCGACCGCAAGAGCCCGTGGTGTTCGTGCCGTGGGTCTCGCCGGAGTCAGCCTCCTCACAGCGACCCGACGTGCCGCGGAGGTGGTCGAGGGAGAACCGGTCGACTGGGGGTTCGTCGGTGAAGTGGCGGGGGTCGACACGGCACTTGTTGAACTGTTGTGGGCTGATGGACGTACCCCCGTGCTCGCTCCGCTCGCTGCGGATTCCAATGGACAGGCCTACAACATCAACGCTGACACGGTCGCATCCGCGATCGCGGCGGCTGTCCACGCGGACCACCTCTTTCTCATGACTGCAGCAGGCGGCGTGCTCGGGGACATCACAGACCCCGACACTCGAATCCCCACCCTCACGCCCACCGAAGCTCGGGACGCGATCGCCACGGGCGTCATCGCGGGCGGGATGATTCCAAAGGTTGCCGATGCGCTCGACCAGCTCGAGCGCGGCATCGGCGTCGTGCACATCCTGGGCGCCTGTTCGTTGCGCGCGGCCGCGAATGACCCCGGGTGTGTCGGGACGGCGATCGCGTCAAAGGAACTGCGATGAGCGAAGCCGACATCCTCGCCTTGCTGACGATCGTGCTTTGCCTGGGCGGCAGCATGTTCTTCTCGGGTTCCGAGACCGCGGTGACTTCGCTGGGAGAGCACCAGGCGGCCAAGATTCTCGAAGACGGGGGCCGTGACGCGCGCACCGTGTCGAGCTGGGTGAAATCGCCGGTGAAGGTTCTCTCTACGATCCTCGTGGGGAACAACATCACCAACACGCTGATGGGCGCGATGGCGACGGCCCTGGCCATCGAGCATCTCGAAGGTGGCGCCTGGGGAGACTGGGCGGTCCCGGTTGCGGTGTTTGTCACCACGGTCTTGTTGCTGGTCTTCGGGGAGATTTTCCCAAAAGCGGTCGGCCGGGCGTACTCGCACAAGCTCGCGCTTCCTCTGCTTTCCGTGCTCAACGTTCTGGGCCGGGTGCTCTCTCCGGTGGTGTGGACGCTGACGAAGCTGACCAACTGGATGCTCGCTCGGACGGTGTCCGGAGAGCACGGGCACAGCAAGGTCACCTCCGACGACCTCGACTTCTTGGTCAAGGTTGGTCAGCGAGAGGGCACCATCGCGGCCGACCAAGCCGAGCTGCTGCGCGGCATCTTTCGCTTCGATGACAAGATCGTGCGCGACATCATGGTGCCGCAGCGCGACGTGACCGCGATCGACTTCGACTGGGACGTCGAGCGGGTGGTCGAAGTGGCTCGTCACTCGGGCCACTCACGCATGCCCGTGTTCGAAGGCGATCTCGACTCGATCAAGGGCGTGCTCCACATCAAGTCCCTCATCGGGCAACACGATGCCGGTCGCGAAAAGGTGGAGCAGGCGATGCGCTCGCCGTTGTTCGTCGCCGAGAGCCTGCTGATCTCCGACCTGCTCCAGCGGTTCAAAGAGGAGCGCAAGCACCTCGCGATCGTGGTGGACGACGGGGGCCACACGGTCGGGGTGGTCACGCTCGAGGACGTGCTGGAGCAGATCGTGGGCAAGATCTTTGACGAGAGCGACCAGGCACCCTCGGCTGCGCTCGACCACCTCGGGGTCTGTTATCTCGACGGGACCGCCAGTCTCCGCAATGTGGAGGAGACCTTCGACATGGAGTTCGAAGAACTCGACGGTGTCGACTCGGTGGGCGACCTGCTCACGCAACTCGCCGGACAGATTCCCATCGCGGGTTCGGTCGTGGTGTTCGAGAACCTTCGGTTCAAGATCCTGGCCGCCAACGACCGTCGCGTCATTCGAGTCAGCGTCGAGGCGGTCGAACTCGACGAGCACTCCAGCGACTCGTAGGGCGGACCACCGCCGGCCCGGGGGGCGACGGGAGAGCTCAGCCGGCGTGCCCGAGCGCGCGTGCGAGCGCCCAGGTCGGAAAAACCTGCCGGTACAGCTCGTAGTCCAACACCGAGGTGTTGAAGAAGACGCCGGAGGGGGTCTCCGGCGGCCACAGGCCGTCGTCGCGCTGTCGGTCCCGAAGGAAGGCAAGCCCCGTTTCGATCGCCTCGGTCTCGTGGGGCGCGATTTCCTGCAGCGTCAGCACGGCCCAGGCGGTCTGGGTGACTGTGCTGGCTTCGTTGGGCTCGAGGTCGTGGGGCGCGTCGTTGAGCAGCCCCAGGTAGCTCTCGCCCCAGCCGCCGTCGGGTCGTTGATGCTCCACGAGCCACCGGCTGGCCCGTGCAAAAGCGGGGTGTGAGGGGGGGAGCCCCGCTGCGAGCAGGCCCGAGCAGGCGAAAAACGTCCCGTAGGTGACGTTGACGCCCCAGAAACCGAGCCAGCCGCCGTCTTCGTGCTGCTGTTCGAGCAAGAAGGCGCGGCCATCCGTCACGGCCTTGCGTACGCTGGAGCGGAGCTCGCTGGGCATGGATTCGCCCAGCTCGCGCTCTGCATACGCGAGACCGCGAACGCAGCTGCCCGTGCACTCGGTGTACGAGTACTCCAGCATGCAGTTGCCGTAGATCTCCGCCGGGTTGTAGTGCTTGAGCACCATCGGCCCACGGCGAGGCTCGTAGGAGCCGAACCCACCATCGTCGTTTTGGCGTTGGAGGATGAACTCGACCGCGCACAGCTTGCGGCCCAGCTGCAGCCGCCCAACCTCGTCGCTCAGCCCGGCATCTTCGATACGCATCAGCGCTTCGAGGGCCTCGGCGGTGCAGTCGCTGACGGGCCACGGATGGTTCTCGTTCGCGAATCCCCAGCCGCCGTACGCGGGCTCGCGGAAGTGTCGGGAACCACCGCGGACGTCGGCCTGCATCTGCGCCGTCGGCAGCCAACGCGACGCGGCGTGGGCGATCGAGCGCGCCTGGTCGCTTTGGGGACCTTCGCTCAACGCTTGAAGCATGAACGAGGTGTCCCAGATGTCGGATCGGGCACCTGCGAATCGCGTCCCGAGGGTCTCGTCCTCCCAGACCCAGTACTCCATCGCGGCCATGCCCTTGGCGAGCTCGGGGTGCTGGGGGTCCTCTGCGTGCAGCGCCAGGCAGAAGAGGAACCCGTTGACGGGGCTGAGGCACACGTAGTCCGTCGAACGAAACTCGAACAGGATGTGCTCCATCGCCTTGCTGAGGGCTCGCTTGCGAACCACGCCGGGGACGACACGGTCGACCCGTCGAAGGCCGGCGAAGATCTTCTTGAGCGCGGGCGCCGGCTCCTCGTAAAGGTCCGTCGCCGCGATCGACTCGGTGTGTTGCTCGAAGTCTTCGGCTCGGTAGCCACGCGGGTACAGCTCCGAGCGAATGGCATCGAGCAACGGTCCACTGGGCGCCACCACCTTGGCGCCGTACAGGTACGACAAGCCGAGGTAGATCAAGCGCATGTGGCAGTACAGCCGCCGCGGGTGCATCGGCGCCGACTCGGGAAGCAGCCACAGCTCGGGCATGATCGGCTGCGCTCCGGTCCACGGGTACAGGCCCAACAAGGCGAGCCAGATCCGGCCCCACGTAGGGATCGTGTAGACGCCCCCGGCCTCCGAAATGAAGCTCCGCGCTCGGACACACATCGGGTCGTCGGCGGGGGCCCCGAGCAATCGCAGCGCGACGTACCCGAGCGTCGTGTGGAACAACCACGCCTTTCCGCGAAAGGCGCGGGGCTCATTCGGGTCGCCGGTGTGAACGACCGGGAGCATCCCCCAGCCGCCGCCGGGGAACTCTTGGACCTCGAGGCTACGGCGGATCAGTGCCCGGCGAGCCTGAGGGATCTCGTGTCCGGTGATGTGGCAGACGAAGACGTACTGACACACCAGCATCGGGTTCCAAACGACCTCGCCCGCGAAGGCGCCGTTGTCTTGCTGTCGACCGGCGAGCCCGTCCAAAGCCTTGGCGTAGGCTTGGGCGTTCGGGTCCGTGGAAAGCTCGGGGGGCGGCGTCGTTGTTGCCCCGGAGACGTTCGCGTGGCTGTGGTTTTGGCTCATGGTCGGGTTGGCCTCAGTCCCGTCTGCGACCCGGAGCGCCCGCGGAGCAACCCCGGGGACCCCCCGGAGACCGCCCGGGGACCACCCGGTCAATCGCTCGGACGTAGCACGAGGAACCACTGGTGGGGAAGGAAGGTTTCCTCCGACTCGACCACGAACCCGGCTTGCGCGAGCTCCCCTTTCGCGGTTTCGACGTCGATCCGGTGCTGCGGAGCAGGCGCAATCCCCTCTGGGGGGGTCGCATCGGGGCGGAAGTCGAGAAGCACCAGCCGCCCCTCGTCCTTGAGGGCTGCGCGAACCCGTGTGAAGTAGGGCACACGGCTCCGAATGTACGCGTACGTGTTGGCCGAGAAGACCAGGTCGAGCCCATCCTGCGGCAGCATCGGGTCGTCGTAGTGGGCCAGGTGGGGCTCGATGTTGGGCGTGCCCCACTGCTCGCGCTGCTCGAGCAGGTAGTCCTCGAACTCACCGTCGACATCGACCGCGTAGACCCGCCCCTCGGGCACCAAGAGCGCGAGGCGGCGTGTGAAGTAGCCCGAGCCCGCACCAATGTCGGCGACCGTGGATGCTTTGGCGGGGGCGGGCAGGGCGTCCACCACCCGATCGGGTTGTTGCCATGCGTCGCGCTGCGGGTCCTCGAAGACCTCGATCATCGCGCGCGGGTCGTCGTAGTGCTGCGGAGGCCCGCTGTTCTTCCCCGGGCACCCCGCTGCGAAGGCGACGAGGAGCAACGGTGCCGCGATCCGGGGCAGCTTACAGGCCATAGGACAAGGGTATGCCGCCACTTGCATCGCCGTAAAGGGTGGACGCACGCCCATGCGACTCCGATCTCTGGCGGGGTGTTGGTAAGCTCCCGCGGCCCATGTCGGCCCCTGCCGCCGCACCCTCGAGTGCACCGCCCCCTTTTGATCCGGACTCGATGCAGAGCCGGGTCCCGACCGAACTCCGCGCGGAGGGGACGTGGCTTCGGCGCTGCGCTCGCACACTGTTGGGCGTAGTGGTGTCGCCACAGCGCGTGTTCTTGCGCTGCCCCGAACCCATCGATCACGGCACCGCGCTTCGATTCCTCGCGACGCTACGCTTGCTGCCGTGGCTTGGCCTCGTCGCCTGGCTCGGCGCGGCGTTTGTGGTGTCGCCCGAGCGCGAGCTCGTGACGAGCCGGTCGATCCACGTCCTGTTGGATCCGGCGATGCTCGAGGCGCTCTCGGTCTGGCTTCTGGTGATGGTTCCCGTGGGTATGCCGCTGCTCTACTTCGTGTGCGGACTCGTCTCGCACGTCGCGGTCGGTCTCACGGGGGGGGCCTCTCGATCGGTCGGTGCCAGTATGCGTGCGGTCGGCTACGCGATGGGCCCGGCGCTGCTTGGGATCGCGGTGCTCGACGTCCTGCTCTTCACGGTGGGCGTCGACGGAAACCTGTTCCTCGGCATCGCGTTGGGGTTGGTGGTCGTCTTTCTGTGGTCCGCCTCGGTTGGCTTGGCGCGCACCCACCAGATTCATCTGCTACGGGCGCTCTTGGTCGCGTTGCTTCCCACGGTGATCTTGTTCGCGGCGTTCGCCGGCCGGGCCGCATTGCAACTCGAAGAGCTGCCGTTCGTGCCCGAGCCTGCCTCCCCGTACGTTGTTCCCTAGCGGGGCCTACAACTCCTCGATCACCGAGCCCCCGTCGACGGCCGAAATCGGCCGTCCGCCGCTGGAGAGTCGAACATCCTCGGGGTCGAGGCCGAGCTTGGTGTGCACTGTCCGGTGCAAGTCCGCGACGGAAACCGGTCGCTCGGTCACCGCGACGCCGTCTGCGTCGGTCGCCCCCACGACCTGACCTCCGGAGACCCCGCCGCCGGCGAGGACAGCGGATGCGACGTGCGGGTAGTGGTCGCGACCTCCGCGAGCATTGATTCTTGGCGTCCGCCCAAAGTCTCCCATCCACAGCACCAACGTCTCGTCGAGTCGTCCGCTGGATTTGAGGTCGTCCAGCAGCGCGGACATGGCCGTGTCGAGCTCAGCGCTGAGCGCTGCGACGCGCTCAAAGTTGTTCTCGTGGGTGTCCCACCCGCCCATCTGGACCTCGACGAACGGGACCCCCCGCTCGACGAGGCGTCTTGCCATCAGGCAGCCTTGGCCAAACTTTCCAGGGCCGTATCGCTCGCTCACGGTCCGAGGCTCCTGGTCCAGATCGAAGGCCTCGAGCTCGGCCGCCCGCATCATGCGAACAGCCTGGTCCACGACGGCCTCGTGCCCTTGCACGGCGCTCGGGGAGCGTCCGGCGGCGAAGTCGCCCTGCAATGCCGACCACATGTCCAACCGCGCATCGAGCCGACCCTTCGACATCTCGCTCTCGACGTTCCGGACCGGACGGGTGGGGTTGCTGACCACGAAGGGGTCGTGCGCGGGACCCAGCAGTCCTGCCTTGTGCCCGGGTCCCCCGACCGCGATGTTTCCCGGCAGTGGCGCTCCGGGGGCTTGGGCCGCGTGGACAAAGGAGCCCAGGCCAGGGTGGCGAGCCCCGCCGGCCGGAACGAAGCCGGTGTGCATCAGGTAGCGGGCACGGGCGTGGTTGCCCTCGCGGTACGACAGCGACCGGACGATCGCGAGGTCATCGGCGCGGCGCGCCAAGCCGGGAAGGTGCTCGCTGACGTGCACGCCTGGGATGGTGGTGCGGATGGAACTAAACTCGCCTCCTGTGGGCCGCCCCGGCTTGGGGTCCCAGGTGTCGATCTGACTCGCCCCTCCCACCATGTACAGGAGGATGCAGGCCTTGGCCGTTCCCTGCGCCAAGGTGGCCGGTCCGGTGGCATGGGCGGCAGTGGTGACCCCGGCAGCCAGCGCTCCCAGGCCCAGTCTCATGGCGTTGCGTCGCGTCATCATGGGCATGTCGTCTCCTTCGGTCGAGCTTAGTGGATGGTGAGGAACTCGCTGCTCAGCAGCATGGCGTGCATGAGGTCTTCGTAGGCCGAGCTGCCATGCTCGCGCTCTTCGAGGGTCGCGAGGACTCGTGTCTGTTGAGCCTGCGTTGGACGTCGGCCGTAGACCCTCAGGTACAGGGCGTCAACGCGGGCCTGTGGGGACTCGTAGCGGCTCAGCACGTCGTACACGGCGGTGCCTTGAACGTCGGAGGTTCCCGAGCGGATAAGGTCTCCGTTGAGCAACAACAGGGCCTGCGGGACGCTGCCCGAGAACGAGTCGGTGCTGTGCATCTCATCGTCCGAGAACACGAACCGGTACTCCTTGAGCGCCCGGTCGCGCCGCTTCTCGAAGTTCTTGCGGAAGCGCGGGCCGCCGCGACCGTCGGCCGAAGTCGCGATCATCAGACTTCGGAACAGCTGCTCGGCGTTCATCGAGCGCACTGGGTGCTGGGCGAAGACCGCCTCGGCGGCTCGAGTCTGGGCGGGGTCTCGGTCGGGTGCGGCGGAGCTGCGCTGGTAGGCGTCGCTCAATACGAGGGTGCGCAGCAGATCGTGCAGGTCGTAGCCGTTGCGGACGAATTGCGAGGCGAGGTGTTCGAGGATTGGAGGATGGCTTTCGTCATGCTCACCGCCGAGGTCATCCCAGCGGGGGACCAGGCCGACGCCAAACAGCTGCTGCCATGTCCGGGCCACCACGGTCTTGGCGAACAGGTCGGAGCCTGTGATGTCTTGCGCGAGCGCGGCACGACGGCCAGCGGGGTGCTCACTGGCGCCCTTGGAGAGAAAACCGGGTGCGATCTGGGCGCCCGAGCGGTCGCCTGGGCCATCCTGCGGGGTGGGCAGGTGCATCTGGCCTCGCTTGCGGTCCGTGAGGGTGGGGACACGCGCGCCGCCTGCTTTCTGAAATCGAAACCGCGAGCGCCCGAAGTACGCCGCGAGGGCGTAGAAATCCTCCTGCGAGTAGCGGGGGTCCGAGGGGTGGTCGTGGCACTGCGCACACTCGAGCGTGATGCCGAGAAACACCTTCGCGGTCTTGCCGGTCAGCGCCTCGACGTTGTTCTTCTCGCCGTGGCTGATCAGGAATCCGTACGGCCCGACGCCCTCAAACCGCCCTGTTGCCGTGAGCAACTCGGTTGCGATCGCGTCGTAGCCCATGTTGTCCGCGAAGGCGCCTTCGAGCCACGCCCTCGTATCCTCGGTCACGCGGTTGCGTTCCCGGGTGCGGCCGGCCAACAACAGGTCCGTATAGAGTTCGGACCAGTGCTCGGCGAACGCTTGCGAACTCAACAGCGTTTCGACCCACGCGACGCGTTTGTCCTCCCGGGGGTCGGCTTCGTAGGCCGCGAGATCGGTGGCGGTCGGGATTCGTCCCGTGAGGTCGAGGGAGACCCGTCGTACGTAGGTCGCATCGTCGACGTAGGCGGCGGGTTCGAGTCCCGCAGCGGTCCACCCCGCGCGGAGCAGCCGGTCGAGTTCGGCGTCCTGGCTCGCGCCCGGTCGATCGTGTGTCCCTTCGTCGCCGCCGAGTTGGGCTCGGGGGGGGACGACACCATCGCGCCGAGCGCACGAGGGAAGCGTGAGCGCGGCGGCGAGAAGTGCAGATGCAAGTGCGCGAGGGACCACAGGATCACCATGCCGGCTCGACGGGTTGGACGCCGGTGGGTTTTCTGGCGCTTTACCCCCGAGGAAGATGGGGCGAACTGGGACTTCAGGCGTTTGAGACGTGGGAGACGTCGTGAAACACCTGCAACACGGGCCCGCGACGCTGAAGATTCGCGGGACGGCTAGGCGTTTGAAATGATTGTGTTTTCTCTGTTCTTGGCCGGCCGGCCTCCGGCGTGCACCGTCGTCGAGCATGCGTCGTCACCCTCCGAGCTGCCTCGCGCTGGCGGTCCTGCTTTCGGGATGTCCCCAGACGCCGTCGCAGCCCATCGCGAGCGATTCCGTCGACCCGGGTCCGGGGTTGTGTGTTCGCGGGGCGGTCACGGTGGTCTCTCCGGGAGGCACGCCGGAGGCCTCGGTCGAGGCGCTCGCGGAGCGTGACTGCGACGTGCGCATCGTAGATGTGCGGACGCGTGGAGAGCTCGACAGCACCGGGGTGATCCCCGGGAGCGAGCATGTCCCCCTGGAGCATGTCGCGCTGCAGGCCACCGGTTGGGACCGCAACGCGCCTGTCGTCTTGGTGTGCCGTTCGGGGCGTCGCTCCGGGGCTGCCGCCGAGGAACTCACCGAGATGGGGTTCGCTCATGCCGCATCGCTCACCGGCGGTCTGCTGGCGTGGGAGCAAAGCGGCCGCGCGCTTGCGCCCTTCGTGCGTGCTTCGGAAGCGCGGGCGCGAGCTCCCGAGGTTCGCGAACTCTTCGTCGCCGATATCCAAGGAGACCTCTCCGACCGTGACCGGGTGCGCCGAACCAAGGCGGCGAACCTGCTCTTGCATGGCACCCAAGCGTGTGTGGACGGTCGTGACGCGCACGCCATCGTTGGCACACCTGGGGGCGATGCGGGGGAGTTGATCTTGGCCCTCGCGACCGCGGAAGCGCTGGGCGGCTTCCAGTTCTCCGTCGAGGCCGTTGAGCGGGTCTTTACGAGCTACCTCGACGCGTTCGGCCACTTCTACTTGCACACCGATGTTCACGCTGCGCGACGTTGGCTGCTGTCGGCCGAGGTGCCGCTGGTCGAAGATACAGACCTCGCAGAGGTTCTCCACAGCCCGCCTGTGGCCCGCCGAGACGCGCTGCTGGCAAGCGTGACCAAGCCCGAGCATGTGGGGTGCGGGCATCTGCGGTTGAGCCTTCAACACGCGGATGCCTACGGTGTTCGCCCTGCGCTGGTCGAGGCAGTGCTCGGCGCCTACTTCCAACGGCTGTGGGCCGCTGAGGGCCGGCTCGAGTTCGTCGTGTTGCAAGGAGACCACGCGGAGTCGGCCATCGTGGAAGTCGACATGGGTGGTCCGGTCCACGCGTTCTCCACCATCCCGCTCGTCTCGCCCCGGGTGGGGGAGACGGAGGTCTTCGTCGTTCACCCCCAAGTCTCGGCGTTCATTCGACGTGAGAACGCCGCGTTCCTTCTGGAGGCGGTTCCGTCGTTGATGGCCTCAGGGGTGGACGAGCAGGCCTTCCTCGCGAGCCAGCACGCGCTGGCGCACCAACAGCTCACCGAGACGATCCGCCGCCTCGCGCCGAGGCTCCCGAGCTTCGTCGCAAAGGTCCGCGACGGCGGGTTCGACGTTCACGCACGAAAGAAGCAAGCACATGACTGAGTTCACACCCATAGCCTCGAGCATCGGGGGCCTGTTGATCGGCCTTTCCGCCGCGATGATGCTCGTTCTCAAGGGGCGCATCGCCGGGATCAGCGGGATCATCGGAGGACTGGCGTCGGCTCCGGCCGGGGAACGCCCCTGGCGCCTTGCGTTCATGGGGGGGCTTCTCGCCGGCGGCGTCGTGATGGTTGCTCTGGTGCCTGGGCAGTTCGGGTCGCAGCCCACGGCAGGCACAGGAGCACTCGTCGTGGCGGGTTTGCTGGTCGGCGTCGGTACGCGGATCGGTGGCGGTTGCACCAGCGGTCACGGGGTTTGCGGCCTGTCCCGCTTTTCCCCCCGGTCGATGGTCGCCACGGCGCTCTTCATGAGCTTCGCTGCCATCACGGTCTTTTTCACCCGACACATCTTCTAGGAGCCGTCATGCCCGTTGTCCTCGCAGCCTTTCTTTCCGGTCTCGTGTTCGCCGTGGGTCTCGCCGTCGGTGGCATGACCGACCCCATGAAGGTCGTGTCGTTTCTCGATGTGACCGGAGCCTGGGACCCATCGCTCGCCTTCGTCATGGGCGGGGCAATCCTCTTGTACGCCCCCGTCTTCCACTTCGTCACCAAGCGGACTCGCCCTCTACTGCATCACTCCTTCCATCTTCCCACCCGAAAAGACATCGACGTCCGGCTTGTCGCGGGTGGCATCTTGTTCGGGATGGGGTGGGGGCTGGGCGGGTTCTGTCCCGGTCCCGCCATCGTCAGTGCCGCGAGCCTTCGCGGCGATGTGCTCACCTTCGTCGCCTCGATGTTTGTCGGGATGGCGGGGGTGTTCCTCTACGACCGATCACGCACCAACGCCTAACCCAAACCCCGAGGAGATTCAGCCATGTCCTTGCTTCGCCGTCTTGTTCCCGCTGCCACGTGGCTCCGCTCCTACGAGCGTGCCGACCTTCAGTCGGACCTGTCCGCTGGCCTTACCACCGCGGTCATGCTCATCCCCCAGGGGATGGCGTACGCGATGTTGGCCGGGTTGCCTCCGATCATCGGGCTGTATGCCTCCACCATTCCGATCGTCCTCTACGCGCTCTTTGGCAGCTCTCGCCAACTCGCCGTGGGCCCGGTCGCGATGGTGTCCCTCCTGGTCGCGACTGCGCTCACGCCGTTGGCAGAGGCGGGCAGTACCGAGTACGTCGGGTACGCGGTGGCCCTTGCCTTGCTGGTCGGCCTGATTCAGGCGGTCATGGGTTTGCTGAGAGCGGGGTTCCTCGTCAACTTCCTGTCCCACCCCGTGGTCAGTGGCTTCACCTCGGCGGCGGCACTCATCATCGGGCTCAGCCAGCTGGGCCATCTGCTGGGTGTCAACATCCCGCGCAGTCACCACATTCACACCATCATCCTTGGCGCGATCGACCGGGTCGCCGAAGTCCAGCCGAGTACGGTGCTGATCGGGGCTGTCAGTATTGCGGTCCTGGTCGCGCTCAAGCGACGGGCGCCGAAGCTGCCGCGTGCGCTCATCGTCGTGGTCGGGGGCACGCTCGTGGTGTGGGGCTTCGACCTCGCTTCCTCGGGGGTGGCGATCGTCGGAGAGGTGCCTGCGGGTCTGCCCGCGCCGACGCTGCCCGTGTTCGGAGGCGACACGCTCGCGTCATTGCTCCCGACTGCGGTCATCATCTCGTTGGTCGGTTTCATGGAGTCGGTGTCGGTGGCCAAGGCGTTCGCATCCCGGAACCGCTACGAGATCGAGCCGAACCAGGAACTCGTGGGACTGGGGCTCGCCAACCTGGGTGCGGCCGTCTTCGGGGGCTACCCGGTGACCGGCGGGTTCTCCCGTACGGCTGTGAACGCGCAGGCCGGTGCTCGGACGCCCCTCGCCGGTTTGGTGACGGCGCTGGTGGTCATGGGGACGCTGTTGTTCCTGACCCCGTTGTTCTACTTCCTGCCCAAGGCCGTGTTGGCCGCGGTGATCATGACGGCGGTCTTCGGTCTCATCGATGTCGCGGAGGTTCGCCACTTGTGGGCCGTGGACCGTGCCGACCTGGCGCTGCTGGTCCTGACGTTTGTTGGCACGCTCGCGTTGGGAATCGAGGCCGGAATCGGCCTGGGCGTGGCCGCGTCGCTGCTCTGGTTCGTCGTTCAAACCAGCCGTCCCCACGCGGCGGTGTTGGGTCGGATCCCGGGCACGACGTCGTATCGCAACGTATTGCGGAACCCGGCCGCGCAGCAGGTGCGCGGCGTGTTGATCCTGCGGATGGACGCCAGCTTCTACTTCGGGAACGTCACGTTTCTCAAAGAGATGATTCGCGACTCGGTTGCGGTCGCGGAAGAGCGTCCTTCAACCGTCATCCTCGATGCGAGCAGCATCAACCGACTCGACTCCTCCGCCAACGCGGCGATGTCGGACATTGTCCGCTCGCTTGCGGATCAAGGCATCCGATTCGTCCTCGCGGGCCTCAAGGGGCCTGTCCTCGACGCGCTACGCCGAAGTGGCCTCGACACCGAGGTGGTCGGAGCGTCGCCGCACTTGTCCGTGCACGATGCGGTCGTAGCATTGGAGTCCGATCCCCCTCAGACTGAACCTGCCGTCCAAGCGGGCATGCGCACCGCAAGCTGAACCCAACCCACCGCGTCCGAAGGAAGACCATGCTGTTTCGACAACTCTTTGACCGGGACACCGCCACGTACACCTATCTGCTCGCCGACGAACAGACGCGAGAGGCTGTCCTCATCGATCCGGTGCGGGAGCAACTCCTGCGAGACACTGAACTGCTCGAGGAACTCTCCTTGAAGCTCGTGTGGGTGCTCGAAACCCACGTACATGCCGACCACATCACGTCGGCGGGCACCCTTCGACAACGCTTTGGTGCTCGCACGGTGATGTCCAAACACGCCGGGGTCGACTGTGCGGACCTGGCTGCGGAGGATGGAGAGACCGTCCAGTTCGGTGCGCACGAGATCGAGGTCCGGCTGACCCCCGGGCACACCTCCGGGGACGCGACGTTTGTGGTGCACGCGGAGGGCAAGGCGTTTACGGGCGACACGCTGCTGATTCGCGGCTGCGGCAGGACCGACTTCCAGCAGGGAGATGCACGCACACTGTTCGCGTCGGTACACGAGAAGATTTTCTCGCTCCCCGAGCCCACCCAGCTCTACCCCGCGCATGACTACAAGGGAAGGACCTCCACCACGGTGCGCGAAGAGGTGTTGCACAACCCACGGTTGGGGGCGGGTCGCACCGTCGAACAGTTCGTCGAGATCATGGACGCGCTCAATCTCCCGTACCCCACGCGCATCGACGAGGCACTGCCCGCCAACAGCAACTGCGGGGTCGCCCCGTGGGCTCCGATCGAAAATACCCACGGGGGCGTACCCGAGGTGACCATTCGTTGGGTCAAGGATGAGTCCAAGGCCGCGCAAGCTCGGGTCATCGACGTTCGGGAGCTCGCGGAGTGGGAGAACCCGATGGGACGGGTTCCGGGGTCACTCCATGCTCCGACGGCTGGGGTGCTAGAGACCGTGAGTGGGTGGGACCGAAACACTCGGATCGTGCTCGTATGCCGTTCGGGTGGGCGCTCTGGGCAGGTGGCCCTGGCGCTGCTCAGGGAGGGGTTTGCGTCCGCTGTGTCGATGCGCGGAGGCATGCTCGCGTGGGCGGATGCTGGGTACGACGTCGAACGGAGCCCGCAGGGTGCTTCGTGAGCCCCAACCGGACGCCCGGTTGGTAGAAAGCGGGTCTGTCCGTGAGCATCTCGACAAGTCTAGTGTCGGTGGGGTGGAGCCTCGTCGCTGTGGCACCCGCCCCGGTGCAGCCAGCCGACCGCGGAATCGACCCATCTGCGCCCACCGCCGTGACGGGGGCCGAGGTTGCCGATACTTCGCCTCGGGTTGCGGGAGGACTGTCCGCCGCGGACGGGCCTCGAGCGCCCGAGCCCGGCTCGTTGGGGAAAAACGCCGAGCCCGAAACCGAACCGGAAACCAACCCTGAGCCCGAGACACCGTCTCGGTGGCGCGGATTCAGGATCGTCTCCAAGGACGAGGAACACAGCTTGGCGTTTGGGTTTCTGGGCCAGCTCCGGACGACGGTGCGGGACACCACGGACGCTCGACTCCAGGGAGGCGTCGCCGTCCGCCTGGCCAGACCGGTTCTGATCGCCAACCTCTGGGGGGGCACCGTTGCGATGCGTCTCATGCCCGAGTTCGCCGGACCGGCGCCCTCGATGCTCGATGGCACGGTCACCATCCGAGCCGCTGATGCGTTTGCTGTGCAGCTCGGCCAGTTTCGCCCTTGGATCAACCGTGGATTCCGCACCGGGCTTCCAGTCCTTGGGTTGCCCGGGCGCGGCGCGATCGTCGACCGCTTTCGTGTCGATCGAGACGTCGGCGCGACGGTTCACGGCCAGCCCTTCGGGGGCAAGTTCGAATACTACGTGGGCGTGATGAATGGGTCTGGTCGAGACATGACGACCTTGGCTCCCTCGCCGTTGTTGACCGCCCGCATCGTCGTCGCTCCATTGGGCGCGGTGCCGTATGTGCAAACGCCGTATGTGCGTGAGGTCGGACCTCGTTCCGCAGGGCGTCGTGACGAACCGACGAATCCACTCGCGGTCGCGGTGGGTGCGGGCGGATACACGGTGGCGGGACGAGAGTCGATCGTGCAGCCGGATGGCACCGTCGTGCGGACCGAGCCGCGACGGCGGTGGGGTGCGTCGGGAGACCTGGTGGTGTCGCGGCGGCGGGTCTTCGCTCTGGCGGAGGGGTTCTATGAGCGCCGGGCGGCCGCCGCTGAACTGGGCGTCCCGGCCGAAAACTCGTGGGGGGCCTACGCGCAGGCGGGAGTCCTGACGTGGAACCCCTTCGTCGACCTCACGATGCGGGCGGGGTTCATTGACGATGGACGCCCTCTGGCGCCGCTTGAGCCCGGGATCAATGCGTACATCTTCGGCAACAGCGGGAAGCTTCAGCTCTCGTACCGCTGCGATGTGAACGCAGGGCAGGGCGAGAGTGGATGCTTCGCCCACACCGGCACGCTGCAGGCTCAGCTTCAGTTCTGAGCCGTACTCGCAGGTGCCGTGTCGTGCTCGGACCCGGCCCCACCGGTGGGGTCTTCGGGCTTTGCCGTCGCCAGGAACGCTGCGAAGGCGTGCTCGCCCGTCGGGCACAACTCCGCGGCTCGCTCAAGCCCCGCCCCCAGGGCTCGGAACCATTGGCTGCGGGTTTGAAACACGTTGCTCGGACCGAGGCGTTGCAGGGCCCCCGAGCGCTGGAGCACCTCGTACGCCCGGGCGGTGACGCCAGCCAACACGATGTGGTGCCCTGCAGCGCGGGAGAGTTCGGCCAACTCGCCGAGCATCCCGGCGGTTGTGGCGTCCAGGCCCGAGGCTCGCTTGAGGCGGACGACCAGAACCTGCGTGCTCGGCTCGGCGAGGACCCGACTCAGCGCTTCGCGAAGCTCCCCCGCGGCGCCAAAGAACAGGGATCCTTCGACGTGCAGGAGTCGGATCGGGTTTGGTGGAGCAGCTCCGTCTTCGGGCACCTCGGCCAGCCGGGGGCCCTCCGGGGCCAGTTCGGTGACACGGACGAGCCGGGCGCGGCGCAAGAATAGGACCAGGCTAATGCCGACGCCGAGGTAGATCGCGACGTCCAACGAGAACGCCCAGGTCCCGAACATGGTCGCGAAAAAGGCGGCCGCATCTTCGTGCGAGCTTCGGACCGCGGCGCGGATCCGCCGGACGTCGATGAGGTCGTAGGCGACCACGAACATCAGACCGGCCAGGCTCGCGACGGGTGTGTGGTTGAGCAGCGGACCCAATGTGGCAAGCGCCCCCAGCATCATGAGGCCGCCGAAAACTCCCGACATGCGGGTACGCGCGCCGGCGCGCTCGTTCAGCGAGGACCGGGCCAAGCTTCCGCTGATCGGATACCCGCCGAAGAACGCGGCCGCGAGGTTGGCCAAGCCCTGGCCGAAGAACTCGGTGGACGCATCGAGGCGGGACCCTGTTCGGGAGGCGGCCGAGCGCGCGACGCTGCTGGACTCGACGAGCGAGAGCACAGCGCACGCGACCGCCAACGGGATCAAACTTGGCGCCAAGCTGAGGTCGGGGACGGTCAGCGATGGGAATCCTGAAGGGATGGGTGCGAGGTCGGAGACGACCGCCAACCCGTGGCGCTCGAGACCGAACACGAGGTTGGCCACCAGTCCCAGCCCCATGGCCACGATCGCGCCAGGGATCCGCTTGCCGCCTCGCTTCTCGGCCCATCGGGCCGCGATGACCAGCACTACGGTGGCGAGCGTGACGCCCACCGCCATCCCGCTCGCTTCGCCGAGCTGGTCCAGCCAACCACGGGTCGTGACCCAGATCCGGCCCCCGGGGCCGGAGGTTCCTGTGGCGTTGTGCAACTGTCCGAACCCGATGAGCACGCCCGCCCCGGTGATGTATCCGAGCACGACGGCGGTCGAGATGAAGTCCACGAGCGCGCCGAGACGGAGCAGACCGGAGGCGGCCTGAAACACGCCCACCAGCAGCGCGAGGGTCAGCGCCGTCGCGACCGGGTCGACTCCCATCTTGTCTGCCATGCCTGCGCCGACAAGGAGGCTCAGCGCGTTGGTAGGCCCGGCGATGACCAAGGGGGAGCTGCGAAACAGCGAGCCCACGATCGCGGGGATGGTCGCGGCGTAGAGGCCCACGACAGGCGGAAGCCCTGCGATCGTCGCGTAGGCCAGACCCTGCGGGACGCCGAGGAACAGCACGGTGAACGCCGCCAGCATGTCCGGCCCCAAGGCGTCCTTGGGGTATCGACGCAGTGGGGGGAGGGGAAGCCAGCGAGGCATGAGGAGCGAGGCCGCGTTTCAACGTTGCAACGCGATTGGAACAGACCATGCGACGTGCCTGCCCGAGAAGGTTCGAGGGACGCCGCTGCGCCTATTCTACGCGTCCGGCCCATTCCTTGCACAATCTGAGCCCACGCGTGAACTACGGCTTCGTCATCGACAACCGCAAGTGCATCGGATGCCACGCGTGTTCCACCGCTTGCAAGAGCGAGAACGAGGTCCCGCTCGGCGTGAGCCGGACGTGGGTGAAGTATGTCGAGCAGGGCGCCTATCCCGACGTTCGCCGCAGCTTTCAGGTCAACCGTTGCAACCACTGCGAAAACCCGCCGTGTGTCCGAATCTGCCCGGTCACGGCCATGGTCCAGCGCGACGACGGCATCGTGGAGTTCGACCCGGGAACGTGCATCGGGTGCAAGGCCTGTATGCAGGCGTGCCCGTACGATGCGATCTACGTGGACCCGGACCGCGGCACGGTCGCAAAGTGTCACTACTGTGCACATCGAGTCGACGTGGGACTCGAGCCCGCATGTGCGGTCGTCTGCCCCACGCATGCGATCATCGCGGGCGACCTCGACGATCCGACCTCCGAGATCGCCAAGCTTGCGGCCGGGAATGCAACGACCGTGCGCAAGCCCGAACAGGGCACCCGGCCGAAGGTGCTCTACATCGAGGGCGACGACCTTGCGATGCACCCCACCGCTGTCGGGACGCCCGAGCACATGATGTGGTCCGATGTTGTGGGCGAGCACCGCAGCGCACCCGCGAAGCGTCTTCCGGTCCTCGGGCAGGAGGTGCGCCGGGGCAGCGAGGGTCAGGCGCCGATGCGAGCCCCCCAGCCGCAGGGGCAACCGGCGGGCGGACCCATCCGCGGAGCCGGCACGCTGGCCGAGCACATGGTCCAGGTGGCCTACAACGCGCAGCACAAGATCCCGTGGCACTGGCCGGTGCCCGCCTACCTGGTGACCAAAGGCATCGCGACGGGCATCTTCTTGTTGCTGACCCTGGGCTTCGGGTTGGGCCTCTTCCCGGTCAGCACAGAAGCCGTGGCGGTCGGCGGCTTGGTCAGCGTGCTGATGACGCTGCTGACCACTGCGTTGTTGGTCTATGACTTGGAGCGGCCGGAGCGATTCTTGTCCATCCTGCTACGACCGCAGTGGAAGAGCTGGCTGACGCGGGGGGCCTTCCTGCTCGTCGCGTTTTCCACGGTCTCGGGGTTGTGGGTCGCGGGGGCGATCTTGGAGACGCTCGACGTATGGACGATTCCGGCCGGAGTCACGGTGATGCTCACCTGGGTGACGTTGCCGCTGGCATTGGGCGCGGCCATCTACACCGCGTTTCTGTTTGCGCAGGCAGAGGGACGTGACCTGTGGCAGAGCCCCTTGCTGCCGATCCATCTGCTGGTTCAGGCGCTGATGATGGGGGCGGGCACCATGCTGGTCCTTGGGCTTGCCATCGAGCTTCCACCACGGTTGGTCGAAGTGAGCGGCGCGACGTTCACCGTGTGTGTCGTCCTCGATCTGATGATGCTGATGCTCGGCGAGTTCGGCATCCCGCACGCCAGCGAAATCGCTGCGCGTGCAGCCCACGAAATCTCGCGGGGCCGATACAAAAATCGCTTCTGGTGGGGTGCCATCGCGCTCGGCCACGGTGTCCCGTTGGCGGTGATGGTGCTCGGACCCCCTGGGCTCGCCCTCGCAGCGTTGAGTCTCGGCTGCGCGGGCATGGGCCTGTACCTCTACGAGCACGCCTTCGTCATGGCGCCGCAGGAGATTCCAAACTCATGACCGACCTCGCGACCTCGGTGGCCAACTTCCTGGGCGCGCTCTTCGGCCGCGCTCCTGAGACCAACGACGACTCACAGGAGCCGAGCAACGTTGCGGGGGAGGCATTGCCCGGGTTCTCGACCACGTCGGTCGAGCCGACCGAGCTCACACATGTCCAGCACCCCGACGGCCGCATGAGCACGTATCCCCCGGCCCACGCCTGGGACGATTGGGTGGAGTGGGACTCCAAAGCCTGGCCGCAACGCAAGGCTCGCCACTACGCGTTGGTGCCCACGATCTGCTTCAACTGCGAGTCCGGCTGCGGGCTGATGGCGTACGTCGACAAGAAGACGTTCGAGATCCGCAAGTTCGAAGGCAACCCGGTGCACCCCGGGAGTCGGGGCCGCAACTGCGCGAAGGGGCCTGCCACCCACAACCAAATCTACGATCCCGAGCGCATCTTGTATCCGCTCAAGCGGGTCGGAAAACGCGGCGAGGGCAAGTGGGAGCGGGTGAGCTGGGATGACGCGCTGGAAGACATCGGCGCCCGAATGCGGGAGAGCCGAAAGAAGCGACGCGACGGCATCATGTACCACGTGGGGCGTCCGGGCGAGGACCACTACACCAACCGGTGCATCACCGCGTGGGGGGTCGACGGACACAACAGCCACACCAACATCTGCTCGGCGGGTGCACGTGCCGGGTACGCGTTTTGGACGGGCATGGACCGGCCCAGCCCCGACCACGCCAACGCTCGGGTCATCCTGCTGATCTCCAGCCATCTCGAGACGGGGCACTACTTCAACCCGCACGCCCAGCGGATCATGGAGGCCAAGCTGGGCGGCGCGAAGATCATCACGATGGATCCGCGCCTGTCGAACACAGCCTCGCGCTCGGATGTTTGGTTGCCGACGTGGCCGGGATCCGAGGCGACCGTGCTGTTGTCGATCGCTAGCTTCTTGATCCGGCGCCGGACCTACAACCGCGAATTCATGAAGCGGTGGGTGAACTGGGATGAGTTCCTGGCATCGGCCCCGAGCGCACCGGGGATGCCGCAACTCCCCGCACCCGAGCCCGGCGAAGAGGGCACGTTTGCGTACTTCGAGCGCTGCCTCGAGGTCTGCTACGCAGGCTTCACGTTTGAGCGTGCTGCCGAGGAAGCACAGGTTCCGATCGAGCGCATCGAGGAGACGGCGCGGCTGATCGAGGCGGCGGGGGACAAGCTCGCGGCCCATACGTGGCGGGCGGCGTCGATTGGAAACCTCGGCGGGTGGCAGGTATCGCGGTGCTTGTTCTTCCTCAACGTGCTGACCGGATCCGTCGGGACGCCGGGCGGAACATCGATGAACGCGTGGAACAAGTTCGTGCCCAAGCCGTTCAAGCAGCCGCCTGCGTTCAACGCCTGGAACGAACTCCATCTGCCGCAGGAGTGGCCGATGTCCTTCTTCGAGATGAGCTTCTTGCTCCCGCACTTCCTCGAGGAAGACCGCGGGGACATCGATGTGTACTTCACCCGGGTCTACAACCCGATGTGGATCAACCCCGATGGATTCATGTGGCTGCGGGCGTTGCAGGACACCGAGAAAATGAAGTTCCACGTTGCGCTCACGCCCACCTGGAATGAGTCGGCGTGGTTTGCGGACTACGTGCTGCCGATGGGGCACTCCGGCGAACGCCACGACATCATGAGTCAAGAAACCCATGCCGGAAAGTGGATCGGGTTTCGGCAACCCGTTCGCCGGGTCGCGATGGAGCGGGCGGGCAAGAAGGTCCGGTTCACGCACGAAGCGAACCCGGGCGAGGTTTGGGAGGAGGCCGAGTTCTGGGTGGAGGTTTCGGGGCGTATGGACCCCGATGGATCGCTGGGGATTCGGGAGTGGTTCGAGAGCCCTGAGCGTCCGGGCGAGTTGGTCAGCCAAGACGAGTACTGGAAGTGGATCTTCGATCACTCGGTGCCCGGGCTCCCGAAGGCCGCCGAGGCACAGGGGCTGGACACGCTGCAGTACATGCGGAAGTACGGGTGCTTCGAGGTCACCAGCTCGAACTACGTGCCGTACGAGCGTGAGGTCTCCGAAGGGGGCGTGGAGATCGACGGCGTCCTGCGGGAGGGCTTCAAGACGCCAAGCAAGAAGCTCGAGCTGTACAGCCCCACGCTTCGGGACTGGGGGTGGCCCGAGGTGGAGCACGTGCTGCCGTGGACCCTGCAGAGCCACGTCGCCCCCGAGAACATCGACCGCGATGGCGGGGAAATGCTGTTGCTCCCCACATTCCGGCTGCCCACGCTGATCCACACCCGCTCGGCCAATGCGAAGTGGCTGTACGAGATCAGCCACGCCAACCCGGTGTGGATGCACGTGTCCGATGCCGCGCGGCTTGGCGTTGTGACCGGGGACCTGCTGCGGGTCGAAACCGAGATCGGGTACTTCATCGACAAGGTCTGGGTGACCGAGGGCATCAAGCCTGGCGTGATCGCGATGAGCCACCACCTGGGCCGCTGGAGGCTCAAGGACGACATGGGCGGGAGCCCGGGGATGACTGCGCTTGCCGAACTCGAAGACCGAGGTGGCGGGGAACAGGCGCTCCATATCGTCAAGCAGGGAAGCGCTTGGGAGACCTTCGACCCAGACACGTCGAGGATCTGGTGGAAGGATGTGGGCGTGCATCAGAACCTCACCCATGGTGTGCACCCAGACCCGATCTCGGGCGCGCACTGTTGGCTGCAGCGGGCGCTCAACGTGCGCAAGGCTCGAGAAGGGGAGCGCCACGGAGACGTCGTGGTGGACACCCGCAAGTCGATGGAGGTTTATCGTTCGTGGCGGAACCTTGCCCGCTGCGCTCGGGAGCACAGCCCCGATGGCACCCGTCGGCCAATGTGGCTCAAGCGTCCACTCAAGCCCGTGCCCGAGGCGTATCTGCTTCCGGAGCGTGAGGAGAGCTGAGCGTGGTCACGACGGATGCCCAGCGGGTTCGCGGGTACCGAGTCCTCGCCCGGCTGCTTGAGGATGGGGCCGCGGGCGTCCCGGCCGAGATCGCGGCCGTGTTCGACGCATCCGCCGACCCTGGCGAGCTCCGCAGTCAGTACGTGGCCGCGTTCGATCTGGGCGTGCCCCCGTACGCGAGCGTGTTCCTGGAGTCGGACCGGTGTGTTGGTGGGCAGGTGACCGCCGCCTTGGCCGACCGCATGGAGACGGGCGCGGCGACAGGACCGGCCGCATGTCACCTTGCCGTGCAGCTCGAACACGTTGCGAGGCGGCTCGAGGCTGGGGACGGGGAGGAGGCGGTCGCGTTCCTTCGCGAAGCCTTGTTGGCGTGGCTGCCAGCCTTGGCTGTGGTCCTCGAAGACCAGCCGGTTCCCTTCTGGCGGACGGTGGTCTCCCAGGCCCTTGACCTCGCGGCTGACCATTCGAGGAAACCGGAGGCTTCGGCGGCGGGGATGAGGCCCGCGGTTGTGCCGCCTCCGCTTGGGGATGCGTCGGGCCTCTCGGACATCGCCGCATGGCTCGCCACCCCATCGGCGGTCGGCACGTTCATCTCCGACGCCGATGTCGTGGCAATCGGCCGAATCCTCCGCGTCCCACGGGGATTTGGGACTCGTGCCCAGCGTATCGAAACGCTGTTGCGTTCGGCAGCGGACTACGGCTGCGTGGCGAGCACGGCGGACGCTCTGGCCGACTTGCTGTCGCGACGGCGTCAGTCGTTGCTTGTGGTGGCCCAGACCCACGCTTTGGCGGAGTTGGTCGCCCCGTGGGTGGAGCGGCTGGGTGGAGGGCTCGGCGTACTCCAGGCGCTTCGTGACGGATCGACTGACTGACCAGGCCTGCGTCCGCCTGGACCTGGTGGTCGCCGCTGGGTTCAGGTCCAGTGGATCGCAAAGTCGACCGAGGTCATCTCGAACCCCGCGCTGTCCGGCTCGCGCTTCGCCTCGCGGATCTCGGTGCGGACGTCTTTGGCTCCGTTGACGGTCATCACGTGTTGGACAAACGCGCTGGTGACGATTCGAAACCAAGGGACCATCAGGACTGGGATGCCGTGCATTCGGGTCGCGGTTCGGCCTGGGCTCCGCTGCACTGTATCGAGCGTGAGGAAGTCGAAGTACGAAATCGCGACGCCGGGCAGTCGTGATGCGACACGGTCCGGGTTGGCGAGCTGGACCAAGAGCCGCCGAACGAATCGAAGGTCTTTGTCGACTTGGTCCTTGGCCCGAGTCCGAACGAACTCCTCGAAGCCAACCCCCGCGACGTTTGCACAAGCGTGCCCCATCGCGATGAGGGGAAACACGTCATACCAGCCGCCCGCCAGGAACAAGGTCGAGAAGAAGGGGTGTCCTCGCAATGAGCGGAGCGCGTCGCCTTGGGCCTGGAGCCCGCCGGGGAGTCGCTCCCGGACGTATTGCTGGTGAAAGACGTAGCTGGTGCCGCGCACACGAAAGGGTGATTCGCCCGGGGCGGCCGAAACTCGTTCGTAGAAAGCCTCTGCATCTGAGGTTGCCGGCATCGAGTCTCCCAACAGTAGCGAGAAGTCCCCGATGAGGAAAACCGAAGGGAAGCCGATGAGCGGGTCGTTTTAGTCCACGCACTGAAGAGGGGCGCGTGACGGAAGGACGACCGGCGGCTGCATCGACGCCCCCGGTTCGATTCGGGACTTGCACCCGAAGCTCATGATGCTCCCGCTGCATCGCCCCACAGCGCGGCCGAGCTCGGGCTGAACGAAACAGCTTCCGCCTGGATCGCACGTTCGAAGTCCGGGGCGGACGACCTCGAACCGTTCGAACATGCAGCTGCCCTGGCAATCGTTTCCGTCTGCGCAAAGGTTGCCGGCGTCGTTGGTGGAACAGTTGCAGCCCTCGACACTGGCCAGCCCTCGCACGTCCCACACCCCGTTGCAGGCCGTACACGCTCGAAGCGCCGCGTCTCGGGCGGTGTTGTCGATACGGAACTCGACCGGGTCTGTGTAGACGAGCCGCTCGCCCTCGCGCAGCGTCACGACCACGCTGCGAATGCCCGCTCGAAAGATCGGGGAGTCCTTCGTCCACAACGCGCCGGGGATCAACGTCGACTCCGCCGGCGTGAAGATCGTCGCGCCCTCGCCCTCGTGAACCCGCATTTCGACGAACTCCACGGATGAGGCCGTGCAGTTGCGAACGCTGAACGTCCCGGTCCCCGAGCAGTTTCGGTGTTCGTCCTCGCACCGCAAGTCGATCGGAGGGGCTGCCACAACCACTGCGTTCAACCCGTCGCAAGGATCGGGAGGTTCGCGCGGAGGTGCAGGGACTCGCTCGTCGAGCTGGCGTGCGGTGACCGGGGGCGGGGGGTCCTGGAGAGCCTCCATCTGCGGCGCGGATGGCCGGTGGCATCCAGCCACCGCCACGAACGCAAGGAACCTACGCATACCTGGGCTGACAACCCCGGTCCGCGTAGGTTCCACGGTCGGGCGAACTCACGCGCCGAGAACCGCTTCGATCGCTTTTCCAAGCTCGGCGAAGTCCGCCGGCTCCACCGCGGAGTACTGCACCTTGTTGCGGCTGTCGGAGAACATCACGGTGCGGCTCTTGGTGATGTTGTAGTAGTCCTCCCAGGTGTCGTTGGCACCGCCGTCCTCGGGTGCGGGGACGACGATGGGGAAGTCGACACCGAGCTCGGCCTTGAGGGCTTTGGCCTTGGCCTTGGCGGCCTCGGGGTCCTTCGGCGTGATGGCCTTGCCGTCTTCGATGTCGGTGATCACTGCGAACGCCTTGACCTTGTCCGCGCCGTACTTTTTGACGATCGCGTCGAGGTCTTTGAGGTCCTTGCGGAACGCCTCGTCGTCGGCCGTGCCCACTGCCATGAGCTTGGGGTTGCTGCCGTAGCGGCAGACTTGGCAATACTCCTCGCCGTCGTCGCAGTTGAGGATCTGGAACGCGCTGAGCTTGCCGCCCACCCCCAACCCGCTGTCGGCGAGCACCCGGTTGTCGACGGCTTTGTTGGATGCCTGTTTTGCGGACGCTTCGTCCGGTGTGCCCTTGGCGGCCGTTTCCTTCGCGCCTTCGCCACCCTTGGCCTTGGCTTGGGTGTCATCCTTCTTCGCGTCTGCGTCGTTGCCGTCGCAGGCCGGCAGAAGAAGGGCAGCGGCCAACATCACAGAGATCCTGCTCATGGACGCCAGGATGACCCGGGCAGCCCCCACAGACCAGGCTCGGTGCTGTATCGTCCCGCCCATGTCGTCCTTTCGGCGTGATTTCCTGACGCTCTCGGGATTGGCGACCGCATCCCTGCTGCTGCCTGGGCGGGCGTGGGCCATGCCCACCGGGGCTCGGAAGCCGGCGCCGGGGTCGC
The DNA here is from genome assembly GCA_050633305.1 of Nannocystales bacterium. Taxonomy (GTDB): domain Bacteria; phylum Myxococcota_A; class Polyangia; order Nannocystales; family Nannocystaceae; genus CAJXVA01. Next base: position 73,333 of record JBOEGF010000022.1, read on the forward strand.
CTCCTCCCACTGCGGGTGGTGCCAACGGTGCGTTGACGCGCAGCCGGGTGCCTGCCGACCTGCCGATCGCCAAGAAGGCCATCGACGCAGCGATCGCCGCAGGGGCCAGCTACGCCGATGCTCGCCTGGTGCTCTATCGGACCGAGTCCATCGGGGTCCGTGATGACCACGTGCAGGCGGTCTCGCACCATGAGGACTACGGCATCGGCGTACGTGTCATCGCAAACGGTGGGTGGGGCTTTGCGGCCGCGCCCCGGGTGGACGAGAAGACGGTGGTTGGACTCGCGAAGACGGCCGTCGATGCTGCCAAGCGCAGCGGGGCCCTGCTCAAGAGCCTGGGCCAAGCACCGGTCGAATGGGCGGCGGCTCCGGTCGCCACAGGTACGTGGGTATCGCCCTTCGAGGTCGACCCGTTCGAGGTCTCGCTCGCCGACAAGGCGGCGCTCCTGGTGGACGCGGCCAAGGCCGTGCTGAACAAGCCCGGGGTCGCCCATGCCTCGGCCGGGGTTTCGATCGTCGGAGAGGATCGTGGCTTCGTGAGCAGCGAGGGGGCCCAGGTCCACCAGATCGCGTACCGACTTGCCCCGCGGCTCTCCGCCTCTGCGGTCAACCGCCGCTTGGGTCGCTTCGCCAGTCGCGACCTCGAAGTCGCGGGCATGCAGGCGGGGTGGGAGTACGTGCAGGGGCTCAATTTGGAAGGGCAGGCGGCCGACATCGGCCAAGACGCGCTGCGTAAGCTGCACGCGGCACCCGTCGAGCCCGGCACACGAAACGTCATCCTGGCACCGAGCAACCTGTGGCTCACGATCCACGAGAGCATCGGACACCCGACCGAGCTCGATCGTGCGATGGGCCTCGAGGCCGACATGGCAGGCACGAGCTTCTTGCGGCCCGAAGACGCGGGATCTCGGAAGATCGCGGCCAAGGGGGTCAACCTCGTCGCGGACCGAACCCAACCAGGCGGGCTCGCGACCACGGGCTGGGACGATGACGGGGTGCAGCCTGGACGGTGGGACATCGTCCGCGACGGCACGTTCGTCGGCTGGCAGACCACCCGCGATCAAGCGGGCTGGGCGGGGGAGACCAGCAGCCGCGGGTGCAGCTATGGCCAGCGCTACTCGGGGGTCGCGTTCCAGCGCATGCCCAACGTGAGCCTGCAGCCGGGTGCCGAGGGTTACACCACCGAAGACCTGATCGGCGCCACCGAAGACGGTGTACTCATCTCCGGACGCGGCAGCTGGTCCATCGATCAGCAGCGCTACAACTTCCAGTTCTCGGGACAGATGTTCTGGGAGGTCAAGCGCGGTCGCATCACCAGGCCGTTGCGCGATGTCGCGTACCAGGCCAACACCGTCGACTTCTGGAAGTCCTGCGACATGGTGGGCGGGGAGGGGACCTACCGCCTCGGCGGTACGTTCGGTGACGGAAAAGGGCAGCCCATGCAGTCCAACGCCGTCAGCCACGGCTGCCCGCCCGCGCGCTTCGAGGCCAACATTGTGAACACCGGAGGTGGCAAATGAGCCTTCGCGAGAATCAAGCCAAGACGATCATCAATCAGGCTCTGGGCCAGGCTTCGCTTGGAGACGTGCGCGTTTCGGTCCGTGCGGACAAAGGAGGCAACGCTCGCTGGGGTGCGTCGATGCCGACGACCAGCGGAGACATCGAGACGTTGAACGTGTCGGTCACCGCTGTGACTCGTGAGCACCGCAAGGCCACCGCCAGTGGCAACGACACGTCGAAGGCTGGGCTGGCCAAGCTCGTGCAGCAAGCCGAAACGATGGCTGCGCTTGCGCCCGTCGACCCCGAGTTCATGCCCGCGCGGGGAAAGACGAGCTATCTGTCGTCTTCCGCGTTCGACCGCAAGGTGTCGACGATGAAGGCATCGGGCCGAAGCCCGATCGTCAAGGCGATCATCGGAGCGGGAAAGGGCCAGGGCTTGGAGATGTCCGGCATCCTCTCGCACCGCGATCGGGCCATCGCGGCCGGCGACCGGGCTGGCTTGTTCGGGTATGCCCGCACGACACGGATGCTGGCCAGCACGACCGCACGCACCGCCGATGGGACGGGGAGCGCCAAGGCTGCGCGGGTCGGTTTTGCGGCGGACACCGTGGATGGCGCCGCACTGGCGTCCGAAGCCGCACTGTGGTCTCTGCGAAGCAAGGAACCCACGGGGCTCGATCCCGGAGACTACACGGTCGTTCTCGCTCCACAGGCGGTCTCCGATCTTCTCGGCTTCCTGATCGGCGAGATGTCGCACCGCAAGGCGTTCGAGGGACGCAGCTTCTTCTCGGCCGGTGAGGGGGACACGAAGATCGGTCAGGCGTTGTTTGGTTCGGCGATCACGCTGAGCTCGGATCCGACCGACGCGAAGAATCCCGCTTCGATCATGACGGGGAGCGGCGACCCGCAGCCCAAGGTCACGTGGATCGAGGCCGGTGTGCTTCGAGCGCTGCGCTCGGGTCGCTATTGGTCGAGCAAGACCGGGGTCGCGGTTCGTCCCATGCCCTCCTCCCTTCACCTCGCCGGGGGTTCCGGGTCTTTGGATGACCTCATCGCGAAGGTCGACAAGGGCGTGTTGGTGAGTCGCTTTTGGTACAACCGGATGCTCCAGCCTCGCTCGATCCTGGCGACGGGGCTGACGCGGGACGGAACGTTTTGGATCGAAGACGGCAAGATCGTCCGCCCGATCAAGAACATGCGCTACAACGACAGCCCGCTCACCCTGCTGACCAAGGCGTCGGCGATGGGTGCTTCGGTTCGCGCCGGTGGGACGTTTGATCGCACCGATGTGGTGCCGCCGATGATCGTGGACGGCTTCCACTTCGACAGCAGCTCCGACGCGGTGTAGGACACCCTCCGACCGACTTTGGCCTTTTTGGTCCAAAGCACTCAAGACGTGGCCCACGCGGACGATGGCCCGGATGTGTCTCTCCCCGCCGCACTGCTCGAGTTCCCGGTCGTCGTCTCTGTCGATCAGCCTGCCGCCAACGATCGGCCAATGGTCGGGACTCCGATCGAGCGGCCGAACACGCTGTCGGTCTGGGACCTGTTCGAGGCGCTGCAAGACGCCGTCGACGAGTCCGGCGCAACGCCCTCGGAGACGGATGCGCTGGTGATGGCCGCCTACTTCGAGGTTCAGCAGTCGGTCGTTTCGGGGTCCGCCGAGGACCGCGGCGACTGGCTGAGCTGAGCGTAGGTGAGCGAGCCGATCTCCGCCTCCCGTGAGGCGTCGAGTTTTGCCCAGACCTCCCCAAGCCGATCGCTGCGGGGGTTTCGGGCGTGGTCGCGGTCGAACAACTCGATCACCTCAACGACGGTGATCTGGTCCAGCGGACGTCCGGGGACCCACAGCCGTCCGTCACCATCGGCTTCGAGGAGCAGCCCCGCCCGTTCGAGCCGCGTCAGCGACTCTTGAACGACATCGAGGCCGAGGCCGAAGCGCTCCGCGAGCACGTCTTCGCGCAGGCCGGCGTCGCGCCTGGAGAAGTGGTCGGCGATCGCGAGCATCAACCGCGCCGCGGTGCGTCCGGAGGGCTGCTGGATCGCCAGTCGATCCAGGACGTACCGGTTGAGATAGCCCATCAGTGCAATCGAGCGCTGGTGCTGCTTGACGTAGGCGATCTGGGCACCGAGCAGCACCACCATCCACGACAGGTACGACCAGACCAGCAGAATGGGGAGGATCGCGAGCGGGCCGTAGAGGCCTTCATAGGTGACCAGCGCAAACCGGGTCGCGTAGATGCCAAAGCCGAGTTTGGCGATCTCGAGCAGCGCGGCCGAGACGACCCCGCCTATGATCGCGCCGCCCCACTGCACCGCTGTATTGGGGAGAAAGCGGTTGAGCGCGATGAGCCCGAGCGTGCTGGTCAGCCAAGGAACACCCAGCGCAGAGTCGAGGCCGGGGACCAGCGGGTGGGCCACGCTGTAGAGGATCAGCAGCGGGCCCAACGTCGCCAGCGTGTAAAACATCGTGAACTTGATCAGGACCGAACGACGTCGGTTGACCCGCCAGATGCGGTTGAACGTGCGCTCGAGCGTTTGAAACAGGACAAACGCGATGACCAGGGTGACGAGAAAACCCCACGCGCCGAGGTTGCCGATGGTGACGTTCTCGGCGAGGGCGAGGGCGCCTTCGGCCATCTCGTTGGCGCGGGCTCCCTCGGGGACCAGAGAACGGAAGAGATCGCTGAGCAGGCGTCGCCCCGATGTCTCGTCCATCAACCCGACGACGAGCAGCGCGGTGCCGATGATCGGGACCGCCGAGAGCAGCGTGTGCAAGGTGAGGATCGCTGCCATGCCGGCGCAGCGGTCTTCGACGAAGAACCTCCGCGAAACGTAGGCACCCAGCAGGTACAGGCGTCGCGATTCGCGGACCTCGAATTCAGGGGCGCGTGGGACGACCTGACCGCGCAAGGATTGGAAAGCGGCGACACTCACCCGCCACCACCGAGGTCCCGATGGTGGGGGGTCCTCCTGCGACACGGGCTGGGAGGCGGGCGTCGCCGGCTCGCTCACGCCTCTCCGCTGGCTCGCTGCGGGGGCTTCTTGGCGGCCTTGGGGCGGTTGGCTTTTTTCTGCGCCGCGATCGCGTCGCGAAGCGGCTCGGCAAGGGTCTCGAGCGCCTCGCGCAGATGCCCCAACGCCTTCTCGACGGGGACGACCTTGTCGTCGTCGAGGCCTTCGATCTCGGGAAGAATGTCGGCGAGCTTGCGTGCTGCGCCGAGGGCCTTTTGGATCGAGTCGAGCTCTTCGGCACCTTGTGGCTTGGGTCGAAGGATCGGGTCGAAGCGACGTCGCAACTCCGCAACGGACTGGCCTTCGTCAAAGACGGCGGTGCGTAGATCTTTGAGGACCTCGCGGGGGGCTGGCGGAGCCTCACCGGTGCTGGGCATGCGCTGCTCGGCCGGCTTGTTGGCGGCGTTGACCGCTTTGCCGAAGTAGTCGACAGCCTGCAGGCTCGGTACTTCTTTCTCCACGCCGTCCCAGCGAAGCACCGAAGGCGCGAGTCGCTTGAGGGTGGAGAACGACATCACCAACTTGTCGACGGTCCCCCGCCGGAGGTGAAGTTCTTGAGTGCAGTACGCATAGAACTCGTCGAACCCCCACGCTTCGTAGGACCCGCCGTCGCGGATCTGAACGAGGGTTTGGGCGAGTTCGACCCAGGAACGTTTGAAGGCCTGGGTGATGCGCAAGGCATCGAGTCTCAGGGGCTCTGCACCGCTCTGCTCGAGTCGTTCCAGCAGAGCCGCGATCTTCTCACTAGCTTGCGCCACGGCCGCGTCATATAGCACCGGCTCGCCCGCGGTGGTACCTTGGCGTTGTGTCCGTGCCCGAAGGGCGGTCGAAGACTGCGTTGCGCGGCGCCGACGTCTCTGCGCGGGCGGTTGCGCCCACCCTCCTCCCAGAGGGGCTCCCCGATGGGCTTCGACGCGGGCTTCCGGCTTCTGCGTCGGTTGGGCTCGCGCACATGCCCACGGTGCCCCCGGATTCCGCCGACGGTGCACAGGGGCCCAATACGGTCCGGCCCGGCCATGGGAAGACGCGGCAGTTCCGGCTCGGGGCAACGTTCTTGCCCGATCCAGAACCGGAAGCCGCGCCCGACACCCTGCTTGGGGCCGAGGACCGGTACCGGGTCGTTCGGTTTTTGGGGCAGGGCGGGATGGGCCGGGTCTACGAGGCGCGCCGAGAACGCGACGGACGTCTCGCGGCGGTCAAGGTGCTTCGAAACGACCGTGCGACCGGCAACCCTGCCGAGCTGATCGCGAGGTTCAGACAAGAGGCGTCGGCGGCATCGCGCGTCGGCCACCGGGGGATCGTCGAGATGTTGGGTTTCGAGCAAACGCCCGACGGCCAGGTGATCGTCGCGATGGAGCTCCTCCAAGGCGAGCCGCTTGAGGATTGGATGGCGCGCGAGGGGACGCTCGGCAAGGGCCTGGAGTTACTCGCGGCGTTGTGCGATGCACTCCACGCTGCGCACGAGGCCGGCATCGTTCATCGCGACATCAAGCCGGCGAACCTCTTTCTTCATCGTGAGCAAGACGGAAGCTTGCGGCCGACGGTGCTCGACTTCGGCTTGGCCAAGGTCGAGCTTCCCGATCACACGCAGATCGAGACCGCGGCAGGCACGGTGTTGGGAACCCCGTACTACCTCGCGCCGGAGCGAGCCCTGGGCAAGCCCCTGGATCGCCGCGCCGATCTCTACAGTGTGGGTGTCGTCCTGTACGAGCTCATCACGGGTTCACTTCCCTTTGAGGCCAACTCATTCATGGCTGTGCTCGAGGGTCATGTGCGGCGGGTGCCCCTGGACCCACGGCAGGCGGCTCCCGAGCGTCCGATCCCCCCGGCAGTCTCCGAGTTGGCGATGGGGCTGCTCGCCAAGGACCCCGATGTTCGGCCGCAGACCGCCGCGGAGGTCGCCACGGCGCTGCGAGCGTTGCTGGCGGAACACCCCGGCGAACTTCAACGCTGCCCGACGGGACCGCGAGTGCGGGTGGATGCGGGTGCCGACACGATCTCCGTCCTCGCGCTGGCTGCCGGTCACACCGCGGCACCCGTCGCGGCGACCACAGCCTCCGCGGATGCGATCACCGTTGCGCCCGGTGTCGGGGGCGCTGCAGCTTCGGCTGAGCATCCTCGGCAGGTCGGCTCGTCGTCCTCAGCTCGTCCAGGCCTCAAGTTACTTGTTCTCGCTGCGGTTGTGCTCGTGGGTCTCGGGTTCGCTGTGGTTGTCCGGTGGGATCCCGCGGGGCCCCGCCCCGCCCGGACGCCGTCCTCCGCCCCGTCGCCGAGCAGCCTCGCCGAACCAGCCGCTACCGCGGCGGCAGAGTCGCCCAAACCGCCTGCGGAGCCGCCTGTGGCTTCGGTCGAACCTCTCGAGTCGGTGGTCGCGGTCCCCAAGCCGCGACCTGCCAAAGTCGCCGCGCCGCAGGCCACCGCCAAGCCGGCAGGGGGTGGTACAAACGCGTCGGCGAAGAAGCCCCGGCGGCGTAAACCTGTGGTCGTCCCACAGCCGCCGGCCGCACCACCCAAGTCTTCGCTACCCGCCTTCAAAGACCAAGTCTATGAAGATTGACCGCTTCGCCCCGCGCCCCCGTCTTGCCGCTTCTCTGCGTTTGGCTGCGTGCCTCACGGTCATCCCCGCGTTGACCATGCTGGGACCGATCCACGCGGCCACGGCGGCACCGCTTCCGATGGTCGTGACGCCCCCTGCGGCGGCGGAGCCTGGAGACCTCAGCGCCCAGGCCGACGCGGCCGTTGCGGCCCGAGAGGCCGACCCGACCCCTGCCGCGTGGCGTGCGGAGGCCCAGGCGAAAGAAGCGATGGGCGACCTTCGAGGCGCCGAGGCTGCCTACGCGGGCGAGCGCGACGCGTTGCCCGAGGACGACATCGATGCGCGGCGCAAAGCCGAGGTGGATTGGGAGCGCATGCGGGAACAGTCTCGGGGGGCGGTGGAGGACGAGCCTCGCTCGACCCACCGTGCGGAGCTCGACGGACAGTGGGTGGCCCCCGCCTCGCCGGAGGAGTTGCGGCCGGTTTCCCGACCCAAAGCAGACCCGACGCTCGACAACACGCCGAGGTCGGAGCGCATCGTGACCAAGTGGTACTTCTGGGTCACCGTCGCCGCGATCGCTGCGAGCGCCGGAGCCGTCGCCGGAATCGCGATCAAGGCAGCTCGAGATGAGCGGAGCGATTCCCTCGACGCATCCGCGCTGCAGCCGATGCCGATGTCTCCGGGCGGGTTTCGCTTCTAGGCTCGATGAAGCGGTCGCTGTGGGCACTGGTGGTTGGCACGCTGCTGGCGTGTGGCGAGCCGGTGCCACCGCGTGCTGTGCTCGAAGTCGACGCGCGCCAACGCAGCGAAGGTCGTGCGGACCGCTGGGTCTTTCACGACGGGGCAGTCGTGTCCGGTCTCGTTGTCCCGACCTCGCCGGTCTCGCCGGGCGAGTCGGTATCCGTGGCTTTCCACGTTTCGAAGCCGGGACAGTTCGAGGTCTCAGTGGTACCGCCTCGTGCCGCTGCTCGGGAGGTTGCGCTCGGGGGACCGGACGCGCCGCCACCCACCGTTCCTCCGGATTTCCGCACTCGGAGTGTCCGTGTACAGGGAAAGGGGCATCTACAGGTCGAGATCCCCGTTGCTGCGCCGTGGCATCCACAGACCGCGATTGTCACGCTGCGCCGTCTCCGGGGAAGCCGGACTTCTCCGGTGCTCGAAGGCCCGAGGCGGCGCGACGGAGTTGGGGTGCTCGCGGTGCTCGATGTTGTCCGCGCACCGACCCGCGTCGCGGCAACCCGTGGGACGCCGAGCGTCGACGGAACGCTCGGAGAGACCTTGTGGGCGTCGGCGGCTCACACCGCGTTGGTCGACTCGCTCGTGGGGGAGCCATCGCGCCTGGGGGCGACCCGCGAAGATGCGCCGGACTGGGGTCCTACGGAGGTCGCGTTCGCATGGGACCAGGCCCATCTCTACGTCGGCGCTTGGCTTCCCGATCGGGACCTGCGTGGGACGTACACCGAGCGCGATGATCCGATCTGGAAGCAGGAGGTGTTCGAGTTGTTCGTGTTTGGCGACGACCGACGCGCGGACTATCTGGAGCTTCAGGTCTCGCCGCGCGGCGTGCAGTTCGACGCGCGCTTCGAGCGGTACCGGAAGGGCGACGAGGCGTGGAACGGCAACTTCGCGGCGCCGGTTTCGGTGCGCGGGACCGTGGAGGTGCCCGAAGATCGCGATGAGGGGTGGACGACCGAGTTCGCGGTTCCGTGGTCGGACATCTGCCGTCACACCGAGGTGGAGTGCCCCGTCGCTGCGGGGATGAGCCTGCGGGTCAACGCGTTCCGCTTGGAGCGACCCCGCAAGGGCCCGACTGTGGGGTTGGCGCTGTCTCCGACGCGTGTGCCGGATTTCCATGCGCCGGAGAACTCGGCGGTATTGGAACTGTTACCCTGAGGCTCTGCTCTCCGGGAACTCAGGTCTGCGCCCAGGACTGCTGGCATTGGCACTCGCATGTGCGTCGGTGGTTCCATCCGGTTGTGACGCACCACGAACGGCGACACAAAGTGGAAGCCGTAGCCCACGGCGAGTCCAGCGAGGTGTCTTCGATGGGATCACGCTGACGCCGTTCGAGGTGGAGTTCAACGGGCCGCCGGCCGAGGCCTACGGCGAGCCGGTGCGCCACACGCTTTCGCCCACCGAGACGATGATCGCGGCGGCGTTGACCGAGCGTGGCATGCAATCCGACCCCGCGTTGGACCGTGCTGCCCGCGAGCTCGCGCGAACGGCTCCCAACGGCGCCAACGTTCCAACCCGGTTGATCGAAGCGGTGCTCGCGTGGGCTGGCATTGTGAATCCGCCCCCGCGACTGGTGATCGTCGAGTTGCCTGAGGATCCACAGGCTTGCTACCGCAGCTACGCAGAGTCCTGCCAAGGCGCCGTCGCTTCGTTGGTCGGCAAGGTGGAGTCTTCGCCGACCCGAATCCCTGAGAGGGTCGGGGTGGGGGTGGCCCGCGGAACCGACGGCCGCACACGGATGGTCACGGCCGTTGTCCCCCCGACGGTGGCGATGGCTTCGGTGCCGACGAGCGTCGCGGCGGGAGAGCGAATCGACATCCGAGGGCGTCTGGTCGGTGCCCGATCGGCCCCCAGCATCGAAGTCGTCGAGCCCTCAGGGCGGGTGTACACCGCGCCCGCTTCGGTGTCCTTGGACGGATCCTTCTCTGCGCAACTCGAGTGCGCGTCCCGGGGCGTCTACCAGATCGAGGTGATGGCGGAGGGCGCTCACGGGCCCGGGGAAGTCGTGGCGAACTTCCCGGTGTCCTGCGCCGAGCCTCCGCCGCAGCGGGTTCGCATCGAACTCGAGCGGATCTCCGCTGGAGTCGAGGCAGAAGCCCTCGCGCGCGCCAATTTCGCGCACCTCAACCACGAGCGCAAACAACGAGGGTTGGCCCCGTTGTCTTGGGATGACCGAGCCGCGGGGGTCGCAGAGGCGCACAGCCGGGACATGATGCGCGGTGGTTATGTCGGGCACGTGTCCCCCAAGACAGGAGACGTGGGCGGGCGCTTCAAGCGGGCGCGCATCGTCGGTGGCGTCATTCGGGAGAACGTGGCGTTGGGCTACGGTCCCAAGGGCGTGCACGACAGCTTGATGTCGTCTCCGGGGCATCGCGGCAACCTGCTCGCCGAGGATGTGACGCACGTGGGGGTTGGGGTTGTGCTGGGGCCCGAGGATCCGGAGGCTCCCGAGGCGCCGCCGGGGCTGTACGTCACCCAGAACTTCTTCAAGAAGCCCGGGGCGGGGGCTCCCCGGGATGGGCAGCTTGCGCCGACGATCCGGGCTCGTGTCGATGGAGCCCGCACCGAGCGAGGTCTGCCAGCCGCGCGGTGGGACGACGGCCTGGATGTGGTTGCGAATACGCTCGCGGCTCGGGTTGCTGCGGGACGGCGGCTTCCCAGCGGATGGGAAGAGGAGGTGTTCGACCTCGGCTACGAGAGCGTGGACACCCATCAAGTCACCGCTCCCGACTTCGACGCCCTCCCGGCGGTCGATCTGTTCCTTGGCTCGCAGCTCGCGGCCGGGGTGGGGGTCGCCCGGCAGCCCAAGGACCGTGGATTCGTCATGATCGTGCTTGTCGTCGACTGAGCGCGCTCGTGGGGGTTTCTCATGGCCCTGCAGCGGTCGGGTTCGTATGCTCCGCCCGATGAGCACGCACCCAGGATCCCTTGCCGCCCGTGATGCAGTGGTTCTCGGGGTGATCGGCGGCTCGGGCCTCTATGCCATGGACGCCCTTCAAGGCGCCGAGTCGGTCACCCTCACCACCCCGTTTGGCGATCCCAGCGGGCCGTACACCGTCGGGACGCTCGAGCGTCCGGGCAAGGCTCCGCTGCGCTCGGTGTTCTTGCCGCGGCACGGATCGGGGCACCGGGTGCTTCCCTCGGAGATCAACTACCGCGCCAACATTCACGGCCTCAAGCAGCTCGGTGTGACCCACCTGATGAGCGTCTCGGCGGTGGGGTCGCTGCAAGAAGAGGTGGTCCCCGGACACATCGTGTTCCCCGACCAGTTCATCGATCGTACGAAGCATCGGGCGACGTCGTTCTTCGGCGACGGCGTCGTTGGACACGTTCAGTTCGGGCACCCCACGACGAAGGGCTTGCGGGAACTGGCTCAGGAGGCGGCGTCCTCGACCGGAGCGACCGTGCACAACGGCGGGTCGTGTGTCGTCATCGATGGACCGGCGTTCTCGACCCGGGCGGAGTCCGAGCTGTATCGCAGCTGGGGCGCGCGAATCATCGGCATGACCGCGTTGCCCGAGGCCAAGCTGGCCCGGGAGGCGGAGCTGGCCTACTGCCTGCTTGCGATGTCCACCGACTACGACTGTTGGCACGACGAAGAGGTCAGTGTCGATGCTGTGGTCGCTGTGATGCAGGCGAACGTCGACGTTGCGCGCAAGACCATCGTACGCCTCGCGGAACTGCTTCCCGAGCGCAACGAGGAACTCCCCTATCCCCGTGCTTGCGAGAACGCGGTCATGACGACTCCCGAGACCATGACCGACGAGGCACGAAAACGACTCGACTTGATCATCGGACAGTATCTGTAACGTTCGCGGGAACCATCCGAGGTTCCCTGCTCAAGACGACAGCGAAGCCTGGCTTCGTTCGCCTTCCAACGATCGCCCTGTCGGAGTTGGAGGCTTTCGCACCCACACGGTCGTGTTCTTGGAACGCGGCCCCTCAACTCTCAGAAGAACACACATGAGCGATAACAAACCCTCCGTGCTCGTCGTTGGCAGCGTGGCCGTCGACTGGGTCATCACCCCCCGTGCAGAGCGCGAAGAATCGATCGGCGGCGCCGCGACGTTCTTCTCGATGGCCGCCTCCTACCTCTCCGACGTTCGGCTTGTCGGCGTCGTCGGGGATGACTTCCCCCAGCAAGGCCTCGCCGACCTGAAGTCGCGTGGCGTGGACCTCGATGGCCTCGAGGTCAACTCCGAGGGCAAGACCTTCCGCTGGAAGGGCAAGTACCACGACAACATGAACGGCCGAGACACGCTGGACACCCAACTCGGCGTGTTCGAAGCGTTCGACCCGAAGCTTCCGGAGCACTACCAGGAGACCGACTACCTGTTCCTCGCGAACATCGTGCCGGCGCTGCAACTCAAGGTGTTGGAGCAGATGCGGACGCGGCCAAAACTGGTCGGTCTCGACTCGATGGATCTGTGGATCAACATCGCCCGAGAGGACCTCGTCAAAGTCATCGGCAAGGTCGACGTCCTGACGATCAACGAAGAAGAGGCCATGCTCCTGACCGGAGAACACAACCTGGTCAAAGCAGCCAAGGCGATCCGCGGCATGGGTCCGCACAGCCTGGTGATCAAGCGCGGTGAATACGGCGCACTGCTGTTCCACGACGAAGAGATCTTCTCCGCGCCGGCGCTTCCGCTCGAAGACGTGGTCGATCCGACCGGCGCAGGCGACTCGTTCGCTGGCGGATTCATGGGGTACCTCGCCCGCGGCGTGGAGCCCACGGGGCAGAACCTCCGCACCGCGATGATCTACGGGTCGGTGCTGGCCAGCTTCAACGTCGAAGGCTTCTCGTATGACTCGATGAAGGACCTGAGTATCGAGAAGATCCAGGCGCGCTTCGACCAGTTCTCCCGGCTGACCGACTTCAGCCGGGCCGAACTCTAGTCCATCCCTGGACCCCCTGAGCATCGCCTGATGCTGTCGCGGGGGACCCCGACACGACACGTCTGAGCGGGGCGAGACTCATTCCCTGCGGGCCCACGGTTGGGCTTGCGGGGAGCGAGATTGGCCGGGCGCCTTGGGCTGGTGGATTCGGGGGCCCGAGGGGGGCATAGTGTTGCGCAAGGATGAGCGCGCCCACCGATTTCGAGCTGCTCGAGGCCTGGCGGGGCGACGACGAGTCCGCGGGGCGAGAGTTGTTCGCCCGGTACTTCGATTCGGTCTTCCGGTTCTTTCGGAACAAGGTCGACGACGCAGCCGAAGACCTGACCCAGCAGACCTTCATGGGGTTGGTGCAGAGCAAGGATCGCTTTCGTGGCGACGCCAGCTTTCGCACCTACGTGTTCATGATCGCTCGCAAGCGGTTGTACTCGCACCTTCGCAAGCGTGACCGTCGAGGAGACGCGGTGGAGTTCGGCTCCATGTCCGTCGCCGACCTTGGCGTGGTGTCGCCCTCGCGGGCGGTGGCGGTTCGTCAAGAACAGCAGCTGTTGCTCAGCGCGTTGCGTCGGTTGCCGATCGACATGCAGCTGGCGCTCGAGCTGTTCTACTGGGAGGAACTCACGGTCACCGAAATCTCGGCCGTCCTCGAGACGCCGGTCGGTACGGTGAAGAGCCGTCTGCAGCGCGCCCGCACTCGGCTCGACGGCGTGATCGCGGAACTCAGCGAGTCCGAAGACCTGCTGCGAAGCACGATGGACAACTTCGAGATGTGGGCCAAAGACCTGCAGGCGCGGCTGATCCCGCCCAAGCGCTAGAGCCTTCGCCCAGCGCGGTTGCGTTCGGCACCGACTGGAGACGACGCATCGCGTGTCGTCATGAGATGAGACGAGCACAGAGGCTCCGGTCACCGTGATGCGCCCACCAACCAACTGAGAGACCGACCGCGCCGAGCGTGGGAGGGGTCCGGAGCCGCAAGGCGAAATCTCCAGACCCCGCTGACACCTGCCTGCAGCCCCGGTGTTGTTCCCTCCCATGAGAACAGCACCTTGGCTTGAACACGCTGCGGCACTGACGCTACTCGTTGTCGCCGCCTGCGACACGGCGACAACGGACCCCGTCCCGGTCACGGACCTCGAGCAGCTCGAGGGCATTTGGGAGCGGCGCGGCTACGCGCAGATGCTCGAGATCCACGACGGTCAAGTAACGGATATCCACGTCACGGCCGCCAGCTGTGTACGCACAGAGAGTTCCGACTACGCCGACGTCTTCGACGCCCATGACTCGATCGTCTCCGAGGGGACGCGGTTGTCGTGGCACGAACTTGGGCACTTCACACGGGCCGACTTCGATCGGGTTCCGTCACTCCCGTCGTCATGCATGGAGGCCGGGGCACTCACCGATCCCGTCACCAACTTCGAGGCGCTGTGGCGACTGTTCGCAGAGAACTACGCATACTTCGAGGTTCGAGGGGTGGACTGGGACCAGATGCACTTGGCCCATGTATCGCAAGTGGATGCCGACACCTCCGGCGAGGCGCTTTTCGGGGTCTTCCAGGAGATGCTGAGCCCACTGAGCGATGGGCATGTCTGGGTCTACGATGGCGAGGCGATGGGCTTCCTCAGCGGGTCTTTCGGTGCGATGTGGGAGCGATGGGCGGCGCAGTACGACGGAGAGCCGGTCACGAACCCCATCGATCCTCGACGCGACTTCATCGTGGACATGCAACACCTTGTTCTCGAAGACGTGCTGGGAGGCGAAGGGAGCAGCGGCCTCCACGGCACGCTGCACTGGGGCTGGCTCAACGACGAGGTCGCCTACCTCGATGTCCACGAGATGGCATTCTCGGACGGGGCCGAGCTGACGATCCCGCAGATGCAGGACGAGGTCGACACGACCATGGCCCTGGTCATGGAGGACCTCGGTGGGGCGGAGGCGTTCGTCATCGACGCGCGTTTCAACCAAGGCGGCCGGGACACGATGGGCTTCGCGATCGCGGGCTGGTTCACCGATGAAGAGGTGATCGTCGCACGCAAGCGCGCTGTCGACCAAGGCGGCTGGACCGAGGACCAAGACGTCTTCGTAGCTCCGCGGACCGACGCACCCTTCCTTGGGCCGATACGCTTGTTGACGAGCGGCAACACGGTGAGCGCGGCCGAGACGTTCACCATGGCCATGAGTGCGCTCCCCAACACCGTCCGCGTCGGCACAGCGACCTACGGCGCGTTCTCCGATGTGCTCGTGCGGCAGCTGCCCAACGGGTGGCTGGTCGGGCTGTCGAACGAGGTCTACGAGGCTCCCGACGGCTCCGTCTACGAGGCTATCGGGTTCCCGCCGGACCTCGAAGTCGCGTACGACGATGCGCTGAGCTTCGAAGGGAACCTCCAACTCACGCTCGATGCCGCGGTGGCCGGACTCTGAGGGCTGCTGGTCCCCGTGCGACCCGGCGTTGCGGGGGCCTTGTCCCTCACGGAACGGTCACCGAGGTGTTGGAGACCTGCGGCGACAGCTCTCGGACGTGGTCGTACCCGCCGTCGTCCTTCTCCGCGAGCGGAGCTCGCCGTTCAGCGTTGCTTCCAGTGCGCGTGGAACAGCGTCTGCTCGTTCG
Source organism: Nannocystales bacterium (assembly GCA_050633305.1). Lineage (GTDB taxonomy): Bacteria > Myxococcota_A > Polyangia > Nannocystales > Nannocystaceae > CAJXVA01. Next base: position 88,620 of record JBOEGF010000022.1, read on the forward strand.
ACGGACGTTCGACCTCGACGGTCGCTCCCATGGCGCCGCTGAGGTCGAGGACGACTCGGAACCCTGCGGCGGTCGCGAGGCTCACCTCGGGATCCCACAGGTCGGGCCCGTGGTTGAGGTCGAGTCGAACGGCGTTGTCGGTTCGAGCACCCAGGCTCAGCTCGGTGCCGCGATGAAGCGAACTCCACCGCAGTGCGATTGCCCCGAAGAGCATCCCGGGGGTCGCGAGGGCGAACATCACCCGGTACATCGCCGTTTGAAACAGCTCCCGCTGCCGCAAGTGGCAGAAGCGGACGAAGTCCTCCCGGTCGGTGCACACCGAGTCGCGAAGCACGAGGAGAAGTGCGTGGGTATGCACCTGCGAGACCCAGTGGGTCACAGGCGGAGGCGCGTCCAGGAGGGCTGAAAGGGCCTGTGGAAGGGCCTCCCGCGTCTGCCGCGGGATGGGGCGGAAGTTGGCGACCGACCGCAGGAGCGAAGCTTTGGCTTGGGCTTCGGGGTAGCTGTCGAGTCCTTGAGGCAGGCGATCGATATACGCCTCAAGGTGCGGGAGCCGGGCCACCGCGGGAGTCTACATTGCGAGAGACGGTCGGGGTTGGTCCGGCGGATGGGGCGCGGGAGATCACCGGGACACACAGCTCGCGTCGGAGGCCTGGACGGAGGCGGCCAGGGTCGCGAGATGGGTGAACGCCCGATACGAGTGGTAGTCCTGCATGAAGTCGTTGCGCCAGAACAGCTGGCGGTGAATCCAGAGAATGCCTGGCGACTCCGTACTCAGGGGGTCCTCATCCCACTGCCAGGACCAGTCGTGCCAGTCGTCGGGGATTGCCCGCAAAGAGGCGTCTGAGATGGCTCCGGTGTCGTCGGCGTCGGTGTGGTGGCAGTTGAGCCCAAGCACTCGGACCGCACGTTCGTAGTAGATGGATCCGGGTCCTTCGAGCGAGGCGAGGTAGGCCAAGGGGGCAAGGTGGTAGTAGACGGACCCCGCGCTCCCGCTGGTGGTCAGCCCCATGGGATCGTTGTCCGCGGCGAGCGCGTTCGCAGCGATGCTCAGCGCTTCGAGCGCTCGGGGATCGCCAGTGCGCTCGTGTTCGTACATCAGCCCGGGCAACACGCGGACGAACACGTTGAAGTTGTCGCCCACATCGCCGAGCCCATCGAACTCCCCCCGGATGTACGCGGTGTCGTTCGTGTTGAGCCAGAGCAGCAGCTGCTCGTTGCGATCGGTGTAGCGGCTGTGGAGTTGTGGGTCGTCGTAGAACACGGCAGCAGCTCGCGAAAGCACGTCGATACCGTTGGCACCGCCGGTCCACTGGGGGTTGTCGGGGCCGTACCTCGTGATGAACTCGGCCGCCTCGTACAGCGCGTCGCGGGCCCGAGCGTCGCCCGAGAGGTAGTACCAAGTCTCCACGCCGGCGATGTGGCTGTACTCGGGCAAGCCGGCATAGCCGGAGAATGCTTGCCGTCCATGTCGGTGCTGGCTTCCGACGGTGAACTCCCGGTTGCGGCCGTTCCACGGCGTGTCGTCGATGCTCGATGCGTCCCCGTAGTGGACCATGCTCTGGTCTTGGGTGTGGCGTGCGAGGGCCTCCGCGTCGAGCAGGACGTCGGCGGAGGGAGCCCGAAGGTATTGCGCCCAGAGCTGGTTGCTCGGCTCCCCAGAGTTGCCCGACCACCCGTAGCGCCCCAGCTCGCTCCACGTGAAGGATGCGTTCCCACCGTCGAAGCGGCCCCGGATATCGCCGTAGTCCTCGATGCCAAACCACGCGAACTCGCGTCGTTGGTTGACGCGCATGAAGTCGGCGGTCACGCGAAGGGCTGCGTCCGCTCGCTGATGCGCTTGCGCGCCCGCGTCCAACGGAATGTGAAAACTTCCCAATCCCATGACTCGTGCTTCGGAGACCCAGCCTGCCGGAGGGGTGAGGGGCAAGGGTCCGGCGTCGAGGCCTTGGGCGGCGGTCCGCAGTGCGTCGTGGTCGGCGGTGCCCTCGAACGGAGTCCACATCCAGGTGTCGGTCACGCTCAATCCCTGCGCACCACGATCCGCCTCCCCACCCGTCTCGCCGTTGGCGGTGTCGAGGGTGTTGCTGTAACGAGCCAAGCTCCACGGCTCAGCGATGCGCGGATAGAGCTGAATCTCGATTCCATCGGGTTCGAGGGAGAGCGCTTTGGGGAATCGCTCCGCCATGTCGCGGAGGATCACGGCCTGACCGATCGAACCATCGGACCGCGATGCGATGCCGTGGGCGGGACCAGGCCGCGGTTGTCCATCGATGGTGTGCTCGTTCCATGCGAGTTGGGCGAGCTGCCCCGCTCCGGGCTCTCCTTCCACGGCGTCCTCGTTCCCGGACGCGGGGAGCCTGAACCCATAGGCCTGCACGCCATCACCTTGGGCTCCCGTGTAGACGAAGGTCTGCTCGAAACGCAGCTGCGGTTGGCCCCGCGTGGCATGGACACGCACGATGAACGTGCCCGCGCTTTGCCCGGTGTCCGAGAGGTGGGTGCCGGACACCCGTACGACCGCGTGCACCGGGCCTTGTTCCTCGACGACGACTTCGAGGGCGAACGGGTCATAACGATTGGCCGCGCGGTCGAGGTTCTCTGAGCCCCAGTTTCGGTACGCCTCGATCGCGTCGCCGCTGGCCGGGACCGTGCTGGGCTGCAGACGGGCGCCGAGGTATTCGGTGTCTCCGACGGCCACGAACGGACCACGATCCGTGCCGCTGGGGAGGTCGAGGACGAGGACGTCGTCCAGCCACGCGCGGCGCAGGACCGACCCACTGAGCCTGTCGATCTCGACCCGCAAAGGACCGGTATCGAGGAGCACGGCGTCTTCGGTCTGGAGGACGGACAGGGGCGACGACACCTCTGCGGGCTCATCGGGGACACGCAACACGAGCTCCTTGGTCTCGTCGGCGTCGAGGTCCGCGGTGGTGTCGAGTAGAACCCAACGCCTGGACCCGTCCGGCCACTGCGCCAAGTCGCGCGCTTGGGTCGGCCAGACGCTTCCGTCCGCGTCGACCAAGCGTAGCGGCTCCTCGGCGTCGACGAGGCCTTGCGGAAGCGGAACGCCCCAACGGACGTGCGCCCCATCCCGGCGGGTCCCGGCTGGCTCGTGCAGGGAGAGCGCGACGACGTCTCGACCCTCTGGGTTCGGGTCGTCGGTGTCGGCCGTCCCGGTTTCTCCGGCCGTCTCGGTGTCCTCGGACTCTGAACTTTCGCCGCCTTCGCTGGCTGACGGGGTGTCGGCGCTGGTTTCTGTGCCCCCCGATGTGCTCTCGGTTCCCGAACTCGCTCCGTCGCTCGCTCCGTTGTCGTCGGTACACGCGCTCATCAGGAGTCCGGCGAAGGCTGCAGCGAGGGTCCGAATGCGGGGTCCGTGGGGGCGCACGTCTCAGGGACGCCCCCGGAGCTCGCGATGGCTCAAAAAACGTCCCGGCCCTCAGCCCCGGAGCTGAATGCCGATCCACCCATCGAGCAGAGGGTGTCCCGCGCGGGCGACCGAGGCCGCCCCGGTGCGGATATCGAGACCGGGCAGGGCCCACGAAGCCCCCGCTCGCGCGACGACGGCGAGTCGAGCACGGAGCCGAACGCTCCCGCCGAGGGTGGCACTGAGCAGCCCGACGATCGTCTGCGCCTTCGCCTGCTCCGCCCAGGCCACTGCGGCGCCGCCTCCGAGTCCCGCCGATGCCGAGACGCGTCGCTGGGCCCAGCCCCACCACATGGCATGGGTTCGCAGGAGCATCCAACCCACGCGGTCGGCGGGGTCTGCAACATCGCTGCGGACTGCGGTGACCATCGTGTTGGCTTCGAGTCCCAGCTGTTGGCGCTGGCCCCAGCCGTATCCGGCGCCCAGGGACGGACCGGCCATGACTCGGAGGCCGCCCGGGGACCCGCTGGGACCGAACCCGAGGGAGACCCGCCAACGCGGCGCAGTGGGTTGGTGCTGTGATGCTGCGGGAGGCGCGGGCGGGAGGGGAGCGGGTTGCGGAGGCGCGGGGTCGGACGGCTGCGCGTCGGGCACGGGTTGCATCGACGCGGCCACGGCCAGTTCGGCGGCTTGCACCGCGAGCATCTCCGCGCTCTCGCCGTTGCGAACGGGGACCTCGAGTGTGCGTCCCACCGCGGTTCCGGAGGCGTTTCTGTCCCACCACACCAGCGCCGCACCGCCGGTGGTGTCCTCGAGAAACACCGCCACACCCAGGACGTCCGGGTCGTCGAGCGCCGTTCGTACCCACGGTGGCATCGCCGTCGCTGCCGAGGGGTCGGGTGCGAACTCCGGAGGGGGCGGATGGTCTCGGGTCTCGAATCCCTCGGTCCGCAGTTCGGCCCGTACCCTGCGCAGTGCGGGCGTCCAGGCATCGGATGCGGAGGCGAGAACGATGAGCACGACCCTGGCCCGGGAGGTTTGCTCCGTCGGCGCCGCTGCCCGGGCGACCGAGATGGAGCCGGGTCCAACCAGGGACGCCATCAACAGCCCGACCGACGCCGTCCGAGCATTGCTCCACCTACGGAGCGTCACCCAGAGTCTTTCGTGCGAGGTCCACGTAGGTCCCCTGCGGATCGTCTTGGAGCACTTCGCGGGCCACAGAGCGCGCCGCGGCATGCTCTCCTCGCCGTCGCAGGACCCCGAGAAGCCGGCCCCGGGCTTCGGCGCGTAGGGAGCCCTGGGCGTTGCTTTCGAGGTACGTTCGGTACCAGGTTGCGGCGTCCTCGAGCCGGGCTTCGCGCTCCGCCTGGCGCCCCAGATAGAACGCCGCGCGTCGTGCTTCTCGGGACTTGGGAAACCTGCGCCGAAGCGTCTGCAACACCGCGATGCTGTCCTGGGGGGCGCCCCCGAGGCGCGCGACGTCGGCGAGGAGTTTGAGCTCGGCCTTCGACAACGAGCCCGTCTTCTTCAGGGCGTTCGCCCCGGTGGCCTGCGCGAGGGCGTCGACGTATCGACCGTCCTTCGCGAGGCGTTTCCAGGCCTGGTCTCGGCGTCCGTCCACTCCCCTGGGTGCCTTGCTTGGTCCCTCGTCCGATGTTTCGTCGGCGCCCTTGGAGATGGTCCGCGTCGAAGTGATGACAACTTCAGAGCCGTGGACGCGAGCCTGGTACCCAGCGACGACGATGTGGGTCGCTGTTGCGACGTGCACAGACACCGATCCCTCCTCCACGCGCACATCGAGGGCGTCCGCCGTCGGCTCCCATGTGAACGTGACCCGAGCGTCCGCGTCCACATCGATCCGGTGCACGCCAGCCACGACTTCGCGAGCGGCGCTCGGGGCCAGCTCGACGGTCCCCGAGGCGAGCTGCAGGGGGCTGGAACTCACGGGCGCGTTCGCGGGATCGGAACGATCCGGATTCGAGCTTGGGGACACGATGGTCGGGCCCGCAGGCGCTCGGCGCTTCGAGGAGGCGATCGGGGTCGGCTTGGCCTGGGCGGGGGGCGCTTGCTCACCTCGGAGCCAGAGCACAGCCGCGGCGGCCACCGCCAGCGCACCGATGCCCGCCCACTTGAAGCTGGGAGCCCAGGCCGCCGTGTGACCTTGTGGCGCGGCTGCGGCTGCCGCGACCACGGCAGCACGTTGGCGAAGCCGATCGACGCCGGCATCCTGCTGCTGCGCTCGGCGCACCTCTGCGCCGAGCTTCCGCAGTCCACGGTGGTCCGAACCGGTCATGTGCCAGCCTCCCACCGGGTCCCGCGTTGGATACGGTCGAGCAACTCGGGGTCTCGCTGTGCGCGTCGAAGGAAGCGTTCGTTGGCCCGGCGGAGCCGTCGCTTGACCGTGGCCACCGAGCACCCACACACGCTGGCGATCTCGGCCAGCGGCCGTTCGTCGACGTAGCGGAACAGGAACACGATCCGGTCATCGGGCGGCAGGTCGTGTACGGTCGCGTAGAACCGTTTCAGCAACGCACGCCCTTCGAGGTCTTCGCCGGGTGCAGGGACCTCGGTGGTGTCGTCGCTGCCCGTGAGGTTGAGCCACCGCCAGCGTCTGCGTCGGCGAAGCTCGTCGCGGGTTGTGTTGGCCGCGATGGCCACGAGCCATGGGCGGAGCGCGGCGCGCTCGCGCAGCCCATCGAGTTTCTCCAGGGCGACGGAGAACACGCGCTGCACGATGTCGTCATGCTCGGGGTCTGGACCCAAGAGACTCCGCACCACCCGGTTGACGTCTGCGCCGTGCCGGTCGTACAGCACCGCGGCCAGCTCCGCGCCTTCGAGCTCGAACACGGCGGCGTCATCGGCCGACGGGGGAGGCTTGCCGGAGGCAGCCTTCGGGGTAGGGGAGAGGGACCGGTTCACGGAGTGTTGCCTCCATGGTGCCGGTGTCGAGCCCGTGGGGTCCAGCCCGGACGGCGCAGGCATCGGAATTGGAGATACAGTCGTGGGCGATGCGGGAGGGCTGGGCCAAGCGGACGGTGGTGGGAGCGATCTTCGCGACGCTCGCCGGATGCTCGAACGCTGGGGTTCTCCAGCTCGGCGAGGGTGATGCCGGCTCGACAAGTGGGCCGGGGACGAGCTCGGGAACCGGTGGCGAGGAGACGGAGGGTGGGTCGAGCACGATGGGGTCGAGCACGACAGACCCCGCAGCGGCGGACGGGTGTTGGAGCGTCCCGGTGGACGCCCCGACGTTCATGGTTGCCGCAGACGGCGTCGATGCGACCGGCGACGGAACATCGATGTCGCCGTGGGCGACGCTGAGCCACGCCGTCACTCAGGTTCCCGACGGTGCGGTCATCGAAGTGGGGCCCGGCGAGTACGTCGGGCCGCAGGAGCTGCTCGGAGAGTTCGACCTCGGCATCACGGTTCGTGCGGTACCGCCCTATCAGGCCCGCCTGCGCCACAGCGGTCCCGTTGTCACGCTGGCCCGGGCCCAGGGCATCACCGTGGAGGGCTTCGACATCGCCCACGTTGGCCAAGGGGCGGGGCGTTTCGTGGTGCACGTCCGTGACGACTACGATGGGCCTGGAGGCGACACGTTCACCACCCGTGTCGTGCTTCGGGACAACATCATCCACGACAGTTTCAACGACGACTTGCTGCGTATCGACAGCGGGACGGCTGGGATCACGGTCGAGGGGAACGTCTTTTACAACCAAGGTCCGAGCAACGAGCACGTCGACGTGAACGCTGCGTCCGAGGTCGACTTGCGGGGGAACATCTTCTTCAACGACTTCGCCGCATCCGGGCGGGTCAATGCGCGCGACACTGCGAGCTTCATCGCCGTCAAAGATGCCAACGGTGCGGACGATGAAGTCTCCGGTGCATCGTCGATTCACATCGACGGCAACATCTTCATGGGCTGGCAAGGCACCGCGGCGACGAACTTCGTGCAGCTGGCCGAGAACGGGTACGCGTTCTACGAAGCGCGGGACGTTTTGGTGCAGAACAATCTGATGCTCGGGGACGGCGGCGATGAGATGCGGGCGCCGTTCGGCTGCAAGGGGGCGACGAACGTGGTCGTGCGCAACAACACCGTTGTGGGCAACATCCCCGCCAGCGCGTTTGCCTTCCGGCTCAACGTCGAGGGCGAGAGCCCACCCAACGACGGCATCTCGTTCTTCAACAATGTGTGGAGCGCACCGGGGGGAACCATGATGGACCTGACCGATACCGAGCCGGTCAGTCCGTTGCAGAACTTCGCGCTCGAGGCCAACGTCTACTGGAACGGGGACCAGGCGATCCCGCAAGATGCGAGCGACACGGTCAACGTCGACATCGACGCCAACGCGATCGTCGCGGACCCGCGCATCGAGTCGCTGCCCTTGATCAACCCGGTCTGGGATGCGACCGCCGAACAGTTCGACGGGGGGCGCGTTTCGGTCTGCGAAGCCTTCGAGAACCTGGTCCTGCGTCACGGCGTCCCGGGGCCGGATGGCGCCGCTGCGGGGAGCGCGCTGGCCTCTGAGCTGCCTGCACGCGACATTCTGGGGCGTACTCGCACGACCGCAGATGTCGGTGCGGTCGCGATTTCGCAGCCCTGAGCGTGCCGGAGGCGTCGCCATTCCCTCAGTAGACGCCGCAGCGGATCCGATGGGCTCACAAATCCCCGCAGCGGGGCCGGGTTCCAACAAACACGGGAGCGGATCGCCCGCGAGCACAACAGTCGGGGCGTGACGACACCGCGCTTGCTTCCGATCCCGTTTCTCCTCCGCCCCAGGCCGATGGGGGCGAACCGGCGCCGCGCGGGCGCGGGGTGGACCTCCGGCAAGGCAGGGGTCGCGGAGGGTGGAGGCAGGGCCGGGGGAATCGTCGCCGAAGACGGATGGTGGCAACCGGCGCAGGAGCACGCCTACGAGGTGTTGGATGGTGACCGGAAGCAGAGGGGCCTGTTCGCAGTCCCGTCCGAGCCCGAGCGTGGCCGTTGATCATGTCGCGCCTGCTACGAAAATGGTCCGGTCTTGTCTATCGTGCCCCGATGAACGTGGCGAAGGAACCCGCCGACTTCGAGCTGTTGGAGCAGTGGCGAGATGGGGATCGCGACGCGGGCAACGTGTTGTTCACCCGCCACTTTCGGCCGTTGTTTCGGTTCTTTCGCACGAAGGTGACCGATGAGGTTGCTGAAGACCTCACCCAGGTCAGCTTCTTGGCCTGTGTGGATGGCCGCGACAAGTTTCGTGGGGCTTCCAGTTTCCGAACCTACCTGTTTGCGATCGGACGCAATCAGCTGTTCATGCACTTTCGCAAGCGAGGACGCGAGGAGTCGGATGCGGTTTTTGGGACGGTCTCGGTCGCCGACCTCGGCGCTGGCCCCAGCACGCTCATCGCCGCCAAGGCGGAGCAGCGCCTGCTACTGCGAGCCCTGCGTCGAATCCCGGTCGACTTCCAGATCGCGATCGAGCTGTACTACTGGGAGGGGGTCTCCACGGCCGAAATCGCGGTGGTGCTCGAGGTCCCCGAAGGGACGGTTCGCAGCCGGCTCACTCGGGCGCGCTCGCACTTGAGTTCTCAGATGCGGGAGTTGGCGGAGTCGGCGGAGTTGGCCGAGAGCACCATTGCGGACTTCGAGCAGTGGGCGAAGTCGTTGCGCGATGGCCTCCTGTAGAGCGCCGCTCATTCCGACGCGACCGGGCCCCGACTTTGGCTCACCCCGCTTCCTGCGTCGCTGCAGCGAGGTCGACGTCGGTCTTGCCGGCTTCGAGGGGGACCCCGAGTCGGATGAACAACGACTTCGCCTCGCGGAGCTTCTCCAGCGCCAACTCCGACTGGTCGTCGACCTGCAATGCGTGTCCCCATGAGCGGAGCGTGTACGCGGTGGTCAGGTGCTCCTTCCCAAAGACGGACATCGAAAGCTCGACCGCAGCGGCGCTGACCTGGATCCCGTCTTGGGTTTGGCCCAGGGTCAGGAGGGCGTCGGACTCGGCGAGCATGCACTCGATTTCGCGCCACGAGTTCTTCCCGTGGACCGCCCGGACGATCCGTTTTGCCTCTCTTACGCTGTGCAGGGAACCTTCCGCGTCATCGAGCGCGCGTTGGGCAATGGCGAGGTTGGTCAGCGTGCTCACCAGGACCGGGTGTTCGGGTCCCAACACCGCGCGTTGTGCCTCGAGGACGTCGAGCAACTCGGCAAGAGCTTCGTCGGCCCGCCCGTTCTTTGCCCGCATTCCCGCCCGGTTCTGGCGGGCGAGCAAGACCCGCGGGTGCGTCGATCCGAACGAGGCGTACCCTATCTCCAACGCCTGCGCGTAGGCCCGTTCCGCCTCGTCGATGCGGCCACGCTGGTTGTCGATGTTGGCCAGGTTGGTCAGGACACGCATTCGCAGGGGTGAGCCGTCCTCGAGGTCCGCGAGGCTCCGCTCGTGAACGGCGGTGGCCTCATCCCAGCGTCCTGCGCTGGCAAGCACGGCACCCTCGTTGTTGAGCAGGGCCGAGCGCAGGGCGGGGGCGGCTCGACCCTCGATCGCCGCGTGCCCCATTGCGGCCCAAGTCAGCGCGTGGTCGAAGGCGGCATCGATCTCTCCGAGCTCCCACGTCAGCCCGGCCGCGGCGCGTGCGAACGATTCGGGAAGCTGGGCGCGCTGGGACTCGATCGCGGCAGTGCGGAAGCCGGCGAGGGCCTCGTCATGGTCACCGAGCCAGCTTGCCGCGTCGGCAGCGACCAGGGTCGCTGCGACACAGGTCGGCGGATGGTCCAGGCTGGACGACGCGCATGCCTCCCGGACGGGAACGATCGCCTCGGCAGCGCGGTCGTGGTGCCCGGCCTCGAGCTCGGCTCGCCCGCGGGCGAGCACTTCGTTGGCGTTCTCGACATTCTGGCGAGCATCTGCGGGCACCGGGTGTGCGGTTCGCAAGGTCTCGATGTCGGCGCAGGCTTGGGGGGACGGCAGTGCGCCCACGGCCCGGACGGCCTTGTCGACCGCGGATGGGTCGGCCTCTAAGAATACATCCAGCTGAGCGTCAAATCGGGCGAGCTGCGCGTCGAGGCACCGTGTTCGTAGATCCAATCCTTGCGCGGACTGCAGGCCTCGCTCGTGGTCGAGACAAGCGTCGTACCTGGACTCAGCCCACTCGGTTGCCCAGCGGTCGAGGATCGCCTGGGCGGTGCGTCCACTGCTTGCTGCATGCGGAAGCGCTGTGGCTTCGAACGCCGTGGACATCGCGGAGCGGGTTGTCTCGCTCCACCGCCCCGGCAGCCTCTTGCTGCCCTCACACGGTCGGTCTGACTGCCCGAACGCCACCCCTGCCGAGACGCCGAGGGTGACGACTACGACTCCGCCGAGCGTCCGTGTGTGTCGGGTGAGGGACCGGGCCAGCGCTGTGTCGAGCTCGCGCATCGAGGCGAATCGGTCCGCGGCGAGTGGAGCGAGCCCACGCTGCAGGACCCGCGAGATGCGAGTCGGTACAGCAGCGGCGGCCGGGGGCAGCGGAACCAGGTCCTTGGCCTGGCGCAGGGCGTCGAGGTCGTCCTGCGGGAACGGCGGTTGTCCGTAGACCGCCTCCCACAGCGCGACGCAGAAACAGTACTGATCGGTGCGGGCGTCGACACCATCCGCGCGGTGTTGCTCGGGCGCCATGTAGCGGGGGGTTCCCGCGGACCGCGTTTGTTCGGCACGCTCGCCGGCGTTGGCTTGGGCCGCGCCTGCCCGCGCGAGGCCGAAGTCGAGCACACGGACCCGACCGTCGGTTCCCAAGAGTGCGTTGGCGGGTTTGAAGTCTCGGTGGACGATGCCCGCGTCGTGTGCCGCGGCCAACCCGGCTGCCGCTTGGCGGTAGATGGCGACCACGGCTCGCCACCCCAGTTCCGTTGTGTCCATCGTGGACAGGGGCTTGCCGTCGACGAACTCCATCGCCAAGAACAACTCGTCGCCGGACTCGCCGACGTCGTGGACGGTGACCACGTTGGGGTGGGCGAGTTTGGCCAGGGCTCGGGCTTCACTGTGAAGCCCCTCCGTCGCGCCGCCGTGCAGCACCTTGATCGCGACCTTTCGGTCCAACCGGGGGTCCCAGGCCGAGTAGACGGCGCCGTAGCTGCCCTCGCCCAGCTTTTCGATCAGGGCGTACCGCTCGAGGGTGGGCGGCTTGGAGCTGCCAAACAACGCGCCCTGAATCCGCGCCATGGCCACGTCTTCTCCGACCTTGTCGATCGGAGGGGCGGGCAGGACGTCGGGGTCCGAGACCAGTCGGCGCGCGTCGACCACGGCCTCAAAACTGCGCCTGAAGTCCGCCGAGCACCAGCAGAGACTGCGCCTGGTCCCCGGGCTTGGGTCGGTTGCCCTCGTCCTCGGCGGGAGGCTCGAACTCCTGCTCGCCAAAGACGCCGCGAAACTGAACGACCAGCCGAAGCCAGCGACGCAGCCGGAATCTCAGGTCCAGGTTGGGCGAGACGATGAAGTTCAAGGTGTCGCCCGTGATGTCGTCGGCGCCCCGGTAGGGCAGCGAGAAGCCCATGCCCAGTCCTCCGCCAAGCGCGATGCGTTCTTGCAGGGACACGACCACCCCCGGCTCGACCAGAACCCGCGCCCACCCGATGCGGGCTTCGCCGCTCTGCTCGGAGGTCGTGTTGTCGCCTTCGAGGTTGCGCATCGGGGGGTCGAGTTCGTCGTCGGTGTCGTCGACGACCGGCACGCCCCAACGGCCCAAGGTGCCCCCGGCCCGCAGCTCGAATCCGACCCGGTTCCAGCCCGGACGCCGCGGCCGGAAACGGACGGCAAACATGCCCAGACCCGAAAAGTAGATCGGCGGGGTCTCGAGGTTGCCCGACCACGCGGGGCCGCCTCCGAACAACAATGAGAGGTTGAAGCTGACCCGCCGCGCGCCTCGCTCGGGGCGCCCCAGGACGAGCTCGCCGTCCTCGACCGAGGCCACCAGCTCGTCGTAGGCCCGGTCGCCGCGAGGTTTGAAGCGCACGCTCTCGCAGGTTCCGCCGCGGCCTTGAAGCCCGGCGCCGGGGACCCTGAGCAGCAGGCGGTCGAGGTGCGTGACGCCGTACTCGCGCTCGGCTCCGTCCTCGCCGAACAACACGATGCCGCGGATCTGGTTGTCGGGCGTGGAGGTCTCCCACTGGTTGATGTTGGCCGCGAGGTAGACCTCGTCGGCGGCGACAAAGCTGGTGAGCTCTTGGCCGCTCTGCGCGAGCGTGTCGGTCCAGCGCTGGTTGGGGTCGTCCTTCTCGAAGGTGATCTGCAGCGGGAGGTCGAGGTCGAGGGCCTGCTCGGTGATGAACTCACCCGGGCACGAGTAGGCGCAGCCCGAGTCGGTGACCGTGGCCGCACAGGTCGTGCCGGTCTCCAAGGTGGCGTCCGGGCACGCGTCGCGGGCGTAGATGCACGGTGGGCGCCGCCAGGTGAACGTGACCTGGTTGAAGTCGAGCGACATCGGGCTCTTGGGCCACTCACCCTCGAAGCTCCCGCCGAAGCGGGCCGCGCCCGAGCCTCCCTCGGGCGCGTCGAGCTCGACGTCCACGCCGCCCACCCGAAGCGGTGCGGGCGGCATACGAATCTGGATGACTTCGGAGCCGACGAGGTTGCCCACGCAGCGTCCCGGCACGTAGTCGATGCCGTTGATGCGCACGCCGAGGCGGTCGCGGTCCGCCGCATTGACCCGGGTCCGGGGCAGGCGGACCTCGACCATTCGACAGCGGGGGGTGAGGGCCAGCTGCACCGTGGTGGCCCGGCTGCTGCCATCCGTGTCGGCGCCCGGGTCTTCGGATCGGCCGCGTTCACTGCGTCGGTGCGAACGGTAGTAGCCACCGAGACTCCGTGCCGTGACGATGACGCGGTCGAAGGGCGGGCTCATCACGCCGATCGTGGCGATGCCGCCGGCGAGCCGAACGCTTTCGATCTTCGGCGGCGATCCTTCGAGAAACTCGAGAAGTACGAACAGCGGCCGAGCTTCTTCGGACTCGCTGCCTTGGGTGAGGCTGTCGGCGGTGCAGGCGACGTGCAGCTCGTCTTGCCCGGACAAGCCACTGGGAAGCTCGATGCGGGGACGGCAGTCGGCCGAGGCGTCGTCGGAACATCGGAGTGCATCGACGGACTTGTCGTCGGCCTCTGGGTTCCAGACCGACGGCTTGACCCGCCAGCTGGTGCCGCGGACTCCGGTGACGGAGGACTCGGCCTGGGGCTCGAGAAGCTCGCGCAGCGTCTTGCGGGTGCGGGCACCCTTGCCCTCACTCACCACGCACAGATGCGTGGGCACGTCGGCGTCTTCGGGACGGAGGTCGAGGGTGACGACGCCGTATCCGTCACTCGCGTGGGCCAACGAGGGGGCGCCCAGGAGGACCAAAACGCCCAGAGTGAAGAACCACCCCGAGAATCCTCGGGGCAAACCTCGGGCGAGTCCCAGAAAGCGGTGGGTCAAGGTTTGCATTCGTCGCTCGGCGTCACCGTGCACAGGTGATTGGTCCGGCAGGTGGTGCCCGGCGGCGGGCTCAAGGTCGTGGCCACAGAGTTCCCCGGCTTTCGACAGGTGTAACACGACCCCTTGTGCTCGAAGGTGCTGGCCCGCTTGCGACTGGCCCGGATGAACGAGCGCTTGTCCTCTTTGTAGAAGCACGCCTGGCCGCGTTTCCTGGGCGCTTTGGAGGCCAAGGGCCCCGACTTCGTGGGCGCCGGAGGCGTGACCTCGACCTCGGAGGGCTCGACCCGTGTGGGCTCGGGCACAGCGTCTAGAGGCGCCTGGGGCTGCGCCGTCGCGGGCTCTGGGTCGGCGGGCACGAGCGTTGTGGGCTCGGGGTCGGCGGGTGCCGGAGGCGCCGTGGCGAGGGCCTGCATGGGTTCGGTGGACGGGGCGGACTCGGGGGGCGAGGGGTCGCCCCCGACGGCGATGCCGCTGCCCACCGCCGCCATGACGCCGACGCTGATCCCCAGGGCCAAGAGCCACACTGTCCGGCGTTTTCGGGGCCGGGGATCGCTGAGCGCGGCCAGACCCGAGCGCAGAGCGTCGAGCAGCGCCCGCATGTTGGGATGGCGGTCGGCAGGGTCCCGGTGCAGGCCTCGCCGCAGCAGGTCGAACACCCACTTGGGGACCTCGGGGTGCTCGGGGACCCGCACCGCTTCTTCGTTGACCGCTTGGCGGTAGCGCGCGACCGTCGTGCCGTGGAACGGGGGGTGGCCGTACAGCCCCTCGTACAGCGCGACGCAGAAACCGAATTGATCGGAGCGAGCCGTGGCGCTCAAGCCGGTCTCTTGCTCTGGCGCCATGTATTTGGGGGTGCCGAGCAGGGCGCCGGTGCGGGTGAGCGATGAGGAGACGGCGCCGTGGTCGACGGTGGCGCTGCCACTGTCGCCGGGGAGGAGCTCGTGACGGCCGGTCTCGCTGCCGGGGCCTCCGGCGAGACCAAAGTCGCCCACCCGAACCCGTCCGTCGGACCCAAGCATGACGTTCTCGGGCTTGAAGTCGCGGTGCACGATGCCGGCCTCGTGTGCGGCGGCCAGGCCCTCGCCCGCGTCGAGGTAGCAGCGCAGCGTGTCGCGCCACCCTGGGGTCTCGCGGTCGATCCACTTGGACAACGGGTCGCCATCGACCAGCTCCATCGCGATGAAGACACCGTCGTCGACCGCACCGACGTCGTACACATGAATGACGTTGGGGTGGGCGAGCTTGGCCATCGCTCGGGCCTCGCGGACCAAGCGCCCCCGGGCGCGACCTGCCTCCTCGTCAGAGACGGCCGCGGTGTTCATCAACTTGAGCGCAACGTCGCGGGCGAGCTCGGGGTCGTGGGCTCGGTAGACGACCCCCATGCCGCCCGCACCGAGCTTTCCTTCAACCCGATAGCGACCCACCTTGACCCGTTTTGCAGGGCCAGAGAACAATCGGTTCTCGATCGCGGCTCGTGCACGCCGGGCTTCGACGTCGTCGGCCTCGGGCGTGGCCGAACGAAGCGGGTCGTCCGCTTTCGGCGAGAACTGGGCACGAGCTGCCACCTGGCGGGAATCTACACCGCCCGGGGGCTTGGCGCCGCTATGCTTCTGCGGAAGAAGCGCCGGACACCGAGGCTTCCGCATCGGACGGGGACTCCGCGGAGGGTTCGAGCTCGACCGGGAGCCAGTGTGTGACCCACGACATCCGCAGGAAAGAGAGCGCCAGTCCAGCCGCGACCAGCACCCGGAGTAGGCTGCTCACGTTGGAAGGCCCCAGTGCTTGCACCGCCAAGGGCGTCAGACTCAGCGCGAGGGCCAGTTTCAGGCCCCAAAGCCCGCCCGTGACCGCCACATACTGGGGGCGTTTGGCGGCTTCCACGAACCCTCGAAGGGTCGCCATCGGGTGATACGGCTTCTCGACCGAGTGCAGGCAGATCTGCGCCCGGACCAGGTCGCGCGCAAGGATGGCGAGCGAGACGCCGACGAGTAGGACGATCCCGCGGATCGGGGTGGGCAGGGGGCCGAGGACGACCGAGAGGACCATCAGGCCGCCGAAGGTCACCACCGCGTGGACCAAGCCCTGGGCCAGCAGAGGCCCCGCAGCGGCGACGGCACCGCCAGCGGCTTCGCTCAGACGATCTCCCCGGGCAGCCAGGAATACGATCCCGCCCAGCGTCGTCCAGCCCAACCAGCTGAGCACGGCGGTGACCAGCGTCGCCGCGCCGATGCCCACCCCGAGTTCGGGATTGTGCAGCAGCACCTCGGTGAGCCGGGCGAGCGCATGCTCGACATCCGCCTCGCCGCCGAACGGGCCGAGGATGAACTGGGTCATCCACGCCACCAGGGAGCCACCGAGGATCGCCCACCCGAGCGTGAGTCCAAGCGTGAGCAGGTACACCCAACGGGTGTTCCACGCCGTGCGCAACACGCTCATGGGCTCACCCCCAACATCGCCGACAACAGGGCCGCCTCGGTGAGCTCGGCGAGGTCGCCGTCGGTCGTGACGGGTCGATCCGCACGCCGGGCGAAGCGGTGGTTGTCGATGCGTTTGGCTTCGAGCTCGAGGTGCCGATGGGGGTCGAGACTCACCGAACGGATCCGACGCCCCGGAAACGTGAGCGTGTCGGTCGTGCGCACGCCGTCCCACCAGGCCTCTTCGATGCTGCCATCCTCGAACGTCACGGCGTACTGGACCGGGGTGATGAAGGGCCCCGAGCGTTCGAACACGACGAGACCCTCAGGTCCGCGCGCATCGGGCACGTTTGGGCTGCTTGCATCGTCGGCGCCGGGGTCCAGGGAGGTTCGGGCGGACGTCTCGGGCCGCGGGGTCTCGACCCATGTTCCGTCTTCACCGCGGTGCCAACCAGCATCGCCGAGCTGGGTCCGGTTCTCGACCCAGCGGACCGAGAACGCGATCGAGCGAGGGGTGCGGAAGGCCTGTTGAAGCCAGTCGCGCACATCGAGGGTGACCGCCGGAGAGAGGGCGAGCAATCCGGGCGCGGCAGGGTCGTCCTCGAGCGCGGTGGTGAGGGTGTTGAAGAAATCCTCGGGGCTGGGGTGCCCGAACCGGAACGCGTCGGTGTACGTGCGAAGGGCGTCGTCAAAGCGCTGGTGGCCAACGAGATTGCGCAGCGATCGGAGCGCGGCGGCGGTCTTGCGATAAACCGTGCGGCCGTAGAGTGCCTCGGATTCTGCAAACTGGTCCGCGCGCTGATCGATGACGGCGATGTTGTCCAGCCGAGCCATATCCAGCCGCAGCAAGTCGCCGGAGTCGAGGGGGTGGCCCAAGACCTTCACCGCCCAGTTGCCCTCGCGGGAATCGTCGAGCACGAGCGTGTTGGAGAAGGTGTTGAGACCTTCGTCGAGCCACGGCGCTTCGGACTCGTTGGACGCGAGCAGACCCTGAAAGAACTGGTGACCGAATTCATGCACGGTGGTGAAGCGGCCATCGAGGCGCATCTCCACCATGGAGCCGAGCGGGGCCGGGATCTCCAGGAGTGGGCCGCTGGTGAAGAAGGTGGGGTACTCCATTCCGCCAGCCCCTCCCGCCTGGGCGGGTGGGTGGACGATGGTGATGCTCGACCACGGGTATGGGCCGAAGCGTCGCTGCATCGAGTCGAGAGCCTGGACCTGGGCATCGAGGTGGACCTGGGCGTCTTGCCAGGTCTGCGGGGTGTGCAGCTGCCGGATCCGGATCCCCTCGTGCGTCGCGATGTGCTCGACGTAGTTGGGCGAGGCCGTCCAGGCGAAGTCGTGCACCATCTGGGCCTCGTAGGTGTGGCGAACCCTTCCGCTGTCGTCATCCTCCTCTCGGGTTCGGATGCCGGTTGCGCCCACGACCCAGCCCTTGGGGACGTCGAGAATCACGCGGTAGTCGCCGAAGTCGGCGAAGAACTCGGAGTGGAAGGTGAAGACGTGGTTGTTCCAGGTGCCGTCGTCTTGAAGGACGCCAAGCTTGGGGAACCACTGTCCGGCCAGCACGAACTGGGTGTGCTCGTCGGCCTGGTACCCGGTCCGTGCAAACACCTCTGGGAGGTCGGTCGTGAACCCGATGTCGACCTCGACCTCCGCGCCGGGTGCGAGCGGCCGGGCGAGGGGGATCGTGGCCACGGTAGGGTCGGAGCCTGGAACGAGGGAGAGGGCTTGGTCGTCGCGCGTATCTCGGATGGAGGAGATCGTCACCCGGCCCCACGGAGCCGTCGAGCCCTGACCGCTGGTGCGATGGGAACCGCGGCCCTCGCTCATCCACGCCGTGTCTTCCGCCGAAAAAGCGTTCATATAGAGGTGGACGGCCAGGTGATCGACGGCGACCCGGCTGCGGTTGCGGAACGTGATCCGCTCCAATCCCTTGATCCGGAAGCTCTCCTCGTCGAGCTTGGCGTCGATGGCGTAGTTGGCGATCTGGGCGTCGTCTGGCATCGAGCCGCGTTGCTCGGCCGGTCGTAGAGGCTCGGTGGGCTCATCGATCTGAAGGCCCACGCTGCGTGGCCTTGCACCGCTGTCGCACGCGGACAGCGCGAGTGCGGCAACGCAGGGCAGGAGAAACACGCGCATCGAGGCATCGGTACCACAGCCGTTGCGCGGCGGTACACTGCCCGAGAAGTGCAGCTGCACGGTTTGAACCAGAGCGAACTCGAAGGGTTGGGCGAGCGTCTGGGAACGCTGGTCACGCCGGGGGTGGTGTTGCTTCTCGAAGGGCCGATGGGGGCGGGCAAGACCACCTTCACGCGGGCGCTCGGACGCGGCATGAAGCTCGATCGCCCCGACCGCGTTTGCAGCCCCACCTTCAACATCTGTCTCACCCATGCCGGCCCAGTCCCGCTGCTGCACATGGACCTGTTTCGGCTTGCCCCCGATGATGGCGATGGGCCCGCGCCAGCGTCGTTTGAGGCGCTTGGCTTGGAGGCGCTGCTGGACCGGCTCGCCGACGAAGACCCGGACGCCGAAGCGGACGACGGTGTGTTGGCGATCGAATGGTCGAACCTGTGGCGGCAGTCCGACCTGGATGCCCTCACGCTCCGTTTGTCCCGCCCGAACCCTGAGTCTCGCGACCTCGAGGCCGTTGCGGGCGGTCCGCGGCACGCAGCGCTCCTGAGCCGCTGGGCTGCTGCTGGGCCGCTCCAGGGCGGGTAAACGAGGCGTTTCGCCCCGCGGGCGTGAGTCGGATGACAAGATCGGCGCCTTGTGAGGCGATCCGGGGCCCTCAAAACGCCCGCCGAGGGCGAAAATTCGGTTCCTAGGCGGATTTCGGGCTTTCCACGGCGCGAAAATCGGGTTTATGGTGCGTCGGCGGGCGCGGATGCCGACGTCTGGAAATGGCCACCAATGGCCGTCTACAGCCGTTCTTCATGCTCTGGCCCACACGTTCAACCCTTTTGCCTCAACGCAAACTCGAAAACGCTAAGGAACAATCATGGCCCGTTCGTCCAAGCCCAAGGAAATTGTCGTCGTCGGTTCGAAAATCAAGGAAGTCGTCAAGGAAGCCGGCCTCCGCAGCGACGGAGAGCTCGTCCAGGCTGTCTCCGACAAAGTGCACGAGTTGCTCGGCGCCGCGATCAAGCGCTGCCAAGACAACAACCGCAGCACGGTTCGCCCGTACGACCTCTAATCTTAGAGGGACCCTTCACGAGGGTCCCTCGCTGCGGAGGCGAAGCCTCCTCCGCTTCACCCGTAGCGAATCCGTGGATTCGCGAAGGTGCCGAGCGAATCCACCGGATTTGCGGAGCACCCCCCAATGGTCGCCCTGCTGGGCTCCTGTTCGCTTCGCTCACGGCGCGCGGCAGGGTTTCCGGAAACCTGGAGCGGCCTGGGCATGACGAGCGTGTTCCGTAGGGAGCGCGCTCGTCTGCGTTTGGGGGGTTGGGGCCGATTCAGCGCTTTCCGAGGTGGGCTTCGATTCGCTTGGAGCGCGACGCGAGCGGGATTGGGGCAGAAGCGGCGAGTGCTCCGATCCCGAGGGTGCTACTCGCCGGCCGGTTTTTGGGCGTAGCGTGTTTGGGCTGCGTTTGATAACCCCAGTGGGCGTTGAGCGGCTATCCCATCGATCGTGCCAGCTATCGGACTCTCGATCCCGATTGGGAGGGGCAGGTCGTCATCGCGGACATCGATCGAACCTACCTCGCCACGCGATTCTCGAGCATGAAGGGAATGCTTCGCATTCCCTTCGAGCGTGCCGCGCAGAAGCGTGACATCGAGGGGATGGCGCGACTGCTCCGGGAGCTCCGACGGGGCCCAGGGCGCATGACACGGGACACGCCCCTGTTTTTCCTGTCAGCCAGCCCCAAACAGCTGCGGCCGGTCATCGAGCGCAAGATGGGGCTCGATGGGATCAGCTTCGACGGGACGACATTCAAGGACTGGGGCCGGGTCCTGCGCGCCGGCTGGCCCAAGCGGATCACCGAGCAGATCGGGTTCAAGCTCACCGCGCTCCTGACCTCCCGGTCGCACATGCCACTGGGCGCCCACGAGCTGCTGCTGGGCGATGACCTGGAGACGGACCCAATCACCTACGGTCTGTATGCCGACGTCCTTGCGGGCCGGATTCCGACCTCAGACCTGGCCCGCGTACTGCGGCACAACGGGGTGGGGCATGCCGACGCTGCGCACATCGAGCGCCTGCGCCGGGACCTGGAGCCCGGCCGAGGGGTTCGCAAGGCCTGCATTCGGCTGGAACGGCACCAAGACTCGGACGACTTCTTGGAGTTTGGCCCGGGTGTGATCGGCTGCCGCGGTGCGTTCCAGATGGTGGTCGTGCATTGGCGCATGGGCCTGGTGTCGCTCTCGGGTGTGGGGCGTGTGGCGGCCGCGTTGGCGTCCCGAGGGGTTTCGCCCGATTCGCTGGGCCGGCGGATGCACGACCTGCGCCGCCGCGCGATGATCGACGCCGACGAGGTTCCTCAGGTACTGCAGACGGTTCGCGAACACGGCGTCGAGATGGAAGACCAGTCCTTGCCCGACCCAGACGCTCGGTGGGTCGAGGTTTGGCAGCGGTCCGAGGATCGGGTGTGGACACCCGAGGCCTACGTCGGCAGCTAGAGCGGCGGCGTTCTTCGTCGGTCGAGGACGGTCAGCAGACTTCGCCTTCGCGCCTAGGCCAGCGGGGCACCGTGTGTCCGTTCGTCGGAGGGCACGTGGAGCCTGCCCGTGAACTCGCGGCGAGGCGGCTGCGTGGCGACGGAGGATCGGCGGAGGATCGGAGAAATGGTGTGAAGCTGGTTGCGGCTACTCGATCTATCTACTACTAGATAGGTGTCGTGAAGTTCTACGAAACCCAAGGATTCCCCAACCCTATCCGTGTTCGTGTTGCCCTGGCGGAGAAGGGGCTGCTGGACCAAGTGACGGTGGTGCCCGTGGACGTGATGGCCGGGGAGCACCGCCAAGAGCCGTTCTTGGCCAAGAATCCCTCCGGAGCGGTTCCGGCGCTGGAGCTCGACGACGGCACCGTGTTGGCCGAGTGCACGGCGATCACGGAGTATCTCGACCACGCGGTCGGGGAGCCGACGCTGACGGGAACCGACGCCCGCGAGCGCGGAGTGATCGCAATGGCACAGCGCCGGGCAGAGGCAGGGTTTCTCGACGCGGTCGCGGCCTACTTTCACCACGCGACGCCGGGCCTGGGACCGGAGCTCGAGACGTACCAGAACCCACAGTGGGGCGAGCACCAGAAAACCCGCGCACTCGACACGATGGCGGCGATCGACGGTTGGCTGGCCAACCACGAGTTTGTGGCGGGTGACCGGTTCACGGTCGCGGACATCACGACGCACGCAGGCATCGTGTTCGGTGGGTTTGCGAAACTCGACGTGCCCGCGTCATGCTCCAATCTCCGGCGCTGGCACGAGACGGTCCAAGCCCGCCCGAGTCTGTCGGCCTAGTTGGTTGCGCCATGGAACACAACGCAGACTTCGCGCAGCGCGTCTGGTCCCACGATCGCGACACGACGTGGCTTCCATCCCCGATGCCGGGCGTCACCCGCCGCGTCCTCGACCGCATCGGATCCGAGGTCGCACGCGCCACATCGGTGGTGCGCTACGCCCCGGGCAGCAGCTTCTCCAGACATACACACACCGGAGGCGAGGAGTTTTTGGTGTTGGATGGCGTGTTCTCGGATGAACATGGCGACTTCGGGCCTGGGTCCTACCTGCGCAACCCGCCGGGCTCGAGCCATCAGCCGGGGTCCGAGCCGGGCTGCACGATCCTGGTGAAGCTGTGGCAGTTCGATCTGGACGACCGGACGCCCGTTCGACGGATCGCGACGGACGCCTTCGTCGGCGGCCTCGAGGCGGGGGTCAGCGTGCAAGCGCTGCACGAAGACGAGACCGAGCGCGTTCGTCTGGAGCGGTGGCACGCGGGCGCGTGTATCGACCGGGAGGCCCCCGCAGGGTTGGAGTTGTTCGTCCTCCAGGGTGGCTTCGAGGTCGATACTGAGCGCTTCGAGGCTCGGAGTTGGCTGCGGATCCCCCCTGCAGAGCGCTTCCGCGCGACTGTGGGGAAGGGCGGGGCGACCCTCTGGCTCAAGGCGGGGCATTTGAGAGATGCTCGGGCTCGGTTCGAGGACGCATTCGTGCGCGCCCAACTGTGAATCATGCCCGCGGATACGAAAGCCAAACTCCTCGAGAGCGCCGAACGGCTCGTCCGTGAACGGGGCTACAACGGATTTAGCTACGCCGATCTTGCCGCTGAGATCGGGATTCGTACCGCGAGCATCCACTACCACTTCCGGGCGAAGTCCGACCTCGCCCTGGCGCTGATCGAACGCTACACCGAGCGCATCGGTGCCGGGCTCGCGGAGCTCTCCGAGACGGGGCACACGGGAGCGGACCGGATCGCTGGTTATGTAGGTGTCTACCGGAACGCGCTGCGGCAGGGCAACTCGTTGTGCCTGTGTGTGTCGCTGAGCGCGGACGCGGAGAGTTTGGAGCCGGCCGCTTTGGCTGCCCTCGAAGCGTTTCACCGGGCGGGTGTGGCGTGGCTGACCAAAGCGTACGCACTGGCCGCCAAGGATGGGTCGATCGGCCACGTCAGCGACCCGGGGTCCGAGGCTTCCGCAACGCTGGCGGTCGTCGAGGGGGCGCAACTTGTTGGCCGTGCGTCGCGAAGCGTGGAGCCGTTCGACGATGCTGTCGCCCTGCTGCTGGGGCGGCTGCGCGACGTGGAATGATGGGGCTCGAAGCGCCCGAGCTGAGCGGGTCCCCTCAGGACTTCATCATGCTGCGCGCCGCCGGAAGCACGAAGGTCGCGGTGCCCGTCTTGGCGTCCAGGTTGGCGACGAGGCAGCGACCATCGGCGATTCCACAACGGTCGAAGAAGCCGTCGAAGGTCCCCGCGAAACACAGCGGGAGCGTCCCCGTGCGATCGTCGAGTTGCGGGTCGTAGGTATACTGGATACGCGCCTCACCGCTGCTGCTGATCGACGTGGAAAGCTCGCCCATCCCGTCCGACATCAGCTTCCAACCCCGCGGGGCGCCGCGGGCAAGCCCGGCTGGCGCCTGGTCGTAGAGGCGCAGGTACGCGTCCGTCAGCGGCCCGAGCAGCTTGCTACGGCTGACCTCGACGTACGCGCGCCGGAAGTGAGCCCGAAGTCCGTCATCACCCAGGACGTTGCGCAGAGCCTGCGTGAGCTCGACGTAGCCCTCGCCCTGCGCCCACGAGATCGGGAGCGATCGCTGAGGTCGAAGAATCGACTCGGCGCAGACCTGGGCCTCGACCGCCGCACGTTGCTCCTGTGTCTGGAGCGACCCAAAGGCCATCTTCGAAAGCAGGCATCGAACCCGGGGCACTCGAACTCCTCGTCGCGCCTCCGTTCAAGGTGACGTCGTCGGACGTTACCAGGAAGTGGAATTCAAACCCATAGGGGTTGCGGCTGTGGGTTGTGCGCGGGGGGTCGGGGAAGCCCCCTCGACGCGACCACGGTTGTTGACGGATGGCGCAGTTGCTCGCCGCTGCGACGGGTCACTGGGGGCGTGCGGTGCTCGGAGGCAATCTAGGCTCGACACAGCTGTCCACTGGGAGCGGGGACCAGGTTCACGGCGCTGTTCGTAAGCCTCGTCAACGATCCGGTTCCACGCGGCGAGGCGCTTGAGATGATCGGCGAGCTCTTTGCGAGCGAGGAAGGACTGCGAAGACCTAGCTGCTCAAGCTCCGGAAGGCTCAGCGCGAGGAGTGTTCGCGCCGCCTCCTCGACAAGCCGGGTTCTGAAGGCCCAAGGCGTCCGCCGAGCGAAGGAAGCCTGTTCCCCGTGCCCATCACGAGTGTCCTCGCTACGAGTAGTAACAGAGCCGAACGTTCGACCCGTCGGGCAGCTGCGCCATCGGGCTACAACTCATTCCGTCCGGACACCCCGCGGAACCGGATTCGGAGCACTCCAGGGCACAGGACCCTCCTGCTGTGCCCTTGACGTTGCTGAGAATGCACGCGGGGTCTGCTCCCGTCCCAGGGTCGTAGCACTCCGCCACGTCCCGGCACGGTTGGGAACAGAACCCGCTTCTGATGTCTCCCAGGAGCTCGAGGCAGGCCGAGTTGGGGCAATCGACGGCCTGGGTCTCGGAGGTACAGGGTTGGAACAATTCGCGGATGGGGATGGGTTCGCCGGTCGAGCTCGAGGAGTCTCCTCCGGTCGAACTCGAGGACGCGCCCCCCGTCGACGCGTGTCCACCCGTCGAGCCAGTCTGCGGTCCAGCGCCGGTCTCCGTGGACGTGCCCGATGTGTCGCTCGAACCAACCTGCATGGTGCTGCTTGCGGTGCCACCGTCGGTCTCGACCACCCCGGTCGACCCGATGTCACTCTCGGGAACGCAGTTGCCGGCAATCTGCGGGTTCCCCTGTTCACCGTAGCGTCGGCCGGTCGGACACTGCGAGTCGGGAAAACTGCATGCGCCCGACGGCTCGCAGCGACCGCCAGCACTCTGCGAGCACTCGGCATCCTGCGTGCAGACGAAATAGTCTTTCCCGCACCCACCTGAGCCCAACGATCCCGCGAAACAGATGAGCGAGAATGCTGTGCGCTGAATCGTTTTCCTCATGGCGGTCGGTCTCCAGTCACGAGCCGGCAGGATGCACGCAGCGAGGTGGGGCGAGCGGGAGTTCCTCGAGCGCGCACACCATGCCTTCGGGACATCCCGCGGTCCCAGTCTCACTGCAGTCGAGCAAGCAAACGCTGAGATTCTGCCCGTCGACGAACTGCATGGCGCAGCGCGCCTCGGCGCCGGTTTCAGGGTCGGTGCAGGGCGCCCGCGGTTCCGGACACTCCTGCGTGCAGGCGTGTCCGACCGGATTCTGCCAGACGTCGACCGATTCGAGGCAAATGCCCATGCAGTCACCCGACGCCTGACACGGCTCCCATAGATCCGGCAAGATCGGGTCGACGCCCGAGCTGCTGCCCAAGCCGGTCGAAGTGCTTCCGGTCGAGGAGGAGCCCGACGAAGCCCCGGAGGAGCCACCGGTGGGGCCCGACGTCGATGACGAGGCCGAAGCCCCGGTGCTACCGCCGCCGCTGCCCTCACCCACTGGCGACGTACTCGTCGAGCCGATGTCTCCGGATGGAACGCACTGCCCCGCCGCGGCGGGGTTGCCCAGCTCGCCATACCGCCGACCGGTTGGACACTCGTTGTCGGGAAAACTACAGGAGCCCGACGGCTCGCATCGACCGTTCTCGTCGCACTCAGAGTTCGTCGAGCAGACAAAGAACCCCGAGGATGGACACGCGGTCAGCCCGACGACCCCGAGCAGCGCAACTGCCAAACCCCACTGCACCGGTTGCATACTAATCGCCCCTCCACGGTTCGTCAGCTCGCAACCGAATTGTCCATGGGGGATTGCTGTGGCCACAGTTAGGGGCACAAATCGCTTGTCGCTCGGGGGATGGGCTCGCTCCCAGAACCCGCGGCCAGTTCTTCTTCGAGTCGTCCGGCGGGCTCGTCAGGCGCGTGTTCCAGCAGCCCGAGAATGCGGCGGAGCTGCAGAACGTGCTTTCGGCCGGACAGGCCTCCGCGAGCGACTGGTCGACGCTGGCGCTTGAGCCCGGGAGCTCCGTTGACGAGAAGCCCGCTGACCGACTCCTCCGACGTCGTCGACGACCTTCATCGGACAGACGATGCGGACAAGCGTGCGAGAGCCCGCCCCTCGCGAAGGAGCCGCTCGAGCGCGACAATGCGGTCCAGCTTGGGATCGAAGGCCTCGAACGCGCTTCCCATACCGCCCGAGCCGATGGGCCGCAGCTCGCGAAAGCGGCCGATAGGCCGGGGGGACGCTCGTCGTCGGCGTGACGTCTCCATCTTTGAAAGAACAGGGGCGCTGGCCACAAACCGCGGTGAGAACCCGATGAACGCGATTCTCAACAGTCGAAGACTGGCAGCGTCGAATGCCAAGGACACTATCCGCGCGCAATAGACTGGGTGCTGGGTCGCAAGAAAACCGACGTTCGCTCGACCGACGGGTGCCCACGATGAGCTCGCTGGGCTTGAAGGACCGAGGCCTGGGCCCAAGAGTGTTCGGCCAAGGCCGAAGTGGGTGCCAGAGGTCTGTTGGAAGGGCGACCCGACCGAGGGTTGTTGAGGAACCGCTGGTCGCTCGACGCTCGGACCAGCGTCGGTGGGACAGGGGCCCCGGAGCGGGGCACCGAAACTCACTGCTGAAGCCGGGCTCGGGCTCGCTCGTAGTCCGCGCAGGGCACATCGTCGACGTCCACATCGTCGTCGACCGCGGTCTTGAGTACCGAGACGCGCACGCATGCGCCCGGAGGGAGGACCTCCTCACCGTCCGCGTGGAGCGTGACGCTAGGCCCATCCATCTCGACGCTGATCCATGCGACGCCGCGCCCCATGTGGAGATCGATGCGGCCGTCGGCACGGACGTCCCACTGTACGTCGGCGCCGCCTTCGGCCACGACCTCGGCAGCGGCTCCGACCCGCATCACCGAGACCGCCGACGGATCGCGCCGCACCGCCTCCCGCACCACGAGGAGCGTCGCGGCTGCCCCTGCGAAGGCGCCGACGAACAGTGGCGCGAGCCATCGCGCCCAGGGCCGAGAGGCGGGGGGCGCGGTCGTGGTCCGGAACACGACACGGTCGACGAAGTCAGCGGCCGGCTCCGGCGCCCCCCAGCCGAGCAGCTGCTCGTGGACCGAATCGGGATCCTGCGTAGGTTCGTCAGTCATCAGCCACTCCCATCTTTGCCGAGCGCTCTGCGAACGCGGGTGCGGGCCCGATGCAGGCGAGATTTCACGGTCCCGAGGTCGAGCTCGAGGCTGGTGGCGACCTCGGCGTACTCGAAGCCGTAGAGGTCGCGCAACACCAGCACCGCGCGATGTTCCGGGGTGAGGCCCGCCAACGCCACTTCGACGCGCGCTTCGAGCCTGCGAAATCGAGCCAGCTCGTCGGTCTCGGGGACCGGCAGGCGGTGGACGTCTTCCTCGAACGGGGCGTCCGCAAACGAACGGCGGCGGAGGTGGTCGATTGCGATACGAGCCGCGATCGTCAAGATCCACTTGCGACGCGCTGCCGGCCCGCGATCCTCGAGGTCGGACAAGGAGCGATGCACACGAAGAAACGTCTCCTGGGCAAGGTCGTCGACGTCCCCGAGCGCCGCGCGAAACAGAACACGCGCCAGCACGGCGTGCACATCGTGCTGATGGGCGCGGACCAGGTCCCGGAACTCGTCGTCTCGCCCCAACTGCGTCTCACCCCTCCAGCATCGCGAGCCCCAGCGCGGTGGAGAACGACTCGATGTCGAAGTTCTCTGCGGTGTTGGTGCCGATGACCACCCGGCTGTTGATGGCCGGCACGTCGAGGGCGACGCCGCCGAACCCGAAATCACCGCCGCCAGCATAGCCGAACACGTCCTGCCCCCCGACATCCGTTGACCGCAGGTATCCGGCGGCGTAGGCATCGAATGCCGCGGGTTCCAGCACGTTCCCCGCCCACAGCTCGATCAGCCAACGGTCAAGGTCCTCGACCGTGGTCACCAAGCCGCCGTTGCCGACCAGTGCCCAGGTGTACGGCCACGTCGCGGGATCATTGCCCTCGAACACAAGGGCATCGTACCCGACGGCGGTCGGATGCTCGGCCCACAGCGCCTCCCCGAAGAACCCCGTCGCCTCCATACCAGCGGGCTCGAGCAGTCGCTCCCGCACGTAGTCCGCGAACGGTTGGCCGGAGGTCGTTTCAACGATGTCGGCCAGCAGCGTGAACCCAGCGTTCGAGTACGCTTCCTCGGATCCGGGCTCGAACAAGAGGGTCTGTCCGAGGATCGCCGCGCGGGCCTGCATGCGATCCATCGGCTCGAAGTCGCCCAGCGTGTCGTGGTACTCGCCAAACCCGGCCCGATGCTGCAACACCTGCAGCACCGTGATCTGGGCCTTGTCGGGCGGGATGCCGGGCAGCAGGACGTCCAGTGAATCGGTGGTGCTCAGCGCGTCGTCTTCCTCGAGCGCAAAGATGGCCGCTGCGGTGAAGTCCTTCATCACCGAGCCGAAGTCGTAGGCCGTCTGCGGTGTGTTCTCGCGCTCGAGCTGCCGGGCGGCCAGGCCGTGTCCTTCCACGACCAAGACCTCGCCATCGAGCCGGACCAGGATTGCTCCCTCGAAGCCGGACTCCACGGCTTCGTCGATCAGCTCGCGAACCGCACCGCCGGGCGCGGCGGTGGTGCTGCTCGATGCGTCGCCCGGTCCCGCGCTGCTTTCGGTGCTCGAGACCTCGCTGCTCTCATCACCGGTCGACCCGATGTCGCTCGTGGTCCCGCCTGCACCGGGCCCGTCGGGAGAGCCGACGCAGGCCGCGAGCAAGCCCAGAAACGACAACCACGCGGCCGAGAACCTCTTCACGGCTGCCCAACGAGCGCCGGGCGGAAAAGGTTCCCTCGAAGTTTCGGTCGAAGGACTGCGCGCTTCTCGCGGGACTTGTCTTGTGCGGGAAGTGAACGACGCGGGCCGGTGCCAAGGAGCCCCGCGGTATCTCTCACTTGCGGACGCGGTCCCGGTGACCCGGGAGGTCGTCATGGCCGAACTCGGGCGTCTGAACAAGGACGGCTACGACATGGCGCAGTTCATCTCCATCATGGGAGAACACCTCCCCAAGAGCTTGCCCGGGCCGTTGCGGACGTCCCAGCTCGACAAGCGCTCGTCCTGTCCTCCACCGAGTCGTGGGGGCCTTCAGGCCGTGTTATGAGGCGTCTCCATGGGTCATTCCGTCGCATGGGTCGGTCTCCGAGGCGTCGACCCGCAGCTGTTGTTCGACGCGTTCGGGGTCGAGCCCACGGGCACGACCGACAACTACTCTTCACACCCCTTCGTCGGTGTTCGGGGCGCGGGTGGCTGGACGATGGTGCTGGTCAACCTCGCAGCCGGCGGAGACGAGCGACTCTTCGATCCCGCGTTCCTGGCCACGCTGTCCAAGCTCGCGCCCGCGGTGTTCTTCTGCTCCGACACCGGGGCCAAGGATAGCGGCGTCGCGGAGTGGGAGGATGGCGGGTGCCGATGGTCACTCGTGCATGATCCCGAGGCCGAAGAGGGTCCACTGCTCAAAGCCGGGGAGGTCCCCGAACCGCTTGCGTCCGTTCGGGTGTCTTCGGATCCGTTCGAGGTCCCCACCCGCATCGCCCATGCTCTCACTGGGTTTCGTCATGACACCGCAGGCTCGGAATTCTTGGTGTTGGGTTTTGCCGAGCCCAAGAGCGATCTTCCATCGACGTCGTCATGCCACTCGCTGGGTGGCTTCGTCGTCGAGACCTACGAGGTCGGCGGGACCGCACGGCCTTGGTCCGAGACGGCGTGCCACTGCAGGAGCTGCTGCACCACGTGGCCCACGACGAGGAAGACGTTCTCATCTTCCGAGGCGAGAACGGGTGGTTCATGCAGACGGTGGCGGCCGATGACGCTCCGGGTCGGCTGATGGTCGAGTGGCGGCACAGTCAAGACGATGAGCCGCGACTCATCCGACTGGTACGGGCGCCGGACCCGCTTGGGGGGCAGCCGCGAAGCGACTTCTCAACCGCCGAGGTGTACACGCATTTCCTGTCGTTCACCCGCCTGGGTACACCCGCTCCGGGTGCGTTCATGCTCGACATCACGGCCGAGATTCTTGGGGGGTAGGAGGACCGGGGGGCCGATGGAGGCGCTGTGGATGGCCCAGCCGGTCCGCTGCTTCGCCCGTCAGCCGGGTGGGTCGAAGTTGTCGCAGGTCGTCTTGATCGTATCGAGCGTCGACTGAAATACGGGCCCGTAGTCGGGCTCGCAGATGCTGGCCTTGATGCCTTGCTCGCCGAACGCATCGACGAAGCCGATCAGGTTGGGACTCTCCGCGGTCAGCGGCACACACGAGACGTCCTGCCAGGGGATGAACCCAATCACGACCACGGCCTCGGGGTTGTTGTCTTTGGCCGCGAGGACGGCGGGCGCCCAGCCCGAGGTGTCGATGGTGGGCTCCGCATCGTCGAAAAACCCCGGGACTGGTGGATCGTCGGTGACCACGACGACCACCAAGATGGCATCGTCACGAACGAAGTTCTCGTTGCAGGCGCCCGGAGCCGCGTTGCTCTCGTCCAGTGCGGCCACCAGGGCGCTGATCGGCCGCTCGTTGCCGCTGCCGTTGATGCCGACTTGCCCGATGCAGGGGAACTGTGTCGCGATGTCGTCCGCGTCGGTGAGGAACCGGTCACCCCCCGCAAAGGGTCCGCAGATGCCGCCTGCGGGAGTCTGCGAGACGAGGTCGCCCAAGACTTGGCATCCCGCTTCGTTGTTTCCGTAGTCGTCGCTGGTGACGACGCCGACATGGAAACTGTCGACTTCGTCCAGCGAGTCCTCGATGCCGAGGATGAATCCATCGAAGCTCGCCAGGAGCTGGGTCTGCTGTGCGCCCATGCTTCCGGAGTTGTCGATGACGAACAAGAAGTCGATCCCAGCGCAACCATCATCGACGGGCGGTGCATCGGGTTGTACGCCGAGGTCGAAGACGACGCTGCCGTCGTCGTCGGAGCCCGAGGTGGAAGAGGTGCTGTCGGTTCCGGTCGTTCCGCCGACGGTGGTTGGGGACGTCATCCCTCCGGTCGTGGAGCCGTCCGTGGGTCCGCCGGTCTGGGTGAGACCCACCGTCGCGCCGAGCGTTGTCTCGGTCGCGGCGTCCGAAGACCCGCCGCCATCTTTGCCACACGCCACGAGCAACGACACACCGAAGACAACCGCAACCGAACGTCTCATCGAGGCAGGCTACCAGGGAAGGGCGTTCGACCCAGGGGGGCCGGAGCCGCATCTGTGCGGTCGAAGGCCCCCGCTGCTGCGTGGACCCACTCCGTTGTCGGTCCGATCGCCCCCGAGCTGTGGGGGGTCAGCTGCGGTTTCGGAAGGTGCCGTCGATCATCTCGACGAAGGCTCCCACGCCACTCTTCTTCACCAGGTAGGCGTTGGCACCCAGTGTGGAGGCGCGCTCTTCGTCGCTGGCGGCATCGGAGCTGGTCAACATCGCGACCACCGGGAGCTCTCCGAAGGCGTCGTGCTCACGAATGAACGTGAGGACATCGAATCCGGTCATCCCGTGCATGTTCACGTCGAGCAGAACGAGTGCAGGGGGGCGTCGGCCGTTGTCGACGGCTTGCGTCAGGTGGGCCAGTGCCTGCTCGGCGGAGTCCAGCAGTACAACCGGGTTGGTCAGCCCACAGCGCTTGAGTACGATTCCGGTGATCAAGCGATCTCCGTCGCTGTCGTCGACGACCACAATGTCGAGGTCGGGCTCGATCTCGATCATGAGGTGGGCCCTCCCACGGGCAGGGAGAGTTCGATCGAGAACGACGTGTCGGAACCGGACGCGGTGGCCGTGCCTCCGTGAAGCTTTACGACGCGGTCGACGATGGCCAGCCCGAGCCCTGTGCCGTCGCCCGAGCTCGTCAGTCGGCGGAACGGGACGAAGACGCTCTGGTCCACCTCGACCCGCGCGGCGATGCTGTTGCTGACGCGGATGTTCGCCCGTCTACCTTGACCCTGAATATCCACGGTGACGTCTCCCGCTCCGTACTGTGCAGCGTTGCGGAACAGGTTCACGAACGTGGAGCGTATCAAGTCGGGGTCGCACCAGAGCTCGGCGTCGCCGCGAAGCTCGAGGGCGTAGTCCGGGGAGACCTGGGTACGTGCAGCCTCGACCAACACCGAGAGCTTGTGGGGCTCGGACACCGAGAGTTGGAGCCGAGAGAGCCGTCGGTATCCCGAGACCACGCCTTCGAGCTCTCCGGCGGTCTTGCGGATGAGACTCAGCTCGCTGGAGTCGTCGTTCTCGTCGGCGTCCTCGAGGGCGAGCTCGGCGAGGTTGACGATGGTCTTGAGCGGGGCGCGAAGGTCGTGCGAGGCGAGATGAGCGAACTGCTCCAGGCTCTCGTTGGCAAGGCGGAGCTCTGCGGTGGTGGTCTCGAGAGCCTCCCGGGTTCGCTGGAGATCGACGACGTGTTTGCGAAGGTGCAATTCGTCCACGACGATCTGCGCAAGGTCGACCAACGCGCTTCGCTCGTGCTCGGACAGGCTCCGCGACTCGGTATCGATCGCGCACAGCGTTCCGATACGGACGCCGTCGGAGAGCGACAGAGGGGCGCCTGCGTAGAAGCGCACATGGGGTGCCCCGGTGACGAGCGGGTTCGTGGCAAAACGTGGGTCTTCGTGGGCGTCGGGGATGACGAAGACCTTGGTGTCGAGGATCGCATGCGCACAGAAGGCGACGTCACGAGGAGTTTGCGGTGCGTCGAGCCCGACCGCTGACTTGAACCACTGCCGCGCCTCGTCGACGAGCGAGATCAGGACGATCGGTGTTCCTATGATCTGCGCCGCAAGCCGAGTGATGCGATCGAAACGCTCTTCGGGCGGCGTGTCGAGGATCGCGAGCGCCCGCAGGCTCTGGAGGCGTTCTTGCTCGTTGGGGGGCAGCGGAGCGATCATCGGGGCGGGTCCTAGCAGCCGCGCAGACAGGTGCCTCTATCAACCAAGTATAGAACACCGGCCGCGCCGTGACATGCTCAATGCGGGACGCTTGGCCTTTGTGACTCCGTGGTGCAGCTGAAGCGCGCTGCTACTCGCCGTCTTCGAGCGCCTCTTCCATGATCTGCCAGCGCTCGAAAACCCGCGGGCTCCGGTCGAGTTCGACCAGGAACTTGCTCGGCCGCATCATTCGCGAGGGCCCATCGCGGGCGTCTTCGATCGTCGGGTAGAGCATGTATAGCTCCGACATCGCCCGGGTTGCGGCGACGTAGAACAGCCGTCGCTCCTCCTCGGTTTCGACCGGAGAGCGCAGCGCGACCGCGGACGGAAAACGCCCGTCGGCCATCCAGATCATGAAGCAGATCGGCCATTCCAGCCCCTTGGCCTGATGCACCGTGGTGAGGATGAGTTTGTCGTCGGGCTCCTCCCCCGAGACGATGTTCTCGGCTGAGATGCCCTGGACGAGCGCGAGTTCGCTGAGAAAGGCCTCGGGGCCGCCGAAGCGGTCGGCGTATTCGGCGAGGTGCTCGAGGTCCTCTTTGCGAGCGTCGGCGTTGGTGAACGAGCGTTCCGCAAACTCGCGGTAGTGCTCTTCGACGACCTGTTTGATCGCGGCGCCGGGGCTGCGCTGCTCGGGTTCGTGCAACGTGTTCCAGAGCGCGGCGAGCCGGGCGAGGGCCTGCTTGGCTTGGCCGCGCGCAGTCTGAGCATGTGAGAGCAAGATGTCGGCGGGGGCTTGCCGCTGGGTGTCGGGGTCGTGACCTGCGAGCTTGAGCGAGAGGGCCTCGGCGGTTTGAACTCCGACGCCGGGCCACTGCCGGAGCAGCCGTAGCCAGGCCAGCTCGTCTCGCGGGTTTTCCCGGGCGCGCAAGTACGCGACGACATCTTTGATGTGCGCCTGCTCGAAGAACTTCACCCCCGAGCGGATGCTGTAGGGGATCTGACGGCGGGTGAGCTCGACCTGCAGCTCGAGGCTGTGGGCGTGGTTGCGGTAGAGCACCGCCATCTTGCGGAGCGGAAGGTTCTGTTCGTGGTGGATCTCCAGGACCCGTTGCGCGACGAACTCGGCCTGCTGGTAGACGTCGCGCAGGGGGATGAGCGCCGGCACCATGCCGTTGTTGTTGACCGCGTTCAGCTCCTTGAAATGCTGGCGGCGGTTGAAACCGATGCTGCGGTTGGCGAGGTCGAGGATCTCGGGGGTGCTTCGATAGTTGGTGGTGAGCTTGAGGATCTGGCCTGTGGGGTGTCGGCGCTCGAACGCTGCGATCTGCTCGAAGTCGGCCCCGCGGAACCCGTAGATCGACTGGGCGTCGTCGCCCACCGCCGTGAGGCTGCCGCACCGCGACGCCATCTGGTCACACAGGTAACCCTGCAGCGCTGTGACGTCTTGGTACTCGTCGACCAAGACGTGGTCGTAGGCGCCGAGGAGTTCGTCGGCGACCTCGCTGCACGCCGGGTCGACCAACAAACGACGCCACAGCGTGATGAGGTCATTGAAGTCGACGATGTTGTTGGCCCGCTTGCGCTCCGCGTATCGCCGCGCGGTGTCTTCGATGGCGGGCAGCTGCGGAACCAGCTTGGGCGCTCGCTCGGCGATGACCTCGGCCAAGGGCGTGAGCGTGGAGCCGGACAGGCCGATCATCGAGGCCAGCACTTTCGGCTGCGGAAAGCGGCGGGCGCTGAGCTTCTCGAGACCCTGCTCGGCGATCACGCTGCTCAGCAAGCTGCGCGCGTCCTCGGGGTCGAGAATGCCGAAGTCCAAGCCCAGGCCCACGTGTTCGCCATAGCGGCGCAACAGCTTGTGCCCGATGTGGTGGAAGGTGCCGGCGCTGGCCAGCGTCATGTCGATGCCGACGGTGGCCTCGACCCGCGAGACCATTTCCTTGGCCGCACGGTTGGTGAACGTGCACAGCAGGATCCGGTCCGGGGGACAGCCCTCCTGCACCAGACGGGCGACGCGATAGATGAGGGTGCGTGTCTTGCCCGAGCCGGCCCCGGCGATGACGAGCAGGGGCTGCGCAGGGGCTTCGACCACGGCCTGCTGTTGCGGATTGAGATCACGCGTGGGGTCGAAGCGCGGGCGGCTGGGCTTCGACGTCTTGAGGACGTACTTCACGGGCCCGGGCAGCTTGGCGCGGGGTCGCCGGCTGGGTCAACCGGTACCTCGCACGCGCTCCTTCCCTGCACGCGGTCCTGTTCCGAAGCGGTGCGACCCGACCCAGACTCGACGGCCCCGCGCTCGGTCGCGCATCGGTGGCGGGCGTGACTCCGGCCGTGACACGGCGCGCGCGCCGTGGTGTTCCCTCGCGGTTTTCGTGTCCAAGTCCTGTAAGAGGTCGTCGGGGACCGGCGTTCAGACTTCGATGCTGGGCAGACGTGGCTCGTGGTGGGTGCTTGGTTGCGCCTTGTTGTGGATCTTCGGAACTCCCGTGCGCCCTGCGTTCGCCGCGGGGCCGGAGGATCCGGTGCAGGCCCGGCCGGTTGCCTTCACCCATCCCGGAGACCTGCCGCAGCTCCGCCTCGTCGATGGCGCTGAGGCCCTGCCGCTGAAACACACGGACGTCCGAGCCACGGTTACGGGCCTCGTGGCGGAGGTCGAAGTCGAGCAGACGTATCGCAATACTCGGCCCGAGCCGATCGAAGCGATCTACACCTTTCCGCTCCCTGAAAACTCCGGGGTTCGGGACATGGAGATCGTCATCGGGGAGCGTACGATCAAGTCCGAGATCAAGACGCGGGCCGATGCTCGCCGGACCTACGAGCGGGCCCGTGCCCGTGGCAACACGGCCGCGCTGCTCGAGCAGGAGCGAGCCAACATCTTCACCCAGTCGGTGGCGAACATCGCACCGAACGAGGACATCCGGGTGCTCGTGCGGTACGTGCAGGACATCTCGTACGACGCAGGCCAGTACGAGTTTGTGTTCCCGATGGTCGTGGGCCCACGCTACACCGCTGGGTCGACCGATGCTCAGCGGATTACGCCGTCGGTCGCGGGCGAGGGGATGCGGACCGGTCATGACATCAGTGTCGAGGTGTCGGTCGATGCGGGTATGCCCGTTCGGGACATCGAGGTCCCGACCCACGAAACGCAGACGCGCCGGGACGCGGGGCGGACCACGGTCACACTCGCGGAACGCAAGTCGATCCCCAACCGCGACTTCGTGTTGCGCTACCGTGCGGACGGACCCGAACTACAATCGACGTTGTTCATTGCCGAGCATGGGGAGGAACGCTACTTCACGCTGCTGGTTCAGCCGCCGACCGCGGATGTCGACGCGTTGGTCGGGCGCCGAGAGTTGATCTTCGTCGTCGACACTTCGGGCTCCATGTTGGGAATCCCGTTGGCATCGTGCAAGTCCGCCATGCGTCGGTCGCTGCGGTTGCTGCGCCCCCAGGACACCTTCAATGTGATCACGTTCGCGGGCGGGACCGGGCAAGCGTTCGACCGTCCGGTGCCCGCCAATGCAGAGAACACGGCCTTCGCGGAGGCGTTCGTGGGTGGGTTGGTCGCAGGCGGGGGGACGGAGATCCTCAACGCAGTGGATGCGGCGCTGCAACCCGCGGTTGGACAAGGGCGCCATCGTTACGTGTTCTTCCTGACCGATGGCCACGTGAGTATCGAGGACGACGTCTACGCGCGGACGCGGACGTGGGTGAGCGCGTTGGCGGAGTCCGGACAGCAGGCGCGGGTGTTCGCGTTGGGCACGGGGAGTAGCCCCAACCGAGAGCTCCTCGACAAGCTGACCAATGCGGGGCAGGGGGCGGTGGTCTATGCCTCAAACCGCGAGGATCCGGCTCGGGCGGTGGACACGTTCCATCGCTACATCGACCACGCGGTGTTCACCGCGCCGACGATGAAGTGGGGCGGAGCAGAGGTCAGCGACACGCACCCGAGCGTGCTTCCCGACCTATACGTGAGTCGTCCAAGCACCGTTCACGGCCGTCTTCGCGGGCGGCTGCCCGCGTCCCTCGAACTCACCGGCACCCGGGCGGGTCGCAGCGTGACTCTCCCCGTCAAGGTTCAACGGTTGGGCCCCGCTGCGAGCGCGGTGCAAGCTCAGTTGTGGGCGCGGGCCGAGATCGAGGAGCTACAACTCACCGCTGTGTGGGAACGCGGCTCTCGGGAGGAGCAGATCACGCGTTTGGGTCTCGAGCACCGCCTGGCAACCCAGTACACGAGCTTCGTCGCCGTCGACACCTCCCGTGTGGTTGGACACGGACAACCGGATCGAGTCCGACAGCCGGTGGATGCGCCGGAGGGCACCGAGATGTCGCTTGCGGGTGGCTCGCAGTACGGTGATGAGGAGGAGCCGTCGCGGACGTTTTCGGTGGGTGCTCCTCGGGAACTCGAGCTCGAGCGGAGCGGAGCTGGATGTGCGCACTGCAACGTGTCCGGTCCCGGGGGAGCCGGGAGCGGGCTCTGGCTCGGGTTGCTGTTGCTCGGTCTGAGGCGACGATGCGGGCCCTCCGAGCCTTGAATCTCCACCACGGGAATACCTCTTCGCTCCTCGCGGTCCTCGGCCGCGGATGGGCAAATGGCTGGGAATCGTGGTTGTTCTGGGTGTTTCTACGGCGGCCGCATGGTGGTTCACGGGACCGGGGTCGCAGGCCGGTCAGGCGTGCGCCAAACTCGAGACCCTGTGCGGCGAGGCTTCGGTGCCTGCCGGGGCGTGCCGGGAGGACCTCGCCGATGCGCCCCAAGCCGAGCTCGACGCCCTGGATACTTGTATCCAGCCCGCGAACTCGTGCCTTGAAGTCTCGGGTTGCCTGGCTGGGTCGGCGGCGAGAGAGCTTGCCGTCGGTGCGCTGCGAGGCGTATTCGGGCGCTGAGCCGGCGCCGTTGCGGCCCGGGGGCTTCGCGAGTGCGCCCGCTGTTCCGTGAAATCTCGATGACGCCAACGGCGTGCTCCGTTGCGGTAGCGTTGGGGTGGATGAACCGACTTAGTTATTCATTGATCATGGGAGCGGCCCTCATCGCCGGCTTCGTTGCACCGCAGGCGCAGGCCGCAGACGTTCTGGTGATCTCCAACCAGTACGCGCAGAATGCCGCGGACGACTTCGCGGCGAACACTTCTCACACCTTCACCGCGTGGGACGCATCGATCACGCCCACGCAGAAGGACCTCGACCCGTACGACGTCCTCCTCGTGTTTGAGGACGGGAACTTCGGCAACGTGACCAACGTCGGGGAGGCGCTCGCGACATTCGCAGCAGGCGGCGGCGACGTGGTTCTGGGCACGTTCTACTGGCAGGGCCGGAGTGACGGCGGGGGTGCAGGTTGGGGCACGTTCGAGAACATCGATCCGTTTACCAGCGCCGCAGGGGCTTGCGAGTACAGCCCCGACGATCTCGATCCCGCGAGCGTGGTCGTGCACGACATGACAGCGGGGGTGTCTTCGCTCATGGCGACGGACTATCGCGGGGGCCTCACCGCCAAGGACGACACGGTTGTCCTCGCGACGTGGGCCGGCCTCAACGACAACGACGAGCCGGACCCTGTCGTGGGGTATCGCATCGAAGGAGAGTCGTGCATCGCGGGGGTGGGCATCGCGCCGCACTACGCGGCGATCGGCACGATTGATGTCGACTTCGGCGGGGACTTCTACGCGCTGTGGGACAACGTGTTGGAGAGCGCAGACAATGACTGTGCCTTCTGTGGGAGTGGGGTGGTCGAGCCCGGAGAGGAGTGCGATGACCTGGTCGAGAGCGAGGCGTGCGATCTCGACTGCACATTTCCCGTGTGCGGGGATGGAGTGTTTAACGCGACCGCGGGAGAGGCCTGCGACGACGGCGCAGAGTCTGAGGCGTGCAATGCCGACTGCTCCCTTTCCGTATGCGGAGACGGCATTCTCAACGAGACGGCCGGCGAGGCGTGCGATGACGGTGGTCTCGAACCCGGAGACGGTTGTGACGCGACCTGCCTCGTCGAGGACGAGGGGACGTCGACCGGACCCGATACGGATGGCGGGTCGGATACCGACGCAGACACCGACGCGGGTTCGGACACGGACGGAAGTTCGGACACGGACGGGGGCTCGGACACGGACGGAGGTTCGGATACCGACGGTGGGTCCGATAGCGACTCGGACTCGGACTCGGATTCGGACTCGGACTCGGACTCGGACAGCGAGACAGCATCCGGTAGCGATAGCGACAGCGACAGCGGCCTGACCGCAACCGCTTCGGACTCCGACGCTTCCGGGGGCGACGACGGTTCTGGTGGAGCCGACACCGATGGCGACTCCGGCGGGGGCGGGGCAGACGACGGGGGCGGTTGCTCCACGGGCTCGGGCGCTCCTGGGTTCGGCTGGCTGGCGCTGTTCGGCCTGGTCGGCTTGCGGCGTCGTCGGCAGGGCTGAGGCACTGCCGCCCCGACCGCTCGCACGAAGCCTGCGGTTGCGGTCGGACTCTTACGTTGCCCCGGGTCCGCGACCCGGGGGATGTCGAGACCCTGGAGTTCGAGGTCCCTCCCGCAGGAATCCCGTCGCTTGGCATACACGCTCGGCGGCATCGGGGCGCGTGTTGGTGGCGCAGCATTTGATCGTCGGTGGCGCGGTGCTTGCGGCCAGACGTTGCCCGGCGATCACCCACGGCGCGGACCTGAGGTGCTATCGCGGGCGGACCTACGGCGCGGCCGCGCTGATCAGTGCGGGAGCGCTGGCCCGGTGGGGTGGCACGGGCCTTCTCGCGTTCGGCTCACGGCATCTCCGTGACGGCCAAAGCCGTTCCCGTCTGACCATCCGCCCCAGCCTGCTTGGCGTCACGGGCCAGTTCTGATCGGCCTGCCCCGCGGGCTTTGCCGACCTCGATCAAGACGGCGTTTTCTCGACGCACGAGCGCGCAGGGGCGGCGGACGACACAGCGTGAACGGGGACAGCCGGGCCCTACATCGACCGAGAACTCGAGTGGCCGGGGGCTCGATCCACAGCGAGCGAGGAAACGATTTCCCCTCGGGCGGTACGACCACACCCGATGCGCTCTCCAATCGTTGCTGCGGTGGCCCTGTCTCTGTTCCTCCCGATCTCGGGAGAGGCCGCCCCCAAGAAGACAAGTCCGTTTTCGCCCCACTCGAAGAACCCTCGACCCAGCCTCCCCACAACCCCGTCGCCGAGACCCACACTCAACCCGAAGACACGACCGCACCGGCCGAGGCCGACCGCGCCAAGGATCGACCGTTCGAAGGTCTATCGCCCGTCCGTTCCTGTGACCGGTGACCTGTCATGCCGCCGTGGAGACCTCGACTGCAACCCGTGCACCACCGATGTACGCGGGCAGTTCGCCAAGATGCGGCGAGGCGAATCGAAGTGGAAGCGCAAGCCGTGGAGATTCGAGTGGGGCAAACGCTACGTGCCGGATGCGACGCGTCCCTATGAGGCCTTTGATGCGGACACCCACCTCGCCAACGTGGCCGGACTCTCTTCCGCCCACCCACAAGCCTTCATCCGCACGAACGAAGGGCCCGGCTGGTACGCCGGGACGCACAGTCAGAAGGAATCGGGGCGCCCCGGGACGGTGTTCGTCATCGACCAAGAGCGCAACGGAAAGAAGCGATTGGTCGCGCTGCACCGAACGAAGACTCAGCACCCCAATGGGCTCCACGTGTTGGGCCGCTTTCTGCTGTTCGCCGAGCGTCCGAACTCGCGCAACCCGGACGAGCTTCGGGTGATCGATCTTCGCCGTCGAACGACGCGGCAGAACATCACCCACTTGGTTCCCGAGGCGGTCGGAGAGTCGCGGGAGATGAAACAGTTCGGTGGCGGCTTGGGCAGCGCAAAGCTCAGCGACGGAAGCTACTTGCTCATCTCCACCGTCCCTGGAAGCCGCAAGACTCGGACGGACGAAGGAGACCGCAAACACCGATTCCATCAGTTCTACAACATGAGGGGCGACATCTCCGACCCCTCCGATCTCACGATTCGGTTCCTGGCCGAGCAACGCTTCTCACCCACCCCCTCAGTTCCGCAGAAGTACGAGTTTTCCGAGAACCTGTCCGTCGTGACGGAGTGCACGACAGGAGACATCTACGCCATGCACTCTAGCGGCGATGACGAGGCGGTCGATGGTCTAGAAGGCAGGGGCTACTGGCGCCTGTCCCAGCTCGTTCAACGAGACGGGGTCCCGCAGCTGGACCCCGTCGATGTGTTCGAACTGAAGCAGCGGGCCCAAAGCTGCCACATGCGTTCGGCGGCCTCCGTCGGTGTGGCGCCCAACGGCAGGTTGGAGTTCCTCTGCCACCAGTACCGCAAGGACCCTGACCCCTCCGTCGTCGACGTGGTCAGTGGAAATATCTTCGGCGGCAACATCTCCGGCAACGACCACTGGAACTTCCGCGCGGGCGTCCCGAAGAACTGAGCGGCCACGGGACGGGGCGGCCAAGCGAAATGAAGTGGAAATTGGAGTGAGGCTGAGGTCGCGGAGGAGTGGGGGGGGCGCGCGAAAGGAGGGAGGAGAGCAGCGCGGTGGGGTTTCAAGACCGGCTGGGGTTTGAGAAGGTCGGCGCGGAGTCCTGTGGCCGTCTCATCACCATCTCGAGTTGCTGTGGGGTGCGCGGTCGCGCTGCAGCTGAGTTGTGCATCCAAGCCCGATGGACGGTCGGTGGCGACCGAAGGGAGCTCGAGCGACGGGCTACCAGGGACCACTGAGCAGGCCTCCGGGGCGACGGACACGGGGGGCGGCGACGGTTCGACCTCCACCGTGGGCTCCGAGATCTCGTCCACGGTGGCGGCTGAGAGTTCTTCGGGAGGCGTGGTTGCGACCGTCGTCGTGCACGGCCACCGCGGCGACCGGGGAAACGTTCCGCCGGGCAACACCCTGCCGTCGTTCTCGTCGGCGCTCGGGTACGGCGTGGATGTCCTCGAAGGCGACCTGCAGATCACCGATGAGGGATCGGTGGTGTTTGGTCATGACAACGACCTTCGCACTACGCCTTGTGCGTGGGCAGGCCGCGGGCCTTCGTCCTCGGCGCTGGTCTCCAACATGAGTGATGCCGAGCTGGCTCAATGGGACTGCCACCCGGAACTCGACGGGATCCAAGCTCCACCGCATCTGCATGAGGTTCTGGCGCTGAGCGAGAGCGTCGGCTTCAACCTCGAGCTCAAGCGCTGGGGGGCCGAGGCCGCCGACATCTACCTGCCCGCGTTGATCGCCCAGGACGAGGCCTGCGGAGGCTGTTTGGCGCCGCGGCTGATCGTGCAGTCATTCGACTGGATCGGCCTCGAACATGCGCATGACAGCTATGGCGCGACGTTCGAGGCTCGCCTCTCTCTATTGGCGCAGGCGCCTCGGCCCGACGAGTTGGCGGCCGCGGCTCGGTGGGCTCAGATCTGGTCGCCCAACCTGGACATCGCGACCGCGGCCGCGATCGAAGAGGCGCACGCGATGGGACTGCAGGTGGCGCCGTGGACGGTCAACGACGAGGCGGAGATGCAGCGCCTGATCGACGCTGGGGCGGACGCGATCATCACGGACTACCCCGACGTGCTGCTGGAGTTGCTCGGACGCTGAGGGAGTCGACCCAGCTTAGTCTGCGGCGGGGAGGGCGTTTTGCTTCTTGGCGCGCTGCCGGAGTTTCCAGCGCCGCCGCTTCGCGCCCAGCCAACCTTCCCCAGGCGCACGCCGTCGAACCTCGACGGTCCCCAGACGCACCCGCCCGGTGATCCGCAGGATTTGGTCCCAGCCCTCGGCGGCCGGCTCGGTGTCTTCTTCGTAGCTACCCAACAGGAGCTCGACCTCTTGGATGACGGCCCACGTCGGGGGGATCGTGATGACGATGCTGCCGACGAGGACCTCGACATCGAAACACAGCTCGTCCACGTCGGGGAGGAGAGCATCGCGCAGGTCGAGGTTGACCTCCGCGAACGTGGCCTTGACGAACGTCGTGCTCCCGGGCGTCCACGGACCCGTCCGCTTGGTCTCGGCGAACAGCGCCGAGATCTCGTCGGTGATGACCCGGGCGGGGAGGTTGGAGGGAGGGGCCGACATCACAGGTGAGCCAGAACGAAGTCGCGGAGCTGCTGTTCCATGTAGACGAGGTCGTCCTTGCGACGGGGCATGTGACGCTCGTCGGGAAACAGCAGCAGCTCGTACCGTTTTTGGGCGGCGATGAGTGCGTTGATCAGCCGGGCGGTGTGCCGGAAGTGGACGTTCTCGTCGATGAGACCGTGCACCAGCATCAGCTGACCGGTCATCTCACCGACGTGGGCCATCACTGCGCTCTGCTCGTAGCCCTTGGCGTTGTCCTGGGGCAGCCCCATGTAACGCTCGGTGTAGTGGGTGTCGTAGCCGTCCCAGTGGGAGACCGGGGCGCCTGCGATCCCCACTTTGAACGTCTCAGGGGCACGGGCCAGGGC
This sequence comes from Nannocystales bacterium, assembly GCA_050633305.1. Lineage (GTDB taxonomy): Bacteria > Myxococcota_A > Polyangia > Nannocystales > Nannocystaceae > CAJXVA01. Next base: position 131,703 of record JBOEGF010000022.1, read on the forward strand.
CATCGCGGACATGTAGCCCCCGTAGCTCCAGCCGTAGATGCCGACATGCTCGGCCTGGGTGAGGCCTTGGTCGACCAGCCACTGGACGCCGTCCACTTGGTCTTGGACTTCGAGGTTGCCCATGTCGTGCTTGATGGCACCCTCGAACTTCAAGCCGCGCCTCGCAGCCCCGCGGTTGTCGAGCTTGAACACCAGGATGCCTAGGCTGCGCAGGTACTGGGCCCGCATGTCGACGGTGAGGCTCCAATCGTTCTGGACGCGTTGCGCGTGGGGGCCTCCGTAGACGCTGACCATCGTCGGGAAAGGCCCATCGCCTTCGGGTTTGTAGACCGCGCCGTGCATCTGCACGCCATCTCGTGTCGTCAAGGTGACCAGCTCCGGCGGCTCGAGGCCGAGCTCTTCCACGCGGGGATCGACTTCGATCTCGACCGAGGAGACCACCGCTCCGTCCGTGGTGTTGCGGACCTCGATGCGTGGGGTGGTGTCGAGGCGGTCCCACTGGTCGATGAAACGGTCGTACGTCGGGCTGAGCTTGACCGCGTGCATCCCAGGCTCGGTGGTGAGCTTTGTGATGTCCCCGCCGGACATCGAGACCTTGTAGAAGTGACGCTCGGTGGGGCCGTCCTTCGTTGCGGTGAAGTAGACCTCGCCCTTGCTCTGGTCCACGCCCGCGACGGAGTCGACCATCCATTCTCCCGAAGTCAGCGCTCGGACCTCCTTGCCGTCCTCGTCGTAGACGTACAGGTGGGCAAACCCGGTCCGCTCGGATTGCCAGAGGAACCCGCCCGCCAACGCGGCGTGGGGGGCATCGGCCGGGATCTCGTCGAACGCTCGGAACCCGTTGTGCAGGTTGATCCAGACCTCGGAGGTCTCTTCGAGGACCTTGGTCGCGTTGCCTTTTGCGTCGTAGCGCACCAGGTGCAACGTGCTCTGCTCCCGGTTCTCGAGCTGGGCCATGAGCGAGCCGTCGGGCATCCAGTTCACCCGCGCCAGGTACAGGTCGTCGGCGGGGCGGTCTCCGTGGATGCCGGTCGCACCGAGATCCAACCACTGCGGCTTGCCGCCTTCGCGGCCGACAATGCCCAGGCGCACCTTTGCGTTGGCTTCGCCCGCGAACGGGTAACCGTGATCCTCGTGGTGCGGCGCGTCCTTGCCCTGGTGCTCGATGCGATAGACGGGGATGTGCCGCTCATCGACCTCGGTGAAGGCGATGCGGGTCGCATCGTGGGACCACCAGTAGCCCGCGTGCCGACCCATCTCTTCTTGCGCGATGTACTCGGCGAGGCCATGGGTCTTTCCGGTTCCGCGCGCGCCCCGGGTGACCTGGACAGATTCTCCTCCGAGCGCAGGCGCCACGTAGATCTCGGCGTCCTTCACGTAGGCAACGAATTCTCCGTCGGGGGAGAATCGGGCGTCGAGGGCCGGGGCGCCCTCGGTGTCGACGATCCGCTGGAGGCGGCCTTCGAGTCCCTCTTGAACCCACAGGTCGCCGCGGACGGGAACGAGGAAGCGGTCGGCCTTCTTCGACCACGCGTAGGAGGTTACGCCGAGGGAGCGCATGCGAAGCCGCTCCCGTTGCAGCTTCTCCTCCTCGGAGAGGTTGTCTTCGGTCGCCCCGCCACCGGGCGGAGTGAAGAGCAGCTTGCGTGCGCCCGACTCGACCGGTTGGGTGTAAAGATCGCGGTTGAGCGACCCCTCGGGGCTGAACAGGTACGTGAGGTGAGCCCCGTCCGGGGTGAATCGGACGGCGCCAGGCGCCATGGTGCCCGGCCGGGGGTGGGTGGCAACCTCTTCGACGGAGATCGCACCTTCGGTGGGGGGAGTGGCGGGCTTCATGGCGGGCGGTTCGGGGGTGGTGGGCTCGACCGCAGCCTGAGGCGTGGGCGTGGGCTTGGAGTCCGGTGCGGGCGTCGCAGGGTCGCAGGCGACCGACGCGAGCAGCAGACACGGCACGATGCGGCGGAGCATGGCGGCGAGTCTTACAGCCGGCCGCCCCGGTGACAACGTCCTGCGCTTGCGCTGGGCCACGAATCGGGGCACAAACCGAGGCTAGATGGGTTCGCTCGCCGACAAACTCACCGCACCTGAAGTCCGCCGCGATGTCGTCGAGGCCTTGTGCACCCTGGTGGAGGCCGAAGTCGACGGCAAGCGGGGCTTCTCCGGAGCCGCGATCAAGCTCGGCTACAAGGCCGTCAAGGCGCTCAAGCCCGGGTTTGTCGGGGGGGCCGTCAATGGCTTGCTTCCCGAGTTCGCGGACGCGATGCAGCCGCTGTACGACAAGAACGACGCGGATGCCGACAAGTTCGCCAGCTACATCACGGCCAACGCGGCCGAGACGGCCGACCTCCTCCTGAAGGTGACGGACGGCAAGGCCGACGGGGCCAAGAACGCGACGATCAAGAAGACCTACGGAAAGCTACGAGGCTCAGCCAAGGACAACGTGCAGTCCGCGGTGCCTGGCCTGGCCAAGGCGCTTCGGCCCTTCCTGGGCTAGAGCAGATCGTCCGCGGCGCCGACCTGGGAGATCGCGGCCGGCTCAGGCGTGCCCGCCGACCCGTTCGCGGGAGACTCCGCCAGTTGCACGCGGTTGCGTCCGCCCGACTTCGCCGCATACAGGGCGTCGTCGGCCCGGCGCAGGACCATCTCCCACTTGTGGCCGTCGTCAGGCAGCGTCGCGACGCCGACCGAAATGGTGACGCCCATCTGGCTACGGACGATGTCAGCGCGGAGTTTCTCGGCTTGAGCTGCGGCATCGCGTTTGTTGCAGGAGGGCAGCGCAACGAGGAACTCTTCGCCGCCGTACCGACAAGCGATGTCCGACTCCCGAAAATGGGTCTGCAGGCGCGAGCCCAACTCTCTCAACGCCTGGTCGGCCGCTTGATGTCCGTGGCTATCGTTGAACTTCTTGAAGTGGTCGACGTCGATCATCAGAATCGACAATGGTGAGTCGTCCCGCTTGGCGCGTGCGGTCTCACGGGCCATCGAAGCCTCCATGTGCCGTCGGTTGAACAAGCCCGTCAGTGGGTCGCGGAGCGCCAGCCGACTGAGGGATTCCCGAAGGTTGAGGTTGCTGACCGCGAGGGCGGAGCTGATCCGCGATCGCTTTCCCCGCCCGTTCCACCCCGTCGCGTTCCGATCTCTGCAGCGGAGCGGAGCCACAGACCGAAATGAGGCCGATCGACTGCCCGTGCGCCGACATCGGAATGCACATGTGCCACGACCCGTGCTCGACGTGATCGCAGCGGGGGAAGGGAGGGGTATCGCCGTTGTCTCCGGCATAGTGCGTTTGGGAGCGGCGAAGCCCCCAGCACTCCTCGGGTGTGAATCGGAGCGTGTTGTCGTCGCGCCCCCAGTGGGCCTTGCGGACAAGGCCATCTCGAGAGGAGCGGGTAAGGAAGACGGAGACGGCGGACAGCCCGGGGCCACAGGGGATGAGGTTCTCGCCAAAGCTTGCGACGATTTGATGGGCCTCGTCCGCTGTGACGGCGTGCTGCAACAGCGACGACATCTCGCTGAGGAGCCCCATCTCGTAGCGGTAACGTTGCAGTTCTGCGACCCGGTCGCGAAGCTCGGACTCCTGTTTCTTGCGCTCGGTGATGTCGACGATCGAGGCGAGGACGAAGCGCTCGCCATTGTCGCTGAACGGGTTGAGGCCGATCTCGATTGCGATCTCGGTTCCGTCGCGCCGAACCCCGCGGAGGTCTTGGTCCTGGTTTCGGCCCATCAATCTCGTCTTGGGGTCGTCCAAGAACTGCTGCATGAGGCGGGGGTGTCCGGGTCGGTATCGCTCCGGCACGAGCTTTTCGACCCGCTGCCCGATGAGCTCTGCGCGGCCGTATCCGAACATCGACTCGACTTGGCGGTTGACCATCGCGATCGACCCGGACGCGTCCACCATCAGCAAACCCGTCGGAGAGGCCTCCACACCCAGGCGGTAGTGATTCGACGAGATCTGGCCCGTCCCCACCTTGGGCGGCGCATGGGTCTGTTCGTCCAAGGGCGAGTCCTGCTCCACGGCGACGCCCGAGAACGGGCAGCTGCCCGCCGATGAACTATGCCCCGCGTCGGCCATCAGGGTTCTTATGGGCTCCAGCAGATACGGAGGCGAGGCCTAGACTGGGACGGCGTTCACGCTCCGGCGTTTTGCGTGGTGGGGTGCTACCGGAGGTTCGCCACGTAGGTGTCGGTCACCGTCTGTCGTAGCGACACCTCTGTGCCTGACGTGACGATCTTGGAGTTCACGAAGAGGCACAGCTCCATGTCTTCGGGCAGAAACACGGCGACGCTCTGCTCGAGCCGACCATCGCCAGGTCCCCATGCGCCGTTCTTGTTGTACAGCCTCCCGGCGGGGGTGGTGATGCGCTGATCGATGCCGAGGTTCTTGTTGAGGAAGTCCGAGACCTCTGAGGTCGGCACGATGGTCCCCGAGCGCCGGAATGTGCCCATGACATCGAGCACCTCGCTGACCGACATCCGGAACCCCGCGCCGCCGCTGACCGTCGTGAGGTCGCCAGAGTCCCAGCCGGATCCGCCGGCGGGGTTGTAGGCGAGGGCATCCCCTGCCGCGGGCTTGAACCCCACGTCGGGCACCCCACTGGGGCCGAAGATGTACCGGTTGCAGTACTCCCGGAACCGGATCGTACTGCGGACATCCCAGATGTGGTCGGTGGAGGTCCCATGGGTATCGCTCTCGTTGATCCAGCCGTGCAACACGGGGATCAGCACGCGACACAGGGCGAAGTTGACGTTCTCGTAGCCATACTTCCCGTGCGTGGAGGCGACGCCCTGGGCGACCTTGGATTTCATCGTCGCGAAGTCTGTCGCAGAGCCGGGGACGCGGAACCCTGTGGTGTGGTTGAGGAGTTGCCGGAACGTGATGTCTTTGACCTTGGCGCCCAGTGTCCAGTAATCCGGGAGGTAGTCGTAGATGCGATCGGTGAGGTTGCGGTTGGCGCCGCGCAGCTTGTGCACCATGGCCATCGCGGTGAACAGCTTGCTCACCGAGGCGATGTGCATTCGGGTGTCCATGGTCCAGCCTTGGCCGCCGTTGGTCGGGGTGCGGCCCCACTGCCAAAGCCCGTTGTGCACGACCGTGCCGCCACGTCGCAGTTGCCACGCGTAGCCCTGGACCGAGTTGGCCAGCTTTGCATGGAGGGCGGGCCCAAACGCATCGATGTCGAGCCTCGGCGCCTTGTCGATCTCGCGGAGGGGGCGGCCGAGCTTGACGCGGCGCAGCTTGGCCGAGACACCGGTGTCGGTCACGACCCCGCGGGTGTGGGCGGGACGAATGACGTGGGTCTTGGCCAGTCGGGCGGTGTTCCGGTCGATCTTCGTGACCTTCGCGGTGCGCGGACGGACCGCCGGCTTCCGCGAGCTGGGCCGAGCGGGGCCGAGCTTGGGTGCGGCCCCCGCAATTCGGGCGTGGGCGAGAACCGCAGCGGCTGGAAGGCCGGCCATGAAGAAGCGTCGGGTGCGTTTCATCGATCAGATGGATGCACAGCTGGAGCTTTGTGACGCGCCGCCGAGTCGATCTTGGTGAGCCGTCAGATCAAGGCGCCCAGGACAGCGAACGCGACGGCTGCGACCGCGCCCCCGAGCAGGGCGTAGGGCAGCTGTGTACGGACATGCTGAATATGATCCGTCGCCGCGGAGAGCGAGGCTACGATGGTGGTGTCGCTGATCGGGGAGCAGTGGTCGCCGAACACGCCGCCTGCAAGTGATGCGGCGATGAACGGTTCCAGCGGCAGACCCATGGAAGCAGCGGTCGGAACGGCGATCGGGAGCATGATCGCGAACGTGCCCCAGCTCGAGCCGATCGAGAATGCGACACCGGCCCCGACGACGAACAGGACCGGGAGCAAGACAAAGGTCGGCATCGAGCCAGCGGCGAGTCGCGCGAGGTAGAGTCCCGTGCCGAGTTCCTTGGCAAGCCCCCCGAGGGCCAACGCGAGCACCAGAATGATGGCGAGCGGAAGCAGGGCACCCGCGCCTTCGAGTGCGCGGCGGGTGAGCCTGTCGACACTGAGTGCGCCTTGAACCAGCAACATGACCCACGCGGTCGCGAGGGCTCCCGAGGCGGCCCACAGGACGCTGGTAGACCCCGAGCCTTTCATGATGTCGCCCTCGCCCGTGACCCACAGGGCAAGCGGCATCGCGGCGACCAGGACGGCAATGGGGACCAGCATGTTGCGCGCCCGCGGCTCGATCTTCAGCTGCGGGTCGAGCTTTGCTCCGTCGTCGGCCAACGGATGCGAGCCTTCCGCGTGGAGTCTGCCATCGGCGACCCGAGCTTGTGCGGCTTTCATTGGGCCCAGGTCGATGTTCCACAGGATCGTGGCGACCGCCAGTGCAACCGCCGCCAGCGCGTAGAAGTTGTAGAGCAGTGATCCCAAGAACACGCCCAACGCATCCGGGACGCCCAGCCCCTCGAGCAAGCTGAGGTTGTACGCGCCCCATGCGTTGAGAGGGATCAGGATGCAGACCGGCGCGGACGTGGAATCGATAATGTAGGCGAGCTTCTCGCGCGAGATCTTGAACCGGTCGAACAGCGGACGGGCGACGGTCCCCGCAACAAGCACTGTCACGTTGGATTCGACGAAAATCACCACACCCAGGGTCCACGCGAGGAGCTGCGCTCGGCGAGGTGTGCCGACCCATGAGCGCTCCTCGAGGCGATTGACGAATCCCGTCACGCCCCCTGTGGCCTCCAGGGTTGTGATGAGGGCACCGACGACCAATGTGAACAGAACCACCCGCGCATCGCCGGCGCTTCCGAGGACTGAGACGAGGCGCTCGAGACTCGCACCAAGACCCGCGAGGGGATCGAGGCCGGTCAGGAACGTGGAGCCAAGCCAGATGCCGGCGCCCAACGATAGGTACACCTGCCGGGTGACGATCGCCATGAGGATGGCGAGGACCGGTGGCAGTACGGAGATCCAGGACGGGTCGTCCACTGCCCTCCACTATAGGCGAGGGCGCCGAAGCTGCTCCACCGCAGGTCTGCGGGTTCAGCTCTCTCGGACGCGAAGGGGCGCGACACCGGCACAGCTGAGCTCCTAGCGGCAGCGCAGGCTGCGGTACCCCGTCGACAGAACCCGTCTCAGGCGGAGGTCTGATGCCGGTGGCGTACCCGAGCTCGGGGCCACGGAAGCCCGAGCGGACAGACGCCGGGCTCCGGGGTCTGTGCTCCGTGGCTGGCGGGCCCGCGCCCGAGGGCTTTGACTTGCAGCCCGCGCACCCCGACCTTCCATCCTGGCTGTGTACGCGGGCACCCAGTGACCCGGGCCGTCTTCGGCTGCTGCTCTTGGCCGCGCTCCGTTTCGAGGAGCGCGCACCAACACGGTGGAGCAGGAATCCGCATCGAGTGAACCCCGCTCGCGAATCCGATGACGACCTTCCTCATCGTCGACGAGGCGAGCGACTCGGACAGCGGTTTGGACAATCCGCCTGAAGGCACATTGCCGGTTCCTGCCACCGGGTGTGGGAATCGAAGAACCGTCGGCCGTCCGATTCGCGAGAGAGGCAGGGGGTGTTCGCCGCATCTTTAGAGATACGAATCGGGGGCACCGGGAGCGGGGAAGAGGGGATCCTTTGAGGGGACCACGAGCCCATTCGCCAAACATCCTGCTCCTGTGGACTGGTCAGACCCGCCAGCGGCTGCGCGGGTTGCCCTGTTTTCTCATCAGCCCCCGGCCGGACATTGTGGATAGAGCGAGTTCCGGCCGGCTTGCTCGGTGTCCGGAAACCGAACATTTGGGCCCGGCCGGCTGTTTGAGCATTGCAGAATCCGCGATGGCGCACCCCGGGATGTCAACTGCGGACATCTATAAAGAAGGTAGGATTGAGCTGCGCCGACCGGCCGGTTTGGGAGCGCCGCGATTTCACGAATACGAGAAACGTCTCATTCACGTGCCCATATTTTGGTCAAGATATGGGTGGATAAATTCTCTCATTCGGCTACAACGGCATACATGGAAACGTTGTTCCGTCGCCTCCAGCGACTTCGTGCTGAAACGCCGCGCATCTCACGTGGCTTCAGTACGTCGTTCGGCGCACGGAACCGAGGAGATAGAAAAAAGTTTTCTGTTTCGCGAAGGTTGCGGTCCGCAAACGCCATAGAGGTGGGTCTCGCTCCTACTCTCATGAACGAATGCGAGCCCACCGGCCTGGTTTCAGCCTCCTTTTGTGTGCTGTCCACCTATTCCTTCGCGCAGGAGATCGACGAAAAATCCGTGGGCCGATCCCGCCGATTCGTGTCCTCCCTCGACCTTCTTCGATGCCGGCCGACTGGGCCATCGGGTTCGGCCGAAACTACCGAAACCGACACTTCGGCTCGACAGATAAGCGGTGCTGAAAAATGGGCGAGCGCCGAGGCTCCATCCGAGCTCGACGTCCGCAAGGCCCGCAAGGGCGGGGCAGATGTTCATCGTCTCCTCGCCTGTCCATGCTCTTTTCAACCAACCCGTCCGGCTGTCGCTTGGGCGGGTTCTCGTGTGTTCGGGGATTGTTCATTCTCAGGCTCATCAGCCGAGGAATGCTCTCCTTCTAATCCTGGGGTGCCGACGAGGTACCCACCAACAGAATCGCTTTAGTGCAGGTTGCCATCACTTTGCAGCAGTCACTAAACCGATCCTGATTGCCTGATTCGAATCGGGCCCGAGCCCGGCCGCGCCGTGGTTCGAGCTTCCCGTGCCAGGGGTTCGAAACAGACGTCCGTTGTCTACCCAAACTACGGCCAGATGGCGTGGTCTAGGCGGTTGCGGCCTTGTTTTCAGGCGTTTGGGTGTTCGGGCGGTGTCAGTTCAGTCACCCGTCCTCGGTGCTTATCGGAGTCGTCATGATCCAGCGAAAAACACAATCTTCTTTGTCCGGGGTGGGCACTCTTCTTTCCGCGTCCCTTCTTACAGCCGCGATCGGGCTGGGGGGCTGCACGCAGGAACCGGGGGAGGTCGTCTATCGTTCCTCGACGCCGGCTCCGGTGGACGACAACAACGAGCTCGGCCTGTATGTGGCGCAATGCGAGGCAGTCCTGGGCCCGATCCCCGAGATTAGCTGTGACCCCGAGAACCCGGCTCCAGGGACGCACGTGTCCCGTATTCCGGTGTTCTCTGACGGTATGCTGCTGGGGTTTGGCGGGGACTGGGACGGGGCCGAGTTTGAACGGCGCGCCGAAGAGGAGGACTACTCGTGCGACTTCCCCAGCCTCGGTGGAGACTTCGCGTGTTCGGTCGGCTCCACGCTCGTCCAGTACAGCAATGACGACAACCCGAACGTGCAGTGGGTCGGCTTGTGCCGGGGCGTGGGGGAAGACACCCCTGACTATGACCGTTTCATCGGAAACGGCTTGATCGGCGCCAACACGGTCACCGGTGAGATGTGCTTCTTCTTCGGAGCCAACGAGGACACCGACGAGGACTACGTGCTGCCGAAGCTGACCTCCGATGTGGATTCGAACGAGGACCTGAAACCATGGCTTCCGCCCGCGGAAATGCCGGGTTCCTGTCTCTCGTGCCACCCCAACAACGACCCATGGGTGATGACGCCGTGGCTTCAGCCCAGCTACATGGCGCAGCTGCTCACCAGCGATGATTACCCTCTGACGCTTCCTGAGGGGGTCGAACTGACCGACGTAATGGCGGCGCAGCACATCCGCCAGACCCCGTACAAGACGATGCTTCCCGAGGCGCTGCCCAGCGGGCGGACGGCCTGGACCGAAGAGGAGATCTTCGGCGAAGACGGTGTGCTCCTGAAGCGTCAGTACCGTGCTGTCGGGTCCAGCTACGTCGCTGCGGAAGCCGCGGGCACCGTCGCACCCCGCAAAGGGGCTGCAGACCCTCGGTGGAGCATCAACTTCCGCGAGCGTCTTCAGCTGCAGCCCGCCGAAAGCAGCTGCGCGAGTGGTTGCCACGCCACGGCAAACTCGTACTTCGAAACCCTCGCGTACGACTCGCTGGGCGACAAATACGCCACCAAATACCTCTCGGACGGCATGTCTGATCGCGCGCTCCAAGACACTTGGATGCCGCTGGGCGGTGGTCCCGTCGAGCATTGGGAAGAGATGTTCGAGTCGGCCGAGGCGACGATTCCCGCGATTACCGAGTGCCCGATTCCCAAGCAGCTCGATACGCCCGTCGCCATCTCGGTGACCTGCGGAGACGGTGCTCCCGAGGCTGAGCTTCGCTGGACCTACGTCAACGACTACGGCGGTGTGCCCGGCCGGGACGATGTCCGCTTCGACGTCGCGCTCTCGTTCGGCACCGGAAGTGGGAAACTGGGAATTGCCGGCAGTGGCAGTCCCGAAGGTGTCCGGATGGACGCACCCTCGGAGAACGTGATGATCCTGCGTGATGTCGCGCCGGAACCGGGGACCGACGAATACCGGGTCGTGGTCCCGTTCTCCGAAGATGCACCACTGCTCCACGTCGACGTCCAGCCCAAGCGGTTCTGCTTCGAGGAGCCGGACCGGCGTCCGTTCGCGTACGCGCGGCCCGAAGCTGTGCGGGTCGAATCCTCGTGTGAGTGAACCGCGGACCGCTGAAACCGTCGATAGGCGAGGGTGGAGGCCGATGGTGCCCACCCTCGCCCTCGCGTTTGGACCGGCCGAGAGCGCTGCGACAGCTCTCGTTTCACCGAGCTCGGTTGGATCGAGCCGCCGGCGGTGGACTTCGGTGGAGTGGAATGCGTAATGCTACGCACCATTCGGCGTCCGACCGGGGCTGCGTTCCAGGGGCGCCAGCGCGAGCCCCTGTGAGACCTCAATGCCAGCAGCCGCCGGCTCGCTGGCGCCGTCGTTTGAGGGGAACCGTCCCCTTTTCAGTCTTGCCCGCAGGGAACTCCGTGACCGATGCTGCTGTCTTTCAGCGCATCGTTTTCTCGCTGCAGCGTCGAATCGGGCCGCCTCGAGCCTGCCGGAATCGACTGAGCGAATGGAGTGCCACGCGGCAGGCCTTGTCGCACGGCTCGGCAGGCGCGCTCTGTCGAGGCAGCACCTGGGGTGTGCAGCGCCGCCTCGAGCCGCTGACGCGCTGATCCCAGGCGACCCTGGTCGACCGTTCTATGATGATTCCCCTCGGCGAGGTGGATGGATAGGGGTCCCCGCTGGCGTGTCGGCTCAATCGGCAGGTGATTGAATCGACGCCCGCCCGTGGGCTTTGGATGTGAAGACCGTCGGGCATCAAGCCTGGTCTCCTGTTCGGTGTACTCCTCGGCCGGGCCAAGAAAACAGCCAGCTGGCCGCCCCGGGGAGTGCGCATTGGGGACGACGGCCAGAAAGCCCTGAGGCCGAAAGCCCGCTGGTGTCGACAATCCGGCCTGCCGGAATAACCTCAGGCTCGTAGGAATCGATCCCGCGGAGTCAAGAACGGGTGAATCTTTTCGACCGGCCGACCGCAAGAAGCGAGATCTCCCAAAGAATCTCGATGGTGGAATTACGAGATGGGAAACCGAGACCAAGGACCGGAGCCGGACCGGGCACGGTGGGCCGTGGCGATCTCGAAGTCGAGGTGAAGGACGACCCCGGCAAATGCTCGTTGTGTTTGGAGGTCCTGGCCCGGTGCGCGGCTTGATCTTGACAAAGGACTGCAGAACGTCGTTCTGCCTGATTCGCAATAGTGGATCGAGCGAGTTCGACGCACGGACTCTGCGGATCCGGGCTGGGGGCGCGAGCCCACCGAGGCCCAACGGCGAAGCCGGTAGGGGTGCCGTCGCTCGTGAGCAGTTGCGTGGTCTGGGGTCGCGATCGGGAGCGGCTCGGGACACGCCGGGGAGCGTCGCGCGCCTGCAATCAACACCGACGAGAGGCCGCAGTGCTCGTGCCGAGAGCACTGATAATCCGGACACAGGCGCGACCGGCTACCACCACGCCGGAATGCCGTCACCAGACTGGTTGACCGCATTCGGGGTTCCCACTATAGCTATTCGGGCCCTGACTGCCCCTCTCCGCGCGAGAACGAGCGCGGCTTCTGACAGCGCCCGCCCGTGCACGTGCGGGGCTGACGCAGACAGGGCTGCACTGAACGATGGAACCTGTACTGTCCCCGCCGACAACTTTTGCCTTCCTCCGCACCGCGCGTTTGATGCTCTCTGGGACATTGGTCGCAGCAGCTCTCGGCGGGTGTTCGTCCGAGTCTCCGCCGCCTGCTACCGAGGTCGCTGATACCGATGCCGTCGAGGAAGAGACTGACACCGAAGCCGAGCTCGACCCCAGTATCTTCTCCGACAAGGAGATCGAGATCATTCTGGCGTGGCTCGGGCCGCTTCCCGATGCGCCGCCGCCGGACCTGAGCAACGCGTACGCGGATGACCCCGCCGCTGCGGCTTTGGGCCTGAAGCTGTTCTTCGACAGCCGATACTCGGGCAACGGAGAGGTTTCATGCGCGACGTGCCACGAACCCGCTGACGCGTTTGGTGACTCGCGGTCCAACACCTCATTGGGCATTTCGGTGACGGGGCGAGCGTCCATTGCGTTGTTCAACGGAGCCTATGGTGCTGCGGCGGAGAACGAGACGAACTGGCAGTTGTGGGACGGTCGCGCGGATAGCCAATGGGGGCAGGCGCTTGGTCCACCGGAGAGCGGGGTGGTCATGGGCGGCACACGCTCGGGCATCGCGCTGCTGATCTTCGACGAGTACGCGGAGGAGTACGAAGCCATCTTCGGGCCGCTTCCCGAGTTGCGGGATGAGGCGGGGGACCCGGTCGTGGACCCGACGCTCAAACCGGGGGAAGAGGGATGGGATGCGCTCCCGCAGGACATGCGTGACTCGATCACGGAGGTGTACGTCAACTTCGGAAAGAGTCTCGCGGCCTACGAGAGACTTCTCGTGAGTCGCGATTCACGGTTTGACGAGTTTTGGACCGCCCTGTCTCAGGGGGACACTGAGAGCGACGCGCTTACGGAGCAAGAGCGGCACGGCTTGCGGGTGTTTATCGGGAAGGGGCGCTGTCTCGGATGTCACAGTGGTCCGAACTTTACGGACAATCAGTTTCATAATATTGGCATCGCGCAAAGCGGTGAGAATATTCCCGAGAATGACGAGGGGCGTATTGCTGGTGTTGGGAAACTTCTCGGCAATAGCTTCAACTGTGCCAGCGAATGGAGTGATCACCCGGATCCGACTCAGTGCGCAGTGGAGACCCTGCAGGGCGGGGAGCTGGGCGCGTTCAGAACGCCAACGTTGCGCAGTGTGAGCCTGAGCCCGCCGTACATGCACACCGGAAACTTCGCCAGCTTGGAGGCGGTCATTCAGCACTACGACCTCGGGGGAGCCGCCAACGGCAGTTTCGATGGGGTTCGAGACGAGCTGATGCGGCCGCTATCTCTCGACGCACACGAACGGCAGGCGCTGGTCGCTTTCCTGCGCGCGCTCGAGGGCGCACCGCTGGACGAAGCCTTGATGGGGCCGCAATGACGATCGAACCACACAAGAATCCGGAGCTACGGGCGCTGGGCCTGCGTGCCTTGACCACGGCGGGGACCGTCGCGTTCTACGTCGCCTCGTGCCTGAGTCCGAACGCCGTCCTCGCGGCGCCAGCTGCCGAGGGAGAGGGCGAGTCGCCCGGTGCTGCCCGGGACGAGCAGCCCGTCGGAGGGGTGGATACACCGGACAGCGAGGTGAGCGATTCGGGTAGAGCCCAGGCTCTCCGACGTGTCGCCGAAGATCGATTCTTCGAAGAAGACTACGAGGGCGCACTGGAGGCGTTCTCCGAGGCGATGGAACTCTCACCGCACTCGACGGACCTGTTCAACATGGGCAGGATTCACGAAGAGATGGGGGACCTGCCCGAGGCGTTGCAGCGCTACGAGCAGTTCGTGTCTCAACCGAGGATCCCGCTGGAGGAGCGAGCGGCTGCTGCCGACCGCATCGAAGTCCTTCGCAAGCTGGTCAAGGACGAAGAGCCGGCCTCGACCGCGGATTCTGGCGATGCCGCGGCGGCCGCTCGTGCGGATGAACTGGCGGACCGGGCATACCGAGACGAGCGACGGGCGCAGACCCGGCTTCTCTCCGCTGGAGCTGCCGTCGCCGCACTGGGCGCGGCGGTCGGAGTCGGTGGGGGCGTGGGCTTCGGCATCGTCGCCCGTCGGAACAGCGACAAGATTGACGACCTGTCTGCGGGCCAGAACCCCGGCCGTCTGACTCTCCGAGAAGCCGAGGACCTCGAAGCCCGAGGCCGTGACTTCGAGACGATGCAGATCGCAGCCATGGCGACCGGTGGTGCGATGCTGACCGCAGGCGTGGTGATGATCATCGTCGCGCAAGAGCGTCGTAGCAAGGCCGATCGCGCTCGCGGGCGCACCAGCCGGCGCTCCATTTCCCCTGTCCTCTCATCCCGGACCGTTGGCGTCCGGGCTCGCTGGAGCTTCTGATGGATTTGAGACTTCATGTCATCACCTTCGCAGTCGGCCTTCTCGGCGGTTGCTTTTCAGCCGACCTGGATACCGACGTCTCTTCAGTCTTTGTATGCGAGGAGGATGTGGAATGCCCTGTTGGCCTCGCGTGCTCCGATGGTCTGTGTCGGTCATCGGAGGATCTGATGGGCCCGAGTATCGAAATCCTCGGACCTCCCATGCTGGAGATCTTCGATGAGGGGACGACCACCGTTCCTCTTACGGTTCGAGGGAGCAATCTGGAACTCACATCAACGGAGACCGATTCTGCGAACGCGGGCTTTATCGAAGTCTATGTCGACGGAACACTCGTCGACGCGATCACAGATGGCGTCCTGGAGAACGGCATCGAGATCCCGCGCATGGCCATCCCTGATGCCCCTGGGCTGCACCACATTGTGTTGTCGGCGCGGCGCCTCTCTGGTGACCGCTTTGACTCCGCAGAATCCGAGACGCACGTTGCGTTCTGGGTCGACGATGGTGAGGAGCACGTCGGGATCCTATCGCCGGCCCCCGCATCCCGAATCGAGCTTGGCGAACAAGAGATGGAGATCGAGATCGCCGCGTTGAACTTCACGTTCGTCAATCCCGGCTTCATGGACCCCTCGGCGGGCGCAGGGGATCATGAAGGCTATGTGCACCTCTTCGTTGACTCGGATGTGCCCGGATGTCTGCCGGAATGCAATTTCGACTACCAGACGTCGATCATTCCGCAGGGGCTCGCTCGTGTTAACCGGCTCACCGCGGACCAGGGGCTGATCCTGCCAGAAGGCGTGGGCACGATTCGGCTTCAGATCGTCGCGCAGACGACGGCCAACCTTCCCTACTACCAGGTCGAGGACCCCATCAACTTGGTCTACGACGAAGTCCCCGTGCAGTCGGTGCTGGGAGGTGGAGAATGATGGGGCAGGGCGGTTGTCGCTCGCGCTGGTGCGCACCGTTGTTGACATCGTTCCTGCTGCTGGGTTGCTCCGAGCCGGAGCGAGCCACGCGGGCCGATGGCGGGGATGGGCAGGACTCCGATGATGAGACTGACGATATCGATGTCGAGGTCGATGAGGCGGAGGTTACGGACGAATTGATGGCGTATCGCAGCAATCTGGTTGCGTACTCCGGGGAGCCCGAGCACGCTGAAACCCATGCCGATGCGGCGAGCGTGGCGATCTGGGGAACGGCGGAGGTCGAGGACCTGTTTCACTCCATTGATGCAATGGATCCGAGTCAGTCGGTCACGTTCTCTCCTGGAACCACATTCGTCAAAGAACACTTTGACGAAGAAGGAGAGCTGTTCGGCGTGAACATCATGTTCAAGGGACCCGAGGGGTATGACCCTGAATTCGGGGACTGGGTGTGGCTGCGGGTGCGCGGGGATGAAGCCTCCCACTTCGGTCGGGTCGAGTTCTGTCAGGACTGCCACGCCGCCGCCGTGAACAGTGACTTCGTCGTCGGATTCGGGAAGAGCGAGTAGTCGGATGAGTAAGCACGCAAGTCAGCCCGCAGCCCCCATTCCCCTGCACCCCGAGGTCGTGGCGGGCGCTCCGCGAAACGGCGAGGTCATCGCGGGGCGGTATACGGTGCAACGCCTGCTCGGGCGGGGCGGCATGGGCGACGTGTACCTTGCCTCGACCGACGACGACCGGCCCGATGTCGCACTCAAGATGCTCTCGGACCGTCTACTCGACCAGCCAGACGCCGTCGCGCGCTTCGAGCGAGAAGCGACGCGCCTGCGCTCGGTCGAGCACCCCAACGTTGTCATCTTGCACGACAGTGGCGTTGATCGCGGACGACCCTTTCTTGTGATGGAGTACATCGACGGCGAGCCGCTGAGCGAGTTCTTGGAGCGCCGTGGCGCGTTGACCCTTCGTGAGTTCGTGCCGATTGCTGCGCAGATCCTCAAGGGCATGGGGCACGCGCATCTACGAGAGATGATGATTCGAGACGTCAAGCCGTCGAACATCATGTTGTGTACTCGGAAAGGGCGGGCCAATTTCGTCAAGCTGCTGGACTTCGGCCTGGCCAAATTCACCAGCAAAGAGCCCCTCCTCACCGAAGGCCACGTCCTGGGGACGGCGGGCTACTTGGCACCAGAGGCGATACGGGGCGAGGAACTCGACTTGCGTGTCGACGTGTACGCCATCGGAGTCGTCTTCTACCAGATGCTCAGCGGCAAGGTGCCGTTCGAGGATTGCGAGAGCGCCACGCTCTTGTACAAGACGCTGGATGAAGTGCCGCCACCGCTGGAAGATGTCGTCCCAGAAGGTCATGACATTCCGGAGGCCCTGTTCGCGTTGGTCTCTGACTGCCTCGAGAGGGACCGTGAACGCCGCCCCAGCGATGCGAACATCATCGTGGAGCGCTTGATCGATGCTGTCCCTGCGTCGCTGTTTCGGTTGCCGACGACAGAACAGTCTCCGCGGTCTCCGGGGTATGGCAACAGCGGCTTGATGGAGCTGGTTCGCGTCAATCCCAGCGCTCGGTTCCCGGCCCAGCCTGCTCAACCTGCTGTGGACGAGGAGGTCGCCGAGCCGACTCCACAGGAGCCGCGGGCGACCCGGTGGTTGGCGGTCATTGGCGTTGCGGTGCTTGCCTCGTTGGCGACTGCGTATTCGGTCGTCTCCGTGATGAGCGATTCAGACGTGGAAAACGGAGCTGGGGTCGCGCCGGCCTCGGTGCTCCCGCTTTCGGGCTCGGGCGAGCCGACACCGAACGTCCGCGAGGCCCCGCCACTCGAGCAACAGGCCCCTCGAGGTCCCGCTCCGGTGCCTGCGGAGGTCGTTGCGGATGCCGACCCCAGCGGCGTGGCGGAGCCGGCGAAGAATGATGGCGCCACCGCCGTGCAACCCAGGGAGAAAACAAGGAGGGGGAGGCGACGCCGCCGACCCGCGCCTGCAGCTGCAGCTGCAGTCGAACCAACCCCCTCCAGCCCCGCCGCGGTGGCGTCTGCAACAGGGCCCGCGGAAGGGACTTCACCCAAGCCACGCGCTGCCCGGGTTGGTGCAGAAGCCCCCAAGGCTCCGTCCAGAGACAAGAAGCGCGACTCCGTATTCTTGTCGGCGGACCGCGACGAGAGTCGGACGACGAGGTCGGCGCTGTTGCCCGCGCGCTAGCTTGGGGCCGCCCCCGAGGGGGCGTGGAACCCGGCCGTTGCTAGTGACGACGCCAGCCCTACGGTGGCGTCGTTCCTCGTCGAGCGGCGCAAGCAGTCGGTGAGGAGCTGCTGCATGGGCGCTGGGCACCCCGGTGGGTCCGTCGAGTTGGGGACGGCCCCGAGGCAGCGGAGTCTCCGCGGCGGTCCTGCCGATTTGCCGATTGCCCTGCGCTCACGTTAGAAGCGGAGCCCGCCCACGAAGCCTGGCCAGAGTGCGACCCGGCCTCCGCTGGTGTTGTTCTTTGACCAGGCGGTCCAGCCGTAGCCCAGCCGAGGGCGGTCGTCGTCCTCCTCGATGACGACGTTGAACGTCGGCCCACCCCACACGGTGAGCCGCGGTGCAAAGGACCACGCGAACATCAGCCGGGCCTTCGTGAGGCCGCCGATGTGCCCCTGGAACGACCGATCGGTGAAGGTCGAGTACCCCCCGAGGTCGATGTCGATTGCGGCTGAGTTCCCGACTGGGATGTGTCCACCGAAGCCTGCACCGAACTGCCATCCGGCACTCTCGCCGATGGGGTGGAAGCCCGCGGCGAGAAAGGAGTAGGTGTATTTGGCCGGAAACCGCAGTCCGAGGTTCAGCATCGCCGTGTCGCTGGTGTAGACCTCCGGATGGACGCCGCCTTCCTGGGTGAACGCGAACAATCCGATGCTCGCGTCCGCTTCTTTGGCGATGTTGACGAGCCCGACCTGGACACTCACGTCCCGGCCGACATTGACGAGTCCGAGCTGGGCCCCCTCGACGTTTCGGCCCACGTTGAGCAGGGCGAGCTGGGCTCCGCTGAAGGAGCGCCCCGCGACGTTGACGTTGCCGAGCTGCACGCCGCGCCCTTCGCCCGCCCAGTTGATGCCGGAGGTCAGCTGCGCGCCTTGGAGGCGTCCAGCCGCGTTGAAGCCCGCCGACAGCTGGGCGCCACGAGCATCCTCCGAAACCCAGTTCCCGCCGACGGTGAGCTGAGCCCCCGCGAGCCGTCCGGTGGAGACGTTCGCTCCGACCGACCACTGCAAGCCAATGACGTGTTCGGCAGCCACGTCGGCAGCGAGCGCCATCGAGAGGCCGTGGACGCGGGCTGATTCGGCCCATAGGAGTGCGGCGCCAAAGTTGACGATGGTCGGCCGACCGCGTCGACCGACGCTGAGCGCCGGGAGGACGCCGATATTGAACGGGATCTGGAGGTAGTCGCTGTCGGCCGGTGCTCCGCGAGCCGTCGTTTCCTCCTTGGGGATCGTCGAGAACGCCGATGCGGCGAGGGAGACCTGGCCCTTTCGCGTGAGTGTGACAGGGGCTCGGGCGAAGAGACCTTCGTTTTCTACGGTGACTGTGTAGTCGCCGGGCTCGAGTGCGAGCAAGACTGGGTCTCCGTCGCCCGGGACGACCAGTTCGGCGGCCAGGCGCCCCTTTTCCGTCCGTACCCAGACCCGGCCGCGGATCGATGGCTCGAGCTCGAGCCGGGCGTTGGCTTGACGAAGGTCGGTCATGACGAGTTCGCCAGTTCCCGAAAGACGGATGTCGTAGGCCGCGTGCTGCACACCCGCCGAGGTGGCCTGCGTGTGCTCGAGCGTCTCCTCGTAGGCGAACTCGTAGGCCTCACCCAGCGTCACCTGGCGGTCGCCGTTGCTGTCGGCGGCGCCGCGCATTCCACTGACGAGAAAGTGCGTGAAGAAGGAGCCGCCGATACGATCGGACTCCTGTGCGGTCTCCTCTGCGGAGCTCGAGGTGAGGAAGGCGTGCCCTTCGACCTCAGAGGTGGAGTTGACCAGGAACGGCGCACGCCGGCGTCCGCCTTTGATCCGCGTGAACGCACCGGACGCGCACGAATCCAAGATCGCGATGTGTACGTCGGCCGGGACTGCGTCGAGCAGTTTCCTCAGCTCGACGTAGGTCACCTTGTCCTCCCCGAGCAACAGGCCAGTCTCGTCCGAATGTCCCGAGTAATAGAAAATGAACTCGACACGTCGGCTTCGCGCGCGGGCGGTCTTGGCCCGAGAGGCCGCGCGTTCGAGCGCCGAGGTCAGCTTGTCCGGGGTGGCGCGGAAGACGTGCAGCTCGTTGCTGCTTCCCAGGCCTCCTGCTTGCCGCAGGACCTTGCCCACTGCGTACGCATCGGACTCTGCGTAGCGCAGGACCGCACGGCCATCGCCTCCGTGGTTGGCCGAGGTGAGCACGGCGATGCGTTCGACCGCTGCGCCTGCGGGAGCAGCATTCGCGGCCCAGACCGGGCCAGAGAACAGCCCTGCGATGAGCAAGGCGGGGAGAAACCACAGGGAGGGGAACATGGGGCGGTTGGCGGGCGTCACGTCGGCGGGCCTGCACATGGTGGACACAACAACACCGGGCACGCCGTGTGGTGTTCATCGCAGGTGAGGTTTTTTTCTGAGGTCCGCTTTGGTGCCCTCATCGGGTCGTGGGAGCACACCGGGGCTCTCCTGCAGCGTCAGGGCAGGCGTGCGCTGAACACGCGGGGCGGGCGGTGGGGGCCGTCACGGCTGGGGATCCGTCGTCCGTCTTGCGGCGGGTCGCAGGTGCACAGCAACGCAGCCGACAGCGTAGAAGCCTGTCTGAGTCGCATCTTCGCGGGCGGGCGACGGAGTTGACCCCGGGGTGCCGTCGGACGTCCCGGAGCGGCTGAGCCGGGCTTCACGCGAGGCGTGTGTCGACACCGAAGATTTCTTCGCAGGCCGACGAACACTTTTGCATCTGACCGGTGTTCTGAGAGGTGCAGGTCGGCCGGAGCCCCGACGCGCCCATTGGCGTCGCGTTGAGAGGACCGGTGCCTGCCTCGCAGGACACATATGAATCTCAACGACCAATTTCTAAGGCTCGCGCTCAATGGTTCCGAGTGGGTGCTCTGGCTGCTCGTCGCGATCAGCCTCGGGGCAACCGCGGTGATGGTGGAACGCTGGATCGTCTACGGTGGTTTGCGGCGTCGAGAGGCTCAGCTCGCGAAGTTGATGGCCGGGCGTAGCCCCGAGCGGTGGGGGGAGCTTCGCCGCGTCGCGAACCAACTCGACACGCCCGGTGCTCGGCTCTTGGAGCGGGTTCTTCGGGCTCGAAGCGAGCGAGCCGACAACCTGGAACTCATCGTGGAGTCGGCGAAGACGGCGGAGAAGGTTCGCCTTGAACGCAACCTCGGGTTCTTGGGAACCGTGGGTGCCAACGCGCCGTTCATCGGACTGCTCGGGACCGTGCTCGAGATTCTGCGGGTGTTCAACCTGCTGGGCGACCAGGGGGTGACCTCGGCTGCCGACACGTCCTCGATCATGACCGGAATCTCCGAGGCCCTGGTGGCGACAGGGGTCGGCTTGTTGGTCGCGATCCCTGCGACCATCGCCTACAACGCCTACCTCAAACGGGTCGGTGGCTTGCTCAGTCAGGCCCAAGAGACCGCCTCGGCGGGCCTGGAGTTCTCCGGGGTGCACGAAGGAGCGGAGGTCTGATGGCTGCCGCAGGCGGACAGAGCGAGGGGCTGACGGCGATCAACATCACCCCGATGGTGGACATCATGTTGGTGCTGCTGGTCATCTTCATGGTGACAACCTCGGCGATCAACGAGGTGGAATCGCTGGAGGTCAACCGGCCCGACGCGGCGACAGGCCAGAACACGCCCTCGGGCGATGGTCAGATCCTCCTGACCTGTCTCGCCGATGGGGGGACGAGTGTAGACGGGGTCGTGACGACGTCTGATGCGGCGGTTCTCGCTGCGATCGCGGCGAGAAAAGCGAAGACTCCCGAGCTTCACGGGGTCCTCTCCTGCGACGAAGACGCACGTGTTCGTACGTTGGTCCGCCTGCTCGACCTTCTGCGCAAAGCCGGCGTCAGCAAGTACGCCATCGCGACCGAACAACCTCAAGAGCGTCAGGGGTAAGCCTCGCCATGACACCGTTGGAACAGTGGCCCACCTCGCTGTGGGTCGCACTCGGCCTGGTGCCGTTCGCGGCCACATTGCTTCACAGCTTCATCCGGGAGAGCAAGTCATCGTCGTGGGTCGGCATTGCGGCGGCCATTGCGGGCCACCTCGCTTTCCTCGCTTGGGTGCCGCAGATCGAGCCTACACCGCCCAAGGAACCCCGGATCCCCGAGCTGGAACTCTACGACGTTCCTCAAGCGCCGGAACCCGAGCCGGAGCCCGAACCCGAGCCGGAGCCGGAGCCCGAGCCCGAGCCCGAGCCCGAGCCCGTCGCGAAGCTCAGGCCTCGGCCCGACAAGCCCCGTCCCAAGCCCGCCAAGCGAGCGGACAAACAACCGCCTTCGGACTCGCCGCCGAGCCCCGAGCCCCCCGCCGGACCCAAGCGGTTCGACATGAGCCAGTTGAACCAGGGGTCGACCTCCGGAGTGACGGTCCATGCTGGGTCAGGTGGCGGTTCCACCCTGGGCGGAGACCCGCGCCATCGCGGCAGTGGCAAGCCAACGAAGACCGCACCCCCGGCGACGACCGACGCTGCCAAAGGCGGAGGCGGCCGCAGCTGGGCGCCCGCGTCCCAGGTGTTTGTGCAGAAGCTTCCCGTGCCTCGCTCTGTCCCCAAACGACAGTGCCCGGCGACCAAGACTGGCGTGGAGGGGACGGTGTTCCTCAAGGTTCAAGTCCGCCGTGACGGAAGTGTCCGGAAGGTGAAGGTCACCCGCGGGATCGGCCACGGCTGCGACGAACTCGCCGCGGCGGCTCTACGCAAAGCCAAGTTCAAACCCGCCCTGAGCGACTCCAACAAACCCGTCGACTTTGAGATCCGCTATGAATACGTGTTCCGTCTGTCGCACTGACGACGCCTTCTTGCGCCGCGTCCGTGCTGCGACGTTTCTGGCCATCTTCTGCGCTCCGGCGCTGGCGGTCGCTGCCGCACCGCCCGAACCGCCACCATCCTCCGCCCCGGACGAGGCGTTGGAGTCGGCGGAGGAGTCGCCGGCCGACGCACCCAACTCGGACGGGGAGCCTTCGGGTCCGCCGCCGGGACTGGTGATGCCGGTCCTCGAGCGCGAGGTTTCGTTCGAGTACCCTGAGGCGTTGGCGCAGCAACCCGAGCCGCCCTCGGGAAGCGTGGTCGTGCGGTTTGTGGTCGACGTCGACGGTGGGACGAAGGAGGCCGAGGTCACGCAGTCTGTCGCGCCTGAGATCGATGCCGCCGCACTCGAAGCCATCGCGTCGCTAAAGTATCGACCCGCGACCTTCGAAGGCAACCCGGTCGAACTTGTCTTGTCGATGACGATCGAGGTCAGCCCGCCCGAGCCGGCCCCACCGGAGCCCCAGGTCGGAGCGGAGCCGGACGTTGAGGCTGAAGACGAGCCCGAGCCGGTCCCCAGCGGGCCAGTGCGGGTTCGCGGCAGGGTGCTGCAAGCCGGGGAGCGGCAGCCGCTGGAAGGGGCGGTGATCACGGTCTACCCTGCCGGCAACACGAAGCTGGGACGGATCCCGTATCGCAAGCGCAAGCCGCCCACCACGGAGCCCGCGTGGACCGCTGGAACGCGGAGTGAGGCCGATGGCTCCTTCGAGCTGCGCGATGTCCAGGAGGGTCGGCTGCGTGTCGTGATCATGACCCAGGGGTACGAACGCCTCGAGTACGT
This sequence comes from Nannocystales bacterium, assembly GCA_050633305.1. Classification (GTDB taxonomy): domain Bacteria; phylum Myxococcota_A; class Polyangia; order Nannocystales; family Nannocystaceae; genus CAJXVA01. The sequence goes on from JBOEGF010000022.1 coordinate 154,791, forward strand.
CGTGGAACTCGGCGACAACGAGGTGCTCGAACTCGAGTACTACCAGGTCCGACTGAACACGAACCCCTATCGGACAGAGGTCGAAACCGAGGCGGACGCGTTCCAAGAGGTTCGCCGCCACAAGTTGGAACCCGAAGAACTCGCGAAGCTACCCGGCACCAACGGCGATGCGCTCAAGGCGGTCCAGAACTTCCCTGGTGTTGCACGCGCGCCCTTCGGGTTGGGGCAGCTTGTCCTGCGCGGAGCGGCGCCGGCCGACTCGCGGGTGTACCTCGCTGGCCACGAGGTCCCCAGTCTCTTCCACTTCGGAGGCCTCACCAGCGTGTTCAACTCCAGCCTCATCGAGAGTATGGAGCTGGTCCCGGGCAACTTCGACTCCCGGTACGGCAACGCGATCGGTGGCGTGGTCAATGTCGAGACTCGGAAGGGTCGCCGTGACGGTTTCCACGGCTACGTCAAAGCGGATGTCTTCGATGCCGCCGGGGTGGTCGAGGGGCCGATCGGCAAGGGGTCGTTCGCGCTCTCCGTTCGTCGGAGTTACATCGACGCGATCTTGCCCGCCGTGCTGCCCAGTGACGGCAACCTTTCGTTCTCGGTGGCGCCGCGCTACTACGACTACTCGGGCTCGTTCGACTACCCGCTGGCTGGGGGCAATTTCACCGCGCGCGTGCTTGGATCTGACGACCGGCTCACGCTCATCGACACCAACGAGAACGACGACGACGCAGGGACCCGCGGCACGATCGGGACGGTCTCCTGGTTTCACCGCGCTGACCTCGCCTACGAGAAACGGTGGCGAAAGTGGTCGTTCTTCATCTCCCCTTCGTATCGCCGCGACCACTTCTCGCTCGATATCGGAGAGGACGCTCGGTTCGGGTTGGAAACAGACCGCTTCAGCGGCCGGGCCGAAGTCACCCGGGAGGTCGGGAAACGCTCGTCTTGGCGACTGGGAACCGAGGTCATCACGGACTGGTTCACCGTCGACATCAAGTCGCCACCGCCCAGCGGAAACGCGTCCGGACCTCGTGGTGGAAGTGGGTCTCCCGGAGGCGACTCTCTGTCGCCTGTTGGCTCGAACTACCGCGTCTTCATTGCTCGGCCCTCGCTGTACTCCACATTCCGGTGGGGCATCACGGACCGGTTTGCGGTGTCGCCAGGGCTGCGGCTGACCTACCTGGTCGGCGATCGCAACTCGTTGATGGTCGACCCGCGGCTCAGCGCGGAGGTCAAGGCCACCGATACGACCACCATCACCGCAGCGGCGGGCATCTATTCCCAGCTCAACTACGACGTGACCAACGCCCGGGACTTCGGGAACCCCGACCTCGATCCGGACAAAGCGATGCACGTCAGCCTCGGTGTCGCGCAGGACTTCGGCGCGGGGTGGAACGCGAGCGCGACCGGCTTCTACAAACACCTGTGGTCGCTCGCCGCGACGACGGATGAGGTCGTCGAGGGCCCGGACGGGCAGTTGAAGCCGCTTCTTTTCGACGACACCGGGGTGGGGCGGGTCTACGGGGGCGAGTTGATGGTCCGCAAGGAGATGACCGGAAACCTCTACGGTTGGGCGGCGTACACCCTCAGCCGTAGCGAGGTTCAACAACGCTCTGGTGAGCCGTTCGAGCTGTTCGGCTACGACCAGACCCACGTGTTCACGCTGCTCTCCGCGTATCGTCTGCCGAGAAACTGGCAGATCGGGCTTCGGTTCCGGGTCGCGTCCGGCAACCCCTACACCCCGATTCACGACGGTGTCGCACAGCTGCGGGAGGGTCTGCAGTTCGGTCTGCCCGCGGACAACAACTCGGCCCGCTTTCGTGCCTTTCACCAGCTCGACCTTCGTGTCGACAAGACCTGGACCTTCCAGCGCGTCGCGCTGGACGCGTATCTCGATGTCCAGAATGTCTACAACGCGAAGAACCCCGAGTTCCTCGAAGAGTCTTGGAACTACCAGCGTCAGACGACGATCAACTCCCTCCCGATCATCCCGTCGATCGGCCTGAAACTCACGTGGTAGCGATGTCTCGTCTCCTCCATTCTCAACTCCTGCTCTGGCTTTCTCTGGGGGCGCTTGGCTCCGGATGCGGCGACACGCTTCCTCCGTACGAGAAGGTGGTCGAGCACCGACTGCTCTCGGCACCGGTGCGCGTGGTCGGACCGCACGAACCACTCGACGTCGCCGAGGGCTTTGTGGCCGCAGAAGCTCTGCCTGCAGAGACCGTGGAAGTGACAGCGTTCGCGGTCGGTCCCGATGGACCGGTCGCTCTGAACGCACTCGACCTACGGTGGATCGCTTGCGAACTCCCCCCGGGGGCGGGCGCGTTTGCGTGCCTCTCGGAGAGTTTTCCTCTCTCCCTCGACGGGCTCGGGGTCTGTGACTTCCCCGATCTGGACGACCTTCGGGCCGCCGGCGAGCCCGAGGAGTTTGGCGGCCCCTGCTTGCTGAGCGAGGATCCGAGCGAGGGCTTTGAGGTCCCTGTCACCGCGGGCACGCTTGCGGGTGCGAGCCTCGAACTCACCGCAATCGGAGCCACTCCCGGCGGCACGCCGTCGGAGCAGTGTGCCCGCGAGCTGTTGGCGGGGAGGGCCGATGTGCCGAACGACTGCATCTACGGCGTGCAGGTTGTTCCCATCGGATCCGAGCAGCGACTGCTCCAATGGTTGTCGGACGAGGGCATCGGGGATGCCGAGGCGCCGCAATCCGACGAGGTCGACCCGGTCGATGTGCACCCCCGCGTCACGAGCTTCCAGGTCTCGGTGCTCGGAGACGACGACCAGCCCCTTGCCGAGCCAGTCGAGGTTCCGCTGGGCGGCACGTTCGAGGCCCGCGCCGGGCAGCGGCTGCGTGTTGACGTGACTTCACCCGAGGAGGACCTGCAGGAGTATCGATACCCCGTCAACGGCGGCGCGGACTTCGAGACCGCGACCGAGCAATACACCGGGCAGTGGTTCATCACCTGGGGCTCGCTGTTGTCCCCCGTGAGCATCGACGCGGACAGCTACAACGAGTGGACACTGGAGTCGGCGGACGAGGACGCATCCCGGCCTGCGGACGAGGTCGCGCATCTCTACTACGTCGTTCGTGACGGCCGCAACGGCGCGGAAAACTGGTGGATCTCGGTGCGCTTCGTGGGCGAGGACGGCGCCTGAACTCGCGGCGCCGAATGGCCCCACCTCGGCGCCGGGACCGTTCTTTTTGTCGTAGGGCGCTCAACCCCCGCGTTGCAAACCTGCTATAGCCCCGGCCGTGGAGCGGCTCAGAACGTCCCAGATCTGGGCCGCGTGGTGGCCGCTGGCCGCGAGCTGGTTGCTGATGGGGATCGAGCAGCCAGCCATCGCGGCGGTCATCGCTCGGCTGCCCGACACCAAGGTCCAGCTGGCGGCCTACGGCAGCGTGGTGTTCCCGATCGCCCTGCTGATCGAAGCCCCGATCATCATGCTGCTCGCGGCGTCGACCGAGCTGAGCCGCGATCGGGCCCGATACGCGCAGATGGCTCGCTACACCCGGTTGATGGGGATCGGGCTCACCGTCGTTCACATCGTGGCGGCCGCGACACCGGCCGGTCCGTGGTTCATCGAGGCCGCGCTCTCGGTACCGCCCGAGGTCGCGGAGGCGTCCAGGCCAGGGCTGTGGCTGATGATCCCGTGGTCGTGGGCGATCGCGTCGCGCCGGACCGGGCAGGGGCTGTTGATTCGGACCGGGAAGAGTCGCGTCGTGGGACTCGCCACGGGCGTGCGGTTGGGGGTGTCCTCGACAGTGCTTCTCACCGGCGTGCTCACCCAGTCGGCCTCGGGCGTCGAGATTGGCGCGGCCGCGTTGTCCATCGGTGTGCTCAGCGAAGCCGCGTTCGTTCACGGCTTCGTGCGTCGGGTTGTCGCGACCCAGCTCCCTGCGACGTCCGATGCTCCGCCCCTGAGCGGGGCTGGGTTCTTGTCGTTCTATGTACCCCTGGCCCTGACCCCCGTGGTCATCTTGGTGATTCAACCGATCGGGACGGCCGCGATCAGTCGGATGCCCGAGGTGCTCGGGTCCCTTGCGGTCTGGCCGGTCGTGGTGGGGCTTGGGTTCGTCTTGCAGAGTGTGGGCTTGGCCTTCAACGAGGTCGTGGTCGCGTTGGTGGGTCGTCCGGGAGCTCGGGAGCTGCTGTGGCGGTTCGCGTGGCGCTTGGCACTGACACTCACTGCGATCTGGCTGGCGTTCTCGATGTCGCCGCTGGCCTCATTGTGGTTCGAGCATGTCGCGAATCTCCCCTCCGACCTGGTCGAGCCTGCGCTCTTGGGGCTGCTCTTCGCCTCGCCGCAGCCCGCATCGCGTGTGTTGCAGAGCTGGTTTCAGGGCCTCCTGGTCTCTGAGCATCGGACGCGCCCGATCACCGAGGCCGTTGTCGTGTTCGGCCTGGCGTGCGGCGCGGTGTTCGTCGTCGGTGTCGCCTGGCAGGGCACCGCGGGGGTCTACATGGCCGTGCTCGGTTTTACCGCGGGGCGCGCGGCGCAAACGGGGTGGCTGTGGTGGCGATGCCGGGGCTTGCTTGCGGGCGAGGCCACATCCGCAGCGCGGGCGAACCCCGAGCGCGAAGGGGACCGCTAGGCTCAGTCTCGGTTCCGAGGCGATTCGACCGTCGGCGAGGGGGATTCGGGATCACCTTGGCGACGTCAGACGTCTATCAGCGCCGAGATGAGCACTTGACGCCTCGCGTTCCAAAACAAGAAGCTCGAACACGAGAAGGCGATCGGGCGCTGCATTGAGCGTGTTCAGTTCGAAGGGAAGCGGGAAGGTGTGAACGTCGCGGGGGCGCTGTCGCGCTGCACCGAGCGTTTCGCGAAGATCCCCGAAGCGGAGCGGGCGCTCTCGAGGCGACGAAGGCATCGCTGGACGCCTTGGCGACGATGCATGCCTCGCTGCTCGTCGGCTACGGGGGATGAGCGCCGAAGCGCGGCTGCGCTAGGTTCAGCAGGATATCAAGGCCAAACTTGACGAGCGGGAGCCCTTCTATGAAAGGTATGGACTGCTCATGCAATAGCGGTGGCGCCCTCGACATGGGACGCTCGGCTCGCGGATGACGACCGAATCCAGCCGCCTCGCCGCGCTCATGGCAGAGCAGGCCGAGGCACCGCGGGACATCGAAGCGCGCGAGCTGCTTGCCGCCGTGCGCCGCAACATGTTTGCGCGAGAGGCCGATTCTCTACGGCTGGGTCGCTATCAGAACCTGACCCGCCTCGGCGCAGGTGGGATGGGGATCGTGTACCGGGCGCTCGACCCCAAGCTCGACCGGTCGGTGGCGATCAAGGTGCTCCACGCCACGTCCGCGGCCAGCCACGCCGATGTTCTCCGTGAGGCTCGTCTCCTCGCCCAGGCGCCGCACCTCAACATCGTGACCGTACTCGACGTTGGGGTTGAGGGAACGGAGTCGTTCATCGCACTGGAGTTGGTGGAGGGTCCAACGCTCCAAGCGTGGTTGACGGAACGTCGACGCCCTTGGACGGCGGTCGTCGATGTCTTGATCGACGCGGGGCGTGGACTGGCGGCAGCCCACGCGCGGGGCGTCGTTCACCGCGACTTCAAGCCGGCCAACGTATTGATCGGGTCGGACGGACGCGCGCGCGTGAGTGATTTCGGACTGGCTGTCCAAGTCACGTCACCCGCAACGGCGCCAAACGGGGAGCCTGGCCACGGGCCCGGCCCGACGTCTCGACACGGCGGCACACTGGGGTACGCGGCGCCAGAACAACTTCATGGTGCCCCGCATGGCCCCGTCGACACGCGAGCCGACCAGTTTGCGTTTGGTGTGTGCCTGTTCGAAGCGTTGGCTGGTGAGCGCCCATTCGCGTCGACATCGGTTGCCTCGTACGAAGCCGCCGTTGCCGAGGCGAGCCCCGCGATCGCACAGGTTCGTGCGCCCCGTGCTGTCCGTAACGTCATCGTGCGCGCCCTCGCTTGCCGACCGGAGCGGCGGTTCGCGGACATGGATGCGTTGGTGAACGCGCTGGTCAAGGCGCGCCGGTCTCACCGCCTGGGTCGGCAGCTCACCGCCTGGGTCGGCGGCATGAGCATCGTGGGTGCGACGGGGGTCTTCGCAACCCAAACCGATGTCCGTTGTCCCGCAGGGCGAGAGGTCCCAGAGTTGTGGGACAGCGCCGCTCGGACGCGCACGAGGGCAAGGTTCGATGCCACGAGTCTTCCGTACGCGGCGGCGAGCTTCGATGCCGCAGATGGGCATCTGCGGAGCGCCGTACTCGCCTGGACCGCGGAGTATCAGGAGGTCTGCGATGCCGGGTCTGCGACGCTTTCGGAGGCGCATTTTGACGCCCGCCTTGCATGCCTGCAAACGCGCCGGGCTGGCCTCGTTGCTCTCACCACACTCCTTCAGCGCGCCGACGCGAGCATCGTCGAGCACGCTGTTCAGTCGGCCGCCTCCTTGGCCACGGTCACGGCTTGCGACGAGGCGGAGCCCGTCCCCACCACGGGAACCCAACGTCAAACGCGGGCCGAACTTGCCCGTCAGGTGGCCGCGGCGCGGGTGCTGATCACTGCAGGTGCCTACGATGATGCAGACCAAGCGCTCGGCGTCGTGCCCAGCGATGCAGACGAAACGGTACACGGCCGGGTGCTTGCGGAACATGCGGCGGCGCGAGGACAGCTCGAAAAAATGCGCGGGGCGTACCCCGAAGCGGCGGGGCACCTCGCGCGCGCGTATCACCTGGCCACGGCGGTCGCGTACGACCGGTGTGCCGCTCTCGCGGCCGCCGAGTTGGCGATGGTCATCGGTGCCGAACAGGGGCAGCTCGAGGAAGCCGACCGCTGGCGAAGACACGCCGAGGCTGCGCTCGAGCGGTGGGGTGGCACGGGTGTTGATTCCGCGGCCGTGCACACGTCATTGGCTGCATTGGCGCGCGCGCGCAGTGACCTTGATGGCGCTGAGGGGAGCCTGCGCCACGCAGCGGCGCTGCTCGTGTCCGCGCACAGAGCGGAGGGCAACCGGATGGCCAATGTGCTGACGACGTTGGGCGCCGTCTTGCACGACGCAGGTCGCTACGATGAGGCCTTGGCGAGCTTGAGGCGCGCCCTCATGTTGTTGGAGCAGACGTTCGGCAGCGAGCACCCAGGCCTGCTCGGCACCCTGCAAGACCTCGGCGCATCGCTGCACGCACGCGGTGACTTCGCCGAATCCGTGGCTGTCAACGAGCGTGCCCTACGCCTCGCGCAAGAGACGTTGGGTCCCGACCACGTCCGCGTCGGGGGCTTCGAGAACACGCTCGGCAATGTCGCGATGGCCCAGCATGATGACGCGACAGCGCGTCCTCACTACGAGCGTGCGCTTGAGATTTTTCGGGCGGAGCTGGGGCCCGACAATCCGAGGACGATGACACCCCTGGTCAACCTGGGCTCCATCCATGCACGCACTGGCCGGTACGATCTCGAGCAGGAGTACGTCACGCGCGCGCTCGAGGTGGTTCGGACCTCCAAGGGGGCCGACGCTCCAGCGGTGGGGCAACTGCTGGTCAACCTCGGTCGCAGTCACCAGCAGCAGGGCGATGGCATCGGTGCACGGGAGCACTACGAAGAGGCGTTGTTGATCTTCGAACGAAGGCTCGGCGCCAACCACCCGTACGTCGCGGTGGTTCTGGTGAACCTTGCGACCCTCGCCATCGATGCGGGCGACGCTCAGACCGCGTGGCCGAAGCTTGCGCGTGCCCTCCAGATCCGAGAAACGGCCTTGGGCGTCGAACACCCCGCCGTCGCCTCCACGCTCCTCACCTATGGGGTTGCGCTGACGCATGTCGGGCGTTTCGAGGAGGCCGATGCCCACCTGCGTCGCGCGCTACGGATGCACCATCGCCTCGGCCACCCGCCGTCACGCGTCGCCAAGGTGGAGCTCGCTCTCGCAGATGTCCAATGGGAAGGCGGCGACCGTGTTTTGGCCCGAACGACCGCCAAGACTGCACGGCTGCGCTGCGTTGGTACCGACAGCGTGACGCTCGCTGTGCACGCGGAGATCGTCGCTTGGACCCAGACGCACCCAGCTTCGCGGCCTTGACCGGCGTCTCGCCCCGCGGCAGGGTATCGACGTGTCCGATCCGCAACTGGCCCCATCGGACCTGCAGTTGCTGGACCGGTGGCGCATGGGCGACGACGGTGCGGGCGATGCCCTCCTCGGGCGGCATTTCGACTCGCTGTGCCGCTTCTTTCGCAACAAGGTGGAGGCAGGGGTCGACGACCTGGTGCAGACGACCATGCTTCGCTGTGTCGAAAAGCGCGACCAGTTCCGTCGGCACTCGAGCTTCCGCACCTACCTATTCGTCATCGCGCGGAACCTGTTGTACGACCGCCTCCGGAGTCAGCATCGCGCACCACAGCAGCTCGACTTCTCCGCGGTCTCGTTGCGCGACCTCGGCACGTCACCGAGCAAGGGCGTGGCCCGCAACGAACGCAAGCGAGCGCTCATGGTGGCCCTGCAAACCTTGCCGCTGGAGTTCCAGATCGTGGTGGAACTGACCTACTGGGAGGGGCTCAACGCCACGGAGGTGGGCGAGGTCTTGGGCATTCCCGGGAACACCGTGCGCAGTCGTTTGTCGCGCGCCCGCAAGTCGCTCGACGCTCACCTCCAAGACCTGTGAGGGTGCCCCTCAGGACTCCGCTGGTGGGCCTGACGCGGCCCGTTGGTCGAGTTGGTGCACACGGTCGCAGCTCTTCGTCCGGCCCGACTGGCATGAAGCGACAAGCTCTCCACGGCTGACGTACCCGAGATCGTCAACCCCGACGACCGCGCCGTTCCAAAACCGCACGCGAGTGTCCCGGACCCCGGAAAACGTACGGGTGCTGTGACTCCCGCCTCGGTCGAAGGACGTCTGCGTTCCATACGCGACCTCCTCGAAGATCCACTGGGCGTCTCCGCGCTCGGGAGTCGATGGCGTGATGGTCTCGCGGGAAACGGGACTGCCAAGGCTCGCTCGCACCTGCTCCCCTTGCATCCCTTCTGTGAGCTTGCCTGCAAGGATCGCCTCGCGCACTGCGGTGTCGGCCTCCGGATGCGCGTCGACGTAGCGCTGCCGCCTTTGCTCCGGGGTCGGCGGTGCGGTTGACGTCGCTCGATCCCCGCCCAACGTCTTGCTGATCCAAGCACACCCCGCGGGAGCGGCAACGAGAGGGAACATGAGTACAAGCAAGAGGCGTATCGGTCGCATGACTTGCTGGTCGTAGACGAACGATGTCGCCCAGGTGATCCCGAGAAAATGGGCCGAAAAACACAGCGCTCTGCCGTGGGCAGGAGCAAAATGCGGTCGGCCGAGCAACTCTGCGACTGTGGGTCCTTGGCCAATCGTGGCGGGGGCTTTGGAAAGCTTGCGCTGCGTCGTGGTGAGACCGGCCTGAAGACGCGCGAGCTTCTCAACACCCCGTCAGATCCCGTGGGCAGCATAGATGTTGTTGTGCACGCCATCGTTCTGCGACCAGACGACGATGACGTGATCCTCATCCACCATCGCGACATCTGCCTCGAGGACGTATCCGCCTTCTTCGAATTCAACGAGCCGCGCGGTCCCCCAAGTCTGGCTGGCGGCGTCATACTGGTTGGCCATCAAGTCGTACCGCGCGCCATCCCATTGTCGCCAAACTACAACCGCGCTGCCGTCATCGCCGACGGTGATATCTGGCTCAAATGCGTTGCCCGCGTTTTCGGACTCCAACAGCTCGACCGGTCCCCAGACTTGAGTCATGGCATCCCACCGTCGGGCGTACATGTTGTCGTTCCCGTCTTCTTGCGTCCAAGCCGCATGGATGTTGCCAAGAGAGTCTGCACCGAGAGCGGGTGTTGACGCATCCCCGGGCTCAGTCTCGAAGAACGCGGCGCCTTCCCACTCTCCGAGGTTGTCGTTGTAGCGGTTGTACAAGGCGTCGGAGGAGACGCTGTCCTGTCGCCAGACTGTCGTTGCGTTGCCGGCCGGGTCAATCAACACATGGACCGCCCGCGCCGGAGTCGCAGCGTTCTCCAGGCTGGTTTCGGGAAACCAACCATTCGCAAGCAGGTTGTAGCGTCGCGCGTAGGCGTTGGTGGCCACGGCCTCTCTCCGAGACCAGCCGACGACTCCGAGCCCGGCGTTCACATCGGCGTGCGGGTACTGTGCGAAGTCGGACGTGCCACCGACCTCCATGGGGGGGCTCCAAGTGCCGACGCTGGCAAGACGGCGGTTCGCGTAGACGCGGAAGCCCGCGGCCGTATCCACCTCCCACACCGTAAGTGCGTTCCCCTCGGCATCCCCCGCAAGTTCCGCGTGCACAAGGTTGTCGGCCAGGTTCTCGAGGGCCTGGGCCGTACCCCAGCTCTGTGTCCCAGCATCGTAGTGACGGGTAAAGAGGCTGCGGACGCCTCCTGAACTCTCGTCCCAGATCGCGTCAGCATCGCCGCTGTCGCTCATCACGATTCGGCCGAGGGAGGCTGGGTTGACGGCACTGTTGTCGAGCTCGATTCGCGGACCCCAGGTCTGTGATGCTTCATTGTAGTGGCGCGCAAAGATGCTCTGCGCCGGAGGAGTGGCCTGCTGCCAAAGCGCGATGGCGTTCCCGCTGGCGTCCATGGCCACGCGAGCGCCCACGGCGGAGCCGGGTTCGACTTCAAGTTCCATCGTTGGCCCCCACGGCGCCAGCATGCAAGTGTCGAGGCAGCCGTCAGAGTCGTCCGCGTTCTGGCCGTCGTCGCACTCTTCTCCTGTTTGTACAAAACTGTCTCCGCAGGACGGTAACGTGCAGGTGTCGGTGCAGTCGTCGGTGTTGTCGCCATTCTGTCCGTCGTCGCATTGCTCACCGGCTTGAACGAACATGTCCCCGCACGCCGGGAGCAGGCAGGCGTCGGTGCAGTCGTCGGTGTTGTCGCCATCCTGACCGTCGTCGCACTCCTCGTCCGCCTGGACGCTGGCATCGCCACAGAACTCAGGCGCCCCGGTCGTTTCGGATCCGGTGCCCGATGTGTCGGTGCCGGTCGACTCAACCCCTGACGTTGCGGACCCAGTGTCGCCTCCCGGTTCGCCTGTCGAGCCTCCCGATTCGCTTGTCGAGCCTTCCGGTGAGCTGTCCGTCGACGTGGTCGCGTCGTACCCTGACACTCCCGCATCGGTTGTGGTTCCTCCCGTCCCCGCCGGAGAAGACGGAGCTGTCGCGTCTGCGGTGTCAGAGCATGCCGAGCTCAACGTCAACGCCATGCCAAGCGCGGTACGCAACAACCCAAGATCTCTCGTTCCAACCATGCGGGCCTGGTAGACGTCCCACGGCAACCAAGTGATCCGCAGAAACGGGTGTGGCGCTGGCGTGTTCCCAACGGCGGAGGTCTATGGCGTCCCGCACGGGTCAACCAGGTCCGCATCATTCCGCCGAGCCGCAGGCCTCGCGCAGGTGGTCGTACCGGGTGGGCACGCGTGGTCTCAGCCCCTAAGCTATGCAGCCCGTGGGGAAGCCCGACACAACGTCACCGCGACGTGGATCGACGCAGAACCGTCGGGCGGCGTTGGTCGGAGTTGCGGTGGTGCTGGGGTTCATGGGGGGCCCGCGCGGCCAGGCCATCGCGGCCCCGAGCGCCGCGTCCGTCGAACTCGATTGGGTCGCACCCGGCGCGTGCCCAGCCCGTGCCCGCGTATTGGAGACGATGCGGGCACGGCTTGGAGATGATCCTGCGGTCGATCCCGAGATGCCGATCCGGGCGTGGGTGCGCGTCCAACCCTCGGTGCGTGGTCTCGACGCACAGCTGCGCGTGACCACCCCTGGGGGGCTCACGGAGCGTAGCCTGAGCGCGGACGACTGCGAGACGATCGTCGACGCGGCGGTGCTGATCGTGGCGATGTCCGCGGTCGCGATGGCGGAGGTGCCGTCCGTCGCGGAGGACCCTGGGCCGCCGTCCTCCGTCGACGAGACGGCACTCGGTCCTGCCGCTCTCACCTCTGCAGAGCCCGCCGAAGCACCGCTGGAGCCTGCCGAGGCGCGGCGGGAGCCCGCCGACGTGGCGCGGGAGGCCCCGGGCTCCGAGAACCCGGTGGAGCGAGCCCCCAAGACGGCGCCGCCACGAAGCTTTGGCGGACAGGTGCGTGCCGGGGGCGGTGTCGGGCTGGGCGGCATCACCGCGGTCGCGGGCAACCTCAGCGCCGGGGGAGGGGTGAGCTGGAGCCGGTGGCAGTTCGACGCCGTCGGCCGCTTGTGGTTCTCCCAGCGGCTCGCGTTGCCGCAACAGGAGGATCTGGGAGCCGATGTTCGGCTCTGGTCGCTCGGACCCCGTGGCGGGCCTGTTCTGCGCTGGAGACGGTTCGAGTTTCCCGTTCAGCTCGGACTGGACGTCGGACGTGCGCGGGCCCGGGGGTATGGCCTGAGCACGCCGCGCACGGCGGCCCGGACCTGGCTGAGCGTGGGCGTGTTCCCGGCGGCCGTCTGGAGCGTGACGCGGCACCTGGGGCTCGGCCTGGGCGCCGAGATGAGCGCGGTCCTGCTTCGCCCGCGATTTGCGATCTCCGACGCAGGGCTGTTGCCCCGTGTCGGCGGGCTCCTCGGTGGATTCTCTGCGCGAATTCAGGTTCGATTTCCGTGACGGATTCGGCCCCGAGTCGAGAATAGAGTGCAGACTGCTCATGGCGAGACCGCCGGAAGAGCTCGAAACAGCTGAGATCTTTGGCGAACACCACGACTTCGTGTGGCGTTCGCTCGCCCGTCTTGGCGTGCCGCGTGCCGTCATCGACGACGCGACCCAAGACGTGTTCATCGTGGTTCACCGCCGCCTCGAGGACTACCGACGCGACATGCCGATGCGCGCATGGCTGTATGGCATCGCTCGGCGGGTCGCATACCGGTACCGGACGCAGGCTGCGAAGAATCGGCGCGCGTATCCGGCTACGGCGGCCGAGGCCCGCGCCCCCGATGACGCCGTTGCCCTTCAGGAGGCCGCCGGCATGGTGGCGGCCTTCCTGTCCGAGCTGTCGCCGGCAGCGCGTGAAGTGTTCGTCCTCGCCGAGCTCGAAGGACTCAGCGGACCGGAGATCGCGGCGGCCCTCGGAGTCAAACTCAATACAGTCTATTCACGACTCCGCCTCGCGCGGCGTCAGTTCGCGCGCGTGGTGAAGCGCTCGCAGGCTCATGCACAAAGGGAGATGCGTCATGCCTCAACTCGATGAGCATGCGCGGGCCCAACTCGAGGCCTACGCAAGCACGGTCCAGCCCTCGGCCGAGCGTCGGCGTCGAAACAAAGCGCTCTTGTTGGAGCGCCTCCGGAGTCACGACGACCCGCCCGAAGCGGCGGAGGCTCCCGCAGATCCGGCACCCGTGGCTGTACGTTGGCCGTTGGTTGCTCTGGCTGCGGCGGCTCTCGTCGCGCTCGCACTGGGCGTTGCGAGCCGCGACCCAGCACATGCTGAACCCTCGACGGCGGCATCTCAGGCTGACGCCACGCTCGAGGAGGAGGCCGCGCGACCCGCTGCGCAACGGCGATCGCCGCCGACGGAACCCGGCTCGCGTGGAACGAGTGCTGGTGCCACGGCGCAAGCGGATCCGCGCTCGGATGGGCCAGATGCCGACACGACCCCGCAACCGCAGCCTTCCCCACCATCCCGCGTCGAGAGGCTGCGACCCCCCGCGCCGCCGCGTCGTGATGCCGCGACAAGCCCCAACCGGCTTGCGGCCGAAGTCGCGTTGATCACCCTGGCTCGAACTCACCTCGCCGAGCGAAAGAACGCCTCGGCCCTGTCATCGTTCCAACGCCACGCTCGAGAGTTTCCGAACGGAGCGCTGGCGGAGGAGCGGTCGGCGTGGGTGGCGATTCTTCAATGTCGTCTGGGTCGAGATGGTGGCCGACAGTCCGCCGCCGCGTTTCTCGTTGCCCATCCCAACTCGCCGCATGTTCGCCGCGTTCGCAAGACTTGCTCAACTACGGTGACGGACGCACCGCCGACCGAAGAATAGAGGGGCACGATGACGGTTTCATCCCACCCACTGAAGAGCCTGTTCCTGGTGTCCGCCCTGTTCGGCGTCGCGTGCGACACCCCGCCGGGCGACGTCGGAGAGTCCGCCAACGACACCGCAGCGTCGGAGGGCATGCCGACCACGGCAGGCTCCGAGGGCAGTTCGTCCGGGGGCAACGGCATGCCGACCACGGCCGACCCCGGAGGTTCCAGCACCTCGGGGACTGGCGACGCGTCGGTCACCGACGGTATGCCGACGACGGCCGATCCTGGAACCTCGGGCACCTCCGCGACGAGCGGAGGGACGGACTCCGTAGGCATGCCCACGACGGCGACGACCGACGTGGGGAGCACAGGAGAGGACGACTCCGACTCCGGGGAAAGCCCGGTCGACGACTGCTCCGAGTGCGGTCCTGGGGATGTCTGCGTGCGCCACGTGGCGCTCACCGCCGAGACGTTCTGCGTTCCGATGCCCGACGCCTGCGGGGACGGCCTCGACTGCGAGTGCGGTGCGGCGACGTTGTGCAACGAGCTGTACGACACATGCATCGAGCCGACCGAACCGAATCAGCTCGACTGCGAGTGCTCGGTCTGTGCTTGAGGCTCGACCGACGAGCGAGCCCTGACAAGGTCCGCTCCGTTGGTCGGACGCGGTGTCCTTCGCGGATACAGCGGACTCTCGGGATGTCGCTCCGCGGTGGACCTCCGAGCTTCGGGAACAGCGTCTGGCGCCATGAAATGCCGAACTGATAGGCTCCGATCAATGGCGCCGGCTCGCGGGACTTGGATCCTACTCTTGGCCGCGTCGGTTGCATCCTGCGTGAAGCCAGCCGGGCCGACGGGGCCGGTCGAGGAGCAAGCCCGAATTGCGCCACAGGTGCAGGCTCCCGGTGAGGCGACTTCGCCTGACGTCGAGGAGGTCGAAGAGGCCGACGTGTCCAGGAGGGCACGGCACCCAGAGCCCCAGGGGTGGGAAGTCCGACCGACGCGGGCGCGGCCGTGTTGGGTGCACGACACTGCGAAGCAGTTTGAGATGGTCTGCGACCACGTCGTCAATCCGGACCTCGACCTCGAGCGGAGTTGGCTCGAAGCGATCGTGGACACATCCGGGTTTGAGGTTCCCGCGGACTCGCCCGGGTATCCGAAGGACGTACGGCCAGGGACGGAGTTGTCCCTGATCACCGCGCGCGGTGTCGTATACCGCACGGTCAAGGGGGTCTCGGGCCATGAGTCGATTCGCAGCGATGCACACGGAGGCGGTCGGGTGGGATTGCTCTACACGATCCGATTGGACGGTCCCTCCGTTGGCCCAGCGTTTGCGGCCGGCCAGGTGGAACGCGGTGCGGTGCTGTCCAGAGTCCAGATGCAACGGGTAGGCCCGACGCCGCTTCGTGCAATGCTCGAACGTCGGATGGCCCTCGCTGAGGGGACGGTCCCGAATCATGGGACGCGACAGATGGACGTGCGCTCTTGGACGGATCCTCTCGACCCGTCCATGGGCAAGTTTGTCGCGATCGTTGACGAGCTTCAGCAGGGCCCCGACCTCTTCGATGTCTTCGGCGGGCTTGGCTACGTGGTCGACTCGAACGCTGAGGTCGCGTGGATCGTTCCGCCCGAATCGGGGCTGGAAGGTGTCTCCATCGAGCACGTCGTCGATCTCGACGGTGACCACAGCAACGAGCTCATCGTTCGGATGGAAACCGAGTACACCGAGACGTTGTTGCTCGTTCGCCGCGGACTCCACGGGTTCGAGCTTCAGGAGATCTATTCGTTCGGCTGCTAACGACGCTGCGCCGACCTTGCACCGCGGCCGAACTCATCGTGCCGAGGAACCGGCCTGGCCGACCTTGTCTCGGGCGGAGGCACGTGGCCTCTGCCCTCTGGCTGTTGAGCCGTTTTGCGCCACCGGACAAGAATGGCCCGAGGCTCCGCTGTACGGACCCAGTCCTGTATCGAATCGTCGCACCGGCGATGGCGGTTCGCGAATAGACGTGCTTGCGGCGCATCATCTCGTATGTTATCTGCTGCAACATGGAAAAGGCACGCAGTGACAAAGCAGAGGGGTCGGTCAAGCTGGACGTGAAGCGCGTCCGCAACGAAAATCGCGATGGACAGGTGAAAGACCTCGCCCATGAGTTTCGGCCTCCGACCTCGGACGCCAAATAGGCCGAACGTCCGAGCAACCTGATGTCGGATTTGAGCGACCAAACATTGCGCGTAGCCCGCTCGGTGCTTGGTCGCTTTTCTGTTGGTGCGGGGAGGGATTTGGTGAGAGCCGGATTCAGATGTCGTGAGGCGGAACCGGGATGCATATACTTGAGATAAGGCCCGAAAGCGCGATTCCCAAGCACCACCAAACTCTGATTTTGGTCCGTCTCTCCGAGGGCGGGCGGAGCATTTTCTCATGGTCCACCGAAGGTGTCGGGGCCGTGGAAGACCCGGAGTTCTCCGCGGGAATGGTCCAGCGTGGCTATGCGCGTCAAGAACGGAGATGTTCTGGCCTGGATAGGGCAGATCGAACTGCCAAGTCTCGCGGTGTCGACATTACGTGCGGTTTCGTCGAGACCTCACTCGAGCAGTTGTCTCAACTCTTGGCTGACGTCCAAGATGTCCTCTTGGAGCAAAGGCGAGGAGGGTTGTTGACGTTGCTTTCCGTCGCGAGCGACGAATTCGCTGAAAATGCCTCCATTCGCGAGTATGCGAGCCGTCGGCATGCTGTGGCCTGCCAGGATGGGGGCGCGCGTTGGCCAGAGATCCCGGGTTGCGAACACCACTTTTGGCATAAGCAAGGTGAAACTATCCATGTGTTTCATCGCTGCGTGCATCAGATGTTTACATTCTTGCAGCCGAGCGATGCGGAACTTCCCGAAACGCTGCGGGCGTGTGCTGAACTCGTTGGGCTGGACCACCCCGAGAACCTGACGACGACTCGCGTTCAGGAGAGTCTTCAGCGAAGCTTGCCCAAGCTCTCCGAGGCGGAGCGGGCCGGTCGACTCTCCGGGCAAGATGTGTGGACGTCCAAGGAGTGGATGGACAATTTTTGGAAAACTGTGCAGCTCGAAGAGCGGCCGCTTGACGAGCTTCGGGCCGACCCCGCATATAACATTGCAACGTCGAGCGGAAGCACGGGCGAGCAGAAGATTGTGCTGCAGGAAGAGGAGCTGCTCGACGAACGCCGAGATGCCGAGAACGCGGTCTGGGCGTATTCCGAGCCGTGGTTCGTCGCGATTGTGAATCGACCCACCAATCTCTTCGCGGTGAAGGACGAGTTCGATGAGTTTCGCTTCGAGGAAACCGACGCGGACCTGAAGGTCACGCCAGGCGCGAACCCGACGACCGCGACCTCAGACGCGTGGCGCCGAGTCGCGCACAGTATTAGACGGTCGAATCCGACTGTGCTTGCTGGCGATGCCCAGTATCTGGTCTCGTTGATGCCCTATCTCGCCAGGGACGAGCTTCCGAGCCTTAGGCATGTTGTCGTGAGTAACCATGTCTCCTGGTCCTTTCAGCGGCGGATGCTCGAGGCGCACTTCGGTCTGCCGGTTCAGATTCTCTACCATTCGGGCGAACTGTCCATGATGGCTACATCGTGTCGACATCAGAGCTGGCATTTGCTTGAAACGTTCGCCTGCTACGAGGTCTTCCACCAGTCCGAGGCGAGGAACGATGAGACGGGGCTGCTGTTGGCGACCACGATGGACTCGAAGGTTCGGCCGCTCGTGCGCTATCCGCTTGGAGATATTGGCAGGATTGACGAATCTCTGTGCCCTTGCGGTGACCGGAGGCGTCGCGTCGTTCTTGAAGGAAGAACGACGTACACGTTCCCCGCGAGGTCTGGAGGCTGGGTCACTCTCAAGGCGGTTGACGAGTCGCTGTCGCGGGTTCAAGGCCTGTCGCACCTGGCGCTGTCCTTTCGAGAGGACCAGATCGTTCTTGAAGCCGTGGCCCTTTGTGGCCAAGAGCCCGTCGTGCCGGTCGACCAACTGAAAGCGCTTACAGGGTATCCAGTTCACGTCAACAGCTCCTCGAACCTGAAACTGTTGACCCCGGGCGGAAAACTGTCTGTCTTTGAATCCTCTACGACGCTTACGGAGGAGCACTTCATCAAGAGCACCGACCCGGTACGCTTCGTGAGGCAGTCGTAGACGGTGCCGAGGTTCCAAGACGACGCGAGGTCCTTGCTTGAGGCGATGCCGCCGAGCACCGCGAGGGCGGTCGTCCGCGTGTTCGACACCGCCGTCGGCGTTCGTGGGACACGAGGGGCGTCCCAGTTCGATGAAACGGCCATTGCGGCGCGTCCAAGCGGCGTCTTCGTGCCTTGGCCTGGACTCTGCCGCCACCCCGCTGAGCATTCCACCGAGGTGGGGGCGGCCCCTGAGCCAAGGGCGAGGTTCCCCCTTGCGTCATGTTCCGGGCGGCCGGGTCGAGCCCCGGCTCAGCGACGGGCCGTCAATCCTCGAGGTCGCCGAGCAAACGCTCGAAGACCTCGAACGGTTGGGCACCCGAGACCCGGTAGCCGTCGACGAAGAACGTCGGACTTCCGCGACCTCCAGCCGTCTCACATCGCGCCTGTTCGTCTTCGAGTACGGCGTGGATGTCGTCGCTGTCGAGTTCGGCAACGAAGGCTTTGGCGTCGATTTCGAGCTTGTGGCCCATGGTGATGAAGTCCTCCGTGGTCATCGGGCCCGGGTGCATGTGCAGGTAGTCGGATGCGGGCCAGTACACGCCGTGCTTGCGCGCGACGATCAGCGCACGGGATTTTCGTTCGGCGCCCTCGTGCATGGCCAGCGGGTATTGGAGATGCGCGACGCGGACCCTGCCTTCGAACGTGTCCAGGAGCTGGTCGAGCGTCGCGGCGGAGGCTCGGGCGTACGGACAGTCGGGGTCCACACAGGCCACGACGTCGGTCGAGGCATCGGTCTCACCGCGCCAGTCGAGGCCCTGTGTCTTGGGGGCGGAGGGCTCTCGCTGAAGGATGCCAGCGACGATCTGGGCGGGGCTCAGCTCCGCATCACTCAAAGGTCGCAACGTGAACTCCATCGTTCCTTCAAAGCCCGGGGCGTATTCGGTGTCGGTGTCGGGAAACAGTCCGTCAGCGAGACACGCGGTCGTCCGAGCGTCGGGAGCGTCTGGGTCATGGGTCACCGAGGTCAGCCGACTGTGTCCTTGTTCGTCACGCACGAACTCGGCTTCGAGGATGAACCGGGTGTCGCGGGCGGCATCGTGGTCGGCGGCGCAGGCCTGGGCGAGCAGGCGGCTGAGCGCCGCGAGTTCGCGGATCTCCTCGGCGCTACTGTCCCGCCCGACGCCACGGGTCTCAATCTGCGCGCCGTACTGCGGCGCCTCGGCGGAGTCATCGCGAACGCCCGAGTTGCTCGTGGTGCGCAGGGCTGCCCCCGCGGGCGCAGGGCCCTTGGACGACTCTGAGGTCGGGGCAGCGGATGCGCCAGGCTCAGGTGCGCTCGAGCCCGTCGCGGCGGCGGCTGTACTCGCTGCGGGTTCCCGGTCGGTCGCAGCATAGGTTGTGACGCCGAGGGCGGTGGCGGAGGTGAGGGTGATCAGGGTTGCGATTGTTTTCATGGTCCACGGCTGCGCTTGTGCGGTCGGAGGGATGCTGCCCGAGACGCCTGGGACCGCTGCCAGGGCTCCGAGCCAGTGTTTGCGCTCCTCGAAGCGGCGGTCGAGCCGTTCGCGAAGCCGCTTGAGCCCCTCCCGAACCCGCCAGCTGGCGGTGTTGGTCGGGCATCCCTGGTGTTGACCAATCTCGCGGGCGGTGAGCCCGTCCTCGAACCTCAGACGCAGCGCCTCTTCATAAGCCGCAGGCAGCGCCGACCACTCCTCGTGGAGTGCGTCGAGCAGCTGGCTGCGTGCCACCTGTTCTTCGGGGGTTGGGGGCAGATCCGGCTCGGAACTGGCCCAGTGCTCCCGTTGTTGTCGTCTCCGCGCACCACGATGCTTCGAGATGGCACGGTTTCGCATCGCCTGACGCAGCCAACCCAGCGGATTGGAGACGGGGCGCGTATTGTGGATGGCGGCGAGGAGCGTGTCCTGAACGAGGTCCGCTCCATCGGCGCCGACGAGGTGTCGACCCAGCGACACGAGTGCCGCGTAGTGCCTCTCGGCGGCGATGGAAACGGCATTGGACGAACCAGGCATGTGACCTCGAGACGCCACCGACCCACTGATCCGTGGTTGGAGGCTGTTTTTTCTGCCCGGATCCCCTGGGAGGCTCAGGCCGTGGCGCGCGGGGGCGGGACCCGGTCGCGTCCGCCCAAGACCGTACGCAGCATTGGCGCGACGATCTCGCGGCGGGCATCGGCGACCGCAGCGGTGAGCTCGGCTTGCGAGAGTCGCCCATAGTGGCGCCAGTGTGGATGCTCCGGCGTGGGTTCGAAGCGCGCTGTGGGGAGGTCGGCGAAGGCTTGGCGAAGCGCGCCAGCAACCTCGGCTCCGCCGGCTTCGAGTGCCCACTTCACGGTGCGCCAAGCCAACGCCGCGTGCTCGGCCTCGTCCTTGGCGATTCCCCCCAACACCTCTTGGGTGTGGGGATCGAGGGCCATGGCCGCACCGCGTTCGGCCACCAACGCGGCGGTTGTCTCACCGACGCAGCCCTCGAGGAAGGCATCGACCGCGACCTGCACCAGGGTGGGGGAGCGGGGCGTGGCGGCGGGTAGGGGACCGGGTCCTTGGATCGCGGAGGTGAAACGACTGGCCATGCCGTAGCAAGCCTGAGCGTGTCGCACCTCATCCGCGGCGGCACGCAACGTGTCCTCGAGCAGGGCGGGCGGCGCACCGACGGCCATCAGCTCGATCACGACGCGACTGAACGCAGCCACCGAGGCGTGCTCCGCGGCGGCATCGGCCAGCCACGCGTCGCACAGCGCGTCTGCGATTCCGGCTGCTGCAGGGCAGGCGAGGTCGGCCCAGTCGGTCCGTCGAACCGCGGGGGCGGCCAGCACTTCGGTGCCCTCCACCAGAGGGCGGCCGGAGCAGTACTCGAACCAGTGGTAGCAGCACACATTCTCCTCGCCGGCTTCGCGGGCGAGCTCGGTCCCGTGTTGGTTGAGCGAGCCCTGCATGGAATTCTTGTCGGACAGCCCCTTGTACTTGCCCGGGTTCGAGGTGACCGGGCTGGGCGTGTGTGCGCCGATGACTCGGGTGGGGCAGCCCAACTCCAGCTGCGGCTCGCCGACCTTCGGTGCGATCGCGAGCGCGGCATCCATCGCACCGCACCAGTTGCCGGAGACGCAGGGGTCTTCTTCGGGGTTGTAGCCGTCGATGAAAGGCGGGTCGCCCTCGATCGGCATCATCCGAAGCTCGTCGGGGTCTGTGGGCAAGGGAGGCGGCGGCGGAGCTGCGTTGACACGCGGTCCGGGGCCGGGCTTGGCCTGCGTTTCGTCTCCCTTGGCCGCTTTCGCGCTGGGCGGATTCGTTCGGACGGCCTTGGCCTTGTCCTTCGCCCCGTTGGCGGAGGGCTGGGGCGCAGGATCACCGCACCCCCCCAGAAGCACGGGAATGCACGCGAGGAGGCTCAGGCGGCGACGGAGCGCGGACGTGTCACGCATCCGGGCGACGGTATCAGGGACAGCGCCGGTCGACACGGGTGCAAGCCCGGCATTCGGGCAGGGTATGCTCGGAGGCGATGGATTGGCGTAGGGTCGGGAAGCGGGTGTGGGTGCTCGGTGGAGGGCTTTGGGCGCTGACCGGGTGTCCCAGCGGGGATGCGGGCGTTGGCGTGACCAGTACGGCGTCGGAGGGGATGGCCCCGGGATCGACCGGTGCGGCAGAGAGCTCGACCGGCGCGGACACGCTCGCAGACGGCAGCGGCGGCGGCACCACCGCGGCACCCACGGTCGAGGTCGGGTGCGGCGAGATGCCAGCGGCGGCGCTGGAGGCGGAGTACGCCCACGCGTTCGAGGTGGACCCGCCGGACGCCTCGGGAGATTGGAGCGTCGAAGGCCTGCCCGAGGGGATGTCGTTCTCCCCGTTTGGCGGGGAGTTGTCGGGCATCCCCACGGAGGAGGGGACCTTTGAGCTCACGGTGTCGGTGGACGGCTCGGCGGGCATGGGCGAGGCGACGTGCATGCTGGACGTCGGCCCCGCGCTGTCGGCCGATCTCTCGGTCCTGGCGCGTCCGTGTTTGGGGCCCGGCGACAGCCTCACCGACATCCTGGTCGGCGGTGACGGGTCCGAGCTCACCTGCACGACGCCTGCGGGGAACGGTTCGGGCGCTCGACCCGAAGGGGTGACGGTCAACGAAGACACCTGCGCGATCGAGGGCGAGCCAACGCCCGACGAGTGGGGGACGTGGGTGTGGATCACCCAAGTGCGCCAGGCGGGCGCCAGGGTGCATGTGCCGTTTTGCATCACCCAAGACACGCCGCCCGCGGACAGCTTCGACGTCACGATGACCCGCAGAGGCGATACGGATGTCTTGCTCGAGCCCTTGGTCGGAACGTTCTCAGCCGCGGAACCCCTTGCGTTCGGAGGGGACGGCAACCCGAGGTTCGAGGTCACGGGTGGATGCGGGGGTGGAGCCTGCTTCTACGGCTTCAGCTTCAACGCAGGCGCGTCTCCGTTCGGTGGCGACTGCGGCCAGGACTCGTGCTTGGGTCTGGCGCCCAGCGCCATCGTGGTCGACAAGACGGACGGGCCGATCGGCTTCTCTCACGAGCTGTATGCGTTCGGGCCCCCCGTCGACGACAACTTCGTCGCCCGGCCATTCGTCATGCCGTGGGAGCTGACCTACTGCATCGCCGACAACGACACGGAGTGCGACGGCAGCGAGGCCATCCTCGCCAACGCCGGTGCCCATGTGCACGTCTCGTTGCTGATGCTCCCCGAGTAGGGCGGGGCCGGAGTCGCTGAGGACTGGCTCAGGACTGGCTCAGGACTGGCTCAGGACCGGGAGCCGGGCGGGCTTTCGCTTCAGCTCGGGTCGGACATCTCCGCAGCGGTGCGGGATGAGGCCCAGCTCGTGAAGCATCTCGAGGTCGTCGTCCACCGTCCGGTTGGCGGTGGTGAGGAAGTCGCCCACCATCATGCCCGAGGCGCCCGCGCTGAACATCATCGGCAGCAGCTGTCCCAGGTGGGTGCGGCCCGCTGCGATGAAGATGTTTTGTCGCGGCAAGAACAGCCGGTATGCCGCGATGATTCGGAGCATCTCCATCGGCTCCAGGGGATCGGTGGGCGGCAGTTTGGTGCCCTCGATGCTCACCAGAAAGTTCATCGGCACCTCGTCCACGTCGAGTTCGCGCAGCGACTCCGCCAGCTCGACCCGGTCGCTGGGGGCCTCGCCCATGCCGAAGATGCCGCCCACGCAGGTGCGCAAGCCCTTGGCCTTGGCCATGCGGATCGTGTCCATCCGCTCGTCGTATGTGTGGGTGCTGACGACCTTGGAAAAGTAGCTCCGGCCGGTCTCGAGGTTGTGGTTGAGCTCGGTGAGTCCGGCCTCGACCATGCGGTCCATCGCGTCGTCGGTCAGGAATCCGACGGAGGCGTGGGCTTCGGTGTGCCCCGCGTCGCGCACGGCCTTGATACCGGCGACGACGTGATCGAGCGCCTTGGTGTCATGTTCGAGCCCTCGGGTCGCGGTGACCAAGCCCAGCGCGCTGGCGTTTCGGCCCGCCGCGCGCTCGCTGTGGTCGACGATCTCCTCGACCGGGGTGAACTTCTTGGCCTGAACGTGCGTGCTGAAGTGCCGGGACTGGGCGCAGAATCCACAGTCCTCGGGGCACCCCCCCTCCTTGGCGTTGACGATCGAGCACAGGTGCACAGAGTTGCCGAACCGGGCCCTGCGGACCGTGTCGGCAGCCGCCATCAGCGACCACACGTCTACATCTGGGCCTAGATAGGCGAGCAGCGTCTCGCTATCGAGGGCCTCGAGGTCGCCCCGAACGATGCGTTCGGCGATGACGGACGGCGCGAGGACCGTGGGCTCGCTCGTGGCTTCGGTGGACGCCTCGGTGGAGGGCCGTGCGTCGGTGTCGTGAGACTCCAGCGACATGCGAGCACGTATATCAAGGATTGACTGGGGCGGGGTCGCACGGGGCCCGGACGGTGTTATTTTCCGCCCACGTGACCCCCACGACCTCTCCCACCCAGGCGCCCGACAAGGACGAGGTGGTGCGCGTCTTCAAGGAGATGCTCCGAATCCGTCGATTCGAGGAGCTCGCCTCGCGCGCGTACACCCAGGGCAAGATCAGTGGCTTCCTCCACCTGTATATCGGGCAGGAAGCCATCGCCGTCGCGACGGCCGATCTGATGAAAGACGGTGACCGCGTCGTCACCACCTATCGCGACCACGGCTTTGCGGTGGCGCTCGGCTGTGAGCCGCAACGCTGCATGGCCGAGTTGTTCGGCAAGAAGGACGGCTTGGTCGGCGGCGTCGGCGGCTCGATGCACTTCTTCGATCGAGACAAGGGCATGTGGGGCGGCTACGCGATCGTCGGAGGCCACCTCCCCGTCGCTGCCGGCCATGCGTTCGCGTCCAAGTACACGGGCGATGGTGCCGTCACGCTTTGCTTCCTTGGCGAAGGCGCGATGCACATCGGTGCGACCCACGAAGGCATGCACCTGGCCGGCTTGTGGAAGCTGCCGATCGTGTTCGTGGTCGAGAACAACCAGTACGCGATGGGCACTCCGCTGTCGCGCCAGACGTTGGTCGACGACCTCACCGTTCGGGCGCCTGCCTACCGCATGACCTCGGACCGTTGGGAAGTGACCGACGTCTTTGAGACTCGTCGCCGTCTCTCCGAGGCTGTCGAACGGGCGCGGACCGACAACCAGCCCGCGCTCATCGAGCTGCTCACGTACCGCTTCCGCGGTCACAGCATGAGCGACCCGGCCAAGTACCGGACCAAGGACGAGGTCGAGGTGCAGCGCAAGAAAGATCCGCTGTATCGCACCGAGCAGAGCCTTCGCGAAGACCACGGCTTCAGCGACGACGCCATCGAGGCGATCGATGACGCGATCGTCGAAGAGATGCAAGCGGCGGTCGACTTCGCCGAAGCCTCCCCGCAGCCCGACCCCGAGCACCGTTTCCGCAACCACCTCGTCGAGGACGACTAACGCCATGCCCACACTACAGATTCGAGAAGCGCTCCGAGATGCCATCGACGAGGAGATGGCCCGCGACGACCGCGTCTTCGTCATGGGCGAAGAGGTCGGCTACTACCAGGGAGCCTACAAGTGCACCCAAGGACTGCTGGAGAAGTATGGCGAGCAGCGGGTGGTCGACACCCCGATCGCTGAGGCCGGATTCGCCGGGGTTGGCGTCGGGGCTGCGATGGCGGGTTTGCGCCCGATCATCGAGTTCATGACCTTCAACTTCTCCGCGGTGGCCTTCGACCAGATCCTCAACAACGCGGCCAAGATGCGGCACCTCACCGGTGGTCAGTTCACCGTGCCCATGGTGTTCCGCGGTCCCAACGCCGCCGCGCACATGCTCAGCTCCACGCACAGCCAGGCGTTCGAGAGCTTCTACTGCGGCTTCCCAGGCGTAAAGGTCGTCTCGGTGGCCACGCCATACGACGCCAAGGGCCTGCTCAAGTCGGCCGTGCGCGACGAAAACCCGGTCATCTTCTTCGAGTCCGAGGTGATGTACGGCGTCAAGGGAGAGGTCCCCGATGGCGAGTACCTGATCCCGATCGGCGAAGCGGACATCAAGCGCCCCGGAAGCCAGGTCACCGTGATCACGTGGGGCCAGGGGGTGCCCACGACCCTCGAAGCCGCGAAGATGGCTGAAGAGGTCGGCATCGACGCCGAGGTCATCGACCTTCGCACGCTGCGACCGCTGGACAAGGACGCCATCTTGAACAGCGTACGCAAGACCAACCGCGCCGTGCTCTCGTATCACGGCTGGCCGTACGGCGGCACCGGAGCCGAGGTCGCCGACCTCATCGCTCGAGAGTGCTTCTACGACCTGGACGCGCCCGTCGAGCGTGTCTGTTACGAAGACATCAACTTCTCCTACGCCGAGAACCTCGAAGAGCTGGCGATTCCCTCGCCCAAACAGATCTACGAGGCCATCGCGAAGGTCGCCTACCACTCTCTTTAGACCCAGCTGAACGGCAGCATCAGGACCAGCGCTATGGCAACGATCGTCGAGCTTCCCCGCCTCTCCGACACCATGGAGGAGGGCGTCATCGCCAAGTGGCACATCGCCGAGGGCGACAAAGTCAAACGCGGCCAGATCATCGCGGATGTCGAGACCGACAAGGCCACGATGGAGTACGAGTCCTTCGACGCCGGCACGGTGTTGAAGATCATCGCGGCCGAGGGCGACACACACCCGATTGGCACGCCCATCGCAGTGCTCGGCAAGCCGGGCGAGGATGTGGATGCTGCGCTCGCCAAGGCGGGGAGTGCTTCTCCAGTCGCGCCTCAGGGCGAGGCAGCTCCGGCGGCGGCGCCTGTGCCCGCGCCCGCAGCACCCGTTGCCGCAGCTCCGGTCGCAGCACCCGCGCCTGCACCGACGGCCGACGATGGTCGGGTTGCCGCCTCACCGTTGGCTCGGCGCATGGCCCATGAGGCCGGTATCGCCCTGTCGGCGATCACGGGGAGCGGCCCGCACGGTCGCGTCGTGAAGGCCGATGTCGACGCTGCGATCGCGGGCGGCGGAGCACCCGCGGCCGGGACGACTGTCTCGGATGGCGCTCGCACCTTCGTGTCCCGCCCGGACACCACCATGTCCCTCTCGCAGATGCGCAAGACCATCGCGAAGCGGATGTCGCAGAGCAACGCCGAGATCCCGCACTTCTACCTGACGATCGACGCCGACATGGGCGGTGCGGTCGCCATGCGGACGCAGCTCAAGGCCGCGCTTCCCGACGTCAAGATCTCCTACAACGACATGGTCATCTTGGCTGTGGCGAAGGCGCTGGTGAAGCACCCGGAGATCAACGCCTACTGGGATGGCAAGACCATCGTCCGCCGTGGCGACATCCACGTCGGCATGGCGGTTGCTGTGGACGAGGGCCTCATCGTGCCGCCGGTTCGGCACACCGAGCAACGGACGCTCTCCGAGGTCGCGACGGCCACTCGGGCGATCGGTGCCAAGGCTCGAGACAAGAAGCTGACCCCGGCCGAGATGACGGGCAGCACCTTCACCGTGTCCAACCTGGGCATGTTCGGCATCGAGCAGTTCCTGGCCGTGATCAACCCCGGGGAGGGTGCAATCCTGGCCGTCGGTGCGATTCGCGACGAAGCCGTCGTCGTCAATGGCGAACTGGCGCCGGGCAAGCGCATGCGGGTCAACCTGGCGTGTGACCACCGGGTGATGGACGGGGCTGTCGGAGCACAGTTCCTCGTGACCCTCCGCGGCTACCTCGAGCAGCCGCTGTCGATGCTGGCCTAGGCCGTGGCCGCGATGGCTGGGCGCATTCTGTGGGCCTATGCCCACCCCAAAGAGGCTGAAGGCCTCGACCTCCCGCACAGCGTCGAGCTGGGCGTGGGCAAGGTCGAGGCCACCCTTGCGCTCACGCGAGCGCTTTGCGGCGCGCTGCCCGACGTCGTGATCAACTTCGGGGTCGCCGGAGCGTTTCCTGCGTCAGGGCTCGAGGTCGGAGACGTTTGCCTGGTGACGCAGGAGACCTTTGCCGATGAAGGCCTCGTGACGCAGGACGGCTTCGAGGACCTCGTGGCGTTGAAGCTGGCCGAGGGTGTGGAGTGGTCGGCGGATTCGGTGTGGACGCAGCGCGTCGCCGACGTCTTGGGCGAGGTCCCGCGGATCCGCGGTACGACGGTGTCGACGATCAGCGGCACGGATGCGTTGGCGGCGGCGTACGCCGACCGAGTGCAAGCCGCGGTCGAGACCATGGAAGGGGCGGCGGTCGCCCGGGTGTGTGACGCGTTCGGGGTGCCGTGGGTTCAGCTGCGGAGCATCAGCAACCGGGTGGGGGATCGCGAGCGCGGCGGTTGGGACATCCGACTCGCGAAGACGCGGTTGCACGAGGCGGCCCGACGCCTGCTGCGCTCGCCGGGGTTCGCAGAGAGCTGAGTGGGGCAGGCGGCGTGTTCGCGGTTGATGTTCCGACCCGCGAGCCGTGATGGCAGCGAACACGACAGATCCCGGCCTCAGGAACCGCCCATGTTCAGGGGCGGTTGGCGTATGCTAGCGGCGGTGGGGAACAAGCGACTCGTCCTGGCTTCGGCGGCCGTAACGCTCGCTGTGTCGGCATGTACCGTCTCGCCTGGCCCGCGCGAGGACTTCCCCGAGACGACCGCCACGCCGACGACGGCGAGCGGTACGAGCAATGGCGGCGTCACTGGGTCCGAAGCGGGAGAGCTGACTTCGGTCGGCAGCGACTCCAGCGGCGGCGAGAAGCTGGATGTGAACGCCCCCGATGCCCCCGTGGGCTGCGAGATGGTGGACTTCCTGTTCGTCATCGACAACTCGCTGTCGATGCAGACCTACCAAGAGCAGCTCGCAGAGGAGTTCCCGAACTTCATCGCGGCGGCCTTCGAGGCGCTTCCTCCCGACGTTGACGTTCATGTCGGCATCACCACGACGGACTTCGACTATAGCTGCGGCGCACCCGAGGTCACGGGCAACTGTCAGACGACGGCGTCGTTCGAAG
Source organism: Nannocystales bacterium (assembly GCA_050633305.1). Taxonomy (GTDB): domain Bacteria; phylum Myxococcota_A; class Polyangia; order Nannocystales; family Nannocystaceae; genus CAJXVA01. The sequence goes on from JBOEGF010000022.1 coordinate 183,293, forward strand.
AGGTCAACAGCCACTACATCACGCCCGACGTGATGAACAACGGGGGCAACGGATCCCAAGGTCGGCTGTTCGAGTGGTCCGATCAGCACTGGTTCGAGACCAACTCCGGCGACGACCCCGCTGCGCTCACGCAATGGTTCTCCGGCGCAGCGGTGGCCGCGGGGGAGCAAGGGTGCTCGTTCGAGATGCCCGTGGCCGCCGCAGGGTGGGCGACCGATCCGATCAACGCGGAGACCAACGAAGGTTTCATTCGGGACGAGAATGCGCTGTTGGTGGTCTTCTTCCTCACCGACGAGCCGGACAAGTCGCCCGAGCCTGAATCCGTCCACGCCGCGCAGATGCTGGCGGCCAAGGAGGCGTGCGGGGGAGAGGAGTGCATCTTCGTCAGTGGGCTGATCCCCGACTGCATCGAAGGCGCAAACCAGAAACTCTGGCAGTTCATGACCCTGTTCGATGAGGGGAACCCCCCGTGGGGTGATGTCGCCCAGACGACCCAGTACAGCCAGCTCTTCGGCGGTTTCCTGGCCGGTGCCGTCGCCGATGCGTGCTTGTCGATCCCCGCCGCGTAGGGGTCCGCTACCCGCTTGTCCGGCGTGGCCCGGAACGGCACACTGGGCGAATGCGGAACTTGGGTGGTGTCCTTCCTTATTTGCTCCTTAGTCTTCCCGCGCTTGCTTGCGGCGACGATGACGTCAGCGCGACGGCCGGTTCCTCCTTTGGTGGCTCAACTTCAGGAAACCCGATTCCAGTCGATTCGTCGTCGAGCTCCTCTGGTGCAGGGACGGACTCGGTGGGCGCAGATGGCAGCACCGGCGACACCACCACGGGTGTTGAGCCGACCACGAGCGGTCCGGGCGAGACGGACCCGAGTACGGGGAGTTCGACCGGCTCGGACACGACCGGGCCCATCGATTGCGATGTGGGCAGCGACACGCCGGACATCAATGGGCTGGATGAGGACGGCGACGGGATCGACGGGGTCGCGTGCGCGGCCGTGTTCGTGAGCGCGATCGCGGGCAGCGACCTCAACGAAGGCCTCGAGCAGAACGACCCGGTCCTGTCGATCAGCCGGGGCATCGAGATCGCGGAATCCTTCAGTCCCCCGCGAATGGTCTTGGTGAGCACGGGCAACTATTCCGAGACGGTGAACCTGGTCTCGGGTGTGAGCATCTACGGAGGCTACGACCCGCTGACTTGGGAGAGGAGCATCGAGGACAACCGCGCCTCGATCGTCGGGACGGAGGATCGCACCGTCATCGCCGAGAACCTCGAAGCGGCTGTCACGATGCAGGGCTTCACGGTCGAAGGGGCGAGCTTCCAGTTCGACAGCGCATCGACGTATGGGATCTGGGTTCGGGACACGCCGGACGGACTGCTGAGCATCGATGCCTGCGAGGTTCGGGCGGGTGACGCCGGAGAGGGCACTGCTGGCGACGCCGGGGAGGAAGGCGACCCTGGAGGCAACGGCATGCCCGGCGGCCTCGGGGCGGGCGGAGCGGGCGGCACATCGTCGTGCGGAGCGAACGGAGGAAACGGGGGCACCGCGGCCAGCAACTGCACGTACACCGCCAGCCAACCGGGGCAAAACGGCGGGGACGGGACACAGGTCGGAAGCGCGGGAACCCCGGGTCCTGACGAATGCTCCAATGACGGCTGCAATGACGAGGGCGAGAACGCAGGCGATGGCGGCGACGGGAACGCCGGACTCGATGGCGAGGGAGCCACCGCGAGCCCGTCAGGACTCGGCGCGTTCAACGGTGCGGGCCTTTGGGGGCAGACCGGGGGCACGCCCGCGACGGATGGGCTCAACGGCGGTGGCGGTGGCGGTGGCGGCCACGGGGGATCCGACGACGATACCGATAGCATCCTCGGCGTCGATTTGTGCGGTGGAGAGATCGATGTCGGTGGCGGTGGCGGTGGTGCCGGTGCCGGCGGATGCGGTGGTAACGGCGGACAGAGCGGCCTGCCCGGAGGCGGGAGCTTCGGAATTGTCGTCATCGCTTCGAGCATCTCGATCACCAACACCGACGTCTTCATGGGCTCCGGTGGCAATGGCGGCGACGGAGGAGCGGGCGGGAACGCGGGAACTCGCGGAACGGGTTCGGGCGGCGGCAGCGGGGACGAGGAAGCAGGCGATGGCGGCGACGGGGGCGTCGGTGGATTTGGCGGTGCCGGTGGTGGTGGCGCGGGCGGTTGCGGTGGCCCCGCGATCGGGATCGCGAATGTCTCCGGATCAGCCCTCAACGTCTCCAACGTCTCGTTCCAAGACGGAGCGGCCGGAATCCCCGGAGATCCGGGGACAGGGGGGGTCCATGCCGACAACACCCAAGAAGCCCCTGCCGGAGAGCCTGGCTGCGTTGGGGTGTTCACCGACCAACAGGAGTTCTAGGCCAACGGACGACCGCGCCATCGTGGCTCTCACGATAGGCGCGCGGGGGGCTTTCGAGCCCACGGTTCCGCGGCGACCTCGGTCACGTTCACGAGGAATGACACGGCGTGATACAGGCCGGCGAGGGTGACGAGCTCGATGCACGCAGCGTCTTCAAAGTGCTCGTGGACCGAGGCCCATGTCGCATCGGAGACCCGAGACGTCTCGTGCAGCTCGTCGCAGAGTCGCAGGAGCGCTCGTTCATCGTCGGTCCAGCTTTCCAGCTCGAGGCCCGTCCACGTCGCCTCGAGTTGGGCGTCATCGAGACCTGCCGTGCCGCCGAACAGCGTGGCATGGACACCCCATTCGTAGTGGGCGTCGCACTGGGCGCAGCTGCGCAGGATCACGATCTCCCGCTGTCGCACACTGATCGAGCCGGGGTCGAGCAGGCCTGAGCGCTGGATGCGGCGCAGCACCCGGGGGTTGTGCGCTAGGGTGCGAAACAGCGACAGCGGCTCCATCCCCGGCGGCATCAGCCGGGAGAACGTGTCGACGACGTCTTGGGGGTAGGGGGCTTCGAGGGGGGCAATACGGGGCATCGTTTTCCTTGGCCTTGTTGCTACGGTTTTCGTAGCGGTATGCTCTCGGTGTAGCGCTACTTTTTTCGTAGCGCAACCACGGTGCAAGCGATGCCCAAGAAGAAGACGTCAACCCGGCGCCCAGTCATGACCCTGCTCGAGGTGTTGGGGCGTCGGTGGACGCTGCGGATCTTGTGGGAGCTCCGCGTCGGTGCGCTGAGTTTTCGTGCGCTCCGGGCCGCGGCCGACGACGTGTCCCCGAGTGTGCTCAATGCTCGACTCGCGGATCTACGGGCACTGGGCGTGGTCGAGTCCGGAGATGACGGGTACATGCTGACCTCGTCGGGAAAGGAACTCTCGGCGACTCTGCTCGAGCTCAACGAATGGGCGAACCGGTACGCGTAGAGGCGAACGCCCGGACCGCGGCTCTCGCTTGTGTAGGAGCGTTCGCGTTCCTTTTACGAAGCGTTGACTGTGCTCGCGGCTGGCCCCGTGCAGGATGACGAACATGCGTAGATTCTCGATGTTGTCCGTTGTGCTCCTCGCCCTGGGGGGTTGCGACGGCAAGGACACGTCGCCAGAAACGGACGAAGCCCAGGCTGCCACCGAGGACGAGTCGAAGCTCCAGGCGGAGGCCGAGAGCCCCGGCCCGCACGGAAAACGAGGCGGTCCGCACGGAGAACGACGCGGCCCGCACGGAAAGCGGGGCGGCGCCCACGGAAAGCGGGGCGGTGCTCATGGAGGACCCAGAGGTGAGGGAGGCCCTCCCCACGGCCGACGTCCGCCTCCTCGCCGTCCGCAGCTCGAAGACCGAGTGTTGGCGGACAGCGGGTTGGGAGTCGGCGGCAAGCTGAGCCCCTTCCAGATTCTCAACTGCGAAGACGGGGAGGAGTACTGCCAGGTCTGTCGCTACGGGAGCAGCCCCAAGCTCATGGCCGTGGGGACGGCGGACGACGAGGCCTTTCGCAAGGACCTCCAAGACCTCGACGCGATGGTCAAGAAGTATGGATCCGACAAGGTCAAGGCGTTCGCGGTCATCACGGAGATCGAAGACGGCAAGGCTGTGACCCCCAAGGACCCTGAGGCCTCGAGAGCCAAAGCCAAGGCTCTCAAGGCGGAGCTCGGCCTGGACTTCCCCGTCGTTGTGCCCGCGCCTGAAGACGGGCACAACGAGACCTGGGAGCGCTACTACAACATCACCAAGAGCCGCACCGTGATGTTCTCGAATGGCCGCAATCAGGTGAAATACTCCGCCGTCGAACCGTCGGATTTTGCAGACCTGGGCGAAGCGATCGAAGCTGTCCTGGGGGCCTGACGCCGCTTCGGAGGTTGCCGCTACCCCGCGCGCCCGGCCTCTGTCTCGAGCATCCGCGCCCAGGTCCGCAAGTACAAGACCACGTCGTCCCGGTCGTTGCGACGCAGGTGTCGACGTCCCGGCACTCGTTCCAGGACGCGAGGGTCTTCGAGCCGCTCCAGGTCGGCCAGCTCGCCGGGCGTGAATCCGAAGCCGATCATCTGCGCGGCGACATCCTCCACCGCGTGACCGGTGATGGGGCAGTAGTCGCTGAGGTGCTCGGACCATTCTCCGCGGACCATCGCGTAGATCTCCTTTTTGGAGTGCTGGGTCACCGTCTGGGCGAGGTGCCCACAGTTGCACGCACCCGCATGTCCCCACTCGTAGTCCGCACCGCTGGCGAGGCGCTTCGCGGTGGTGCGCAGGGCTTCGATCACCTTCCGATTGAGCTTCGCCATCCGCTTGAGCGTAGGCGGTCGGGGCCGCAGGCTCAATCAATCCTCCTCCAGCGACGCGCGCCAGGGCGTCGCGGCGCTCCGCGTGAGGAACGCCGATGGCACGGGACCCAGGCCGTGGTAGGCACGCGGTGTGCTGCGCCTGGGCTACTCGCCGTGTCCCAATGACACCTTCATGTTTCATGCGTTGGTGCACGGCCTCGTGCCCGATGCCCCTGGGGTCGAGGTGGTCCTCGACGACATCGAAGGTCTCAATCGGCGCGTTCTCGAGCCGGGTGGGGATGCGCTCGCCGTCTCGAAGCTCAGCGTCAGCGCATGGGCCCGCGCGCGTGAACGCTATGCTGTGCTGGAATCCGGGGCGGCGCTGGGGAGGGGATGTGGCCCGCTCGTCGTCGGTCGTCAAGCCGCCGCGTTGTCCGACCTCGCGGGGAAGAAGGTTGCGGTTCCAGGTCTCGGCACCACCGCGTACGCGTTGTTGCGCATGTTCGGCCCGCAGCACGAACCGGTCCCCATGCGCTTCGAGCAGGTCATGCCCGCGGTCGCGCGCGGCGAGGTGGAGGCGGGACTGATCATTCACGAAAGCCGCTTCACGTATCCCGACCACGGGCTGGTGCAGATCGCCGACCTGGGGGAAGTTTGGGAGGCTGACACCGGGCTGCCCCTGCCCCTGGGGGTCATTGCCGCACAACGCTCCGTGGACGAGAGCGTGCGCGAGCGGTTTTCAGCGGCGCTCTGTGCCTCGGTTCGGTACGCATGGGCCCACCCCGAGGCCAGCCGCGACTACGTAAAGGCCCATGCCCAAGAGATGGCCCAGGACGTCTGTGACAAGCACATCGGGCTGTACGTCAACACATTCTCCGCGGAACTCGGCGACGAAGGCCGGGCGGCGCTCGACACCTTCGTACGGCGCGGCACGGAGGCGGGCGTGCTGTGACACGCTGCAAGCGGGTTCAGAACACGAACCCGACGATGTACAGGGCGAGACCGCTTCCGGCGGTCAGCGCGTAGGCGATCACGGCCCACCACCCCAAGCTCCGGTGGACTTCGGAGAACGTGCCGGGCAGCAGACGAGACCGAAACCTCCGCCAAGAGACGATGGGGAACACGCTCCACAGCGCTGCGTTGACGGCCGCCACCGCGAGGTGTCCATACAGAACGGCGTCGAGGAAGACCGTGTCCTCGTAGCGACCTCCGGAGGCAAAGAACGCCATCCCGCCCGCCATTCGGATGTCGACCTCCAGGGCGATGGTCGCAACCGCGAAGATCGTCGCGAGCCACAGCTGCAGGGCTTTGTGCAGGCCGTACTGTCCGTCTCGAGCCGCTCGAATCGCACGCAGCAAGACCGGGATGGCGACGAGCTCGGTCACGACCACGGCTTCGATCAGCAGGTCGGCACGCGAGCCGATGACACTTCCTGGCATGGTCATCTCAGCTCACCTCCAGCGTAGCGGTGTCGTCCAGGGCACGGCGGAGTGCTTGCCGAGACTGGAAACCGCAGGCATCTGCGACCTCTTCGATGCTCCGGTCGCTTGCGGCCAGGAGCCGACGAGCGTGCTCGCAACGTGCCTCGCGGACGAACTGCGCTGGCGACATGCCGCTCTCGGCGGAGAATCGCCGCGTGAAGTTTCGGACACTCATGTTGGCCCGCTGCGCGAGCGCTTCGACACGAAGGTCCTGCGACGGGTTGTTGCGGACGAAAGCCTGAACCCGGGCGATTTCCCGGACATGCAGTCCCTGGGACTTCAGCGTGGCGCTGCGCTGCGTCTCCTCTCCGCCGCGTCGAAGACTGAGCACCAGCCACTGCGCAACCTCGTGGGCGAGCTGGGGCCCGGCGTCTCGCTCGAGCATGGCCAGCGCCATGTCCATTCCCGCGCTGACGCCCGCGGACGTCCAGATCGGCTTGCGGTCGTCCTGGGTCTGGTACAGCGAGTCGCGGTCGAGTGTTGTGCGGGGGAAGCTCGCGGCGAAGTCATCTTCCTTCGCCCAGTGGGTCGATGCCCGCTTCCCGACGAGCAGGCCCGCTTCGGCGAGGAGGTACGACCCGGTGCACACGCTGGCGATTCGCCCCGCTCGCGCACCGAGCTGGCCGAGGTGGTCCGCGACGACTGGAGTCCGCAGTCCGTGGATCCCCTCACCCCCCGGGACGATCATCGTCGCGCCCGCGGGCAGGTCTTCCCACGCGCCGTCCACAGCCCATCGCAGGCCGTTGGTCGCCCGAACCGGAGCACCAGTCTGAGAGAGAATCGTTGTCTCGTAGTGATCGTGCCCGCTGAGTTCGTTTGCCGTGGCAAACACCTCCAGCGGTCCACAGACGTCCAACGCCTGGACGTCGTCGAATACTAAGAACGAAGCGGCGATCATCGCGCCACAAGTCTTGTCCAGCGTCCGACGCCGGGCCAGGACAAATCGGGAACGAATCCGGCCAACCTACTGTGGCGCGCTGATGCGGACGTACTCCAGGGTGCACAGCTCTTGAATTTGGGCGCGCAGCGTCGGGACGCGGACCTGCGGCAGCTTGTCGTACAGGGACAGGTGGTCCCACAAGGCCACCAGGTGAAAGCCAAGGTAGCTCGGCTCTCCCTGGAACACCTCCGCGTGCGCTTCGAGCCACGACAGGCCCGCCTCGATGGCCCGCCGTAGTTTGCCAAACCGAGGCATTTCGACGGTGTCGATGCCGCTGCGCTCGGCCAACAACAGCTCCACCTCAGCGCCCATGACTCCGTTCATCACGGCGCGTGCGTTGAGGCGCTCGACCTCGGAGGTGGCGACCCCGAACCGGTCCGCAGGATCCAGCCGGCGCATGAGGTACGCGGCAATGTGGTCCGAGTCGAACACCTGGGTTTCGCCGTCGAGCAGCACGGGGACCTTCATCAACGGGTTGTCCGCGAACGCTGTCGGATCACCGACGTCGCCGACATCGACCTGTTGGACGGTCGCTCCCCAGCCGTCGAGGAGAAGCCGGACCTTCCGGGAGAAGTGGGAGCGCGGTGTGTAGTACAGCTGCACGCGTCCTCGGTTCGTCTCACCGCTGGCTACGGGGAATGGCGCGACCGTCGTCGTTGAGGACCTTCCAGAACTCGGGCCAGTCGGGAATCTCGACCAGCGTGGGGAGGACTTCGTCGTAGTTGTGCGGGTAGGTCCGCTTGATGTACGTGGCGACCGCCTTCACGTGGGTCGCCTCGATGAAGTGAGGCTCCATGATCGGGAACTCGTAGCGGAACTTCTTGCGCTCGGTCATGTGCAGTCCTCAGGTGGTCTCGGGGACCCAAAGCGTCTCGGCGTAGCCCAAGCGGTTCGATGCCGCTCGGGAGACTACGAAGAAGTAGTCGCTGAGTCGGTTCACGTATTTGATCGCAACCTCGCTGACCTGTTCGCCGGCGTTGGCGAGCGAGACCACCTCCCGCTCTGCTCGCCGACAGACGGTCCGGCTCACGTGGCATGCCGCGGCGATGGGGCCGCCGCCCGGAAGGATGAAACTCTTCAACGGCTCCAGGGCGTCGTTCCAGCCGTCGATGTCCCGCTCGAGAGCGTCGACGTGCTCGGACCGCACGCAGAGCCGGGGCATGTCCGTGGGCTCGGTGGGCTCCGGGAACGCAAGCTCAGCGCCGAGGTTGAACAGCTCCTGCTGGATGCGTCCGAGCTGGACGTCGAGCGTGCTGAGGAAGGCTTCGGCGCCCTCGGACTTTGCCTCGCGCGCGAGCTCGACGCGGACCATTCCGATCGTCGCGTTGAGCTCGTCGACGTCACCGTAGGAGCGGATCCGCTGGTGATCCTTGGGGACCTTCTCGCCGCTGGCGAGCATCGTCTTCCCGCCATCGCCAGCCTTTGTGTAGACCTTTGAGATGTAGACCATCGCTGGCCGCACCATACCGCCGGCTGCACCCGGGGGCCTCAAAAGGCGTTCGGGCGACCGCAGGCCGGCGGCTGACCAGGAGCCGTCCGGGCTCAGACCGAGATGACCTTGGTCCCCGCGATCTTGTCGTGAATGCACTGGTGCTCGGCACCGAAGATGTACAGCGCGTCGAGCAGACCGAAAAGCCCGCCCACCACCGGGATCCAGCCGATGAACGCGGGGACCCAGGTGCGCATCAACACGCCCGAGACGAAGTTCACCTCCTCGCCGGTGGTCTTGATGATCTTCATACGTCGTGCATGATCCTGCAGTACTCCTGACGTCGACGGTACCAACAAAGCGAGCTACGATGCCGGCGTGAAACCGCCACGGGTCGGCAGGAGCTGACGATGAGTAATCCGGCCAGCCAGGATGGGTTGGCAACGGCACTCGACACCACAGTGGATGTCGAGACGCCCGAGCACGTCACGTTCCGCGTGCACGTGGCTGGGCCGTCGCGACGTGCGGTCGCCTACGGGGTCGACCTCATGATCCGCGGAGTCGTCCTCATCGTGCTCGCGCTCGTGGCCGAGATGGCCGGAGAGACGGTCGACTTCGAGAACGCGTCGGTCGGCGTCTTGTTGGTCGTCATGTTCAGCCTTGAGTGGGGCTACTACATCCTCTTCGAGAGCCTGTGGAGCGGTCAGACCCCTGGAAAGCGCATGCTGTCGTTGCGGACCGTCAAGGAGTCGGGCGTCCCGCTCACGTTTCTCGACGCGGTGTTGCGCAACCTGCTGCGGGGCGCCGACTGGCTGCCAGCGTTCAACGTGGTCGGTTTGGTGGTCATGTCCGTCGATGGTCGGTTCCGACGCTTGGGGGACATGGTCGCGGGCACCATGGTGGTGCAGGAAGCCAAGGGCAGGCTCGGGTCGGCTCTGGTGATCTCGCCCGCTCCAACCCCGGCCGAGATTGAGGCGATCCCCGCCAGTGTCCGGCTCTCGGCCGTTGAGATGGATGTGCTGGAGTCGTTCCTTCGCCGCGTCGGCACGCTCAGCCCCGCCCGCGAACTCGAGCTGGCCCAGATGGTGGCGCCCATGTTCGCTCAGCGATGTGGCGCTCGATACGACCACGCGGTCCGGTTCCTCGGGGCACTGTTTGTGCGTGCCGGCGGCCATGTCCTCGAGGCGCCGACGCAGCGCAAGACGTTCTTCGGGCGGGGGGCAGCGTGAACACAACCAAGCCCAGCCAGGATGTGTTTGTTGCCCGGCGGCGGGTGCATTGGCAGCAGCTCGACGATCTGCTCTCGCAGAGCAAACACCTGCACAGCCTCCCGCCAGACCTCATCGGAAGTGTCGGGCGTCTGTACCGAATTGTTTGCGCCGATCTCATGCGGGCCCGCGGTGCGGGCTATGGGCAGGAGCTGGTCGCCTATCTCGACGTGCTGGGCGCGCGCGCCCACAACCGTCTGTATCGCGCGTCCCCGTACCAGCTGCGCAAGGTCGGGGCGCTGCTCGCCTGGGAGTTTCCACGGACCCTGCGGGAGAGTTGGCGGTACATGGCGGCAGCGTCCGCACTGTTCTTGGTCCCGTTCTTCGTAGCCTTGGCCGCGACCCTGGCCAACCCCGACTTGGCCGCCGAAGTCATGCCGCGACAGGACCTCGAGATGCTGGCGCAATCGTACGCGGAGGGGTTCGGTCAAGGCCGGGCCGAGAGCGAGGACGCCTCGATGGCGGGCTTCTACGTCTACAACAACGTGGGAATCTCGTTCCGCGTGTTCGCCACGGGCATCTTCTTTGGCCTGGGCTCGATGTTCTACCTTGTCACGAACGGGGTCACGATCGGGGCAACGTTGGGGTACGTCTCCGCGATGGGGGCCGGCCGCAACATCCTCACCTTTGTGATGGGGCATGGCGCGTTCGAGCTCACCGCGATCGTGATCGCCGGCGCTGCGGGCCTGCGGATGGGATACGCGTTGGTGCGGACGCACGGTCTCACGCGGCTGGGGTCCCTGCGACGCGAGGGTCCTGCGGTCGCTCGGCTCGCAATGGGTGCGGCGGTGATGCTCGGTGTCGCGGCCCTGATCGAGGGGTTTTGGTCTCCATCGTCCATTGCCGACGAGATCAAATGGGCGACCGCCAGTGGCCTGTGGCTGGCCGTCCTCGCGTACTTCGTATTCGCGGGGCGCAGGCGGGCCCGACGCGAATCCGGGCAGGGGGAGGGCAGCGCATGAACCTGCAGCAGTCGCGAATCCAGCTTCGCCCGCGCAAGCTCGCCGAGACCTTCGACCTCGCACTGCGATGGTGCGCCTCGATTGGGGGCCCGCTGTATCTCAAGCTCAGTGTGTCGTTGCTGCTTCCCGCCGCCCTCGGTTGCTACGCGCTTCGCGTGTTTGCGGACTTCGAGTGGGCGCTGGTCTGGCTCGTCGCGGCTGGCCTTGCGATGTTCCTGCAGGGCCCGTTCACGGTCGCCGCCAGTCGGCTCATGTTTGAGCCCGAACTCACCGCGCGCAGCGTACTGGCCACCTTCGCGAAGCGTTTCGGGGCATACCTCCTGGCTTGGGTCGCCACCCGTCTGGTGCAGGCGGTCGGGCTCCTCACCATACTGGCATGGCCCTGGGCGTGGGCGTATGGTGCGTTCGTCCACGAGGCCATCCTTCTGGAAGGACAGGGAGGGTTCGCGGGCATCAAGCGGTCTGGAGCGTTCGCCGCGGGGCAGTACGGCGGCATTCTGACGATGGGCGTCGGCATGCTGGCGGCGCATGCTGTCATCGTTGTCGCGGCGGACCAGGTCGGCTCGGTATTGCTGGACTTCACGCTGCAGATCGGCCGGCCATTCGAGGCTCTGTTCGAAGACGGGGGCTCGCTCACCGCATTGCTTGGGTTCTTCATCGCGGTGCCGTATCTCGCCTCCGTCCGCTTCCTGCAGTACATCGACGCGCGTACCCGGCGGGATGGGTGGGACCTTCAGGCATCGTTCGTGCGGGTGCTGGTCGCCGACCAAGCCACGCGAGAACCGCAACCGCAGATGGGCGAGGTGGGCTGATGGTGCCGGGACTTTTGTTCTCGTTGGTGCTTGCGCTCGCCCCGGACCCCAGCGGCGAGTCTGCGGGCGAGGTCTCTGCGCAGATTCTCGCGGACCCGACCTTCGCATTCTGTCACGAGCCCGAGTACCCGCTGACCCCCTACGAGGCGCAGTGGTGTCCGGTCCTCAAGGACGCACTGGAATCCGAACGCGAGCGCTGCCCCGCCTTCGTCGAGGCCTGCGATGCTCGTCGAGCGGTGCTCAAGGGCGAGGGACGCCTTTCGGCACGAGCCGTCGAAGATGCAGCGGAGACCGAGGAGCGTGCCGCCGGCGGTGGCCCCGGGCGCGGACACGAGAAGCGCGACGACAAAGACGAGGACGAAGACGACGCGTTCGAGCTTCCCGTCCTCGGCGGACTCGCCGAGATTCTGTTCTGGCTGGTGATCGGCGTTGCGTTGGTTGGGCTCGTGGTGGCCATCATCCGCAACCTGGCCCAGTCGCGGGCGCTGGCGCTCGAGCCCGAGGAGGCCGAGGGCTCTGGCCCCGACCAAGACCCGGATGCTGCTCGTGCCGCCGCGGCTGCGCGTGCGATGGAGACCGACGTCGAGCGGCTGCTCTCCTTGGCTCGCGACTCTGCCCAACGTGGATCGTTCGCCGACGCCGTCGACTTTTCGCATGCCGCACTGCTGCGGCGTTTGGACCACGAAGGGCTCATCCGGCTGCATGCCTCTCGAACCAACGGCGAGTACGTCCGGGAGCTCCGCGGCAACGCGTCCTTGGTCGACCCGGTGCGCGACGTGCTCAGGCGCGTCGATCGGGCGCAGTTCGGGCCACGGGGCGCCGAGCGGTCTGTGTTCGATGACATCCACGCGCGTGTCCTCGCCATCGTCAAGACCGTCGGCCCGCTGGTCTTGCTGGTGACGACCGTCCTGGGGATGGGTATCGCCTGCGATACGGGGGGAGAGCGGGTCTACCCGTGGTCCACTTCGCCCTCGGGCAACCAGGCGGTCATGGAGCTGCTCCGTCGAGAGGGCGTGATCGTCACCTACCGCACGGAGTCTCTGACGGGGTTGGGCACCGACGATGCGTACCTGGACCCGACCCTCGTGATGCTCGAGGACGCGTGGGTTTCCGAAGAGGAGTGGCAAGCGGTACGAGCATGGGTCGACGCGGGTGGAAGCCTCATCATCGCGGGCGGCGAGATTCCCCCATGGTTGCAGGTCTCCTATGTCGACACCACCGCGCAGACGGGCGCGGATGAAGCGGCTGCTTCCGAGGCCCAGGACACCGCGACGGGCCAGCTGGAGGCGGCTGAGGCCGCCGCAGAGGTCGACGCCGCGGCAGAGGCACACGGCGAACTCGGCCTTCCACAGGGCTCCGACGCGAGCCCCGACGGTGGCCTCGACCCTGACCTCGACGGCGCACTCGCTGCCAATGCCGCCATCGACGACCTGGTCTGGGAGGAACTCGACGAGCCACAAGTGGTCTTGACCAGTGTGCTCCCCCTCGGACGCGGGCTCCTGGTCGAACAGGCGGTCATCGAGATCGGCGTGGACGGGGAGGACAACACCTCCTTCGCTTCGTTCGCGCAGGGCCGCGGCCGGATCGAGGTGTTCGCGGACGGCCGCATGTTCACCAACGCCGCACTCGCGTTCGAACTGAACCCGGGGACGATCGTCGTCACCATGCAGCAGTTCGGCGGAACGGTCGAGTTCGTCGACGGCTGGGTCGGCAGAGGCGCCGACACCCCCGCGGACACCATCAAAAACAGCCATCTCACCGCGGCCGTCGTTCAGCTCCTGCTGTTCATCCTCGCGTTGTACCTGTGGCGGGGCCGGCAGTTCGGTCGGGGCCGTGACCCCATCTCGCAGGGACGTCGCGCGTTCTCTCGCCACGCGGTCGCGATGGGCCGACAGTACGAAAAAGCCAGGGCCGCGTCGTTTGCCGCGCGCCTGTTCTCGGGCTGGGTGCTCGAGCGCCTGCGCAACCGGTTCACCTCGGCGGCCGGCGCGGGGTTGCTCGGCCTGTCGCAGGAGGTGGCCCGCCGCAGCGGACGCGATGAAACCGAGGTCATGCGTCTGCTCCTCGCGGCGCACGGCACCCTGGAGTCTGTCCCTGCCGCGGGAGGGACCACCGAGGACCTGGCCCTGGTCCGCGACCTGGGACGTTTGATGAGAGAGATTGGAGAGACGACATGAATCCAGCCGAGATTGGAGCCCGTTGTGACCAGATCAAAGCCGAGGTGGGCCGTGTGCTCCTGGGTCAGGAAGAGGTCGTCGAGCACGCGCTCGTCGCGATCCTGGCCCGAGGTCATGTCCTCATCGAAGGCGTCCCAGGCCTGGGCAAGACCCTGTTGGTCCGGGTCCTCTCGCACGTGCTGGGGTGCTCCCACAAACGCATCCAGTTCACGCCCGACCTGATGCCCAGTGACGTGACTGGGGGCAACGTCTTCAACAGCCGCGAGGACCGCTTCGAGTTTCAACCGGGGCCAGTCTTCACCCAGCTGTTGCTCGCCGACGAGATCAACCGTGCCCCCGCCAAGACCCAGTCGGCGCTGCTCGAGGCCATGCAGGAGTCCAGCGTCACGGTCGACGGACAGACCCGTCCGTTGCCTCGGCCCTTCTTCGTGATGGCCACCCAAAACCCCGTCGAGTCGCAGGGCACATACCCACTGCCCGAAGCCCAACTCGACCGCTTCATGCTCAAGATCGGCGTGGCCCACCCGCCGACCGACGTCGAGAAGCAGATCCTTCGCAACCACCTCGAAGGCTTCGACCCCAGCGCGTTGGAGCAGTCGCAGCTTCAGACCGTCGTCGATGATGCGGCCCTGCTGGCCATGCAAAGCGGGTTGCAGGGCATCGGGTTCACCGAGGAGATGCTCGACTACATCACCGACATCGTTGGCCGCACGCGGTTGCATCGCTCGGTGCTGCTGGGCGCCTCCCCCCGCGGGACCATCGCGCTTGCCGGCGCCGCCCGAGCCCGAGCCGCCGTCATGGGACGGGAGTTCGTCATTCCCGACGACGTCAAGGCGCTTGCCCCCGCGGTCTTGCGCCACCGGATCATTCTGCAACCCGACGCCGAGTTCGAAGGCCTCTCCACCGACCTGTGTGTCGAACAGATCTTGAGCGAAGCTCAAGTGCCGAAGACCGCTGCGTGACCCCCTCCCGACTCCTGGTGCTGCTCCTGATCGCGCCGCTGTGCCTTGGGCTGGCGGTGGCGTACGAGGCATCGTTGGTTTGGCCGATGCTCGCCGTCGATGGCGTCATCATGCTGGCCGCCGCCAGCGACATGGTGCTCGCGCGTCGGCGCCTGATCACCGTCTCGCGCTCGGTCGAGCCTGGCGTGTTCTCGCTGGGCCGGCTCAACCCGGTTCGGCTCGAGCTACGATCCAGCAGCACTCGCAGTCTCCGCGTCGCCGTCAACGACGACCTCTTCGACCACGCGCAGGCACAGGGCTTGCCACTGGAGGTCCAGGTTCCCCCGCGTGGCCGAGTTTCCGTCAGCTATCAGGTCACACCCAGCCGCCGCGGCGAGTACACCCTCGGAGACCACTGGGTCCGCTGCCGCTCACCGCTGGGGCTGTGGACCCGCCAGCTTCGCATCCCGGCCTCCGACGATGTTCGTGTCTACCCCGACGTGCAGGCCGTTCGGGCCTACGACTTGATGGCCAAGCAGAATCGCCAAAGCCAGATGGCCAGGGCGTCTCGTCTTCGTGGGGGCGAGAGCGAGTTCGAGTGCCTGCGCGAGTACAGCCGCGACGACGAGTACCGCTCGATCGACTGGCGAGCCACCGCCAGCAAGCGCAAGCTCATCACCCGCCAGTACCAACTCGAGCGCAACCAGTCGGTCGTCTTCGCCCTCGACTGTGGCCGCCTCATGACCGCCCAGGTCGACGGCCTTCCCCTGTTCGACCACGCGCTCAACAGCACCTTGATGTTGGCGCACGTCGCCGTGCGGGCAGGGGACAACGTCGGCCTCTTCACCTTCTCCGACGAGGTCCACCGCTACATCGCGCCCACCACGGGCCCGCAGGTTGCCCGCCGCCTGGTCCAGGCCACCTTCGCCACCCATCCGGGTCTTCGTGAGTCCGACGTCCAGGGCGCCTTTGCCCGCGTCGGCGGCCAGCTCCGCAAGCGGAGCCTCATCGTTCTGTTCACGCAGGTCATCGACGACCTCGCCGCCTCCGAGCTGCTGCGGACCGTTCGCGGCCTGCATCCCCGGCATCTCCCCCTGTGTGTCATCTTCCGCGACCCCGACCTGGAACGCCTCGTCCAGCTTGAGTCCCCCACCGCCTCCGAGCTCTACCAGGCCGCCGCCGCAGCTGAGCTCCTGGCCGCACGGGACAAGCTCTTGCGGGACCTCAAGCAGGCCGGTGCGCTTGTTCTCGACGTGTCCCCGCGCTCGCTGACCGCCGACCTGGTCAACCGCTACCTCGATATCAAGGTTCGACACCTGCTGTAGCCGGGGCGGTTGGGCGTCAAATCGGAAAACGTTTTCCGATTTGAGGCTGGCGCAGGTCGGGCGCAAGCCTCGGGTACAGTTCCAGGGGCGCTTGCTGGTCCAGGCCGGCCTTCGCGCCCTCGGGGGAGCGACGTCGCGCTGCGTGACGGACACGATGACAGTAGCGGTCCTCCGAGCGTCCGATGTACCCGGGCCCGTATCCTCGATGGCCGGTGACTGGCGGTTATCGTGACAGTCCGGGGAGCGGGGTCTACAGGGGCCGTATCCGTGTCGGTACACCTGTCGAGTTCCTAACTCGTCTTCGAGAAGGAGGGCCTGCGTGGTCCCGGGAGTCTATCTCGGTGCCAGTCCGACCCCCTGGGAGCCCGTTCTTGTCACTGTAGCTGCTGCCCCTTTGCGTCACGACCGGTCGCCATGAGGCACGTCGTCCGTGCGTCCGTTGACCACAGTTGGATGTGCATGTCGCTAAAAAAAGCTCGAGGGGACATGGGGGGTCCGTCGACTGGAGCGGTTGCTCCGCCGGTCTTCACTTTGACGAAATGGCAACGTCGCCACCCGGGAGCAGGCGGGCCGTGGAGCAGGTGTGACGTTTGGAGGTTCGGACCGAAAAAGGGGTCCCCTGAGCGAAGCGCGATTTGACACATCCTGATCCGCGTCCTATCCCTGAGGACGCCGAGGATGGCAGGACATCGACGCAGGAACGCGGAGATGAGAGGGGAATCGCCCGGGTGACTTGTGGGGCACGCGTGCGGATGCATCGCTGAGAATAGTCTTGCGACTGCAAACCATAGTCTCGGTGGCCTGGGAACAGATTACCGACGACGCCCGTGTCAGGTTACCGGGCTCTACTCGTTAGTCTCCAGAACCCCCTCTCTCCGACCCGGAATGTAGTCGGATGCTCGGAAGGACCCGAAATACAACATGGTAGAAGAACGCAGGAATGAACTGCTCGAACTCGCGTCCACAGTTCACGAACTCAGTGGCCGGCTCGACAGCGTTGCACGACGATTGGACGGCCTGTCTGGCCTGTTTGGCGATGATGCTGTCGTAAGCGATGACAGTGCACATCGCAATCCGGACGAGGACCATGAGGGGGAGCGGGGGGGGCGTTGGATTCTCCCGTCGAGTATATCGAGCCGTTTCGCGGGCTCAGTCGCCTGCCTGAAGGGTTCAAAGGGCGCCGTGTTCGAAGAGAACTCTCCGACGTGGTCGCAGTCGTGGTCCACCAGACGGCGGTTCGTGGCGGATTTGGTGTGACACAGTCCGCTGTCCGAAGGTCGGGCAGCGAGACCATGGCCCGGGTAGGTCGGTATCAGAACACGCCGTATCACGGGATCTACTCGCCTCGGGACCGGGCGTCGATCGTTCAGTGGCCGGTCTGGGTACACAGCTACCACGGCAACCGGTCCAACGCGTATTCACTAGGATGGTCGTACGACGGCAAGCTCCCAGGAGACGCCCTCGACGTCGAGCAAGCTCAGCTGTCGCTCGCGCACCTCGTATCCGTGGGACGGGAGTTCGGCGCACCGCTTCAATACGTCGAGGCGCATCGTCAGCATTCTGCGCAGCGCGGGGGCGACCCGGGCCAAGCGATCTGGCAGCGGGTCGTCGTCCCCATGCTCTCCAAGCTCGGGTTGGCCACGCGTCCCGCTCACACGACAGGCGATGGGCTTCCGCTTCCGGATTCGTGGACGGTCGATACCCCGAGTGTCTCCTGAACGGCGGCGAACGATCGAGTTTACGATGACCTTCGACCCCAAAGTAGATCCTATTGCGATTACGGTCCCGCGGTTCACGTTGTGCGAAAGCCAGGACGGGCCGCTCGGCACGCGCCACCTCTATCGGAACGAACCGTTTCTGCTGACGTTGTCAGCGGCTCAGTGCGGAACAGTACCACCGAGGATTTCGTTCAATACGGCTTCCTATCCGAATGTGATGGAAGGGGACACCGTCGAGATGCTTGGTGACGGTCACCTCGTCTACGGGCCCGCCAATCCTGGAGAGTGGGTCGCTGTATCCGTGTTGTTGATGGAGTCCGATGCCGGGATCCGTCGTGCTGGTGTCTCCTTGAACTCGCTTGTTTCCTCCGCCGCGCAGGAGGCCGGGCTCAAGGCACTTCTGTCTTCCAATCCCACTGTTCTCGCGGTCGGGACCGCGGTCGAGGTGGTGGCTAATCTTGTCTCTCAGACACTGATGGCCAACCGGGACGACTCGCTCCTTCGAGTTCAAGGAGCCTTCCTGAGGGGAGGGAGCGTCCCCTACGATATCAATCGAAAGTTTACGCGACGGAATCGGACCGCGGCCCTCGACGTGAAGGTGATCCCGCTCAGGTCCGCGAATGGCCAAGGTCCAGCAGGGACCACTCTCAGTTTGTAAGGAGTACAACAGATGACACACACGATTTCTTTTCGAGGCTCTCTCGGCTCAGTCAGCACCTGGGGCCTTTCCCCGGAGTCCGTGGCCACGATCGTTCAACCCGCCAGCGGCGTCGTCTTGGCAAAGGATGTGCCCATCAGCGGCGAGGGAAACTTCTCCGCCGCCCTGGATGGGCACACGGTCGGGCAGCTCATCGCCGCGCTCGCGCGGCTTGGAAGGTCATCCGCGGAGGTTGCCCTGGAGGTCGAAGTTCGGGGCGCCGAAGGTACGACTCGCCGCGGTACCAGCACGTGGACCCCAACGGCGGATCCTGTCGCGGTGAGCTTCCGGCTCGTCCCCAGCGCTGACCTCGACTACGAGGTCTATGGGGTAATCGAGGGAGGGGACGTTCGCGCGGGTGCCACCGTCACCGTACTCGTTCCGGGGTCCCCCAGCTTTATCTCTGTAGGCCAAGGGGCGTTGCTCGAGGGCGGGTCGTATCGGGTGGAATACAGCACCTCGGGTTCTCCGTCGGGCCCGGATTCGCCGGTGCTGCTCCGGGTCACCCAGGACCAGAGCGTCGTCCATGAGAGTGTGTCGCTTTGCTCGGTTCCGGCGGCCTTCGAATATAACGCCACCGTTGGGAACACGCCGGTTCGACCATCACTGTTCGCCAAGGTCGCGGCAGGCACGCTCCCTGCCGGAGGTCTGAGTCTCTCAGGTGCGGAACTCGATGCCGTCGCCTGCGGACTGGAAACCGAAACGGACAACGTTCGCCGCTACTATCTCGCGGAAGAACTCGGTCGGACCCGGTTCGAGAAGATCCTTCCAGAAGTCCTCTTCGGGGTCGCCCACGGCGCGGGGGTGACCCAGGAGAGCGAATTTCTTGCCATCGATCCGCGTGCTCTTGCGAACCACTGGAGCCGGGCCGTCTCGCTGGGCGTCGCCGAGAACCAAAAGGTCGACGCCCTGTCCGGCCTGGCAAACCTCATCATCGACGCACACCTCGACGCGGACACGAAGAGTTCTCTTGGGGAGATGGTCGAAGCTTTGAGTCTGACCAGCGTGACCAGTCGCGAGTTCCTCGGGCAACTGCTCTACGAGTTCAGCGGCTCCCGCCAGGAGTACCTCGCCGAGTTTCAGCAAAAGGCGCCGGCCGAGGAGGCGCAAGCCGTTCGCTTCGCCTTCGACCTCTCGCCACTGCTTGGCGACGACGCCTTGGTGTTGCGGCTGCTTCAGAACCGCGATGCCGTTGTGAGCACGCCTGAGGACATCGCCGGCTTCAGCACAGCTCAATGGGAAAGCCAGCTTCGCGACCTTGGGCGTGATGAAGCGACTCTGGGGGCAGTCGCGGAAGCTTACGCTGCGAGCCTGGAGCAGGCGTATCCGACACACGCCGCCGTCTATCGTCTCGAAGCGCAGGGACTGTTTCTCGGCGCGTCGGCCTATGTGCGTGCCAACCCGTCGCTCGACATCATCAACGACCGTGTGCAGGAGTTCGTCGCGCGCGACTCGACCACCGTCGCGTCACCCGACGCGATCGAGCAACTCGAGACTGTGCAGCGGTTGGTCCGCATTGTCCCAAGTGTGGGGGCCTCGCAGTCGGTGCAAGAGGTCGTGGCTGCCGACTACACGTCGGCGTTCGCGATCGCAAAAACTCCGTGGGAGCGATTCCGCGCTAGCTTCAGCGCATCGGGGCCCGACGAGAAGTTCCGGTCCATCTATGTGGGCGCGCGTCGGGTCGCGATGTGGGCACTGCACGCCGCCGTCACCGTCCAGCAGAGCCGCTCCTCAGCTGGCTTTGGCATCCTCCAGGGCTCGGACGATGGGGATGGAGACGCCATCGACCTCCGTGGGCTGTTCGACTCTCTGGATAGTTGTGCGTGCGAGCCCTGCCGCTCCGTTCTGAGCCCGTCCGCCTACCTCGTCGCGCTCCTCGAGTTCGTCCAAGACCAGATCTCACCCGCTGCGTACAGCGAGCTTCTCGCCCGCAGACCGTGGATCGCCGAGACTCTTCTCGACTGCGACAACGCGGAGACGCCGATGTCGAAGGTGGATCTGATCAACGAGCTGCTCGAGGCAGAGGTCAACCCTCCGCTGGCCTCCGCGGACGCGCCCCAGACCACATGGAGTGCCGAACGCCTGACCGCAGAGCCGGAACATCTCGACCGGGATGCCTACGCTCAGCTCGCGGCCGCATCAGCGTACCCGTGGGACCTGCCGTTCGACCTCAATACTGAGGAGATCAAGACATTGCTCGAACCGGTCCGCGCACAGTGGGGCGAACTTCTTGGCGCATTCGCCGGCACCGATGTCGCTGCGGTCCGTGCGGCTTGGATGGGTATGTCCACAGGGGCCCTTGCGTTGGTCGAGGCCGCTACCGACGATCAGCAAGCCGCCCGGTGGGACGGAACGTTCCCCGTCCCGAGCGTTGCAGGCGGGGTCTCGGAGTTTCTTCGCATCACACAGTCGGACCTCGAACACTTCGACCGGCTGGCCAATACTTGGTTTGTCGGGCGTTTCGGTCTGGCGATGGACTGGGCCGCCGATGCCGACCCTTGCCACCTCGAAGACGCGCAACTGCGCGATAGCCCGACGTTCGATGCCTGCATGGTGGCAGCCGAGCGCTTCGAGCGACTTCGGCGAGCCACCGGGTGGTCCGTCCACGAGTTGGATGAGGCCCTGCAGGCCTTCGCCGGAGGTTCTCCCGACGGACACATTTCGGCAGGGGTCACCGCGGCGATGGCGAACCTCGAGCGCCTTCATCGAAGGTTCGACACACTCGAGATTAGCCAGCTGATTGCGTGGTTCCGGGTACCGACGCACGCGCGTGAGCCTGGCGCGGAAGTGGCGTTCGAGCGGCTCTTTGGCGAGCCCGATCGCTTCTCCGTCTTGGGCGGGGAGGATACCGAGTGGCTCGAGGTTGTCGCCGGCGCGGTCGGAACGGAGGTCTCCGTCATCGCTGAGGTCTTCGGTGGCGGGGAGGAGGTCGCCTCCGGCGCGTTGCCGTTGTCGCGGTTCTGGGGCCTTCAAGGCCTGGCCAAGGCTCTTGGAAGGAGCTTGGCCGAGCTCGTCGCGTTCAGTCGGCTCTCGGGCGTTGCCCCGTTCGGGACGGGCCCCGCGGAAGCGAGCGAGGCGAACATCACGCAGTCCCCCGCGGCGGTGTTGGAGTTCCTTGACTTGTGGGATCGGTGGGCGTCGGTCAACGCCTCGGTCGGTGAGGTCGTCGTCGCACTCGATGTCACGTCGGGGGATGCCACAGCCGAAGCCGACCAGTTCTTCGCCGCTCTGGAGGCCGCACGCGCCCAGGTTTCCGCGTCGATCGAACCCGAGGGGACCGCCTCGGTCGCGGAGCGCCTCGAACGACTGTTGCCTCGCGCCCTCGCGGGAGCTGCGGAGGGAGGAGGAGCTGGAGAAGGAGAAGCAGGAGGAGAAGCAGAAGCAGAACCAGACCCGGAAGCGCAAGCCGCGGAACTCTTGGACGCCCTCCTGCGGCCCGTAGAGGACAGTCTGCTCACCCTTGCATACCCGGACTGGGTCGACGTCGCCGCGATCAACGCGGCGCTGCAGTCCCCCATCGACACCGCCACCCTCGCGAGCCTCGCCTCGACGACTGCGGACCGTGTCGCGACCGAACTCGGGCTCACCGCCGAGCGTCTCGAGCGGCTGCTGCCTCGGGTGATCGGCGAGGCTGGGACCGAGGAACTCCTGGACGCTCTGTTCAGTCGCAACGGACCGGAGGCGCTTAGCCTCTCGTACCCGGGTTGGGTCGACGTGGCCGCCATCAACACAGCGCTCGGGAACCCCGTCGACCCCGATGCTCTCGCGAATCTGAGCGTGGAAATCGCAGACCGCGCTGCGACTGAACTCGGCACGACCGAGCGTGCGATCGCCTACGCAAGGCTGGCGCAACAACTCGTCGAAGGGTCTTTCGTTTTTGACGGCGAGTCAGGGTCTTCTCCGCCGACCGCCGATGACGACGCCCTCCTCGGCCGGGCGCGGTTGCTGCGAGCACTCGCACCACTGCAAGTCGACGGCCCCTGGGTGAAGCGTATCCTCTCCGAACCTACGGGCTGGATCTCCGGAACCATGCTCGACAGTTCCGCTGCCACCGAGCTCCCTGCCGCGTTCGCGGCATGGATGGAAGTCGCGGTCGTCGTCGCGTTCGATCGCCAACACGATGGGGCGTTCGGGCCCATCCTCGACGCGCAGTTGCACGAACCCAGTACGCCCGAGAGCTGGAGCGGCCAGCTTGGGGCGTTCGTGTCGATGACCGAGTCCGACGTGATCCTCGCGCTCTCGGACGCACCATCGCGCCCTCCAACGGCGGCCGAACTCGGGCGCCTGCGAGCACTACAACAGCTCTCCGAGCAGGTCGGGGCATCGGTGTCCCGAATGCAGCAGTGGGCGACTGGCGGCGAGGGGGCGCCCCCAAGCGACGCAACCGTCAGCAGCGTCAAGGAGGCCGTCCGTTCCAGGTTCGAACCCGCCGTGTGGTTCGCGACGTCCGCGGCATCGCGGGACCGGCTGCGCGGGCGGCAGAGGAATGCGCTCATTTCGTACCTGACAACCCGCGGGTCTGCGCGTCAACCCAGCCGCAACATCTCTACGGTACAGCGACTCTCGGACACGCTCCTTCTCGATGTCCTCAGCGAGCCATGTCAGACCACCTCCCGCATTGTTGAGGCGACGCTCGCGGTCCAGCGATTCGTCTTTCGCATTCAGCTGCGGCTCGAGGACGCCGTTCCAACACTTCCCGACGCTGCGTCGCGGCATTGGACGTGGATGAAGAATTACCGGGTTTGGGAGGCCGCGAAGAAGATCTTCTTGTTCCCCGAGAACTACCTCGAATCAGAGTTTCGCGCCGGAAAGACACCGCTATTCGACGACTTCGTCAGCACGATCGGGAGCGGCAACATCGACACTGAACTCGCGGAGCAGGCCTTCACCGCCTACGCGGAAGGCCTGCATGCGGTGTCCTTCCTACGCCCAGCGGGAATCGTCTACGACTACGAGCACGAGGATCCGGGGAAGAAGGTGATGCACGTGGTCGCGCACGACCGTTCGAACCCGCCGACCTACTACCACCGAGAGCATGTTTTGGGTCGCTGGAGCGCCTGGGAGGAACTGCCAGGCTCGATGCCCAATACCGGGGTTCTTCCGGTGGTGCGTCGTGGTCGGCTTTCGCTCTACTGGCCCTCAGTCGAGCCCAAACTGGATCCGGCGTCAGCTCTCTCCAAGCAGAACCCTCCGAGCGAGTCTGCCACGATCACCCTGTGCTGGACCGAACGAACAGCGGAGGGTTGGCAGGCGGAACGCCGCTCGGCAGTGACCTTGAATGCAGATAAACATGTCGCGTCGGTGGTCGACCCTCGCCATTTTGCGAACCCCCGCGTCTTCGGGTTGCACGAATCCGGAAACGGCGCACTGGCACTCACCGCAGCAGCGGCGGATCGTACCAACATCCGCACGATGGGGTCGTTCGAATCCGGAGGATGTTCGGGCCAGTGGCGAGCCGCGGGTCGCACGGATGGCACGCAAGTCCGCCCACCCAAGAACACGATTAGCAGGG
Source organism: Nannocystales bacterium (assembly GCA_050633305.1). Lineage (GTDB taxonomy): Bacteria > Myxococcota_A > Polyangia > Nannocystales > Nannocystaceae > CAJXVA01. The sequence goes on from JBOEGF010000022.1 coordinate 207,232, forward strand.
GCCAACGTTTCGTGTTCTGGTCCGATCAAGATCTTGAACCTGAAGAGTATGTTGAAGCCGGCTTGCACTTCGGTGGTGGCCTGAGAATCATTCGGACCCCGCGGGTATTCGAGGTGGTGATGTTGCGCCGCGGTCTGGAACCGCTCCCCAAGCTTCCGTTCCTCTTCACCGACGACCGCCGGACTTTCTTGGTCCGGTCAGCACAGTTCCAGCCGGGGTCTGCGGAGGCACCCGGCACACCGGGTGGGCACTCCACATCCCTCGACGAGGCGGTGGCGGGCGGGGCAGGGGCCGTCGTCGCGAATGCCGCTCTGGCCGGGTCGTCCCCAACGACGGGGCAACAGCAACCGCCGCAGTACATCACTGGGTGGCGCTTCGAGGCTTTCTCCCACGACCTCGCGTGTGACGTGGTCCAGGCGCTGCGGGAGCGCGGCGTCGAGGGGGTCTTCGAGCCACAGCTTCCGTCGGTGCTCGGGAGGCAGGTCGGCTACCCCGGCAATATCCTCGAGGGCTGGTACGCACCCGCCGAGCAGGTCGAGCGGCCTTTCCCCGAAGTGACGTTCGACTTCGAGCCCGGGTCGGCCTATGGAACGTACAACTGGGAACTCTTCTTCCATGCTCCGGCCCACACCGCACTGCAGCTCGCCGCGCAAGGGCGGTTCGAGCAGGCCCAGAAGTGGTGGCACTACATCTTCAATCCACAAAAGCCGTTGGAGGACGCGACGAGCGGCCCTCGCAGATTCTGGAGAGTCAAGCCGCTTGTAGCGGAGCCTCGAAGTATCGAAGACATCCTGAGCAACCTGGCCCTCGGACAAGAAGGAGACAACGACCTTCGCACGCGAACCATCGCGGCTCTCGATGAGTGGGTCAACCACCCGTTCGATGCACATGCGGTCGCGGCGCGCAGGCCCGGTTCGTACCAGCGCTGGGTGGTGGCTCGCTACCTCGACCTACTCATCGCGTGGGGCGACTCGTTGTATCGACAACACACTCGGGAGTCGATCAACGAAGCTGCGCAACTCTACATGATCGCGGCCCAGCTCCTTGGTCCCAAGCCGGAGCGCTTGCCCGCGCAGGAAGTCCAAGCCCGGACGTATTCGCAGATCCGGCAACAGCTCGACCAAAGCGGAAACGCTCTCGTGACGCTGGAGAACGCGGCGCCACTGCCCGTGATGGCGAACGCGCTGACCACGAAGGTTGCCCTTCCCAAGTCCTACGTCGCGTTCCCCATGGCCCTAAGTAGTACGCTGGGACTCGACTCGGCGGTCGCGACCACCACACTGGCTGACGCCTCGGACTCCGACCGGGACGCAGAAGAGGGCAAGGCGTTCTTCGCGGGACCGCCCAGCCCGCCCGAGCTTAGCGCGGGCGAGACCGAACTCGAGGTTCCCCTCCTCTACACCACGATCGATGACCTTCCGTTGGGGATCTGGACCAACCCCGAGGAAACGAGGGAAGGCCTGTACTTCTGCATCCCGCCCAACCCCGTCTTCGACCAGTACTGGGACACCGTCGGACAGCGCCTGTTCAACATTCGCAACTGCCGAGACCTCGACGGCAACCTACGAGAACTCGCACTCTTCGCCCCTCCCATCGACCCCAAACTGTTGGCCCGGGCAACCGCGTCCGGTCTGGACGTTGGCGCGGCGATCTCCGAGCTTTCGGCTCCCGTCCCTCTGTACCGCTTTCGGGTCGCGCTTTCGTTGGCCAAGGAGGTCGCGGCCGAGGTTAAGGCCCTCGGTTCCGCGATGCTGTCGGCATTGCAGTCCGGCGACGGCGAGGAACTGGCGCAGCTCCGTGCGCGGCAGGAAGTTCGGAATATCGACCAGATCCGGTCGATCCGAGAACGTCAGATCGACGAAGCGAGGGCATCGATCCAGTCGCTGGAACTCGCCAAGCGGAGCGCGGAGAACCGAGTCGTTCACTACCGCGACCTCTTCGGAGGTGAGGTGCCGTCGAAGGGGCAGCTCTCGCTCGGAGACAAGCGCAAACTCGACTCCGAGGCGCAGCAGGTCGAGCTTCTCTCTGACTCGGTTCGCAAGACAGCCATCGCTGGCGACCTCTCGACGCTCGCAGGGCTGCTCGGGGCAATCCCTTCGATTGACCTCGGGTTCAGCTTCGGAGCACACACGACGGTCGGGATCAGCGGGCAGAACATCGCCTCCGGGCTCAATGCCGCGGCGACACACCTCAATTCCACCGCGAGCACGATGAGCACCGGGTCGAGCCTGGCGGGCATGAAGGCAGGCGAGATTCGTCGCGAACAGGATTGGCACCTCCAGCTCCGTCAAGCGGAACTCGAGGTCACTCGTATCGAACAAGACCTGGTCGCAGCCGAGATCCGACTCCAGCAGGCGCAACAAGAACTGGACAATCACGACTTCTCTCGCGAACAGTCCGAAGCCGTCGAAGCCTATCTCACACGTCGCTTCACCAACGCCGAACTCCATCGCTGGATGGCGAACGAGCTGTCCGCGACGTACTCGAAGGCGTACGGGTTTGCGCTCGACCTCGCACGCCGAGCGGAGCGGTGTTTTCAGTTCGAGCTTGGGAAGCCGGGCGTCACATTCGTGCGTTCGGGACAGTTCGTGGGCCAGCGCAAAGGTCTGCTCGCGGGGAATGAACTCACCGCCGACCTGCAGCGTCTCGAGGCGGAGTACCAGATGGCCAACACTCGCGAGTACGAGCTGGTCAAACGTGTGTCGCTGGCCGAGCTCGATCCGTGGTCGCTGCTTCAGTTGCGGGAGAGCGGGCAATGCGAGATCTCGATCGACGAATCGTTGTTCGACCTTGACCATCCGGGGCACTTCTTCCGCCGGGTCAAGATGGTGCGCGTGTCTTTGCCCGCCGTAACCGGGCCGTACGTCAGCACCGCCGGGCGGCTCACGTTGCTTTCGAGCATGATCCGCACTGAGGGCACGGTGGGCAGTGAGCTGTTCTCGGCGCAACCTGGCGGCACCACCAGCATCGCGCTCAGCACGGGTCAGGACGACAGCGGCATGCTCGAGCCGAGCCTTCGCGACGATCGTTACCTCCCGTTCGAGGGCAAGGGGGCGGTCAGCAGCTGGAGTCTGCAGCTGCCGCAAGCGCGATCGTTCGACTACGAGAGCATTTCTGACGTGGTCATAGAGCTTTCGTACACCGCACGAGAAGGGGACCCGGCCTTCCGGGAGTCGGTCGAGGCTGGCCTTGCGGCGCGCTTGCAAGCACGAGACCACGTTGGCGCCCCGCAGAGTGCTGCGGGTCCCACCCGTGCGTGGTCCCTCGCGGCTGCATTCCCCGAGGCTCTACAGGCACTGCGCCGCGATGGGGAGGCGACTGTCGTGCTCCCTGCCGGGGCCGTCCCGATGCTGGTATCGGGGGAGGGCCCTGCCGACGTACTCGCCTCGACGGTTGTGCTCGTGGGTGCGCCCAGTGCGGCGGTCGTCGCATTGTCCACGTCGCCCGAGGCTGGACTGGTCGCGACAGCGGAGTTCAGGCTGCCCGACGACACACCGACGAACCTTCGGTTCGCCGCAGCCGGGTCGGGGCCGTGGGCAGAGCAACCGCTCACCCTTCGTGTGACCGCAAACGGTCAACCCACGACCTTGGACGATGTCGTCCTCGTGCTGACGTTTGGAGCTTGAATCATGCCTCGTCGATTTGGTCAGAACCTCACCGCCGACGACGCGGACAACGGGTCTGGGCCCCAGTCCCGTGCCCCGAGCGATTCACGCAGCGAGTCTCGGGGACCCTTCGGGTCGCCACTGCCCGGCTTGGGCGAGTCACCCTCGCAGGCTGGCAAGCCCAAGCAGCCCGATGCCCAGACGGGCTTTGTCGGCAACTCGGGCTTTGGTGGAGGTGTGAGCGCCGGGCACGGCGCGGCCGACCTCAGCCAAGACCCGGGCCAAGACTCCCTCGCCCCCTCGCTGGAACTCCCGAAGGGAGGGGGAGCCTTGCGGGGCATCGGTGAGACGTTCGACATCAACGCCTTCACCGGATCCGGCTCGCTACAGATCCCCATCGTGTCGTCTCCCTCGCGTGGAGGGGCGGGTCCGCAATTAGGCCTGAGCTATAGCAGCGGCGCAGGACAGGGCGTGTTCGGGCTGGGGATGCAGCTCTCCCCGCCCTCGATCACGCGTCGTACCGACCGGGGGCTCCCCACCTACGACGACGATGCGCATCGGGACACGTTCGTGATGTCGGGCGCCGAGCACTTGGTGCCTCAGCTGGACGAGGGTGGAGCGGTCGGGACACGTACCGAGACTCGGGACGGCGCGGATTACCTCGTGCACAGCTATCGCCCGCGGGTGGAGTCCGGCTTCTCCCGGATCGAGCGCTGGACCCCGCAGGGGGGCGCGTCTGTGGCTGCGCTGTGGCGGGTCACCTCCCCCGGGAATGTCGTCTCCACATTTGGGGAGAGCTCCGAGGCCCGCATCGCCGACCCCGACGATCCACGGCGGGTGTTCACCTGGTTGCTTGAACGCATCGAAGACGACCGCGGCAACATCACGCACTATCGCTACAAGGCCGAGAACGCCGAGGGCGTCGACACCACGAATCCCGCCGAGCGGCGGCGGAGTCACACCAACCTTCCTCAGCGCTACCTGAAGCGGATCCTCTACGGCAACGTCGAGCCATTCGTCGCCGATCAGTTCGCGTTCGAAGTGGTCTTCGACTACGGGGAGCACGGGGCTCTTCCGCCGGCCGATGTGGAGGCGCTCGATGTCGTCGTCACCGCGGAAGAAACGCTCCCGTGGTCGGCTCGCCCCGACAGCTTCAGCTCGTACCGTTCGCGGTTCGATCTGCGGCGCTACAGGCGGTGCCAACGCGTGCTCGCCGTGCACCACTTCGCAGAGCTGCATGCAGGCGCCGCGACCGTCGTGGCCTCGACCGACCTGCACTACGACGATGACCCGGTGGGGAGCAAGCTCCACACGGCGGTGCAGCGGGGCTACATTCGCGACACCGCGACACCGTCCGGCTACACAACACAGGCAGGGCCACCGCTGCGGTTGACCTACCAAGACCGCACGTTCGGCACCTCGTTGGCGGACGCCGGCGGCGGACACGTACTGCGGGCAGGAGTCGACGTTGACGCGATGCAGCTGGTCGATCTCGACGCCGATGGACTCCCTGGAATCCTGCACGTGGTCGGTGGCAGCTGGATGTACCAGAAACCACTGGGCGAGGGGCGATTCGCCGCCCCGCAGCCGCAACCCAACCTTCCGAGCCCGGGGCGCGGACGAGGCCTTCAACTCCTCGACCTCGACGGCGACGGCAGACGTGCGGCCACATTCAACCAGGGCTCCGTACGTGGGTCATCTCGCCGACATGACGATGGCAGCTGGGGACGTCTGGTCGCGTTCGACCAGGTCCCCACGACGGATCTCGGCGGGGCGCGAACGCGTAGTGTGGACGTCACAGGTGACGGCCTCGCAGACCTGGTGGTCGACCTCGGGGACCGATTGCGGATCTATCCGTCCCGAGGCCGGCATGGGCATGCCGCGGCGCTCGAGGTTCCCAAGCCCGGCGACGAGGTCGACCGGCCGCGCACCGTCTACACGAGCCCGCAGGTCGCCGTGTTGTTCGCAGACATGTCCGGCGACGGCCTGGCCGATCTGGTCGTCCTGGAGAACGGTTCGGTGCGCTACTGGCCCAACCTGGGGTGGGGCCGCTTTGGGCCCAGCGTGACGATGGGGGGCCTGCGCCCCTTCGACGACCCCGCAAGCTTTCGGGCCAGCCGGGTGCGGCTCGCGGACGTCGACGGAAGTGGCACCGCCGACCTTGTGTTGTTCGACCACCAAGGGGCCACCGTGTGGTTCAACGCGACAGGCAACCGATTCGTGGAGGAGACCCGCGTCGAGGGGTTCCCGCCGGTCGACGACGTCACCCACGCCGAGGTTCAAGATCTCACCGGCACGGGAACGGCGGACCTTGTGTGGAGCAGCTCGTGGCCGAGCGCGAAGGGCCAGCACCTGCGCTACCTGTCCCTGTTCCCGGACGGCAAGCCCTACCTGCTGACGGAGGTCGACAACGGCGTCGGCTTGCGTACGCGACTACGCTACGCACCGTCTACCCGCTTCTCCTTGGCCGACCAAGCGGCCGGGACACCGTGGAAGACACGGTTGGCCTTCCCGGTGCAGGTGCTCGACCAAGTCGAGCGACACGACGCGATTACCGGGTTCCGCTGGACGTCCAGCTACCAGTACCGCCACGGGTATTTCGATGCCGTCGAGCGGGAGTTTCGCGGGTTCGCGAGAGTCGACCAGCAGGATGTCGAGCACTTCGAGGCCGGCGAGGACAGCCTCGACGTTCCGCCGGCGCATACGCGGACATGGTTTCACACCGGGGCGCCACAAGCACTCGAGGCGATGCTCGACGAGTTCTGGGCCGTTCCCGGAACCTCGCCGCTGGTGGACCCGGTCGTCGTTGCGCCCTCATTGCCCGGTGCCGCGATGACCTCAGACGAGTACCTCGAAGCCCTCCGGGCCCTTCGCGGGCAGGCTGTGCGCCAGGAGGTCTACAGTCTCGACGGCAGCGAGGCACAGGAGCGTCCGTTCACAGTCTCCGAGACTCAAAGTGCGGTCAGGCTCGAGCAGCCGCGGCGCCGCGATGCGGCCTACAAAGACTCCCGCGCAGTGGTGTTCGTTCACCCGGCCCAGACGCGGACCTGGCACCTCGAGAGAGTTCCCGACGACCCTCGTCTCCAGCAGTCCCTCACGCTCGAGGTGGACGCGTACGGCGTGGCCACCCGAAGTGCGGCGCTGGGCTATCCGCGACGCAACCCTGAGCACGTCGAGCAAGGACAAAGCGCCATCGTGGTCACCGAGGTGGACGTCGTGCACCGCGACGGAGACGACGACCTGCGACTGGGGATCCCGGTGGAGCAGCGGTCGTCCGTGCTGCAGGGGCTCAGCCTCGACCCCGACGCGCCGCTGTCTGCGGACGCGTTGCGCACCGCGCTGGACAGCGCAGTTGCGCTTCCGTTCGAGTCGGAACCGGACCAAGCTGGCCTTCGCAGCCTCACCCGGCGTCAGGCCCTGTACTGGAACGACGGCCTCACGACTTCACTACCTTTGGGTGCGGTCGGTGAAAGGACTCTTCTGCATTCTCAGCAGAGTGTCCGGTTCAGTAATGCACATGCGCAGGCCGTCTTTGGCGAGGTGTTGGACGACGAGACGCTGGCTGACGTGCTGACCGAGGGCCGATACATCCAAGATGGCCCTTCGTGGTGGAGCCGCAGCGGCCACGCCATCCCCGATCCCGCGCAGTTCTTCTTGCCCACGCGCTTCGTCACCCCGTTCGGGCACGAGAGCACCGTGAGCTACGACGTTGCGCGGCAGCACGCGGTCTCGACGGTCGATGCGCTGGGGAACACGGTGTTGGCAGAAGTCGACTACCGCGTGTTGAGCCCACGCCGGGTCACCGACCCCAACGGCAGCACCGCTCACGCGCGTTTTGACGCACTGGGTCAGGTCGTCGCGTACGCCATCGCCGGGCGCGATGGGGAGGGCGACACGCTCGAGGATCCAACCGGTACCTTCGTCGTCGACTTGTGGGCCTTTGTACGCGATGGCCGGCCAACCTCCGTTCACAGCCGCAGCCGAGAGCGGCATGCCGATCCAACGACGCGTTGGCTGGAGCAGTGGACTCACGTTGATGGCATGGGGCATGTCGCCCAGGCCAAGGCCATGGCGGAGCCAGGGCTGGCGCCGCAGCGCGACGCCGCCGGGGAGCTCGTCTTGGACGGGAGCGGCGGCGTCGTCCTGGCGCTCACTGCCCAGCGTTGGGTGGGCAACGGCCGGGTCATCCGCAACAACAAGGGCCTTCCGGTCAAGCAGTACGAGCCGTTCTTCTCGGACCGTCCGGACTACGAAGGCGAGGCAGTGTTGGTGGAGACCGGGGTGACGCCGGTGATGCACTACGACCCGATGGGTCGGGTCGTCCGCAGCGACCTCCCCGATGGCACGTTTGCGCGGGTGGAGTTCACCCCGTGGTGGAGCCGCAGCTTCGATCCCGGAGACACGGTCTTGGAGTCGAGTTGGCACGCCGACCGGATCGGCGGCGGCCTGGGGCCCGAGGCTCAGCGCGCCGCCGAACTCTCCGCGGTGTACGCCGACACACCCGACACTACGCACCTCGACCACCTGGGCCGGGCGTTCCTCACCATTGCTCACAACCGCTCGATCGACAGCAGTAGCGGCGAGACTGTGGAGACGTTTCCCGAGACTCGGGCCTCGTTGGACATTGAGGGCAACACCCTTGCGGTGGTGGACGCCCGCGGCAACATCGCCCAGGAAAACTCGCACGCTCCTGGGGGCGTCGTCCTCAGGACCGTCAGTGTGGATGCGGGCGGGCGCTGGGCGCTGGGCGCGGCCGACGGCACACCGTTGCGCACCTGGAACAGTCGAGGGATCCGGAGTCATGCCAGGTTCGACGCGCTGCGCCGGCCGACGCACCAGTATGTTCGTGAGCCCGGCGCGAGCACGCGCCTCGTGGCGCGAACGGTGTACGGGGAGTCGCTGCCGACCCCGGAGGCGACCTACCATCGCGGGCAGGTGTATCGGGTCTACGATGGGGCTGGCGTGGCGACGCAAGCAGCCTACGACTTCGCGGGCAACCCGGTTCTGCAAAGCCGGGTACTCGCGGTTGCGTACGAGGACACGGTGGACTGGTCCGCGCTCGCGGAGTTGGAGGACGTTTCGGACCTCGAGGCGGCGGCGGCACCGATGCTGGAGTCGGAGGTGTTCGAGTCGGCGGCGAGCTTCGACGCGCTCGGGCGTCCGAGGACGCAGACGACTCCGGACGGGACGGTGGTGCGGCTGGCGTACAACGAGGCAGCGCTGCTCGAAGGGGTGACTGCGAACGTCCGTGGGTCGGCGAATGAGACGGCGTTCGTGTCGAACATCGACTACGACGTGAAGGCGCGACGGAGCCTGATTGCGTACGGGAACGGTACGGAGACGACGTATGCGTACGACGAGGTGACGCAGCGGCTGACGCGGATGCAGACGACCGACTCCACGCGGACGTTTCAGGACCTGACGTACACGTATGACGTGGTGGGGAACATCGTCGAGATAGGCGATGGCGCTCAGGAGGATGTGTACTTCGGCGGAGCTGTTGTCACGGCGAGGCAGCGGTACGAGTACGACGCGCTGTACCGCGTGACGGATGCGGAGGGTCGGGAGCACATCGGGCAGCACGCGGCACAGCCGAGCGAGTTCGGGGCGAACCCGAGCGCGCATCCGCAGGACGGGACGGCGATGCGGGCGTACGCGGAGGCGTACGTGTACGACGTGGTCGGGAACATCCTGGAGATGCAGCACGCAGCTGCGGGCGGGAACTGGACGCGGCGGTATCAGTACGCGGGGGACGGGAACCGACTGCAGGCGACGTCGCTGCCGGGCGATGCAGCGGGGCAGCACAGTGCGACGTATGGGTACGACGCGCACGGGAACATGAGTTCGATGCCGCACCTGAGTGCGGTGAGCTGGAACTACTCGGACCAGATGCGCTCGGCGGACCTGGGTGGCGGCGGCACGGTGTACTTCGTGTACGACGGTGCGGGGCAGCGGGTGCGGAAGGTGTCCGTGAACCAGGCGGGGACGCAGAGCACGGAGCGGATCTACCTTGGGGCGTACGAGCTGTACCGGGAGCGGACGAACGGAGCAGTCCAGCTGGAGCGGGAGACGCTGCACATTGCGGACGACGCGGGGCGGATGTGCGACGTGGAGACGCGGACGGTGGAGAGCGGCTCAGCCGTCGCATCACCGACGACGCATCATCGGTATCAGTACAGCAACCATCTGGGGTCGGCGTCGCTGGAGCTGACGGGGTCAGCGGAGGTGATTTCGTACGAGGAGTATCACCCGTACGGGACGAGCTCGTATCGGGCGGTGAACTCGAGCATCGACGTGTCGGAGCGGACGTATCGGTACACGGGGAAGGAGCGGGACGAGGAGACGGGGCTTGGGTATCACGGGGCTCGGTACTACGCGTGCTGGCTCGGGCGGTGGACGGCGAGTGACCCGATTGGGCTTGGGGATGGGGTGAACCGGTATGCGTATGTGTCGGGGAATCCGATTACGTTGACGGACCCGAGCGGGAACTTCGCCGCACCCCCTCCCGGGGCCGAGGGCCTGGCACACGCTTTCGAGGGTCTCGTAACTGAATTCGAGTTCCTCGTTGGTGGCTCGATGAACCCAAGGAACGGTGAGCTTCGGCTCCCCAGAAAGCTGGATGGTGCGTTCGGCGGCGCCATCTCAGCAGCAACGTTTCGACTCGCTCCCATCGAGGAGTCCCCAACCCCTCTTGCCAGGGCCGGCCAGGAAGCCGGGGCCTCGGTCATTCCGGTGGCGGACGATGCCATGCGCCTGGCGACTGGGGAATCAGTGACAGGGGAGTCGGTGAGCCGTACCGATGCCGCGATGGGGCTCGCCCTCGACCTTCTCGGTGTTGGCCTGTTGGGGCTTGAGATGAGGGAGGCTCGTCAGCTACGTCGAGCTGCTGCGGGTAAGCCAGGCGCGGGCGCGTCAGCGAATGAGGTGCTCGGTGGTCCGTTGCGGGACGCAGGGCCTCAGCCACCGAGCAAGGTACGCATTGCCGACGGCGATGAGATCCTTCCGTCGGGTGAAAGGCTCAGGGATGTCCGAAACCCCGAGGCAAGGCTGGACGACCTAGATTGTACAGAGTGCAGTATCGCGGCTGAGCGGAACCTCCTCGGCGAACCCGCTACGTCAAGCGTGCTGCCGGATGGCGTCACTCCCTCGGACTTCGCGGTCCGGCTGAACAGGGGGGACGGAATCCATGTCGCCTCCGAAGAAGAGTTGGTCGATCTCCTTTTGGCGGAGGGCGACGGGGCAACGGCGATCGTGACAGCCACTAGGAAGACAGAAGGGGGAGTGGAGAACGTTGGACATGCATTCGCTGTTCGGGTAGAGAACGGGGGCGTAACCGCCTACGATCCGACACTCCTGCTGGGAGAGGCGCGAAAGGCCGGTGAGGAGTTCCTCGGCGATAACTCTGTATATCGTCTGTTTTTCGGAGAAGGGTAGTGTGTGCTGAAAAGTAACCTTGAAGAGATGGTCTCGATTCTGAGCGCGGAGAAAGGGGTGGCGCTGGAGGCTGTCCGGAGCAACCTAGTTCCAGAAGAAGAAATCTATGTCCTGTTGGTCAAGGGGGGGGAACGCTATTCGTTCGGAGCTCATGTTAGAGTTCTTCCTGACGGAGGGCTGGAGTGGGCTCGCTGGAATATCGCGCGGCGCGTCTACTCCGCCGGGGAGCGCATCGACCTGACGGACCTCGCGGCGAGGGGAGCGGGGAGACTCGACCTCGCCGCTCCCCCTTACTGGGAACGAGGGCTCGGTGTTTTCTACGAGGTGTTTGGTGCCTTGCAAAGTGACAGCGAAACGTACGGAATGGTCTCCGAAGCGCTGAAGTTCACGCAGGCACCGGCTGACTATCGGCCGGGTATTATGCGGCGTACGCGCCCCGAACTGAGCCGGAAGGATGCTTACTACTACTCGTTGGCCGCGGAGAGTGAGAGGACTGGAGAAGTTTCGGCCGCGCTCGCCCAGTCCGCCCGCGAGATGATCGAGTCCGCAGGGTACGAAGTGGGCGGGATCACGTGGCGAAAGCCACTAGCTAGGTGATGGGTGAGGATAAACTCAATCACCAGTCTGGAAGAAGCGGTGATCACCAGTCTGGAAGTCGTGTGCTGACACTCGTGTCAGCGAAGAAGGAGCCGGTCGCTCGTCGCTCCGGGGAGCACGGAGCGGCCGGGTCGGCCTGTCTTTCGAGGACGATCACCAGTCTGGAAGTAGTGTGCTGACAGAGGTGTCAGTGAAGATGGGATCGACCGCTTGACGCTGGATGGGCGTCGGGCGGCCGG
>JBOEGF010000022.1:219151-219574 GCA_050633305.1 Nannocystales bacterium
GCCTATCTGTCCTTCAAGGACGTGGTTGCTGACCCTGACGGCCAGGGTCCCAGTCCAACTGGCGATGAAGAACCAGCGCAAGCGGACGAGCTTGGCTCGCCTGCTGCGTTGTCGTGGCTGTACCTCCGGAGCTACGAAGCCCGGATGAAGTCGGGGGTAAGTGTTAGCGGCCGATTTGATGTCGTAGGCGGTTCCAAGTTTGACGTCGTATGAATCTGGGGCGGATGCCGATTTGAGGTCGTAGAAGATAGCCACATCGGTGTAAGTCCTCGCCGTAGCACGTCGTGACGGCCAGCTCACCGAGCGGGACGCTCGGTGAGATGGAAGAAGAGGGAAAGGAGCTGCTCCGCGAGATTGAGGCGCTGCCGAAGCAGGGCCGACGTCGGCTGTACACGGCGAGTCTGCGGCGGCGGGTGATCGCAT
>JBOEGF010000023.1:0-287808 GCA_050633305.1 Nannocystales bacterium
GGTTTTTCGGGGGCAACTCCAGGGAGCTGTGGCATGGGGGGCCGGGGAGGCTTCGGCACGAGCTGTCGAGAGCAGACCCGCGCCGCGTCCTACACCAACGGCCGCTCGCAACCGGCCCAGTACCGCATGGTCTCGAAATCTGGCGGATCCTCGGGCTCGAACGGCTCCTGCGGTTCGCGGGGGTCCAACGGGTCGCCGGGGTCCGCGGGCAACCCCGGCACCGTGACGATCACCGCGGTGGCCACCCCGTAGCGCAACCGCTGCCATACTTCCCACATGGATCGCACGCCCTACGATCTGCTCGGCGGTCGTGAGCCCGTCCTTGCCCTGGCCCACCGCTTCTACGACGCGATGGAACGCGACGAGCCCGACCTCACCGCCGTGCACGACTGCAAGGCCCCCGGCAAGGTGAGCGACGCGACGCGGGAGCGGTTCGCGCTGTTCCTGGCGGGATGGTTGGGCGGCGAGCAGGAGTACATGGAACGGTTTGGCCACCCCCGCCTGCGGATGCGCCACCGCAACGTGCCGATCACGATTGCGATGCGTGGCTGCGGGCGATGGGCACGGCGATGGACGAATCCGAAGTGGCCAGAGAGGTCCGGACCTTCCTCGACGAGCGTTTTGCCCACGTGGCGAACTTCCTGCGCAACGTGCCCGAAGAGGCGTCAACCCGCGCGATGACCATTCAGCGGCTTCAGGATCTCGTCGAGAGACTTCAGGATCGCGGGTGTCGAATCCTCAGCGAGGACGAGTTCCCAGAGGGGAACCACGACCCGTTCGTTCTGGAACGTGAGCAACTCGTTTGGGGAGTGTTGCTTCCAGACGGGAGTGTTCGTCGACTCACGATCACCGCCCACGACGATCTGGGACGGCGAACCCAGGACCTCAGAGACATCTTCGACTGTGTCGACGAAGCGTCGGGCGCGTCGCTGTATTTCGACAAGATCAACAGCCCTCAGTGGACGTCGAACCTGCAGCAGTTCATTTGGACGATCACCGAGACTCACCGGGAAGGCGCGTGAGCCAGCGCGATTGCCACATACCCCGGGGGGTTCATGATCCGCATCCCCCCCAAGGGTATGCATCCATGCTCGACCCCACGACCACCCTGCCGCCCCGGCGACCGCAAGAAACGAGGTAGAGGACTTGTGGCACCGCCGACGCCAGCATGGTGGGCGCATCATAGGTTCGAGGACGTCGGGGACCAAGACTCGAGCTCGGCACGCAGGACGGGGAGCACATCATCGTGTGCGTACCCCTGAGCTCCACTTGCTTCGAAGGCCGACACCGCCCGAAGCAACGAGGCTCGAACCAGCGCCGGATCGGATCCGGACGCGGCCAGAGCCAGGCCAAGTTGATGATGCGCGTCGCCGAGCCCCCCGGCATCAGAGCCCTCGGCAGCCGTCAGCAGTTCGACGGCCCGACGCGCGTCACGAACCGCCCCCTCCGGGTCCGAGGCCGACTGCACACGCTTCGCCTCGGACAGCGCGGTCCAAGCCTCCCCCAGTGAACCCGTCTCATTTGGCGAGGTCTCGAGGGAGGCCACAGCCGAATGCAGGAGCGGGATGGCTTGCTCGGGACGGCCCGCGGCGGTCAGCGCCAATCCGTGGCGAATCCGGACCCGCGCGGTCGCGGGGTGCTGCTCGCCTCTTCGCTGCACGAGGACCTGAACCGCTTTGGACGCGGCTTCGGCCGACGCCTCGAAGGCCTCCCGCTTGTATTCGAGGATCGCTCGGACCTCGAGCAGCCGCCCGGTCATATACGCCTGCGGCGCGAGCCCGCGCCGCGCTGCTTGCAATGCCTCGTCAAGTACGGTTTGTGCGTCCTGAACCGCGCCTCGGGAGACGTGCAAGCTACTGACTGCCACCGCGCAGGTGAGCGTCGCCGTACTCTCCAACCCAGCAGCCTCTTGCAGCAGAGCGTAGGCCTCTTGAAACGCCCGCAGTGTGTCCCCGGTTTCCGAGAACTCGGACAACGCCGCCGCGCGGTTGTAGGCCAGACTCGCTCGCTCGAGACTCCGATCGGTCAGGGCCAAAGCCTCGCCGTAGGTCTTCGCGGCGAGTTCGAGATTGCCGCGGACATCGAGAAACGGGAGGTACTCCCGCCGCGACCACCCACCCCGTTCGAGCGCCGCCTCGGCGTGATGCAACCAGACCTCGGACGCTTCAAACGCGCCAGCGCGCATCTTGAGGTCCGCATGGTGGGTGGCCATCGAGCCCGCCCACTGGGGCTGATCGGCCGACAACGCCGCGAGGCACCCGCGCTCCGCGGCCTTCAAGCTGGCCTCAGGGTCCACGTTCGCACACGACACCGCCCACTGGTGGGTAGCGGCGAACTCGGACTCCCCCCAACGACCGGACATCGCTCGCGTCGCACCTCGTTGGGCAGGGGCCGCGACGGCACAGGACGCCGTCTTATCGCCCGCCGCAGGAGGACCCGGGAACGCAGCACGGCCACTCGAACGTCGTCATGCCAGTCCCTCGGCCTCGTTCTCCGCGTGGAACCGTCGGCGCACGAACCTGGGGCGGCCAGGCGCTTGAGCACCGCCACCCCAGCCGCGTCCGCGGGTCGCTCGCCCAGCACGGCAGTCGTTGTGGCGAACTCGGCGGCCAGGTCGCCAAGGCATGTCACCCCTGCTGCCTCCCGCGGCCCGGCGCAGACCTCGACCCGAGCCTCGTTCCAAGCATCGACGAAGTCGCCGCCTATCGCGTTGATCGTATCGAGAGCGACCGTCGTCTCGCCGTCCGCCGGGAGCGATGCCGCGTTCCACCTCGGTGGAACAAGCTCGGCGCAGCCGTCCGCGGGGGACGGCCCTGCACCCACGCCGACGACCAGTGCGCCAAGGAGAGGAAGCGCCGGGACAACCCACCACCGCGCGCCCGAGTCCATCCCGTCCTGCAGAGCGCCAAGGTCCGCAAACCGATCCTCGGGTTGCGGCGCGAGTCCGCGCCGCAGCACTCGGACGATCGAACGCGG
This sequence comes from Nannocystales bacterium, assembly GCA_050633305.1. Lineage (GTDB taxonomy): Bacteria > Myxococcota_A > Polyangia > Nannocystales > Nannocystaceae > CAJXVA01. The sequence continues at coordinate 2,977 of JBOEGF010000023.1, forward strand.
CGTCCCCACGGGGAGCACCGGCGCCCCCCGAAGCTTGTCCTGCAGCAGTTGTTCCGCCGTTGCGCCCTGGTGTGGAAGACGACCGGCGACGATCTCGAACACCCTCAGCTCGCGCACAGCTGATGTTGTTTCTGGCCTGAGCTCTGGCCCCTATCACGCCCTCGCTCACCGCGAGCGCCTCGCCATCCGTACGCGCATTAGCACACCACGGAACTCCGCGAGCGTCCCTCTGACGCCCATCCGCCCCTCCGCGCCTCTGTCCTCATCCGCCCCACCCCTGGCTCCGCTGGCCACCGCCCGCGTTGCCTCTCACTCTTCTCCGGCCATCTGCGCCGATGCCGCGGCCAGCTTTTCCAGCTGGTTTCACTTGAGCGATCGAGCACATGCCGGGTCATGGTGGCCGCTGATGCATTCCCCGAGGCGGAAGCGAGCCCGACGAAGGTGCACAGCGCCGCGGCAACGCGGAGTGTGGCCGAGACAAGGGGGAGGACTGGACGAGAGCGGCGGTTCATGTCTCCCCATTGCCTCCGCCCGGCCTTCGATGACGCGGCGGTCTGCTAGGGCGACACGAAGACCTCGGGATCGACCGCGCGGACCTCCATCCATCCGGAGGGCTCATACTCCTCTTCCTCCTCGCCAGGACAAGTTCCGAACTCCTCACCTCGGGCGACAACCATCATGCTGTGCTCGCCCACCATCATCTCCACAGGATCGCCGTTGAACTGGCGGACCGCCTCGCCGTCGGGGCTGACTCCTTCCACACCTCGAGCGTAGCCGCACTCGCCGAAGCCGAGATCGCAGAGGTCATCCCCGGCAACCGTCTCCAAGCCGAACCAGTATCCGCTTGACGCGCTGAATACGAGAATGCGGTCGTCGCGTTGGACCGAAAATCGGTAGCCGGGGATCGGGTAGTCCTCACCGGCGGGTTCGCCCTCGTACGAGACTTGGACGGGGTCCGTTCCGAGGTCGACGGCCTGGTTGCGAACGATGACCTCGAGGAGTTGGTTTGGCGGTTCTCCCTTCCGGGCCTCCGGGTCCGGACACTCGAGGGGGAGCACCGTTCGAACGATCCCGTCCTCTGTGGTGGAGATATCGGGAGTGCCAGGCAGGCACGTCGTCGAGGTGAGAAACCATGACCAGAACTCCACGTCGGACACGCTGTTGCCATCGATGCTGAACGCCACCCGGAAGGGGTTCTGGTCTCCGAGGCACTCGCGGAGCTCGATCCCGCCGGTGCTGGTTCCGGTCTCATCTACGACCTCGCCCGAGGACGACGAGGACGACAGGTCCGGTAGGGACGTTGCACCCTGCGAGGAGGTGCTCCCGACGCCGCCGGACGTGCTCGTGCCACCTTCATCCGCGTCTGTGGCCGGGTCCCCCCCACAGGCAGAGGCACCAAGGACGACCACACCCAGGGCAATCTGCTGCCACTCGAGAACAAGTCTAGGATTCATGAGTCTATAGAGTCCAGACCGACCTCATCGGATCACCGGGCACCCGCGGCTGTTCAATCGGGCCGAGCACGGTGACGCCCGGAGTGCCACAGACACAAAGTGCTGCGCCCATGCCTGCTGGTAGTGCTCCTCGCGACCGCTTGCGGGTCAGCAGCCGCGCCGGCGGTTCGCATCGGGACGAGCGGCGCCGAAGAGAACGCCAGCACCGCCACCGAGGCGCTGGCGACAACCACGGGTGAGTCGGAGCCCGAACTCGACCCCGAACGGGCCTCTTCGTCTTCCTCTGGCACTCCGGGCGGCTTCGGTCCGCAACATCTGCATGGCATCGTCGTCCGCGCTGTACACCCGCGTATGGGCGCAGCCGCCCGTCCACCGCACCGCGAACTGGTGATGCATGAGCTGTCGGTCCGGCGAGGGTTGTCGAGCTGCGCTCTGCATGTGAGAAGCGGACGCGCGCGCCCACCAAATTGACCGCTCGGCTCATCCCAGCACCGAAACGGGCCACCGGGAGGCGGGGGACAGCCAGCGGTCCTTCGTCAGGAAAGACTTGGCGGCAGACGCCCGGCCCTACTTGCCGATCAGCGAGAAGAACTCGCGCCGCGTCTCGGCGTTCTCGCGGAACACACCCAACATGCGCGAGGTGATCATGTTGACGCCAGGCTTGTGAACCCCGCGCGTCGTCATGCACTGATGCGCGGCCTCGATCACCACGGCCACGCCCCGAGGCGCAAGGACGGACTCGATCGCGTTTGCGATCTGTGCGGTCAGCTTCTCTTGAATCTGCAGGCGCTTCGCGTAGGTCTCGACGACACGCGCGAGCTTGCTGATGCCCACAACGCGACTGCCGGGCAGGTAGGCGACGTGGCAGACGCCGATGATCGGGACCACGTGGTGTTCGCAGTGACTCTCGAGGCGGATGTCTTTGAGGACGACGAGTTCGTCGTACCCGTCAGTCTCTTCAAAGGTACGGCTGAGAATCTCGACGGGGTCGTCGGCGTACCCTGCGAAGAATTCCTCGTACGATCGAACGACGCGATCGGGCGTGCCTACGAGGCCCTCGCGCTCGGGATCGTCCCCCGCCCACCGAAGCAGCGTACGGACGGCGGCCTCGGCTTCTTCGCGGCTCGGGCGATTCTTCTCGGCGTTCTGCCGAAGTTCTTCCGCCGCTGCGACGAGAGCGATCGCTTTGTCGTTCATACAGGTGCCGTTATAGCGGCTGGACGAATTCTCGCAACGACCCTCGGTTTGAAGGCCGAATTCGACCATTCTTCGGGACAAGCCGCTTTCTGCGAGTGGCCGGTAACTCCGGCTACCATGGTGACGTGGCAGCTTCCTCCGAGCCGCGGAGCCTTGAACTCTCCCCCACGGCCACCGTGGGGCTGGTGCTCGTGTTCGCAACCTCCGGCGGCCTCGGTTACCTGTGGGGCGGGATCGGCGGCGGGTTCTTTGCCGCACTCGGCATCACCACGACGGTCGCGATCGGCGGGTTCGTGCTCAAGATCAGGTCCGAGGACCGGACCCGCAATGTGGGGCCCGCGCCCAACCTCAGCGGCCTCGCACCGGGGCAAGCGCTGTCGGTCATGGGAGCGATGACCGGAGGCGAGGGAGCACTCTCGTTCAAGAGCGAGTTGCTGACCAAGCTCGAGAAGATCGACGAAACGCTGGAGGACAACCCGGCCGCCGCACTCGAGGCCCTGGAGCCCTTCGCGTCCGAGCACCCCCGCAGTCCTGCGGTTCATCTCCGGCGGGCCCGGGCGCTTCGTGCCCACGGCGACACGGACACCGCCGCCAACGCCGTCACAACCGCGGTCGGCTTTGCGTTGGACGGCGGGATGAACCCGATGGCCGCCACGATCTTCGTGGAGTTCGAGGCGATGAAAGAACAGCTCGACCTCGAGGCCCGACACCTGCGAACCCTCGGCAAGGCGCTGGCCCAACGTGGGCACACGGCGCAGGCACAGTGGTGCGAGAGCCGGCAGGGGTAGCGGAATCGGGAGTTGCTAGACTCCGGGCCGTGGTCGCCGTCCGCGTTGCCGAACACCCGCTGCTCGAGCTCGTCGCGTTCGAGACGACGTTCCCTCAGCCTCTCAGCTCGCTCGCTGACCCGCGCCTCGAAGCGATGATGCAGCTGGAAGCGGACACCCCGGTTCGTCGCAGCGACGCGATCAAGGCCGCGGTCCGCGATCTGTTGCGGCACGGCGGGTACAAACCCACAGGCCGCGGCAAGCCAGCCAGCGAGTACTTGATCAAGGCGGTCACCCAGGAGCTGCTGCGACCGATCAACCTCAGCGTGGACGCCTGTAACGTGGTGTCACTGCACAGCGGCTTGCCGATCAGCGTCGTGGACCTGGAACGGGCTCAAGCTCCGCTCCACGTGGACCTCGCCCCCGAGAACAGCACCTACGTGTTCAACGCTTCGGGCCAAGAGATCAAAGTCTCGAACCTGCTGTGCCTGCACGACGCGCAGGGGCCATGCGCCAACGGGGTCAAGGACTCCCAACGTACCAAGACCCACGACGGCACCACGCGAACGCTGTCATTGGTCTGGGGGACGAGCGGACTCCCGGGCTATGCGTCCGAGGTCGCCCGCTGGTATCGCTCCTTGCTCGAAGCCGGGGGTGCAGCAACCGTAGACGCCGTCTGCAGCAGGTCGTCCTGAGCACGCGTAGCCGACCCCCGGTGGCGACGCGAGGGGTCGCCACCGGTTACTCAGCGGCCGCCGGAGCCGGAGCCGGAGCCGGAGCGACCTCGGCTGCGGGCGCAGGCGCGGTCTCGGCAAACGGTGCTGCTTCCAGAGCGGGAGCTTCGGGCGCCGCTGGAGCCAGAGGTGCCGCTGGGGCAGTTGCCGGCGGTGCGGCCTCGGGCGCTGCCACGGGAGGCTCAGGTGCGACCGGTGCGGTCGGAGCAGGCGGCGGTGCTGCGGCCTTCAGCGTTGCGGGCACAGGCGCGGGGGCTCGCTTGGGCTCCACACGTTCCACCCGTCGCACCGTCTTCACCCGGTGGTGCTTGCGACGGCGGTCGCCGAACGACGGCATGGAGACGGTCACGCCGCTGACGATCGAGAACCCCTCGTTGGAGAAGTCCGGTACACCGCCGATCTTCCGCCGTGCGCTCCACAGCTGCTGGATCTCCGCGCTGAGGCTGACGTAGTTGGTGATGCGAGCCTCGAGGCCAGCGTGCAACTCAAAGCCGATGCGCACCGAGGCGTCGGCGATCGAGGACGCCTCGTGCCGGTCGTACTGAATCCGCAGCACGTCAAAGCCCGCGCCCATCCCTGCGTAGGGCCGCAGAGGGAAGTCGTCGAAGACGTAGAAGTTGCCGCCGAAGAACAACGGCACCGTCATGTACGACAGCCGCCGAGCCTCGCCCTCGGCGAACCCCTCACTCGAGGTCGGGTTGAAGTTCATTCGCCCGCCCGTGTAGCCGCTGCGGAAGTAGCCGACCGCCCAAGGGTAGTCGCGCTTGCCGTCTGCCTCGAAGATCACCAAGCGGGCATCGAAGCCGCGAACGTTGCCGCAGCCACGAGCGCCGGCCGGGTCGAGGCACGCTTGCGCACGGTCGGAGGTCACCCGCCAGTTCTGGTTGGTGGGGCCCATGATGCGGAACGGAGAGACGACGGTGCCGAGGTAGAGCCCGCCCCACGTCTGGTCTCCGTGGCTGTGAACCTCGGTCGTCTCCACGACCTCGACGACCTCGCCGTCTTCATCGCGGACCTCCTGGGTCTCGTTGACCTCGATATGCACCCCGTCCGTCGCCTTCGCGTCCGCGCTCCAACCGAGGGCGGTGACCGCGAGAAGGGCGGGGAGAGCGACCGGAAGCGAGGCGGAGCGAGACATCGAGGGGCCTTAGCCGCGAGGGCCCCGGTTGGGTTGGCTCCGACCGAGTTTTTTTCAACGACGGCGGCGTCGAACCCGCTGCGCCGCCGCCTGCACCTGCGGGTCGCTGTCCGCCTCGGCCACGCTCACCGCGGCGTCTTCCTCGGCGGATAGCGCACCTGACCGATTCCCCAGTGCGATCAAAGCATTACGCCGCAATGCACGGCGGGGAATGCGGCGCAGGGCCGTGTCGCGAACGAAGGCGCGGTGCCGACTGCTGCCGAGCTGGGCAAGCGCGACCGGATCCGCGGACCGGGGGCCGCCGCTGACATCCGGCAGCCACACGTCCTCCCGGACCCTGGACTCCCGTTTGTCGGACGCGTTGTACGGACAGACTTCCTGGCACACATCGCAACCGGCCACCCAACCGCCCATGCCGTCCGCGAGGGCATCGTCGATCGGGCCGCGATGCTCGATCGTCAGGTACGAGATACAGCGCCGGGGATCGAGGACACCGGGCGCGTCGAAGGCCTGGGTGGGGCAAGCATCGAGGCACCGTGTGCACGTCCCGCAGGCGTCCCACCGAGCACGGCGCAGCTCGTGAACCTCGTCGTCCCCTGCCCAAACCGCATCGGTCAAGACGGCGGCCAGCAGCACGTACGAGCCGAGGCCCGGGACGATCACGCATCCGTGTTTGCCGATGAAGCCCAGCCCCGCAAGCGCAGCGGCCGTTCGTTCCTGCAGGGGTTTTGTGTCGACGCAGATCAGCGCCTCAGCCTGAGGGACCTCGGCCTTCAACCCATCGACGACGGCCTCGAGCCGACCGTACATCACCGTGTGGTAGTCGGCCGCATGCGCGTAGCGGGCGACGCCGGTTCCGGGCTCGCCGCGATACGGCACCGCAGCAACGAGCACGCTGCGTGCCCCCGGAAGCATCTGTGCGGGATCTTTTCGGACCTCGAGCGTCCGCTCCATGAACCCCATCTCGCCGAAGAACCCCGCCTCGACGAAACGGTCCAGGGCGGCCGCGGCCGGTTCAAAACCGGGGTGGTCGAGCCGAACGACCCCGAGCTTCAACAGGCCCGAGTCGTCGGCCCGCGCAGCGATGCGAGCCAATGCACCCGGTCCCAGCCGGAGCTCGCTCATCGCCGGATGCGCTCCAGCAAATCCCACATGATGCGGGCCGTCGCCCCCCACACCGGAGGGTCGTGCACGGCGAACGAGTGCATCTCGTAGGCGAAGCCCTTCCACACGCCCTTGCCTGCGACGGAGTGCGCACCCGCCAGGGCGGACAGTCGTGGGGTCATCACCGCCGCGACTTCGTTCTCGCTCGTGTTGCGGGGCTGCCACCCCTCGGGCGCCCACGCGACGTAGGGCCAGATACAGAAACCGGACGGCGTTGGTACGGGCGAGAGGCGGCCCAGGACATCCGCCGCGCCGACCTCCGGAAGTCCAACCTCTTCGCTCGCTTCGCGGAGTGCCGTGTTGATCAGGCCTCCATCGCCCTCGTCGGGTTTGCCCCCGGGCAAGGCGACCTGACCGGCGTGGTTCCGCATGCTCCCGGCCCGCTCGATCAGCACGACCTGCGGGTCCTCTTCGCGCACGCCTTCGCCGGGCATCAGCAACGCGACGACGGCCGCGTCCTCGACCGGGTCAGCGAACGAGAGGCGCGGCCGCGGACTGCCAACGGCATCGAGCCGAGAGGCGAAGCGCTCCGGAATCAGGACCACGAAAAGCAGTCTAGGCCGAGTTCAAGCCGGTCGCCGCTTACACGGAGAACGAGCTTCCGCATCCACAAGATCCGGTGCTCATCGGGTTGTTGAACTTGAAGCCCGCACCTTGCAGACCTTCGACGTAATCGATGTTGGTCCCCATCAAGTACATGTAGCTCATCTGGTCGGAGATCAGCTTCACGCCAGCGCTCTCGAACTCCATGTCGTCCTCGGCTTGCTCGTCGAAGAAGAGGTCGTATTGGAAGCCAGAACATCCGCCGCCAAGCACCTTCACGCGCAGGGCGTAGTGGGCTTCGATGGCCTCGGCTTCTCGAATTTCTGCGACCTTGGATGCGGCGACCTCGGTGAGGCTGAGCGCGGCCTGCATCTCGGGCTCGGCTTCGGGGGCGGCAGCTTCTTGGGCGGGTGCGGTCTCGGTGCTCATGGCGAATTTCGCGAAGGTTGCGCAGTTTCTGACCGTCTCGTCAGAACCTGACGTTGCGTCACCCCTTGGGGCAACCGACAGAAACATGCGACCTGAGGGCCTACTCGTCAACGGGGGGGAGTCGCCGGCCGCGTTTGACAGCGTAGGCGGGCATTTTCTACCGTCCAGCGGTGTCGTGAGCGGGCCCCGGACGGAGCCTTGGCGCGCACGGGAGACGTGTCCAGATGAAACGAACCGGCCTTTACCTTGGGATCCCGCTCACGATCGCTCTCGGCGCCACTGCCTGCGACAGCCGCAGCGACGCCATGGCGCGTCAAGTCGACCAGGTCGAAGGCGACAAAGAAGAGCGAAAAGAGCTGGAGAAGCGCGGGCCCACGGACCCGATGGCGCAGAAGCTCGAGCCGCTGCTTTCCAAGCTCTACCCGCTCAACAAAGTCCCGCATGTGGAGCAAGCCGACGCTGCACCCGAGGGCGGCGGAAACTACACCCTCGAAGCCGGCGTAGCCGCGGTCGTGCGCGTGACGCCGGGCCTCAGCCCCGGTGATCGCGTCAAGGCGATCGTGCGCGGCATCGCTGAAGCCGACGCTTGGGCCTTCCGCAAAAACGCGCGCCGCGACTACGCGGACCTCGTGCACCGTGTGTTCCGCGGCTACGGAAAAGAGCAGCGCGACCAGATCACCTCGCTGTACGCCGACCTCCGGTTGCTTCAGTTCTTCAACAGCGAAGAGGCTGAAGCCGCCATCGCCGCGCTCCCCGGAGACCTGCAGGCGCCCGTCCGCGAAATGCAGACCTACTACACCGGCAACAAAGAGAAGGTGTGGGAAGACTGGATGAACGTGAAGATGTACGCGCGCCGCGTCGTCGCTGACGACGAGCCGTTCCGCAGCGTCCTTCGCGGCATCAAGAAAGAGCTCGGCAAAGAAGAGCCCCCGCCGCGCACCTGGGCCGACTCGATGGATCCTCAGTTCGCAACCTGGGCCAAGCAGGTCGAGGGCAACGAGGAGCTGCTCACCAAGATCACCAACATGAAGGAGCTGCGCGAGCGGCTCGAGTATCTCGGCGACACGCACTCGTTGTTCCTCATGCAGGGCTCAGAGCGCATCCCCGCCAAGGCCAAGTCGATCAAGATCAACAAGGAGACCGGCTTTGGGGTCTTGCGTGAAGATCTCGGCGGCGGACACAACGAGCTCACCTTCGTCTTCTCGAAGAAGCTCAGCGGCGCCAAGCTCAAGAAGGCGTTCCTGCAGTCCGTCATCTACGGCCACTTGCTGCACGACTTCGGCATGCTCGCCACCGCCGGTTCCGACTGGGCCGTACGTGACGCGGACAACGTCATCGACAGCCGGACCGCGATCGTCCCCGACGAGTACGACCCGCTGTACGCCCAGTGCGGCTCAGCGGGTGCCGTCGACATGTTGGTCAAGTTCTACAAGAACGAGTACCCGATCCTCGAGGGGATGAGCGGCGCCAAGGACGAGGAGGCCATCGTCACGAAGGCCCACAAGTGCGTCATCGCGGGCGCCGCGGGCAAGATCCACCTTCCGGCCAAGGGCGACGACAAGGACATCGAGGGGCCCGCGCCTGGCAGCCGACTCGCGTTGCGAAACATGTTGGTCCGCTACGAAAAGATCAATGTCGACCTCGACGCGATGTCCGGTGACAAGCAGACCGAAGAGGACAAAGAGATCGCTGAACAAGAGGCACTGCTCAAGTCCCTCAAGTGAGCCGGGTCCGTGCATCCCCCGCCCGCCGTGGTAGCGTTTTAGCTTGATGCGCTACGCGGCAGGATTGCTCGTGCTGGGTCTCGTGGGGACCCTTAGCGGCTGCGTTGAGCGCTTGATTCAGGGCGAAGACGCGGACACCGATGCGTCCACGTCGGTGGCAGAAGACAGCTCCTCGAGCGACGTCTTCGCGACCGAAGGCGCCGAGTGCAACGGCCCCCAGGACTGCCCCGACGACGCCACGTGCTTCGAAGGCGTGTGTGTCGGGACCGGTGAGCTCCGCATCTCGCTGTCGTGGGACTACGTCAGCGATCTCGACCTCCACGTCCAGACCCCGGCGGGCCACGAAATCTCTTTCGAGAACCGGTCCGTCGGCGGGGGTGTCCTCGATGTCGATGACTGCGTCGGCGCCAGCTGCCTCGACAACAGCATGACGCACGTCGAGAACATCTACTTCCCGATGCAACCGCCCCTGGGCGAGTACCGGGTGTGGGTCAACAACTTCGACGGCGTCGACGGAGGCCCGTTCGAGATCCAGGTCAGTGGTGAGGGCTCCGTCACGTTCACCGGAACCCTGCCCGCGGCCCCCGTCGAGAGCCAAGTCTTCACGTTCGAGCTCTAGCGAGAGGCCAGGCGAACGGACGGGCACTCTGCGACGGAGCGCGAGGCCGCCGCCTATCCCTGCGGACTGCCGCTCTGGCTCAGCGCAAAGCCGGTCATGTCGCTGTACGTATACGGCGACGTGAGACCGGTGAACGTGTCGTAGGCACCCGTCGCCGGGTCGACCCGCCAGGCCTCAGCGCCCTGAGACACGGCCCACACGTTGCCCTCGAAGTCGATGCTGATGCCCTTCGCGTAGCCGGGGATGGGGTAGTCCTGCACGACCGCCATCGTCTCGATGTCGACGCCGAGCAGACGGCTTCCCGAGCCGGCGACCCAAAGGATGTCGTTCGCATCAACCATGCAGCCGCCACCTTGCGACCCCACCGAGACGGAGTCCCAAAGCTCGGTCACCGGGTTGAAGCGGGCGAGCTGCGACTGGCAGGTCCACGGGCGCCCGACGGGGTCCACGGTCATGCCGTAACCGGACGGAGCGGGCCAGGTGCTGACGGCGAAGTCGCCCCGGTTGACCCGGAACAGGGTCTGCCCGCTGAGCATGCTGCCCCAGAAGTTGCCGTCGGCATCGACCGCACCACCGTAGATGCCGTAGTTGTCGGAAGCCACGCCGACCGGGATCGTTTGCTCGACCACGCCGGTCTCGCCGTCCATGAGCACGACGTCCATGATGGAGCCCGAGTTCACCGCGCCCGAGGTCCACAGCTTGACGTTCTCGTAGCGACACGTCGCATTGGAGAAGTCGCCTTGGGTCCACGCCATCGGGCGCTGACGGCTGTAGCCGAACGGGGTGTGCCAAGCGATGCAGCCGTCCTGCCAAGCCTTGACGTCGGCTGCGCCCGTGGAGGTGTTGGTCGGGTCGGGGCAGTCTTCGATGCGGGCGCGAATCATCGTCACGCCGCCGTTCCGGTTTGCAACCGCCATGTCGCCGTTGAGGTTCACGGACGTTCGAGACGGACTGCCACCGGTGTCGGCACGCACCAAGTAGCGGCCCTCTTCGACGAGCGTCTGCGTGTTGATCTTGGAGACCGTGCCTTCGGGGCTGTTGGCGACCCAGATGTACGAGAAGTCGGTTCCGAGCCCACTTCCGTTTCCACCGCCGCACGACTCGGCGGTGTCAGGGATGCCGCCGATGTCGAACTTGGGCGTGCTGTCGGAGTCCGAACCCTGGGTCGGACCGCTGTCCTGCCCGCTGTTGCTATCGGTGTTCCCGGAGCCTTCGGTTTCGCCGCTCTCCGTGTCACCCATCGTGGCGCCGGCGGTGATCGTCGTGACGAGCGAGCCGCCGCCATCGTCCCCGGTGCCGTTCGCTCCGGTGTCGCCACATGCGACAGCGAGCACCGCAATTCCGAATATCCAAGATCGCTGCATCATCAGGTCCCCGACGGACAGGATGGCAGTCTGGGCCGACGGACACAAACCCCCGTCCCGATCCGGGCAGTTCCCCGCAGCTTGCTCCCGGTTCTCACCATGTAGTCACAAGACCCACCTTTACTCCCGCTGATCGCGCGAACCGGGCCGGACATAGAAGACGCCCCCCTTGATCACGCCCGCGGGACGCTCCAGAGAAGAGATGTCTTCCAGAGGGTTTCCTTTCACCAGCACGAGGTCTGCGTGGTTGCCTTCGCGGATCAGACCGACGTCTGAGAGACCCAGCAGCTGCGCCGCACCGGAGGTCCCCGCGACGATCGCCTCCATCGGCTTCATGCCCGCATCGACCATCAGCGTGAATTCCCGTCCGTTTTTTCCGTGGGCAAAAACACCAGCATCGCTGCCAAGAACAATCTGCACTTCGGCGGCATAGGCCATCGCGAAGCTCGTACGCATCTGCGGGACGATCGCCCGAGCCTTCGCGGCCGACGACGTGGACAGGGTTCCCGCATCCGCCGCGCGCATCACGTGTTCGCCTGCGCTGAGGGTTGGAACCAACACCGTCCCCTTCGCTTTCATCAAGGCGACCGTCGACGCGTCGAGAATGCTGCCGTGTTCGATCGAGTGCACCCCGGCCTCGACCGCTTCTCGAATCCCCTGCGTTCCGTGGGCGTGTGCCGCGACCCGAACCCCGGCCCGGTTGGCCTCTTCGACCGCCGTGGCCAACTCGGGCGTGGTCAGTTGCGCCACGCCAACCGTGTCGCCCGAAGACATGACACCAGCGGTCGCGCACACCTTGATCACGTCGGCGCCATGCTTGAGCTGATATCGCACGGCTTTGCGAACCTCGTCGGGCGAATCGGCAACACCGGCGCGGTAGTCCTGCTTGTCCGGCATGAGGTCCGGCTGGTACCCGTGGGAATCGTCGCAGTGACCCCCGGTGATCGAGATCGCGTAGTTGGCCACGAGCATCCGCGGTCCGGGAACGATGCCGTCCGCGATCGCATCGCGTAGAGCGCGGTCCGCAAACGACCCCCCGACGTTCCGCACCGTGGTGAACCCAGCCGCCAACGTGGACCAGGCGTTGGCGACTCCCCCCAGCGCCCGGTCGGAGTCGTGCTCCTTCATCTTCCGAACGACCCCGTTCGCGTAGTTGGAGGGCGGCGTGAGGGTCATGTGCACATGTGCATCGATGAACCCGGGCAGGAGTGTGTAGCCCTCGAGCTCGAAGACCTCGACCGTCCCGGTTGCCGCGAGGTGCTCCCCCACGTTGGCGATGCGTCCCTGGTCCAGGTAGACGTCCACTCCGGTGCGCGGCTCGGCCCCCGTCCCATCGATGAGTGTGACGCCACGTAACAACAGCGGCCGCACGACCGTCGGAGCAGGAGGCCCAGCCTCGGATTGCACCGCGGCGACGCGCGGCGCCGACACGTGAACCCCGGCGGGCGTACCCGACTGCTTCCCGGCACAGCCAGCGAAGACGAGCGACAAGGCGAGGATGCGGGCGCGCATGCCGTATCTTGCCCGATCCTCGCGGGACCTTGTGCGGCCCCTAGCAGCGCTGCATGCGAGGGCGCCGTCATGCACTGTGTGGTTTTTTTTTTCCTCGCCCCGCTAGCGCTCACGGTCCGCGAACGTCTGACCGAATGCGCCGTAGCGCTTGGGTTGCCGCGAAAGGAACGACTTCGCGCCCGAGCGCATCTGCGCGGACTGAGTACCGGTGAACCCGAGCATGCTGCCCCTCCGACAGCTGCACATGATGTTCGTGGTGCCCTTGCTGTGCGCCAAGCCGAACAGATGCCCCAACTCATGGGCGAATGTGGTGTTGGGTGCGCCGTCGGTCACCACCACGTACTCGCGCTCACGCAGTTCCCGACGAAAACCTCGGTACCGCCAGTGCAACCCGCGGACGCGACGACGCGCACGCCTGCGCCGGGGCTTGTCGAGCTCTTCGGTGACGAACACGTGGATCGTGCCGTCGCTGGGCGCGTACCCGGCAAGGCGACGACGCTGTTGAGACTTCGTCACCGCCCGCCACCCGCGAGGCAGATGTCGAACGGAGTGGACATAGACCTCGATGCCCGCTTGGGACAGGGCCCGGTTGGCGCGGAGAACCCACTGCGTGACACGAGCCTGCGATGCCACGGGGTCACCGCCGTAGGTCGCGACATGCACGGTCAACGGCATGCGGATGAGCGCTCGCGAGGTGCGCTGCGTCCACTGGTTGGCCTCGCTCCGAACGCTTGGGACAACCTTCCGGCCGCGAGCCTGCGCGCTGGAGAACGGGAGAAGCGAGAACACGACCGCGGTGAGCAGCAGTGTGATGGCCCACCGTGGACCCCCCGTCTTCATGTTCTGTACAGCGTTCAAGGCCGTGCTTTTATTGTGAGGCAAAAGACCTTTCTGCGCAAAGTAGAGATGGGTCCACATCACACCGAACCAGGTCCATGCCGGCCGCGAGGTTGGCGCGCCGCGCTCCGCTTGGGACGGTGCCGCGCTTGTACTACGCTGCCGGTCGATGTTTGGATCGAGCCAGCCCGCGATCGACTTCCTCCCCGAAGACGACGCCCGCGCGTGGGTCGCCGACACGTTGAGTTCCGTCGCCTCTCGACTCGGAGCTCCTGCCCACGCCCCCCAGCTCTTCAGTCGAAGCAAGCCGCCCCACAACCCGGACGATCTCTTCGAGATGATGTGCGACGTGCAAGCACAGGTCGGACAAGGCGACGTCGACTTCGGCCTGGTGGACATGGTCGAGAAGGCACCCGAAGTTCCCCCCGGGTTTGTTCCCTTGGGCAACCCCGCCGGACAGTTGATGCACACGTTCCGTCGCGGCGATGAATTTGTGACCGTCGTCGCGCCGACTTTGTTCCGGAAATCAGAGCTGTTGTTCTCCGGGGCGGCGCGGGAACTCGGCCGAATCGCCCTGTCGGTCTCCGGCGGTCACCAACTCGAGCCCAAAGAGTTCGAAGCCGAAGCTGAGCTTGCCGCGATCGCACTTGGCATGGGCGTGTGGGTGACCAACGGTTCCTACGTATTCCAAAACGGCTGCTGCGGGGGCGGTTGCGGCATCGACTTTCGAAGTCTGCGCACCGGGTTGTCCATGCCGGAGGCCGCATTCGCGACCGCACTCGACGGCCACCGCAAGGGCCTGTCGCGGCGGAGCATCGCCAAACATCTCGAGAGCAACCAAAAAGCAGCGCTCAAGCGCAGCTGGGGTTTCATCGGCAAAACGCCCGAGCTCAAGGCGTTGGGCAGCAGTCCCACCGTCGGCGCGATCGCGTAGCGTTGCGGGCGCGGCGCGGGAAGACGGGCGCTCACCGAATGCGCGAAATCATTGCCGGGGCCTGATCGATCGGTCAACCGCAGACACTACCCGGCCATGAACTACTCAGCCCTTCTGCTTCGCCTTGCATTCCCCGTCGTCGCGCTGTCCACGGCCTGCGATGGAGAAACCCTCGATGCGACGCAAAGCACGGTCTCAGGGGTTCAGAGTTTCTGTGTAGAGGCTGTGGACGGGGCCGACGGCGCCGAGCTGGAGGTGAATGTCCAGCTCGATGCCTGCCTGAGCAGCAGCTGCGACACGCTCATCGAGTCCAAGTGCACCCTGACCGAGGTCGACGGTGCACTGCAGATCGAGGCGTCGGCGATCCTCCAGCATGAAGGCGACACGTGCACGGCCGACTGCCGCTCCATCAACGCAACGTGCACGATTCCCGCGCCGTTGGAAGAGACCTACATCGTGCGAGGCGACGACGGGGACGAGGTCACCGTCGACACTGCGGATCACGACACCGCGTGCTCCGTCGAACCGACCTAGTGTCCTGAGTCCGGACGGCCGGTTCGCGAGCACGAAGTCGCAACGGAGCCCGGGCGGCCTCGTGCGGCAAGGTATGCTCGCAGCTGATGTCGACGCGCTTGCACGTGCGGCTGGACCGCGAGGAGCTGCTCGGACAGGAGGCTCATCTGGAACACGGTGGGATGCTTGTGCCCGCGCCCGCGGAGAGTCCTGCGCCGATGACCGATGTGCTGCTCCGCATCGACAGCGAAGGCGCCTCGGCCGAGGTCGAGGCGCGCGTCGTTCACGTGGGCGATGGGCTCCTTGGGCTCGCGCTGATCGACGCCCAGAACACGCGAACGCGACTGGACCCCCTCTTTGCGAGGGCCAAGGGTGATGCCCCAGCCGACGAAAGCAAGACTGGGAACCTGCGGCTGCGGATCACGCGGATGTCATCGCTCGAGAAGCAGGACCTCGCGCTCACCGGAAACCGACTCGAGCGCTTGGCCCTGCTCAAGGACAGCAACAAAGCGCTGCATGCTCTGGTGCTCAAGAACCGGAAGATCTCATCGGACGAGGTTCGAATGCTCGCCGGCTTCCGCAACGCCAACCCGCAAGCGCTCCAGAAAATCGCGGGGAACTCCGAGTGGGTTCGGGACGGTCGAATCGTCTCGGCGCTCGTGGGGAACCCGAAGACACCCCCCCAGATCGCCGTCCGTCTGCTCGACCGGCTGCCGTCCGCCGAACTCCGCCGCCTCGCCAGAGCCACAGACGTCCCGCCAGCGATCAGCAAGGCCGCACGCCGGAAGCTCGGCTGACCCTTCATCGCCGCACATCCTGCTGGCCTCCTCCCCCGGTTCCCGCGTTAGTCTCCGGCACGATGAGGTCGAGCATCCTGCTCAAGGCCTGGATGGGCCTCACGGGCCTGTTCTTGGCCTTGTTCGTCCTCGTGCACATGGTGGGAAACCTGCAGCTGTTCCTGCCCCAGCACCTCGCCCGCGCCTCATTCAACGCCTACTCCCAGGCGCTGTCCTCGAACGTGGTCATCAAGATTGCAGGCTGGTTGACCTACGCCGCCGTGCTCACACACGCCGTGGTCTCGGCGGTCCTGGCACGGCGCAACCGAGCCTCCCGCCCCTACGCGCAGGAGCAGCCGGGCACCAGTAGCCCCTGGTACGCGCGCTCGATGGGCTGGCTCGGAGCGGTCACCCTGGCCTTCTTGGTCCTGCACATGCATGCGTTTTGGTACCGGTACCACTGGGGGGAGATCGGCCTCGATGAACGCGGCAACAAGGACCTCTACACCGTCGTGGTGACCTCGTTTCAGGAGCCCTGGATCGTGCTCGTGTACGTGGGCAGCATGGTCGCGCTCGGCTTCCACCTGCAGCACGGCATTGCAGCTGCTCTACGGAGCTTGGGCGTCTTCAGCGACCGCATCACCGCGCTCGCGCCTCGCGTCTCCGCATGGTTTGCCTGGAGCGTCGCCGGGGCGTTCGCAACCATGCCGATCTACGTGTACATCGCCTTCGGGAGCCAAGCGCCATGAGCATTCCAGACACGCGGGTGCCCCCGGGCCCGGTCCGCGACGCGTGGTCTCGGCACCGGTCCCAAATGCGCTTGGTCAACCCGTCGAACAAACGAGGCTTGAAGGTGCTCGTGGTGGGCTCGGGACTTGCGGGCGCTGGTGCAGCCGCATCGCTGGCCGAGCAGGGCTACGACGTCACCTGCCTCTGCTACCAAGACAGCGCGCGCCGGGCCCACTCCATCGCGGCGCAAGGAGGAATCAACGCCGCGAAGAACTATCAGAACGACGGGGACACCATCGGCCGGTTGTTCGCGGACACCCTGCGCGGGGGCGACTACCGCAGTCGGGAGGCCCACGTGCACCGCCTTGCCGAGCTGTCCACCAGGGTTATCGACCAGTGCGTGGCGCAAGGCGTCCCGTTTGCCCGCGAGTACGGTGGTGTGCTTGCCAACCGGTCCTTCGGAGGCGTTCAGGTCAAGCGAACCTTCTACGCCCGAGGCCAGACCGGACAGCAGCTTCTGTTGGCGGCCTACGGAGCGCTCTCTCGGCAGGTCCGCGAGGGCCGCGTGAAAATGCTGACCCGCCGGGAGGTGCTCGATGTGGTGGTCGACGATGGTCGTGCCCAGGGCGTGATCGTTCGAGACCTCGTCCGCGGAACACTCGAGCGTCACTGCGCCCACGCCGTCGTGATGGCCACCGGCGGCTACGGGACGATCTACTACCTGTCGACGCTGGCCATGGGCTGCAACGCCACCGCAGCCTGGAGAGCCCACCGCCGCGGCGCGTTGTTCGCAAACCCCAGCTTCGTGCAGATCCATCCCACGTGCCTGATGGCCCAAGGCGATCACCAGGCGAAGCTCACACTCATGTCGGAGTCGTTGCGCAACGACGGACGGATCTGGGTCCCCGCGGCCAAGGGCGACACACGATCCCCCGGATCGATCCCCGAAGGCGAGCGCGACTACTACCTCGAGCGAAAGTACCCCGCCTACGGCAACCTGGCTCCCCGGGACATCGCGTCCCGTGCCGCGAAAGAGGTTTGCGATCAGGGACACGGGATCGGGGCCTCGGGTCGTGGTGTCTACTTGGACTTCGAGGATGCCATCGCCCGAGAGGGTATCGAGGTGATCCGAGGGTGTTACGGAAACCTCTTCCAACTGTACGAGACCATCACCGGGGACGACCCGTACACCACCCCCATGCGTATCTACCCGGCGGCCCACTTCACGATGGGCGGGCTGTGGGTCGATTACCACCTGATGACGAGCCTCCGGGGCCTGTACGCGGCCGGCGAGTGCAACTTTGCCGATCACGGGGCCAACCGCCTGGGAGCCAACTCATTGCTTCAGGCGTGCGTCGACGGCAACTTCATCCTGCCGTACACGCTTGGCCACGACCTCTCAGGGGAGATTGGCACCGCGCCCCCGGACCCCGCGGGGGCTGCGTTTGCTGATGCCGAGGCCGCGGTCCAACAGCGAATCGCGACGCTTCTCGACAACCGCGGAAGCATCACCCCGCGCACCTTTCACCGACGGCTGGGCGCAGTTCTTTGGGATCGGTGCGGTATCTCCCGCACCGAGGCAGGGCTGCGCTCGGCACTGCGCGACGTTCAGGCGTTGCAGGACGAGTTTCACCGAGAGGTTCGCGTCGTGGGGCGAGCAGACGCCATGAATCCCGAGCTAGAGAAAGCCCTACGGGTCAGCGACTTCATGGAGTTGGCCGAATTGATGGTCCGCGACGCCCTCACTCGGGACGAATCGTGTGGGGCACACTTTCGTGAGGAACACCAGAGTGCCGATGGCGAGGCCCGGCGCAACGACGACGGGTTCATGCACATCAGCGCTTGGCAGCACCGCGACGACGGTGAGCCCGTCCACCACGAGGAACCGCTGTCCTTCACGCTCGCCTCCCCCTCAACCCGGAGCTACAAGTAGTGCGTCTTCAACTGCAGGTTTGGCGGCAAGAGTCCTCGGCGACCCCCGGGTCCTTGGCGACCTACGAGCTGGAGGACGTCGATCCGCAGATGTCTTTCCTCGAGATGCTGGACCATCTCAACGAGACCTTGGCCGCACAGGGCAAGCGTACGGTCGCGTTCGACCACGACTGCCGCGAGGGGATCTGTGGGCAGTGCGGTGTATTCATCAACGGACAGCCGCATGGACCCGGGGCAGGGGTCGCGACCTGCCAACTCCACATGCGCAGCTTTCGTGACGGCTCGACCCTTGTCATCGAGCCATGGCGGGCTGGACCGTTCCCCGTCCTGTGCGACCTCGTCACGGACCGAAGCGCATTCGACCGAATCATCGCCTCTGGCGGATTCATCTCCGCGAACACCGGAACGGCACCCGAGGCCAACGCGACTCCGATCGCAAAGCAGGACGCCGAGGATGCATTCGACGCTGCCGCATGCATCGGTTGTGGTGCTTGCGTCGCGGTGTGCAAAAACACCTCTGCGGCCCTATTCGTTGGCGCGAAGGTCACCCACCTCGCAACGCTTCCACAAGGCCGCGTCGAACGGACGGACCGAGCGCTGAACATGGTGGAGACGATGGAGGCCGAGGGATTCGGCGGGTGCTCGCAAACCGGGGCGTGCGAAGCCGTGTGCCCCAAGGAGATCAGTGTCCGTGCGATCGCACGGCTGAACTTCGAGTACCTGCGCGCTCGGCTCGTGCGTGCCCTTCGGTAGTACCGCCCATCACCGATGCGGCCCGACGGGGTCGTCCGGGGTCGCTACCGGTCCAAGACCGCCCGGATCTTCGAAAGCAGAGCACTGGGGGTGAATGGCTTCTGTACAAACGCAACGCCCTCATCGAGAACGCTCTGATGGACGACGGCGTCGTCGGTGTAGCCGGACATGTAGACCACTTTGAGGCCCGGCCACCTCACCGTCAGCCGCTCCGCGAGTTCACGGCCCCCCATCTCGGGCATGATGACATCCGTCAAGACGAGATCGATCTGCTGACCATGTTCCCCGGCGACCTCCAACGCATCGCCGCCGTGTACGGCCTCCAAGACGTCGTAGCCCCGCGCACGGAGAATGCGACTCACCGCCCTGCGAACCATCTCCTCGTCTTCGACGAGAAGAATCCTCTCGGATCCCGCGAGGGGCAGCGCCTTCGCTCGTTGGGGCTTCGGCGTCGCCGCTGGCGTGTCGACGCGGGGCAGATAGACCTTGAACGTCGTCCCCTTCCCCACCTCACTATCGACGCGAAGATACCCGTTGGACTGTTTGACGATGCCAAACACCGTGGAGAGCCCAAGGCCTGTCCCCTGCGCCTTCGTGGAGAAGAACGGCTCGAACATCTGGTTCTGCGTCTCCTCATTCATCCCGCATCCCGTATCGGTCATCGAGATCATCACGTAGGACCCGGGGGGAACCGTCGTTTTCCCTTCTGTGACGCCACCCTCTGAGATCTCGACGTTCGCCGTCTCGATGGTGAGGTCCCCCCCGTCGGGCATGGCATCTCGCGCGTTGATCGCGAGATTCATCAAGACCTGCTCGACTTGGGTGGGGTCGACACGAACACGTCCCAGTCCTTCATCGAGGTTCATTCTGAGACCGATGTCTGTGCCGATCAGGCGACGGAGCATGCTGCCGACGTTGCTCACCTCGTCATCGAGATTCACGACACGCAGCTCCTGGAT
This sequence comes from Nannocystales bacterium, assembly GCA_050633305.1. Taxonomy (GTDB): domain Bacteria; phylum Myxococcota_A; class Polyangia; order Nannocystales; family Nannocystaceae; genus CAJXVA01. Next base: position 23,055 of record JBOEGF010000023.1, read on the forward strand.
CTGACGCCGACTGAACGCGAGAAGCTGAGCGACGAGCCGTGTGGCCCGCTCGGAGGCATCCAGGATCACATCCAGGTCTTCTCGGACGGGGTCTCCTTCGCTGAACTTGTCGCAAAGGAAGACCGTGTAGGTCCGGATCACGGTCAGCACGTTGTTGAAGTCGTGGGCAACTCCACCGGCCAACCGCCCCACGGCCTCCATCCGTTGACCGGCTTGCAGCTGGCGCTCCATCCGAGCCCGCTCCTCCCGGGCCGCAAGTCGGTCGCTGATGTCGCGAATCGAGCTCGACACCATCATCCCGCTGTCGGTCTTCACTGGGCTGAGGCTGATCTCGATTGGAATCTCCCGGCCATCCTTCCTCAAGCCCCACAGTTCGAGTCCTGCACCCATCCCTCGCTTTTCGGGCTCGCAGAAGTAGCCCTCGCGGTGTTCGGGGTGTCTCATCCGAAACCGCTCGGGGATCAAGAGTTCGATTCGTTCTCCGACAAGCTCTCCTCGTGTGTACCCAAAAAGACTCTCGGTCTGCGCATTGACCAGGGTGATCACGCCGTCGGGTGCCATGACCACCATCGCGTCGGGGGCCACCTCCAAGAAGTCTTGAAACTCCATACGCCTAGGCCGCAGCACCTCTCGCGGCGGGCCGAGAACCGCGATCCGACCTCCCGCTGCGCGGCCCTCTCACAGCGGGCTATCCAGATCATGAGGGCTGTCAGCACAAACGAACATCCCTGCAAAATCCCACCGCCACCATCCGCCGGCCCGGCAGAATCGGCACACCACGTCAGTCTCCGAGCGCAGTCTTTGCTGGCGACCTCCGCCTCGGACGGGAACGGGGCGCGCGAGCTAGAATGGGGGGCCGCCTTCTTTCAGCCGGTCGACAACTCGAGACTCGGGTCGTCTGAGCCTCGGTGTTCCCGAGGCGCGCCGACCGACTTGTTGAGGGGCTCCGGCCCGACGGACGTTCCGTCCGTCACCAGATAATACCCGGTCACATGAAGCGCCGCGTTCCCTCGTTTCGGGACGTCGAATACGAACACCTCACTCTCGCCCTCCTTCAAGATGAGCGGGTTTCGGATGTCGCCGCAGCCCGGCACAGCGAGACCACGCGGGGCGGCACATCGGAGGGGTCGGAGTTCCTCCGAGCCGACACGCACCGCGACCTTGGACGCGCGGGTGACCTCCGGCTTTCGCTCCAGCAGTTCGACCTCCAGCCTGCCTCGCCCTACGATCCCCAGATCGGTCAGCTGTGTCCCTGCGAGGCTCGCGTCGCGGAGGTTCGTGAGGGTCTCCCCTCGTTCGACGCCATCGACGCGAACGAACGGACACGCCGCAAACCCGCAGCGGGTACGCCTATCGAGGGTCCGCTCCATGCTGACCTTGGCGATCTCCTCCGTCTCCGGGATCCAGCGGTAGGACTCGACTGTCCGGGCCTCGATCCCGTTCCGTGCCTCTGGGGGCTCAGCATCCCGGATGCACTTCATCCCCACGACCTGCAGTCTCCCCTTGCCCGTGAGCGTGGGACGGACGCCATGGGGGGTCGTCAGAACACCTCCGTCTTCGAGGATGTTGGCCAACACCCCGCCGCGGATGGAGAAGACTTGGTGGTCCCACGGAGGGTCTTCGGCTCCACTCTCGGGGAGCGTCACCAGGAGCGCGCGTTGTCTTGCATCGAGTTCAATCTCGACGATCTCGTACTCCCGCCGGGCTCCCGACGGATCGACGGGTCTCAGTCTGATGAGCTGTTCCTGATAGCGAAGGTAGCCATTTTCGGTGAGATGCACCTCGTCCAGGGCTCCATCTCCATCGAGGTCTGACAGAAGCAAGCGCACCGAGTCGCCAGGTTCTGGGGGCGACTCGCCGGAGGCGGGCGAGGTCGGAAGGGTGCCCGGAGAGGGGGAGGCAACCGCCGGCTGAGGACAGTCCATGAGCGGCTCCGGCAGCTCCACACGGGGGCCGGCGGGACCACGTGCCCTCGGGGTCGTGCTCACGTGCTCGGGCGGGCTCGCGTTGCAGGCGACGCCCGGAGTCACCACAGACAACCAGACCACAGCCAAGCCTCGCAATTGCCGTGGCGGATGAAGAGTCCTTCTTTGGATCGTGTCCGCGGTCATTCGTTCCCGACGCCTTCGTGGCTCCAGGAGCAGCTCTCGCCGAGCGGAGAGTCGATGGACAGGCAGGACTTCAACTCGCACCACGCCGCGTCGGGGCACTCGAAGCAGGCATGCCCAGGCACGGCTCCGCCACAGGCTTCGTCGCAGGCCTTCAGGGCCGCGCGGTGCTTCTGCGAGCAGTCCCAAAAGCGTTTGGTCATGGGGACGTCCGCGAGGATGCCCGGTTGCACGCAGTCTTGGTGCGCCCGACTTGTCTCGGATGCGATCTTCCATGCCCGGCCGTCCTTTTTCATCACGATCAGCTTCACGTGGGTTCCTTGTTCTGTCGGGTCGTCCGACGCCGAAACATAGTCACGGGCCCCGGCGGGCAGCGAGTCCTCGTCGTACGAGCGCGAGTAGACCCCGTAGTCCACGAAAACCACTTCCTCGGCGCTTGCACTGATGAGACGGGTTCGCGCCGCAAAGACCTCTCCGTGTCCGATCGACCCGCTCCGCGCTTTCTCCAACGCCTTGCGCCCGTTTTTTGTCTCAGCGTAGAAGCAATCCAACTCCGGGGCGAAGCCGTCGAAGTAAGACTCGCGGTCTCCTCGGCGATACGCCTTCAAGGTATCGAGATAGGACTCCAAGGCGTCTGAGGCCAGCTGACGCGCGACCATCCGCCGTTCTGCGGACGTCACAACCTCGGCTGTGACATCTTCGCAAAGGGGAGTCTCATGGTAGTCGACCACCTTGTCGCAGAACTCCCCACTCCAACCGTCGGGAGTGTCCTGGATCTGGAAGTAGAACTGGCGCCCGTCGGGCGCACAAGCGGCTGCTGCAGCTGGCAAGACCACTTCTGAGGTCTGCTCAGTCTGGCATCCTGCGAATCTCCAACGACCTCGACAATGTCCCCCATCGACATCCTTGATCTCGACCCCTTCGCCCGCACTGCAGCCCATCGTGGATAGGCAGGTGGCTTCGTCCAGTCCTCCGCACCCCGACAGCGCTTCGAGAGTTCCCGGCGCAGGGATCGGTTCAGTGCCTTCCGGTGCCTCGACAGCGGGAGTCAGCGTGGCATCCCCGGGCTGCACGTCGGTGCCGCCCCTTGGCTCCGCCGAGCTTCGCGTGCACGCGCCCAGGAGCAACAGTGATATCGACAATGTTCGGAGTTTCATCTTGCGCCTAGCCCCTCTTGAACGTCCGCCCCGCGGCGTCGCTTCCACCCCTTCGCGCGATCCACAGTCGCAGAAATGCGACCGTCTCCAGGCTCCGCCCGCCAGACCTCGCCATGGAACAACCCACCGGCCGCACACGTCGGGCTCTGCATGTGGCGCCATCTATCGCTCGTCCTCTTCCTCTGCACCGGATGTACGCGCGCCGCAGGTCGGGCCAACGCGGTGCACGCCGCGGAAGACCTGGACAAGACCTCGTCCGCAGCGAGTACAAGCCGACTCGGACCCGAGGACCGAGGTGCATGCATCGCGAACGTCCAGCTCGATGCTGAACGTCAACTCGCGACGATGTTCTCCGAGCCTCCAGACCCCGATTTCGTCGCGTCGATGCGCCCAGTCCCCGACCTTGATCGGGACGGCGCTGCCGAGGAAATGTGGCAGGCCGAGTCGTTGTGCGGCGTGACGGGAAACTGCCCTCGCGTGCTGTACCTCTCGAATCACGGCTGCCAAGTTCGAGTGGCTTCGCTGTGGGCGGCCGAAGTCTCCGTCGACCCCGATGACGGCCTCGAATCCAGCTCGGTTCAGACCTGGACCAAGGACGGTTGCGTCGGTCTCGCGGGCCAGTGGCGGCGATACGCTTGGGATGAGGGGCGTGGTGCCTATCAGCCACTCCCACCGGTCGAGTGTCAGTGTCCCATCGACGACGATGGTGTGGAGCGTACGGGGCTCGCCCCCCGACCTCCGCAGTGCCCTCGCTGAATCACAAGGCCCCGTCTCCACCGGCCTGCTCCTGCGTCGCGCAGATGCGCAGGTGCTCGCCATTCCGAGGTGAACTGCGGCCGCGCGTGACGTCTCGGGTCCATCGCCGAGGGACGCGAACAACCTCGGCAAGTGAGACGTGGGGACCTTGCGCAGCACGCTTCCCTTCGGTCCGGCCGCCGCCCCTGCCTTGCGCACGCCCCAGGGGGCGCTGAGGGCCGGCATCACCCATGCCGCGGAGCTCGACACGTCAGGGCGGCCGAGCGACGGAATGCTGGCGTGAGCGGGCCCCCACTCACCCTCCTGCCGATTTCCCATGTGCCCCTGATATCCTCGCTCGAACCGCCGTGCCCCAACCGACCGACGAAGAGCTGATCGCAACCTGGGCTCCTCAGCCCGCCCCGCTACTACCGCTGCTACACGCGTTCCACGACCGCGACGGGTACCTCTCCGACGAGGCCCTGCGCACCGTATCGGACGGCTTGAAGATCCCCCTTGCCGACCTGTTCGGGACGGTGACCTTCTACCACCACTTCGCGCGAACACCCGGCGGCCTCGCAGCTCCGCGAGTCTGCGATGGGCCAGTCTGTCGGATGCGGGGCTACGACGGATTGCACGCGTCGCTCACCGACGCCACGCCCATGCCCTGCGCAGGGCGATGCGATGGCCCGATCCCAGTCCTCACTGGCCACACGGTGCGAGTCGGCACGGACGCCGCGACGCTCGAGGACACACCCACTCCGCTTCCGCCCGTCTATCCCGGGTCCGGTACGGAGTGCGTGTTCGCTCAGATCCGCGAGCCAGGGCGGGCGACGCTGGAAGGATACCGACACACGGGTGGATACGCGGCACTGGACGCGGTCCGTACGGACGCATCCAAGGTCTTGGACGTACTCGAGGCCAGTGGCCTTGCAGGCCGCGGCGGCGCTGGTTTCCCGACCGCTCGCAAGTGGCGAGCCGTCGCCGATGCCGATGCCCGCGGCGGACACAAGACCATCGTGTGCAACGCCGATGAAGGCGAGCCGGGCTGTTTCAAGGACCGGGCGTTGATGGATCACGACCCCCACGCGCTCGTCGAAGGCATGGCCATCGCGGCGCAGGCCACCGGAGCCAGCGTTGGCTTCATCTACCTGCGCTACGAGTATCCGCAGACCGTCCCAATCCTCGAACGAGCGCTCGCCGAAGCCAAGGCTGCAGGACTGCTCGAGGGCTTCGACCTCATGATTCGCCGGGGTGCCGGGGCGTACGTGTGTGGCGAGGAGACGTCGCTGCTCAACTCGCTCGAGGGCAAGCACCCCTTCCCGCGAAACCGCCCGCCCTACCCGGTCACCCACGGGTTCGACGATCGGCCCACCGCCGTCAACAACGTCGAGACTCTCTGTGCCGTCGCCCCGATTCTGAACAACGGCGCGGATTGGTACCAAGGCCTGGGCCATGGCGAACACGCGGGCACCAAAGTCATCAGCCTCTCGGGTGACGTCGCCCGCCCGGGCAACTACGAGGTGCCCATCGGTCTCCCGCTGATGGACCTCATCCACGACTGGGCAGGAGGACCCTTGCCCGGGCGCACTGTTCAGGCCGCGACCATGGCCGGTCTCTCGGGCGGCTTCGTGGCAGGCGAGGACCTCAGCGTCACCCTCGACGAACCTGCCCTGCGTGCCAAGGGGTCGTTCCTCGGTGCTGGGGGCATCATGGTGTTCGACGACACCCGCGACATGGTCGACGTGAGTCGGCAGGCGATGGAGTTCTTCGCCCACGAATCCTGCGGCAAGTGCTTCCCGTGCCGCATCGGCACCCAACGACTCTCCGAGCGTCTCGGCGACACCGGGCCACGCTCGTTGTCGGTGTGGAACGAAGAAGTCGCCGACATCGGCAACACCATGAAGGCCACCAGCGCCTGCGGGCTTGGCGTGGCGGCCCCGCTCATCACCGACAGCCTCGTCCGCTACTTCCCCGAGCGCGTCCAGCAACACGTGGAGAAGACCCGAGCATGAACGATTCATCCACCGACTTGCCGACGGCCCTGCCGACACCCCTGCCGACAATCGATCTCGACGGTCAGGACGTCTCCTTCACGCCCGGCGAGACCATCTACGAGGTCTCAAAGCGGCACCAGAGCAACATTCCAACCCTGTGCTACGACGACCGGCTCGAGCCCTTCGGCGGCTGCCGATTGTGCGTGGTCGAGGTCGAGGGCTACCGCAGCCCCGTCGCGTCGTGCACCACGGTCGCCATCGCTGGGATGCAGGTTCGCACGGCAACGCAGAGCATCGAGAAGCACCGCAAGACACTGATCGAGCTGCTCACCTCCGAGAACCCGGACGCCACCATCGATCCGCTCAGCGGCGCGGCGTCGCAAGAGCTTGTCACCCTCAAGACGCGCTACGGGGCCACGGGCGAGCGCTTCGTGGGCAAGACATCGGGCACCTCGCACCCGGACGACAAGAACCCGTTCATCGCCCGCGACTACGACCAGTGCATCTCATGCTACCGCTGCGTCCGCGTCTGCGCCGAGCAGGAGGGCGACTACGCGATCAGCGTGATGAACCGCGGGTTCTCCACGCAGATCACCACGGAGTTCGGCAACAAGCTCGACGACTCCGACTGCACCTTCTGCGGGCAGTGCGTGCAGACCTGCCCCACCGGAGCGCTTGCCGATCGTAAGGCCCTTCGCGCCAAGGCGCTGCCCGAGCCGATCGAGGCCACGCGTTCGGTCTGTCCCTACTGCGGTGTGGGTTGCTCGGTCGACCTGCTGAGCAAGGGCGAGAAGCTCGTGGGGATCCGTCCCGCCCGAGACGGCGGAGCCAACGAGGGTGCGCTGTGTGTCAAAGGCCAGTTTGCCTTCGACTTCGTGCAGCACGATGACCGGCTCAAGTACCCCATGGTTCGCGAGAACGGGGAGCTACGCCGGGCCAGCTGGGACGAAGCGCTGGACCGCGCTGCCGAAGGCCTGGCCAAGGCGGCGTCGGAGCACGGCCGGCACAGCATCTACGCGATCGCCTCCGGACGCGCACCGCATGAGTCGACCTACACCTTGCAGAAGCTGATCCGCGCCTCGTACGGGACAAACTACATAGATAACTGTTCTAGGGCGTGACACGCCCCCACGGTCGCCGGTCTGGCGGCCACAATCGGACGCGGTGCAATGACGAACCCGCTGCGGGACATGGAAGAGCCCGATGTCATCTTCTGCATCGGCACCAACATGACCGAGTGTCACCCTGTCGCGGCCACGCGGATCAAGAAAGCGCATCGCAAGGGCGCTGTCATGATCGTCGCCGACCCGCGAAAGATCCCGCTGACGAAGCGGGCCGACATGCACCTGCAGCTCAAGGTCGGGACCGACGTCGCGCTCCTGCTGGGTATGGCCCACGTGATCGCCCGAGAAGGTCTGGTCGATGAGGCGTTCATGCGGGATCGAACCCTCGATGGCGCGGCGTTCCTCGAGCACGTCAAGGCGTACCCACCCACGTGGGCCGAGACCATCTGCGGCGTCCCTGCTGCGGATATCGAGCGGGCTGCCCTTCTGTACGCGCGCGGCAACAAGGGCGCGATCTTCTACACGCTGGGCATCACCGAGCACATCTGTGGCGTCGACAACGTGCAGAGCCTCTGCAACCTGGCGCTGATGACCGGCCACATCGGCCGAGAGGGCACCGGCATCAACCCGATGCGCGGCCAGAACAACATCCAGGGTGCCGGCGATGCGGGTGGACTTCCCAACAACTACGTCGGCTTCCAACCCGTCGACGACCCGGCCAACCAGGCTCGTTTCTCGAAGCTTTACGGCCGAGAGATCGATCTCGAACGCGGCATCACGAAGGTGCGCGCCCTCGACTACGCCGCCGACGGCAAGATGAAGGCGATGCTGATCTGCGGCGAGAACACCCTCGTCTCCGATCCCGATCGCCACCATTGCGAGAAGGCGCTACGAAACCTGGACCACTTGGTCGTGGTCGACATCTTCCTCACCGAGACCGCCGAGCTGGCCGATGTGGTTCTTCCCGCGAGCGCTTGGGGAGAGACCGACGGCGTGTTCACCAACACCGAGCGACGCATCCAGCGGGTGCGGGCTGCCGTACCGCCTCAAGGCGAGGCCAAGCCCGAGTGGTGGATCATGTCGCAGCTGGCGAAACGCCAGGGTGTTTCCGGGTTCGAGTACGAGTCCGCCAAAGACGTGTTCAACGAGCTTTGCGACAATTCGGCGACCTACAAGGGTGTGAACTGGGACCGCGCCGCAGAGGGCACCTACCAGTGGCCCGTGCCCAACGAAGGGCACCCGGGGACCTTCCGCCTTCATGAAGAGGAGTTCCCGACCCCAACGGGCAAGGGCACCTTCAAGCGTGTCGAGTACCGCGAGCCAGCTGAGGTCGTCGACGAGGACTACCCCGTGTGGCTCACCACCGGAAGGCGGCTGCAGCACTACCACACGCGCACCATGACGGGCCGCGCGGGCATGCACTACTTCGTGCCCGAAGAGACGCTCGAGGTGCACCCTGCCGATGCCGCGGCGTGGGGCCTCGCCGATGGGGCCCGGGTTCGGATGGCATCCAAGCGCGGTGCGGTCGAGCTGGCGGTGGAGGTCACCGATCGCTCGCCCAGGGGCACCGTGTTCTGCAGCTTCGGATTCGGCGATACCCGGATCAACGACCTCACCGGGGCTGGGTACGACCCGATCACCGAGACGGCGGAGCTCAAGGTGTGCCCGGTCCGACTGGACGTGGTGCCCGCGCAGTAGGGGCCTCGGGCCGCGCGGACCCGTCGCATCCGAGGGTCCGCGCCCCAAACACTCCGGCGGAACATCAACGGGGGGTCGTCGGGTGCCACGACGGCTCGCCGCGGCGTAGCGCCCACAGAGCATGATCCGGCGCGGCATCGACGAACGTCACGTCCAGCGCCGACGTTGCGGAGCTGCGGGCGATGGCCTGCAACACGCCCGTGTACGACTCTGCCAAATAGCGGTTGAGTAGGTGTGGGGGATACTCCATGCGCACCACGAAATGGCCTCCAGCATCGGCCACCGTCAACGACGTCCCACGATGGAAGCGATTCCAACGCTGGGACGCACTTCGGATCATCCGCGCGGGCCGCAGCAGCGTCAGAATGATGCTGTAGAGCCGACTCTGAGTCATATCGAGGACGATCTGCCGCCACAACGCTTGGCACTGTGTCGCGGACAACGAAGCCTGGTCCGCGATGGCCAGGTTTAGGCCGAGATACTCCGTCTCCGGGATCCACTGTGTCGGAAGCGGAGGGCGTTCCAGTAGCTCCGCAAGTCGCGGAGGCAACGCCGCAGCCTCTCCAACGAAAGGACGGCGCTTGAGAACGAACGGCAGCATCGCTGCCTTCGCGGTGCAATCCGGATACGACGCCAAGCCGTCGGGCAACCCGTCCAGGTATGCCGCGAGCAACGGAAAACGTGCGCGATCGAACTGCAAGAGGGCCTCCCCTGTCGCTTCAGGCTAGCACATCGACATGGTCTCGCCGATGTGGCCCGTGGGCGGCCAGGGCATCCGAGCCCCCCCTACGCCGCCACCCGGACCGCTCGCGCCCGGAGTTCATCCAACCGGCCAACCCCATCGCCGGCCTGCCGCAGCTTCTGTTTCCAGCCCTCGTCGAGCGGCTGGCCCTGCACCATTTTGTGGAAACGCAGCATCACCATGGTGGTCAGCGTTGGCTGCACGAACGACTCTCTCACCGTGCGCACGATGAGCAGCGCGATCACGGTACCGAGCACCAACGCGGCCGCGAGCGCGATGAGGAAAGGCCCCGGGGCGCCCTTGATCACGCTCCCAGGATTGGAGGCGAGCGCCGCGAGTTCTCCCCCCTGGGCGGCGAACGCAGCGGAGAAGACCCCGGCAATCGAGCCCAGCCCCGCGCCCAACCACAGCGGCAGCAGCATCAGTTTCTCGAGCACGAGTACCCCCACCGCTGCTCGAAGCATCTTCGTGCCATTCTGGGCGCAGTAGGTCAGGCCGTCGATCGCAGGCGCAGAGAAGTCCCGATCCCCGCGAGCCAATCCATACGACAGCACCACTGCATCGAGATAACGACTGGCACCGCGGACAAGCGCAGAGATGCCCCGCTTGATGAACGAGATGTCGATGGGCAACAAGTCGTCGACGAAGTTGAGGGTCTTGGTGAGCTGTCGCAGCGTCCGGTTGACCGAGCGGTAGACATCCCAGATCGAGGTGAGGTCCTGGAGCCGTGTCGCGACCAACTGCTTGGCATACGCGAGCTGGCCTTGCCGGCCATCGCCAATCGTTCCACGTGTCACCAACTCGGTGAGGATAGCGATATGGGCACACTTCGCACCGAACGTCTTGCGTTCCACGAACGGTGTCCAGAACACGAAGATCGGGATGAGCCCACCGAACATCACAATCGCCCCCACCCAGTTGTTGACCACAACCGCAAGGGTGCCCCCGGTCGCCAGCGACGCCACCACCATCCCCACGGTGATCGCGGTGAACAAGCTCCAGTGCGCAAACCTGAACAGCGCGTAGGGAAGGACCTTCAACGACAAGCCCACCGCCGCGAAGAAACCCGCGGACTGTGCGGACACCGGGTACCCATGGGGACATCCAGCCGTTGGCGTACCGCCCCCGTGTTGGCTGGCAGCGGGCGGCAAAGGGGGGTGACCGGGGTGGCCCTGCTGGACCGGAAGGGGCGCGTGATGACCCGGCTGTCGTGGTGGGTATCCGGGGTGCTGCGCGACATCGCGCGGTGGGTGTGCGTGCATGTTCATGGCCTCGCGCTGATAGAGCCGGTCCGCGACGTTTGTGACGCGACTTATCCGAGCTTGGCCCTGGGCCTGTGCGCACTGAGATCTGTGCTGTCGAAACCGATGCTTGCCTGACCTCGTAGATCGGTGAGGGCTGAGAGCCTACTCGCAGAGGTCCGAGGCCGGAGGCGGCAGCGGGCTGAAGACGAACGGGTGCTGCGGGATTGCACAGGTCGACCCACCGTTGTATTTCGAGAGCGTGCTGACCGGCGTGGTCACCGCGAACTGATAGGTCGCGCCGACGCGGGTGATCGTCGCGTCGCCGTTGGTGCCGACCGAGCCGTCCCAGTCATCGACGCAGAATGCCTCGTTCGCGGGAAGGGTGAATGTGACGGGGTTTCCGCTACCGTCGACACAAGTGGTGGACGTACCGGGAATGCGGACCGCCACAGTGAACGACTGTGACGGACGAACACACAGTACGTTGTCGAACGCGGTGACCGCCGCGTCCATCGCGGTGCTGTTCGAGTCGATGACCGTGTAGGTCCCGTCGCGAGACAGCGGGTCACGGCGGTGTGCCTTGGTGATGGTTACACTGCCCTCGTCCACCCCGATGCCGTCCCACAGAGGGGCACCAACGACCAGGTCGGTCCAGGGGTGTGCATTGACGTCTTGGGTGAACCCACCGGCGAGGGCGGCCCCGAATCGTGCGAGCGGTTGCACTCCAGCGAAGTCCTCGAGAGTTTCCAGTACGCGGGGCATGCCCCCGCCGTTGCGTTCGACTCCGCTGCCGTCGACGTTGAATACCTGCACGCGCCCCCGCCCGCCGTCGAAGTCCGGGGCACCGACTGCCACTTCGAGGTGCTGCGCTTCGGCGCTCGAGAACCCGCCAATGCTGTCGATGGCGTTGAAGTTGCCGAGCGCCACCGTCTCTCCGAACCGGTCGCCCGCGCTCCCACCGATATTCTCGATGCACTCGACCCAGGTACGCCAAGCCCAGTGAATTCCGCTAGGGCCCACATCGACCAGGCAGGCGCTTCCTCCAGCAAACCCGTTCCAGCTGGCTTCGGGGGCCCCGACCAGCAGGCGATCTAGGAACGTGGGAGTCCCCCCGCGCTCGACCTCCAAGGAGGCGCCGAACTCGGCGCCCGGGATTGAAAAGGGTCCGGTGATGGACTTGAAGTTTCCGAACGAACCGCTGGCGGTGGCGGTCGTCGCCAGTGTGACGACGCCGAACGAGCCGGTGGTGGGCTGGCCCACCGCGATCTCGTCGAGGCCGTTTCCATCGAAGTCGCCGTAGCCGACCGCGGTCGGGGAGGCGAGGTCGATATCGGTGAGCGAAGTGAGGCTGAGGTCGAACAACTCCACGGCGCCGACGGAACCGGCGCTCGAGATGGCCGAGGTCCCCACGACGGCAAGCTCCCCCCGCTGTGCACTGAAATCCAAGTCGTTGCCGACCCCACCGGTGAGCGCGCTCGTTCCGGACCGGATCCGTGTCCAACCATCCAGGTCACGGCCCCACAGCTCGACGACGCTTGGGAACTGCGGGTTGTCGCTCGGTGCGGTGATGAACAACTCCTCCCCGTCAAACCGATCACCGCTCGCGGGAATCACGTCGACCGCGAGCATGGCAGCGCCGAAGTTTCTCGTCGCGACGGCCGGCGTGAGCGTCCACGTTGCGCCAGCCGGAAGCCCATCGACATCGAGCTGTTCGATTGTGACGGCACCGGTCGTTCCGGCTCGAGGGGCACCGGATGCGACGAACTGCTGGGGACTGGGGCCCGCTTTCGCGGTCAGCAGCTCGACCGAGGTTCCACGTTCTCCGGCATAGACAGAGGGGCTGGTCGAGGCGACCTCGATCGGGACGCAGAGCGAGTCCGACGCCGCGACTGTCGTTGGCGTGATGGGACCTGGGGCGCTGCAGCCAATGGTGAAGAGGCCAACGAGTGCAGTGGTCGAGGGAGGAATCGTTTTTCGAAGCATGGGCGTGTCCGGAGCCGTAGAGCCCGAACTCGCGCGTCGGTTTAAAAAAAACTGCGTGTCCTGGGATAGAACGCCCAACCCCGCAGAGTGCGCGGACCGGGACGCCCATGCCGGCGAGCCACAGCACCTCGCTCTACAACCCGGAGATCCAGTAGTAGCGCTTCGGCGGCCGGTCGGCGTATTGCCTCTTCGTCTCGCGCAGCAAGCCACCGTTCTTTTCGATGACGCGGTGAGACGCAGGGTTGTCGTCGTTGCACGTCAGGAGGACCTCGGTCAGCCCCAATCCCCGGGCCAACGGCAGCGCCTGACGCAGCATCTCCGTGGCGACCCCTCGGCCTCGAACCGAGGGCACCGTGTCGTATCCGATATGACCGCCCGAGATGCGCAGGGCGTCGTTCAGCTCGTGGTGAATCGCGATGCGCCCGACAAACTGCGCGTCCATGATCGCCCACCAGTGCGTCTTCGGCACCCGCGTCTCGCCGGTGGGGTACGCGTCCGCGAGCTTGCTCTCGACGAACCGATCGAAGTCGCGTCCTGCGGCGTCGAGGTCCGCGCCAAGCCACCACGGTAAGCCCTTGAGTCGAAACTCTGCAATCGCTCGCAAGAAGCTTTCACGCCACGCGGTGGATGGCGGGACGAGCTGGAGTTGAGAGGGGAGGGACACGACGGGCGCTCAAGGAGCGTCCATGAGTTCGACGCGTGTGTCGACCAGTTCCTCATCGGCACGGAATCCGTAGTGGAGGACCCACTGAATCTCCACATCGGCAGCCTCGTCCGGCAACGCGAAGCGGACACCGACCCCCTCAGAGCACGCGAGCTCCGGATCGAGGAGCGTGTCCGTGTCATCGATACCGAGCCGGGTGCGTCCATCCACCATGATCGTCTCCACATACTCCTCATCCGGGGTCGTGAGCGTCGCCTCCACGGCCACGGATTGGGAGGACGTGACCCATGCGCCCAGCCGGACGTCGATCTCGACCTCGTCCGGAGCGGCCCGGCACAACTCCCCAACGAACCCGCGCTCCCGAGAGTCACTGCTGAGCGTCACGAGTGCGCCGTCCACCGCACCGAACGCGTGCCAGCCATCCTCGGCCGTGACGCCGCACCCTAGGGAGGTCAGAACAAGAAAGCCGATGAGAAGCGTGCGCATCGAGACCATCAACGCCCCGACCCACCAGGCCTTACGAGCCGAAGACTGCCTGAGGTGACGTGGAGCACGGACGCTCAATCCGCCTGGGTCCGAGGCCGCCGCAACACGTCATGGACCTGGACATGCTGCGCAGCGGTGAGGACGAACTCGACCGTGGTCGCCATGTCCTCGAGTGTGACGCTTGAGCTCAACGAGACGTGCTCAAGCTCTGACGGAAGGCCGCAGGAGTTGTGCCAAACCACCGCCGAAACGAGCGGTGAAACGAGGCCTGATCGCGGTAGCCCAGCAGGAAGGCCACCTCCGCCTGCGTCACGTTCTCGTCGCCAAGCAAGCGGCGGGCTCGCTCTCGCCGAACTGCGGTGAGCAACGCTCCAAAGGTCTCATCCTCCTCGGCAAGCCGACGCGCAAGGGTACGAACGCCCAGGCCAAGTCCTCGGGCGATTGCGTCTGCGGTCGGCGTCCCATCGGCCAGCTGATGCTCGAGTGCCGCACGAACCCGCGCGCTCCAACTCAGCGCCTCCGGGTCAGGCGAGGACTGCTGGAGCAGGTCGGCAAAGTACGCGGACAGCTCGGTGTCGTGCGATGCCATCGGCTGGATCATGAGCTCCACCGGACACACCAATGCTGCCTTCGCGTACCCGGTGAGAATGGGTGCGCCCGCGAATTCCTCCCAGGCCTTTCGTTCGGCCGTCGAAATCGACTCGCGACGAGAGTGCAAGGCAAGGATCGGAGCATCGTTCCCGATGAACCCGCGCAAGAGCTGAACGGCCACCAGCACCGTATAGTCCGACAACCGAACGGCCCCACTGCTGGCGGGACCAAAGCGCGTCTCTTCGAGGCGGACCGTGTTGCCGTCGACCATCGCGTCATAACGAGCGGTCCGGTTGATGAGCGTCTGGTACCGACCGTGACGCATCAGCGCTTCCCCCAACGACGCCGCGGTCTTGCAGGCGAGGCCCACCACGCCCAGGCTCGCAGGCGTGTGCCGCCTGACCATGTCCAGGACGAGCGCGGCGAAGTTTGGCCGCGACGACATCCACGCCATATGCTCGTACGTCGAAGTACCCGAGACTGTGGCGCCGTCGCGCTCCAGCCATGCTCGCGTCCAGCCGAGCCGGGCCTGAATCTCAGTCGCGTCGACCCCGGCGGCCAACGACGCCTCGAACGCCGGACGCACGTTGCAGACATCAATGTCGAGATCGGCCAATGGTTCGTCAGCTTCGGACAATGCGCCCAACCGGGTCAAGCCGACGGAGGGGATGGATTGCCGCGATCGTCGGAAGCAAAGGGAACCGCGCAGAGCGCGAACTCCCACGGCGAGCCGGCCTCGAACCCGACGTGTCGAGATCGGCCAACGGTTTGTCAGGCTCGACCACTGTCGCCGGGCCGCCGGTGCTTCCACGCTGAGACCATGCGTACGACACTCTTGGCCGTAGCCCTCGCCGCCGGTTGTTCGACGGCGTCCCCGACGTCACCACGGCTCCCAGGCAGCGGGACGCGAATCTACGAAGGGAACGTATTCGGCACCGAAGAGGCGCCCATGTTTCGATACACCCGCGACAGCCGTGTCGACGGGGATTCGTGGACCTCCGTGCACACGAGCCACAACGCCCGAACCGGCCAGTTCGTCGTCGCCCAAGCGGCCGAACACGATGCCTCGTACACGCTTCATCGATACGTCGAAGACCACCAGCAAATTGGGATGCGCAGCGAGGTCGTCGCCCACGGCGCCAGCACCCTGACCTACACCACGCACGCGGGCAGTCGAGTGCGCCACAGAACCGAGCGACTTCGAGCACCTGCGGTGACCGGACCCACGCTCTTCGGTTTCGTCCGAACCCACTGGGAGCAGCTGCAGTCCGGCCAACCGATGCCAGTGCAATTCGTCGTCGCCGAACGTCGACGAAGCTACGGTTTCAGCCTGAGGATGACCGAGAGCCTCAACGAGACCACGGTCGTCACGATGCGTGCCAACAGCCCTCTCCTCCGGCTCTCGGTCCCAACCATGCGGATGACCTTCGACTCCAACAGCCGCACGATCATCCGCTACGAGGGCCGGATCCCTCCGCGTTGGGAGGGTCGCTCCGTCGACGCGCGCGTCGAGTACGAACACGTCGCGCCGTACCGCTGACCCGTCGAGAACTCGGGAGCCCGCGACGACCGCGGGCTGGCTTCCGTGTCATGCTCCGGCATGGCTCTGGGTTCCCGCGTCAGGCAGTTCCCTGCGCTCCACCGTGGGATGGGAAGGGCATCGTGAGCGAGTCTCGAGACGACTTCGACCTCAACCTTCTGCGACACCTCGCTGCCCTGCTGGATGCGCGAGGTGTGTCGGCAGCCGCGGACGCCCTCGGACTCTCCCAACCGAGCCTCAGCCGATCGCTCGGCGTCCTCCGCCGGACATTCGGAGACCCCCTCTTGGTTCGGAGCGGGCGGTCGATGATCCCAACCCCTCGAGCCTTGGAGCTGCGCACCGAAGTCGAGCCGCTGCTGCGAAACATCGGGACCCTGGTCCAGCCCGCGCACTTCGACCCCGCCACGGCGCGACGGCGATTCTCTCTGGGGATGTCCGACCTGCTCGCTCCTCTCGTCTTGCCCCGGGTCGTCCGCGCGCTGGCCCACGACGTCCCGGGAATCGAGCTCTCCGTTCGGAGCACGCCGACGCCGACGGAAGATCTGCTCTCGGGACGGCTCGATATGGTCGCCGGCTCAACCCTGGACCACAGCGAGTTTCACCGGACTTCGCTGCGGATCCCCACGGGAACGTGGAAGGTCTTGCTTGGCCCCGAACATCCGAGTCACGGTGGACCTCTCACGAGACAGGCCTGGCTGGACTCCGACCACATTCAGATCGCGCCGGCAGGACGATACGGCCGACCTGGAGCCGTCGACGACGTTGTGTCCGCCGCGGGGGCGACACGACGAATCGTGCTGGAACTCGGACACGTGACGGCGCTACCCACCGTCCTCTTGGACACGCCCTGGGTTTGCAGCCTCCCCACGGTGCTTGCGGAGTCCATCGCGCGCGACACCGAGCTACACGCTCTCGAGCATCCCTTTGCTGCCGAGCTGTCGGGCCCATCTCTTTGCCTCTCTTGGCACCAACGCCTCCACGCCGATCCTGGTCATCGGTGGCTACGAACGCAGCTGGTGCAGTAACCCATACTCGCGACGAATCCGGGTATTCGTCCAGAGGATGCGACATCGGTTGCGGCCGCCGCCGTGTTCTCTAGGGTAGGCGTATGGCGGAAAACGAGCTGGGTCGCGATGCACTCGAGGTCTTCAACGGAAAGAAGCTCTCCTATACGTACGAGAACGGTTGGGCGTTCACGAACGTCTTCGATGGCTCCACCCGAATCACAGAGGTCGAAGGTCGCGGGACATTGCGCGAGCGGGTTGCGATCCGGTACGTCGCTCCACAGACCTACTTCATCACCTGGACCGACGACGAGATGGGCCCCATCACGCAGGTGATCGACCTGCAGGCCCGGACCCTGATCGCTGCGGTCCCGGTCGACGGAAACATCGAAGTCTGGACAAGCACAGTCACCGCGTTCGAGGACGCGGGGGCGTGACCCGTTTCGAGCTCGGGATCGCAGTGGTCCTGGGGGGCTGCGCGGCAGCTCCTCAGGTTTGGACGGCCGAGATCACGGCGTTCGAGTCGCAGCCCCGTCGCCGTGGTCGTCCACTTCGTGGCGGTCAGATCCGATCGACGAACCGCGCAATGGCCTTGGCGATCGCATCGGGGTGGTCCTCGGGCAAAAAGTGGACTCCACGACCAAGCGAGACCGACTCCAGGTTGGTAAACGTCCGCTCCGCCTGCCGTACGGCGGACGGGCTCGCAATCAGCCCGGGCTTAGCGTGAAGCAGCAGCTTGGGGATGTCCGTGTCCCGCAGCCACCCCGCGTAGCTGTCCATCATCCCAGCGATGTCCCACGGAGTCTCCGTGCGTCCGCGTACAGGCATGGCCGCGGGACCCATGGGCAACAGCACACGGGCTCGGATCGCGGGGTCTGAGAAGGCGGCCCGATACGTGTCGAGTTCGTCCTCGGAGAGTTCCCGACGAACGCCAATGTCCGGAAGCATCTTCTCGACCATCATGTTTTGGTCGACGATGAACTTCTTCGCGCGCCGCGGGTTCTTCATCATCCGGAACGTCATCTTCATGCGAAGCGGGAGGTGCTTCCACCACGAGCGCGCGTCGAGCATCGCAGCTTCGACCAGGACGATCCCCTTGACACGCTCGGGGTGACGAGCCGCCCAGTGAAGACCAAGGACGGAACCCAAGTCGTTGACGACGAGCGTCACATCGTGAAGGTCCATGGCGTCCATGAACGCATCGAAGTTCGCCTGCTGACTGCGCGGGTCGTACCCAACCTCGTCGCCCTGGTAGGAACTTCCGTACCCCAGCAGGTCCGGGACGATCACCCGCCCGTGCTCGGACACCTCATCGACGACGTTCCGCCACAGGTAGCCTTGGGTCGGGATTCCGTGAAGCAACAGAATCGGGTCTCCGGTGCCCGCCTCAACATACTGGACGGGGTGTCCCTCGACTTGGACCGTCTGCGCGGCGTGTTGGTAGCCGGGCCACGCCAGTTCCGCCTCCGCAGGAGCGGTTGCGAGAAGCACCAACGCGAGCGCTGCTGCGATCATCCCACCACCTCCATCGCTCCGCCGTTGCCCCCCAGCTCCTTCTGCAGACCACGAAGTCCGCGATTCATCATTCCCGCCATCATCGTGGGGAACATGTGCTTGAGAACGAGTCCCCGGAGGTCGAAGAACTGTGACCAGTCCAAGATGCACCCCGTCGCAGTCGGCTCGAGTAGCATCGCGGCGGCGTGGTTTTCGACCGGCATCATCGGGCTGCGAACGGAGTAGACACAGGTGACCGGAGCCTCGTAGTGATGGATCGTCTCGTCGAGGTCGCCCATGCCCCACGTGTGACACAGCCGCTTGCTCCCCTCTCCCCAGTCGCCAACGTTGCAGGATGCGGTGTGATCGACCGAGCCACTGCGAATCATGCCGAACCACCCAGCGATCAGCTGTGGGTCGGTCACGCGTCCGAACACGTGCTCGGGCGAAGCTTCGAAAGGGAACCGACCGCGCATGCGAAGCGCGGCCTGCGTTTGGCGTCGGACATGCCGCTTCACCACGTCGTCGAAACGCTCGCGGGTAGGGTCAGGAGGGGTCGGGAGCGGTGCGTTCATCGTGCCCCCTGGTTTGCGCCGCCACGCCGGTGCGCACCATGCCATAATGACGCGAATGATTATCTTTCCCGAGGAGATAGTAGATGTCTGACGCGGACGGCTCCGGCTTGCGCGACTTGGACGAGCTACGCACGTTCGTGCAGATCGTGGACTCGGGAAACATGACGGCAGCTGGACGCGTGCTGGGGCAGACCACCAACGTCGTCAGCCGCCGACTTGCTCGGCTCGAGGAGCGGCTTGGGGTGCCGTTGGCCCAGCGAACCACGCGACGCCTCCAGCCGACCGAGGAAGGGCGCAGACTCTACGTGCGCGCCCGGCGAATCCTCGATGAGATCGCGGTCGCGGAGGCGGAACTTCGTGGCATTGCGGAAGAACTCACCGGGGAGATCCGGGTGAGCCTGCCCACCCTCGTCGCGGAACAGCTCCGGCCCGCTCTCACCCTGTTCCTCAATGAACACCCGCAGGTCGACCTTCGCCTGTTCGTGACGGACCGTCCCAGCAGTGCGGTGTTGCGAGATATCGCGGAACAAGGGTTGGATGCGGCCCTGCTGATCGGCCCGATCCCCGCGAGTTCGGTCGTCACCCGCAGACTCTCACGCGTCCGCACCTTCTTCGCAGCCTCGCGTGCGTATATCGAACTCCACGGCACTCCCAAACGACCCCGAGACCTCTCCGACCACGCATGCTTGTGCTACATCGGCGAGCGCGTTCAGACCGAATGGGGTGTGTTCGACCGCGATGGTCAGGAGACGGTCGTGCCGGTTCGGGGGCGATTCGCAAGCTCGGACTCGCGTGCACTCGCGAACGCATTGCTCGACGGGCAAGGCATCGGCCTCGCGTTGGACACGAGCTTTGAGGACGACCGGCTCGTGCGGGTCTTGCCCAAACACGAGGGCCCCCGGCTCGACGTCCGCCTCGGGTTCGCTGCGAGCCGCCGGGGCTCCCGCCGCATCGATACACTGACGGAGCTGCTTCGCCCCGCCCTCCAGACCATCTGAGCTCAGCCACCCACGCGGGTGCACGTGGTGGGGTCCAGCCGAAGGTCCATCGGCGGATCGAGATCGTCCGTGGCCACGACGCCCGGAGTGTCGAGCAGAGCACTCGCCCCCATCGCCTCCCGGCGGCGCCACGCGGCAACGTCGAGAAGATCGCGAACGAAGCCCTCGGGGTCGCGTTTGCTCGCTCGGTCCGCACAGGCCTGGACGAACCGCGCTGCACGATCCCGATGGGCAGCGGCCTCCCCCGGGGTGGCGAGCGCCGAGCGCAGCTGCGCGGCCGGGAGCCCCTCCGCGCCTTCGAGCGACGCGTGCAAGGCGTTGCGAAGCCGGTCTGCATCCGGCGCTGCAGCGGATGTACCCGGCTGCGCCGCAACTCCGCGGACCGGCGCGATGGCGGAGCACGAGCCACAGTCCCGATCGATGACCGCATTCACGCAGCCTTGATCCCAGCTTCCCGCGCAGCAGTAGTCGTCCTCCTCGCAGACGCAAGCTTCGACCTCAGCGTCCTCACACCCCGACCCTGCATGCGCGACACAGCACCCCGCAGCGTCCGGTGTATCTCCGGGCGGCGCCTGAGTGTTGTCGAGGTCGTCGAAGCTCGGAGCCAGCTCGAGCAGGGCGCATCGCGACGCGGAGTACACGGGCTCGGTGAAGTCGACCGAGAGCACGTCCGACACGAACTCGTCGTCCACGATGCCGAGCTCGAGCAAGGTCTGCACGTACGCAAGGTCGGAGGCCGAGCGTTCCACGTACGTGAAGCCGAAGAAGGTGTCGCGATGACCGACGGTGCCCTCGATGCGACTGCCAGCCTCGTCCCGCGCGGTCGTGTATGCGTCGGCGCTCAACGGCACCGCCGTCGTCACCTGCTGCAAGGGGTCCACAAAGAACGAACTGGGGATTTCGCGGACGGGCAAAGGACTGCCCACCTCGTTGGGCTCCCCCGCGCTCTGGAGGTTGAACGACGAGCCGCAGAACAGCGGCTCCAACAGCGCCCGGGTCGAGCCGCCGTGAAGGTCTGTTCGGAGAGGATCGGCGAACGCCCCGATCCGGGTGCGGTTCCAGACCTCGTTCCCGGCCCGCACGACGCCCGACAGCTCGGCCCCGGTGCTGCGCGCGCCGAGCTCGGAGAATCGGTCCATCGCGATTCCGGCCCCGACCGTTCGCACGCTGGCGCTCTCCCAGTGCACCCACGGGGCGTCGATTTCCCGCATGACCAGTCCGCCATCGCTGTGGCACGAGGCGCACGCCGACGTTGTTCGCGTCTGGGGGTCGACTTGGTCAAACGAGTTTCCGTGAAAGACCCACTCCGCGCCCTCCCCTTCCCCCTCGAGGGCGTAGAAGTTGAACACGCCCGCCGCTCGATCGAGCGACATCACCTGAAGCCCGGTCTGCGGGAGCTTTGGGTCATCGGCGTCGATCGGAGGAACGGCGAACAACATCTCGTACGGGAGCCGCCGACCGCACTGGCGCCCCACGACCGCACGCACGACGTCGGGCTTCTGCAGAAGCTGGGCACGCTCGGACACGATGCGTCCGAGCATCCCCGTGCGAAGGTCGTCGGCACAGCGATCATCGTCCTCGAGCCTCAGTTTTGCGATGGTCTCGGAGTACGTCCGTGGGCACGCCCCAGGCCGCTTGAGCACCACGTTCGCAAACGGATCGCCCAGCCCATCGAGGAACGCGGCATCCATGGGGCGCCCGCGGCCGTCGAGCACGTTCTGACAGGCGAACATGTCGGGCTCGGGGTCGTCGCACCCCTCGGTGTCACAGGCCGCGCCGCCGTCCGCGACTCGACCCATGTCGTCGCCGCACGCGAACAGCGTTACGGTGGCGAGGACGATCAAAGAAGCGCGGTGAAGCCAGGGGGTCAACGCGGGCAACCCTACGGTCGCCGAGCCCTCGCATCAACGGGCAGACTCACGTTGGCAACAGACCCCCAACATGGCGTGCTGCAGCAGGTCGGAGCAATTCGCGGTCAAGTCAGAGGGATCCGTCCGCGCGCTCACGTCCCCCCTCCCGGCGCGGTGAACTCGTGGACCTCGTCATCTGCGCCCGTGCTGCGAAAGAAGCCCCGGGTTGCCGCTGAGGGGCCGTCCACCCATGCATGACCACCGAGCTTTGTGATACCCCAATGTTGCGTATGAGCGGCATCAAGAGCGTCTCGAAGGAATCCCGTGTGTTCGAACCCCCCGCGGCATTTGCCGAGAAGGCCCGGGTCGGCTCACGTGAGGCGTATCAGGCTCTGTACGAGCGCAGCATCGACGACCCCGAGGGCTTCTGGCGCGAGCAGGCCGAGCCTCTGCACTTCTTCACGCCGCCCACGTCCATCTGCCAGTGGGAGGCCCCCAAGGCTCGCTGGTTCGATGGTGGCACGACCAACATCGCCTACAACTGCCTCGATCGTCACATCGAGGCTGGCAACGGTGACCGCACAGCCTTCATCTGGGAAGGCGAGGACGGCGACGTCCTGAAACTGTCCTACTCGGATGTCCTGCGCGAGACCAACAAGCTCGCCCACGCCCTACGTGAATTGGGCGTCGAGAAAGGCGACCGCGTCATCATCTACATGGGCATGGTGCCCGAAGCCGCGTATGCGATGCTCGCCTGCGTTCGCATCGGCGCCATCCACTCCGTCATCTTCGGCGGGTTCGCGGCCGACGCCGTCCGGGACCGGGTCAACGACGCGGACGCCAAAGTGGTCCTGACCCAAGACGGTGCCTTTCGCCGTGGCAAGGTCGTGCCCCTCAAGGAGAACGTCGACAAGGCCCTCGATCAGTGCCCTGGCGTCAGCGCGTCGGTCGTGCTCCGTCGCGCGGGCAACGATGTGGTCATGAAGGACGGACGAGACCACGACTGGAACACGCTCGTCTCCAAGCAGTCCGGCGAGCTCGAGGCCGAGCAGCTCGATTCAGAGCATCCCTCGTTCATCCTCTACACCTCCGGTACCACGGGCAAGCCCAAGGGCGTGATGCACACGACCGCCGGATACCTCGTGGGCACCTACGTCACCTCGAAGTACGTCTTCGACCTGAACGAGGATGACGTCTACTGGTGCACCGCCGATGTCGGCTGGATCACCGGACACAGCTACATCGTGTACGGACCCCTCGCCAACGGCGCGACCGTGGTGATGTATGAGGGCGCACCCAACCACCCCGGGCCCGACCGCTTCTGGGAGCTGATCGCCAAGCACAAGGTCACCATCTTCTACACCGCCCCCACGGCGATTCGCGCCTTCATCAAGTGGGGCGATGACCACGTGCTCAAGCACGACCTCTCCAGCTTGCGTCTGCTGGGCACTGTCGGCGAGCCGATCAACCCGGAGGCGTGGATCTGGTACCGCGACATGATCGGCAAGCAGAACTGCCCCATCGTAGACACGTGGTGGCAGACCGAGACCGGCGCGATGATGATGACCCCCCTGCCCGGCGCGATTGCAGCGGTTCCCGGGTCCTGCACGGTTCCGTTCTTCGGTGTCTCCCCCAAGATTCTCCGCGAAGATGGCACCGAGGCAGACGCGAACGAAGGCGGCTACCTCGTGATCGACAAGCCTTGGCCCTCGATGCTTCGCACCGTGTGGGGCGATGATGAGCGCTTCCGCGACACGTACTTCTCCAAGTTTGAGGGCAAGTACTTCACGGGTGACGGCGCCCGCAAAGACGAGAACGGCAATTTCTGGGTCATGGGTCGTGTCGACGATGTGCTCAACGTGTCGGGGCACCGTCTGGGCACCGCGGAAATCGAGAGCGCCCTGGTTGCGCATGACGATGTCGCCGAGTCAGCCGTGGTTGGCCGCCCCGACGATCTCAAGGGCCAAGCCATCGTCGCGTTCGTCACGCTCAAGCAGGGGGTCACGCCCACCGATGACCTGAAAGCTGCATTGACCAGCTTGGTCGCCGAGGAGATCGGAAAGTTCGCTCGGCCCGATGCGATTCGGTTCGCGGACACCCTACCCAAGACCCGCAGCGGTAAGATCATGCGGCGTCTACTCGGGGAGTTGGCGCGCGGCGAGGCTCCCAAGGGCGACATGACGACGCTGGAAGACATCTCGGTGATCGCCAAGCTCCGCGGCGACGACTGACGAAAAGGTGGTGGTTGGGGGCGGCCGCCTGCTCCAGCTGTACCCAGTTGGGCGACGAGAGGAATTCACTTGGGAACCTTCCCTGCACACCGCTGTCTTGGGTGAGCGAGGTGCTCCCCATGGATTCGACTCCCACTCGACCTGCTTCTTCCGAGACCGCGGATTCATCCGAGCAACCGTCGCACCCGCCCCCGCCATGGCGGCGCCCACTCCTGATCGTCACGGGCTTGTCGCTCCTCGCAGCGGGCGCGATCGCCAATGCGGATCGGCTCGGTTTACCTTGGCAGGTCCTCCCGGAGTCCGTGGAGGTCCAGCTTGCCGGGTCTTCGGCAGACTCGAAGGAGTCACCGTCCTCGCAGGATCAGCACGAAGAGCAGGAAGCTCAACAGCATCGACACAAGGGCGAGGAAGGCAAGATGGGTCGGGCCTCCGCCAAGCACAAATCCGGGCTGTATGCGCTCAAGGGCCCGAAGAACTCGGCCCCCCAGATGGCCCGGAACCTCGACTCCGCGGCTCGGGCGAGCAACGCAGGCGTCCTCGGACAGATTCGACGCGACTCCGGTCACTTCCTCGCCTCGCCGTACTCAGCAGCCTTCGCCTTGGGAGACGATGATGGCGACGTCTGGGGTGGCCTCGCAAAGGCGGACCATGAGGGCAACTTCGGTCACGACCTCGTCGAGTTCAACCCCTTCACGAAAACCCTCGCAGACCCCAAGTCGACCTTTTCCATCGACGTCGACACGGCCGCGTACGCGAATGTTCGAAGGCTCTTGTTCGGTGCGGGACAGGCCCCGCCACCAAGCGTCATCCGAACCGAGGAGATGATCAACTACTTCGACTACGACTATGCCGAACCGACCGCGGACGTCCCCTTCTCGGTCAACACCGAGGTCGCCCCCGCGCCTTGGGACGCTGCCCACCGCATCGTGCACATCGGGATCCAGGGCAAGACTGTCCATCCCGAGGAGATCCCCCCACGCAACCTCGTGTTTCTCATCGATGTATCCGGTTCGATGTCCACGCCAGGAAAGCTCGGACTGGTCAAACGGGGACTCTCCGCGTTGGCCGCTCAGATGAACGGACGTGATCGCATCTCGCTGGTCGTCTACGCGGGTGCCGCGGGCGCCGTGCTCCCGCCGACCTCCGGCGCGGATCACGAAAAGATCGATGAGGCACTGACCCGCCTCCGCTCTGGCGGCAGCACCAATGGAGCGGAGGGCATCCACCTCGCCTACAAGCTCGCGCGGCGATCGTTCATCAAAGGAGGCATCAACCGGGTGTTGCTGGCCACGGACGGCGACTTCAACGTGGGCACCACGGGGCATGACGCGCTGATGAGGCTGATCGAAGCCAAGCGAAAGACCGGGGTGTACCTGTCGGTGCTTGGCGTCGGAGGGAGCAACTTCAACGACCACATGATGGAGCAGCTCGCCGACAAGGGGAACGGGAACTACGCGTACCTCGATAGTGAACTCGAAGCACACAAGGTGCTGGTCGAAGAGTCAGGCGCGATGCTGCAGACGATCGCGAAGGACGTGAAGATCCAGGTCGAGTTCGACCCCGACCAGGTCGCATCACACCGACTCATCGGGTACGAAAACCGCCTCCTTGCGCACCAAGACTTCGACGACGACACCAAAGACGCCGGAGAAATCGGTGCGGGGCACACCGTCACCGCCCTCTACGAGGTCATCCCAGCCAAAGGTGCGGATGCCGACCCCCTGATGACGCTGAGCCTTCGCTACAAGGAACCCGACGGCGAGCGGAGCCAACGGATCCGTGTCCCGGTTCGCGACGGGGGGCTCGACCTTGCGGACGCCTCCGACGACTATCGTTTCTCCGCAGCGGTCGCGATGTTGGGACAAAAGCTCCGAGGCCATGACGCCCAAGCCAAGACGACCTATGGCGACATCGTCGAGCTCGCATGGGGCTCGATGGGCGCCGACCCCTACTGCTACCGCCACCAGTTTGTGCAGCTCGCGGCCAAGGCGGGCGAAGTGCAGGGCGAGTTCATCAACGCTGAACTTCCACAGTGCCACACCACGTCACGCCTCCCCGTCTTCGCCCGCACCCACGACCCCGCCGAGACCCCTGCGGAAGAGGTGCTCGAAGCCGAGGTCGCTTGGCAGACCGACGAGGAGCCGTTCGACTGGGGCGCCCTTGTCGTCGAGGTCCTGCGACTGTTGCCGCCGCTGCTGGCTCTCCCCATCTTCGCCCTGGCCTTCTGGCGGCCTCGTCGCCGCCTACGAGCCTAGGCACCCCGGGAAACGCTGGACACGAGCCAATCGCAGATTGGTCTACGCGAAGCTCTTTGCAGCGTCGCGCACGATCTGGACGATCAGGTCGACCTCCTGCGAGGTCACCCCGAACTGCGGGGTGAAGCGCAGCGAGTTCGGCCCGCCGTGAATCACGTTGAGGCCGCGCTGCCGACATCTGCGTTCCAACCCATCCTCGGCGACCACAGGGATGGAAGCATCGACTTCGATGCTCGCGAGCAACCCTGTACCTTGCGCCTTGCCGAACACGCCCGGCATCTCCGAACCGAGGGCCCCCAGCTTCTCGACCAGTTCGTCGCCTCGATCACGGATGTTGCGCCGAAGATCCTCATCGATGCCCTCGAGCACCGCGGTCGCGACGTCGAGCGCCCGCGGGTTGCTGGTCATCGTGTTGCCGTAGACACCCGGTGTGAACACGGCGGACGCACGCGGCCCCATGCCCACCACGCTCAGCGGGTACTGGCCGGCGTTGAGCGCCTTCGACCAGACTTCGATGTCCGGCACCGCCGCGTCGGAGAACTCGGGCGAGCTCATGTGGCTGAGGCAACCGTAGGTTCGTAGTCCGGCTTGGATGGCATCGACGATGAGGAACGCACCCGCCTCGGCTGTCGCCTTTCGAGCTGCGTCGTAGTACTCGCGCGTCACCGCCATCCCCGGGTTGCCCTCCCCCTGGACGGGCTCGATCGCGACCGCTTGGATGAACGCACCGCTCCGCTCCGCCTCTTCGAACACCGCCAGCAAAGCGGCGACATCGTTGAGCGGGACGACCTTGCGGTTGGTCCGCTCGCGGTACGAAGCGAGCTTGGCCGCGTACGAGGGCCGGGTGCTGTCGGAGATCCGTGCCGGCTGGTCCGTCCGTCCGTGAAACGACCCCTTCATCGAGACCGTCCATGCCGTGCGCCCCTCGTAGCGCCCACCGGGCTCGGTTAGACCGAACGCATTCATGTCGCAGAGTCTCAGGGCGAGGGCCATGCCTTCGGACCCAGAGTTCAGGCACGCAAAGCGCTCAAAAGGATTCGACCCACGACCGTAGGCACACTCGCAAGAGAGGGCCCCGATGAATCGTCGCTGTGCAAAGCCCGGGGTCATCACGTTGGCCATCACCTGCGGCGAGGCAAGGTGGGGTTCGACATGCTCGGGGTTGTGTCCGCCACCGAGCATGCCGTAGCCGCCGGTCTCGTAGAGCACGGCACCGTAGGCGGTGACGACCCACGGACCCGCCGCGGCCAGCGCCACGAACGGGCTGATCGACTCCGGCGAGTAGAAGTTGGCGTAGCCCTGCTGAAGCGTTGCGGCGGCTTCGCCCTCCGGCGCTTTGACCAGGGCGCGCTCCTGTTCGCTCAGCCCGTTCCACGAGGACTCCGCCAAGGAAAGCGCGCGACGAAGCGACGCGTCATCCGCGAACGCGTCGATCCATCGGTCGGACATCCCGGCGGTGGTGGCGGGGCCCGAGGAGGTACGTAGGGTCTGGAGGATGGGGTGTTTCGAAGTCAACTCGACTCACTTTCACGCTCTGCACGAAGCCAGCGAACCGCGCGGGTCTGCCGGTTTGGCGCGGCCACGGTGTCCTGGCACATCTTGGCCACGCTCGCTTCTTGTAGCTCATGGGAAACATCTGGGGAAGACGTGAAACCCGTCCGTCGCGGGCCTGTCGAGGCGTACGAGCTGTCCCCACGGGACAAACGGCGTCCGCGAGTTGGTGTCACTGCAATGTCACTCCGTCGGGGTCGGCAAACCGACGCTCGAGTCGAACCGCGGGGCCGCTCTTCCAGAACATCGGTGGGCTTGGAGACCGCGCATGAGGTCGGATTCGCCCCGGCCTTCTTCACGACAAGAACGCCCCGCCGCGATCGTGGATTCATCGACCGGTTTCAAGACTGACTTCGAGCTCGGGTCACCGGTTGTCGGGCGTCCGTCGCTCCGTTCTGACACCGGCACCGGACCGCCGAATGAGACACCGCGGCGACACCCGAGTGGGCTTGGCAGGCGCCGCGGGGTGTGCGCTCGACCTTCCCCTGCGAGCCCGACGAAACCTGCCGCTCAACTCACATCGGCCAGTGCTTCCTTCATCCCGTCGACGAGAAGTCTGACCCGCTTCGGGACCCGGTTCCGCGACGGCATCGACACGAAGATGTCTGCGGACCGAATCCGTCGTTCGGGGAACAGCTCCACCAGCCCCCTCCGAAGCTCCCCCTCGAGCCCCGCTCTGGGAAGGAGTGCGAGCCCGGCCCCAGCGCGCACCAGTCCGAGCGTCGCGGCGCCACTTTGCCCAAGCCGCGGGCCGCGACCACCAGAGCTGGGAGGATTTTTTCGCCGCACTGGCGCAGCAGCGGGCGACCTCGCCGTCTCTCTGCGCCGGTGGCTCAGCCCTCAGGCAACACCAACGGAGCGCAGGTGGAGACGCCCGCGCCGACAACACCCGGCGCGCCATCTTCGACGACCAGCGTGGTCGATCGAGTCTCCGGGTCGTGGTCGAACACCTGGGTCGGACCGAAGTCGAGGGATGTGAACACCCAAATGTGTCCGCCCCAGTATGCGAACGCAAATCCACCAGGCTCGATGCCAAACGCGTCGACGCCGGGAAGGTCCAGCATCGACAGGCCGGTGGCGTCGGCCTTGTCGATTTCGAACAGTCGGACGGTCGGGAAGCACGGCGCCTTGGCCGTGCAGTCATGATCCCACGGCCCGGTGTAGTTCATGATCAACCCAAACATCCGACCGTCGCCGCTGCCAGTGAGCTCAACCCCCGAGTACCCCGACACCGGCGGCGTGAACCGGCCGATGCTCTCGAGACTGCCCAGCGTGTGAATGTGTGTCGCCGTGTCTGCGAAGTAGAGGGTCTCGTTCCCACTCTCCTGACCATCGGCGACAAACGCCATGCCCAGAGGCGAGCCCCAGTTGTCCGTCGTCGGAAGCTGGCCAACGTCGGTCTCGCAAGCCCCGGTGTCGAGGTCGATACGGTCGAGCCGTTTGTAGGCCGGATCCTCCGCGCCATCGGCCAACGCACTCCAGGTGATCCATGCACCGCGCTCCCGGTCGACGGCCATCGAGGACGCCCCCCAGTCAGCCTCGGTGCCCTCGCATTCGATGGCGGCCACGACAGGTGTAAACGTCAGAGTCTGGGGATCGAATGCCTGGATCGACGTGGCGTTCCCGGTCTCCAAGCCTCGTGTGAGCAGGTAGATGGGGTTTTCCTCGGGCTCGCCGCAAACCTCGACGGAGCCTGTTCCGTTGCCCAAGTCGAAGATCGCACCCCCACCCGACCCGGTCGTCGAGTCTGAGCCCGGAGTCGAGGTCGCGCTCGCGCTCACCGAGTCGGCGGTCGACCCAGTCGTGCCCTCGCCGACCGTGGACCCGTTGGAGCCGTCCGTACCGGTCTGAAACGAGCCTGAGTCCGAGCCTTCTTCGTTGCAACCGGAGAGAAGCAGGACCGCAAGACTGGAGGCGAGAACCGGGAGCCGCACGGCGCGAGCGTATCGACTCCTGGCCGGTCCCCACGGTGAAGGACCGACGTAACGGCGTGGTGATGCCCGGGGCGCCGGTCCCCCAGCGACAGCCCCCATCCTGTCCCGGGCGCCTCCGTGCCAGCTTGGTCGACGAAATCCTGAAAACCCGTGATCCGCGGGACTCCCGACGCGTACCTCATCGCAAGGGACCACGGTTTGGCCAACGGCATCTCGAAATCACACAGTTTTTCCCGGAGGGTGGGCGCCCCCCTGCTCTTCGGGTCCACCCTGCTTGCCACAGCGGCCTGCAGCGAAGCCCCGCGCGCAGCCGCGCCCGACACCATGGGCGGTACCGGCTCCGCCGCGACCCACACCTCGGAGGACCCCAGCGGACCCAACACGAGCCGTCCCACGACAGGTGGCTCCGAGACGGGTTCGTCATCGGGCGAGCACAACGACGAGGGGCCCAAGCTGGACGTCTCCATCCCGGACACGGGAGAGGACCCGTCGAGCACCGGATGTACCGCCGTCGACATCCTGATGGTGATCGATAACTCGGGCTCGATGTGTTCGTACCAGTCGAACCTCGCCCAGACACTCCCTGACTTTGCCGACGCGATCTTCGCCGCGCTCCCGCCTGACACAAGCATCCACCTGGGAATCACCACCACATCGTTCTCGAGCGGTGGCACCCATCAGGAAGAGAACTGCAGTTCCGTCCAAGGCGCGGCGGAGATCGCCGACGCGTACATCCCCCCAGCGGACGGCATGGTCCAGGGCAACGGCTACCAAGGACGGCTGCTCGAGTACGAGGGGCAACGTTACTTCGAAGCGAACACCGGCGACCCGTCCTCTCGTCTTCCGATGATGGAGTGGTTCTCCAACGCCGCGTTCAGCGTCAACTGCAACGGCGGCGCGTTCGAGTTCCCGACGGCCGCGGCCGCCTATGCGCTCGACCCTGTCAACGCGGCGACGAACGACGGTTTTCTGCGGGATGAGGGGGCGGTCCTGGCCATGTTCGTGCTCAGCGATGAGGTCGATCAGTCGCCCGAAGGGCTCGAGGCGTACCGCGACACCGTCTTGGCCGCCAAGTCTGCGTGCGGAGGCGCGGACTGCATCTCGACCGCCGGGCTGCTCTCGGACGGTTGTGTTCCGAGCGAGCCCCTGGTCTGGCAGTTCCTCAACGCGTTCGGCGGGGCGCCGGCGTGGGGAGACATCGCCGACCCCAGCGTCTACGCGAGCGTGGTGAACGACGCCCTGACCGAAGTCATCACCCAAACCTGCGACCTGATTCCTGCGGGCTGACCCATGCCACACCTGATCAACACCATCGTAGGGCTTTGCATCGCCGGCATGGGCCTGAGCGCTTGTTCCGCGACGGCTTCGGACGGCGGCGCCGGGTTTGGCTCGGCCACAGACACCGCGGCGTCTCCCCCGGCCCACGCCGCCGGAAGCTCGTCAGGCGACAGCCCGAGCTCCACGGGAGCCCTCGCCGACGGAAGTTCGAGCACCCGCGGCTCGGACCCGGACGTCACAACCGATACAACCGGAGGGCACAGCACGGGTTCCCTGCCCACGAGTCCGGGATCGACCGGCACCCAGACCGACAGTTCGGGAGGAGACAGCGCCGGGGACCTTTGTGGGAGCGATGCGATGGGCGTCGGCGGGTGTCCACCGGAGTGCACTGGAGGTTGCGACGATGGCCGGTGCCACGTCGACTGCGGCGGACCGGGAGGTTGCTCCAACGAGACGGTCGACTGCCCGCCGGGCTGGCCGTGCCAGATCGACTGTGCCGGTGGCGGTAGTTGCAGCGGAACACAGATCAACTGCGCCGCGGAGCTGTGCGAGCTGCAATGCACCGGCAACGGAAGCTGCAGCTCTCCAACGCTCCACTGTGGCGCGGGGTGGTGCGAGGCGGTTTGCGCAGCACCCGGTGCGGGCTCGGTGAACGTCTCGTGCGGCGACGCGTGTATTTGCCTCGAACTGTGCCACTGACGCGCTCGACTGAGCACCTGCATCCAGGCTGACCCGGTCTGCACCCACGTGCTGGTAAGATCCAGCTGTGGGTGTCGACGAGGCGGGCCCGGAGCCCAAAGGACTCCAGCGCGGAGCCGCACCTGCACTGTCCATCGAGGACCACCAGATCCTCAACGAGGTCCGGGCCTCGCTCTTCTCCCGTCCCTCGCCCACGCTGACCGTCGGGCGCTACACGATCGGGGAACCGTTGGGTCGGGGCGGTTGCGGCGTGGTGTTTCGAGCACGCGACCCGTCGCTCGACCGCGACGTGGCGATCAAGTTCGTCCGAACCCCGCTGCCCAGCGCCGGGACTTCAGCTCGAACCCGGATGCGTGCCGAAGCCCGCGCGCTGGCTCGATTGGAACACCCAAACGTCGTCTCGGTCTTCGACGTTGGGATGTACGACCAGCGCGACCATCCCGGGGTCGGCGCTCTGGGCCCAGACGTCCCGGGGGCGGGGCTGTTCCTCACGATGGAGCTCGTCCATGGCGTCACGCTTCGCGAGTGGCTGACCCACCCGCGCGATGCGGAGGAGATCCTCGCGCTGTTCCGCCAGTGCGCCCTCGGGTTGGCGGCCGCCCATGAAGCGGGTCTGGTTCACAGAGACTTCAAACCCGCGAACGTATTGGTCACCGGATCCGGGACCCCCAAGGTCTTGGACTTCGGACTGGCAACGGTGGCCCCGCGCACGGACTTCAACTGGTCCGACGTCGACACGACCCACGCGGGCGGAGAACCTCGCAAAACTGGCAAGGGCCAGGGCACCCCGTGGACCATGGCCCCGGAGCAGTACGACGGCAT
The DNA here is from genome assembly GCA_050633305.1 of Nannocystales bacterium. GTDB lineage: Bacteria > Myxococcota_A > Polyangia > Nannocystales > Nannocystaceae > CAJXVA01. Next base: position 55,755 of record JBOEGF010000023.1, read on the forward strand.
CCGCTGCGACGCCCGCACCGATCAGTACGCGCTGGCGTTCTGCCTACACGAGGCGTTGTTCGGGCGGACACAGGTCTCGGGCATCACGGCCCTGATCGCGCTCAAGCGTTCGGGCCAGCTTCCGCAGAGTTCTCCACGCTCAGCGCCACGCTGGCTCACCCGAGCGTTGTCTCGGGCTCTGGACCCTTCGCCGCACAAGAGGTTTCCAACGATGCGAGCGTGGCTCCTTGCGACCGACCCGGACACCGCACGTCGCGGACGAAGCCGCTTGCTCGCCACGGGGGTGGTCGCATCCGGATGCGTGGGTTTGTTGTTGTCGGTCCCGACCACCACGGCACCTCCATCCATCACCGAGAGCCCAGCAACCCCGGTAGGCTTCGCCCCTCCCGCATCCCTCCCGGAACCGGTCGCGCCGGGGTTCGCGGCGTTGGATCGGGGCGACTGGAAACGGGCCCGCGAGATCTGTCGCCCCCACCTCGGCCTCGGCGGAGAGGTTGGGGCCGCGGCCCAGCTTTGCACCGCCGAGGCCGACGGCGAAGCTGGGGCAGTGGACCGTTCGGCAGCGTCCTCCGAGCGCGCATACTGGCTCGCCCTGGACGCAGAACGCCCCTACCTCGCGGCCCGGGCGGCAGTTGGCGCCGCCCTTCAACACACCCGCGGAACACGGCGCGATGATGCGCGACGTTGGATCGGCCACGCGAAGTCCACGTTGGGGAGGAGCCAAGCGGACCCTGAAGCTCTTGCGGCAGACCTGCAGATCGTTCAGGCCTCGATCATCAGCAGCGAGCGCACGCCTGAAGAAGCGGTCCCCGAGTACCAAGCTGCGTACCAAACGCTCCTGCAGGTCCTCGGGCCCTCGCACCGCAGGACACTGCGCGCGGACTTGCTCGCTGGCAACGCGCTGGAAAATGCGAACCAGTACGACGCTGCGCTCCTGCAGCAGAACCGAGCACTCGCGGGGTTTCGGTCGCTGCACGGAGACCGCCCGCACCTCAGTGTTGCGCGCGCACTCAACGATCGGGCGACGACCCTTTTCGACGTCGACCGACTCGACGACGCGATCGTCGACCTCCAGGAGGGCCTATCGATGGCCGAGGACTCTGGTGAAAGCCGCCACCCGACGGCCGGCATGCTTCACCACAACCTGGGGTACGCGCTGAACCTCAAGGGTCGCTACGAAGAGGCGCTTGCCCACTACGAGGACGCGATCGAGATCCGCGAAGAAGCCTTGGGGCCGCACCACCTCAAGGTGCTCAAGGGAATGGGGAACCAGGCGAACTCCCTGCTGAAACTCGGGAGGCTGGACGAAGCCGAACAGCTCGCGGAAGCTACGCTCACCCGCTACGAAGAACGCGGGGTACACCGGCTGATGCGAGGCGTGGTGCGAATCCTTGGGGAGATCGCCCAGGCGCGTGGGGACACAGCTGGCGAAGCCCACGCTCGTGAGCGGCTCGCGAAACTCGACAAACAACTCGCCAGCAAAGGCTTGCGATGACCGTGGACTCGACGACCGACCGCGCGTTACTCGAGGCGTGGCGCGGCGGCGACGAGGCGGCTGGCAACACCCTTCTCGAACGGCACTTCGGAACCGTGCTCCGCTTCCTCCGCGCCTCCGCCAACCTCGGAAGACCCGAGCTGACGGAGATGGTCCAGCGCACGATGGTGGCGTGCGTCGAGTCGCGGGAACGGATCCCAGACGAGGTCAGCTTCCGCGCGTACTTGTTGGGGATCGCGCGGCGTCAGCTCAGCAACGCATATCGCGAAGCCCACCGGGCTGAAGCGCGCGCCAAGATCATCGGACCACAAGCATCCCTGATCTCCCCCAGCGCCGTCGTCGCAGCACGCCAAGAGGAGCAACTGCTTCTACGCGCACTTCAGCGCATCCCGAGCGAGCTGCAAGTGGTGATCCTGCTCTTCTACTGGGAGCAGCTCACCACACCCGAAATCGCAGCCGTCTGCGAGCTGCCCACGGGAACGGTCAAGAGTCGGCTCCGCCGGGCTCGAGAGCAACTCGAACGAGAGATGCGCGCGCTCACCGAAGATGTGACGCTCTACAACTCCACCGTGCGGGACTTTGAGAAGTGGGCGCTGTCCCTGCGCAAGAGAATCGATGAACCGATTTGAGGCGGTGCGCCGCGGCGCTCAAACCAGCGAGTTACCCTGTCCAAAGACCGCGCTCCCGGGCGACTGAGAGGTCACGCGCGAGTCCATCGAGCGCCGCGGGCGTGTGCTCGCGATACCCCTCGGACCCGAACAGTGCGGCGAAGAGTTCCTTGTACGAGCCATCGTCACTGAGGTTGCGAAGGGCGATCGCCAGGTTCCCGCGAATCCAGGGCGGCACATGGTGGGAGGCGACAATGAGGTCGGAAGGGATCGGTGACGAGCCGAGAACCACTCGGGCGTCGAGGTCTTCAATCCCGTCAAAGCCCGCCCGCCGCAGCGTCCCCGCAGGGTTCGCATCGTCGAACAAAGCGAACGTCGCTCCTACGTCGGCGCTCCCCTGAGCGACCGCACGAGCGACCGCGCCGTGGGTGTCGAGGAATGCCTCGGAGGCGAAGAGTTCTGTCGGGTTCAAGCCGAGTTTTGCCAGGGCGAGACGCGGCATCAGGTATCCCGCGGCACTCGTGGGGGCGACCCAGGCGACCCTCGAGCCGCGCAGGGATTCCGCGCTTCGAATGGACGAGTCCTCTCGAACGAACAGGACCCCGTTGTACTGGGACGCACCCTCCCGTACGGCGGACGCAAACGGGACCGCGGGCGAGAACGCGTCGGAGAGCAGGAACAGCGTCGGCGAGACCCACGCGAGGTGCACACGACCCCGTCGAAACGCAGCCTGCAACGAACCAGGCGACGGTGCCCGATGCGGCAAGACCCGAGTGTTCGAGTGTTGGGACCAACGTTCGCAGAACTCGGCCAACAACAAACGGGTCTGGCCATCATCCGTGTGTGGGACGGCTCCGAACGTCAGCTCCATGGGACACCCAGATCAACGTAGTGTGGAGCCTCGCCCACCGCGACCCCGGTTGTGGCCCGCTTCTCGTCCAGTGTGGCCCATGCTCGGACCCGGCTGCCGTGCCCCTCGACAGAACGTGAATTGGCGCCTGCGCGGCCGCGCCCTACTCTGCTCCGGGTGAGCGTCTCCAAGTCCGCGAGAACCCCGTCACGCTCCGAGTACACCGAGCGCATCAATCGCGTGGTCGACCACGTGGAGCGCAACCTCGACCAACCGCTCTCGCTCTCCGCCTTGGCAGAGGTCGCGCACCTCTCCCGCTTCCACTTCCACCGGGTCTTTGCTGCGATGACGGGGGAGACCCTGCACCAGTTCGTCTCCCGACTGCGGGTCGAACGAGCCGCCCAGATGCTGCTCCGAACACCCGCTCAAAGCGTGACATCCATCGCCATCGACTGCGGGTTCTCGAGTTCAGCCACCTTTGCCCGGACGTTCAAGGCCGCGTTCGGGGTGACCGGAACGCAGTGGCGAGCGCACGGCGATGCGGACTGGTGCGCGGACGACCGCAAGAATCGCAAACACCTCCGCAACGATCGCAACGCAGAGTCTCCATGGGGTTGCTACATCGTCTCCAGCGGCCCCACCCACCGCTGGAGACTCGAAGTGACCTCGACACCGCATCCCCTCACCGCCGACGTGACGATTCAGGACGTGGCAACTCGACATGTTGCCTACATTCGCCACGTTGGTCCCTACGGCCAAGTCGCCGAGGTGCCCCGTCTATTTGAGCGCCTCCATCGTTGGCTCGGCGCACGCGAGCTGATCTCCGCCGAGATGGTGAACCTGGTGGTCGCCCACGACGACCCCAAGATCACCCCTGACGACAAGCTCCGCCTGAGCGTGTGTGCCACCGTGGCCCCGACGACGCAGGGGGAGGGAGAGGTTGGGGTCATGAGCCTACCCGGTGGCAAGTGTGGCGTTGCGCGATTCGAGATCCCGCCGGAGCGAATCGCCGAGGCCTGGAACGCAGTGATGGGCGTCTGGCTTCCCGACAGCGGATACCAACCCGATGACCGACACTGCTACGAAGTCGTCGTCCAGAGCCCACGGGACAACCCGCAAGGACTGATCGTGCTGGATATCTACACCCCCGTGCGCCCGCTGTAAGACTCCTACTGCGGCGCGCCAGCCGAGCGAGTACGCCACAGCGCGACGAGGTAGATCGTCAAGGACATCGACACGGACAACGTGAGCGCGCCGACGACCGCGGCGCTCCACCGCCCGCCGATCCTGCGACGCTCCCACACCGCCACCACGACCATCATCACGGTCACAGCCACGAGGTCGAACAGCAACCCCGTCGCAAAGTCGGACGCGGTGAACGCCTCCACCCAGCCTCCGAAGAAGTCCCAGTCGTTGGCTGCGAGCCACACCCCGAACATCGCGTAGGAAGCAACCCACCCGATGACGCCGAGACTCCATGTGATCGTCGTCTTGCCCATTCTCGGCGCCCTCGCGAGGAACAGTACGACGTCCCACCGAGCGACGCGGCAAGAAGGCACGCAGAGTGTGCGTCGTCACCGATGAGGAACGTCGCCACCGGATTCGAGGGCAGTGGACTAGCGAACCCGCTTCACCCACGCGATCGCGTCCTCGCGATACGAGTCGTATCCGGGCCCCGCGTCCTTCCACAGCCCGATCGCCTCCTGGGCCAGCGCAATCCCCTTGGCCTTGTTTCCCAGCGCGTGCTCAGCCCGTGCAAGCCCGAGGGTCTCGAAGGCTCGGTCCTTGGGACGGCTCGGGTGTGCGGCTCGAATCGCCAGCGCGGCGTCGAACTGTGCCTTGGCCTCCGCGGGCTCCTCGAGCTCGAGCAACATGTGACCGAGGTTTCCCCGAATGCCGGCGATCGCAGGATGCGTCTGGGACATGGTGGCCACCCGCGCCTCCAGCACCTCCTCGAGGAGTGGGCGCGCCTCCGCGATGTCGCCGAGGGAAGCGATCGCAAGGGCCAGGTTCATCTTGCAGCTGATGCGGTGCTCGTGCAGCTCGGGGAGGGTGTCTTCGAAGATGTCGAGCGCGCCTCGGAGCGTCTTTCGAGCACGCTCAAAGTCCTGCTGTCGCAGCTCCACAACCCCCACGTTCATCTGAATACGTCCGGCCTCCACGTGGCCGGGACCATGGCGTCCCTCCACAATCGCCAGCGACTTGCTGTACTCGGCGAGCGCATCCTCGAACTCCCCCAGGGCAGTGAGGTTGACCGCGATGTTGGTGCGAAGAAGCGCGACCTCCTCGTGTTCCGGTCCGAGCGCGGCGACGAGTCCACGCTCCGCCTCTCGCATCAGTGCCAGAGCCTCTTCGTTGGCTCCCCGAGACTCCAGGACCGTGCCCAAGGCCATCACGGTGGCCGCGGTCGTCGGATGCTCGGGTCCGAGACTGGCCTCGAGGATCTCTCGGGCGCGGGTCAGCGTGGCCTCTGCTGCCTTCAGCTCCCCGGCACGAAGCTCGGAGTTGCCCTGGCTGACCAGTGCGGTCCCGACCCGCTGGTGGTCCGGACCGGACGCATCGATGATCCGCTGGACCAGCGCTCGATCGATCTCGAGTGCGCGTGCGTAGTCGGTGGCCTCGAAGGCGATGATGGACCGCGCCCGCATGACGTCATCGACCGCGGTCGCTCGTGCGTCTGGGCGCTCCGAGAGCCCCTGGGCCACGGTGACCCAAGCCTCGGCCGCTTCGAGTCGGGAATCCCGCTGGGCGAGGACTTCGGCCATGCGTGCGGCGCAGTCGAACGCAGGGCCGTGTAGCCCGAGTTCGAGACCGCCCTGAACACAGGCTTCCCACACTTCGTACGCCGCCTTCGTGTCGCCGGTCCGGTCAAGGGCGCCCGCCCACGCGGGAGCGAGTTCGACAACCAGCGGCGCGTAGTCGAGAGCACGGGCCTGCTCGACGAGGGGCCCGATGGCGGCGAGAGCCTCGGGGAACCGAGCCGCCCACAACTCGGCTCGGGCTGCAGGCAATGCGTCGCGGATCGCATCCACATCGGCCCGAAGCTCTGGACTGTCGGGGATTCGTGTCTGAGCCTCGATCTGGCGTACGTCGGCGCAGCGCTCGAGGTTCGGCAAGGCGTTGGTGAGCGTGTCCGCCTGACGTGCGACTTCAACGTCGGCCTCCTCCAGCAGCGAAGCCGATGCACCCAACGCCCCGCGGGCATCGAGCAGACAACGGTTGCGTAGGTCGGCGTCCGCTGGAGACTGTTCGGCAAGGATCGAGGTTGCTTCGCAGTTGGCCTGGTGGGCCACGACCCAGCGCTGAGCGTAGCCATCGAGGGTCTCACGCAGCTCCGAGGCTCGAGCCTGCCAAGGAGGCCCCATCCCCTGCCAGTGCGCCTCCAAGGCCGCCGCGCGGGTCGGGGTCCAAACGTCGGCGAGTCGCTCCGAGCTCCCGGCGCATCGAGTCTCCTCCGGCGGACCTGCGAGCACAAGCGCCCCTGCGCCCCCCACGAGCCCGACCGCGGCCGCAGGGACCCACCACCGCGACTGCGGCTTGACCGTCATCACCTCGACAAAACGTTCGATCGCCTCAGGCCGCGCAGCGGCATCCGGTTGCAAACCCGCCCGGAGCACATCAAACAGCTCCCGGGCACGCGGAACGTCAGGCAACGGGTCGGGAAGCGGTGGGGGCCCCAACCGTTTCGCTTCCGTGATCGCGACGAGGCCGGCGGCACCGCTCGCCGAGTTCGTGGCATCAGCGTACAGCCCCGCGCTCGTCCCGGAGGCTGGCGTCACCTCCGACCCAGACGTGTTTGAGAACGGATGGATGCCAACGAGCGCCGTCCAAGCGGTCGCCGCAAACGCGAACACATCACTGCGAACGTCCGCGACCCGTCCGTCGTGCTGCTCGGGCGCCATGTACAGCGGAGTCCCCACGACGCGACCCTCTCCCTCTTGGGCCGACACGAGTCGCGCGACTCCGAAGTCGCCGACGAGGACCCGGCCATCATCCCCCACCAAAATGTTCGCAGGCTTCACATCGCCGTGGACGACGCCGCCCTCGTGCGCGGCCTGCAAACCGAGCGCCGCCGCCCTCAACATCGCGAGCTTGTCTGGGCCCGACGCCGAGCCGTGCTCGGCGAGCCAGCGACCCAGGTCCTTGCCCTCGACCAACTCCATCGCGAGGTACGCCTCGTCGTTGTCATCGACACCGACGTCGTAGACCGTGACCACATCGGGGTGTCGCAGCTTGGCGAGCATCCGCGCCTCTCGAAGGAGCAGCTCGGTATCCCCGCTCGAGCGAAGACGCTTGACGGCCACCTTCCGATCGAGCTGCGGATCGTAGGCCGCGAACACCTCGCCTCCGCCGCCTGCGCCGAGCGAGCCCAGCACCACATAACGACCGATCAACGTCCCGGTTGGCGTGTCGGCCCCCGGTGGGCGCACGGCCAGCGGTGCGGTCGCGTCGAGATCGGACACAACATAGCCTACCAGGGGACCTTGGGAGGCCGATCAGCCGCGAACGCACGCCATCTGCAATCCAACCTGCAACCCGCCGCAACACCGTCCGTCCCTAGGCCTGACATGCGAAGTCTCGCTGCTCTCCCTCTCGCCCTCGCCCTCCTCGTGCCCGCCTGTGACGGCGCCGCTTCATCGGGCGGTGATGCCAAAACCGCCGACGCCGACGGTTTTGTGGCCATTCCCAACATCAACGGGATGAAGGTCAAGGTCCCCGAAGGCGTCAAGCCCAACGGCGTGGGTGGCGCAGCCGGTTTCCACACGGACGACGACAGCTTCCAGTTCACCCTTCAAGAGATCAAGGGCGAGGCCGCCGGCACGACATTCGATCAAGCCAAGGCCAGTGCTGAGGAGTTCCTCTTCAAGAAGTGGATCAAGTCCGACAAGACCGACGACGGTTGGGTCCTCACCTACGAGAGCCCCAAGATGGACCTCAGCGGCGACGAGGCCAAGGAAGTCGGCGTGATGTACTCGTTCGAAGTCCGCCGCAAGGTCGGCGAGACCACCCTCAAGTGCTACGGCGCGATCTCCAAGGCCGATGGGCTCGACGCAGTCGTCGGCGCCTGCAACTCGATCAAAGCCGGCTAGGTCGTCCCAGCGCGCGAGCAGCGGTCCTCAACGCTGAACACGGGCCTTCGGGGCCTTCTTGACCTTGCCCCGAAGCTCCGTGCCGTCGAGTTTGATCGCGCTCGCCATGTTGGCGTCGATGGCCGTCTTGCCGGACATCCGCCCACCTTCAACAGTCAGCCTGCTGTGCATCCCGACGCGGAGCGCGGTGAGGCCCTCGAACGCGCTGCTCGAGATCTTGCCCAGCGAGTGCATTCCGAACTCAGCCGCCACGAGCGGATCGCCCTCGATCTTCAGGTCCGTGATGTCGATTTCGGACAAGGCGAGCTTGATGCCCTTGCGCGAGACCGTGAACGTACCGCCTTCGATCACCAAACGGTCCGCCATGTGCCCCTCGATCGCGACGGGCGCCTCGATGTTCACGTCGACCAACTTGAGGCCACACCCGAGCTCCATCTTGATCGCGACACCGGTGTCTAGCTTGGCATCCACATTGTGAACCTCGACTCGCTTGCCGAACGGGCAAACGAAGGTCGACGTCCCATCCCACTGCGTACGTGTATACGGCCGGTCTCGCGACTTTCGTTGTGCGGCGTGCATCGCCTGCGTGGCGGCGATCATCTCCTCCTGTGTCGCCTCGCCCTGCGAGTACAACTCGGAGACGTCGGCCTGATGGTCAGCCGCCGCCTGGAGGTCGACCTTACTGATCGCAAGCGGCGGGTCCGGAGGTGGTTCTGGCAGCGCCAGGCGGGCCGCCGCGACCGCCTCGGGTGACTTCGGGCGCGGCCTTGGTTCGACCTCGGCCGGTGGTGCAACCGCCACGATCAGCGGCTCGTCATCGGCTTCGTCCTCCCCGTCGTCCTCGTCCTCGGCCTCGTGGACTTCGCCCCCTTCGAAGCGAAGCACGGTCGGGCCCTCCTCGGCGTCCGAACTCCTGAGTGCCCACGCGGCCGCCCCGATCCCCCCGAACACCGCCACGGCCAGCGCGAAGGCCAGCGCAACACCAGCACGGCCTGGTGCCGAGACAGCGGACTCCAGGGCTCGCACCAGCATGGTGACCGAACCGAACCGTTGCCCCGGCGCGACTGCCATCCCGCGGCGGAGCACCTCGAACACGTTCTTGGGGACGTCGGTTTCCGCTGGAGGCGCTCGCACCATTCCCTGCGTGATCGCGTAGACCAGCTCTCCGGCCGTCTTGCCCGCGAACGGCCGCCGTCCGTAGAGCGCCTCATAGATGACGACGCTCAACGCAAACACGTCGGATCGTGCATCCACCGCGGCTCCGTGCCACTGCTCGGGAGACATGTACGCGGGCGTGCCCGTGACAGCACCAACCGCGGTGAGTTGAGCGTCAACGCCTGGGCTGGGCGTCGCCGGATCGATCGGAACTGCGCCGGGCGTTCGCGCTAGACCAAAGTCGGCGACGACGACCCGACCGTCGGCTCCGATCAAGATGTTCTCGGGCTTGAAGTCTCGATGGACGAGGCCCGCCTGATGGGCTGCGTGTAGGCCCCGTGCCGCCTCCAGACAGACGCCCAGCCGAGTTCGCCACGAGAGCTCCGTTCGGGTCATCCAGCGACGTGCGCTCTCCCCCTCGACGTATTCCATCGCGATGAACAGGCTCCCGCCCGACTCCCGAACGTCATAGATCCCGACGACGTTGGGGTGCTGGACCTTCGCAAGCGCCTTGGCTTCCCGGGCGAGGCGAGACACATCGGCTGGGTTGTCGGCGCGGTGAACCTTCAACGCGACCTGGCGATCCAGCGCAAGATGGGTGGCAAGCAGCACGACCCCCATCGCCCCGCTCCCCAACTCTCGCTCCACGCGAAACGTGTCCGCGATGATGCTTCCTGGTTGGTACGAGACCCCACGTCCTCGCGGGTCTCCGGTCGTCACCATGCTTGCACCCTCTCCGGGCGCGGTGTCCTGGGTCCCTCCCGGAATCGTGGACGCGTGGGGCATTCCCGTCCCCCACCCCGCAGGCGGCTGGATCGTCGGCGCCTCGGACGGCGGCACACGGGAACCCGGCATTCGTCGAGGGTACACCCGCCGCCGCGGCACAACGCCGCCTCACGGAGCGCGCCCGTCAGTACGTGAACAAGCAGCGCGTCAGCGGGATCCCCACATCGGCCGAGACATAGAGGTAGTACTCCTGCCCAGGGACCAGCGTCGGCGCAGAATCGGCCACAGGGTAGTCTTGAACGGCAAATGAGGGCCCGGCGCCGTACTCGACATCACCGCTGAACAGGACCTCGTCCTCGTCCCACGGCACATCGAGACGCCAAAGCGTGCCATCGGGGAGATCGAGGTTCGGGGGCACGGTCGGGCTCGCAGACCCCGACTCCAGAACATAGACGTAGCGGGCACCGCCACCGTCCCAGTGGATCGACCCGTCGCGGTCGACACGTTCGCCCTTCTCGCATGCCGTCGGCTCGTACTCGAGTTGGGTGCTGAGCGGCCCACCGAACGCGGGCTCATCCGCGAAGTCCTCTTCGACCAACCCCCGATGCTCGAGTTCAGCGAGGAAGAAGTCCCGCATCCGCAGCGGTTCGGTCGACGGGATCCCATAGGTGCGGTCGAAGCCGTTGTTGTCCTCGGGTGCGAACTCGCCGAACGACGTCGAATCGATCCAACCCGCCGAGAAGGCAAGGCCGGTGTCGTCGAACGTGCCAACCCAGTTCCCCGGGGCGTCGATCGTCCAGTTGGACGTTCCCATCGGCGCCACATCGGAGTGGCAACACGCGCACGCCGTGGCCTCGACTTGCTCACGAACCCAGTCCACCTCGGCCGCGTACACCGGGTCTTCCATTCGCTCGTCTTGGGTCTCGTCGTTCCCCGCGACCGCGTAGTACGGACGCTGGGTGTAGACCACGTTGCAGTCGGCATAGTCTGCGAACCGTCGCCCCTCCTCTGTCGCACCGGAGATCAGCTGCCACGTGCAGATCTGACCGTCCGGTCCGTCGCCGGGCGCCTCCCCGGCGATCGCATCGCGACACTCCAGCGTTGGCTGGATGAACGGCGAACCTGGGCCGGCCCCGCCTCCCGTGTCGCCTGGGTCGTCTCCCGCGCAAACGTCTCCAGGCTCGAACGCTCCACCGCCAAAGGTCTCGCACCCGGTCCTGGTGATCGCGCACGACCCCGCGTCCGCTCCGTAGGACACGATCTGAACCTCGCGCTCGGTGCCGCCGTCGACCGTGCAACGTCCCAGAATGCCCGAGCTGTCGCAGGTCACGTCCAGCGCGGCGTCTCCTCCTCGGTCCACGCAGTCGGCCTCCACATCTTCGCCCGTCCAGTCAGACCCGATGTACTCCCGACACTCGGGGCCCATGGAAAAGGGGTTCGTGTAGTCGCAGCGACCGACGGACGAACTCGGAGGCTCCCCGGTCTCGTCCGTACCAAGCGTTTCGACTCCGGTTTCATCACCGCCGGAGCTCCCCATCTCGTCCTGGGGAGTCTCGGGTTCGTCGGTCTCTGCGAAGCTCCCCGATGACGTCGCCTCACCACCGCATGCGGAGAGCAATCCGAAGACGAGGGCGGTGCAGAACCTTGCGTCACGTCGCATGTCCGGCAGCGTGAGGGCGCCCGGGCGTGCTGCAAGGGATCGCCTCAGCGGCGCCGATTTCGAGGTGCTAGCAGCCTACCGCCACGTTCTCAGCACGACACGAACCCCATGGAAGTCCGACCACCGACCCGGCGGCGGGGCGCACTACGGCGTGTCGTAGACACCGTTGCTGATCGCCAGCTGGTACGGGGCACACGTGGGATCACCCCCGGTCATCTCGGTCCGATACACGGCGACGAAGAACTCCGAAGTGTCGTTCTCGCACACGCTTCGGTTGGCGACCCGCGTGGCCCCAGCTGCCGTACAGGGGCACTGACCCGTCAGCTGTCCGCCGATCGTTTGGCGCATGTCGGTCGCCCAGTTGTAGTCGTTGCACTCGACCGCCTGGTTCGCCGCATCGCACGACCCGCGACCGACGGAGAACGCATACTGGTTGCCCGGGTTCGACAGGAAGTTCACTCGCACGTGGTAGTTGTCGCAGCTGGTGTCGCTCAGATCGACGCCGCGAAACCGGTACCAAATCACCCGTCCAACGGGGACGGCGTTGCCGGTCACCGTGACCGAAGACGCAGCGTCCGAGAGGTCACCGACATCGATCGGGTTGGCACAGTCGACGCCTTCGTCGCCTGGGGGGATCGACTCGCACTCACAACCCGTGGCCGGGTCGCTATCGAGATCGACCAGGTCCACTTCGCAGCTGGTGATCACGCAACCGTCCACACCCGGAGCCGGCGGCTCGCAGGCCCACCCGGTCACATCCGGATCGACGGGGCACATCTGGTCGGCTGGAAAGGGATCGATCTCCCCGGCACAGTTCTCTGCCACACCGTTGCAGAGCTCAACCGCATCGCCTTCGCCCACCGCGTCGTTGCCGTCGTCGCAGTCGGGACCCGGAGCGCACTCCCCGTACTGGTCGCATCCCAGCCAGACCCCGTCGTCATCCGCGTCGCTACAGGTCTGACAGCCGAGCTCGGTCCATACGCATCCGTTCGAGTCGTCACAGTCGGGCCCTTCGACTCCGTCCGGGTATGCATCACAGCTCCCGAACCATCCGTCACCATCGGTGTCGACGCATGTCTCGCAGCCGGCCTCGGTCCATGCGCCCGCGTTTTCGTCGTTGCAGTCGGGACCCGCGGGACAGTTGGCGCCGAATCCATCGCCATCGGCGTCGACGCAGACATCGCTCCCCCCGGTCTCGTCCAAGCCGCCGCTGGTAGTTCCGCTGTCCCCGCTACCGCCGGCGCCGGTCGTCAGTCCCGTGACCCCCGTCGTCACTGGCCCCGATGTCGGATTGGAGCCGCCGAACGCGGAGTCAGCCAGCCCGCCAGACTCCACCTCGCCGCCGGAGCAGCCAAGAAGGGCAAGCGTGAGAACACCGAGGCTACCCCGCCGTACACGCGCCCCACGTTGTCCCCAACCCACACCCACGGCTCCCAGCGTACCGTGGTTCGAGTCTCCGGCGAAAAGGTGCGGGTTCGCGCTATCCTCAGGATGTGTCGGGCCGCCGCAGCCGCAGCAACGTGACGTACGGAGTCGTCACGCTCCTGCTGTTTGCCGTGGCGTTCCTGGTGCTCGTACTCGGGCCAAGGACCAAACAACTCACCGCCGAACGTGTGTCGGTGTACGCCGACTTCCGGACCATCGCCGGCCTCCGAGAAGGAAGTCCCGTGCAACTGGCCGGCGTGGATGTAGGTGGGGTCGAAGCCGTGAACTTCGTGGAGGTTCGCTACCAGTGCGATCCGCTGAGCGAAGATTTGGGTCGCTACGGTCACGGCCGAACCGACAGCTGCGACCAAGACCTCTTCTGCTCTCCTCAGGGCTACTGCGCGGACCTGGAAGACTACGCGGGAAAGGGCAATCACGACCGGTGCGACAGCACATCCGACTGCGGCCAGGACGAGATCTGCTTCACCGGAGCGGTGCGCAATCGGGAGACCCACCTCATGTGGTCGGGGCCCCGGGGCGTGTGCGCCCGCTACAACGTCGACCACATTCGCAGCCGCGTGAAGATGCGGGTTCCCGCCGACATCGTTCAGCTCATCCGCGGGGACAGTCGGGCGGTCATCGCTGCCAACAGCGTCTTGGGCGACCAGAAGGTCAACATCAGCGCGGGCCGGGGCGATGAGCTGTGCCCGCTGACCCGCGAAGACCTGCCCGAGTACACCTACGACGCGTGCCTCACAAACATGCGGGTGCAAGCGCGTCCGTCCTTGAACGAGGACATTGACCGGTTCCGCAGGCGCGTGGACAGCTTCATGCAGCATGCCGACCACAGCATCGTCGCGGTGATGGGGCTCATCGACGAACTCCAGAGCGAGGAGACGATGGGCGGGATCAGGGGCACGGCAAACAACCTCGCGGTCATCAGTCACACGCTCGCGTACGGTGAAGGTCTGGTCCCGGCGCTGCTGCACTCTCAGGAGTACCGCAAGGACATCGGCGGCACGCTCGGCGCCTTCCACCGGACGTCCTTTGGCCTGCAGCGCGCGGCTGGTCAGGCCAACGATGTCCTGGATACCCTCGACCGCAACGTCGAGCCTTTCCTCGGCGACACGGAGAAGACCCTGGAGAGCGTCAACGGCCTCTTCACGGACCTCGACAGCCCGAAGAACAAGAGCGTCGTCGCCAAGCTCCTCCGCGATGACACAGGCGACATCACCCGAGACCTGGACCTGATCTTCGCGCACGGGGCCGACCTCAGCGGAGACCTCGCCAGCATCAGCGAAGCCATCGAGGACGGAAAAGGCACACTCGGCAAGCTGACCAAGGATGATGCCGTCGCGGTCCAGCTCAGACACCTGCTCGGCTACCTGAGCGACCATCGCGTCATGAAGGCTGTGGTCCTGTGGTACGTCGAGAGTCAGAAAGAGTGGGCGAACATCCGCCCCGCGCGGTCTTCGGCCCGGCCCTAGGGACGCCCCTAGAGTTCGAGGGCCATCGCTTGGCGGACCTCGTCGAGGATGTCCTGCTCGGCTCGGCCGATCTCTCCGTCGGCAGCCGCGGCCGCTTCAAGCTCGGCGAGGAGTTCGGGACGCCGCTCAGGGGAAAGCTGACGCAGCCGCCCCTCCACCGACTCCCCGATGTTGACCGAGTTGAACACGGCCTGCCGATCTTCCGCCGTAAACTCGAACCGTTTCATCAGCCGGTCGAGAAAGCGCTGTTCTGAATCGGTTACCTGTGCATCCGAGATCAGAAGCACGGCCACGATCTCGCAGAACAGGCGGTTGTCGTCCAACGCGTCGGAGGCCATGAGGGCCCAGAGTAGGCTACCTGTGGGTCTGATTCCACGCCCCGGCTGGCGATTTCGTTGGGGTTTCGGGCTGAGAGGTGACGCTGGGCAAAGGTTGCGGTTGATCACGCCTGGGAAATGGCCACAATTGGGGGTGGGCGCCCGACAGGGCCGACCCACCCAGAAGGCAAAGCATGCAGGAAACGGAAACGACGGCAAAAGTCCCCCTTCAGGTCACCTACCGCGGCATGGACCGCTCCGAAGCGCTCGAAGAGAAGATCACCGAGCGGGTCGAGAAACTCACCAAGACCGGCGAGCGAATTCTCGACGCCCACATCAGCGTCGAAGCCAGCTCGCCTCACAACCGGGGGCATGTCTTCAACGTGCACGCTGTCGTCCGCACACCCCACGGTGAAGTTGTCGTGTCCAACGACCACGACCCGAAGGGAAGCCACGAGGATGCCTACCTCGCGGTCCGCGACGCCATGGACTCGCTGCACCGTCGTGTCCAAGAGCTCCGCGAGAGGGCGATCGAGCGCCGCCAGAGCTAGCGCGGGACTCGGCGTTGGAAGCGAGCAGCCGGCGCGCTCCTTCGGGAGCCGTCGGCTGTCCTCGTTTCATCGCAAGCGTCTCAAGTCGCCGGGGCACCCGAGAACTGCAGACCCTCAGGAAGGACAACGAAGAACGTCGTGTCTTCCTCGGCATGACCGTCGTGCTCCACCCCGGGCGGCGTCCACAGGTAGTCTCCGGCGCGAAGCACGTGCTCTCCGACGCGCAGGCAACCGGACACGAGGTACGTCTCCTCGCCGCCAGCATGGGTATGCAACGGCGCGTGCGACCCGGCCGCCATTCGAACAAACATCGTCGAGCTGCCCCCGTCTCCCGCGCGCAGGAGCGAGAACTCCAGGCCGGGGCCTTGCTGGGTCCACTGAATCGACGCGTGGGGTTGGTGAATGATCATGTTTCGAACCATGGCGCCTCGAGGCCCATGCGAGAAACGCATTGTTTTCATGGCTTGATGCGCCATTCTCATCAAGTGAGCACGACGACTCAGTTGGGGCTCCTCGAAGTGAGGCACCTGCATCTCGTCCGCGCCATCGCCGAGGAGGGCGGCCCCACGCGAGCGGGCACGGTGTTGCACCTCAGCCAGTCTGCCGTGAGTCACCAGCTCGCCGATCTAGAGCGGCGTCTCGGCGTGGACTTGTTTGTCCGCGAGCGGCGACGCCTCCACCTCACCGAGGCCGGCAAACGCATCGTCGAACTCGGGCAAAGGGTTCTACCGGACTTCGCCCAAACCGAGCGAGATGTCCGCAGCGCGGGTCGCAAGCGTCGCCGCATTCGACTCACGACCGAGTGCTTCAGCGGCTACCACTGGCTTCCGCTGGTCCTGCCCCAGATCCGACGGGAGTTCCCCCATGTCGACCTCAGCATCGATGTGGAGGCGATGCGCCGCCCGGTCACCGCGCTGCTTCGCGGCCGTCTCGATCTCGCCGTCATCAGCACGCGGGTGGATGAACCCTCCCTGCGTATCGACCCCTTGTTTGACGACGAGTGGGTCGTCATCACCGCCCCCTCGCACCCATTGAGCGATCGACAGTACGTCCGGGTACGGGACCTCTCTGCGCACACCGTGCTCGCCCATCACGCGTCCAAGCAGGACGGAAAGCGCTTCGCAGGGCTGCTCCAGGCAGAAGGTGCAACCCCTCCGGAGTTCACGGTTGTCCCGCTCACCGAGGCCCTGGTGTCATTGGTTCGCGCGGGCCTTGGTGTCGGGCTCGTCTCGCGCTGGGCCATCGCCCCCTACGAGCGCTCCGGGCAGATCGCGGTTCGGCGGTTCACCAAGAAGGGGCTCCGCGAGCGTTGGTCCGCTGCCTACCGAACCGACGCGAAGGACCCCGGCCCGCTCGTGCGCCTCGCAGAGCTCCTGCGCAGCGAAGTCAGCGTGTCGACGCCGATGTGAAGCAGCCCACCGACGGGGGCACGTCGGCCTCTCGAGTTGGATCGGCCGCGATCGCGGACAGCTGGGCTCACGGCGAACACCTGTCCCCGCACCTGGGGACCCCTTGACGCTCTCCCCACCGCCTCTGACGATGGGCCGATGAAACGTGGCTCTGTCTTATTCCTAGCGGGTGTTCTGGTTGGCTGCTTCTCCCCCGGCGTTCCCGAGGAATCCGACACCGGGGCAGCGGACACGGACGAGACGGGGCCCTCGACCGGGCCCAGCTCCGGAACCGACGGCGACCCGACGGGGGACCCAACCGGTGACCCCACGGGCAACCCCACCGGGGACCCAACCGGAAGCACGACCACGGACACAGACACCGACGGCACGGGCCCCGAAGGTGATGACCCACCCACGTTCGAGTCCTTCGAGGTCAACAGCTCGACCACGCCCGAGGACGTCACAGAGAGCAGCCTCGTTGCGCTCAGCGCCTCCATCACCGACGACCTGGGGGTCGAGAGTGTGGAATTCTTCGATGGAGAGACCTCGCTCGGCGTCGTGACCGAAGAACCGTGGGAGCTCGGTGCGTTGGTGACCAGTTCGGACAACGGCGGGCACGTGTACTCGGCCGTCGCGACGGACACGGGAGGGCAGACGGCGGAGAGTGACGAGGTTCAGTTGGTGAGTTCGGTCGACGGCGGGACGGTCCACGACGTGAACGAAGGGCTGTTCGAAGGCGAGGAGGGCTTTGGCTTGTTCGGAGGCATCACATCCGTCTCCGCAGACCGGCTCGTGCTTGCCGGCGCCGACGCGTCCAGCACGACCGACGACCCGCTGACCTCGCTTGTCACCCTCGACCGGGATGTCAATGAGATCAACAGCGCGTCGCTCACAGGTGGTTTTCCCTCGACACCCTGTCGCTATGAAAACGATGTTGCGTTGATTCCGACGACGCTCGTCTTGAACACCAAGACAACGAAAAACGGCCTCGAGCTCATCACTGCATTGCGTTACGACGTCTTCGACCCGACCCTCGGCAACGTGTTGCCCGCTCAAGCCCTGCAGTTCCCAGGTGGGAACAGCATCAATGGAGCGGCGGCCGTCGAGTCGATTGGGAACGGCCTGGTCCTCGCCACGGGCCCTTCCTCGATCACCTCCTACGAATACGACCTCGACATCGCCCTGTGGGAAGACGACCTGGGCGCCACCGCGGATGACGAGGCGTTCATCCGAGCAAGCCAGTCTCTGCAGGACGGCTCGATCCTCCTCTCGGTCGTCGCCCCCGAAGGATGCCAGGGTGCTGCAACAGAATGCCTCCGCAAGCTCAATCCGGACGGAAGCCTCGCGTGGAGCATCGGTCTGCCCTTCGCAGCAACCGAGGGAGCACTCGCCGTAGATACGCAGGGCGGTCAGTTCGTCGGCGGCAGAGTCACGGATGGCCTTCTCGTCCTGCATCTCGATGAGAACGGGGACCAATCGGCCTCCTCACTGTTCACCTTCCCGAATGAGCCGAACCCGCTCGCGGCGCATCTCGTATCTGACCAACAAGGCGGCGTAGTCGTTGCCGTTTCGACCGGTGAGCTCGACAACCTCGCGAACATCGAGAACGAAGTGGGTGTCGTATTTCGAGTCGACGCGGCGCTGAGTGAGCTCTGGCGCGTAAACGGTTTCGGGCCAGGCTCGCGTCCGGTCGCTGCACTCAGCCGAGGGACCGGCGAACTCTACGTCGTCGGGATCGAGCCTGGCGCTGACCTCCCCTCCGCGTTCGGAACGACGGGCGAGGTTTGGGTCGCACGCGCCTCCCTCTGAAGCGACCTCGTCGCCTCGGCGCCACGTGCGTCCACTGCGCATTCAACCCAGCGGTACGTATTCGCGCCCCCAATGGAAAACGCGGGCGCGTATCGGATCGCTGGTTTGAGGCGTGGTCGCTCTCGTTTTCGCCTGGGGACGGCGTCCACCACCTCGCTGACACATGGTGCCGTATTTCAAACCATGGTAACCGGTGCTCAAAGGTGAGTCGATGTAGGCGATCCCGTGGGGGGACGGCATGAGAGACTCGACCCGCCTAAGAGGGAGTGGAAACATGAAGAAGATTGCTTTGATGGTAGGCGTCGTTACGGCTCTTGTGGGAGCTGAGGCACACGCAGAGACGGACGCGGACAACTTCAACCCACAGACCACGTTCCGGCCGAACGAGTTCCCGTGGACGTCAGGTCCGATCAACTTGATCCTCGGCGCTTCGATCGCGCTCAACGCTTCCGCGTACCACGAGATCGACATCGAGATGCTCGGTCAGGGTGAGTACGATTTCGACGCGCAGACTCTCAACTTCACGGGTGACGCTGATGGCGGCACGATGGAGAACGCGCTCGGTTTTGAGGTTAGCGTGACCTTCAGTTTTCCGGGCCTTGGCGACTTCGATCTAGGCCTCTACAACATCGAAGAGACAGCGGACGGAACCTTCTCGCCCTACCTTCTTCCCGGAGACGTCGAGCGTCCGTTTGGGGTGAACGAGTCGATCGGGCCCAACGACCTCTTCGACACTGCGTTTTCGTTCGGCGTCGACGTCACCCTCGACGTGGACTGGGTCCTCAACGTTCCGGGCATCGAGTACCGGAGCAACCGAATTCTCCTCACCGACGGCGAGGACTCGGTCATCGCCAATGAGGTCGGCGTCTACGACGCAGAAGACGACAACTTGGACCTCATCTTGCCCGATCTGGTTCCGGGTGAGTCGAGTGATATCTACGCGACGCTAGAGGGCCAACTCGACGCGGAGATTGCATTCGTCTTCATCATCAACGCAACAGTCAGCGAGATCCCGGTGGGCCCCATCGAAGTCCCTCTCGACTACCCGGTCAACGAAGGACTTGAAGTCGTGTTCCCGGTCGAGCTGCTCACGTTCGACGTGCCCGAAGCTCCCGAGCCCGGCACCTCGACCGGCTCCGCAGACGGATCCACCACCGATGAGCCCGCCGCAGACAGCAGCGGCGGAGACTCCGACTCCGACTCCGACGGCACCACGACCGGTGACCCGATCGACCCCAGCACCTCCGGCGGAGACGGGTCCTCGGGCGGCGGCCTTCCGGCTGCACCCTCGCCTTCGGACTCCGGCTGCGGCTGCACGGCCAACACCGATGCGGGTGGGTTCACGTGGCTGCTCGGCTTGTTCGGTCTCGTGATGCTTCGACGTCGGCGCGACTAGACCGCGCTTGCATCCGGCGAATCGGCCACCTCGAAAGGGGTGGCCTTTTTCGTGGTTCGTTGACGTATCTAGAGCAGTGGGAGCTGCGGAGGGACAAGCCGCTCCAGTACTTCGGCCTCGACGCGCTCCAACCATCCCTCGCGGTTCTCCGGCGTGAGATGCATGGCCGGCATCTCTCGGCGCGCGAGCTCTCGCCGCACGCCATCCTCGACGGCGCGCTGAAAGCTCGGGTCGGTCGCGCGCAGCCCGTCCGCGCGGGGATCTTCGATGATCGGGACCACGACCAACAGGTCGTACGACGACATCCAGCCGTCGAGGAGACTCTCGAGCGCCTGCTGCCGACCCGCGGCGAGCATCATGTACACGTAGTTGTCGAGCGCGCTGCGATCGCACACGACCACGGCGTGACGCTCGGCTGCCACGATCTCCGCGGCGATCTGCGTGTGCAAGATCCACGACTGCGCGGCGACGCTGGTCTGTTCGTTGATGGGCAGGGGGCACAGCCGCGCCACCTCGTGCACCATCTCCAACGAGACGTCGCGCGCCTTGAGCCTCGCGGCAAGGCCGTAGCACAAGGTGGTCTTGCCCACGCCGTGACTTCCGATGAAGGCAAGCTTCAGGCGCTGGGCGTCCGACATCGCGGGGAGTCTACGCTCCCCGCCGCATCGAAATCCTCCTGACCGCGCGATGCGTCTCTAGGCCCGCTGTGCGGCCCTCAGGCGCACGTGAACACGGCGTCGAGGGACTGAACCGCGGTGTCAATGTCCGCCGCAACAGGGAGCCCAGCGGCCCAGAAGCTCTCCAGAGAACCGTAGCTGGCAGCGTCACGTTCGTTGCCGGCCCGGTCGAGAACAGGGCCGAGGATCTCCAAGCCCGCCCAGGCCGCCTCTGCGTCGACGCCCTCGAGATCCCTCAGCGCCTCGAGCCGAGTTCGCACGATCTGCGCCAGACCGAAATCGAGGGCTGTGGTCAGCTGACTCTGCGCGGAGCACAGCAGCGCTTGGCCATCCATGTCGAGGTCGGCAATCGAGGGCGTGTCGTCGGCGGGGTGAACGTCCCGAATGCATCGGAAGGCGCTGAACCCATCCCAGATCGCTTCGTGCGCGTCGGCGCTCACGTCCCGGACGTCGGAGGCAAGTCCGATGCCACCCGCCCGGTCGAAGCCCCCGGTGTAGTACGCCCATGCCGAGTCGCAGTCTTTCGCCTTGCCCGTGAAGCAAGTGTTCGCCTCTTTGTAGACGGACAAGTAGAGGAACCACAACCCTGCGGCCTCGATGCGCGCAACGTGGACGTCGGCCTCGCCCTCCCCGGTCTGACCCGCGGCGAAGGCGTCGTTGATGATCGGCGCGATGAGAGCCGGACCCGCACAACGCTCGGGATACGCAACCACGTTCTCGGGGACCGTGCATTGCTTGTCACCGTCCACGCCCGGGTCCCAGTCCGACTCGGGGATCTCGGCGAAGTGGAGGTCTTCGCGTCGCTGAAGCCGAGACTCGAGGCCCTCATCCTCGGAGTACTTCGCCCGGGCCGCGGTGAAGCCGTCGGCCGAGACATCACCCGCGAGGATCGACAAGACCTCTTCGTACGCCTCGACGCGCGCGATGGAGCTGGGCGTCCCGTCTACCAGACTATAGCTACCGTCGTCGGTGACACACGCGGGGTAGCTGTCCTCTGCGCCCGGTTGATAGTCGTTGGGGCTGGGCGAACACGCGGCGAGGTCGTCTTCGGAGACCAGGTCGCCGCAGGCGTACTCCATGCCGCCTTCGCTCCCACCGTCGGTATCCCCGGTATCGCCACCAGGCTCGTCGTCGCAACCCCACGCACCGAGCGCGAGCACGAGCACGCCCGCACGAAGTCCAAGCTCCTTCAGCATGCCCCGATGGTCCGTCTCCTCGGAGTTGTGCGAAAGCGGACATGCCCCGGACAAAGTTGGAGGGGATTCCCCCCAGTCCGAGCGTGCCTGACCCAGCGATGGAACCCTGTTGGGAGAACCCGCTGGAACAGGTGGGGCCGCTAGGCTGTGACCAAGCCGATGCGAATCGCGTGGCGGACCATGCCAGCGACATTCTTGGTCTCGAGCTTGGCCATGAGTCGGCCGCGGTGGCCCTCGATCGTCTTCACGCTCAACCCCAGGTCTTTCGCAATCTCGGGGCTGGATTTTCCCTCGGCCACGAGCTTGAGCACTTGCCGTTCTCGGGGCGTGAGGTCGGAGCCTGCGCGCGGACCGGACACACCGCGCGAATCATCGAGGACGATCTTGGCGACCTCGGGACTGAAGAACGCGTTGCCCGACGCCACCGCGACGATGGCCGACACGAGGTCAGAAAGCCCAGATCCCTTGAGCAGGTATCCGCCAGCCCCGGCTCGAATCGCCGGCCGCACATGCTCGCCAGTGGAGTACATGCTGAGGATCAGCACTTGCGTGTCGGGGAACTGCTTGCGGATGAGCTTGGTCGCCTCGACACCGTCCAACTCCGGCATGTTGAGGTCCATGACGGCAACGTGTGGCTGGTGTTGTTCGACCAAAGCCACGCCGTCTTTGCCGTTGTCCGCCTCACCGACGACTTCGATGTCGTCTTGGCCATCAAGCAGGGCCCGAAGGCCTTCGCGGACGATCTGGTGGTCTTCCACCAACACCACGCGGATCGAACTGGACATCGAGCGGAGACTAGCACCCCTCACCCTCGCGCGCTCATCGGGAGCGACACCTCGATGCGGGTGCCCTCTCCGGGCGCGGAGGTGATGCTGTGCACACCGTCCAGCAACTCGACGCGCTCGCGCATCCCCACGAGTCCACGCCGTCGCGGGCCCACCGCGTCGGGGTCAAAGCCCTTGCCGTCGTCCTCGATGCGGACTGCGAGCGCGTCGCCCTCCACGCCCACCCGGATCGTCACTTCGCTTGCCTCAGCGTGACGAGCCACATTGGTGAGCGATTCTTGGACGATGCGGTACGCGGTGGTCTCGATCGATGGGTCGAGCTCGACGTCGACGTCGTAGTGACGCTCGACCTGTACCTGCGTGGCGTCAGAGAGGTCATCCGATGCGCGGTGGATCGCGGCCTCCAACCCGACGTCGTCCAACACGGCAGGACCGAGCTGGTTCACAGCACGCCGGACCTCCTCGACCGTGTCGTCGACCATGCCGAGTGTGCGGCGCGCCATGACCGTGGTTTTTGCTTCGTCGCCCTCCCGGGTCGCGAGCAGGTCACCGATCAACTGCACGTGAATCCGAACCGCGGTGAGAGCCTGCCCGGCGGAGTCGTGGAGTTCTCTGGCGATGGCTCGGCGCTCCGCCTCCTGCATTCGGATCGCGCGCGCCGAGATCTCCCGAAGGTTCTGCTCCTTGCGTTGCAATTCCGCCAACGCATCGCGGAGCTCAGCGCTTCGAACCTCGACCTTGTTCTCGAGGGTCTCGTTGAGTCCTGCTAGGGCGGCCTGAGACTCTTCGAGACGCCCGACGAGTTCGCGGATGTTGCTTTCGGCGCGTCCCATCGCGCGCATGGGGAGGCCATAGAGCAGAACGCTCAACACGAGTCCCAATGCCCCAAACCCGAGCATCAAGGTGATCGTGTTGCGCTGCAGCGCCCGGGTGGAGATGGCCACCCAAACCCGTCCTGCGACCTCGCCGTCCACCTCGATGTCCGCACTGCGCCAGAGCGCGTCAAGCTTTGCAAGCGCCTCGATGTCATCTGCCGAACCTCGGATCGGCACGCCCACCGCGTCGACGACCACGACCCTGTCCACGCCCGGCAACTCGAAGTTGGCGACGCGGGTAACGACCTTGGAAGCGTCGTACTTCCACAGCACAGGTCGCTCTTGCACGTCTTGCCGAAGCAGGCTCGCGGCCTCGCGGGCCGTGCCATCGGCCCGCACCTCGAGGGCGTCGCGCCCCAACCAGAAGAACGCCATCGGAGCCGAGAGACACGTGAAGAACGCCACCAGCACCGTCAAGGGCGCCAGCCGAGCGCCCAGGTAACGACGCAGCGCGAGCCGGACCTGTCCCGAGGAGTCATGCAGCGGCATGTCAGCCTTCCTCCCTTGGCGCCGGCGGGACGGCACCGCGAACCCGAAGCAGCGCCCGACCTTGAGGAGACAGCGCGAAGTCGATGAATCTCTTGGCCCCCTCGCTGGGCTCGCCGTCGGTGACGAACGCGAGCTCTTTGACGAACGGATACTGGCCGGACTCGACGTTGGTTCCAGTCGGCTCAACACCTTCGACGGCCAGCGACCGAAAGCCGGCGAGCGAAGGGTCTACGCCATTGCCGTGCAGTCCAAGGGCGCCCGGGGTGTTGGCCAGTGCCACCTGCATGGCGCCGTCGTGGTAGAGCACGCGAACGGTTCCAAGGTCTCGACTGCGGTCGGTGGCCTCGACGAACCCGGGCGCGGCCGCGTCCACAACCCGGTGGGACGAGTCCCCGGCCTCCCGCAACAGCACCACCACCTTCGCTCCGTTGCTCCACCGATCTTCGACGCCGCCGAACAAGGCCTCGAGGCGCTCGGTGGTCACCGAACGATCGGGGACGTCGAGGCCAGCCGCGACAACGACCGGGATCCTCGCGAACGGCGTGTAGACGAAGCCCTCCCGCTCCTCGTCTTCTCGCAGCGGCCGCGACACCAGGGCAACGTCGATCGCTCCATCGCGGAGCGCCCGCAGACCTCCTCCGGACCCGATGCTTGCGTGGACTTCTGCGGCAACATCGAGTTGCGGCATCGCAGTGCCCGCGAGCATCCTGGCCAGTGGGACACACGACCCGGACCCGGCGATGTGCAGGTGGGGGCCGTCCGGGCGCTCGGGTGCCTCGGCCTGAACCAGGGTGGTCAGAAACGCGGGCCGGGAGTCCTCACCGACGTCCCGCACATCGAGCACAGCCCAGCCGACAATGCCCATGAGCACGGCGAGCGCACCGAGCCACGGGAGCCAATGTCGGCGAGGTCCTTCGCGCACGGGGAAACCGTACACCCTCAGAAGCCGATCTGCGTCTCGACCATCACGCTCCGGCCTGGACCGTTCACGCTCGACCCGTGGGCCCGCCACGGCGCGTCGCCGAGGTTCTCGAACACCATCGCAAACAGCAGGTATGGCTCAAAGCGATACCCGGCGCGTAGATCGAAGACCGCGTAGCCCGGCGTCCCTCCGATGGGGATTCGGCTGTCAGCCACATCTTGGGGCGCCAGGCGGTCTTGCAAACGAGCCCACCGCAGGCCACCCGCGGCATACGCCCCGCTGCGGTGACGCCACCCCAGCTCCGCGGTGCCGTTGAGCGGCGGAACACGAGACATCGGCACCCGCACGGGGTGACTGGAGTTCTCGCGCGCAAACGGGTTCGGCCGCTCGCCATGCGCGAATGACAGCGTCGTGCGGGCCCACAGCCCCATTGGAAGGTTCGCCAGTGCGGTCCCCTCGGCTCCCCACAAGAAGGCGTTGCCTTCGAAGTTGTCGAGCTGAAACCGGGTCTGCGAGGCCCCGCACTGCGGTGTCTCGTCAGGACAATCTTCGACCTCCACGGCGACGCGCCCGATCAGGTCGGCGATCCGGGTCCGGTAGACCCACGCACCAAACTCGAACACACCAACATCGACCTCGACCCCAGCCTCGAGGGTTAGAGCGCGCTCGGGGTCGAGGTCGGCATTCTCGAACTGAAAACCCGGCCCGGTCTGCTGGCGACTGGTCAGATCGTCGAGGTTCGGGGCCCGAAAGCCTTGGTCTGCGTTCAGCGAGAAACTCATCCACGGCACCGGGTCCACCGCGATCCCAGCCATCCCCACCGCGGACACCCAGGTCTGATCGACCGCGGCCGTCTCGCTTCCCAGGTCGCCTGGCGAACTCGCATGGGCGAGGGCCACCCGCCCCCCCGAGCGCAGCCGAATCGTCTCGAGAAACTCGACATGCCCCTCCGCGAAGGCACCCGAAGTGGAATACTGCGAGCCGTCGATGTACTGCCCGCGGGACTGGGTGGTGGAGATGCCCGTGTCGTCGAAGCGAAGCGACGCGTCGCTCGCCACCCAGTCCAAATAGCTGTCGGCCCCATACACCCCATACAGGCGGACCCACGACGTGGGGTCGAAGTCCTTGGTTCGCAACTTCAATCCGGTGCCGACCGTACTCACGTCGTCGACGCCCAGCAGCGTGGTCACCGATGGTGCGCCTCGGTCGAAAACTCGGTCTTCATGCTGCCGCTGGTAGCTGACCGTCACCCGCACGTCCTGGGCAGCCGCCGGCCCCTTGGACGCCTCATAGGCGCCGTAGACCAGGGTCCTGAATTGTTCGTCGTACCGAAGACACTCGTCGCGCGGAGCGGTGGGCGGCGGGCATTTGTCGGTCCGCGGCGCGTCGAGTTGCCGGTAGTCGTAGTAACCCAACGTCACCCGGTGACGCGGGTTCGGCTCCCACACCGCCCGCACGTCCCCGGTGAGTTCGCGAAATCCGGTCCCACGCTGCGTCTTTCCGTCCGCCTCAAACGCCGGTGGCACTCGCTGCGGCTCCCCCGTGCCCGGAGCGATCACCGGACCTCCGCTACGCAGCTGTCCAACATCGCGGTAGCCGACCCCCGCCAGCACACCGAACTTCCCCGCAAAGCCGAGGTCGACCTCACCGCGCCCGCCGTACGAACCGTCGGCGGTCCCCGTATGGAGAATCGCTTTGCCGTGCGCGACGGTCTTCTTCCCCTCTTCGTGAAGGGTGGGGTCTCGCGGCGTCGTGAGCAGCGCGCCCCCCAACGCATCAGCACCGTACCGAGTCGAGGCCGCGCCTCGCACGACCTCCAGCTGCTGGATCGTGCGAGAGTCAACGGTGAAGAAGTACTGGTTGGGCCCTTGGCGGAACGTGCTGTTGTTCATGCGCACGCCGTCGAAGAACATCACGGTCTGCTGGCCGGTCAACCCGCGAACATAGGGCGAGGCTTGGCCGTGGGCGGTCTGCTGGATATAGACACCGGCCTCGTAGCGCAGCGCATCGGGAGCCGACTGCACCAGTCGCTCATCGAGCTCGCGTCGGCCGACAACCGAACCCGCGCGATCCTCGTCCTCGCGCTCGACCCGGTACGCGGGCACGAGCACCTCGCGCGAGACGTCGCTCTCGTCCGCACTCTTCCCCTCGTTCTCACGCTTCGGATGCGGGGGTGGCGTCCCCTCCACGGGGTTCCCGTTGAGCGACGGATCGGGTTGGGCCACGACGGCGTCGGGACCCTCGTAAGACCGCTCGGGTGGCGCCACGGCGAGCGCCATCGCTGTGACCAAGCTGAGCACGCCTGCGAGGACTATCACCCCTGTCCCCGCACTCGTCGTGCGGGGGAACCCTTGATCGCCTGCGAAAGCCTGCCCACTGCGCAGGCGCGTGGTATTGTCGGGCGGGGATGAAAACGCATCCCGCAGTGCAGACGCTTCCCAGCGTCTTTCCGTTCCGGGCACCTGTCCGTGGTCAAATGATCACCAACGGGGGCAGCGGCACGTACTTCATTGGGGCCCACATCGGTGCCGGCTCTTACGGAGACGTCTACGAGTGCACGGACGAGTGGTCCAACGCGCTCGTCGCCAAAGTGCTCAAGCCGGCGGGGACCTTCGAGGACGTGCAGCGCCAGTGGGAAGCCGAGGTCGCCAACCTCGTCAACATGCGGCACCCCAACATCACGTACATGCACGACGCGTTCGTGCATGACAACTGCTTCTACATCATCGTCGAGAAGTGCCTGTACAGCCTCGACCGGGTCTTGCCAAAGATCGATGAGACCTGGGTTCCGCACATCGCCCGCGACGTGCTGCAGGCGCTCGCGTTCATCCACCGCTTTGGCTACGTGCACAAGGATGTCCACCCGGGCAACGTCTTCGTCAGCCTGACCAGCGATGTCATCAGCCGCAGCGAAGACGCGGGTCCCTACCTGTCGTTCAAGCTCGGCGACCTGGGCATCACCCGGATGGAGAACGACATCCGGACGACCGGCACCGTGCTCGCCCCGTGGATGCGCCCCCCCGAGGCCATCGACCCAGGACGCTTCGGCGCGATCGGTCGCCAAACCGACATCTACCACGCAGGTCTGCTGCTGCTTTCCGTCATGCACGGCGAGGTCCTCCTCTTCGAGGAGACCGACATCGTGGCGGGCGCGCCGCTGCGCATGGCCGACAGCCTCGACTCCCCCTACGGGCAGGCGATCGCCAGCGCGCTGCATCCCAAGGTCATGTACAGGACCCAGACATCGCTCGAGTTTTGGCGAGAGATTCAGGCGGCCTTGCAGTACTTGGCTCCGGGCGGTAACGCAACGCCGGCCCCGATGGACCTCGGGCCACCGCTCACCGATCCCAGCGGGCCCAACGGCACCACCGGGACCGGCAAGCCGACCAAGACCCGCTCGAGTTCCTGACCATGCTTCTCGCCCTGCCGCTGCTCGCCCTCCCCGGCGACATCACAATGCCCATCGAGGAACTGCGCCAAGCGGTCCCCGGGTTGGCCGGCATCGTCGGGCTGCTGCTGTTCCCGACCGTCGGTTCGTGGCTGCGACTGCTGCTCGAGTTTCTCGAATGGACACGCCCGGGATTGACGCGACCCAAGCCCGTCTCGGGCTACAGCATCGTCCGCTCGATCGCCACGAGCATCGGTCTGACCTTCTTCGTCGCGACCTGGTTTCGAGCAGCCGGACAGCTTCGCGACATCCAGGCGGAAGCGCCTGTGGTCGGGCCGAGCATCCAAGGCCTGCTTGTCGGGATCCTGTTCTGGGCGATCTACGCGGTTGCGATCTCTGCGCTGCGCCGCGATGTCGTTCGTTCACGAAACGCCCGACGCGTAGGCACACCGCTTCGATAGCGACCCGCGGACCCCTCCGCGGCTATGGCACCCGCTCGTAGGTGTCGACAGACTTCCCGCTCTCCGTCACCGTCTCGTGAACCATGGCCGTGGCCGAGAGTTCCGTGATCCGGATCCCCGCCTCGTTGGTCCCGACGCGGAATGTGGAGCCGTCGAGCTTGTAGGTCGTGGTGGTGCTGTGTGCTTTCCCGGCCACAACCCCTGCGTTGATGAATCCGCCCTCCGCCGTGAATTCCAGGGTCATCTCCATGCCCGGAGGCAACGCATCGAACGGCTCTCCCCCCGGGACAGCGATCATCGAGCTCACCTTCTTCCACTTCCCGACGATCGCCTTGGGATACTCGGCTTCTGGGATCACATCTTCCCCGGCCGGCGGGGCTGCGGGGGCCTCGTCGGCGGCAGCATTCTTGGCAGGGGGTGCATCGTCAGTTGGAGCGCCGCCTTCAGCCTTTGGGCCCGGCGATTTCGCACCGTCACAACCCAGCGAAAGACCGAGGACGAACACCAGCGCGGCTCGGCGAAACATCGCCCGAAAATACACCCGTAACGATCGCCGCTCAATTCAGGACGGCGCGACCCGGGCTCTCCTGCGACTGCATCGGCGCCAGGCAAACGTGTCGGACGCGTTTTCGTCTCATCCCAAGGGCCGGTCGCCCCGGGCGGCTCGCTCGGTACGGATTCGCGATCGCGACACATGCGTCGCGCCCTTGTTGCGGACCCGGGAACACGTCGTTCAACCCGCTTCCTGCACGTTTCGAGCGTCCGGGAATGACAGGCGTCCGTTGGGGCGTGATCCTACCAACACCGAGCGGACACCGACCATGACCCACTTGTTTTCCCTGATCGCAATCGCCTCCCAGCTCCTGACCGCATCCGCCGACGACGGACAAAAATCGTCGATGCAAAAGCCGACGGAGATCAAGCACAAGTCGCAGGCCGGGAAGAGCGTCGTCGACGGTCTCTCTGGGATCCTCGCGGAGAAGTTGGGGCCGCTGGATCGCCGGCGGCTGGGTTCGAAGGTGCTCTCCGAGTCACGCGTCTCGATCGCATCCGGCACTTTCGCGGGTGGCGGGACCCGGCTCGTTGCGGTCAACGTCAACCTTCGGATGAAGGACCCCACGGCGACCCAGCAATACATCTCGGGCGTGTTCACCGTGACGGACGACGGCGGACTCGTGGCGGTCGTCGTGGCGCCTCGAATGCGACCGGAGAAGTTCGCGTTCGAAAAGGTCGGCGACAGTGACGGAGATGGGAGCGATGACTTTGTCTACACAACGGCAACCGCCGAAGAGACGAAACGACATCGCGTGACTTGGAACGGGACCGAGCCTGTCTCGACGACCCTGACGAATGCAGGGCCCTCCGGCGACGACTCCTGAACCACTTCAGGGTCGCGCGACGATCGCCCGCATGTCCGCCTTGCAGTCGTCGCACCATCCGCGCAATTCGGACCCTTTGGGCCCTTGCCACGACGGCGCTGCGGCGGCCTCTTTCGCCCGCTGCGGCTTGCCAGCGGCCAGCGCGGCCTGAGCCACGAGCACAAGACAGGTGTCGATCTCGCCGGGCGGGCGCTGCGTGTTCGTTCGTCGACGCAGAGCGTCTTCGGCGAACTCGAGCGCATCCTCGGGACGACCTGCCCGCAACGCAGCCTTCGACTGGAGCACGAGCGTCTCCAGCACCAGCGGATGCGACTCGCTGAGCGCCTCCTGCCACAATCCCCGAATGCGAGTGACCTCCAGCAGCGTGTCCGCGGCATCCGTTCCAGCGGCAAGCTCGATCTCGGCTCTGAGGAGCCGCGCTGCAACGGTCCGGTCGTGGTCCTCGCCGAACACTTCGGTCCGGATCTTCATCGCCTCGTTTACGGCCTCGCGCGCGGCCGCGAGGTTGCCCATCTCAGACTCGACGCGCGCGAGGTTGGCCAAGGTGACCGACAGCTCATAGTGGGCCCCCAACGTGGCTCGCTGGAGCCGGACAGTCTCGGTGTACCGCTTGTGGGCTGCGTCGAGGTTGCCGAGCTGATGGTCGAGGGAGGCGAGGTTGCTGCGCACCGCCATCACCCGCATGTTGTCTTCCGGGAAGTTCGCGAGCATGCCCTCGAGCGCCTCGGCGGTGAGCGCTCGAGCCCGCGGATAGTTGCCCTGGGCACGTGCGCTGTTGGCCAAGGACACGACCGCCGTTGCGTAGCTCGAATGCGTGCGACCAACCGTCTTCGCGAGGATATCCGCGGCCTGCCGGTAGAGTTCCTCCGCGGTCTCCGTGTCGCCCTGCACCAGCGCGATGCTGCCCGGAAGCAGCAGCGCCTCGCCGACCGCGGGGTGCTGCGGTCCCAGGATCTCACGGCGGATCTCCAACGCCGCGGTACCCAGTCGTGAGGCGTCGTCAAACTGTTGTTTCCGAAACAGCGCCTTCGCGGCCAAGCCCATCAGCGCGGCCTGTTCCAGGCGTGTCTCATCGCCGAGCTCTGCGAGCACGCCTCGAGCGCTCTCCACCAGCTCGATCCCGCGATCGAAGTTGCCCTGCGCAATCTCGAGGCCCGCGCGTGCAGACTCCAGCCGTGTCCGAAGGCGAGGTGGGTTCCCCGCGGTTGCCACGGAGATTTTGGCCGCCCTCGCGAGGATGTGGGCGGCATCGAAGTCGGTCTTTGCGTGGGTCGCCTGCACCTCGACCAGCCCCACTGCCGCCTCCGCCGTTGCCAGCTGGCCGCGAGCTCCGGACGCATGTTCGAGGACCCGCTCGAACGCCTCGGTCGAACCATCCGAATCGCCTTGAGCCAGCGCGACCCGTCCTTCCAGAGCCGCGACTTCAAGCCACTGGGGCTCCCCGCGGGGCAGAACCGCACGAACCTCCTGGGCAGCCTCACGCGCCTCGTCATAGCGAGCGGCGAGGAACAAGGCGCGAAGGTCGTCCGCTCGCGTCCGGGTTTCTTTTCCGCCGTGAGGCTGTGCGACCCGAGCAGCAGCGTCCGGGTCGTTGCAGTCCTCCAGCGGTGGCAGGGCCGAGACCATGGAAGCCGAATGCTCCACGACCCCGGCATCCGCCCCTCGGAATAGACGCGAGACAGCGCCCAGCTCGTCCCGGCGCCGCTGCAAGCACTGCGCGGCGACGGCATTCTTCTCTCGGCATGCCCGCTGCTCGAGCGAGACCCACCGGCTCGCAAACGCGTTCGTTCGAGTCTCCACAGTCGACCAAGCCCGTTGCGCGTACGGCATCTGCGACGCGAGAAAAGCGTCCTCAACCGCGGCCTTCGTCTGCTCGTCCCAGACCCCCTCCAGCTGTCCAAGACGTGGCGGGCACGGGTCGTGCTCGGGGACCAATGCGACCCCGACACCCACGGATGCGACCACGAGTCCGACCGAAACAGGAACCCACCGTCGGCGGGGCGGTCGAACCGCGTCCAACAGAGCATCCACCGAATCGAAGCGAGCGCCGACATCGATCGAGAGCCCACGCCCGAGCGCAGAGCGAATCCGCCTGGACACGGCCACGCTGGCAGGAAGCGAGGGCGGTGTGGGCTCATGGGTCGGCTCGAGCGCCAACCGCTGCAACTCCTCATCGTCGTAGGGACGCTCTCCGACGAGCGCTTCAAAAGCCGTGACACACCACGCGAACTGGTCGCTGCGCGCATCGACAAGCTGCCCGCGAAGCTGCTCGGGGGCCATGTATGCGGGCGTGCCCGCCATCTTCGTCGTCTGCCGTCCGGCCGAGAGATTCGTCCACCCGCCCGACTCGGCCGCCGCGAACGACCGGGCCAGTCCAAAGTCGGTCACGAAGACATGCCCGTCGTTCGAGACCAGCACGTTCTCGGGCTTGAAGTCGCGATGCACGAGCCCGGCGGCGTGCGCAGCCGCGAGCCCTCGACCCGCGTCGCGAAGGATGGTCATCACGTCATCCGTGCTGCGACGCTCGGCATCCAACCACGAACGCAGCGTATGCCCCTGCACCAGCGCCATCGCGATGAACACCTGATCGTCCACCGTTCCAGCCTCGTAGACGGTGAGCACGTTGGGGTGAGAGAGCTTCGCCATCGCCCGCGCCTCGTCCACCAGCCGCGCCGCACCATCAGCCGCAAGGGTTGCGTCCGCCCGCAGCACTTTGAGGGCGAGCCGCCGCTGAAGTTGCGGGTCATACGCCTCGTACACGATGCCCATCCCGCCCGAGCCCAGGCGCTCCCGCACCTCAAACCGGCCGACCATCGTAGGCTTGGGAGTTCCCCCGAACACACCAGCACGGATCTTGGAGCGAGCCCGACGAACCTCCAGCTGATCCACCGCGAGCCGCACGTCTCGCATGCCATCGAGAGGCTCCGCGCTCACGCTCTTCGCGCCTCCGGAGCTCTGATATCTTCCCGGCCTTGTCCGCCGACGACCTGAAGCTGCTGCACCTGTGGCGCGATGGAGACGAGTCCGCGGGACAGACGCTCTTCGAGCGGCACTTCGACTCGGTCTACGGATTCTTCTGCAACAAGGTCGGTCCCGATGCGGTCGACGACCTCGTGCAGGAGACGTTCCTCGGTATCGTCCGCTCGCGGGACAGGTTCCGAGAGGAGGCCACGTTCCGCACGTACCTCTTCGCCATCGCGCATCGACAGATGATGAAGTACCGGGAACGCTGGTACAAGACGCGCGAGCGGGGGGCAGACTTCGACCTGGACCGGGTGGAGGCCCTCAACGGCTCCCCTTCCCAGCTGGTGATCAGTCACTCCGAGCAAGCGCTCCTGGTCCGAGCACTGCGGCATCTCGAGCTCGACCTTCAGATCGTCTTGGAGCTGTTCTACTGGCAAGACCTTCGCAGCCTCGACATCTCCGAGATCCTCGATCTTCCCCACGGAACGGTGCGTAGCCGGATTCGCCGAGCCCGCGAGCAACTCGCTGAGCGTATCGAGACGCTCACCGATGACCCCGCGCTCTGTGCCTCCACCGTCGGCAACATCGAGGATTGGCTGCGCTCGCTTCAGCTGCGCCGCGCCACGTCGTAGCCCGTCACCCAGGGTCCCCACCCGAAGGTAGTCCGCCGCGGAGCCGTCGTGATCACGATGACGAGGATTCTTTTTCGCCCCTGCCGCGAACGTTAGCCAGGCGGCGGTGGGATCAACCCCGCATTGATCTGTTCACACGCGTCGAGGAACCCGCGATCCGTCGCGGGACGCCCCCGCTCGACTTCAGCCAGACGGCACCACCGGAGGTTCGCCAACACGGGCCGCACCCCGCGACAGCATCGAGACTCCGCGCGCAGAATCCACATCCCCCTGGAGGCGGAACCCTTCCTATGTCCGCACATTCTTGGTGGGCTTTCCGGAGGTGGCCCACTGCATGGTTTCGAATCCGTATCGCGTTCGAATGTCGTCGACGACATCGTGCAGCGTCTCGGTGGGCGCGCCAAACAGCTCGAGTTGGCCGAACATCCCCAGGTTGGACAGCGCGAGCCCGAGCAGCCGGATCGGCGTCTCGCGGGTGCGGGCTTGCAGATACAGATCGCGCACCACGGGAAACAGCTCGAGTTCGGAGTTCGTCGGCGCGAGCGTCTTGGACCGCGAAAGCGTGAGGAAGTCGATGTATCGGAGCTTGAGCGTGATCGTGCGCGCCTTGACCCCTCGCTTGCGAGCCCGCCAACAGACCCGCTCGCACAGCGAACTCAGCTTCGACTCGACGGAACTCGGGTCATCCACATCTTCGCGAAATGTCCGCTCGTTGGAGATACTTCCCGCCGTCGTGCCCGCGGGGTCGTGCTCTCGAAACGCAGGCCGCTCGCGGCCAAGATCGCCCGAGCCCAGACCGAGCACGCCGCGTTTGATGTGGGGCCCCCAAGCGCCGAACGTCTTGTTGAGCTGCTTGCTCGGTGTGGCCGCGACCTGGGCCAAGGTCTCGATGCCCGCGGCCCGCAGCTTCGCCTCTCCGACCGGACCGATCCCCGGAAACTTGCGAACCGGCAGGGGACCCAGGAAGTCCCGCTCGGACCCTTTGGGCACCAACAACACCCCTCGCGGTTTGGCGAGACCCGACGCGACCTTGGAGACGACCTTGCTCGTGGCGATTCCTGCCGACGATGGGAGCCCGATCTCGTCGTGGACGGCTTGGCACAGCTCGGTGACGGTGCGGTAGATCGTCTCATCCGGGCAGCTGTCATCCTCGCTGGCGAACACCCTCTCGCACCCGGTGAAATCGATGAACATCTCGTCGATACTCGCCACCACGATGACGGGCGAGAAGCGTTCGGCCAGGCCACGAACACGTTGGGCGTACTCGCTGTAGGTCGTCCCACGACCGGACAACCATGCGGTGTGCTTGGGCGCGAGCTTGGTCGCCTCGGTGATGGACATGCCCGCACGCACGCCGTACTCGCGGACCTCGTAGCTCGCGGCCGTGACCACTCCGCGCCCCCCGGGCGTGCCACCAACGATGACCGGTTTTCCCTCGAGTGTCGGATCGAGCAGACGCTCCACGGAGACGAAGAACGTGTCGAGATCCAGACAACAGATCCTCGGAGCCTCAGCGGGACCGCTCCGGTCGCGAGCCGACGGCATGCCAAACCATAGGCTGAACACGCGAGCAGTGCAAGATGGATCCGCCGATCCCATCGCGCAGGGCCTCGGAGACGACCCCATCCTTCACTGCCAGGCACATCAGAAGGACGGCATCAGCCGCAAACCAGGACGTCGGCCAGCCCGTTCACCAGGTCGCTTCCAACACGAAGAAGCGCTCGTACTCCACCGCCACGACCTGCGCGCCCGCCCTCCGCAACGCACCCGCGACCATGTCGGGACGATTGACGACTGCAAACGTCTTCGACCCCTTGGCCTGCCATGATGCGAGCGGGCCGAGCAACTCATCGAGCGCACGAGCATCTGCGTGAGTCGGGGGATTGGTCAGCGTGACCTCCGTGGTTCCGACGAAGGGGCGGACGGCCGCAACGGTACTGGGCAGCCCGTTGTGCTCCATCGGAAACACGCGACCGTGGAATCCCGCTGTTTGCACGTTCTCGCGAAGCATTGCGGCAGAGACAGAGTTGCTCTCGACCGCAACGACGCTGCACGCAGGCCACTGCTTGGCAGCCCACAATGCGATCGGCCCCACCCCGGCGCCCAGATCCACCACTCGCGCTGGGTTCAGATCCAAGCGGGCGACGTGATCGATCAGGCACTGTGTTCCGACATCGAGCCCCTTCCGCGAGAAGGCACCCGGGGCGGACGTCAGAGCGAGTTCCCCCAGCCGCGCATCGGTGATCTCATAGCGGCGGTCGAGCACCTCATGCCGAGCGACCGGCTGAACGCGCTCGCTGCAAAGCAGTCGGTACCCCTTGGCCCGCTCCAAGACCCTGACGTTGCCGAACACCTCGCCCATGAAGTCCGCGATCGAGTCCGCGCCCTTCTGTTTCTTCACGGCGCACAAGAGTCGGCCGCCTTCCCCGAGGACCTGGCCCGCGATCGCGATGCACTGCTGGGTGAAGTCCTTGCCCAGATGGGCGCGCGGCCAAACGATTGCGACCTCGAACGAGGGGTCCAAAGACGCCCACTGTGCGAACGGTACTGCGCCGGCCCCGGCGTACCGAGCCTCCCGGGCGTCGAGGATCAGCCGCGGACCCGGACGGTCCACCCCGGGCAACTCGCCCGAGCACACCAGCACCATCCGCTCTCGGTCCACGCCCGCAACCGCTTCGGCCAGGAGCGCGACTCCCGGATCGTCGGCATTGAGGCCATCGACTCCACCTGGGCGGGGGGCACTGCGCTTCGCCATCGCGGCGCATGCTACTTGCCAACCGCCACGGGCGACCCATCTTGCGTGGGAAGACAACGGCCTCCCCCGTCACAGGCCCCCTAAGCATCTGATATCAGGCCGCTTTGGGTTCCGTGGCAGTTCTGGGCGCGTGGCGGTGGACCCTGTGCGTCCCCGCGTGCTACCAACATATTGTCTTCGGATCCACGAAGCCTCAAAGGGAGGTTCTTGGCTGCGAAGACGGCTCTGACACGTGACGCTAGGTCGTCGCGTGACCGCAGGGTCGGCCATGAAGCGGCGCGATGACGTGCCCCCAGGTCGCCCTCCACCCACAGCGGGTTCACACGTGAACAAAATCGAAACGTTTCTCCCCCTCGTGGAGACCGATGCCCTGATCCGGCTCGCGAGTCCCAAGGCGCTCAAGGCCGGCCAAGAGCTGTTCAAGAAGGGTGCTGCCAGCGGGCTGGTGCTCGAAGGCGACAAGGTCTCCGGCAAGGTCATGGGCAGCCACCCCAAGCCGCACATGCCGGCGCTGTGCCTCAGCAAGAAGAATCAACTGGAGGCTGAGTGCACGTGCCCCACGTACACCGACGGGTGGGAGAAGTTCTGCCACCACGCCGTCGCCCTCGCGATGGAGTTGGCCAAGCAGTACAAGGCCGGCGGCGAGATCTCGACCACCCACAACCCGTGGGTCAGCGGCATGGCGGGCAACAAAACCTCGCGTCAGCGTCGCTACCAGATTCAGCCGCAAGCCGGCGGCACTTGGCTCGTCACCGCGTTCCAATCCGGGCGCTCGATGAAGGCCAAAGCATCGCAACAGCGCGACGGTGCCCACCCCGCGGACAAGCTCATCGAGCACTACCTCGAGCAAGAGGTCGACCGTGCCGACGACGGGGCGCACGAACTCGAAGATCCCGCGCTCAGCGGACTGCTGTACTTCGCCCGCGACGCACAGATCAGCCTCAAGGGCGTCGGCAAGCTGAACTTCGTCGATGAACCGGTCGTCCTGCGCGTTCAGGCCGAGGCCCGCCGCGACGCCAACGTCGACCTGCACGCCTTCCTCGAACACGAAGCCTCAGGCCGCACGTTCGAGGTCGAAGAAGGTCGTGTCGTCGGAGGTGCGCCGACGTGGTTCATCCACACCGAGTCGTGCGAGATCTTCCAGGTCAAAGACACGCCGCCGTGGGTCCTGTCCTCGATCCGTGCCCAGTCGCGCATCGTGATGGACTCCAAGGTCGATGCCGACCAGATGGACAGTCTCAGCACGCAGCTGGAGTCCGTCGGTGTTCCGAGGGCCGACCTGTTTGCGCTCGCCAGCGATGCACGTTCGATCGAGCAACTCGTCGCCACCATCGAAGGCGACTCCAGCCGCGTCCGCGTCCAGCTGACCGCACGCTACGGCAACGTCACACTCTCCATCGGCGGCACGGACCCCGAGTCCGCGCGGTACACGATGAACGCGGGCGACGAGTCGATCTCGTTCTACCGAGACCTCGACGCCGAGGCGCAAGCCCGCCGGGTCCTCAAGGAGCACGGCCTCAAGTGGCAACCCAAGGATGAGGCTTTCGTCGCTCGCGATGACGCAGCGATCGAGTTCCTGATCGCGGGGCTGCCGATGCTCCCCGAGCACTGGGAGAAGCGCATTCCCAAGCTCCCCAAGATCCGCTCCAAGAGCCCGAGCCCTCGCGTCTCGGTCTCCTCGGGAGACGGAAGCGTCCTGGACGTCGAGGCCATCGTCGACGTCGAAGGGGAAGCGGACCTCATCTCGTTCCGCGACCTGCTTCGGTGGCTCCACGAAGGACGCCGCTGGATCACCCTTGCGGACGGTAGTGTCGTGAAGCTGGACGCCAAGATCCTCGCTCCGTTGGCCGATGCCGCGGGCGACATCCAGTTCGACAAGCACGGCAAGGCCGAGGTCTCCACGCTCGAGCTCGGCAACCTCTCTCGGTTGCTGTCGGAGGCACCGACCACCAAGGTCGAGACCGAGGTCAAGAAGCTGCTCAAGAGCATGACCGGCGAGCGGGCATCTCGAGCCCCTCGCAAAGCCAAGGCGCTCGGCGCCAAGCTCCGCGACTACCAGAAGTCTGGCTTTGCCTGGCTGTGGCAACTTCACCAAAACCGCATGACCGGCATCCTCGCCGACGACATGGGTCTTGGTAAGACCGTTCAAGCCATCGCCTTGCTCACCAAGGCCAAGGAAGAGGAAGGCCCCGCCCCCTCGTTGATCGTCTGCCCCACCTCCGTGCTCTCGGTGTGGAAGCAGGAGGTCAACAAATGGGCGCCGAGCCTGTCCGTTTTGGTCTGGCATGGTCCCGAGCGCGCCGAAAACCGGCGTCTTCTCAAGAAGACCGACATCGTCGTGACGTCGTATTCGATCATGCGGCGCGACATCGACGAGCTGAAGAAGATTCGCTTCCGCTACGTCGCCCTCGACGAGGCCCAGTACATCAAGAACTGGACCACCAGCACCGCCAAGAGTGCCAAGCAGCTCAAGGCCGACCACAAGCTGGCGCTCTCGGGTACCCCGGTCGAGAACCACCTCTTCGACCTCTGGGCTGTGTTCGACTTCTTGGCGCCTGGCTTCCTCGGCAAGCTGACCGAGTTCCAAAAGAACTACGTCAAGCCCATCGAGGACGGCGACATGAAGCGGCTCGAGGATCTCCAGGTCCGCATTCGGCCGTTCATCATGCGGCGCAAGAAGGAAGACGTCGCCAGCGAGCTGCCCAAGAAGACCGAGCAGACGATCTACTGCCACTTCAACAAGACGCAGCTGGGCCTGTACAACCGCATCCTCAAGGCGGCCAAGTCCGAGATCACCGGGCGCATCGACGATGCTGGCATCGACAAGTCGCAGATGACCGTCCTCGCCGCGCTCACGCGCCTACGCCAGGTCTGCTGCGACCCGCACCTGCTCGGCTTGCCCGAAGGCACTCCCATTCCGCCGTCCGCCAAACTCGAGGCGTTCAAGGAGCTCATCAACGACGCCGTCGGGTCGGGGCGGAAGTGCCTGGTGTTCTCCCAGTTCGTCGAGATGCAGAAGCTTCTCGGCCAAGCGCTCGAAGAGCTCGAGATCCCGTACCTGTGGCTCCACGGCGGCACCAAGAACCGTGAGGAGCTGGTCGCGCAGTTCCAGACCAAGTCCGGTCCTCCCGTCTTCCTCATCAGCCTCAAGGCGGGTGGAAGCGGTCTTACCCTGACCGAAGCCGACACCGTCATTCACTACGACCCGTGGTGGAACCCCGCGGTCGAAGACCAAGCCACCGACCGGGCGCACCGGATCGGCCAGGAGAAGCCGGTCAACGTGTACCGGCTGGTCATCGAGGACACCGTCGAGCAAAAGATGGTCGAACTCGGCAAGCGCAAGCGCGAGGTTGCAGAAGGCGCGCTGGGGCGCGACGTGACCGCGGGCAAGAAGCTCACGATGGACGACATCGAGAACCTGCTGCTGACACCATCCGCGAACCCCTGGGACAACGCGTAGCGGCGGGCACAGCCCTCGACCCGCAGGGCGACCGAATCAGAGTGCTAGGGTCGCCCGGCACCCCGATGCACGACGCCCAGCCATCTCGCCCCTCCCCCTGGCGACACACCTCCAGCGTCATCGCGCTGTGTTGCTTCGGCATCGCCTCCGTCCATTGCACGACTCCGGGGTCCACGCAGGACCCGGCGACAGACGGTGGAAACAGCACGGGCCTGCTGGACCCATCGTCGGGAACCGGGGAGGAGACGACGTCCGGCTCCACCACCGGCGGGACAGATGCGCCCGAGACCACCTCCGGGTGGACCGCTGGGAACGAGTCGGGCGAGACCGGCGATCCGCCGTCCCTCGACGAGCAACTCGCCGAACTCCTCGCGGCGCAAGCCGTCCCGGTCGTCCCGCTCTCGGCTGTCCCCGCCCAGGATCCTGCCCTCGTCGCGCTCGGAGAGGCGTTGTTCTTCGACCCGATCCTCTCGGGGAACATGGACACTGCGTGCTCCTCCTGTCACCACCCCGCGTTCGGCTCGAGCGACGGGCTGTCGCTCACGCTGGGGACGGGCGCGGTCGGGGTTGGACCCGCGCGTGCGCAGGGCGCCCATCCGCCGTTCGTTCCACGCAACTCGCAAGCGCTGTTCAACATCGGCGACCCGAGCTTCACCCGGATGTTCTGGGATGGCCGGGTCGAGTTGGACGCGGACGGAGCACTGCAAACACCCGCGGGCGCGGACCTGCTTCCCGGTCTCGACTCCGCCCTCGCTGCGCAGGCGATGTTTCCCGTGCTCGACCGACAGGAAATGCGCGGCCAACCCGGCGACCTCACGGTTCTCGGTGGGACGAACGAGCTCGCCGTCTTCGTCGACGAGGACCCAGCTGCGATCTGGGCCGCGCTCATGGACAGACTCGGAGCGATCGAGGCGTACGTCGAGCTCTTCGGCGCAGCGTTTCCGGACCAAGCGTTCGACACCCTCACCTTTGCCGACGCAGCCAACGCGATCGCCGCCTACGAGAGTGAGGCGTTTTCGTTCCCCAACTCCCCATGGGACGAGTATCTCGGCGGAACGCTTCCGGCGATCTCCGACGCGGCAAAGGTCGGAGCGCTACGCTTCTACGGTCCAGCGGGGTGCGGTGAGTGCCACTCCGGTCCCTTGCTCACCGATCACGAGTTTCACAGCACCGGGGTCCCGCAGCTGGGCCCGGGCCGAGGCACGTCGGCCCCGTTCGACCACGGGCGCGAACTGGTGACCGGCGATCCGCAGGACCGCTTCAGCTTCCGGACACCCTCTTTGCGCAACGTCGAAGTCTCCGCGCCCTACATGCACAACGGGGCGCTCATCGACTTCGAACGGACGCTGGTCCACTACGCCTCGCCCACGACCAGCATCGAAGACTTCGAGACCAAAGGACTGCTTCGGGAGTTGGTGCCGACTCTCCAGCAAGATCCCGAGCACATCGAGGAGGTCGTCGCGACGCTCTCCCGCGATCTCGTCCTGGAGCCAAGCTTCATCGGGCTCTCCAACATCCGGGAGTTCCTGGAAACGCTGACGGATCCCGGCGTCGTCTCGCTGGAAGACATCCGGCCCAAGAGCGTTCCGAGCGGCCTCCCTGTGCCGTAGCAACCCGCGTCCTTGCCGCGGGCGCTTCGTCGGAACTCGGCTCTGTGGCCTGAGACCGGGCGTGTTTGCCCAGTCATCGTGGGCGTATTTCACGCCGCTCGCGGGGTGGTACATAAGCCGCCAATCCCCCCGGGGACTGTCGGAATCTGAGGTTTTTCTTGATGAACGAACGCATCCTCCCTCTCGTCCTTCTCCCCGCACTGGCGATCTCGTGCACCTCCGATGGCGGTGAAAACGCATCCGACGAGGGTGGCGCGGTCGACTCCAACGCCAGTACCGGAGTGGGCGGCACGGAGAGTGCGTCCGACAGCGAGGACCCCTCGGAGACGGACGACGCGGAGACCGGCGAGGCAAGCACGGGCACCGGCGCCGATGGAAGCACCGGTGAGGCGCCCTCGGGCATCCCGATCCTCGGCGACGGAACGCACGACATCGACAACGTCGAGGTGACCGTCATCTCGTCTCCGGACGATGGACTCAACTTCCCAACCGACGTCGAGTTCAAGCCCGGCGAAACCCTCGAGCTGTGGGTGTCCAACCGCGAGGACTTCTCGATCGTCATCTATCAAGACGCGGGCCTTCCCAGCCAGTTCGCGGACAAGCGGCAAGCCCAGTTCGACAACGGAGCACACTTCCTCGCCAAGCCCGCTGCGCTCGCGTTCAAGGGCGATGGTACGTCGTTCGCCACGGCCCAGCAGGAGAACGAAGTCACCCAGCCCGGCGACCCTGCCGATGGCGGCTTCATGGGCCCGACGCTTTGGACCGGGGACTACGACGTGTTCCAAGCCGGACACCAGACCCACCTCGACATGCTCCACAACAGCCCGCTGTCCTCGGGCATCGCCTGGGAGTCCGAGAACACCTACTGGGTCTTCGACGGCACCCACGGTTCGCTCACCCGGTACAAGTTCAACGAGACCCACGGCCTCGGCGGCACCGATCACACCGACGGTGAGATCTACCGCTACGCCGACGGAGAGCTGGGCTACGAGCCCTCGATCCCCTCGCATGTCGTGCTCGACGAGAGCTACGTCTACGCCGCCGACTCTGCAAACGGCCGTATCGTCCGCCTCGACCCCAGCATCGCCGTGGAGGCCAACTCGATCATCCCGAACTACGACGGTTGCGAGATGGCCTACATGAACGAGGCCGAGCTGATCACCCTCGTCGACGGCAGCACCCTCGAAGCCGAGATGACCACGCCATCCGGTCTCGAGTTCCACGACGGCATGTTGTTCACGACCGACCCCGTGCAGGGACGGGTCTTCGCCTTCGACACCGACGGCAACCTGCTCGACTGGCTGGACACTGGCTTGCCCGCTGGGAGCCTGATGGGCATGGCCTTCGACGACGACGGCAACATGTGGATCGCCGACGCCGCGGGCAACCAGATCCGCCGGTTCTCGGTCCCAGGCAAGTAGCTCCGACCAGGCGGATCGAGCTCGCCCGGCGCCCTGCGATGGACCCGGGCTATCGGCGGCGACGAAGAGCCGCAAGCGCCACGAGCAACAGGCCCGGGCCCGCGGGAGCATCCGGGCCGGGCACACGACAGCCTCGTCCGCCTTCTCCTCCGGCACCGCCTGCGCTCATGCCGTCGTCCCCGGTGGAACCAGACGATGAACTCTCTGTGGCGCTGGATGTCGAGTCGCCCTCTCCGGTCTCGGCACCTCCGGAAGACCCCGCTTCGTCGACGCAGTCCGGGTCGATGAACACACTGCCCTCGCACTGCGGCGGGTACGGGTCGCCCAGCACAAACACCAGGTCCCGCATGTAATGGGTGTAGCGACGCCCGCTGGGATCGGTGATGTCCACGCGGATCATGACCGACTCGCCCGCGATCTCCTGCGGTGGGTCGAACTCCAAGGCGAAGCTGTCGCCACGAACCGGATGGTTGTCGACGAACGGTTCCCAGGTGACCTCCCCTGCAGGCAAGCCCCAGTAGGCGGTGAGAAAGGAACCCTCTTGCGCGCTCGCGCAGCCTTCGATCATCGCCGTCTCGGTCTGGTCGATGACCTCTTGCGTGTTGTTGATCCCGACGGCGGGTCCGCTCACAGCGGGATCCGGATCGTCGACCACCTTGATCACGCCCGTCCGCGAACTCCAGATGTTGAGCGGTGGCTCCCAGGTGTAGGCCTCGACCACGTAGGTGCCCGCTGCCAGTTCTGCGGTATCCCAATCGACGCCCTCATCCGCGGCAGCGAACGTGATCGGGCGCCGTTCGTCGTCCGCGTTGATGCGGTGCCAGCAGTCCGCCCACTCGGCGTTCGACTCCATCACATTGCTCTCGTTGACCGTCTCGGGAGCGATGCCGATCTCTCGGGCTCGTTCGACATCGGCCTGCGAGATCCACCGGGGCAGGTAGGTTTGGGGATCGAGCGCACGACAGAACCCGAAGAACTGGTGCCTGCGGCTGTCCTCGACCTCGTCGTCGGTGAGTTCGGTGTCCTCCATCGGGATCGCGTAGTCCAGATGGACGGTGCTGCTCATCGAGCGATCGACGATGGTCATGCAAGGCGCGCCCGCCCAATCGACGGGCGTCCGCGGCTCGGGCCCATTACCAGCCTCTGCGGCGGACGCGAGCACGAACACGGAGGCACCGAAGGCGCCCGCACCGAGTCTCGCTAGACTACGCCCCGACATCCAGCGTGCACGATAGCAGTGCGAGGGCCCGAATTCACGGTCCCTTCGCCCGACGGCTTGCCATGCAAGTGGCGCGGCGAGGTTGCGCAGGCGCGCACCTGGTCGTCAACGTCTCCTCATTGAGCGACGATCAGCATCCTCAGCCGATCAGTCGGCTCGTCCTCATCGCTGAGACAGCTCTCGTCCCGGCAGACGATCCGGTCGGCCTGGTCCACGATCACGTCGTAGGTCTCGCCATCCGCGGTCATCACGGTCCCACTCCCGCCGGTTCCGAGCGTGAGCACCTCGGCGCCGCCGTCGAGATTGATCTCGACCCGTGCACTCAACATCATCTCTCCGTCGGCCGCGCAGAGTCCGTCTCCGACCTCGACGCCCGAACAGCCTGTGCCCGACACCGAGACCGTGAACGGAGACAGGCCGAGCGGAAGCTCGTTGCTCAGCGAGATCGCGTCCACGTAGGCGAACAACAGAACTCCGTCTGCATCATGCAATGAGATCGACGGCTCGGGGTCTGGATGCGCGGTGTCGACCGCGGTGTAGACGACACTGTCACCGACATCGAACGGGAGGCTCAACGCGGGCGAACTCTCGTACGAGAACACGGGGAAGCTATCGCCACACGTCAGCCCGACCGTCGATTCGCCGAGGAGAGACACGACCGAGCAAGACGCCTCCTCGGCGTACTCGAAGCCGTTGACGAACTCGGGAGTGATGCTCGCCGATGCGTCGCCCACATCGGGGCACTCGGCCGGAGGCGGCG
Organism: Nannocystales bacterium; assembly: GCA_050633305.1. Classification (GTDB taxonomy): domain Bacteria; phylum Myxococcota_A; class Polyangia; order Nannocystales; family Nannocystaceae; genus CAJXVA01. Next base: position 100,708 of record JBOEGF010000023.1, read on the forward strand.
TGAAGTCGGCGCAGCTCCCGTGATCGGTGGATCCGTCCGACTCGCACAGGTCTGTGTCCGGGTTGCAGACCGACCCGTTGCAGCACTGCTGAGTGACTCCGGAGTATCCGCAGATATCCCCCGGAGTCAGGCAGCTGTCGGCTGGCTGAGGGAGACACATGGTCCCGCTCGCGTCCTGCACGAGCCCGCCGCAACAGTGTCCTCCCTCAGCCGCAGCGGGACTCTCGCCCAGGCCCGCACAGGGCACGCAGAGTCCCTCCGGCAGACAGACCAGGTCGTCACTCGGACAGCTCCACACCAGCTCGATGCAGTCCGCATGGATCGCATCATCCGCCCCGGACGTGCCCGTAGGGTCCGCATCGGTTTCGGACTCCGCCGGGGTCGTGTCTTCGCTATCGACACCGCCCGAGCCGCCATCCGTCGCCTGTGGGTCGCCAAGGTTCTGGGTGGCAACGCAAGCCACGCCTGCGAGCGGAAGGGTGCACAAGACCAAGAAGGAACGAGTCGCCAACGTCATGCACCTGTCATGTCCGGACTCGACGGCTTCTGTGGCGAGCCCGCGCAGCTTTTTTCCAGACGGCGGCGCGACGTCATCGCAGGTCGGCGTTCGAGCAAGACCTTCGCCTCAGCCCGAGCTTGAGGCGCCTTCCGCAACGCGCACAGGGCTTCGATCCGCACGACCGCGCGAACATCGGCGAGGACTCCGTTTGGAAAGCGGGCGGCGTGCGCAACGGTCTCGCGCAACGCCAGTTCCGCCTCGCCACGACCGAGTGCGGCTTGAGCACGCGCCAGCATCGCGTTCTCCTCGTTGAGCGTCGACACCGGCTCGGGTACCGCCGCCGACCGTGCCCTCTGCGGGCCCTCGGCGACTCGAGGCTTGTGCGGCACGGCTGGCTTCACCACCGTAGCGGACGCCGTCGCGGCAACCACGGCGGGAGAGGACGGGAGCGGCAGGAGTCCTGCAGGACCCGGTGGAGGGTTGCTCGCTTCAACCCCGGCGAGTGCACGGTTGGACTGCTGCATCTCAGGTCCAGGATTGGGGTCCGCGCCCGGTGTCGCCAGCACAGCAGCACCTCCGACCCCAATCACGAGAATCGCGGCGGCCCACCCCACGCTCATCCCCGAGGCGAACAAGGTCATGGGTTTCAGGGCGGGCAGCAACGCCGCCCATCCTCGAGCGGACGCGGCGGGCTGCTCCTGGCGGGCTTGTTCAGCGATCGCTTCCTCACGCAGCGACCCACGCAGCTTCCGAATACGGGTGTAGATGGTGTTGAGGTTGAGACCCCACGCGGCGGAGATCTCGGGGCCGGTCATCCCCTCGACCTCCGAGAGCACGAAGAGTTCACGGTCTTCCGCGCTCAGACGATCGAGGTATCGATCCAGGGCGATGATCGCCTCGGGCACCGACCGGCGAGTGTGAGACTCGACCAAAGACAACGCGTCGGCTCGGGCATCCCGTCGCCGCGCAGAGCGTCGGTGGTTGCTCGCGACCCGACGAGCGATGGCGTACAGCCACGCCTTCGAGGAGCCAGCGAACGTCTCCCGCCGCCGATACGCGATGACAAACACGTCCTGCAGCGCGTCTTCGAGCGCCGCGCCGTTGAGCCCGAACCGATGCAACGCATGCCAAACGAAGCCGTGATGGGCCTGGTAGACCTCCCTGAACTCTCGGGGGTCCGAAAACGCGGTGGCAAGCGACATGACAGTGTCATGTCCAGACTACGCCGATTCTGTGGCGAAGAAGATCTTCAAACCCACAACGAGCCGAAGCGAGGCCGCCCACGTCGAAAAAGATGACTCGCCGCCCAACAGGACGTCGGTGCGCATGACGGGCACGAGCGCTTCTGCGGCCGAAAACGCACCGACTCTCCCCCAGCGCCGCTCAATACCGACACGGGCGCCAGTTGCGACCCACGGAGAGACCAACTGGTTGGCAGGCTCGAGCCCGCGACTTCCCACGTGGATCCCGCCCGCCTCGAAGACGAAGCACAACGGGAGACGAAGGTCCCCCTCCAGCGGGTTGCCACAACCCACAACGCCCGCCGCGCCCATCTGCGCGAGGCCCGACGCGCCGAGAACCACATCGGTCTGACGCGGAGCCCCGTAGAGCGCATGCACCCCGACCGACGCGCGTCGCCACTGCGCGCCGACGGTGAGCCGTGGCCCACCGCTGATACCCGGCAGCGCACCAAACTCCAACTGGGGCGCCAGCGCGACGAAGCCCCTCTCCGGCACCAAGCGTGTCTGCCTTCGCGACGGGATCGCGGCAGACGTTTGAGGTTCAGCCGGTCCTGCGCCCGCCCGAGTCACCGGGGCCCTCCGCGGCGGCTCCTCTTCGAGTGGGACGGGGTCAGGCTCCGACGGTGGCTGTGGCTGTGGCGTCGAAGTCTCGGTGTAGGGGTCAACGGATACCGAGACGAACAGCGCGGCCGCTTGCACCACCGCGTCGCAGTCGGGATCGCGAATCGATCGCTCGTCTTCGAGATCCCCAAGGCGGGTTCGCAGCCTCAGCTCGAACGCTCCATCGGACGCCTCGACGACACCATCGACGAACAGGGTGCCGTCCCCGTCCGGGTCGAGCGGCGCGAGCTCCAGAACACGCTGGCGAAGCGCATCTTCGTCTGGACACTCCTGCGGCGCAGTCCAGGCGATCTCGAGAATCGCGGGTCGAGGCGATGGCGCCGGAGGAACAACGAACGCCAGGAGCAGCGTCCCGAGTCCGAACATCAGGAAGGGACCGTCTTCGTCCCGGACACCGGTACTCGGATGTCACTCACGTCGTAGAGCGTCGCGGCAAGTCGGTTCGCCAACGGATAGCGAATCCAGGACCCCTGCAAGGCGCTACCGGCGAAACGAAGTGAGATCAGAATCAGCACAAGGTAGACCGCGACGATGAGACCACCCCCCAGAAGCATGATCAGACGAAGCGACTCGGGCATCGCAGCGTTGGGGTCGGGCATGCCTTCCTGCAGCACCACCCATGCCGTCCCTCCACCGATCAAGACCGCTCCCACGACCGCGGCCGTAAGCATGCTGAGGAACGACAGCGCGGCCTGGAGCGCGTGAAAGCCGACGAACTTGGAGGTCTTGTAGCTCAGCGCAAAAATGATGAGCGGGACCACCGGGCCGAACGCACCCGAGACTGCCCAGGCAAGGGCCGCCATTCGTTTCTCGCGCTCGTCGGGCATGGGGCAGGAAGATAGCAGCACACCTCTGCGCCGTCGACGCGCGAGGGTCCCCCATCGGAACTCCGTGTTGGCCAAAAATGGACACCGAACACAGTTCCAACGGTGTTCCGGGCTGGTACGCTAGGCTTGAGATGGCGCGTCATGTCCTGCTCGATACCGAGCTGGTCCTGCTGGTGTGGGACCCCCACAAGAGCGCCGTGATCATGACGCGGACGGAGGCCGAACTTCCGCGCGAACTCAATGCTCTCCGTGCGTTCTTCGAGTCGCTCGTGGCAGCGGTCGCTCCGATCAACCGTCCCTCGAACGACTTTGTCATCGACGCCCGGGCCTCGATGGGCCGCAACGACGAGGCCTTCGAAACCGTGAAGCGAGAATTCGAGAACAAGCTCTTCGGCGGTTTCAAGAACGTCTCAGTGGTGCTGCTGACGGAGGTTGGACGGCTTCAGGTCCAGCGCTACAACGACGACCTGACCGATCAAGACATGTTGGTGTTCCCAACGGTCGACGAAGCCCTTGAACGCACGCAGTAGCGGGCCCCGTTCCACATCGGAACCGAACCGCGGACGCCACCGCCCTACGATCGATTCAAGATGTCCATACGCATCCTCCTGCAGACTCCCGCCGTCGCCGTCCGAGCTCACGACGACATCGGTGTGGTGACGATGGTGCGGACCCAAGTCGAACTCCCCAGAGATCGCCCCGGGCTCGAGAAGTTCTTCGCCGAGCTCATCCACGCCTTCGACGGCCTCGACCGCTCACGTTTCGCGCTACTCGTCGATGGCCGTGCCGCAGTGGGGCGCAATGACGCGACCTTCGAGGCGGTGCAGTCCGAATGCATGGGAAGCCTCTTCGGTGGGTATCGGAAGCTCGTCGCAGTGGTCGCCACTACCGCAGGGAGACTACAGCTCGCTCGCTACACATCATCCGCGGGCGGCGTCGACACCGAGGTCTTTGCTGACCTCGACGACGCATTCGCCTACGCGGCTTTACCCGGGACCGCAAAACACGGCTGACCGTCGCTAGGCGCAAACGCCGGAAGAGCTACAGGACAAGCCATCCAGCGTGGCGCATTCGAAGTTGGACTCGCACGGGTCCCCTGCACCGCCATCCTGACAACGCTCTTCGAAGCAGATCGAAGCGTCAGCGCTGCACTGCGCTGCACTCTCACACGGGTCGCCTTCCGAGCCGTCCTGACACGTACCTTGATGGCAACGAGAAGCCTCGGGGGAACAATCGGTGCTCGAACCACAGGCGTCCCCCTCCGACCCGTCGGAGCAGGTCCCCTCGGTACACTTCAACCCCTGAGCACAATGAATGGCGGACATGCATGCGTCCCCCTCCGCCCCGAGTTGGCACGACCCCTCGAAGCACAGAAGCTCCCCCGAACAGCCCGCCGCTTCGCAGTCTTCTGCACCGGCGCATGCTCCCGCCTCACACACCCCCGAGGCACAATCGCTCCCCAGTGTGCACTCGGTGCCGGCCTCCCCCGTCGAGCAGACGTCCTGGACACAGAAAGGACGATCGGGGTGGCAGTCCGAGGCGAAGGTGCAGCTCTCGATGGCATCGGGGTCCCACCATGCGACCGAGACATCAACGACAACGTCGCAGTCGAGGGACTCGGACCCAAGAACAGCCTCCACGCGATACCTCCAGGTCAGCTCGCCACGCCCCCCTGGCTCGAGGGTTCCTTCGACATCGTTGATGGCTTGGCCCACCGGTTCGCCAAACTCGGTCACCGTGTTGACCCCACCAAGGCGAAGCTCCCCGTCCGCATCGATGCCACCGTGCAGGACGACATCGTCTTGGACCTCGGTCTCATTGAAGAGACGAGCCTGCAGTGCCCCGTCGTTCTGGAGCAGCCACAGGCCGTCCCCCGCGAGTTCGGTGTTTTCGCAGACCCGCGCCGTGGAGCCCGAGCGGCAAGAACACGCGCGAGTCTCATATGCCGTGAACAGGTAGGCGCCGCTGGCTGCATCTCCCACAGCGTCCCCTTCGGAGATGTCGTCGACGTCTTCGGGGTCCAGAGGCTCGCTGCCACCGACGGACAGGTCATCGCCCAAGCATCCGGAAACAGCCAAACAAAGGAGCACGGAGGCGCGAATCAAGGATGTAGTGTTCATGGTCTATCCAGTTTGCAAAGGGTTCGAAGTCGGTCGCTGATCGGTGCCCGAGGCCAACGCTTCGCTCTTCGGGCAGCGAGTTTTTTCCCGGCTTCGAGGTCCCCCCGACCGCAGCGTGCGGCGGCTTCGAGGTCCATGCGGTCGGCGCTCAGCGAGCCTTTTGCGAAGGAGACCCGGTGCTTCTTCGCAAGTGCGAGTGCGTTGGAGAAACGGCCCGCCGCAACGTCTCGGCGCATCGTGTCGACGAGCGCGAGCTCTTCTGCGAGACCGGGCGGAGGCGCCGGTGGGACCGAAGCGCGAGTCCTGCGTGCAGGTTGAGGGTCGGGGGCCGGTGTCGAAGCGGGCGGAGCGGCCAAGACTGGCGCGGCCTCGACGTTGGGTGCGGGCGGCGTATCCTCCGGACTCGGGGGTACAACGACCGGAGCCTGAACCCGAGCGCGCGGTGGGTCTTGGGACGGGTTGTTCAGAGCCCACCCGCCAGCCATCGCCGAGGTCCCGATCACGATGGCGGCCAAGACCTTGAGGAAGCCTCCCGAGCCGGCTGCCGTCGTGGCCGCTTCGGCTGCGCCTCCCGGTGGGATCGGCGGCGGCACCTGCCATGCCGCCGCGATTCCTGCCCACGCGGTATCGGGGGACTTCGGGATCGCGTCGACTTCGTCACGCTCTGCCGCGACCAACTCCGCCAAAGGTCCATCCAGTCGATCCATCACCGTCCCCCTTCCTCTGACAACTCCCGATACGCGTCGGCGAGCTGCTTACGAGCGGCCCGAATCCGGGCGTAGATCGTGTTGACGTTGACCCCCAGCCCCGCCGAAATCTCGACGGCAGTCATGCCTTCGACGTCCGCGAGAATGAACGCCGCCCGGCGGTCCTCATCCAGCAACGCAAGCAAGCGGTGCAGCGTGTCGGCGGCGTCTCTTCGCTCGAAGGGCTCGTCGAGCACGGCAGAGGTCTGCACCACGACCGCGGCCCGGCGTTGCCGACGTCGTTCTCCCCGGCGCTCGGTATGCGCCACCCGCATGAGGATGCCGAACAACCACGTGCGAACAGCGCTTCGGCCCTCGAACGCCTCGAGCTTTCGACCGGCGACAATGAACGTCTCCTGAACGACGTCGTCCACCGCGGCGTGCGTGACCCCGAGCCGGAGCGCACTTCGATAGACGAAGTCGTAGTGCGCCTCGAAAAGCGCCCGCAAGGCGGGTGGCGGCGCCTGTGGAGACGTCGCGGTAGCAGGAGCCGAACTCATGGGCTTTCGAGTCTGGGTTGCCGCACCGGGGGTGAATCCGTGTCGGCGCCGAAGAAAAAAACGATCCCCAGCGAAATCGAACCTCCTCCCCTTGGCATCCCAAACACCCGCGTGCCGTCGTCGAGCGTCACAGCGGGCCGCAGCAGAGACACGAATCCCTCGAGCGAAGCCCACACCCCAACTCGGCGACCCCACCGAACCGTGACCGCCGGACGCAGATTCGCAGTCGCCCAGCCGACCGCTCCGCGGCGCTCCACGCTCAGGCCGTCACCCCGCCCACGCAACGCGCCTGCGTCGATCCCCGCGAGGAGCGGGAACTGGACCCGGCCGCGGCCCATTGCCCAACCCGCCGCGAGTCCGGCCCCCCATGACTGCAGCCGTACCGAGCCTCCGGAGGACACGCGGGCCGGAGACGTGAAGAGGCCTCGTCCGCGTACGTCCACGCGGAGCCCGCTCCACCCCAGCGTCCCTCCAACTTCCGCCCCTCCGAAACCCGCTGGCAGCAACCCGAACCCGCCTTGTCCGGCGAGTCGGATCTGTCCCGTGAAAGGGTGTACCGCGGTCGGGGGTGTGGGCCGAGGGACGTCCGACCCCGGCGGTCGCCTCGACGGCTCGGACTGCGGCTTCACCTCTGGCTCCGGCTCCGCTTCTGGCTCTGGTTCCGGCTCCGGCTCCGCTTCCGCTTCCACTTCCGGCTCGACAAACACCGCGACCATCGTCGCGGCCGCCTCAGCCAACAGCACACAACTCTCATCCTCGACGTCGCGGCGGTGGGTCCCCTCGTCGTCGATCACCCACAACCGAAGCGCCCACCCGCCCGTCTCAGTCTCCCGCACACGAGCGATCGCATTGAGCCTCGCTCCGTCTGCACTTCGAACCGGGGCCCCCACCCTCTCGCGGACCATCGCCTCGACAGCCTCCGCGGAAGGACACTGCGGCGGGGCGTCCCACTCGAACCCAACATCGGGCGCCAGTGCGAGCGCAGCAAGGACGAGAGTCAACACGCGCGTCGAATGTACCGGGTTGGGGCCCCCATTCGCACTCGGAGGACAGTCCGTACCCGCTCGTCCCCGAGCCGGTCAGCACACTGCCGCCGCACACCCCATCCGTGTCGGGTCGGGCCCTCCATCACAACCGACAGCCCTCCTGCCGAACAGCAGCATCCATGGAGTCCGGTGCTCCCGTCTCATGCGTTTCAAGCTTCACTCGTGTTGTCCAAGCCTGGTTTCGTACGCCCTGCGAAGCCCCGGGATTCAGAGGTTGAACCCCGGCTCGGATGCACCTCACAGACCGACCGGAGTTCCATGCGACTCCGTCACGAAAACGCCCCGCTGCGGCAACTCATTCACATCGCCCCACCACACATCAGATTCTCTCGCTTCGTCACGGATTCACGCCTTCGCGGCAACTCAACTCGCGACGGTGTGTTGGGGCGATCGGCGCGGTCCGCTGGCGTAAACACCGGCGGATGTGGTGTCTTACGCTTCGTGCACTTGAAGACTTGGACTTGCGCATTGCCCCTGGGCCTCTTGGCCGCGTGCTCCGACGCCCCGGCCGAGACCACGACCGACAGCGCGACGATGGGTGTGGAGACCCTCTCCGGCACGGATTCGGGGACCGACGGTAGTTCGAGCGGGGACCCCACGACCGGGCCCAGCACATCAGGAGCGCCCGACACCGACGACACCACGGGGTCGGCCTGCGTGGAAGACTGCGGCGATGGGACCTGCGTTGACGGCGCATGCTGCCCTGCCGAAGCAGTCTGCGACGGGGTCTGTTGCGCGGGCGACGATGTGTGTTCGTTCCAAGAGTGCGTGACGCCCGGAGCCGAGTGCGTCGACGCCAGCGAGTGTGCCGACGATGAGTACTGCGAGTACTCGCTGGGCGAACCCGGCGACGAGGGCAAAGGCAAGTGCGGTGGAGGCGTATCCCTCGCGACGGGCCGTTGCCTCCCCGAGCCCCCATCGTGTCCCGAGGGTGTGGTTCCCGAGGGCGACGAAATCGACTGCCTGCCCGAGTGCGAAGTCATCCCCGAGCCGAGCTTTGCCCCCGAGCTGAAATACCACTGGGATCTGGGCAACTCGATGATGGCGCCGATCATCATCCAGCTCGACGACGACAACTGCGACGACGAGGTCGACGAGCGCGACATCCCCGAGATCGTCTTCGCCACGTTCGAAACCAACCAGTACAACGTCAACGGAACGCTCCACGCGATCTCGATCGTCGACGGGGCCATCGTCGACAAGTGGTCCGCGAACCCGCAGGACGTCCAGATCAACCCCGGCCGCTCCATCGCCTCGGGAAACATCGACGGAATCCCCGGCAATGAGATCGTCGTGTGCCTGACCAACGGTGGTGCCCGGGCCTACCGTGCTGACGGGACCGAACTGTGGACCTCCGACTACGTCGGAGGCTGCTTCATGCCTTCGATCGCCGACTTCAACCAGGATGGCGCACCCGAGGTCGCGTTCCAGAACGGAATCGTGGCGGGCGCGACTGGGATCACGCAGGCCACCTACGCCGGAGCCAGCGGCGCGAGCAGCATCGTCGTCAGCGACATTGATGCGGACGGCATGTTGGAGGTGGTCGCACCAGCGGCAGCGTTTGAGGCCGACGGCACGCAAATCGCCGCGACAGGGCTCGGAGGCAGCCACCCGGCCGTCGCCGACTTCGACGGTGACGGGTCGGCCGAGGTGGCGACGATCGTCACCGCCAACCACACTCTCGTGGTCTGGCGGCCCGACCCCGCAGATCCGGCCGGGGCCGACATCATTCGCCAGGACATCAACATCAACGGAGACCTGGGAGCCTGTTCGGGCGACACAGGCGGCGGACCCCCCACCATCGCCGACTTCAACGGCGACGGCGTTCCGGACGTTGGCGTCGCCGCAGGCGTCGGGTATGCGGTCTTCGACGGCGATGCCTTGCTGACGCCCGCGATCGCGGACGAGACCACGCTGCTGTGGATCACACCAGCGGTCGACTGCTCATCGCGACAAACGGGGAGCTCGGTGTTCGACTTCGACGGCAACGGCCAGGCCGAGGTTGTCTACGCGGACCAAGAGTACCTGCGCATCTACGATGGCCCCACGGGCGCCGTCCTGTTCGAAACCTGCAACACCACGGGCACCTTGTGGGAGTACCCACTGGTCGCCGACGTCGACAACGACGGCCACGCCGACATCGTCGCGATCAGCAACGACTACTCCTCGATCACGTGCCCGGATGACGGGAGCCAGCAACGTGGAGTCCGGGTGTTTGGCGACCAAGAGGGCAACTGGGTCCGGACGCGACGCATCTGGAACCAGCACGCCTACCACGTGACCAACGTCGAAGAGGACGGCACCATCCCGCCCGCCGAGGTCGCCAACTGGACCGTGCCGCGTCTCAACAACTTCCGACAGAACGTCCAGCCCGAGGGCGAGTTCTCTGCGCCCGACCTCATCGTCAGCGTGGGCCCCGACTGCAGCCCGATGGCGTACGGTGTTGTCGCCACCGTCCGCAACATCGGACGCGCAGCCGTTCCTGCCGGCGTCCCGGTGACGTTCTACGCCGGCGACCCTGCGTCGGGCGGCGTGCTGCTGGGCACGATGTCGACCACCAAAGAGCTGTACCCGGCCGAAGGCGAGGAGTTGACGCTCATCCCCGACACCAACGCTCAAGAGCTCCGCGACGGTGTGGTTGAAGCATGGGCCGTCGTCGACGAGGGGAACCCGGTCCACACGTGGCGCGAGTGCCGTCCAGACAACAACGATGCGTCTGCACTCGTTCCTTGCAACATCTCCGGATAGGGCACTTCTCGTGACATAGACTGCGGTCTTCGCGGGAATGCAGGGTCACATTCGAGCGTGCTACATACCCGCGATGCTGCGTCGATGCGCTCTCTTGGTCGCGCCGCTCCTGCTTTGGGCGGCGGCGTTTGCAATGTCCACCCCCGCGCAGGCCAAGGGCAGCAAGTGCTCGTACGTCGTCAAGAAGGGCGACACGATCGCTCAGATCGCTCGGCGCAAGGGTCTCACCACCGATGCGCTGCTCAAGGCCAACCCCGCGTTGCGCAAGAACCCCAAACGGCTGCGGCCCGGCCAAACCGTTCGGCTTTGCAAGGCCAAGCGCTACGCCAAGAGCTCGGGCAAGAAGTGCGGCAAGTCGGGACGGGTCATCACCCACACCATCGGCGCGGGGGAGACGCTCGGTGCGCTTGCGGCCAAGTACGACACCTCGGTCGCGGCAATTCGCCGCAGCAACAGCAAGCTCAAGAAGCGCAAGAACAGCATGATCCGCAAAGGCGAGTCCCTGCGGATCTGCTCGTCGGCGGGACCACGTGCCAAAGACAACCTCGCCGGAGGCGTTCAGCTGCCCGAGGGCGATGGCTACGTACGGCGACGGCCAGCGAACGCGTGGGGCAAGCCCGCGATCATTCATAGTCTGGTCGCCGCGATCGACCGCTACCACCAGCGCGTGGACGGGGCCGACCCAGTCCGCATCGGGGATATCAGCCGGAAGTCCGGTGGACCTCTGGGCGGGCACCTCTCGCACCAAGGTGGCCGCGACATCGACATCGCCTACGTTTGGCAAGCAGGCAACGGAGACCAGAAGATCATCGATGTTCCTCGCTCGTGGGAACTCCTCAAGGCGTTCACCGAAGACGCCAACCTCAAGGTGATCTTCACCGACTACGAGCTCCAGGAGCAGCTCTACGAGCACGCTCTCGCGATCGGCGAGGACCCGCAGCTACTCGACGAACTCTTCGAGTACCCCAACCGCGGCAGCTCCGGCGCGGTCCTGTACCACTGGCGCGGGCACAGCCGTCACTTTCACGTCCGCTACCGTCGCGACGCGCGCATCACCGACACCTGCGAGGAGTTGCCCGGCACGTTGGTCGTCGACCGGGAAGGTTCGTGGGCTCGTGTCCTGCCGCGCGGACCCAATGGTCCAGTGATCATCCCGGCACGCTGGTGCCACGGCGACACCCCACGCGGCTGACCGAGACGGCTTCAACGTCCGAAGGTGACCTCGACATCCAGAGAGTCGTGGGTGTGGCGTAGAGCCTCAATCCGACACGACATGCCCCCACAGATCCGAGTGATCCCCCGGATCGAGCCCGTGGTCAGCAGACGGTAGACCGGCGCATCGAAGTAGGGAAACCGTGTGTAGTAGACGCGGGCTCTCACCGCATCACGGTCCACCTCGACCTTCCCTGCGCCGCGCCGCATGCGGTCCCATAGGACGGGGATCTTTCCGACGACAAACCCGGGCGTCGAGAGTTGCAGCAGGACGCGGAAGAACCGGCTCACCCCGTGGATGGTGACCGCCTCCATGAGTTCCTCGAAGCGAGCGTCACTTCCACCCGCGGTCACGCGGTGCACACCGTCGAGCACGACGGCGAGGGCGTCCTCGGGGTACCAGGCCGACACGAGCGGGTCCGCAAGGGCTGCCTGCGCAGCGGCGGGCAGCGATTCGAGGAGCTCGGGCAAAGCTCCTCGGTGCCCCTCCTGCTCCAGGTATCCGCGCAGGGACGCGAACCAGATTCCCTTCACCTCGCTCGTCGGGCTGGTCATGGTCGGGCGCGAACCACGTCAGTGTACATCAGCCAACACACGGCCAGACAGCGTCGGTCGTCACGACCCGGTGCCCGCAAAGCAACCCCAGAGAACAGCGTCCATCCACCCTTGGACCACCGCTATCCAGCAGTCGTCGCGGCCGACCCATCAACGAGCAGTCAGACCGGTACGGGGGGACAGCAGCCCACAGCGCGGGTGCTATTGTCTCGGGCATGCGCCGTCTCCTCGTCCTGGCCTTGCTGACCTCGGCCGGCTGTGACAACGACGACGCCGATGCGGCGGCAAAGCGAGCATCGGACGCGCTTCGCAAGGCCAAGCAGGAAGCTCGCAAGGGCTACGACAAGGCGGAGAAGGGTGCCCGGGTAGGATACGCGAAGGCCGAGCGGGGCGTTCGAGCTGGTGCCGATAGAGCTGGCGTCGCCCTGCGCAAGGCCAGCGCGGGCGCGCACGACGGCTACATTGACGCCAAGGACCGGGTCAACGCCATCGACTGGGTGGCAGCGTTTGACGCGACCCGCGAGCAGCTCGACCAGGCCTCGGACGCCCTCAAGCCCGCGCCCACCGATCCCGGCCCAGCCGACGCGTGGTGGAACCGAGGGAGCGAGGCTGTCACCTGCGAGGCTCAGCGCTGCACCGTCGCCGCATGGTTCGTCACCGAGGCCAGAGGCAACCCCGTCCGCATGATGGGCGACGTCAAGGTTCTCACCGCGCTCGACGACTCGGGATGGCTGCTCGAGAGTGTCCGTGAAGGGAGCGCAGCGCATGTGATGGGCTTCCGCGCGGGCGACATCATTCGCACCATCGCGGACCGGCCACTTACAGATGGATTGGCGCGCATCGAGATCCTTGGCGTGCTACGAAAAGCGGACGAAGTCGAGACGACGTTTGTCCGGGTCGGTGAGACGGAGGTCTCGACACTGACGATTCGCTTCGAGACCCCGGGGTGAGGCGGAATGCAGACTCAGAGTCCGCACCGCGCGACGGAAATCTGCGGCCCGAGATGATCGAGCAGCCACCCGCACGCACTACCCCGATGGACCCCTCATGTACGCCGTCCCATTCGTTCTTCTTCTTGCCGGTGCGCCGAGCCCATCCCCGGGACCCGAGGCCACCACCGGACATGAGCACGGGTTCAATGGCGGCGCGTACCTGACGCTCTCCACGGGCGCCAACCTCTGGGTGGCAGAGAGCGGCTCGGCGCCGGCCGGCTTCAGCGCCGAGACGACAGGGGGGTATCTGTGGAGCTTCCCGAACCGGTTGAAGGTCTCCGTAGGGGGCGGATTCAAGCACCGCACGATGCACCTCGGAGCACGGTATGGACCCAGCTACGAGTCGGGCTGGCTCGCGGTCGTACGCGTCGGGGCTGGCACGGACCGGCTGTGGGGGTACGGACTGCTCTCGCCAGCGATCACGATGCGGAGCGACCCTCCCACCGTCGAAGGCGGATTCAGCGACGCGGGAGGCGTCCTCGCGTTCGAGGCTGGTGGGGGTGTGGCGGCCGTGGTGTGGCGTGGCTTGTTCGTGGGCGGAGAACTCACGCTCGACATGGGCGGCTGGGAGGCGCTACCGCGGCCCGAGGAGGGCCTCATCTATCTCAATGCCCGGTTCGTGACGGGCTGGTCGTTCTAGCAGCCATCGAACCCCGCTCCGCTCGGGAATCTGCGGTACGGTTCTGGCGATGCGGCGTTGCACCTTCGCTCTGATCGTCCTCGCGCTTGCTGGCTGCAGGCCAGACGTGCACATCCACGTCTACGACGACGATGGAGATGACACCGACGGCACCCTCGATACGGACTCCGGCTTCTCGGGCTCTGCAAGCAATGCCGACACTTCCGCGAGCGACTCTGACGCTTCTGCCAGCGATTCCACCCCCACAGCTTCCGCCTCAGCTTCCGCGTCAGCCTCAGCCTCAGCCAGCGCCAGCGACTCCGCCAGCGACGGCGACCCCAGTACGACCTCAGGGCCGACTTCGGACAGTAACGGTTCGAGCAGCGACACCTCCGGTGGCGAAACCTCGGACGGTGGTGCCGCCTACCCGCAGCCAACCGACGGCGCGTGCCCAGACGGGTTCGGCTACAACGCCGATGGGGGCTTCGAGTTCTGTGGACCGGAGTGCGGCGGTGGAAACACGTGTCCGGACACGACGACCGGCAACGTGTTGACCATGTGTGTCTTCAACCCCGACAGCTCGATGGCCGCGTGTGTCGCGGGCATGTGCGAGAACGTGGAGGAGGACTGCTTTGCCGGGGCGTGCATGCTCCCCGCCACGCACTGCGCACCGTTGTGCAGCACCGCCGACGCGGTGTGCCCCATCGGCATGGAGTGCACCAACAACAACGTATGCCGGTTCCCGATCTAGGGGGCGGGCTCGTACTGAAGGATCCGCTCAACGACCGCGTCCTCGTCGTCGCTGAGGAACAGCAGGTCAAAGTAGTCGTGCCCCGCAGCGACGTGCTGCAGCAGGGGCCAAACGGGGCGCGTCTTGGTCCAGTGCTCCGTCCCTAGAAACACCATCGGTGCAGGCGCGCCGTACGAAGCGTAGTGGTTTTGCGCCGCGTCCTGGAAGATCTCCTGGGTGGTCCCCGCACTCCCAGGGGCGAACACCACACCGTAGTTGGCGACCGCAAGGAGGCCTTCTTCGCGAACGCTGTTGGCGAAGTACTTGGCGATCATCGTCGCGAACGCGGCGGGGGGCTCGTGGCCGTAGTGCCAGGTCGGAATGCCGAGACTGTCGAACCGATGGGGCTGCGGCAACGGCAGCTCCGTCCGAACCCGAATCGCGCGGTGCAGCCAATCCGCATCGGCGTACTCCTTTCCCGGGACGGCGCCGTTGGGCCGCGGAGACAGAATCGACAGCGCGTCTTGCAACCGGTCGTCGTCGTCGAAGTTGGCGAGATACGCACCCAAGTGGGTGGCCTCCATCGCCCCTGGCCCCCCGCCGGACAACATGAAATACCCGCGGCGGGCCAGCGTCCGAGCGATGCGAGCCACGGCCGCGTACATCGGGTCTCGACGCTCCATGCTGTGGCCACCCATGATCGCCACGACCTTCCGCCCATCGAGCGCCTCCTCGAGCGCGTCGGTGATGCTGTGATCGTGGAGCCGCCTGGCGAGCGAGACCTCGATCGACACCGGCCGGTGCGCCCCCTGCTCGACGTACTGCAAGTACACCTCGTGATCGAGGGTCTTGGTCTGCGCCGCGGGGTCGTCGAGGTCGAAGTCCGCGAACAGCTCGCCCGGGGTGTACAGCGCCCGGCGGTGGGTCGAGAACTGGAAGTGCTCGCGATTCTTCAACACCACGGCCCCGGTGTTGACGAGATGCCCAGCCTCCAGATCCGTCATCTCGCAGCCGAGGAACAACGAGCCAGGAAAGGCTTGCCCACCGAACTCCTCCGCGAAGGGCCGCAGGTCCAGTTCCTGAACCGCAGCTGCGGGTCGATCGGACTCAGCAAGCCATGCAACCAGATCCTCGGACGTCTCAATCTCTCGCACGAACGCAAGCCTACTCGCCGCGGAGAAACGCGAGCAAGCCTTTGCGGACCTGTTCTCGGCTCTTCCATCGGTCGCCGCGCGCCGAATCTCCGCTGGGGCCTCCGCCCGAATCGAGCGCGTAGTAGACCGGGATCACGGGCGCGTCGAACCCCAGGTCGTCGAGGTCTTCGCCCCAAACATCGCTGTCGGCCCGCAACAGGATCACGCCTCCGAGCTGGGCTTTGACCCCGTCTTCGGCCAAGAGTGCTTTGGCCCGTTTGCACGGAGGACACCACGGCGCGCCCATCTCCAGCACCACCCGTTGGCCTTTGTTGGCCCCGCGCTTGGCGTGGAGCCGCAGTTGTTGTTGCAGCGGGCCCGCGGAGGGCTTCAGTTCCACAACCGACAGCGCAGCAGCGGGCTCGGGGTCGTCCGCGGGAACTGGCTCCGGTTGTGGCTCGGGCTCGGGCTTCGGCTCAGCTTCGCCCGGCTGTTCCTCCGACACCACCAGGGGCCTGGTCTGAGGCGTTTTCGCCGTGTCCGTGGGTTGCGACGCGGAGACATCACAGCCCAGCACGAGCCAACAGGAGGCGAACAAGATGCGTTTCATCAGGCGGGACCTTTCTTGCGGCCTTGCTCGATCCAAGTTTTTAGCAAGACGATGTCGTCCATGGGGATCGGCGGAAGGCCAAGCGGCATTCCTCGGATGCCCTCCACCGGCTTCCCGGCGACTTCCGCATGCCGGGCCAGCAGGTGCGCGACGATCCGAGGCTGGCCATCCACCTCCTTGAACACACTGCGTCGCTTTCCATCGTCGTCGAGGCTGCCCGAACGCAGCCCCGCATAGGTCGACAGATCGAGGGCGCGCTTGGGGAAGCCGAAGCCCCCGTCGTACCCCGGGCCACCATCGCCGATGACCACGTCCGGATCGGAGTGACAGTGGCGACAAATCTTGCCGAAGATGCGCTCGTGGACCTCTGCGTAGGTGACCGCTCGATCGAGCACAGGGGGCAACACCGGCGCTTCGCCTGTGGGGACGGGTGCGAGCTCGGCCTCTTGCAGGTACGCCGCCATGTCGATCGCCTCGCCCCTCGTCACGCCGAGCGAAGGCATCGAGGCATCGGGCTTGACCGCCTTGGGATCGACAATCCAGGCGACCATGGCCGCGGGACGCATGCGTTCGCGGGCGAAGCGGAGGTCGGGCGCCATTTTTTGCCCGCGGGCGAAGACGTCCGGCGCAAGCGGCTGGGGCGTGGGACGTGCCGCGAGGGATGGGACGCCCGTCATCCGGTGGCAGGAAGCGCAGCCTTTCGACTCCAGCAACGCCCGTCCTCGCGTGGCATCGCCGGACTCGGGGACCGGCGCTTCCGCGGTCGGCACCAAGAATGCCGCGATCGCCTCTGCATCCTGCTCTGGCATCGCGAAGCGCGGCATGCTCGCCAACAGGTTCGGGCGGACATCGTGCGCATCGGGCAAGAAACCAGCGACCCATGCACGGGAAAAACGCTCGGTGCTCGTGAGGCTGGGGACCTCATCGAGCGACTGGAGTCGGCCCTGCCACTGCGCCAACTCCTCGGGGGTTGCCTCGAACGAGCCTGCGAGGATCTGCTGGTGGCATCCCGCACAGTCGTAGTCGAGCTCGGGCGGCTCCACACCTGCGATGTCGTGACACCGATTGCACTGATACTGCGAAACCAATTCATGCCCGCGCTCGATCGTCGCAGCATCGGCGCCCACCTCCGGCAACCGCTCCGGTGGCGTCACGCCAGCGTCGACAGGAGGAGTGCGACGGGACTCCGTGACCTCCTGCGACGGGGTCTCGGAGTCACACGCCCCGAAGAGCAGCGCAAGGATGAGCAGGCCTCGGCGCATCAGGCCACCGTGCAAATGTCGTCGCCTTCACCCAACTCGCGACAACGCTGCAGCGAAAGGTCCATCCCCGACACATCCCCAAGCCGTTGTTGTCCCTGAGCGAGCAGCGCAAACCCACGAGCAGTGGGCATCAGGTCATCGTTGGCGAGCTGGCTGAGCAACTCGACCGCCTGTGCATCCCCACCGGGCTGATGCATCAGCGCCTCGGCCAGGTACGTGCGCAAGAGGAGGTTGTCGGGCTCGGCGGCGGACTGAATCTCGAGGACGCTTGTGGCCCAGGCGAGGTTGCCCATCCGTCCGTCCGCGGTCTTGCCACGCATGCCTTTGCCGAGGTCGACCGCACCGTCCGAACGGACAGCCGCGAGGGCGATCGTCCGCTGAGCCCGATTGAAGAGCGCCTTCCCCGAGTCCGGCTCCCCGGTTGCGGCCGTGAACTTGCGGAAGCGCTTCCTCGCAAGCTTGGCCGCCCTCGACGTCTGGCCTCTAGCCAGCATGTGCTCGGCACGGTTCACGTCCTGCAGCTTGTGGTCGACCTTCTGAACCCTGCGCCGCTTCATCCGCAGACACGCGTCCGCCCCTGAAGGGACCGCCATGCCCACCACCACCATCAGACCTGCCACCACTACGCCCTTCATCTTCATCGTCGTCGGAACCTCCGTAGGGCTCACACGCATGAGAAGCGCAGAGGTTTTCCACCGATTGCAGAAACATCCCCGTTTCTGCCGTGTCCTCCGCCCAAGTCCCAGGAACCCGTCCGTCATCTCCCCTCGTCACCTGCGCCCTACGCGCATCGTACAGCGCGAATGCGCCCAACGACCGCTCCCGCAGCACTGCGCGTCGTCCATCCGCTCGGCAGACGCGGTGTACATTCCGGCCCGATGAGCTCGCTGCTTGCGACCACCCCCCAAGCATTTGTGGACCAGCTGCGTAGCGTCGGAGGCCGAGGCTATGTGGTCCGCCGCGCCGAGTCCGGGAAACTCGAGAGCTCGCACCCCCTGCTCGACCCGATTCGCGAGTTGTTCGAGCACGACACCCGCGACTTTCTCGACCACGAGGGTGTGTTCTTCGAGGTTGGTGCCGACAGTGGCGCGCTTCTGACCGCGTTCGTGCACCGAACCCGACGGGGTCAAGCGGCCGGCGGCCTGCGTCATTGGCCCTACCCCACGCTCGAAGCTCTAGTTCGCGACGGGCTCCGGCTGGCGGTGGGCATGACCCGAAAGAACGCGATGGCCGGGCTGTGGTGGGGCGGCGGCAAGGGCATCATCGCCCGGCGGGACGATGTCGACTGGCAAGACCGCGCCTATCGAGACCTCGTCTATACCGAGTACGGCCGCTTCGTGAGCTCATTGGGAGGCTGCTACGTCACGGCCGAGGACGCGGGCACCACCCCTGCGGACATGCGAGCGGTGTTCGAAGGCACCCGCCACACCACGTGCATTCCCGCCGAACAGGGCGGCTCGGGCAACCCGTCGGGACCCACCGCCGTCGGCGTCGTCTGTGCCATGGAAGCCGCGCTCGACGTCACCGGTCGCGGCACACTGGTCGGAAAGCGCATCGCAATGCAGGGTGCGGGAAACGTCGCGACGTTCATGATGTCTGCGCTCCTCGAGCGCGGCGTGGCTTCGATCATCGCCTCGGACATCAGCGAGTCTCGGATCGCCGAGCTCCGGTCTCGGTTCGAGGGCGCGCCCGTCGAGCTCCGACACTGCGCCCCCGACGACCTCTCGATCTTCGAAACCGCGTGCGATGTGTTCGCGCCCAACGCCCTGGGCGGCATCCTCAACCCAGGAACCATCGAGCGACTCAACACCAGCATCGTCTGCGGCGCCGCGAACAACCAGCTGCTCGATGACAAGCGAGACATGGACGCCCTGGTGCGTCGCAAGATCGTCTACGTGCCCGACTTTGTCGCGAACCGGATGGGCATCGTGAACTGCGCGAACGAGGCGTACGGCCACGTTCCGAACGACCCCGCGATCGCACGCCACCTCGAGCGAGACTGGGAGCAGAGCGTGTTCAACATGACTCGGCGTGTCCTCCTGCGTGCGCAGGAAACCGACACAACCACGGCCGAGGCCGCGAACGCACTGGCGGACGAGCTCGGCGCACAGCTCCATCCGATCTGGCCGCTGCGGGGCCAGCAGATCATCGAGGGGCTGGTCGGCAACGACTGGGCGAAGCCGTAGCGACTGCTTCACGAAGCGACTGGTCACGTCTTCGATTGCCTTCACATCCGTCGCGCCACGTCGCAACCGCGGCCACTCCCCGGTGCAACCGAGGAGCATCGAGGGACCTTGCGTGGACACGCGCCGCCGTCGAAGGTCAGTCCGAGAGCTGTCGCCACTGCCTGCCGCGCCCAAGCGAGCGCCGACCTCCTGGGCGGTCGCTGCAGGCGTGTCCCCGAACCGGTTTGCCGAGGGCGCCGCGATCCCAACCGTGCATCGCTGCGTTCCGTAAGCGCGCGAAGCAACCGCGTCTGAAGTGGGAAAAGCTGTTCGGCCTGCCCCTGGCGGGTTTGGTCAAATCGGGACTTCGGCGCGGCACTGGGCTTCGTCGCGGAACATGAGGGTCCCCGGCCCGCCCTCGGTACGACATCGCGAAGACGAAGCTCCGGCCGCCGCAATGCGACGTGATGAGTGCTGCGCAAACTCGTAGGCCGTCGTGTGCGCCTTGACATGGCACGTCCCCCGAAACGCTGTGACGGGGCGTGGTTAGTGACCGATGGCCCGTCCGAAGAATTCTTCGACTTCAACGCTACGCGGCGATGGCTGTCACGTCGCACATCCCGAAGAGACGAGTTTGCCAATGTACTTTCGATATGTCGTTGCTGTGGTCCTGTGTGCTTGCTCGGCGGGCGGTGATGCCGACGGCACCGAGCCGTCAACAGACGCTGGAACAGGCGGAACAGGCGACGGTCCGCACGGCGCGACAGGAGGGAGTGGGGTCGAAGTCGAGGCCGAGGCCGAGACCGAGGCGTCTGCAGTCACGACGACGTCTGCAGACTCGGGTCAGGCAGAGGGCGACAGCGACACGACTGGGGGCCAGGACGTCGCCGAGATCGTTGCTTTGTCCAGTGCCGCTGCTCATCGCTGTGCGGTCATCGAAGGCGGGACGTTGTGGTGCTGGGGCCGAAACGACGACGGAGAGCTGGGCAACGGTCAGCGCGGGGGCCTCAGCCCTGTGCCGGTCCAAGTGATCTCGAGCGCTGTGTTCACGTCGGTTGCCGTCGGCTCTTTCGGCGGGGGTAACTCGATCGCAGTTTCGGATGACGGAACCGTGTGGCGCTGGGGAGAGCGCGCAACCTCGGTCCCCACCGAAGTGTTGGGGTTGCCGCCCGCGGTCGGAGTTGCCACCGGCAGCGCCGAGCACTGCATCATTGCCGAGGACGCGAGTCTGTGGTGCTGGAGCCCGCTGGAAGCACCATCGCAGTCCGAAGTCTCGGGCGTTGTCGACGTGACACATACCAGTGCCGGTTTTCATTTCTGTGCCGCGTCGTCGGACGGGGTTGTTCGGTGTCGCGGCGGCAATGACGACGGGCAGCTGGGTACGACCGACCCTGTGGGTTTCGTGATGGGACCACCAAGCGGCGGCCCGGTCCGTGACCTCCGGACATGGAGTTCGCGAGCAAACCTCCAACTCCACGGAGGGTCGTGCCTCGTCCCTGCCGACGGGACCTTGTGGTGCTGGGGCGCAGCGGCGGGAGTGAACGGTTCGGAAGCTCAGCAGATTGCGGGCCTGAGCAACCTGGCGAGTATCGGCAGCACCCGCGGCCCCTACCTCCGACAGGACAGCACCGTGATGATCGACCGCGACGGAACGCTCGAGCTGCTGTTGGACGACGTCACGTTGATCGGTCCGTCGTGCGCTGCCAAGGACGACGGAACGATCTGGTGCTGGGGCTCGAACGCCAACGGCGGCCTGGGCGATGGCACCGTGGACGACAGCGACGATCCGGTTCAAGTGACGCCGAGCTGGCTGGAATAGTCGGCCGTCGCTCAGATCCACAGGGTCGGGGGGCTAGCGAGGGCGGCGTACGACGAGGCAGATCGTGTTGGGCACGCCCCACCCGCCAGCGACAACCGGACGCGGACTTCCGTCTGTCTCGTCCAGTTGGGTCGAAGCGCCGCCGTCCAGGCGATTAGGCGAAAGAAGCGGGAAAAAGGCGGTGCGAAAGAGTACGGCTTCCCGCCCGCGAGGCCGGTGGTCGCGGAGCGCGCCAGGGCCGGCTTTTGGATTGGGCCTGAGCGTGGCGGAGCGAAGCCATCGGCGAAAAAAAGCGGGCCCGATGGGCTGCGTGAAGCCACGCGGCCCAAGTGAGGATCAGCCCGCGCAGAACCCCACGGCGTCGTAGGCTGGGAGGGGGGAGCCGTAGTCGACACACGTCTCGCCCTTCGCACATGCGGGGGCGTCGAGGTCGCACAGCTGCGTGCAACAGCGCTCGCCATCCCCGCCGCATTGCGGGGCATCGAGGCAGCCGTAACCAGGTTCGCACTCGGCGTGAGCGTCGCAGTCGCCGTCGGTGCCCTCGAGCTCGGCGAGGTGGCAGGCAAACCCAATGCCGATGGCGGGCATACAGGTGTGGCCTGCTGGGCAAGCGGGGGCGAGAGGGTCGCACTGCTCCTCGCAAACCCCGACATCGGGTTCTCCGGGGATCACGCACAGTGTCCCCTCCAGGCAGGGTCCGGCGTTGCAAATCTGATGGCAGACGCCGGTGAGGTCGAGCTTGTCGTCCGCGTTCTCGGGTCCGCACCACAGACCCGTGGCGCAGTTGTCGATGCCCGACACGAACCCGCCCTCGGCCTGGCAGGGCTCTCCGAGACCCACGGCGTTGGGATCGAGCGGGACGCAACGTACACCGGTCCAGACGCGGCCCCCATCGTTGGCCCACGGCATGCATTTGCCGTCCTCTCCACAGCCTTGTTCCGAGAAGTCACATTCGGAGCCACTGGGGCCGGGGGGCTGCGGGCACGTGAAGCCGCACCCTCCGGTCGTCGCGTAGCCTTCGTCGGCGCCTTCAGTCTCCCAGCCGATGGGCGAGGTGGTCGTGCCCTCGTTGTCCGGAAGGCCGGTTGTGGTGTCCTCGCCCGACGAAGCGCTGGTCGAGGGGGCCGACGTCGCGCTCTGGGCTGACGTGGAGCCATCACTGCCGGACGAGGACGTCTCGGTCGGCTCGGTGTCGACGGCCGAACTACACCCAACCCCGAGGGCAACGGGCAGGAGCCATCGCCTCATCGTCGACGCCTCCGCAGGGCGGCAACCCCTAGGCCAAGCAAAGCGGTAAGCCATCCCGGGGTGCCTCCCGACGTCCGGCAGCCACCGTCATCGTCGAGGCCTCCCGCCGCGCCGCCCGTACTGCTACCGCTGCCGTCCGGACCCGCGGTGGTGTTTGCCCCTCCATCGCCGCTGGGGAACCCGGAGGAGCTCCCCTCGCCCGTTTCGGGGCCGGTACCCGTGCCCCCATCGCACTCGCTCTGCACGCTCGCGTTGTGGGCTGCAAGCTGGAGGTTGATCGTCTCGAGGTTGTCGATCTCGTTCGCCGGCAGACCGCCGGGCTGATACTGCTGCACGACGGTGGCGTAGGGCATGTCGCTGGACCAGCCCGGCCACGAGCCACTCGGTCCCACGCGCACGCTGGCCCCATCGGGGAGCACCACGGTGTCGTCACAACACTCGTCGGTGTTGCGCTGGGCGCCCCAGATGTTGGGCACCACGCTCAGTCCGTCGACCTCCGCGAACATCGGATCGAATGCCATCTCCGAGGGGGAGATCCGGCTGTAGAGGCGGGTCAGGTACGGCCAGGTCTCCAGCAGGTCGGTGGCATGGTCCCTCGGGTCGGTGATGTATTCACGGTACCGGGCAATGAATGCGTCCTCGTCCCAGGCGTCGAGATCGACGAACCCCTCGTAGCAGCTCAAGCACGCGTAGAAGACGTTGGGGTCGACGCCGTCGGGGGCGGGGACAAACTCGCGCAGCAGGAGGGGGATCAGCTCGTGGCTGTACGCGCAGGAGTCGGTGCATTGGAGGAGGCCCTGCGTCTGCAGGACGCTCACCACCGAAAGGGGGTCGACGCCCTCGAAGTCGCTCGCCTCGAGGCTCGTGGTGTCTAGCCCGGTGGGGTCGACGATGTCGCTGTCGCCCGCGTACTCGGTGACGAACGCTCGGCCGCCCGCTTCGTCGAGGGCCCGTGAGACAACGGAGCCGTAGTTCGCGGCGCGTTGCAACCAGTCGAGCCGCACCTGGTTGAGCCGCACGTGACGGTAGTTGGTCGGCAGCACCCGTGCTTCGCCCAGAAACAGCGCGCGGATGTCCATGTCTTCCTGAGCGGCGACCGCGGTGAGCCTCAGCGGAATGCAGGGCTCGGTACCCTCGTAGCGGATGACGATCGGATGCAGATCCTCGATCCCCGAGAGGTGCCGCAGGCGGAATGCGACGAAGACCGACCCCTCGTCGATATAGGCGTCGAAGATCCCGGCGGCCAGCGGGTTCGGGGCGTAGCCGTTGTCAGCCAGCCACTGCATCATCGAATCGGCCGTGCCGCCCTGCAGGATCACGTACTCGAAGGCGCCGGCCGTGGAGAGCTCGAGGACTTCGGGATCGGGGTCGATCGAGACGCCTCCGCCGTCGGGATCGCTGATGAAGCCGCTGGAGATGCCGGTGTCCCCCGGCACGCACTCGTTGGTCCCGGTGGTGATGCCGTAGCTGGGCACGGTGGCGTTGCGCAGCGCATTGATGAAGTCGAGGGAGCCGACGTCGACCTCGGGCATCACCGGCACCGGCACGATCCACGAGAACTGGGAGGCGTCGCCGCCGTCGTAGTTGATCTGGACGTGGGCTTCGACGAACCCGCCGCCCTGGGCGAAAACGATGGTCTCTCCGGTCTGGTCGACGGGCATACCGCCGGCGCCGGTGTCACAGAAGGTCCCGCCACACGCTATCGCGGAGGCGGGCGCGGCCAGATGCGCGACAAGGGCGATCGCCGGGCCGCTGAGCAGAGCAGTCCAAGGTCGGGGCATGCCATGGATCTGACATCTCCTGCGCACATGTTGTCAATGTTAGTTTTTGTCTTCTTCCAAAACTGCCCATGCGGCGGTCGCCGAGGAGGTTGTCGTCTTCGACCACACGCTGCGGGCCGAAGGCGGTGGTATGCGGCCGCCCTCGTTTCATGTGCACTGTGACGACAACGCGTAGTCGGCCCGCACCCGGCTCGTTGCATTGACCGGCGAGCGTGAGTCGCAGCGATGGCACGCAGGGCCCTTCGCGGTCGTCAATGTGTGGCGGCCGCTTGCCCATCCGATCCAGCGCGCACCGATTGGCTTTGTGCGCCCTGGCTCGGTCGAGCCCGGCGACTGGCTGGACGTCGACATCGTGTTCCCGGATCGGCGCGGCCAGGTTCGAGGGCTACGGTACAACCCCGCGCACCAATGGCTCGTGTGGCCGACGATGACCGTCGATGAAGCCGCGATCTTCGCGACCTATGCGAACGAGGGCGTCAATGGCATCGCCCACGCTGCCGTCGAGTTGCTGGACGCGCCGCCCGAAGCGATGCCTCGACAAAGCATCGAGGCTCGCGCCTTTGTCCGCTGGCAGGCGTACGGCCCCGACACCACGAGAGACCCGAACCCGGGTCAGCCGCATCGCTGAATCCCGGGCACGACATCGCGTGGCGGACGGCCTGACGGTTTCTCCACCTCGGCCAACTCGGTCCATGGCAAGACGGTCGGAGTCGATGCGACGACCCCCGAAGCCAACGCGGCGGCTCGTTCGGTCGTGCGGCGCGATACCAGCTCAGCGGCCAGCCGCAGCACGAAAGCTCTGAGGGCGTGGGGGACTCGAGCTTCCAAATCTTCCGAAACTGAAAACAGTCCTAGCACCAAAACATCTCGCAGTAAGAATCGTCGCAATCGACAAAGCCGTCGTTATCGTTGTCGAGGCCGTCGTGACATTCGGTATCAGTATTCTCGCCGGTTGCGCAGACAAAGTCCCCAGGAAGGGAAACATGGGGCTCACATTCAAAAAACACCCCACAGGTATTTCCACAGCTTCCGCAGTTCGTATTGGTCGACATCCACGTGCAGACAGGAGTCCCAAGATGCGTCGGACACACCTCCTGCCCATCCTGACAGCACTCGGTGACAAGAGCATCCATCGAGCAATCAAAATCATCGCAATCAACATAGCCATCGCCATCATTGTCGAGACCGTCGGAACATGCCGCGTTCGAATCTTCCGGAGCCAAACAAACACCGCTTGTGCAGGTGCCCCCGGCGGAGCAAGCCTCTCCGCACGCCCCGCAGTGTTGTTCGTCGGAGAGCAAGTCCACGCATTGCTCGTCGCCACACACCTCGAGGTCGCAGTTTTCGAGCGTTCGGAACTCTGACGAACTTGAAACCAAGTCAAGCCAGCCCGTCGGTTGCACCTCGGCGTACAACAGGTCGCCCACCGTAGAGAGGCCCATCACCTGCTCCGAACGCCGTCGCGTCACCTGTAGACTCAGGCCCACAACATCCTGGTCATCGACAGCCGCCCGTATCGCATCACGCGACACGTTGAAGCTACCACTGGGGTCATCGGCCTCACAGAGGAGCGAACCAACGCGACCGCCAGCTCCCGAAACGGACACAGTCACGGTTATCTCATCTGTACCAGGCGTCCACTGCACCGCGATCTGGCCGTCGCCATAGGCCTCGGCGAGGCTGATAGAATCGAGCTGCGCGTCAACGATTGTGGTCGCCAAAAACTCGACGGAGAATTCCTCGAACCCGGCATCGAATGCCCCGCTCGCTTCAAGCTCGACCGTCCCGCCGGGCACATAGGGCGCGCCGGTTTCGACTTCGTTCAACGCATACGGAGGCAGGAGTGTGATAGGCGTGGTGGTTCCGGAGAAATTCAGGGCACCAGCATCAAACGTCTCGATATCGCGACAAGCCGCCTGTCCGGGGCCTGCAAAGTAGCAGACCTCGTCTTTGCTGCATTTCGCATCACAGATGTCCCAACAGGTCGTTGCACAATCGTCCCCAAACCCGCAGTACTGCCCCTTACCGCACTCCCCGCCGCACTCCGGGGAGAGAACAAGCTGGCACCCGTCAACGGTGCGCGTGCACGTTTGGCCCACGGTGTTCGCGTCGGGGCTGAAGCTTGCGGTCACCGATCCCACGGCCGCTCCCTCCGTACTGTGAACTTCTGCAAGGACAACCGTCCCAAGAGCATGGGCCTCAGGCACTGGCGGGTCCTCTGTTTCCCCGCCTGAATCGGTAGGGTTGCTGGAGTCGGGACCAGTGCCCGAATCGGTATCAGTACCCGAACCGGTCTGGGTACCCGACTCGGTGTCAGTGACGGACCCGTCGCCCACTGACACCCCAGACGCTTTGCCGGAGGTTGGGGCCGTTGTCGTTGCGTCCTCGACGTCAGACCCGGTTGTCGCGTTGGGGGTGCCACAGCCCAAGGTCAGGATTGAACACAGCGAGACGATCGAGAGTTGGGCGGTTCGGACGGCTACTCGGCGCGACATCCTCGATGTAGACGTCAGACCGGGGCAAAGTGATCCCGCGCCGCAGTACGCGCAGCGACAAAGCAGGCGTTTCGCGAAACGACCTGGGAAAATCCGGTGTGGAAGAGTACGGCTTCCGGCGCAGAGGCCCGTGTTCGCGGAGCGGGCCAGGGGCCGGCTCCGGATTGGGGCTGAGCCTGGCTGAGCGAAGGCATCGACGGCGAAAGGCGGGCCCGGTAGGGCAGCGTGAAGGCACGTGCCCAGAATCCAGGCAGTTCTTTGCGGGTGCGAGCGCCGAGGCGCGGCACGGCGTACGCGCTGGTAAGTCGGCGCGGGAGCGTGGGGCGAGCACGTCAAGAAGACGCCCGCACGAGACGGAACAATGGTGTCGAGAGCGACCTGAATCGGTGCGATCGCCAACCGCTCGCACAGTGTTTCCAACTCCAGATCAAGCGGGCGTGACGCCGCGCAGCCCTCGTTTCCCAACGCCCGGCGGTCTGCGAGCGCAACCTTCGCGACATCGCGGAGAACCGCAAGGATGTTCGGGCTACGAGCCGCTGCGCCCAGTATCGTTGACTCGCCGGACGTGAATCCATCCCAGGCGGTTGTGCAGACAACCATAGATTCGCCGCCGTGCGGTCATGGCGGTTTCGAATGCGCACCGCCTGTTTCGTCGTCGGCAGCCTCCTTGGCCTCTTACTCCCGAGCGAGGCTCGAGCTCACGAGGATGAGGACCCGAGTCGAATCGTGCCGCGGTACTCGAGCCATCCCTACGCCAAGCACACGCCGGGGTATGTCCGACGCGTGCCCTGGGCGGAAGAGGACGGAGAGGATGCCAAGTTGTGGTCGGTCCGCGTTGGCGGCGAAGGCGGGTATCTCGGCCGCCAGGGATGGAGGGCCGGGGGGCGCGCCCTGCTTCGGTATTGGCGGTTGGGGCTCGCCGTCGACGCCCACCACTACAGCGGTTGGGGCGACCGAGAACCGTTCTACCTGGGCGGCGCGCACTGGACCCTCGACCTGATCCAGCGTCCGCACTTCGGACTGCGCGTCGGGCCCGGCGTCCTCGCGCGGGCGAACGCAGAGCTCCCAGCCGGGGGCCGACCCAAGGTCGAGATCGGACAGAATGTGATGACCGAGGTCGACATCTTTCCTCTCCATCCTGTGGTCGCCAGCGGACGATTCGACGTGGGGCGGCTGGGTGATACGACAGCGGTCTCGGGGCGGGCCAGCCTCGGCGTGATGGTCCGGCGACTCGAAGTCTCCTTGGCGTACGAGGTGAAGCTGATCGGAGAAACTCCGCTACGCGGGCCGCAGCTTGGGCTGCGCGTATGGTTCTGAGCGGAGCCGGTTTGCGGATCCCGGACTCGACGGCAAAAAACAGGCCCAATGGGCACCGTGAAGCCACGCCGAGACGACGCGAAGCGACGCGCCTCGTGCGGTAGACCGAGGCCCGTCAGGGGACAGTCCAGAACAGCATGAGTTGCCGGGCGCACGGCCTCGCCGCGTTGGCCGAGCACCGTGAAGCTCGGCCGTCGTGGCCATCGGTCTTCGGGAGGCACGACACCAGCTCTGCGCCAAGCCGATTGACCTGCTCGTGACGAGTTGCTTCAACGCCACGCCTGTGGATCCGTCAGCTCTCGCTTCTCTCCTTCGAAGGCGTCGAACAGCGTGCGGTGAACCGCCAGAGACATCGGGCCGTCACGCGTCTCGTATCCGCGGACCCATTCGATCAGCATGGCGAGGTTGGCGTCCTGCGCTTCGGGCTCGTCGTACTTGTGCGGCTCGAACGGGCGAGCACGGCAGTGGCGAACGCACGCCTCGACGCCCGGGTTGAGAAAGACCAGCAGCTCAGCGTCCTGGGAAAGGCCCCGAAGAAGATCGGCGTAGCAACCTTCGACGACCCAGCCATCTTCGGGCAAGGCCGCCCGCAGCTTCCCCAAGGATTCTTCGACGGCTCGTCGCACCGGTGGGTCGGTCGGTCGCCATGCGTACGAATCGAGGTCGATGTGCGCGAGCCCATCACGCTTTGCGACGGACTTCGCGTACGTCGACTTTCCCGAACCGGAGTTCCCGAGGATGAGGATGCGTCGTGGCACGTCAGGTCAACCTAGCGCGGGTATGTCACCACCGCGATTCGGCCCTCCTCAGAGGGGGTCGAATTCGGCGAGATGTCATGGCCGCACCCCATTCCGTGCGAAGCGAAGCGGCAGCAACGGGCAGTTCGCGTGTGTGCTCTCCCATCTGCAAGACACTCGCCCGCGTGCGCACATTGCCGGGGCGGGGCAGGCGTGAGCGGTCGATGGTCTCGACGACGACCGGCTAGCCGCAGCTGAGCCCGCACACACTGACCACTTCGCCCACGCAGATCGAGTCCCACGCGGTGTTGCAGCAGTACGGGTCCACGTTGCAGATCGCGCTCGTACAGCTGGGGGAGATCGGGGTGTCGCAGCCACCCGAGAGGCTTGTGCCGGTGCCACACACCGAGTGTGCGCAGCTTCCCACGCTGGCGTCACACTGCACCTGGTTACAGACCGACTGCACTTCGCCCACACAGATCGAGTCCCACGCGGTGTTGCAGCAGTACGGGTCCACGGCGCAGATCTCCGCAACGCACTCGTCGCAAGCCGGCTGCAAGGGCCCCCCTGTGTCGCACGTATCGTGAGCGGGTTGGCACGCTTGGACCTGCTGCACGACCAAGTCCGACAGCGAGGTGACCGGCGCAGCGTTACCGTCGGTCTCGATGAACAACGCGATGGGAGCGTCATGACCGGTGCCGTCGAGCGTCACGCCGCCACCGTGGGTCGCACAAGGAACCCCGGTTTCGGATCCGTCGGCGAACATCAGCCCACAGCTGAGGTTCGCCTGATCCCCCTCCATCGAAACGTGCCACAGCCCGTCCGCCGTCAACGCAAGACCAGTCGCCACGAGCCGTTGCGACGGCTCAAGGCCTGCCGCGAAACCGCCGGTGTCTGAAGCGGTAAACGTGGCCGGCCGCGCGTCAGCGCCGAGGTCCTGTAGGTCCAGCAAGCCGTAGCTCATCCGTCGGTGCATGGTCTCGAACGCGCCTGGTTGCCCGTCGGGGACCAACAAGACCTGGCTGACCGATAGCTCCTGCGCGGCGCTTCCGGGTGCGGTCGCAATCGTGAGCGGTCCATCGATGTTGGCGTCTGAGATGAAGCTGCCAGACAAGACCTTGGACGCGTAGTTGCCCAACCAGTCCTCGTCTTGCCCAGTGAAGGTATGGGTGGCGACCACGGTACTCCCCATTCTCAGCTCAACCGTCGAAGGGAAGTCGTTGGTCCAAACCCGTACGGATGCGCGATACGGAAGACCCGTGTCGTTGGGCCGCAACGCGAGGCTTGTAGGCTCGGGCGTGGGAAACCGCATCGCCTCCTGGACCGCGTGGTCCAACCGCGAAAAACTGAGGCACCAGGGGCAATTCGAGGGCCGAAAACGCCAGGTGTCATGTTCGAGTTCGTCGAGGCTCAGGATGTCGCAAGACAGCCAGTATGCGAGGCGATAGGGGAATGAGTCGGGGTCAGAGCAGCTTGGCGGAACGAACTGGTCCACGAAGTGCTTCGTGACGCTGGGATGCATCGTCTGGATGCCGATACTCGTGTCGGGATCCGCACCAGCGACGTGGCACAACTGACCCGAGATCGATCCCTGCGCGGTGGTCACGGGGCCGACGAGCTCCGGGTACGAGGACGCTTCCGTGCTCATGACTCCACTTCCGGAGGTCCCGTGGCACCCTCGAAGGTTTGTATTGACCACGACCGTGGTTGGTGGGAACAGAATCTTCCATCGGTCGAGGTAGTAGTCGGTCGAGAGAAGAGGGAGCATTTGGTGACGCTCCCCTGCGCCTCGGTAGTGGTAGTTCAACGCGAGAGCCTCGTTGGGATCAGCGCCCGCGCTGGAAGTGACTTTTTGGACGTAGTGCGTGTAGAAGTCCGATGCCAACGGCTCCATCTGAGGGGCTTCATACAGTTCGTGGTACCAGGGGAGTGCCACGCGGTCGCCTTCCGCGATCGCAGGTGCGACGTCGACGTAGTCATGACGTGCACCGTCGAGGGCGTCGCACTCGAGGATACCAATGTCGAGTCTTTCGTTGACAAGGGGGACGGGGGCGATGTCCTCGGCTGCGATATCGCAGTTGATTGGCGGAGATGCCCCCGGTCCCGTGTAGCAGCGGGACCGCACTTGGCAGAGATACCGATCGTAGAAGTAACCGGGTGCGTCGGCGTGGATATAGTCGGGGAACGTTCCCGTGATGGTCGGCGTAGGCGTAAAACCGGGGAGGACCCGAGGCGTACGTACCTCGACCTCGTCAAATTCAGACAGGCCCGGCAGGCAGTGTCCCGCGGTGACGGCAATGCGCGAGGACACGAACGTGACGCCGCACGTCCCCGAGAGGTCGTCCTCGGTTGGCGGATTCGCAGGGCCGGTCGCAGCGGGGCCGTCCAACCGGACGATGAGGTGGCCCGTGGAACGCATCGCGACCCCGGTGGCTTCACGTGGCCAAGTCTCCACATCGAAGTATTCGCCCTCGGCGGAGGTGAGTGCCCGGAAGACAGGGTCGAGGTCCGTGCCTACGTCCGAGACCTCATTGGCATCGTCGCAGGCGGTCGGAGCGAGCAGGAGTAGCGTGGGGAGGAGTCGGTCGAGGGGGCGCATCTGATGAATCCGGTGCGCGGGTAGTTTCAGTTCGACCCAAAGCGTTACAGAGAGTATGGATTAACCGGTGGAAGGGCCCCATCTTTCCCACGCCGGAACAATCTTGGGAACACTGTGGGGTCGGCCGGTACGAACTCCGCGGCAATGACTCGACAGCGATTTCCCATCCTCGTCCTGGGTCCCCTACTCGCCGCCGTGTTCGCGTCGCCGGTCTCCGCGGCAGACAGTTGTTCATGAGGCGAATGGACCGTCGCGCAAGAGAGTTGGTCGGATTGGGATACGCTGACCGACGTCCTCGCAAGACCTTGGAGCTCGAAGAAGACGTCCACCGCGCGTCCTCGGTCATCGCGGATATGCACGCCCCAACAGCGCACGTCCCCCATCGGCGCAGTGTTTCGGCGCAAGCGGAACAACTCTCGCCCTTCCCGAGCGCTCACCTCCAGGTTGCCCCGCAGCGGCTCCTCACAGCCACGATAGACGAGCAATGCACCACACCACCATCCAGCCCGGCGCACATTCTTGGCGCACGCGGCCCGAGGGCCACCGGGTAGAGCGAACACCCTCATCCAACGACTCGGAGCACTCAAACTCGACTTCGTGGAAAAAAACGAACGCGGATGTCTCCGTTTTCCTTCGCCGCTCCAAGAAGTCACCGTGACGCTCGCGACCTCGCTTCGCCGACGCATCCTCTTGGTCCTGCTCTCGCTGGCCGGCGGCTGCGGGACCACCCATGACCCGCGGCCCGAGTTCCTCGAGGAGCGAGCCGCGGAGACGCCCACGAGGTTGGCGGACGCGTGTTGGGGCCTGCGCCTGGCGGCCCCGGAAGAATCGTGCGTGGAGACGCTTCCTGGCTGGACGCTTCACGGGACACGCATGTTCGTCGACGGCTCCGCCGGCCTCGCGCAACGGCAGCTCGGAGACGCGGAGGTTCCCGAGCGCCTTTCGGGTTTCTGCCTGTATCGCTCGACCGCGGAACCGGGCGAGGAACTTCTTCCCCCAGAGCATGGCGCGCTCGACTGCCCCGCGGTCGAGCCTCAGGGCAGCGCGTGGAGCGAAGCGCTGCGGGGCAAGCTCGCGCAGGCATTCGAAACCCAGGCTGGCGCCGTTTCCCCCCAGACCGACACGGGTGCGTTCGCGGTGACCGTCAGCGTCGTCGATGCAGCATCGGGCGATGCGAGCACGGTTCCCCGCATTCAGCACGCCGATGCGATGGGCGCGATCATCAAGACTCTCGCCTGCCCGCAGGACACAACGTGTGCCGTCTCCGTCACCAACGCGCTCGCGCTGCCGCTCGCCGCCGACGGCTCGCTCGTCGACCCGGGTGGAGCCGAATACGGCACGCGAGCCCACGTCGCGCTGGGCATTTTCGACGCGGTGACGGCCTGGCGCCGTAGTCTGCAAGACGGACCGCCTTCGCGACTGGTCCTCAACCTCTCGCTGGGCTGGGCGACCGACCCCGCGACGAACTGCATCGCCGGTGCAGCCTGCGGCTGTACCGAAGCCCAACCGTGGTGTGACGCCACCTCCCACGTGGAGGACTTCTCTGCATTCGTCGACCTCGGCCCATCGGCTGCGACGCCTCCCTACCCCGTTCGCCTCGCCACCGAGGCGGTCCACGGCGCACTCCTGTACGCGTCGTGCCAAGGTGCCCTCATCCTCGCCAGCGCGGGCAACACGAAGGACGGCTCCTGCAACGCAACGTCGATGGCACCGGCGGGCTGGGCGAGCCTCGCCGCCCCCACACCGCTGCAATGCATGGAGATGGGATTCGATCCGCCGGCCAGCCTGCCGTCGCAATGGCAGCTTCACGAAGCCAATGCGCCCCTGGTCATCCCCGTCGCAGCCGTCGATCATCACGACCATCCGATCGCGCGTACCCGCCCCGGGTCCCTCACCCGCCTGGTTGCACCCGGCTATCACGCCCTCGCCGACGGCGAGGCGCCACTCGAGCTCGACCCGATCACCGGGACGTCGGCATCGGCGGCCACCGTCGCAGCAGGCGCAGCGTTGCTGTGGTCCCATGATCCCACCCTCGGCCCACGCGCGGTCCTCGAAACGCTCTACGGGAGCGGGCACCCCCTCGACTCCATCGCGCAGCTTCCCGAGTACGGCAGCGAGCCCGAGAAGGCCGTGCGCCGGGTCTCGCTCTGTGCGGCCCTGGAGACCCTAGACCCCGATCTGCATGCATGCCCGGACGAATCCGCGCCCGCCGATGCGCTCGACGAGCTGCACGCAGCCGCCGTGACGGTGGGTGACGCAAACGAGGGGGCCGAGCATGCACCCCAGGTGCTGCCATCGTTCGCGTGTTCGAGCTGCGGACGTACGCGGAACGTGCACGCCACCGAGGGCGACGAACTTCCCGTCGACACGTACCTGCTTTGGAGCTGCTCGACGCCCGACGACGAGCGTCCGCTGCTGGCCGGACCACAGCCTGACCTTCCCGTATGTCCGGAGTGCCCGCTTCGCGTCTCCGGACTCGACGGGGTCGCCCACCTCGCGCTCAACTCGGCCTACGATCCGACGCTCATCGTCGGCGGGTGGCTCGAGATTCGCTACGACCCGCGCGACGATCCGCGAACGACGGTGGTCGACCTCGCCTCGGTGCTCGACGCGCTCGCGCAAGGCCCCGTGAAGGTGCCGCTGAACCTCTCGCATCCGGTGCGAGACGTACGGATGGGGCTGCGGTTCTCCGACGGTGGCCCGACCTCTTACATGCGCAGCAACGCCTTGCTCATTCACGGGGGGCGATGATCCGTGGTCAGGGCCGAAGCACGCGAAGCCTCCACCAGTCCCCATCTCGCTCGGCCAGGCGCGCATGCTTGAGCTGCTGGTGGACGTCCGTCGATGCTGGAATGCCGGCGTCGTAGATCCGGCCGGCCATGCGCTCGGCGAACGCATCGTCGAGTCGGCCGTCGGAGGCCACGACCGTGTCCGACCCCGCGAGGATGAACGCGCGGGCGAGGCTCATGCCGCCGCCGAGCGTATGTACAGATGCCGGCGTCGCCTCGCACGCGAGCAGCAGTGCGACCTCGGGCACCGACGGAAGCGCGAGAATGTCGCGCGGGTTCAGCTCCCCTTCGGCACTGAGCTGAAGGCGGCTGCCCCAGCCTTCGAGACCCGACCGACGACCATGCCCGGCGTAGTGGAGCAGCCCGGCATCAGCGAGACCCTTGCGCACGCTTTGGGCCGTGGCCTGCTCACGCAGGAGTAACTCGACGTCCCACCCCTGCGCCGTCAGGGACGAGGCGACCGACCGGGCCTCCCGCTCCGCGCCCACGAGATCGCCATGGGGCGCGCCTACGACGAGCGCCCGCCGCGGCTGGGGCGAGGCCTCGGCACCGTCGGCCCGAGGAAGGTCCAATCCGACGGTCACCGCCGCGTGCTCGAGCAACACCCCGTCGCGCCACGGCAGGGCGGCAAACGGAACCGACCACAGCCGGCCTACCGGGAGCACCTCCACGTGCTCCGCTGGTTCGAGCGCGTCGGCCAACGGATCGAGCAGCGCCCTCGACCACGCCTGCACAGTCGGCGCGGCGCCCGGGATCGAGACCGGCGCGGTCGCGAGGACGCCCGACGCACCGAACGCAAATCCCATCCAGCGGCCGTTCGGGCCATCTTCGAGAGGAAAGTACAGCACGTGGACGGAACCCGGCGCCGGCCTCGGGCGAGCTTCACACGCCCCTTGCCACGAGGTCCGCCTCCGACCTGCTGCCAGCACGTCGAAGGCTGCGCGCGTGGTCTCCTCGAGCTGCGTGCGGGCCGTCGCGACCTTGGCTCGGTGGGCCTCCACCTCGTCGCGGGGCACCGCCCACGCCTCCTGCTGCAACGCATCCAACGCGTCGCGCTGCTTCGATACGCGACCCAGCGCAGCACTCCATGCACGACGCCCCTCGACGGACAACGAGCCGACGAGCACCGTGCGGTCCAACAAGTGGTCCATCCGGCTGCGAGCGGTCCGGGCGACACACAGCGCCTCCTGTGGCTGCCCCTGCTCGACCAGCAACGCGATGAGCCGCGCAGCGCTGGGCTGCCGTCCCAGCAGCAGACCTTCGCGCGCCACGTCGAGATCGAGCCGACGAACGAGCCCAGACACCGCGGCTTCCGCTCGACGATACGATGCGATCGCGTCTTCGGTCCGCCCCAGAACCTCCCACGCTCGACCACGCCAGTCATGCGAGCGCCATCGCTCTGCGGGAGGCCGCGGATCGGACAGCCGTGCAGGGTGCCGCAGTAGCCACTCCCGAAGGGCCCCTGCCTCGCCCTCTTGAAGCAGCAGTCGCAGTTCGAGGAGCTCGTGCCACCCGCGAACCGAGGCCCCACCCGGTCCGGCCCCGGGCGGGTGCAATCGCTCGAATCGAGCCCGCGCTTCCCCTGTCCGGCCACCCTCGAGCGCGGCAAAGACGAGGTTGATGCCGACGACCGCCTCCAGCGCTGCATCCCCACAGGGGTCGTCGGGGTCCGACCGCCCGTTCAACAGCATCTCGACGTCGTACAACTCGGACGACGGGTCTCCGATCGCGACCCCTTGCTCGCCGATCTGGAGTCGTGCCCACGCCGCGCTGTTGAGGACCCGCAGCCAGTCGCGACAACGTGGAATCGGCAGCTCGCCGACGCGGTCCAGAAGCGCTTCGACGTCCTGAGTCCGGTGCAGGCTTGCCAGCGCGACAGCGCGTTGCGGCAGGCTCGCAACCCCGTACGTCCGACGACGATCATGGCGCGCCCCGCGTTCGACGTCTTCGTATGCCTGCAGCGCGGCTCCGAGGTCGCCCAGCTTCTGCGCGTGAAGGCCCCGGTGGTAGGCATTCGCGACACGGGCAGGTCCAGAGAGGCCGTCCCGGGGGACGAGCCTGTCTTGCCAAGGCTCGGCGCCCTCGGGGTCGTCGAGGTAGAACGACGCCGTGAACGACGCCCGGCGGGCGATGCAGCTCGCGCGCACGGGGTCGCCGAATGCCGATAGCTGCGCAAAGGCTTCGCTCGAATCGTCCAGCGCGCGTCGGTACGCCCGCTCGCGCTGCGTGGGGTCGTCGAATCGCGCGGCCTCCAGCATGGCGTGTTCGGTCAGCAGCTCGAGCGCGACGACCCGATGCGGGCCCTCGAGGCTCTCGAGAGCCTCACGCAGCGCCGCCCACGGCGGGGGAACCGAAGCGTCCCGGAGCGCGATGCGAGCCTGCTGGATGAGCCGAGGCTCCACCGGATACGGCTCGAGCTCGATCGACCATGATGCCATGCTGCGTCCCACTTCCCGCAGTTCGAGTCGCCCGCCCTGCGCCGTGGCGTCGAGCGTCCACTCGAGTTCATCGCCGACCCGCTGCGACGGGACACGGACCCGCGCTCCGTCGAGGTGCCACGACCACCCGTGATCCGCCGGCGCACGCAGCCGAAGAGCGTTCGACACCGGGTCGATGACATGCTCGGACTCGCAACGCGTCGGGGGGCCCGCGGCGGGAAGGATGCAACGCGACGGGCCGTCTCGCAGCACGCACCCTTCGACCTCCACCATCACCGCGGCCGGTGGCCCCATGTCTGCAGAGGATGGAGCCCTGAGCGTGTCGCATCCGACAGCGAAGTACACGACCGCCGAGGCAGCCCAACGAAGGCTGGGCAGGGTCGGGTCGTGCGGTCGCCGTCGGGTGGAGCCCACCCGTGCGACTTTAGGGTGCGGGTCTCTCGATGACGACCCTGCGCTGGGCCGCAGCCCGAACGCCCGCTGGCCGGCTTCCCTCATCGTCGACGGCACACGGGTTCTCGAGCGACGCGAGCACGTCCGAGGAGCCCACCAGCAGCGTCAGCGTCCACGTGCCCGGCGGCAGGTCCAGCAACACATCCGCGGGACCCATCACCTCGACCGCGCCCGAGGGTTCGATTCGCAGCTCCTCCGCCAGCGCGAGACATCGTTTGCTCGGACCGCTTGCATCCACGCGTACCCCGATCGTGGACTCCACGGCGTGTGCCGGAGCCACCCGCCAACGAAGCAGGGCGCCGTCGCGAAAGCGCGGGACCTCCCCGTCGGCAAACGCCGCTTCCTCACGCGTTCCGCGGATGCCCCCGTCGAACGAGACCTCCTCGTACTGCGGGATCAGCTGGGACGAAGCTGGCTGGTCACGCTGCCACGCAAAGAACAACAACGCCGACGCCGCGACGGCGAGCATGGGGGCCCAGAGGCGAGTCAACGTCGCCGCGTTCGATGCGGGCGCGGCGTCGTCCTCGTCCTCGTCCTCGTCCTCCAGCTGATCGAGCACCAGCGCAGCCAGCTGCGCGTCCTCGTCGCCCCGCGACGGCATGGCCGCATCGGAGTCTTCGAGACGGCGGCGAGTGTTGTCCTCCCAGTTCGTCCTCGCGCGGCGTCCCAGCTCCGAGAGCAGCGAGTCCTCGTGGCGCTCATGCGTCATCGGTCGAGCCTCCGTTGCCCCTGCCAAACCGGACGAGCGTTGGAGGCGGACGTCGCAGAGGTTCGGGGCACGCGAACCTCCGCGGCGACCTGCTTCGCACGACCGTAGATCCGGGTGCGCCATTTCTTCACAGCGGCGAGCGTCATGCCAAGTTCGGCTGCCACGTCTGCGACCGTGCACTCTTCGACGATGAGCCGGTCGAACAGCACTCGATCACGCTCGCTCATGCGCGCATACAACTCCCGCAAGACCAGGTCGAGGTCATGCCGTCGCGCAACTTCACCTTCGCACGCTTCGACCGGCTCCATGTCGACCACATCGGGTGCCGTTGCGAGGAACCGCTGTCGGTCGCGACTTCGGCGAGCAAGCTTTCGGGCGACGAAGCGGCGCGCGACGAGGCGCACGAACCCCTCCAACGACAGCCCGCGCTCGGGTTTCCATCGCCGCAGCTCTTGGGCTCCGTTGCGAAGAAGCTCCAACAGCACGTCTTGTAGTAGGTCCTTCCGATCCGAGGAACCGGTGCTCGTGTGGGCCATGTGGCCATCGAGCACCGCGATCTGCATGCGCAACACCGGAAGAAGGCGCAAGGTCAGCTCGCGCTGCGCCACCCGATCTCGATCGGCACAACGCGCGACGAGTTCGACGTCGGGATGTCGTGCGGTTGCCGTACTCCAGACCATGTTATGCGGCAACCGTAGTCCGTGATCCCCCAACCGAGTATCCGGCAAACCCAAGCACCCCGTGGGATTGAACACTCGTGCTTCGCCCAACGATCGTCATTCGAGCGTCTCGGTGTGCGCGGAATACCCGTACCCCGTCCCGTACACCGCGTGCAAGCAGAGCACTCGATAGATCTCCAACGTCACGGACCCTTCGTCGCCGAGCACCGAGCGGTCCTTTTCGGTGAGCCCGAACCGAGACGCGTCTCCAGAGAAGAGCAGGTCCTCGTTCTCGTCGACGGACTCTCCGAAGTCGGCTCCCTTTACAGTCCACTCCTCGAGCGTCATTTCGCGATCCTCGCCGACGATCATCACCCGTTCACCGGCCTCGACCCAAACCTCGGCTTCGACCTGATAGACGACCGGATCCTCCAGGTTGAGCACCAGCAGCTCGTCGTCGCCGAGTTCGGCGATGTCGTTCCAGCCGACCTCCACGATCTCGACCTCCGCTTCGCGCTGGAGCCCTTCGGGTGCAGAATCCTCCGACTCGGCGCTACACCCCGAGCCGAGCGCAAGCGAGGCGAGGGCCGCGCTCACGGTCCAGACGGCGGAGATTGATGCTTTCGCGTGAGGCCTGTTCATGCCCTACGAGTTGGCAAGCAGGGCCATCGCGGAGACACCTCATCTCGATTTTTTTTCGAGTGGGAAGAGACGCGAACCGGCCGGCACCCCGGAACGGCACAGGCTCCGGGCGCATTGGGCTGCGAGAAGGGCAGCTCAGCGCGACAAACACGAACTTCGATCCGGCGGTGAGCCAGCGACGTTTCGTCGTCGCTGCAACAGACGAGGCCGAGACGCTCCTTTTGCCATCGATCAGCGAGCGGCTCGGGTACGACGCTCCAGGGTGCACGATCGAAGTCGTCCCTCCCTCGCGCGATGACGCGACTGCGCTCGAGTTGGGGACGCTCGACTTGCGTGTCTCTCGGCCCTGCCACCTGCCCAGCGACGAGTTGGTCGTGACGCCCCTGTGGACCGACCCCCTCGTCGTGGTGGGCCACCCCAACCTCCGCGACGCCGCCCGCTCAATCCACGCGGGCATTCTCGCAGCGCTCGAGGCCACCGGATTCGACGGCCCCGGACCCCGCCGTACGACGACACACTTCGCCGCCCTACAACTCGCCGCGCAAACGAGTGCATTCGCGATCGTTCCAAGGCGTGTCGCCGAGCGCTACTTGGCAACGACGAAGCTCCAGTTGACCGACCTCGCCCCGCTCGATGTCCACCTGGAACTCCGGTCGATGTGGCACCCGAACCACCGCTCAGACGCCGCACATCAGTGGTTTCGCGCCCTCGTCGCCCAAGCAGCCACCACGCTCGCCACACAGGCCTAACACCGCCCTTCGAAACCAGGCCCGGTGACTCGCAGGGCGCTCGCCTCGAGGACGCCGACCGCGTCATCCCTCTCGAAAACGGCCCCGTCGTGGCACCGTCCTCGAGGACCTCGCCGACTGCCGCAAGTGGGCCGAACCGATCATCCTCGGTGAAGCGATCCCTCGGACCGAAGGACAGCCGCTTCAGGCGCCGCGGGCGGTCGACTTCGGCCCCGACCCCAGGCTCCCCAGTTCGACGATAGCCGCGGTGTGGCCAGACTCCGCGACCCGGCCGCAACTGCCAAACGAACCCGGACCGTGCATCAGGACAACGCCAAAAGGTTGGAACATACCGCAAATCTAAAACCTCAAATTCGTCCTCTTCTGGCGCCGTAGCCACCGAGCTGGACAAGCATGGAGGACCACGACGCTCAACGATCTCACGACCCAGAACACCGACGAGCGAATGCACGTAGCCTCGGCTGGGATGAGCAAGACCGAGCCCACATCCAAGCGCGTAGCGCCCTCCCTCCGGCGCGTCGGGATCGTGTTCGCCGGAGGCCCAGCCCCGGCCGCCAACGCAGTGATCTCAGCCGCAGCGACCTCGTTCATCGAGGATGGGCGCGAGGTCGTGGGATTCTTCCACGGCTACTCCAACCTCCAAGACTATGACGCCGACACCCACCCCATGGTGTCCGACGAGCACTATCGCGTCTTCCAAGAACGCGACCTGCGAGGGCTTCGAAACGAGCGAGGCATCATCATCGGCACCGCCCGGGCGAACCCCGGCCGCAGCATCGAGGCTCCGGCGGATCTCGACAATCCCGAGCGAACAGCGGCGCTGGGTCGGGTGTATCAGGCGTTCGTCGATCTCAACCTCGATGCGCTGGTGTCGATCGGTGGAGACGACACGCTCAAGACCGCCAACCTGTTGCACGAGTACCAAAAGCGGCTACCGGAAGATGCCCCCCGGATCCGCATCGTCCACCTCCCCAAGACGATCGACAACGACTACCGCGGCATCGACTTCACGTTCGGGTTCTTCACCGCGGTGGATGTGATGGCCAAGGAGCTTCAGAACCTACGGGCCGACGCGATGGCCACAAGCTCCTACTTCATCGTTGAGACCATGGGGCGCAAAGCGGGCTGGCTCAGCTACGGGGTCGCGATCGCCGGAGAAGCGCACTTGGTGGTGGGCGTCGAGGACGTGACCGGCGATCTGGCTACAGAAGAGAATGGCCGGCACTGCGTCGACATCGACGGACTGGTCGAGCACATCATCGACCTCATGCTCACCCGCGAGAAGCGGCGCAAGCACTACGGGACCGTGGTCCTGGCCGAGGGGCTCGCAGAGATGCTTCCCGATTCCTTCATCGCCGGACTCCCCCGCGACGAGCACGGACACATCTCGCTGGCGCGGATCGACCTCGGCAAGCTGGTGGCAGACCGTGTCGCCACCGCGTACGAGAAGCGGACCGGCAAGAAGAAGAAGCTGGGCAGCGTGCAGCTCGGATACGAGTCACGATGCGCCCCACCCCACGCCTTCGACGTGATGCTGGGCAGCCAACTCGGCATCGGGGCATACCGAGCCCTGGTGGAGGAGGGGCTCGATGGGCAGATGGTCTCCGTCAGCGGTCAGCTCGACCTCCACTACGTGCCCTTCACCGAGCTCATCAATCCACAGACGCTCAAGACCGAGGTGCGGTTCATCGAGCCGGGCAGCGACTTCCATCGACTCGCCCGCCTGCTGGAGACGCGCGTCGATCCCGAAGCGGAGTGGAGCCCCGGGCGCAGGCAGGAGCGCTGAGCAAGCACCGGTACGCGTTCGCGCTCCACGCCCTTTCATCCCTCGGCGCTTAGACGGAATGAACTGGGAAACAGTCGCCGTGGGCGGCGGTCGCGGAGCGAGCGAGCCGGGTCGCGTGGACGCTCGAGCTCGGTTGCGGGCGGAGTCACACGCCTCGCGCTTGTCGGCGAACGAGACCGTGTAGGGCGAGAGATGGGCTCCCCGGGACGGCCTGCCGACCTCGAGGAGCCCCACGAAGTTGACCGCTCCTAGTAGAACGCGAGGTCGTCGAGATCGAACTCGAAGTCGGTGTTGGCCGGGACCTGAAACTGGATCGACATCAGCGTCCCCGCATCGAAGTCCGCCGCGATTCCCCAGCCTTCCTGAAAGAGCTCGTCAAACCCGACCTGGAACTGCTGCCAGTCCGCCGTCAACGGCACAATCTTCCCGTGCGCGTCTTCACAATCGGTGGGGCTGTCACAGCTGCCACCGC
Organism: Nannocystales bacterium; assembly: GCA_050633305.1. GTDB lineage: Bacteria > Myxococcota_A > Polyangia > Nannocystales > Nannocystaceae > CAJXVA01. The sequence continues at coordinate 143,027 of JBOEGF010000023.1, forward strand.
TTTCGACCGGAACGACGGCGTCGACGAGGAACTTCACTCGAACAGGAGCGTTTCCTCGCGCGAAGAACACAACTCCGCTGAACGCGGACGCATCGTAAGGGTTTCGGATCCCCGGGCCGCCTTCGTCGTCGCCCTCGTTGTTGAGGTCGACGCCGAGACCGGCGCCCCAGACCGCGAACCCGCTGCCGTCGGTGTGCGCCATGAAGATGCTGTCTGCGGGCCCACCGTCGACGGGTGCGAACGCCTCGTCGGCCCCGGGGACCTGCGTCGCGCCCTTGGATTCGTCGTTGTACGTGTACCAAGCACCCCTGCGACCATTGGCTGCGAGGATCAGTGCATCACCGTCCTCGAGATCGTCGATGACGTTCTGCGGGTCGACGTCAATTCCCGTGTCGCTGGTATCATCCGTGGTCGGGTCCCCAGTTGGATCCGAAGGATCCGTGGTCGGGTTTCCGGTGACTCCATCGGAGGGGTCATCGCCCGTGGACCCTTCGCCCCCAGAGCCGGCGGTATCCTCGCCCGTGCTGGCGGCGCTGGTGGTCTCGCTCGCACCGGGGGCCGAGGTGTTTTCCTCGCTGCTCTCGCCAGCGTCGCAGGCGGTACCAGTGACGACCAGCAGACCGGCCAAGACGAACGAATGGGATTGAATCGACTTCATGTTGGTGTCCGTTGTTGGGGGGGCAATGGGGCTCCCGCTGTCTCGGCGTAGAGGTCGAGCCAGCTGGAAAGTGATGAAAGAATTCACTCGACGACCGCGTTGCGGGCGATGACTTCGGCGTAGTAGTGCGCGCTGTCTTTGGGGAGCCGCTTCTGAGTCGTGTAGTCGACCCACACCATCCCGAAGCGCTGCGTGTAGCCGCGGTCCCACTCGAAGTTGTCGAGCAGCGACCACGCGAAGTAGCCGTGCAAGGGGACCCCGTCCTGAATCGCGCGTAGCGCCTGTGCAAAGTGATCGCGGAAGTATTGGATGCGGCGAACATCTGGCACCGCGCCGCCGGGCTGCGGACCTGTGTCGTAGCTGGCGCCGTTCTCTGTGATGTACATCGGCCCGGGCGCGTAGCTTTGGTGCACGCGTTGGAGCAGCGCCCAAAGGCCTTCGGGAAACACCTCCCAGCCCATGTCGGTCCACTCCTCCGGAGGCGTTTGGACAACTGTCGGCGGATCGTTGTCCGGCACATCGGCCCGCTCCACCTTGCGGTAGTAGTAGTTGATGCCCAAGAAATCCGTGGGCACGGCTATCGCTTCGAGGTCTCCGGGGTGGACCCACGAAGCCATCCCGTCGTCCGGGAGGCCGCCCCGGTCGATGTAGTCTCGGACGATGTCTTCGGGGTAGCCCTGCCCGTACAGCGGCTCGAGAAACCAGCGGTTGAAGGCACCGTCTTCGTGGCGACGTTGCTCGCGGTCGGCCGCGCTGGAAGACGCTGCATCCACCGGCGCCAGGTTGAGCGTGATGCCGATTCGGGCCGAGCTGGGAAGAGCCTCACGGAGCCTGCGAGTCGCCCAACCGTGGCTGAGCAGGAGGTGGTGGCTGGCGCCAATGCTGGCCGCAAGATCGGTACGACCAGGCGCGTGGCGTCCGAACTGGTAACCGAGCATGGCGGCACACCAGGGCTCGTTGTGTGTGATCCAGTGCTGCACGCGATCGCCAAGCGCCTCAGCCATCGCCGTCGCATAGTCGACGAAGGCCGAGGCGGTGTCACGCACAGGCCACCCTCCGGCATCCTCGAGCGCTTGCGGGAGGTCCCAGTGGTAGAGGGTCACCCAAGGCTCGATGCCAGCCTCGAGTAGTTGGTCGACGAGACGCGAGTACACGTCGATGCCTTCGGGCGCGCAGGCTCCTCGCCCTTGCGGCATCACGCGAGGCCAGCTGATCGAGAACCGATAGGCCGCCAGCCCAAGCCGCTTCATCAGGGCCACGTCTTCATCCATGCGAGCGAGGTGATCGCACGCCACCGCGCCGTCGCTACCGTCTTCGACGGCTCCCGGAACCCGGCAGAAGGTGTCCCAGATCGAAGGGCCACGCGTATCTACAGCCCCTTCGATCTGATAGCTCGAGGTCGCAGCGCCCCACAGGAAGTTGGAAGGAAACGTTCGGTCATTCATGAAGCGAGAGGCTCCTCCGTGTCCGGCACGGGGTGAGGTCGATGACACGCGACGAAGCCCTGGGGACCCCGTTCGTGTAGAGGAACAGCGCCGGTCCGACACGCACCGGTTGCGCGAGGACAAAGCGATGCGAAGCAGCAACCCGTCGGCGGTGATGTGAGATCGGGTCGATGCCCTTCGGGATTGCACAGCGGAGCGTCGGGCCGCGGCGCACCGGCAACCGAGCCGAGTAGCAGACGTGTGTAGGGATGTTGGGGTCGACCGACGATCTCGTCGGCGGGACCGTGTTCCACGATCTCCCCCGCGTACATCACCGCGATTTCGTCCGCCAGATATCTCGCGCTTGCGAGGTCGTGGGTCACGACCAGCATGCCGATCGAGTGCGAGGTTTTGAGGTCTCGCAGGAGATTGAGGATCTCGATGCGAACCGAGACGTCGAGCATCGAGGTGGGTTCGTCGGCGAGGAGTACGTCGGGCTCGACGGCCAAGGCTCGAGCGATCGCGACGCGTTGCCTCTGCCCGCCAGAGAGTTCGAACGGTCGCCGGTCGATGTACGCGTCCGCGGGTTGCAGTCCGACGCGATCCAAGAGTTCCAACGCGGCCGCCCGAGCGTTTTGGCGAGAGGCCTTCCCATGGCGAAGCAATGGCCGTTTGAGGTGGTATTCGATGGAGTGCGCTGGGTTGAGTGAGGCGAACGGGTCCTGAAAGATCATCTGCACGCGTTGCCGGTAGGCCGGTTCGACTCGGCGGCCCAAAACCTCTGCCCCGTCCAACTCGAGACTGCCGGAGGCAGGATGAACCAGCCTCGCGATCACCTTGGAGACCGTGCTCTTTCCGCTCCCTGACTCCCCAACGAGCGCCAGAGCCCTCCCCCGACGCAGTGTCAGTGACACCCGATGAAGAGCCCGTAGCGTGCGGCCACGCCCTGCCGGATAGTCGACACAGAGTTCGTGCGCGCGTAGGAGCACGGGTGTTTTGGGAGTCGGAGCGTTCATCTTCGAATGCACGCGACGCAGTGGTCTGGGTTGAGGACGCGGACTGCCGGGCGGCCTTCCGTACAGGTGGGGTGGGCGTCGACGCAGCGAGGCTCGAACAGGCACCCTGGCGGGAGCGCGCGGGGGTCAAGCGCGGGACCCCCGATCCCTTCGAGGCGTGTGGTTGTCGTTTCGAGCGAGGGGAACGATCGCAACAACCCTCGGGTATAGGGATGCTGAGCGGCCGTTGCGAGTTCCGAGGCGGGGGCGACCTCGACGAGTTGGCCGCCATACATGATGCCGATTCGCTGGGCAAACTCGAGGAGCAGGGCAACGTCGTGCGTGATGAACAGGATCGCGAATCCGATCGAGGCCTGTAGGTCGAGTACCCGGGCCAAGATCTCGCGTTGCACGACGACATCGAGTGCAGTTGTGGGTTCGTCCATGACGACGAGCTTGGGCCGAAGCGCCATCGCCATCGCCAGCGCCACCCGCTGCCGCATGCCGCCCGAGAGTTCGTGTGGATAGGCCGCGAGTCGCTCGGGTCCGATGCCGACCATCTCGAGCAGCTCGCCGGCGCGGGTTCGAGCTTCTGCGGGGGTGGGCGAGCCGTGGGCGAACAACACGTCCACCAGCTGGGCCTCGAGCGAGAGCACCGGGTTGAGCACGTCCATGGCGTCTTGAAACACCATCGAGGCCGTGCGCCATCGCATCGAGCGGAGCTCCGCCGCCGAAGCTTCGAACACGTCCACGTCGTCGAGCACGACCTCGCCGCCTGAGATGATCGCCGGCGGTCGGAGGACCCGCAGGATCGCCTTTGCGGTCGTGGACTTTCCGCTCCCCGACTCCCCTGCGAGGCCGAAGATCTCGCCCTCGCCGATACGGAATGAGACTCCCTTGACGGTGTGGTTCACCCCGCCTGGCCGCACGTGGTCGACATGAAGGTTGTGAACGACAAGCACTATCGAGCCCTCAGAACAGGCGTGATGCCCGGTACGATCTCTGCGCCTTGCAGCCGTTTTCGCCACGCGCGCTCGACCTTCAGGACCGGGTTGGAGATTTCGTCGATGCCGAAGTTCAGCATCACCAGCGCAAAGCCGACGCCCGCGACGCAGAGCCCTGGCGGCAAGAAGACCCACCACGACCCGATCAACAATGCAGCATCGTTGGTGGCCCAATACAGCGCGGTGCCCCATGTGACCTCGCCGATGTCGCCAAGCCCCAGGAACTCCAGACCGACCTGGGCCCCAAGCGCATACACGGTCGCGCTGATGAAGCAGGAGACGAAGAGCGGCACCATGTTTGGCAGCAGCTCGAACAGCACAATGCGCCACGCGGGCTCGCCCAAGACGACCGCCGCCTGAACGAAGTCGCGTTTCCGCAGTGACAGCGCTTGTGCCCGCAGGATTCGGGCGTTCCACGCCCAGCCGGTCACGATCAAGACCAGTGCGATGGTCATCGGCCCCGCCGGGAGATACGCGGAGAGCACCACCGCAAGGGGAAGGCCCGGAATGATGAGAAGGACGTTGAACGAAAGGCCGAGCAGGTCGTCGACCCAGCCGCCAAAGTACGCCGCGGTGGTGCCCGCGAGCGCGCCGACCACCGTCACCGAAAGCCCCACGAACACGGCGACGGTTAGCGTCACGCGCCCGCCGACCAGGGTTTGGGCGAGAACGTCTTGTCCCTGTCCGTTGGTTCCGAGCCAATGAGCCGCGCTCGGGGCCTGGTGCGGAGCGGCCACAAACGCGGCCGGGTCCTGCGCGAAGAAGGGGCCGAGCACAATCATCGCGACGAAGAAGGCCGCAAACACAGCGCCAACGGCGGCTTTGCGGTTGGAGAGCATGCCTCGCATGTCAGCGGCGCTCCTCGGTTCGCGTGCGAGGGTCGAGCCAGACGTACAAGATGTCGACGAAGAGGTTGGCGGCCAGCACCGCGAACGTGATCGTCAAGAACAACCCCTGTAGTAGCGGGAAGTCTTGGTTGCGCACCGCCTGCACGAGCAAGTAGCCCTGACCCGGATAGGCAAAGACGATCTCGGTGAGCAGCGAGCCGCTGAGCACGAACCCGAGCGCCATCCCAAACCCGGTGATGCTTGGCAGCATGGCGTTGCGCGCGACGTAGTGGACCAACACGCGCGTTGCGGAGATGCCCTTGGCTTGAGCGAGCCGGACGTAGGACTCCCCCATCACCGAGATGACGTTGTTGCGCATCTGCAGCAACCAGCCCCCAAGCGTGGCGATCACGATCGTGCTTGCGGGGAGAATCGCGTGTCGGATCGCGCTGACGACAAAGTCCAGATTCCACCCTGGCGCGACTGCTTCACCGTACGCGTGTCGCAGCGGAAACGCGCCCAGACCCAAGCCCAGGCTCCACAGCGCCAGCATGGCGAGCCAGAAGTAGGGGAAGGCCCCCAACACCGCAAACGCTGGCGGAAGGATTGCCCCCCACACGCTGTCCCGTCGCCACGCGGTAAGAAGGCCAAGCACGCTGCCGACCGTGAAGCTGACCACGACCGCGGTGCCGGCAAGGACGACGGTCCAGGCGAGACCGGTCCCGAGGACCGAGGACACGGGCGTGGGGAAGTATGAGACCGAGATGCCCAAGTCGCCCCGCAGCAGATGCGAGAGGTACGAGAGGTATTGCTGCCAAAGGGGCGCGTCGGTGAACCCGAATGCTTCCTTGAGGGCCTCCACCGCCTCGGGTTGCAGCTCTCCCTGGAAACGCGCGACAAGGGCTGTCGCGGGGTCTCCCGGCATCATGCGCGGGATCAGGAAATTCAGGGTCAGCGCGACCCAGGCGGCCACGCCATAGAAAAACAAGCGTCGGAGAATGAAGCGCATCGTTCAACGTGGCTTCAGCTCGGTGAGCACGAGCAGGGTTTCAGGGGTGTCGTTGGGAGAGAGCTTGGCGTAGGGATTGTCCGCGGTCGGAAAGCCGGTGAACCGGGCGTTGTTGAACGAGCCCCAGGACGGCCCAAGAAACAGAGGAATGACCGGCGCGGCCTCGACGAAGGACGCTTCGAGAGCGTGCGTGAGCCGCTCGACGTCGGCCGGGTCGAGCGCGGCCTCGAGCTCTTGCAACGTCCGGTCGGTTTGCGGGGACGAGAACCGGTGCCAGTTGCTTGCCGCGGGCTGACCAAGCGGAAGCTTCTGCGCGGAGCTCAGAAGGTTTCGGTAGAAGATGTAGGGCGAGGGGCCCTGGATCGACCACGCGATGCAGAGGTCGAACTCGCCCCGCTGGAGGCGGTCGAACCAGGCGGAGAAGTCGTAGGTCTTGACCGAGACCTGCACGCCGATCGTCTGAAGCTGCCTCGAGATGATCTGGGCCGCTCGAACCCAGTCCGACCAGCCGTTGACGACGTTGAGTTCCAGCTCCAACAGCTCGCCGTACGGGTCGCGAACGCGTCCTTCATCATCGCGGTGGTAACCGGCGGCCTCGAGTTCTCTTGTCGCGCGCGAGGGGTCGTACGTGACCCAGTCGCCCTGTTCGACCGCACCCGGGTCACGCAGTTGCGCGTACGCATCGCTCAACCCCGTGGCGTCAGCCGCCCGTGTGTAGTCGAACATCGCCACTTCGGCGAGCACGCTTCGATCGATCGCTCGGCTCAGTGCCTTGCGGACGGCGGCGTCCTTGAGTGCCGGGTGGGTGTTGTTGGGGTAGAGCATGACCGTGTTGCCCACGAGGGGGAACCAGTAGCGGTGGTGGGCCGGGTCGCGCTCGACGAACACGCGGTCGATCGCAGGCACGAAGTTCCCCGCCCAGTCGACTTCGCCACGAAGCAGACCCAGCGTCGCCTGGTCGTTGGAGGGCAGCGCCGGGAACCGCAGTGCCCGAACGGCCGGCTTACCCGGCTGCCAGTAGTGGGGGTTGCGACCCAGCACGTACAGCTGGTCGCGAAACGTTTCGACTTCGGTGAACGGTCCGGTCGCGACCGGGTTGGGGTTGGCGAAGGTGACGGGATCCTCGATGTCCCGCCACACATGTGCGGGCACGATCGGCTGATGAGCGATGTAGCCCAGCCCGGGCACGAATGGCTTCGAGAACCGAAACTCCACCTGCAAGGGCCCGCCAGCCTCGACGGTTTCGAGGAAGCTCGCGGTGTTGTTTAGATCGAGTGCCGGGTTCTCTCGCAACAAGGCGAAGGTCTGCACCACATCGTCGGCGGAAAACGGCTCCCCGTCCGACCAGCGAACCCCCGGCCGGAGCTCGAAGTGAAGGGTCTTGCCTGCATTCGACCACGCGTACGAGCGTGCGAGCCAAGGTACGTATGCTGACTTCAGAGTGTTGAAGACCAGCAGCGGCTCGTACACCCCGCCTCGGGTCGGCCACCGGGCGAGATCTTCGGCCACCAGGGGGTTGAAGTTCCGTACCCACGACGCTTGCTGCTCCTTGGACACGGTGAGCACCCCGGACTCCACCGGGGAGACCGGGTCCGTGCACCCGCCTGCACCGAGCAGGAGACCGAGCAGGCTTCGCCGAAAGAAACGTCCCAACGCCCTTCAGGGCAGAGCAAGAAGCGTGCTCACCTGAAGGCCAACGGTTCCGTGACCAGCCCGCGGAACCGTTCGATCCGCCCGGAAGGCGCGGTTCCGCGGCCGACGGTGTGCGACGTCGTCACACAATGTCACCGTCGCCGCGGTTCACTGAAAAAAGTCTCATCGGTCCGGCGTGTCCTGTGCCACTGCGCCACACAGACGGCTCCCACGTCTGTGACCCTGTTGTCGCAAGGTGGGGACCGTCGTGGAGGAGAACGTGCAGCAGACCACCGGCCAGAGCTTCATCTCGGATTCAGGGCCCGCTCCTTTCGACGAGGCCCCCTCCCCACGACTCGAGGAAGGGTTGGGGCGGGTGATCGGAGCATCCCCCGAGATTCGCCGGATCTATCCGCTGTGCAAGCGATTGGCGGAGTCGAATCTACCGGTCGTGATCTCGGGGGAGACCGGGACTGGCAAGGAGCTGCTGGCCGAGTCGCTCCACGAGCTCAGCCCCCGTGCCAGTCGGCCGTTCGTGGTCCTGGACTGCACGGCGATCCCCAAGAACCTCGTCGAGTCGGCGTTGTTTGGACACGAGAAAGGAGCCTTCACGGGCGCGACCCAGGCTCGCCGAGGCGTTTTCGAGGAAGCCCACGGCGGCACCTTGCTTCTCGACGAGATCGGGGACCTCGAGTTCGATCTCCAGGCCAAGCTGTTGCGCGCGCTCGAACGCAACGAGATCAAGCGCGTCGGTTCGACGCGACGCGTCCACGTGGACGTGCGGATCATGGCCGCAACGCGTCGCGACCTCGCCGAGATGGTCCGCGAAGGACGCTTTCGAGATGACCTGTACTTTCGACTCGCAGTCACGCAGGTCGAGCTCCCCCCGCTGCGGCAGCGAACGGGCGATGTGCGCCGCTTGGCGTCCACGTTCTGGCAGCGGCTTCAGCCGAACACGCCGATGCCCGACACCCTGCTGCCCCGCCTCGAGGCCCGTAGCTGGCCCGGCAACGTCCGTGAGCTGCAGAATACGGTCGCTCGCTGTGCCGCCTTGGGAGAACTTGCGTGGACGAGAGGGACCGGGGCTCAGGAACACCTGGCACATGCGCCCGCGCCCGCGCCCGCACGAGCTCCAGCCGCCGCCGCTCCCGAAGCAGGCTTGGAAGCGAACATGCGGGACTGCTTCGAGGAGATTCTCGGGCGGGGCCTTCCACTGCCCGAAGCACGCAAGGAGCTGGTCCGGCAGTTCGAGCGCAGCTATGTCGAGCGCGCGCTCTCGGAGAGTTCGGGGTGCGTGTCGAAGGCCGCCGAGGCGTCCGGAGTGGGCCCGCGCTACTTCCGGATGATCCGGGCGCGCTCGCGCAAGTCCAGCTGACCGCCCCAACCGCTCGGGCCGGTCGTGCAGCCCACGCGGACCGAGGCGAGCGTTCACCACCAGAACGTCGCGCGGATCATGAACACGTCTTGATCCGGGATTCGGGTCGGCGCGCCGCGATTGCCGGAGTCCTGGTTTCCCGTCGTCGTGCCGAAGCCATCCGGGGGAACGGCTGCCGAGGGCGGCTGAACGCACAGTTCTGCATCCCCGCCCATGTCGCAGTTGCGCACGTTGTACATGTAGCGCGAGTATTGAAGCGAGATCTCCTCTCGGGACAGCCACGCGGTTCGGAAGACCATCCGCGGAGACACCACGGCAAAGGACTGTTCGGGAACGCGCGAGTTGGGCTGCACGCGATCGTAGCGAGCCCCGACCCCAAACCAAGACAGCGCGCTGAAGAGACCGTTGATGCCGTACTTCATCTTCAGCACGCCATCGACATCCGGGTCATCGCTCGCGACCTTGTTGAACATGCCGTAGAGCTTCAGCGAAAAGTCCATGCCCTGGCCGTAGAACGAGTCGCCCTCGAGAACGCGACGAACACTCTGCTCGTACTGCGCCATCACCGAGTAGATCTCGCCATTGCCGTTGCTCGCTCGCTGCGGGCTGTTGAGGTAGTTGTCCACGATCCCGAAGGTGAACTGCCCGCCTCCCCGGGAGTGAATGACCTCGATCGCGGGGCCGACGACGCCAGCGGAGACGGCCTTGATGTACGAGAACCCGGCGTAGAGGTAGCCGATCTTTCCCCAGTCCACGCGAAGGTCCGGCCCCACGACGGTCATCGTTCCGTCGGGCGCATCGACATTCTGTTCGCCGTCTCTATCCTCCTCGCGTGCAAGCGCCTGGAGGTAGTGCGTCCCCACCTCGATGTTGTCCCGGTACGACAACCCAACATGTCCGTGGTGAAGGAACGTGAATCGGGCGGTGTTGAAGATTCGGGGGTCGGGACGGCTGGTGCCGATCCCGTGCTCGAAGCTGAGGGTGAAGTCTTTGAGAAGGAACTCGACCTCCCCGGCTTCCCCAATCGCGTGGGTCCGGCCGAACAGATAGGTGTCGAGCTCTCCTGCGTCGTACCGCCCGGCAGATCCGTATCGGTTGTCGAACGAGCCGATCTTCCACATGAGCCGGACGTTCTTCGCCTTGAGGTTCGGCGTGAGCGTGACGAACCCCTGGGCGATACCGAACTGAGCGTTGTCTTCCTTCCACGCCGCGTCGGTGAAGTTGAAGCCCTGCAGCGAAACCGTGCCGGTCGCCACGCTGTTGCCATAGCTGAAGTACAGCTCGGACCAATCTCGCGGGTTGTGCTGCGTGTACTGGTAGCTCAGGTATTGGTCGTCGGGGATGACAGGGTAGTGCAGCGTTCGCTCGCTTTGCCCCTCAGCCGGCTCGTCGCGCTGACCGACCCCCAGCCGCATGGGCGCACGAATGTAGCCGTGAAAGTCGAAGCCCCAGTCTCCACCTTGGTCTTGGTCGTCTCCCCCCCCACGCGAGCTCAGGTTGCGACGCTGAACGCGTCCTCGTCCTTTCTTTCGTTCCCGGCTCGGAAACGCGTTGGGACGGGAGGTCGGTACCGGCGTCCCGGCGGTGTTCGACATCTCCACGGTGGGGAGCGCCGCGCGGTTGTCGACCACGGGCTCGGAGGTCTCGGACGGTTCGTCGGGGGCCTCGCCGGTGGGGTCCGCTGGGGCGTTCACTTCCGCCGTCGCGTCCTCGGTCGCCACCGGGGTCTCAGCGGCAGTCTCGGTGTCGGCAGCGGCCTCCACCTCTGGCGATGCGGGAGCTTCCTCCGGCGCAGGCTCGACGAGCGAGAGAAGCATCGGCAACAGTGCAACGTTCATGGATTGGCTCCGCTCGTTTCATCGAGGAACGCAAGGACCCAGACCAAGGGAGCGTTCCAGTTGATCGCGATCTCGTTGGTGGACCAGGACTCGATGTGGTCCACGAAGCACCGCTGCGCCGGACACCCTCCAAGTCCCGCCGACTTCGCATAGGGGTCCTGAATCGCGGAGTTCGGACCGCCCGAGACGATCCCCGGCGGCGGCCCCGGATAGTCTGGGTCTTTCTGTTTGGCCCAGAATCGGTGGTGTGGGTTTTCCAGGGGGTTTGCGCCGTACCCGGTCACGTACGACTGCCACACCGGGTTGCGACCGAGGATGTAGTTCATGGCCTCGGCGGTCGCGTCGAGCAGGGCGTCGTCCTTGGAAAACGCGTAGCCCAGGCCCAACACCACCGCGTTGTTGAGCACGAGTGAGTTGGAACCCCAGGGGTAGTTTCCGGCGCCATCGGGGGCAAGCGGCACGCGATACCCCTCGCGCTCGACCTGCTTGGCGATCGACCGCGCGACTGCCACGACAGCCTCGCGTGCTGCCTTTGCGTCCGCTGGTGCTCGCCTAGCGCCGGCCGTCGCGAGCGAGAGTGTCCCCAAGGATCCAACGAGCTGCCAGTTCATGGGCGCCGCGTGTCCCCCCTGTGCCCGCGTGGGTCCCAGCACCACGCCAAAGTGCTCGCCCTGTGCGTCCTTGCGGTACTGCGCGTCTCCGGTCGAAAGGTACAGCTCGATTGCTGCCCAATAAAACTCGTCGGAAACTCGGCTGTCTTCGTACGGCCCGCCGCCCACGTTGTCGTCGCCAGAGGCGTGGAGGTCGGGAGTCGTCTTTGCCGCAGCATAGGCGCGCTTCGAGGCGGTCAAGCATCGACGGGCGAACGTGGGGTCGATCGTTTCGTACACCCGCGCGGCTTGGGCAGTCACCGCTGCGAGATTCAGCGTTGCGGCGGTACTCGGCCGGTGGAGGAAGCGTTTGTCCGTAGCGTCGGGCGGGGACAACGGCAGGCCCGCCCAAGCCTCCTCGTGCACCTTGTGAAACGCCATGCCGGCCCACTTGGGGTGTCCCGCGGGCACCTGCATCCTCAGCAGGAATTCGAGCTCCCAGCGGACCTCGTCCAGCAGGTCGTTGGTGCCGTTGCCCGACTCGGGGATGTTCGCCGTTCCGTCGGCGAACGCGTTCGCTCCGGCGCCCACTTCGGTCATGCGCTCGTAGGCGTTGAGCAACGTCCACACCGCGATTCCGGCGTTGACGACGTACTTCCCGTGATCGCCGGCGTCGTACCAGCCGCCAGAGACGTCAAACGTTCCCGTGCAGTCCAAGGCGGGTTGGCAGGAAACACTCCGGTCACTTTGATGCCCAGCGCCACGAGCCCACCGGGCCTCGCCGGCAAACGGCATCGCGATCTCGGTGCCGCTGCGGTTGTGAAAGAAGAAACGCAGCGCGTCGAGCTTCATCGAGCGGTAGAGGTGCCCTTGGATCGCGAACGCATCGCTCTGCTCCTCACCTACCCGCACGACGTAGCCCTCGCCCGTCGTTTTCACCGAGCTGAAGTCGACCCAGTGGACATGCTCTCCCGACCCCACATCGGGCCCAAAAACGGTCGTCATGCCTGTCGCCACCTCGACGCCCTCGGCATCCAACAGAGCCCAAGCGACCGGTATCTGGCCGGGGTCACGCAACGTCGCGAACTTGGGGCGCGATGGCAGGTAACCCACCTGGTTCACGCGAATCGGGGGGGCACGCAAGTGGTCGGGCGGTGGAGGCGGCGTGTATTCGGGGTCCGAGAGCGCCACGTCATCGAAGCAAACGCGCGTGGGCACCTTTGCCGCGAGTGGCCCGCCCATCAGGAAGCTCAGCTCTGCGGCATCGTCCTCACCCCGCATGATGAAATGCCCCACAAATCGCTGCGGCTCGGTGCCGACCTCGACCTGGCTGGCCCAATACTCGTCGTACGGCGGGCCCACCTGCGCGACCTTGGGCCACAGCTGAGTGGGTGGTGTTGCGCTCGCGCTGAACTCGACACGGTACGCGTGTCCGGCGGTCAGCGTGAGGGCACGATGACGGACTTGCGCATCCCAGGCGGTTTCTCCCCCCGCGTCCAAGGCGACACACAGCGCCCCGTCATCAAGCTCAGCCCGACCGCTGGCAAGCTCGACCATCGACGCTTTCCAGGGCGCGAGCGTTCCATCTTCGAACGCACCGTTGCGGATGAGGTTGTGGTCGCCGTCGATGATCGGAGCCGGCCCGTCATCGTGAACGGTCGCCACCGAGGCAGAGCCCGGCGCGTTGGAAGCATCCGCCGCACCGCAACCGGCAACGAGTGCGAGGAGAAGGGCTGGGTTGAAGGTCTTCACTTGGCGTCACACCCGTAGAACGAGACATCGTCGATCCAGATGTCGAACTCGGTCTGCGCCGCGTTGAACTGAAACTGGACCCCATAGATCGCGGCGCTGTCGATGCTGCCCGGCCGCGGCGCCCCCCATCCGGGCATCTGCTTCATCGAGTCGAACGGCACGACGAACTGCTGCCAGTGCTCTTCGAGTTCGACCGCCTTGCCGAAGTCGTTGAAGCACTCTGTGCACTGACCACCCTCGGCGTCGGTCGAGACGTCGGGGATCTTGACGCGAAGCGACGCACCACTGTTCGCGCTCCTGCGGGCGAAGAACGTGATGCCCTCGTAGGCGCTTGCGTCGTAGGGCGCCTTTGGGTCGACGAAGTTGAGTCCGTAGCCGGCGAAGACGATTGTCCCGGCGGCTGTCTTTCCCTGGAACCTCGCGGCGTGGAGCGACCCGTTCGCCCCTCCCACGGCCTGGGAGAAGGTTCCGCCGAGTCGTCCTGCGACCGGCTCGACCGTGGAACCCGCTTCGTCGAGGAAGGTGTAGACGTATCCTCCGCGCCCGCCGTGTTCGAGCAAACGGTGGTCGTTGTCCTCGCTATCCTCGATGACCGCGGATCGGTCGCAACCGCCGAGGTCCATGCGAGAGACCGCGGGAGCCGGCTCGGACGTTCCGCCCGAAGAGGCCGAACACGAGGCCAGAGCCACAACGAGGACCAAGGGGGTGATGCGGGAACTCATCTCGACTTGCATCGACACACTCTTCGACTAGAAATCGACGCAGTAGCCGAACATCGCCACTGCGCCGGGTGCTAGGGCGGCGTTGAAGTCGACCCCGGAGAAGGTCGCCAGGCCGTCGACGACATCTTCGACCACGACGTTCCAGGACTGGTTGAGCACACCGCCGATGTCGAGATCGATCACCCACGTAATCGACATCTCCGAAACGTTCGTGACGATGACGTCGTTGCACTCCCCGGTCTCCCACGCGGTCTGCTGCATCACCTGAACCTCGAGCAAGCCGTCGTTGCTGGTCTCGAAACTGCCCGAGCTCGAGCCTCCGACCTCCGAACTTCCGGTCCCTCCGGTGCTCGTCGAGCTCTCTTCGCTCGGTGCCGAAGAGGAGGAGGTCGTGGTGGTTGTGCTCGCCGTCGTCGACGTCGTCGTGGTCGTCGTGGTCGTCGACGTGGTGCTCGCGCTCGAGGTCGATCCGGTTCCCTCCACAGGAAGTTCCGCGGTGTCCGAGTTGCTCCCGAACACGGACGGCCCATCGGTCCGAGGTGCTCCAACGCACCCGGGCAGCGAGACCGCCATGCAGGGGAGCGCGAGCCAGATCGAGATGCGCCGCATGACGAGAGAGTTCAGAAGCACGCGCCGTGCCATGACGGAACAACCCGAGGTTCGTGTCGTTGGCGCACAGACCGGATCGCAGGCTTCCCGGAACCGGAAGCGTCCGTTCCCTTGCCGGAGCCGACCGAACCCGCTCGACCGCCGGAAGGATCGTTTCCGCTTTCGGTTCGACGACCCACGCCGGGGCTCGACGGACGTCTTCGGCGCGGGCGACTCCGACGCCGGACTGGACCGCCCTTTGCACTGAAGCCAACCGAAATGGACTCTCGAGCGGTGCAACTCTGTCCGACCCGCGACTGTGCGCAGGTGCGAGCGACAGCCCGATGATCATCGTGGTCGTCGGGGTTTGCGGCTCTGGAAAGAGCACGCTGGGGAGGGCGCTCGCGCGGCGTCTTGCAGCGCGATTCCACGATACGGACCACCGACGGCCGGCTGGAGGGTCTGTGTCCGAATGGCTCGGACCGGTGGCAGACGTCCTTCAAGCCCCAGGGCCTCGCGAGCACCTGGTCGTCGCCTGCAGGGCCCTGCGCCAGGAACAACGCGATACCCTCCGCCGAGCGTGCGGTCAGCTTCGCCTCGTCTTCGTCCACCCCTCGTCGCTCACGCTGGCGGAGCGGTACGATGTGCGCCGGCTCCAAACCATGGGGCGGGTCCCTTTGCTCGCCGCGCAGTTGCGGGACCTCGAACCCCCCAGCCCCCGAGAGGGCGCGCTGTTTGTCGACAACGAGGGGCCGGTCGAAACGGTTGCGGACCGGGTCGTGGCGTCTTTGATGCTCGATGCCTCCGCGTCGCTCGACCTCCAGCGCCGCACGGACTCGTGACCCCCGCCCTCTTGCACCGCTCTCCTCCCTTCGCCCAGGAGGCCTCATGTTGACGGCGACTGCCGTGGGCGCTTGCCTCTGCGCGCTGTTGGTCGTGCAGCCACCCGAGCCGGCGGCTCCCCGACCGACCCGCGTCGAGCTCGGCCTCGCCGCCGAAGACGAGCTGTTGAACGATCAGGACGTGGAGCTGACGCTCGCAGCCCATCTCGCCGACGCCGAGCTCCACGCCCATGTCGACGCCCTGGGCCCCGGCGATCTGTTGGACCGCATCGCATGGGCCGAGGCCAACGTGGACGCCGACGTTCTGGCCGTATTCTTTACGGAGCGCGTCGACGATGGCGGGCGCCGCCTGTATCTGCTGGAGCCGCAGAGCGGCGGGCTGTGGGTCCGGGAACTACCCCGCACCGCCGATGACGACCTGCTCCTCGAGACCCTGGGCGCGATGGTGCGCGGAATCTCGACGGCGCTGCATGAGGGGCCGCCGCGCGGCATGACTGAGGTCGCGCGTCCCGACCAGATCCAGCCCGACTCCGACTCCGACTCCGAGCCGGTTGCTCCCGTCCAGCCTGCGCCGGATCCCGAGCCGGTTGCTCCGCCGCCCCGGACGCTCGTGACGGTCACCGGGGCGTACCTCGGCAGCATGTTCGCCCGGACGCACCCCTGGCAAAGCGGAGGCGCACTCGGGGTGAACGTGGAGCTGCCGGCCCACGCTGTCCTTGGCATTCGGGTCGGGGTGTTTGCCCCGGCTCGGGTCGGGGGCCCACCGGACCTCGATATGTGGAGAATCCCGGTTCGGCTGCACGGGGCGTATCGATTCCTGACCCGCTCGGACGTTCGCCCCGAAATCGGCTTGGGCATGGTGGTGGGCACGCTCACCTGGCGCGGCGCGAAGGCTCAGGCCGGGTCAAACGCGCAGCCGGGGCAGGCGGTGCGAATCGCGCTCTCTCCGCAGGCTGGGATCCAGTGGAGAGTCGTGGGCGGGCTCGGGGTTCACCTCAACACGATGCTGGACGTGTGGCTGTCCAACGCGGACCTCGTTGTCGAAGATGGTTCGGCGCGCCGTTCGCAGCTCCGCCCGTACGCGGTCACCGTGGCGCTCGAGGCGGGCCTCCAATACACATTTTAGGCCAGCGGAGCGGCTAAGATGGACCACGCGCGGACGGGTCCGGCCATGCTCTCGAATTTTGTCATCCATTTTGCCCTGTTCGGATCCTCTGGACCGGCAGATGACGCTCGCGCACGCAGCTCTGACGTGGGATTGGCCGATGGCTGAACCCGTCAATGTGCACGCGATCGATCTCGCGCTCGCCGAAGCCGCGGCTCGCAAGGAACCCGAAGCGTCCCGTGTCCTCGCCGCCCGTGCCTTGCGGCTGGTGCGGCCGATCGTTCGCTCGATTTGCTCGGACCGGTCCGAGCAAGACGATGCGCTTCAGCTCGCGCTCATGGAGGTGCTGCGGGCGACCGGGAGTTACCGCGGAACAGGTTCCCTCGACGGTTGGATCCGACGCATCTCAACCCGCGCTGTGATGCGTGACGCGAAGAAGAACCGGACGTCACGGATGCGCGTCGAGAGCACGGACACTCCGTACAGTCGCGAGGGTGTTTCGATGAACCTGACGATGCTCGAGACGCTCCCGCGTCCCCTCGAGTTCTACCTGGGCGCGCTTCCTGAGGCCCAACGGGTCGCACTGGTTCTGCGACATGCAGTCGGACACAGCGTCGTCGAGGTCGCCGACATGACCGCGGCACCCGTTCCCACGGTCCGATCCCGGATCAAGAAAGCACAGCAAGAGCTGCGCCGACTCATCCAGCGCGACCTCAACCTCGGCCTCTCCGCAACGCAGGGGATCAAGACCTCATGAGTCCGCAGTCCGATTTTCGTGATGCACGCTGGCGGAAGCTCCGTGACGCGCAGGCGCTCGATGAGCCTCTCGACGCACACGACGAGGAGTTCCTGTCCTCGTACGAACCCCGAGGCGCGGCAGAGCAGGCCGAGGCCGAGCTGATGGGTGCCCTCGTGGGGCTTGCCGATGGCGACTCCAAGCGGCCGGGCGGGATCGCCGATGATGCTGCGCTTCTCGACCGTGTCGTGGAGGGCTACTGTAACGAGGCGCCGCGAGCCCTGACCGCTGAGTCGTCCGACGCCTCGAACACCAAGCCCGGACGACGCGGCTGGATTGTCGCCGTCATCGGCCTGGGGGTGACCGCGGCGGCAGCTCTTGTGGCGGTGGCTTTGGGCGCAACAACGCCCACACCCCGTACGCATGCCCCCATGCTGGCGGGCATCCCCGAACCTGCCTGGGCTCCGCCCGAGGCACCCCGACCGAGCGAAGAGGGGCCCAGCGACCAACGCTCGGGGTTCGTCCTCGCCTCCGGTGGACTTCAGGCCGCTGCGCCGAGCGGGGCCCGCAAGCCGGCCTCTGGAGCGCTGCGGCACGGCACGTACCACGTCGGCGACGAAGAAACCTGTATCGCCTACGACACAGCGACCACCTGCTTGGGGCCCGGCGCAACGGTGCGTATCTCGAACACCGGTGTCGATGTGCTGGAACTCGTCGACGGCGATGCGACGGTGACACTTGAGGCTCCGACCCAACGCGTGTTCACGGTCGTTGTCGCGGGAGCCCGCTACGAGGCACGCGAGCCCACGGTCACGCACCTTTCCTTCGCCCGAAAGACTCGCGCGGCTTCAGTCAGCGTCGAACGCGGGTCGATCTCGAGGGTCGACGGCGCACGGCGGACGGCAATGACGGCAGCCCGCGCTCGGCCCAAGGCCAAGATTCCGGACGCCAAAGCGTTGCTGCAGCAAGCCCGGATCAAACGCGCGACGGGAGACACCGCAGGTGCGACCAAGGCCTACGCCATGCTCTTGGAGCACTACCCCAAAGCACCTGCGTCGGCGCCCAGTATGGTGACCCTCGCGGAACTGTACCTCTCGCAAGGCCAAGCCAAGCGAGCGCTGAAGTGGTTCGACCGCTACTCCAAACGTGGGGGGTCGCTGGACGAAGAGGCTCGGTACGGTGCCATTCGGGCCCTGAAAAAGTTGGGTCGGCGCGGCGAAGCCAGCAAGCGCGCCGATGAATTTCGCAGACGCTACCCGAACAGCGGCTACGCTTCCAAGCTCCCGTGAACGCCATGCGATCGTTGCGTTGGCTGGTGTTGGGAAGTCTGTGGCTCGCCGGGTGCCGGGTCGAATTCGTCACAGGGCAGCTCGAAGCCGAAGGGTTCGAGACCGAACCCACGCAGACCTCGTCGACTGGATCATCGACCGTTGCGGGCTCCACGTCTCTGGAGACCGACGGTCTCTCCTCGGAGAGCGCGGCGGGAGAAACATTCCTCGATACGACCGGCCCTCGGCCGGAATGTGAGGCGCCCAAGGGCCACTCGATCTGCGACACGGACGATGATCCGATGCACGCAATTGGGCTCGGCTGTGACTCGGGTCCCTTCGACTCGACGCCTGTCTTCGAAGCCTCGCTCACCTCGCCCGACCCAGCCGGGTTTCGTGTCGTGCGGCAGTTTGGCAACGATGCATTCGTGCCCCGCGAGGGGGTCAGTCTGCTTGTGCTCAGCACCGGCTCCCTTCCCGAACCGGACCAGAGCGACGTATTGCTGGTCCCGATGGGGCAAGCGGGCGAGCCGGGCCCAGGCAACGGCAACCCAGATGGCGCGGCCCTCCCGGCCCCCATCCTCGCGGAGTCGGGGACCAACGGGACGCCCTTTCAGGGATGCGACGGCGTGGGTGATTGCAGTGACTCCCTGCCGGCGGCGTTCGGTGAGGGTCCCGCGAACGACCTGGTGTGGCTTCAGTTCGAGGTCGATGTGCCGCCCGGGACGTTTGGCTATCGCGCCGACATTGCGTGGTTCTCTGCCGAGTTTCCGAGCAAGGTCGGCCAACCCAACGACTTGTTCGTCTGGTGGCAGGAGAGCGAGTCTTTCACCGGAAATGTCGCCCACCTGCAAGACGGCACAGCCATGTCCGCGACGAACCTAGTCGAGACGATCATCGACCGCGGCATCGTGGGCAACAACGCTGCGCTGCTCGGTACCGGGTTTGAGGGGACAACCCCCTCGGAGTGCAGCGTGCCCGGTGGGACGTATGCAAACTGTCCCCGAGGCGCCGGGACGGACTGGCTCGAGCTCGACGGATCCATCACGCCCGGGGAGCGCCTCCAGATCACCGTCGCCCTGTTCGACCTCGGATCCGCCGATATCGACACGACGGTGATGGTCGACAACTGGCGGTGGAACTGCGACGGCTGCAGGACCGGCGATGACTGTGGCATCCACCCGCCGCTGTGACCCAGGAACTGCCGGAGTCCGAGGAACAGCGGAGGGGTCGACCGTGACGGCCGCCCCGACGCTCGACCGCCAGCGGTCGCGGTGACACGAGGTCAACCTGCGGGCGGAAAGCTCACCAAGTTGAGCCCAGCACCGGTCATGTCCGAGTATGTGTAGGGCGTGTCGAGTCCGTCTACAGTCAGCTCGATGTTGTAGCCGTTGGGGTCGATCTTGTGCGCCCGCCCGAACGGGGGCGCACCCGCCCACTGGTCGACCACCCACACAAACCCATCAATGTCGATGCTGACCCCCACCGGGATGTTGCACTCCGGCAGCGTGATCGGCGTGACCGTCCCGCTCTCCGCGTCGTAGTGCGCGACCCCGCAGACCTCATTGGTGGCGATCCACGCGTCGCCATCGCCGTCGACGGCCAGCCCGCGTAGCGTTCCGTCGATCGTGACAACCTCCTCGAAGGACTCCGCGTCGGCATCGAATCGCAGCAACCGGTTGTCGAATTCCGCGGTCACGTAAGGGTTCCCGCTCTTGTCCATCGCGATTCCGTAGAAGCGGGTCACGCCCGAGGGGCCTTCGTATCGGTCGACGGCCATCGTTTCGAAGTCGACCCGGAACAACGCGGCATTGTCCTTCCCGATCATCCAGAAGTTTCGGTTCTGATCGACCGCGCCGCCGTACATGCCACCCCACTCGGCCGAGCCGTCCCAGCTCGGGATCGAGGTCTCATCCTCGACCGTGCCCGTTTCTCCATCGAGTCGCTGGACGTGGACTGTCATGTCCGCTCCCATGGCGCTGACCCACAGGCTTGGCACCCCTGCGCAATCCTCCGCCTGTGGGTCGCTTCCTGAGTCCCAGGCCGCTGCGCGTGCACCGGCCCAAAGCCCCGTGGTCCACAACACGCACTCGTCATCGCCCCACGCGAGGACGTCGTCGGGACCGGTCGAGGTCTGGATCTGGCCGTCGTTGTTGGAGTCCACGCAGCCGTTTTTCGGATCGGCCGCGATCTTCACGACCGACCCTCCGTCGCCTCGATTGAGAACCGCGACGTCTCCGACAAGGTTCACGGTCGTGCGGGAGGGATCGGTCGTCGTCGCCGGGCCGGTTCGGTAACGGCCGATCTCGTTGCCCGTGACGGTGTCGATCTTGCTGACCGTGCCCGCCGGAGAGTTCGCGATCCAGATGTTGCTGAACGCGACCTCGGACAAACCGCCGCTCCCCCCTTTGCTGCCCGGGCAGCCGGGCCCAGAGCCGGACCCGTTCGACCCAACATCGAGTTTCACCCCGGTACCGCCATCGTCCTCCTCAGTGGTTTCGGCCCCGGACCCACTCTCGGTCCCGGCCGCACTGATGGGAGACGCCGTTTCCGTCCCTCCGCCTTCAGCTCCAGGGGTGAACCCCTGTCCGTCGTTCTCCACTCCGCACCCGAGGGTGAGCACACTTACCGTCCAACACAGGCTCCACCGCATGGTGTTCGTGCAGTGCGATACCGCGGCGCGGGATGATGAAATTATTCTCCGGGACTCACGCAGCGCAGCCGATCGGGCTGCTCGAGACAGCCACATCGTCGAACCAGACCTGGCCGAGCGCGCCGCTGTAGTTTTGGCCGCCGATCTTCAGAACGCTGTACATCGGGGACCAGCCTGTGACTCCTTGCTGCCAGTCCGTGACGTGCATGGCGGAGATCTCCGCGCCATCGATCGACAGCCGAAACTCGTCGTTGGCCCCGTCAAACGTGGCTTCAATGCAGTACCAGGTGTTGGCATCGAGGACGACACCTGGCGCGTCCGAGGGCTCGCCACCCGTGACCGCTCCGTTGGAGAACTGGGTGTATTCCGGCCCGCTGCCCAGAAGGTTCACATCGACCATGACGTCCCCGGAGCCAAAGTTGGTGCTCGCCCCCAGGCGCATCTCGGCGCCATTGGAGGGCGCGTCGGCGGCCACGAGGTAGGAGACATGACCGCCCATCTGGGCCATCGGCTGGGCAAAGCGAACGTAGGCACGTGCGAAGACGCGGTTGTCCGCAGTGGGCAGGCCCCGGGTGGGGTACACGAAGGCCCCTTGCGTGTCCGTGCTGGGGAAGGTCAACGACTGGCTGCCCGAGCGCGCGACCGTGTCATCGACGTTGGGCATGTTGCCGGGCGCTCCTGTGTACGCCCAGATCGCGTCGAGGCCGTCTTCAAAATCGTCGCAGACGATGTCGGCCCCTCCGCACGGATCGCTGCTGTCGCCACTGGAGGAGCTCTCCTCTCCAGACCCGACGTCGGTCGCCGGGTCGCCGCCGGTTGGGCTCGTCGTGGAGGTCGCCGATCCCGCTGCGTCGCTCGTGACGCTCCCCTCGGGTGCGTTGGTGGACCTCGAGTCGCCTTCTGAGGTCGCAACGCCAGCTCCACTCCCGGCCAGGCCGCTCGAACCCGACGCAGACGCCTCCTGGACGTCATCTTGCCCGCATGCGCACAGCGCCAGCACCGCCCCACAGACCCACGCCCGCTTGATCACGTCAGGCCAGAGGCATCCGTGACGGCGAGCCGATGAAGAAATCTTCATCGGACGCTTCCCTCACGCACCACTGCGCACCCGTGCGCGCGCTTCCCTTCGCGACCCTCGTCTCTGTGGCATTCCCCCTCGCAGGGTGTGGCGCGCCGGATGACGCAGAGGAGGTCGAAGCCACCGATCCGCAGATGGCAACGGAGGGAGAAGACCCCGCGATGCTCGGGGGGTGCGCGTTGGCCACGAACGCGGACGACAACCTGCTGCAGGCGGCCTTCGACGTCTGGAAGTCCGAGCTCGTGACCGAAGAGGGCGCAGGAGGATTTCGGCGCGTCGTTCGGCCCGACACCCCCGACGGCGTGCCGAACTCCACCGTCTCCGAGGGCATCGCATACGGAATGCTCATTGCGGTTGCCATGGACGACCAGCCACTGTTCGACGACCTGTGGCAGTACGCCCAGCTTTGGGTCGACCAGCACGGCCTGATGCAGTGGTACATCGATCCCACGGGGACGGAGGCCTGCCCAGGCCGCGACCCCGCGGAGGTCTGCGGGGCCTCCACGGACTCCGACGAAGACATGGCGTGGGCGCTGCTCCAAGCGGCGCAACGGTGGGGAGGCTCCGGCGCGCTGTCGCAGACCTACCTCGACGCCGCGCGAGCGCAGATCGAACGCATCTACGACACCGAGGTCGAACGCGGGTTCGAAGTGATTCGACCTGGCGACACTTGGGGCGGGTACCAGCAGACGAACCCGTCGTACTTCGCCCCGGCCTACTACCGAGCGTTTGGCGTCGTCACGGACAACGTCGAGGGCTGGGACGCTGTGATCGACAGCAGCTACGAGGTGATCTTCAACAGCCTCAACGCCGACAACGGGAACACCGACAACGGGCTGGTCCCGGCGTGGTGCAACTACGAAGGCACACCCATTCCGCCGGAGCCGCCCGGTCCGGGACAGCTTCCCGACGACAACTGGCAGTACGACTCGGCGAGAATCCCATTCCGGATCGCGCAGGACGCTTGCTATCACGATGAGCCGCGTGCCCGAGACTACCTGGAGACGATCAACAGCTTCTACGCGAGCGTCGGGGTGGACAACATCATCGATGGGTATGCTCTCGACGGGACCCCGCGCCCTGACGAGCGGTCCGTCGCGCCAACGATGTCCGCGGTCTTTGTCGGCTGTGCGGGGGTGGGCATGATGGCTGACTTGGAGGGGCAAGCGTTTGTGGACCGAGCCTACGAGCGCGTGGCGGGCCTCGACATGCTCACTCGAAGTCGCTACTACCAGCGCTCTTGGACCGTGCTGTCGATGCTGATGCTCTCCGGACGCCTTCCGCCGATCGACGCCCAGAGCCTGGCTGCCGGCTCGGGGTGATGCGGCTCAGCCGACGACGATGACTTCGCAGGGGAAACTCGCCTCCACATCGTGAGGCTGCCCATCCTGAAGCGCGTCGCAGTTCTCTCCCAGCAGCCGTAGGGTTGACTCGTCAACGAGCTCCCAGTCGTCTGGGCACGTCAGGTCCACGCCGTCGAGTTCCACATCCCCAGCTGCGCAGGCCTCGGCGACATCGAGGATCTCGCCGTTGATCTCAAACTCGCACGGCACGAAGCCCGCCACCAAGCTGTTGAACGCGTCTGCGAGCGCGGCGGGATCGTTGGCCGTGAACAGCGTTGCCGGGTCGGCGGGTGCCGGGTCGTCCACCCAGTCGTCCGTCCACTCGTCGAACGCGGGGTCGTCGTCGTAGCGGGCGCGGCCACCTCCCACGTTCGCAAGATGTTGGAGGTGCTCGAGGTCGGTGATGCTGTCTCCGACCGCGATCACGAACACCTTGATGTCCATGTCGAACAGCTGCTGTGCGGCATCCACCGCCACGCCCTTGCTGGCTCCCGCGCACGCATCTGGGCACGCGCACGTGTCTGGGTCCCCGTCGGTGGCCACGATGACCGCTTTGGCGCCGCCGCCTTCGATTCCCGCAAGCAAGGCACCGACCTCGAGTAGGGACTCGCCCGTCGGCGTATCGTCGATCGGCATCGCAGAGGTGTACTCCGAGGCCATTGCGGCGCGGTTCTCCAGGCTCGGCTCGATGGTTGTCAGGTCGGGACAGCCGGCCACGGCATCGCCGTCGGTGTAGAGGCTCATTCCGAAGTGGAGGTCAGACTCGAAGTCGGCGACCACGCCGTCGTCGGCATCCAGGAGCGCGGTAAACACCGCGTTCCACCGATCGACACCCGAGCCACCCAACGCATCTGACATGGAGCCCGACTGATCGAGCAAGAGCATGATCGTCGCGTCACCGGGTGTGATCTCGGCGGTTACGTCTGCGCATTCTTTCCCCGGCGGCGTGTCGGGATCGACCCCCATCACGTCCAGCTTGACCGCGGTTTCGTCGCCTTCGCCCTCGCTGTCGGTACCAGTCGTCGAACCCGGATCCGGCACCGTGTCGACCCCACCGCTCGCTGCCCCGTCGAACCCCTGCCCCGATGGCTCAGGGCTACAGGCCGTGAGGCCGAGGCACCCGAGCCCGATCAATACCCGCGACTGCATTACGGGGGCAGAGGCGACGAGCCGCGCGAACCACTGAAAAAAAAACGCGGTGGCCGCAGCGGGCCTGAACCTGGTCTTCGCCGCGATGCGTATCTCGGCGGAGACCCCGCGGCTCGCCGCCGCACGAACCCTCGGTCGTGTCTCCGGGGCCGGTTCTTGCAGAAGGGGCAGCGGCCCGCCGCCGCAGGTTACTCCAGCATTCGCTCGCGAACGTACGCTCCGTGTCCGCCGAGGTCACCCGGTCCCCAGCCTCCCGCGACGGAAGCACCGGGCGCGAGAATGCAGCTGGAATCCGGCTGACAGTTGTCGAGCTTCCAAGCGGTCCAGCTGACCTGGTTCTGGTTCATCCAGTCCCGCCAGGCCAGAGCCTCGCTTTCGCAGACCAGGCCATCGAGGCCCCCGTCCGCGTGGGTTGCGGCCCATTCGGTGGCAAAGAGCGCGAGGCCTTGGCTCAGGGCCACGGTGCCCCGGTTGCGGATCTCTTGGCCGTGGGAGCACGCGTAGAAGTGCAGCGTGTACACGAGGTTCGTGCCCACGACAGGATCGGCGGCGGCCTCGTCGACGGAAGAGGACCAATTCGGAGACCCCAAGATGATCACGTTGTCGGGGTCGCCGGCCCGGATCGCCGTCACGACCGCCTCGTGATAGGGCTTCACCGTGCCGCTCCACGAGACTTGCAGCGGTTCGTTGTACGGCTCGTAGAGCACGTTGGGCAGATGCCCGTATTCGGCGGTCATCATCTCGAAGAACTGGATCGCCTGCGCCTGATGCTGCTCGGCGTGGTGGTCGTGCCAGTCGATAATGACGTACACGCCCGCGGCGACCGCGTTGTCGACGATGGTGCGCACTTGGCTGAGCGCCTTGTCCGGGTTGGCCAAGTACGCCCCCTCGGCATCAACCCCCATCGCGGCTCGGATCACGGTGAGTCCCCACTCGTCCCGCATGAACTCCAGCGCGGGTAGGCTCTCGGCATAGCCATCATACTCCCAGTTGAGCCACATGCTGCTGACACCGCGAAGCTGGATGGCGGACCCGTCCTCGGCCCGAAGGCGTCCATCGGCGACATGGAGCGCCCCGTAGCGCTCCGTCGGGAGGCCGTCAGGGTTCAAGCCTGAGTCCCCGGTGGGGTCCCCGGTTTCGTCCGTCGGACCCGAACCGCCCGTCGATCCGCTCGATGGGTCCGCGGGGCCGGGCCCTGCGGAGCCCGCGTCCCCCGAGGGTCCCGGGCCCCCATCATCATCGTCTTCCGCGCTTGAGCTGGGGCTGGCGGTTGATCCGGTCGCGTCGGTGTCGGTGTCGGCGGCGGACGACTGGTGGACGTCGCAGCCCCCCACAGAGAACGCAACCGCCAGGGACGCGATGGCGAGGCTGGCAAGTGTTCCGAGGTCCCTCATGCGCTAGCGGGGTGGGATCCAAGGCCCTCAGGGTGATGAGAATTTCTTCGGGGCCGCCGTCACCCACACCCACACGCCGACCGGATGCCGTCGAGCTGACCGCGGGACGCAACCGAGCTTGGACGACGCTTTGGCCCGGTCAGTGGCCGCGGCGGGGCCAGCAAATCATCGGGGGGCAGCTCGGCAACGACTGGGCGAAGCAGCAGCTACTGCTTCACGAAGCGACCGATCACTTCTTCGATCGCCTTCACATCCGTCGCGCCACGTCGCAGCAACCGCGGCCACTCCCCGGTGCAGTCGAGGATCGTCGAGGGAACCTTTCCCGGACACGCGCCACCGTCGAGGATCATGTCCGGCGAACTCTCGCCACTTCCCGGCGCGCCCAAGCGAGCGACGACCTCCTGGGCGGTCGCTGCAGGCGTGTCCCCGAACCGGTTTGCCGAGGGCGCCGCGATCCCGACCGTGGCATCGCTGCGTTCGTTGAGCGCCCGAAGTAACCGTGTCGCGATCGGGTGGTTGGGCATGCGGAGTCCAACCGTGGGTCGCTCTCCGGTGACATATCCCGGAACTGCATCATCCGCGCGCGAGAGCAACAGCGTGAGTGCGCCGGGCCAAAAAGCCTCCGCGAGCTGCCGCGCGTAGTCGGGCACCTTGTTGGCGATGGCCGACATGGCCTCCCGCTCGTGCACATGAATGATGAGCGCACGCGTTCGGGGCCGACCCTTCATCGCGTAGATCCGATCGATCGCCGCCTTCTGGGTGGGCAGGGCACCCACGCCGTAGACCGTGTCGGTCGGAAACGCGACCACACCACCGTCGAGCAGGACCTCTACGGCCCGATCGATCTGGGCGGACAACGCGACCATCGGCACCACCCTACCAGACGCGACACGTCGGCAATCGTAGGGTAGCTTCCGTCCGTGGCAGATCCCGACGCGGTGGTCATCGGCTCCGGACCCAATGGCCTCGTCGCAGCCTGCGTGCTCGCGCAAGCCGGCGTGAATACACTGCTTCTCGAAACCAACCCCGACCGCTTCGGTGGTGCGGTCGGCTCGGTGCAATCCACGTTGCCCGGGTATGTGCACGATGTCGGGGCGGCATTCTTCCCCTGGGGCTCCCTCAGTCCCGCGTTCAAACACCTGGGCCTCGAGCAGTACGGGCTGGAGTGGTGCGCGGCGGATATCGAAAGCGCCCACCCTGCCCCAGATGGAACGATCGCGTGCATCAGCCGCGACCTGGATCAAGCCGCCAAGATGTTCGGCACCCCCAAGGATGGGGACAAGTTTCGCGCGGTCGCCCAGCACTACCAAAGCATCGAGCCCCACCTCCTCGACGTCCTCATGCGGACGTTCCCCGCGGTCGGGCCCGCGCTTCGCCTGTTTCCTTTCCACCTGATGCGTATCGGCTCGGTGTTCGGGTCCAAAGGACGATGGGTGGCCGAGCGTTGGTTTGAGTCGCCCGCGGCGCGCCGGGTCATGCCAGGCCTCGCGCTGCACGTCGATGTGGGCCCCGACGACTGGTTCGGCGCCGCGCTGGGCTACATGCTTGCGATGACTGCGACCACAGGCGGGTACGTGGTTCCCAAGGGCGGCGCGCAAAGCCTCACCGACGCCCTGCTCCAATGCTTCGAGAGCCACGGAGGGACCGCGCGCCTGGGCACCCGCGTCGACAAGGTCATGGTCCGTGACGGCCGGGCCCACGGCGTGCGCCTACAAAACGGCGACGAGATTCCCGCCCGGACCGTCCTCGCCGACACCGACGTCGTCGCGTTGCTGCGAAACATGGTCGATGAGCAGTGGGTCCCCAACCGGATCCTCGAACGGTGCCGTACCTACCCTCGCGGATGGGGTGCGTTCAAGATGGACTGGGCTCTGAACGCCCCGGTTCCCTGGGCCAACGAGGAAGCCAGACGTGCGGCGGTCGTGCATGCGGGCGATAGCCTGGACGACCTGAGCACGTTCACCGCCCAAGTCCGCGGCGGCAACCTCCCCGACAACCCGTACCTGGTGCTCGGCCAGCAGAGCCTCACCGACCCCACCCGCGCCCCCGAGGGCGGCCACACACTCTGGGCGTACTCTCGAGTACCGCCATCGCTGGAGGGAGGCTGGTCGAAGTCGGGGGAAGCCTTCGCCGACCGCGTCGAGGCCCGTGTCGAAGCGCTGGCCCCCGGGTTTCGCAGCACCATTCAAGCCCGCGCCATCGTCACGCCGCCCGACCTCGAGGCGATGGACGCCAACCTCGTCGGCGGCGACCTCGGCGGAGGCAGCAACGCGTGGAACCGACAACTCCTGTTCCGGCCGTTCTTCCCCTACTTCCGCTACAAGATGCCGGTGGATGGCCTTTACCTCTGCTCGAGCTATGCGCACCCGGGCGCGGGCGTGCACGGCATGTGCGGATTCAATGCAGCGCAGATGGTGCTTGGCGGCGAGAAAGCGCTATCCGCCGCCGCGACCAAGTCGCTGCCCAGCGCGGGGTAAACCGCTGGCCAGGCGCGTCCGCTCCGAAACTCAGAGCGTGATGCCCTTGGAAGCGCAGATCTTGACGACGTTGTCTTTCTTGGCGCCGCGCAGCTTTCCAACCGCCCGCTTGGCCTTGCCTTCGTCGCCCATCTTGCAGGCGCACACACCCATGAGGTTGGCAGCCTGTGCGGACCGGCTCGCGTCGTGAGCCTTCTTTGCCAAGTCGTAGCACTTCGAGAAGTTGCTGAAGGAGGCTTTCTTCGCGTCTTTCAACAACGCATCGGCGTCGACCGCTGGCTTGGCGGGCGGGGCTGGAGGGGGCGGCGTTTTTTTGCTCGACCCGCCAGACGTGCCCGACCTCGGAGTCTTGCGGCGGTTCTTCTTCGGACGGGAAGCGGGCTCGGGTTCCGGATCGACCTCGACGGTGTCGGGGGCCTCGGACGGGTCGATGACCTCGGGGGGATCATCGACGGCCACAGGATCCGGGACGACGCCGGCCGGATCGGCCTGCGCCACGCCATCGTCCTCGATGACGCCGGGCTCGGCTGCGGCGGCCATGGCTCGCGGATCTTCGGCGACCCGAGGACGCTCTGCCGCCGCAGCGGTGTTGCCTCGCGTTTCGTCGTTGCCGCTGCCTGCCATCCACGCAAAGGCGAACACCAGTGCACCGACCACGACCGCGCCGGCGCCGATGAGGAGGCCCGTGCTGCTCTTGCGCTCTTCCTCGAACGCGCCATGCCCGGCTGGACCGGCGATCGCAGGCGCCGCTCCCGAGTCCCCCATGGAATGGACGGGAACCGGACCGGACTGCAACGCCGCGAGGTCCTCGGTGGACAGACGCGGAAGGTCGTTGCTGGAGCTCGCCAGCATCGGCTCTTCGGGAGGCCCGCCCAGATCGTTGGCGGCCGTGGGCGCGGGGCTGACCGCCGTCTTGTCGGCGTTCTCGGTGAGCGTGAGGTGGTAGTCGCCGATCTGGACGACGTCCCCTTCCTTGAGCTCGTTGCGGGCTTCGACCGCCGCCCCGTTGATCTTCACGCCGTTGTAGCTGCCGAGGTCTTCGATGGACCACGCTTCGTCGTCGGGCTCATGAAAGAGTCGAGCGTGACGACGCGAGACGTTCTTCTCGGTGAGCTGGATCGTGTTGCCCTGCTGCCGACCGATCGTGATGGCGTCAGCACCAAGCGGCACGACAGTTGTCGTGCCCTCGTCGTCTTCGATGATGAGGCGAAGCGCCATCCAGAGGAGAAGGGTAAGGACGCGGCCCAAAGCGTGTCAAGCTGAACGCTGAGCAGGAGGCCTCGAACAGCGTTCAACGTCGGTTTGAAACCGCCCCGGTACGACGCATGCTCCCTCGTATGCGGAGGTGCGCACGACACCGACGTTCGTCTCAAAAAGCCCCGGTAGATCTCACACCCCCCCGGTGCGTTTCAGCTTGCGCGGCGTCGCGGCCACGCGATCGCCAAGAACAACCCCCACAGGAGTGCTGGGGCGCGACCGGGCTCGGGGCCGACTTGGCAGCCCGACTTGCCGGGGGAGGAGGCTCCCACATCTGTCGAGCCTTCATCACCCGAGCCCGATGACACGTCGGTGTGACCGGTCGACGAACCACCGGGTTTGCTCTCAACAGAGACCGAAATCGATCGAAGCTCGCTCCAAGAAGTGTTCCCCCAGACATCGGTCGCCCGGGCTCGGAGCGCGTGTTGCCCCTCTGGAAGCCGTACATGTTCGAAGCCGAACGGCGGGGTCTCATCGACCGCCAACAAGACCTCGCCATCCACCTCCAGCTCCACGCGATAGATCGGGCTCTCGTCCGCAACCGAGACTTCGACGTCGATGACCAGCTCATCGTCGAGGTCGACCAGCATGTCGAGGTCTTCCGCGGGACCGGAGACTTCGACGGTCGGGGCGTCGGCCTCGCGGGCTCCGACCCATGCGATCGCAGCGGTCACGTTGGGCAGCGGGCCCACATGAACCTCGCCCCCTTGCGCATGCCCCGTCGCGACGAGAAGGCGCCGGACGTCCTGCGGATCCGGAGGGCTCCCCTCCACCACGACGAACGCCTCGATCAGGAGTGCGGCCGCGCTCACCACCACGGGCAACGCGGCACTCGTGCCCTCGAACGTGTTCGTATACGCCTGGTTGTCGTCCTCATCGAGCCGCTGAAAATCGCCGTAGCCCAACGAGAACACGGAAGCGCCCCACCCCTGCAGGTCGATGCGGCGCCCGTGGGAAGAGAACGGCAGCGCGACGCGGTCGTCGGGAGAACCCGCCCCCACCAGGATCGCCCCGCTGTCCCCCATCGCGGCATAGTCCTCGGCGTCAACGCCATCCAAGTCGAGCGCGCCATTGCCACCGGCTGCGACGACCAACACGCCAGCATCCGTTGCCATCCGGGTCAGCATCCAGACGTCGGGCTCCAGCTCCGCGGGCCCGAACTGACCGGTCTGTGGGTGCTGGGCCTGCATCTGCAGCATCACGATGTCCCCAGGCTCAGCCTGCGCCACCGCGGCCGCGACCGCACCGGCCCGCCGAAGTCCCCCCTCTTCGGTCCACTCCGGGTAGGTGTACACCGCCGCGTCCGGAACCATTCCATCGATGCCGTAGTCGTTGTCCGGCGCGATGAGCATGCCCACCGAGGCGGTGCCGTGCTCCGGTGCCAAGCCCATCTCAAACGCCGCGCTTGCGACGGTCTGTCCGGGCTCGGGGTGAAGGTCGACGTCGACGAGGTCCTCGTGTGTGCCTCGCCAGCCGTACTCAACCTCATGAATCGAAACCCCCGCGCCGCGGTAGCCCTGCGCCCGGGCTCCGTCCACGTCGATACCGACGGCTGCGCTGCGGTAGCTCTGTGCATCCACGAACGAGGGCGTGGTGGGCCTGATGTCTTCGGGTGACGGCACCGCAGACAGCCGAAGCACCGACCACTCCACCGTGTCCTGGATGCCGGCCGCGAAGTCGCGCGCGTCCTGATCGGACCAACTCGCAGGGATCTCCGCCGACAACACAGCGCCGAGGTCCGGCTGCGCGAGCCCCGAGCGCTGCGATGCACGGGCCCGAAGCCGCTGCAAGGATCCCAGGGGCACCGAGAAGGCCGGTTCCCAGCGAAGCCCGGACGGGTCTCCCCCGAGTTGTGTCTGTTCGGGGAGAACCACAAGGCGGCGTTTGGTCCCGTGGTCGAGCCCGTCGCGGAGCACAGCCGACGTCGTGTCGACGGAGCACCCGCCCGCCACCAACGACACCGCCCAGACCCAACGCACCACGCTCCGGAGCCTACGGGAACGTCGTCGAACCGTCGACTAGGGGCTGCGCGGTGGAGCCAAAATCGCCCACGGCCGGCCGCTGCCATCGAGTTCGATCTGCAGTCCGGTCTTGACCGCGTACCCGAGCCCCGCTTCCAACGAGCCCTCGAGAAGGAGGCCGGAGTATGGATCCGGGGCCGTGGGGCGGGCACCTTCGTTCTTCACGGCCTCGAGGGCTGCGTTGAGCGCGAGCTGTGCACTGCGGCGAGCCTTTCCTTTTGACCACGCATGCACCCACGCCAGCGCGGTAACTCGGACCCCATCGTTCTTCGTTTCCGCGGCGAGACGCTCCATTGCGGCCAAGGCAGGTGGCCCTCCTGTGGGGTTCGAGGCGACGAGCAGGTTCAGTGTCCCAACATCGCCGTAGTCTTCGGAGAGTTGCGCACTCAGAGTCCACGCCTGCTGAGCCACCGAAAGGCCGTCGTTGTTGAGCAGTGCCATCGCGACGTTGTTCACCGCGCGCGCATCTTCGGGCGTCATGTTGTCGTCGAGCAGTGGTTCGTAGGCCTCGCCGATCGTCTTCCAAGCCGCGGTGCCGCCGAGCTGCCGTTGAACCAGCAGGACGTCCGCGTGGAGCTCCGCTGCCTCGGGCGAGGAGGCAGGCTCCACGTCCCGCAGCGCGTTGAAAGCCTGTGTTGCAAAGCTCGCGTCGCTCCACGTCACCGCCAGGTCGGCGAGTGCGCGTACCCGGCGAAGGGCCAGCGCATCGTGATGCTCTCCTTGTGGTGCAGCGACGCTCGCCATCGTTCCAGCCTGGGTCTGGTCCACCTCGAAGAGTGCGACGGACATCAACAGGCGATAGGCATGGGGATTGTTCGGGATCGATGACTGCAACGTGACGACCCGGTCGCCAAGCAGGGCGACGTTGCGCAGGTCGACCGTGCCCGCGGTCTCGTACTGGCTGAGCAGCTCCTCCCCAACATCGAGCAACAAGCCGAGGTACCGAGCGTCGGTGTTGCCCAGCGCGGCGTACCCGTCGATATCCGCTCGCATCCGGGCAACAAGAGGCTCGAGCGCTCGGACCGTGCCTTGCGCATCATCGCCTGCCAGCGAGGGCACAATGCTCGACATCGCTGCCATCGCGCGGGTCCCGATCGCAAGCTGATAGTACTGCGCGTCCCCGTTCTTCAAGCCAGTCTGTGCGTCGATGATTTGGTGGGCCCCGCCAAAGTCGAACTCGGTTTCAACGGCGTGCAAGGCAAGCCCTCCGACGGGACGCGCATCATCAGGAAACGCCACACGAAGCGCTTCGAACTCCGCCTTTGCCTGCGCGTGCCGTTCGAGGTCGAGCATCGCGTGCGCCCCCTCGAGTCGGCTCTCCAGCGTCGACGCGTCGGCGAGTTCCACGATGCGACGCGCCAGGATGCCCTCCGCTTCAACGTCGTCGCTCCCCTGTGCCCCTGCTGCGGCCTGAAGAGCCGCCTCGCCACAGGGCACATCCAGGCCCGCGAAGCACACACGTGCCAAGTCGAGCTGCTCTTGCGCGGAAGCCGACGTGCCGCGCCGCTCCAACGCGAGCTTGGCAGCCGGGATCGTCCACTCTTCCCCCGTGCCTCGCTCAGCCTTGGCGGCGGCGAGGAGCGCCGTGGGCACAGCGTCATGTTCGGGAGCGTTTCGCAGCAGCTGCGCGACCGTCCGGCGGTGAAGGGGGCCAGCCGCTCGCATCGCGCCCTGCACCACGCCACCGAGTTGCTGCAACTGCGCAGCGTCCGACGGACCCACCCCCTCCGACGCGGCAGCTTGGGCAAACATCATGAGGAGCTGCCCGAAGGTGCTCCGATCGCTCGCAAGCATCGGGATGTCGACAGCAGCGTAGGCCCGCTCCAGTTGAGCGAGCGTGTCCGCATCGGGCGTGCCACGTTGCGCGGCCTGCTCCGCGAGAACGACCGCTCGCGCTCCGGAGCGCATGAGAAACACCATGGAAGCGTCATCCTCGAATCCCGCCTTCGCCCGGGCCTGGACCTGAGCCTGTTCGGCCGCCGACTGTTCCCGCAGCGCCTGCCCAGATGCGGACGGGTTCGCCTCGAGTCCGATGAGTTCGTACATCCAAGGCGGAAGCCCATCAGACAACGGCGCCTGAGCGCCCGGGTCGATCCGGTCCGCGATGTCCTCAGGCGTCATCACGCGCGAAGCGGGCGCAGGCACAGCGGGCTCGGGACTCTCGGACGCTTGCGGACGGCACGCGACCAAAGCCGCCATCGCGGCCACAAACGCCAAGCTTCGTACGTGGGGGATGCCCTTCACTGCCGGAGGCTACCAGCCCGGCACTGAAGACGCTCGCTGCTCCACGGGTGCGGATCGGGACGCATCCGCCCGGAAGTGGACGGCGGCACCCGGTTGTCGAACCGCTATTTTTGCTGGCTATCCGAGTCCGGAGCGCGCTCGCCTCGGAGCTGGTGCTCCAGCACGTGGGACAGTGGATAGACCGAAACACCCGCGTCGAGCAGCTCGGGAAGCTTCGCCGCCAGCACCTCGTACATCTCGGCCGAGGGGTGACCAATCGCGACGGTCGGCCCGATCTTGGACAGCCGTGCAGCCTCATCCAGCTGCGCTGCTATCGCTTCGGCGGACGCGTCGTGATCGAGGAAGACCTGGCGCGAGAGCGCGGGCACCTCGGCAGCCGCTGCAGCCGCAATCCCCTGGGTATCGTGATGTGTGCGCGAGTCGAGGAAGAACAGCTTCCGCTTGTGCAACACCATCATGACCGCGTCCATCGCTGCACGGTCGGCAGTCAAGCGCGAGCCCATGTGGTTGTTGATGCCCACCGCGGCCGGGACCTTCTCGAGCGCCGCCAGGGTCTTGCGTCGGATGGTCTCGACGTCGTCGGTGGTCAGCAGAAACGACTCCTTCGCCTCATCCCCTTCGTGCATCGCCTCCGTCGCGGAGGGCTCCATCGGCAGATGCAACATCACCTCGCGATAGCGCCGTCGGTCGGCGTCCAACCGAAGCTGAGCTCCGGCGGCGTAGACCGACCCCGGCAAGATGGAGAACGTCAGGCGGTACCGAAGGGAGACGAGCTTCTCGAACAGGTGAAGCTCGCGGCCAACATCGTCGATGACGATGGCGAGATGGCCGTCCGACTCCGCCCAGGGAAGAGCCCGATCGCCGTGATCCTCCTGCCACTGCCGGGCGTCACGAACGACGAACTCCGCCGCTCTCTGGGTTGCCAAGGCATCCTCGGGGAGTTGGCGCGGGGCCTGCGGGGGCCGGGGTGCGATCCAAAAGAGCACCACGGCGGCTGCGATCCACAGCGGGAGTCCCCAGCTCGGCTTCTCTTCGCCCACCGAGTCCTTCGTACCACCGGGCCGCATCCGGCCCAAGCTTTCGGGGTTCGGACAAGAAGACCCTACTGCGGGCCCCGAAACAGGGGCCACAGCAGCTCATTTTTCCAAGAGCGCGGGGACTCGTCCTCGACCCCGTACTCCTTCGGGTACGCCCGTGTGATCCGGGCGGTGCCAAAGACCACGTCCCACAAGAAGAGCAAGTTGCCGTAGTTGCCCGCGTAGTGTGTGGCCGGGTCGGCCGCATGCCGACCGTGGTGAGCGTTGTGCGTCGCGGGCGTCGAAATCAGCCGCTCGAGAATCCACATCAGCTTCGCGCCAAGCTTGTTGCGATACATCGGCTCGTCCCAGCGAACGCTGGAGTGCGCACCAACGATCACGGCCATCTTGACCACCAGGTACACGGCGTACACGGGACCAAACCCAAGGTAGATGAGCCCCGCCGAAAGCCACAGCCCAGGCATGAGCCAGTAGTAGAAGACGTTGTTGCGGTAGACGATGCGGACGCTCATGTAGCCCGCGGTGTGGTGCGCCCGATGCAGGTGGAACAGCCACGGCACACTGTGGTTGGCCCGATGCCACCAGTACTGCGTCATGTCGTCGGCCACCAGAAGCACACCGAGCATCGCCCACCACGGCCACCAACCCCACGCGTCGCGCAGCTGCGGCACTGCGGCGAACGCGGCGACATCGACCAGCCAGATGATGCACGGCACCGTAAAGGCCATGATGCTGACCGACGAGACGACCTCGATCACGAGGTCCCGCGGCCGCGTCTGACCATTGATGAAGCGCCCCCGAACCAGCTCGAGCAGCGCGAAGACGACGAAGATCGCTGCGATGACCAGCTTGGAGTCGAACGCTTGAGCGCTCACCGACCGTCCTGGGCGGTCACCCGCTCCCATGCCTTGAGGTGCTGGACCGCCCGACGGAGTTGCACATCGTCGGCCGCCGCGATTTCCGCCTTGGATGCGCTCGCCAGCGACGGGGAATCGCGCCCAAAGTCTTCGGGCTCGAGATGCCGCGGGCTCTCACGCTCGGGACGGATCTCGGGCCGCGAATCGAGGTCGACCTTGGCGCCGGGTTCGGCGGCGCCCACAAATACGTCGGGCATGATCCCGCTGGCTTGAATCAGGCGGTCGTCGGGCGTGTAGTACAGCGCGGTCGTCAGCTTGAGCAAGCTGCCGTCGCTGAGCTCAAACGGCGCCTGCACGGACCCCTTGCCGTAGGTGCGCTCGCCGATGATGAGCGCCCGCTGGTGGTCTTGCAGGGCACCCGCGACGATTTCGGATGCCGAGGCGCTGCCCTTGTTGACGAGCACGACCAGCGGGATGGGGTCGAGCGTCGTCACCCGCCGGGCACGAGCCTCATCCAACACCACCCCTCGACGACCGCGGGTCCGGACGATCGCCCCTTCGGCGACGAACAGATCCACGATGCGAATGGCCTCGTCGAGTAACCCCCCCCCGTTGTCACGCAGGTCGAGAACCAATCCACGCAGCCCCGCCTCACCGGCTTCTTTTTGAAGCGCCAACACACCGTCCTTGACGTCGGCGGCCGCGTCCTCGGGAAAATCCCGAAGTCGCAGCACTCCGATGCCCTCGCCGAGAGAACGAACCTCGACCGGCGGGGTGTCGATGATTGCACGCGCCAGCTCGACGGTTCGTTTTACGCCGCGCACGGGGTCCTCGACGGTGAGGTCCACGGTTGTTCCGGGCTCCCCACGAATGACCGTGATCGCGCGCTGCAGGTCGACAAACTGCGCGATGGACTGCCCGTTGATCGCGAGCACCCGATGACCGGGCGTGATGTTGGCCTTGTCGGCGGGGCCGCCGGGGATCACATCGCGAACATCGAGGAACCGCTCCCCGTTGCTCTCTCGTCCCAGCACCACCACCATCCCGATGCCTCCGAATGCACCTTCGATGTCTTCACGCAGGAGTTTGGCATCTTGAGGAGGCAGGAACGATGTGTGGGGATCGAGCTCAGAGACAAGTCCCCGCAACGCAGCGTAGACGATGGCTTGGTCGTCGACGGGCCGCACGTAGTACTGCTCGATGATCGACAGCGCGCGGGCGAACATGTCGAGCTTCGCGTACCGCGAGTAGCTCG
Organism: Nannocystales bacterium; assembly: GCA_050633305.1. GTDB lineage: Bacteria > Myxococcota_A > Polyangia > Nannocystales > Nannocystaceae > CAJXVA01. The sequence goes on from JBOEGF010000023.1 coordinate 180,157, forward strand.
GCGGGGCAGCGGTGGGCTCTGGGTCGGACGCGACTGCGGTGTTTCCGGCCGCGCCCACGACGACGCCGATGGCCAACATGCTGGCGCCGAACGCTACGCTACGAAGTCGAGAGCTCACGGCCACGAGTGTAGCGTCAGATCGCGCGCCCATGCGCGAGGCAGTGGCCGTTTTTGCGGACAGCGGTCCTTCCCAAGGACGTACGGCACAGCACCTCAGACGGCCCACATTTTTCCGGGACGCTCATGCCGAACGCGGTGGCGGTTTTCGGGTGCGCCGGCTCCAACCCGGCCCTAGGCTTCACACGTCCCCCTGCCCGCCCGATGTCTCGGGGAGCGGCGGAATCTGTGGTGCCATGAACCCCGTCGCCCTCGCCATTCCGGCTTTCCTGCTCCTGATCGCGGTTGAGGCGCTGATCGGGCGGGTCCGTGGGCGCCGGGTGTACCGGTTCAACGACACTGTCGCCAATCTCGGCATCGGGATCTCCAACCAGGTCCTCAGCTCGCTCTTCACAGAGGCGCTGCGGACGGCGGCCTACGTCTGGATCTACCTGGAGTGCCGCGTCTGGGACTTCGAAACGCTAGGGATTCCCACCGCGCTTCAGTGGGCGCTCGGATTCCTGGGAGTCGATTTTCTCTTCTACTGGTGGCATCGCGCGAACCACCGGGTCGGCCTGCTCTGGGCAGCCCATGTCGTGCACCACCATGGGGAAGACTTCAACCTGGCGGTCGCGCTTCGCCAACCGTGGATCATCCGAACCACCGCGCTCCCCTTGTTCCTCCTCCTCGGGGTCGCCGGCGTGCCTCCGCACATCTACCTGATGTCGATCGCGTTGAGCAGCCTGTATCAGTTCTGGATCCACACCGAACTCGTCGGCCGACTCGGGCCGCTGGAATGGGTCCTCAACACGCCCTCGCACCACCGAGTCCACCACGCGATCAATCCCGAGTACCTCGACCGAAACTACGGCGGCGTCTTCATCGTTTGGGACCGAGCGTTCGGCACCTTCGCAGCGGAGCGAAGCCAGCCGGTCTACGGCACGATCGCCCAAGTTCGCAGCTTCAATCCGTTGTGGCTCAACGTCTACTACTTCGCCGAACTTGCCCGACGAAGCTGGAGCCTACCGCTGTGGCGGGACAAGCTGCGGCTCTGGTTCGCTCCGCCGGGTTGGACGCTCGAAGCGCCCGCGCCGACGCTATCCGCCGAACAGATCCGCTCGCGTGCGGCCCATAAGTACTCCGAGGACTGCACGGGATCTCGGGTGAAGGCGTACGTTTTTGTGCAACTCCTGGTGTCCGTTGGAGTCGTCGCGACGCTACTCCTGTCGTTCGAAGAACTCTCCGCAGGGGTTGTCGGGCTCGCCGGATCCTGGGTTCTGCTCGCAACCATCGTCTGGGGCGGACTGTTCGAAGGAAAGCGTTGGGCGTGGCCGCTCGAAGTCGCACGTGTGCTTGCTGCGGCAGGGGTCCTACTCATGCGGTGATTCAGCAACGCGCCGACTCGGAGCGACTCGAGCAGGCCCGGCACGACAAGGCTCACCGCAACGGGCGGCCGCTGGGCCTAGGGCAACCAAGTCGCCCGCCAGTGGCCCACTCGGCGAGCGGGATGTCGGCCAAGGGCCCGGAACTGGGGCGGTGAGCAAGCGGGCCGCGGTGCGCAGAGGCACCAGCGATGGCTCGCTGTCACGCACGAGCGCGGTGCGTCCCCTGCAGAACCCAAGGCCGCGATGCGCTCGCCCTCGCACGAGAAAACGAGTCACGCGCTCAAAAAGGAGGCGCTGGCTGCAAACGAGAAGACCTCGTGCATCTACCTCTGACGGAACCCGTCATGCAGACTCGAATGCTCCTGACCAGTGTCCTTTTCACGCTCATCGCGTGCGACACCTCCAACCCCCCTGAACTCAACGAAGCCGTCAAGGGAGCCGCGGATACGTACTGCGCGTGCGTCAAGAAAAACGTGAGCATGCCTCGCGGTGAGGCGAAATCCGCCGGGAGTGGGGGTCGACCGTGTGCCGGGGAGTCGGACGCGTTCGGGACCGCGTGGGAAGCCCTCCCAGAGAAAGGGAACGACCCGAAGTCCGACGCGCTGTGGAAACAAAAAGACGTCTGCGCAAGAGAGCTGAGCAACTTGGAACTCCCGCCCCAGTAGCAAACTCTGCTCGGCCTTCTTCTTCTTCTTCTTCTTCTTCTTCTTCTTCTTCTTCGAGGCGGGAAGCGAGATGTCGTCTTTCCCCTCGGTACGTATCTGATGGTCCAGCGCTTCGGCGTGGTCGTTGACATTGCAAAAAGCTGAGCCCTCGCGGTTTCAGGCGCAGCAGGCGAGCCTAGTGCTCGTCCGGGCGTGCTGGTTTCTCGTCGAGCGTGGCCCGCAAAACGCAACGCCGGCCCCCGGTTGCGCTCCCCGGGCACCGATGCGCTCGTCGTGCCAGACAACTCTTCACCCGGCAGACCGCCGATCGGCCGCCCGCCCCGGTCAATGACCCTGGGTCGGGGAGCGAGGGGAGCGAGGGCCAGATCCTCAGGTGCGGATCGCAGGGTCTACATCCACGCCGACCGGGCAGTGGTCCGAGCCCATCACTCGCGGATAGATCATCGCGTTCCTCACGAAGCGCATCGCTGCGGGGGAGGCGAGCACGTAGTCGATACGCCAGCCGATGTTGCGCGCCCGCACGTCCCCGCGCGTGCTCCACCACGTGTAGTGGCCGGGGCCTGGCTCGAAGGCGCGAAAGGTGTCGACCCAACCGGCGTCGATCCATCGCGCAAGTTCGGCGACCTCCTCCGGCAGCCAGCCCGAGGTGTGCTTGTTGCCCTTGGGTCGCGCCAGATCGCTCGGCGCCCGTGCGGTGTTGAAGTCGCCCATCACGAGCACGCGTTGGCCAGCCTTTCGGCGGCGCTGCACCGCATCGAAGACGTACCGGTAGAAGTCGAGCTTGTAGGGCACGCGATCGTTGCTGCGATCCTTTCCGTTGCCGTTGGGGAAATAGACATTCGCGATCGCCAGCCGTCCCCACCGGGCGATGATCACCCGACCTTCACAATCGAAGCGCGGCTCGCCCAACGGGCCCACCACCTCATCGGGCTCAACCCCGGACCAGATCCCCACGCCGCTGTACCCCGGGCGCTCCGCGGCGACATAGCGCGCGACGAACCCCCGCGGGTGGTGCAGCGCCCGCGTCATTTGCTCGACGCGCGCCCGTATTTCTTGGATGGCGAAGATGTCCGGCGACAATCCCCGCAGCTTTCGGCGCAGCCCCTTGCGCGCCGCCGCTCGCAACCCTCCCACGTTCCACGAGATGATCCGAAGCGGGTCGGTCACGGTGCCGCATTGTAGCGGACCGCTCAGAGGACTGGACTGCGGTAGGAACCTCGACCTCCACCGAAACACACCCCCGCCCCCTCGCAGCGTCCTCGACAAGACGCAGAGGAGACTCCCCTATAACCGGGCTCGATGCTCCCGCAAGGTTGCGAGAGGCGTGTTGAGAGGTGGCACGCGGAGCGTACCGACGAGCCGGCACCGTGCGGTAGCCCCGAGCTGTTCATGTCGAAGTGAGAGTCGAGGCCGACGCGAACATCGGGCGGAATCTACAGCGTTGCAACTTCGAACGCGGCCCGCATCGCCTCGGGAATCTTGGTGGGGCGTCCTTGGGCAAACGAAACGAACGCCCAGGTGGTCGCGGCACGGCACACGACTTGCGCGTCGGCAACCCGCACGAGCTCGGTCTTGCGAACGCACGAGACACGCTTCCACGAATCGACCCATGTCGAGACCGCCAACGCCTCGCCGAGCAGGGTCGCGCGAGCGTAGTCGATCTCGTGCCGACGGACGACCCACACCGCACCGAGGCGACGGTACTCGGCGGCCCCCCACCCCAGCGCATCCGAATGGGACAGCGCGGCCTGGAGAATCCAGCGTAGGTAGACCAGGTTGGAGACGTGCTCCAGCTCGTCGATGTCGCCAACGGCCGGGCAAACCTCAATTCGGTGGCGGCCCAACGGAGGTGAGTTCGACGGTCGGTCGGTGTCCACGGCGCAACGTTGATACCCCGCCGCAACGTGCGTGACCAGCACGGCACGCATCCCGCCCTCGCGGCCGAAGGCTGTCTTTTGCTGCACGCGCAGACATTCCAGAACTCGGGGTCGATGAGGAACGAACGCTCGTCCTAAGGCGCCGACTTGATCTCGAGGCCGCGATCGCGGACGTCGAGCGGGACGGACTCCCCACACCCCAGATGGCACTCGAGAGCTCGCGGTCGTGGGTTCCCTCTGTCAACACTTGGCCGCGCGGAGTGTCCCACCCGGAGGCGAGTCTTTGGTGACGTAAGGCCGAGCAGGCCAGAGCGTGTTGTGGTGCGCCACCGAAACACGAGCCATGTCCCGACCGCCATGCGATGCTGGACCAGCACTTTTTGATGGGAGAACGAGACGCCGATGGCACGAAGTCTGGGCCGCCAAGCCGACGCGACAACAGCCGCAGTACGCCGCGTCGGGCCCGGGCCCGGTAGGCGATGATCGCGGCGGTGGTCGTGATCGGGAGCTGTCGGGCCGGCGCGCTCAACAGCGCGCCGCAGCGCCGACCGCCCTCGGCTACCGAGTCCGTCGAGCCCTCAGAAACGCATTTTTCCGCCTCCCCGGTCCAGCCGGAGTACCAACCTCCCGAGCCGATGGTGTGGATGGACGTCCCCCTGCCGTATTCGCCCGACGCTGTCGTGGTGCGGCCGGTTGTGGACCGCTATCAGGTGGTGTTTTTTCCGGACGAGGCTGCCGCGGTGCGTCGCAGCGTCGCGAAAGAGCTGCAGCGGTTGGGCTACGAGGTGGTGCCGATCCCAGAGCTGGAGCGAATCGAATCGGCCGCCGCGCGGGGGCGACTGACGCTGGAGGACGAGCGCGAATGCCAGGTGCCCCTCACGCCGTCCGAGGTCCGAGCGCGATACTTCGATTCGTTTCCCCAGGCCCATGTCTACGCGGAATGTACGGTGATGCCCGACTCGCAGCCCACGGACGCGCCGGAGTGCCGACTGTCGGTTTTGGTCGGGCGAGACGGGGTCTTCCCCCAGTTCGTGAGTGCGCCGATTCGTGATGTCCACGATCCGGAGGCGTGGACTCGGGCACCCTTGTCGCGAGAAGGGGAGAGTGTGCCCGGGGGCGTGCCCTGGGGAGTCGAAGGAACTCCGGCGGTCGGCCTGATCGTCAGCCGGGTCATCGCAGTGGGTCCGTGGAAGCGGTCTCCGGGCGGAAGGACCGCAGACGCGCTTGGCGAGGGTGGATCGCGATGCCTCCATCCAGATCCCCGAATGTCGCTGCACTGGCAGGTGTCGGCGGCGATCGACAAACGAGGGGCTGTGGAGCGATGCACAGCCCGCAGTTCCGGGCTAGGCGCTCGTGCGGAAGACGGAGACTGTCTGTGCCAGCAACTAGAGGCGGTGAACCTGGGGCGAGGCCGACCGGGCAGACGGCTTCGGGCGAGCGCATGGGACCCCGGACTGACCTCGATTCGTTGGCGGCGACTCGAACCGATCCAGCCGGGCACGCGAGCTTGGATTCGGCGGATTTCGGAATCCCCCGAGGTGCTCGCTTGCATGCACGGGGCCCACGAAAAGCAAGGACGGTGGTCCGGCGGCGTGCACGTCGTGACACAGACGGAGTCCAAGGAGTTCGTGATGAACCGTCGGCGGGCTGGCGTGACGTTGGTCGTTGGCGTGCTCGTTTGGGCCCTGGGGGTGCGGTTTGGCGCAGCACCATCGCGTGCTGCGGAACGTCGCCGAGCAGCTGGCCATCTGGTACATGCTGGCACCGACGAGGTCGCCCAGTCGCGGCGCTGGCTGTAGAGTTGGTGCGTACGAACCGCGCGCGAGACTCCGTTCCCCCTGACCTCGGGACACGACTCCCTGATGGTTGACATCCCGGCCGAGCGAACAAGCGGCGCGCAAGAGCTCGTGTTGCGGTCCACGAGCCCAGCAGTCGCCTGATGGTCAACGCCAGGCGCAACCGTCCGCGTGGGTCGGCAGCCCAGCCGCATCCCAGCTGCCTGGCCGGAACTCGACAACCCAGGTTGCCCACAATCTACCGGACCGCCGAACGAGCAGCCAGGTGGGGACCGTACGCGCGGCCTTCCGTGTCCCGCTGAGCAAGCTCGCGCCGTCGACTCGCGAATCGTTCGCGTCATTGTGCGTCCGCTCGTGGCCTAGGAGAGAGCATGGAAAAACGCTCCCTTTCGCCCCGGCGTCTCTTCATCGTGGGTGCACTCGCGCTCGGCACATCGGCTTGCGAGGCCCCGTCGGACGAGGACGCCGCGGTCGGTTACGACACAGAAGCGCAATTCACTTCCGACAGCGAAGAAGAGGCCGCGGAAAGCACCGGCGCCGAGGCCGAACCGCCACAACGACCCTCGCTCGACGCGGTCGTCGACGAAGGACCGACGCCTCTCCCTTCGCCGGATGCCCTCGCGACGAAGGTCGAGGCTCAAGCGGCCGGCTCGATCACAGTGGAAGGCAAGGTTTTCTACAACGACCTGCGGTCAGTGGGGAACTTCCACACGCGCCGCGACAAGTCTGGGGTGGTTGGCACCGGAGCGACCTACGCCGTCGGCGCGGAGAATTTTCTCGCGGCGCGCGATGTCGTCGCCGACTTCTATGAGGTCGACGCGCTCGTCGGGCCCGGGTGCGAATCAGCGAAATACATCGGGTCTTCCACTGTCAACTCCTGGGGCGAATACAGTGAGACCTTCGACGACGTCGAGACCTGTGCGGGCGAGGATCAGGTCCCCGACATCAAGGTCACCTATCGACTGCGATTCTGCAACGACATCCGCTGTGTCTCCGTCGAGAAGGACGACCAGACGACGTACAAGCTCGCGCACCCGCAAGCGTCGCAGGGGAATCCGCTGCAAGCCACTCCCGGGACACATACGCTCAACACGCTCAACTACCGCACGGCGTGGGGGGACGACCACTCGATGGCGGCCAACGTCTACGCGAGCATCGTCGACACCACCCGGGTTTGGCACGTCGACGCCGGAGTGCCATTCTACCGCGATACGTACGGCGAAACGTTCGTTCGTTTCCCGTCGTCCTTCAAGAGCATCGCGACCACCTCCGGTCCGGGGCAGGTACACATTCCAATGCCAGCGGACTGGATCAGTGGAAAAGGGCCAATGCACGAGTATGGGCACACCATTCAGTTGCGTTCTTGGGATGGGACCACAGGTACATGCACCGACTACGCACCCAGCGAGAAATACGACCGATTCGGCGACGACAGCTGGAGCGCCGACGAACGCGAGTGGCCCACCCCGGCATTTGCTGAGGCGTGGGCCAACTATGTGCAACGGATGACGACGGATACGTGCACGGGTGGATTCGACGACAACACGTCCAGCCTGCTCTGCAACGCCGATGCCAGCGAGCACCCGGACGCAAACGGTGTCTTGATCACCCACGCTGGCGACGGCAAGTCCTATCCGCGCAACATCACCAAGGCGTTATGCGACTGGTCCGACGATGGCGCGAACAATGACAACGACCCCAACCTCCCCGGGTCCGGTGACCACTTCGTCGCCTCGCTCTACTCCACGTGGTTCAACATGCGCAACATGTACCAGACCGCGTCCGACACGAACTGTCTGACGATGTGCGACTACTCGGACTACTACGTGAACGTCCGCAAGAGCGCCGCAGCCGTCGGGGCGGCTTCGCACGCCGACTACGAAAGCTGGATCTCGGACCTGATGCACAACAACGGAATGAGCTGCAGCCTGCCGACTCCGAGCGGCTTTTAGGCGGGTGACCACGCCCGAGCCCTTCGAAGGCTGCTCGGATCCGAGACCCTCCCGGGACGGACTCGTCCCGCCGTGACGAAGCCCCCGGTGAAATCGGAAAACGATTTCCGATTTCACCAGCGGGCCTTGGAGCACCCGGAGCCTGCGAGGCTCACGGCGCAGCCGCTGCGTGGATGCTCCAGGTTCCCATCACGGGTCGGAGGAACCGCCCTGCCCACGGCAAGGGCTCCAACGGTCCACCACGGCGCCGAAGACCTCGGCCTACGTGGGCAGGCCCGTGGACGCACTCGGTTTCTCGAGGCGCGCCCCAAGAGGCGCGGGCCAGTCCCACTGATTTTGGACTTGCTGGTTTTTTAGCACGTGCTAAAAAAACTGCATGGCCCGAAAGAAGGCTGATCCGGGGGATCTCTCGCGCCGAGAGCGACAGATCATGGACATCGTCTACCGCGACGAAGCCGTGACAGCAGGAGACGTCCGGGAGGCCATGACCGACCCCCCCTCATACTCGGCCGTTCGTGCGCTGCTGCGCGTCCTCGAGGAGAAGGGCCACCTCACCCATGTCACGCAGGGGACCCGCTACGTGTATCGCGCGACCCGGGACCGCCGCTCGGCCAGCCGCGCCGCACTCAAGCACGTGGTGCAGACATTCTTCGAGGGTTCCGCGGCCCGGGCAGCGGCAGCCCTGCTCGAAGGAAACCGCAAGCGGGTCAGCGGTGACGAACTGGAAGCCCTGCAGAACCTGATCCGCGACGCGGGTGGGGACACAGACGGAGAAAAACAATGAACGACTGGCTCCTCATCGACGGACGAACGCTCCTGGACTCGGCGCTGGTCGCCTGGCATGTCCGCGCAGCGGTCGGCTTGCTTACCGTTGTCCTCGCGGGCGCGGCATTGCGAAGCTGCCACCCACGAGTTCGCCACCGAGTGCTCGCCTGGGGAATGCTGGCTGCCGTGCTCCTACCCACGGCAGCGGCCTTCGCCCCAAGCACGTGGGGTCTTCCGGTCGGCACACGGGTGCAACTCGCACAGACGAGTCCGGCGATCACTGAGGCTACGACACTGCCCACGCTGGTCCCCGTTGCGCAGGGCCTCGCGACCGTGGCTACGGCCGAGGCTCAGGCCCAGGCCTTCGATGTTGGGACGGGTCTCTCGCTGTTGTGGGCCGTCGGTGCAAGCGTCTGTCTGCTCGGCGTCGGCGTATCAGCGCTCGGATCCATGTCCCTGCGTAGCGGCTCCAGCCGGGTGCCGCCGGCGATCGAAGTGCTGTTCGGAGAGCTCCAGGGCCAAGCCGGAACCGCCGCCCGGCTGGGCATCACCCCCCGCGTGGTCGGACCCATCGTCGTCGGCGTGCTGACGCCAACGGTCCTGCTCCCCATCCAGGCCACCACGTGGTCCGACGTACGGCTGAGAGCTGTGCTCGCCCACGAACTCGGGCACGTCGCACACGGCGACCACCGATGGTTCCCGCTGGCGTACGTCGTGCGCGGGTTGCTGTGGGTCAATCCGTTGGCATGGCTGGTCACACGAAGCTTCTTCCGCGCTGCCGAGTTCTCCGCCGACGAGGCCGCCGTCGCGCGGGGCATCAAAGCTCCGAGTTACGCCGCGGAACTGCTGAGCCTCGCCAACAGTGGGGTTTCGACCCCTGCCCCGATGCTGGCAGCGGCTGCACTCGGCCGCCCCGATGTAGGAACCCGAATCCGTCGCTTGCTGAACACCCGCCCGACCGTCGCCCAGCTGCGGCGTGTGGTTCCGGTGACACTGGGGCTGCTCGGCGCATGGACCTGCATCGTCTTGGCACGCCCCGCCACCGTGATCCCGACCGACGACACCGAGCAACTCGCCAGCGTCCCTGAAGCCCGCAATCTGCTGCCCGTCCCCGCGGGGGCCAACCGAGTCTCCTTGCGTTCCGGCGGCCTCGTCGTCACCGCCGCGAATGGCGAGACATGGTCGCACCAACCCGACGCCGAGCTTCAACGCCACGGACATCTCCTCGTGGACATGCACACGCTCTTGGACTCGAGTGCCGGTGTCCCGGCCCCGCTCGTCGTCGACGCGGATCGGAACGTGACCTTCGCGACGCTCGTCGACGTGCTGTACACCGCGGGGAAGGCAGGCGTTTCCAACTACTACCTCCAAGTGCCCACGCCACGAGGGGCACGCGTTGTGTCGGTGTCCCCACCGGTGTTCCACGCCACTCCCCCGCGTCTCGCAACAACACCGGACCCACGAACGCAACCAGCGCTCCGCGTCGCAGTCGTCGTTGGCGAGGATGCCCTGCATGTGACCACCCGCCCGTCCCGGACGGTTCCGCCTCGGTACGAAGACCCTCAGCTCAGCTGTCAGACAACACCAAAAGAGTCGGGAGGTCCCGAGCAGACAGCGCGCCAGCTGTGCGCCGCGACCGACGACGCCCCGATTCAGATGGTCTACTCCGGACTCCAAGACACCAGCTACGGAGCGCTGACCGATGCCATCGTCCGCATGGTCCCACCTTGCGGCGGAACCCAAATCATCGAAGCGGGAGGGCATGGCACCGAGCCGTCCGGTGAACCCAGCTGCAGTGAAACACTCCACGGGCTTCGCGTCCCACGGGTGCGGTAGTCGGTCGGGATCGCGAGCCGCGGCCTTTCCGGGTCGCGGAGGCTCCCCGCATCAACTTGGAAGTCGTAGGCCGCGAATCGCCACCGTCGCTTCGCCTTCGACGCCCGAGAACTCCGCTTGGTCCCCGTCCTGCGTCTCTGTCCGGGCGTGGGACAACTCGATCGTGCCCGGCACCGGCGTGCCATCGTCGAGTTGCAGGGTGACGCGAATCGAGTCTTCCGGAACCGGGCCCTCAAGTGGGTCTTGCGTAGAAGGATCGGTTCCCGTGGGAACCGGCTCGACCGGCGTTTGCGAATCGGCGTCGGCGTCCTCGTCCCGCTCCTGAGCGTCCTCGGTTCGAGGAGGGGGGAGCACCTGCTCAAACGAGAAACTCGCCGCCGATGGGATCGGAAAGCCGTCGTCACGCACGAGTTCACCTTCGAGCGCCCCGGCGGTGTCGCCGTTCTTCGTTGTGAGCGTGTACTGCCCAGACAACACAGGCTCTTCCTCGACGAACAGCTCAACAGAGACGAACGCGCCCGGCTGAGGATGCACGATGAGCACGTGTTGCCGCCGGGTCGGCAACCCGATCGCACTGCCGATCTCGTATCGAGTGCCCGTCGGGATGTCGAGTGTGCCCCGAGCCACCGCATCTCCAGAGAGTTCGAAGTGGGCGGTCCCGTCGTCGGTCAGGTCGTCGAACCGCACCGACGACCGCGCATCCAACGTAACGAACTCCGACCGACCACCGGGGAGCCGGATCCGAGCCCGGGCGCCCGCGAACGACTCGCCTTTTGCCGAGACGCAGATGACCTCGATCCAATGCAGCCCCGGATTCGGACCGGGGCGACGGTCCTCATCGTCGTTCCCCCCTTTCGGGATCAGCTTGAAGATGTCGATCGCCTCTGTGGCTTCGAACGGCACCTCGGCCGGCGGCACCTCGAAGAACAGCGCGCCGCCGTCTTCAAGCTGTTTGCGCAGCTCCACAAACACCCCCTCCGTGTCGACCGAAGGCGAGCACATCAGCGCATGCCGAATCCGCGAGATGTTCTCCGGGGTGACCAGCGCATACGCTGCCCCTCGTGCGTGGAGATAGCCCCCCCAGCGGTCGAGTTCGCGAGCGGCGACGAGATGAATCTCCTCGCCATCGAGACTCAGCTTGATCGGAGGCAGGGCCACGGGCGAAGCAAGTCTGAGTGACTTCGTTCCCGGTCACAAGCGCCGAGGCGACGCAGAGTCGGGGTCCTGTCCTTCAGCCGCTACCCGGATTGTTTCCCCTTGCAGGCCGGTGATAGCTTGCGATCCCAACCGCTCGTCTGCTGTTTTGGGTCGGAGCCTCTGCCGCCGACTTCACAGAGGTCGAGGTGCTTGACGCCACGCCCAGCGCACACGCGCCGTCTGTGCCAGAGGCGGATGCGAAACACGCTCACGCAGAGCGTAGATGTACGAGCGGCCGTCCGGTGGTCGGGGATCCGGGGTGGTCAGCAGGGACCATTGCCGTGGCGAATACCGCCTCCGACCCGTTGCTTGAACGGGAACAGGGCCAGAACAACCCCCTGGGTTGCGGTCCGGACGCGGTTGTAGAGATGCCCCTGGGGCAAGCTCGGAATGGGGCCGTAGTTGTCTTCATACTGCCAGTTGCACCCGGCGAACCAACCCCCCGAAGACCACTGACCATGTTGCAACGTGGTGCCGATCTTGGTCCAGCTCAAGCTGAAGTACCACGAGCCGTTGATGAACTGGACGGTCCATTGGCCACCGTAGGCGGACAGCGCCTTGCTCGACAGCTCGCAGTATGTCTCATCGAGGGCGATCCCGTGCCACTCCGAGTAGAACGAGAGCGCATTGCCAGACGTGCCGCTGACGTGGGTGATGAACTGGTTCGGACAACCGGCAGGGTTGTAGCTGGTGTTGGGCGAGGTCGCGCCATCGGCAGCATAGCCGCAGTTGGGCGGCGTGCTCATCGCGACCGTCGCACCGTTGTTGGCGCTACTGATACTCGTCGTCGCACAGGCCTGCTCACCGATGAACTGCGGCTCGAGCTCCGCCGAGAAGTCATCGATGGACTCGTTGGGGAGCGCCTCCATGGGCGGCTCCGTCATGTCGAGAATCACGGGACGCTCGAGGTCCTCAAGCGTCAGATCGGTCGGAAGGAGATCGACATCGACAAGGCTGATCACATCGCGCAGGGTCGGTTCGCTCTCCGCGAACAGCGTCTCGACGTCTTCGTCGGCCAACGTGGGTGCGCCAGCGATGGCCCCCAATACGGCCTCGTCGATGACGAGGGCGTCCTCCGCCTCCGCCTCATGCTCGAGGCCGAGTTCCGCGTCTTCGTCGAAGGCCCCGGGGCCTTCATCTTCCACGTCACAGCCGACCAAGCAGCTTGTGCCAAAGAGCAACGCAGCGAGAGCCGCGGTGGTGGGATGCAGAGCGTTCTTTTCCATACGCTCGGTAGATGCGGCCCCCGGCAGTTGTGACGCTTTTTTCCCGGAATGCCGAGAACAGCAGAGAAGGCGATCGGGCGCGTTGGGAAGACAACAGTCGCCTGCACCGGAGGGGCTTGGCTCGACGGCTCCCGCGGGTGAGCTGCCGGCCAGGTCCCACACAGACGCTCCTAGGTCTGCGCGAGCCCGCGGCACAGCTGCTCGGTCGCGTCGTCAAGCGGCAGATAACTCTCGATCCTCAGTTCCTCCAGCGAGACGTTCTGCGGGGCTTGGAACACGGTCAGGGTCGTGAGGAAGCCGAAGCGTTGGCCTTCGAATTCGAAGGTGATGTCGAGGCTGGCGACGCTGGGCGTGGTGAGGTCGGGGACACGCCAATCCTCGGGCACATCCGGGTAGGCGCACAGCGAACTGATCAGCGCAGAGAGCCCGGCATCGCGTCGACGATGGAGGAGTTCGCGCTGCATGCGATTGAGGAGCGCCCGGGCGATGCGGTCCCATGCGACGACGAAGGGTCGCAGAAGGTCGGGGTCGAACAAGAGTCGCATCAGGTTGCGTTCTTCCGCGGCCTGCTCGCCCAGCAAGAGCTTCAAGAAGCGCCCGGTGGCCTCGTTGGAGGTCAGGAGGTCGTAGTGCCGATCGAAGACCAGCATGGGAAACGGCTCGTGGTGCCGCATCATGATCTCGAGCGCTCGCTGCACGGCGGGGTCGAACGCACCGTCGGCGCTGCCACGGAACATCTCGGCAAAACCGGCGGAGACCAACAGGGCGTTCTGGTCCCGCAAGGGCAGGTCCATGGTCGTGGCGAGTCGCAGGACCATTTCCTGACTGGGGTTTGCCCGTCCGGTCTCGAGGAAGCTGATGTGTTTGGCCGAGACACCCGAGGCACCTGCCAAGTCGAGCTGGCTGAGGCCGCGCGCGCCTCTCCAGTAGCGCAGGAGGGCAGGAAAGACGTTGTCGCGGTCAGTCACCCGGCGTTGGCCTCCATGAGAGTCGGGGGCGCGTGCTCCCGCAGGAAGGGGATCATGACACGAAGGACCGACTGGGGGTCCTCCTCGTGCAACATGAGTTTCTGGCCGGGTACGACTTCGAGGCGGGCCTCGCCGGGCCAGTCCCGGACCATCGAGGTGCCCTCCCGCAGAGGGAAGAATCCACACTTGTCCCCCCACACGGCGAGGAGAGGTGCATCGATCTTCTCATGAACCGCGGCCAGGTGGTCGCTGATGTCGAGGTCAGCATTGAGCAATGACCGCAACATGCCGGACGGGTCACGCCGCAGCGGCTCGAGGGTGGCCTCCTTGAAGTCACCGTCGAGTTGCGCCAAGTCGACGAACGCCCCCTTGAAGCCGTATTTCGAGCGAAGGAAGGTCTTGGAATGCAGGAGCCAACGAAACACGGTTGTGGCTCCGGGCAACCCCGCCAGTATCTTGAACTGCTCGAGCAAGGGCAAGCGGTGGCCAGGGACTTCGGTGTTGGTCATCACCAGGGCAAAGACACGGCCGGGTCGCTGGGACGCGGCGATCCTTGCGACCGCACCTCCGGAGTCGAACCCCATCATCGCAAATTGCTCGAGCCCAAGTCGGTCGGCAAACTCGGCGACGAGGCGCCCTGCATCGAAAAACAAGTCGCGAAGGGAGGGGTCCCAGGGAGAATCCCCGGCACCGGGGAGGTCGGGCACGTAGCAGGTGAAGTGGTGCCGCAGCTCGGCCACCAGACAGCGGAACGTGACGCCGCTCATCGGCCACCCGTGAACGAGAACGAGCGCGGGACCCGAACCGAAGACACGGTAGGCCAGCGTCGTGGAACCGACGTCGAGATGCTGGACGGGGGCAGCGCGGAACAGCTCAAGTGGGCTCTGCATGGCCCAAGCCTGTCCCCAGCCCTGCAGACAGGCCATTACCTGGGAGGTAGGTGGATGCGCTCAGCGCCCTGCAAGCCCTACCGGTCGCTGCGACGCGCGCGCTTCAAGTACGCGGTCGGGTCCACCGGCTTCTCGCCGTGTCGGAGCTCGATGTAGACGCTGCTGCCAAGGCCATCATCGAGCGCCTTGCTGGCGACCCGGCCGAGCAACGTGCCGCCCTCGACCTCTTGCCCTTCCTCGACGGCGATGTCCCACAACCGGGCCGTCAGCGTGTACTGACCACCACCGTGGTCCAACACGACGACCTGTTCGTACCCGGGCAACGCGGTCACCATCACCACACGTCCGTCGGCCATGGCCTTGACGGGTTCGTCTCGCCGCGCGTGCAGTTCGACGCCGTTGCGAATCGAGGGGAGCTCGAGGACCCGGTCCGTGTAGGGACCAAATCGGCCTACGACCCGTCCTTGCACGGGGCGCACGAGACGAGGCGCGCCATCGAGCCCCCGCAGCGAACGCAGCGAACGCCAGTTGCGTTTGACGTTCCGCAGCAGGACCTTGTGCTCATGCGACATCTCGCCATCGAGACGATCGGCGAGCCGACGTCGCGACTTCATCGTCGCGCGAAGGTCCGGGTTGATCGCGTGCTCGGCGGACACAAGCGCGTGCTCTTGCACGGCACCAACCATGGTGATCGCGCCCAGCGTTTGCATCTCGCGGGATGCCGCGACCAGCTCGGATGCCGCACGTTCCTCGGCGCGTCGGTAGACCTCGAGTTCACCAAGGTCGTGCCGCACCAAGAACCTCAGCGCCCGCCCCCGAAGGATACGGGTCTGGAGTTCGGCCTCACGATCATCATCACCCGCGCTCTCAAACGCGAGCCGAGCCACGCCGCCACGGGATAGTTTGTAGAGCGACCGCGCACGGTTTCGGGCGGTCGTTTCCCGGTCGGTGCGACGGCTGCGATAGGCGTCGAGTCGACGCATGCTCTCGCGCGCAGCATGGTCGAGCACGGTCGCGGTGTACTCCAGGCTGGATCGCTCCCGGTCGAGCGCGGCGAGGGACTCGGCGAGCTCGGTGGAGGTCTTCGTCAAACCGAGCTCTCGGCGCAGCGTTTCCTCGAGGCGCTCCGGTGCTTTCGACCGAGCATGGACGGTTGTCGCCAGCGCAAGCGCGAGCAGACCCAGGACGGCGGCTGAGCGCAGACGCATCAGGTCACCACGTAGCGGCCCGCAGCCGCCCGCGAGCCAAGAAGTCCGACGAGCGCGCCGAAGGCCACCCCCATCGCCACCTCGGTGGGCGTGAAGAACCGCAGCGTGCCTGCCGCGAACAACAAGGACAGGCCATCTTCGAGGAACGGCCGCACGGTGTCGAAGCCCGCGTAGAGCAGGGAGAGCGCCAGCGCAGCACCCAACGCACCTTGCATGAGGCCCTCGACGATGAACGGCCCTCGGACGAACTGGGTCGATCCGCCGACAAGCCGCAGGATCTGGATTTCGGAACGACGCGCGTAGACGGCAAGCCGAATCGTGCTCCACACGATGGCCATGCACGCGAAGCCCACGAGGCTCGCGGCGCCCAAAGCCATGTTGCCCACCGTGCGAAGCATTTCTTGGGCCTGGTCGGTCCAGCTTCCTGCCACGGCAACGTCCTCAACGACGCCGAACCCGGTGACCTTGTCGCCCAGCGCGGACACGAAGCTCGAGGAGGTCCCGTCCTGCAAATGAACTTCGAGCGAGGCCGGCAGAACTCCAGGCTCGATGCCTTCGAGCATGCTCGCCTCACCGCCAAGCCCTTCCGCCAATCGCGTCATGGCATCCTGAGGCGTCACCCGTTCGACGGTCGTCACCTCGGGGATCGCCTCGAGGAGCCCGGCGAGTTCGTCGATCTCGTCGTCGGGCGCATCATCGTGAAGGTAGACGGTCACGGGCACATCGATGCCCCACGCACTCGCAACCCCTTGTGCATTGGTCCACGCGAGCATCACGGTGCCCAGCAACAACATGCACACCGCCGTGGTCGCGACGGCGAGCAACTGCACCATCGGAGCCTGCGCCATGCCGCGAAATGCCCGGGAGACAACGTATCCCGCGGCACGAAATGTATTCGGCCAGTCCCTCATGCCACGGCTCCCACGGGAACTCCGCTGCTGATGACCGGGTTGGTGTCTTCGTCGAGGTCGATGGCTTGCACAGGATCGAGTTCCGCCAACGAGTCGCTGACCAACCGTCCCCCTTCGAGACTGAGTTCGTGGGTGATCACCCCGGCCTCGCGTACGATCGGGTCGTGGGTCGCGAGCATGACGGTTGTGCCATCGCGGTTGATTCGCGCGAGCACGTCGAGGATCTCCCGACTGAGCCTGGGGTCGAGGTTTCCGGTGGGCTCATCGGCAAGCAGGATCGCGGGTTCGCCGGAGAGCGCCCGTGCAATGGCCACACGTTGCTGCTCCCCCCCTGACATTCGGGAGACAGAGCGCTTGGTTCCCGGGTCGAGCTCGACCTGTTCCAGCGCCTTGCTGGCCCGTGCTCGCACCTGGCGACGTGGGAGCCCGAGCACCTGTAGCGCAAGCGCCACATTCTCGAGCGCGGTCGCGTCCGGCAGCAGCTTGAAGTCTTGAAACACGGCGCCGACGTTGCGGCGCAGGTACGGAATCGAGTGCTGGCGGAGCCGGTGGATATCCCGGTCTGCAACCTGAATCGTGCCCTCCTGAGGGCGCTCCATGGCCAGCACGAGCTTGAGCAATGTGCTCTTCCCGGCGCCCGAGGGCCCGACGAGCACGGAGAACGCCCCCTGGGGGACGCTGAAGGAGACGTCTCGTAGAGCCTCGGTTTTTGCGCGTCCGCGCCCGTAGGTCATCGTCACCGAAGAGAATTCCAGGATCGGCATGGTCGCGAGGCCACTGAACACACACGTTCGCGCTACGGCCAAAAAACCGGGGGAACGGACCGCCACGCGGCGCCCGCGGACGACACGAAATCGGGGATCTGGACGGGCGTCACAACCGAACTTCTTTCGTGATCCCAAGATGTTGGGACTCTCGTGACCCGCTTGCCAACTACATGTCGCATATCCGCGCACGTTCATGGCGTATCCTGCGAGGGGAAAGAGCGGGAATGAGACAAGCGCGGTTGATCGGACTCGGTCTCGTCGGCGTCATCCTTGGCGTCGGCTTGGCCTGCGAGTCTTCAGAGGGAGACGGAGGCGGCTCGGCGGACTTCTGCCCGGCGCTCGAGGGCTACGTCAGCCCCTGCGACGCGCCGACGGTTTGTGAGCGGGCGCTCGTCCGAGACTGCGACGCCATGGAGGGGATTCTTCAGCCCGAGGTCGCCTCCACGGTCAGCCAGTGCATGCTCTCGCTCGGGCAGCCGCAGGACTGCTTCGACGAAGCGACCGACGTGTCCACCACCTCCTCGATCGTCGAAGATTTCGCGACGGCGATGTGTCTGGAGTGCGGAGACGGTTCCGGCGATTGCGAGTCCGAGGTGCTCTCCGGCGAGGACGACACCGAGCTTGCGCGTGCGGGCCGGTTGGCTCGGGTGCTGACTCGAGACATGCTCGAGAAGGTCCAAGACGAGTGCACCACAGGGGACGACTGCGCGGCTGCGTTTGAAGGATGTGCCAAGCAGGTCCTCGCCCGCGAGATTCCAAGCGAGACCTCTGCGTGCATGGTCGATGCGGTGTTCGACGACTACAACGACGAGTGCGGCGACACGACCGACAGCACGACGGGCGTGGATACCGACACGACCGACTCCACGAACCCGACGTTCCCGACCGACCCCACGACCAATCCGACGGACCCCACCGATCC
Organism: Nannocystales bacterium; assembly: GCA_050633305.1. Taxonomy (GTDB): domain Bacteria; phylum Myxococcota_A; class Polyangia; order Nannocystales; family Nannocystaceae; genus CAJXVA01. The sequence goes on from JBOEGF010000023.1 coordinate 198,618, forward strand.
CACAGACACCGGGGAGACGGACGGGGATACCGATGATGCGTGTGACGACGTCGGATGCCCCTGCATGTTCAACGAGGACTGTGCAGGCGAACTCGTCTGCCCCGAGGGTACCTGCGAGTCCGTCGCCGAATGCGGCGACGACCCCAACGAGCCCAACAACGGCGAGATTCAGGCTGCGTTGCTCGGTTCGATCACCGACGACGACGACACCGGGTCCATGCTCAGCGGCGAACTCGAAGCGCCCACCGATATCGACTGGTTCCGCTACGAAGGTTCCGATACGGCGCTGGCCATCGTCGGCCCGTACGCTCAGGTCAACATCAACGACCTCGAGCTGTGCATTCATGCCGAGTGCCTCAACGGGCTCGAAAACACCGAGGTGACGTGCAACGAAGGCACGACGCTGCAGCCCTCCCCGAACGGACGACCCGGCTGCTGCGGAACCAACACCGGGGGCTTCGAGATTTCGCTGAGCTGCGGAGGAGCATTCTCCGACGACAGCGCCCTGATCTACATGAGCGTCGCTGGAAGCGAGCCTGGTGTTTGCCAGGAATACACGCTCACCTACAACTTCTAGACTTGGACCTGGACCGATGAAACGACTCTCAGCGACCCCGTACTGCACCGCACTGGGCCTTGTGCTCGGTCTGGGCATCACCGGATGCAACCAGTCCAAGTTCGAGGACATTCGCGGCGAGATGGTCGACGACGACGGCGATCCCGACGACGACGACTCCGGGGACGAAGGACCCGGCGGGAGTGGACGCGAAGAAGAGGACGTCGCTTGTCAGGGTGAGGACGAGTGCGGGCCCGGAGAGACCTGCGTCGACTCGGTCTGCCAGATGCAACGGTGTCAGGGCGGACCGTACGTCTCCGGCCTTCCGCTGTCGCCCAACCTTCGATTCTTCATCGACCGCGAGTTCGTCGTGGCCGACAGCACGGCCAACGATGGAGATTTCTTCGTCGACGGCTACGCGCCACAGACCGGGTCGATCGAGTATCCGGGCTCCTGGAACATGGGGTCCACCGCTGTCGTGGATGTCGTCGGCGGCGACTTCTTCGGCACCAACCCCGAGCTCTTTGTCATCGCCTCCGCCGGCAGCAGCCGGATTCGGGTCGGCGGCATCGAAGAAGACATCGAGATCGACGTGGGCTTCCAGCCACACGCGCTTGCAGCCGGAGACACGGACGGCGACGAGAAGGACGAAGTGTTCGTCCTTGGCCAGTTCGGAAACTACGCCATCTGCGGCCTCGACGACGGCGAGTGCGTCACCGGGTTCTTCCAAAACGGAAGTGGACGAGATGCTGCTGTGGGTGACGTCGACGGAGACGGACAGCAGGAGGTCGTCCTGCTGCTCGAGAATGCCGGCGACGCGGTGCTCTTCGTCCTGGAACTCTCCGGCGACGCAGACGACTACCAAGCTCCGGCGATGCACGACTTGATCGCCATCGACGCGGGTGACCCCGATGGAGACGGTGTCGACGACATCTTCGGTCTCGAAGCTGGCGGCGCGTTCTCCGATGCCCAGCTCCACGCCTACTCCGCGATGGGTAGCACCGTCGCGCCGCTCGGGTCCCAGGTCGTGGACGACGCTTCGATTGACCTCTCGTTCGGCGACCTCGACACCGATGAAGCCGACGAGCTGATCGTGCTGCGCGAAGGCAGCCAGATCGAGCTCTTCCGCGGAGTCGAGGGGTCTTCCCAGCTCAGCGCGGAGTTCACCGACTTCCTCACCGACTCCAACGCGCCCACTCGGATCGCCTCGGTCGACTTCGACGGCGATTCACCGCGCTCGCACCTCATGAACGAAGAGCCGGTACTGATCCCCGGCGACATCGTCCCGGTCGCGCTCGGGATTTTTCCGCCCTACGAAGCCGAGTTCAGCGACGGCGAAGCGTCGGTCTCCATCGGCCGCGCCGAGTCCACTTCGGAGAGCTTCTCCGACTCGGTCTCCCTCGACATGGGAATCGACATGGGTGTGAGCGTCGGACTGTTCGACATCGCCAAGGCGGGCCTCGGAACCCGGATCAGCTCGAGCGTGAAGTTCAGCGAGACGCAGACGTTCCGGCAGAGCATCGGCACCCGCTACTCCGCGCGCCCCGAGTCCTACTTCGAAGGCGAGCCCTACGGTGTCGTCACCCTCACCTGCGGTTGCTTTCACGCGTACAAGTACCGGATCGAAGACCCCGCAGGGATGCTCGGCGATGGTGGCGACCAGGAGGAGTTCGTCCTGATGGTGCCTGTCGGCGGCAGTGAGCTGTTGTGGTCCACTCGGCGCTACAACGCGATGGCCGAGGCAGTTGGCACCCTGCCCATCATCGAGGTCCCCTACCAGGTCGGAAACCCCGACTCCTACCCATCGGGGCCCGAACGGCTCGACGGCTCGCCCATCCCCGAGGACGACTTCGTATTCACCAACCCGCCCAGCATCCTCGTGAGCGATGCGGGCAGCTCCGGCTTCCGCCTTTCGGTTGGGGAGAACATGACCAACAGCGTCTCGATGTCCACGAGCATCGGCTTCCGCGTGGACGTCTCGTCGGAGATCCCGATCATTGGCGGCGGGGTGAGCTTCGGTGCCGACATCGGTGTCGGCTGGGGACAGGGCTACAGCATCCGCGTGGGTGAGAGCGCGTTCTTCGGGGGCAACCTGCCACCGCTCCCGGACAACCCGGACACGCCTGAGGACGAGTATCTCGACCACGCGTACACCACGATGCCGTTCGTCTACCGCGAGCACTACACCGACGCCAACGGCGAAGACGCGGCGTACTACGTGGTCAGCTACGCGGTCGCCCAAGAGTAGCCCCCTTCATGGCTTTCAGTCGTCTCGCTCGGCCTCTCCTCGGCCTGGCTGCCCTCGCGTGCGGCGGATGTCTCGAGTATCTCGAGCCCGGCGAGCTGGGACAGTTTCGGTACCTCGGTGACTACGTCGCTGAGGAGGAGTTTCTGTTTCCACGACCCGTCGCAGACCGCAACGGATCCATCTATGCACTGATGGGCTCCCCCGACCTCGCCCAGACCGAGGCCACCGTGGGGTACCCGGCAGGCGGCGGATGGCGCGGTCGGTGCAGCGTGCACCAGAACGTCGACCGCGGGCTGCACGGGTGGCTCGACACCACGGTGGACCGCGCCTGGTATTGGTCCGGCGACGCGATCGCCGAGGTCAACGGAAGAACCTCCGACTGCCGCCAGATTCTCAGCCGCGATCCCAACTCGCAGTCGCAGCTGGCGTTCAAGGCAGTCCTTCCGCAAGTGAAGTGGACGCCGTCGCGACGGACGATGGTGGGGCTCGTCCAGGCGCCGAGCGACCCGGTCCCGTTTCAGGTGGTCATCGACCTCGACATCCGTCGGTACTCTCGGTTCGAGGAGTTCGTCCCGAGAAACGCGGACAACGTCGTCTCCCTCGGTGTGGGTGGTGATGAAGCCACCGAAGCCGGCTTCATGGTCATCCGATACGAGATCGGTGGAGATGACACCGAAGAGCCCGACGTCCGCGTCGAAGCCCGCTTCCTCAACGCCAACGCAGAAGTCACCGACATCGTCGCCATCAGCGGGCTGGACGCGTTCGAAGAGGACGCAATGACCGGCTACATGCAGATCGGTACGGCCGGTTGGGCCGCGGGCGTCCTCAACGATGGCTCGGTCCTGCTGTTCGACCGCGGCAACGCCGAGCACATCACCGACACCGGACCGTTGGAGCCCGTCGGCGTGCACCTTTGGGATGGCACCGTGTGGGTGGTCGGGATGGCCAACGGTCGTCCGAGCATCGCGGCGGTCAACGACCGAGGCAGGCTGGACAACCCGGTGGTCTGGGCCGCCAGCGAGCGCCTGGCGGACTCGCTTCGAACCAACGTCGTCATCCAAGATGACCGCTTCACGCCGATTCGGACCCTGACATGGGCGAACCCGGAACCTGCCTTCGGAGAGTTCCCCCTCGTCGTGCCCAACGCCCCCTGGGCCTACGCCACCGACACCTCTTTGATGATGGTCGGCGGACCGAGCTACACCTCGGGCGGTCAGACCTTCGTATCGCTTGCCGCTGGGCCCGTCGGCCTCTCGTACCCATGAGCCCTCGTCTCGCTACGATCCTCATCGGCGGATTGATGCTCGCCTCGCGGACCGCCCTCGCGGCCCCGCCTCCACCTCCGGATGTCCCCGCTGCGCCCGACCCCGAGCCTGAGGCAGACACGTCCGAGCCTGAGTCGGTCGTCACCGTTGCCGACGATGAGCCCGAGCCTGCGGCCGAGCCCGACCCCGCACCGGTCGACGTCGCCGCCGACTCTCAGGAGGCCGAAACGCCGCCGGACGAGGGGGTCGACGAGGAGGCCGAAGCCAAGCCGTCACCGTTCAAGTCAGAGCACCTGACCATCGAAGGCTACATCCAGCCGCAGTACACCTACCGAGTCCGACGAGGCGCCCGCCCACGAGACCAACAGGAGTTCGGTGCCCAGCAAACGCGGGCGGGGCTCATCTTCCACGGGAACGTCCTCCCGAAGTGGTCATACCGGGCTCACATCGTGGTGGGTTCGCAGATCACCCGCGTCGTCACCGACGTCGACGCCGTCGACTATGAGGGGGACGGCGCCTCGGACAACCTGGTCACGCGCACGGCGTTGGTGCCGGGCCTCGAGCTCGAGCAACTCTGGGTCAACTACCGCCCCGTCGCCGTCTCGTCCTCCAAGGGCATGGAGATCCTCGAGCTGAACCTGAAGCTCGGTCAGATGCGGGTACCGTTCTCGAGACAGAACAGGACCCAAAACAACTCGCTGCTGTTCCCGCGGCGCAACCAGGCCGTCACGAGTTTCTTGGTCAGCAGCGACCTGGGCGGCTTGGTCGAAGCCGGCTTCGCCGACAAACGAGTGTCACTCTCCGGGGGCGTGTTCAACGGCACGGGACTCGCGGTCAACCGCGACAACCGGCGGGGTCCGCTGTGGTCCGCTCAACTCGAAGTCGCTCCCTTGGGTGCTTTGGGGGGCTACGAGAGCGCACTGGAGCTCAACAAGAAGCCGAGGTTCGCGGTCGGTGCAGGAATGCTCTACTCGCCGTATCAGCTGTTCAACTCGGCTGGCGACGATACCCTCACCCGGGCTCGCGACCTCCTGCTCTCGGGCTCGGCCAAGTTCGTGATGCACGGCTTCTACCTACAGGGGGAGTTCATCCGTCGGCAGGTCACCGACAACCTCAGCAGCCGCCCGTTCTTGAGCACCGGCGCCTACGGCCAGCTCAGCTACGCCATCCCCGCAGGGAAGAAGCTCTTCATCGCACCGCTGGGCAACTTCGGCTGGACTGCAAGCGAGCAAGCGGTCGATCCCCTCAACCGCTACTTCACGACCGACGGGCTCGCGTTCTACCTGCCCAACGAACGGCAACTCGACGCCGTACGGGTCTCGCTCCTGTACCAGGGCGAGTGGCTGGTCGACGAGGGCGAGAGCGCCCAGGGCGGCACGCTTCAGGTCCAGCTCAAGTTCTGAGCTGTACCGGCTCGTGCTCACGGCAGATCTTGACGCGGTCGGCCTTGCGAAGCGTCTCACCCGTGAGGCCACATCGGGCCCGCCCAGCATCGACTTGATGGTGGGTGCAACTGTTGCAGACACCGAATGTGCGGGCGTCGGCGGAGTGCTGCAGGGAACGCAACACACTGCGCAGTGCAGACTCGAGCTCGGGGTCAGGTGCGCTGGGGATGCGAAGAGCATCGGCAACGATCTCCGCGCCCTCGGAGGTCACCGCGCAGTGCTGGACCCGGCGGTCCTCGGGGTCGGGTGTCTTGGCGATGAGAGCCGAGGACTCTAGGGTCTTGAGCGTTTGCGAGACCGTGCCCTTGGTCAGCGCGAGGTACTCGGCGAGCGCCAACGGCGTGTCGCTGTAGCGGTTCGCAGAGTTGAGATAGACGAGAGCCTCCAGCTGCACCAGCTTGAGCCCGTGGTCCGTACTCACGCGTCGGAGCTGAGCCCGGAACAAGGCACTGATTCGCTCGAGCAGGCGGTGCGCGTCGCTCACACCGAGATAGTATCGAGAACAAACCATTTGACAAGGAAGGTCTTCGCTCGCATTAAGTATCGAGTCGAAACCATGAAGAGTTTTTGCCCCACCCTGTCTGCCGGCCTCGCCCTGCTGTGCGCCTGTTCCTCCGATCCTGCCGATTCGGCAGACACCAGCACGACCGACGTCCCCACAACCGGCTCGAGCGAAAGCTCGGGAAGCACGGGAGTGAGCCCGGTGGGCTCGTCTTCGGACGGCGGGAGCACGGGAAGTCGCTCCGACTCGTCGGGCTCAGGCGGTGACGCTCCGCTCGACCCCGCCTTTGACCTGGTGGACATGGACGTGCGCTACGACCCCGAGCTGGACGCGGTGGTCTTCGAGGTCGGGACCATCGGAGACGCGGGATCTGTCGCGCCCGAGCCTGTGGGCTCCGTCGACGGTGCGCCCGTGCTCGGCTACGTCTTCCCCACCACCCTGCCCCCCGAAGCCGTCGGATTCACGGACGTGAAGGGTGACGTCGTCCTCGCCGTGACCTCGCACCCCGACTTCGACGACACCCCGTTGTGGGATGAAGACGGCAACCGAGCGTACGACGACGACGGCGTCGTCTACCATGCGCATTGGGCCGTCCTCGTCTCGGATGAGCGAGCGCCAGCGGGGCTGGCCGTCGCGCAGGCACCGAACCCTGACGTGCTTCCACCCACGGCCCCGATGCCGATGTATCTCGACTCTCCGGGCTTTACCGTTGTGGAGGACGGCACAAGTCTGCGTGTGGTTGTACCGCTCGACCGCGTAGGGCGGGAACTCGACTTCAGCGTCGGGGCCTTGGTCGCGCAGATGCGTGTCCAAGTGATCGATGACGCACCCCTGCTCGGCGTCGAGTCCGTCCTGTCCGCCCTCGATGAGGGAGCGCCGACCCATTCTCCAACCGGCCTCGAGCAGGCCGCACCACGAGCTTGGCCGGATGCTGCGACGGACCCGGAGACTCTCGACCTCACAGCGACCGAAGCGACCTACCGAAGCGACGTTGCCACATTTGTCATGACGCTCGACACCGCGTCGAGCGTCGCCACCTCGATCCCGACACCGGGGGGCACGCTCGATGGCGCTCCGGTTCTGGGCTACGCCTTCCCCACTAGCATCGATCCGAGCGAGGTGGGCTTCGAGGGGGCCAGTGGGATTCTGGCGTTGGCCGTGACGTCTCATCCAGACTTCGACGACACCCCGCTGTGGGACGAGTCGCTCGACGGGGAGTACGGGAATGACGGAGCCGTGTATCACGTGCACTGGGCCGTCCTGGTCGAAGACCCGGACTCGCCTGCCGGCCTCTCCGTCCCCCCCGCGGGCGAGACTCCGCGTCCGCCGACCTCACCGATGCCCATGCTGCTCGACTCGCCGGGCTTCCACGCGTTTGCGCGGGACGAACGGCTCACCGTGCTGATCCCCGGGTGGCATCTGCCCAACACAGACGCGTTCAGCTTCGACGCCCTCACGGCATCGATGCGCGTGGACGCCTCGGGTGACGCTCCAACCTTGCGGGTCGAGGAGGTCCATGACGTCTTGTCTGGTGACCTCTCTCTCCCGAACACGGTCTCGCGGGACTGACCTTGCGTGGGAAGGCTGAGTGCTACGGAAAGACTCCGTCCGACTCGGGCATTCAGCCCCCATTCGCGCCGACCACGCGACGCGTTTTTTTGACTCTAGGATGAATAACCACATGTGCACCGCGTACGTACATGTGTGAAAGCGGGACACTGGAGCACACACCTTCGTCAGAAGGCCCTGACCGTCGCCATCGTCCTCTGCGGCGGTTGCTACGTCTCGGAAGTGCCTGAAGAGGCGGGGGAAACCGACACAGGTACCGGGACCGAGACCGACGCTGGCTCCGGCGCGGACACGGATGGACCGGGTGAAGGCACCACATCGGGCTCCTCGTCGGCCTCCGGTGAGACGGAAGACGATTCGGCAAGCGCGGACGAAACCGGGGGAACCGAGACCGGAGACGAAGGCGAGCAAGGCGAACTCGAAGCGCTGATCGGAGCGCTGTGCGACTGGGAGTTCAACTGCTGCTCGGAAGGCGAACTCGACTACCGGCTCGGGCCCTTCACAAGCGACGCGGACGACTGCCGCGCGCGCTACGTCGAGCAGCTCTACTCCAACGACGATGTCGCCGAGTCCAACCGAGGCGGGCTTCTCCACACACTCGGTTTCGGGATCCGATTGGATCGCTCGTCGGTCAATCGTGACGCCGCCGACGAGTGTCGAGCCGTGCTCGAAAACCAAGCGTGCAACCAACCCTTCGATCCGGACGCCACGTGCACGCCCGGAGACGACCCCAGCCGGAACCCGTGTGACCTCCGAAACCTGTTTCAAGGCACGCTCGTCGTTGGCGAGGCGTGCAGCGCCAACTTGGCGGGACTGGGCTTCGACATCGAGTGTGCACCGGGTGCTTCCTGCGAAGACGTGGATGGCGACTACGTCTGCGTCGACAAGGGCTTGACCGACGAGTTCTGCGAAGCGGACTACACCTGCGACGAGGGCCTGTACTGCGACATCGGCACCGGCCTGTGCCGCCCCAAAGCAGAGCTTGGAGAGCACTGCGAGTACGAAGATGTCGACGACCCTGCGTTGGGAACCGAGTCGACGCAGTGCAGAGCCGGACTGACCTGCGACCCCGCGACCGAAACGTGCACCGAATACTGCAGCACTGGATACGCCTGCGGCGCGGACGCACAGTGCCCCAGTGGAGAGAGCTGCATCCCGCTCGACTTCGAGGACGGCACCCACAGCTACTGCGCCCCACGAGGAGACACCAACGGGGATCGCTGCGACACCGACCGCGATTGCGCCGACGACTTCCACTGCTCCGGCGACACCTGTGCCTCCGACCGCAGCCAGGGAACCGCGTGCACCTTCGACGGCCAGTGTGAAGACGGACTCTACTGCGACACTGGGGGTTCCGCAGAGTGCGAGATCGTTCTGATCGCGAACGCGATCTGTACTGACGACCGCGAGTGCAACCCGACGGCGACGCTCGGCTGCATGACCAGCGACAACGGCCGCCGCTGTCGCACCAGCCTGCTCGACAATGGCGATGAGTGTGTGCCCGGGGAAAACGAAGGCAGCAACTGGTGCGCGTCGGGAGTCTGTGAAGACCTGACAGACGATGCGGTCGCCAACCCCGAATGCCACGCTGGCGCAGATGTCGGCGATGCCTGCGACGACTCCGCGGCGACCTTTGACGAGCTTCGCTGTCGGCCGGGCACGTACTGCCTCGAGGAGGAATGCGTGCTCAAGGAAGATGCCGGGGGAGACTGCAGCGACGACGGCAATGACCAGTGCCTCAACGCGACCTGCGACGAGATCTGGGAAGGCGACTACTGCTCCGATGGCGTCCCGCTCGAGGAGTTCGAGACGGCCGCAACCTGCGACGGAGTGGAGTAAGTCCGATGGCCTCGCTGCGCTGCAACACCACCATCTTGGCCCTGACCTCGAGCTTGCTGTGCAGCTTGCCGCTGGACGTGCGGGCCGCCCCCGAGCAGGTCGTGACCGCCGGGGACGCGCCCAAGGGCCAACGAACCGCGTATATCCGTGGAAAACAGGCGGCACAACGGGACGACGCGGAAGGAGCGGTCGAGGCGTGGGGCGGGGTCCTGAACGCGACTCCAGAGTCGATCAAGACCCGTCGCTTTCGCATGAACCTGGTGGTCGACACCGTCTATGTCGCCCTGGACGCCCACACCCGGCAGCCCAACCGTCCCCTTCTTGAGCGCGCACTCGACATCTACTACGCCTACTTCTCGGCCTACGAGGCGCAGTACGGGAACCCCAATATCCCACGGCCCGTCGTCAACGCCCGGTTTGACCTCAAGGCCGCGCTCGAAACCGCGGAGCGAGCGGCTCCACCTGTGGAGGTCGCAGAGACGACCCAGCAGACGGCCCCGGAACCACCGGCACGACAACCCGAGAGCGATGGCTCGGCGTCGATCAGACTCTCAACGTCGGACCGCTCAGACGGAGTCGGCCTCCTCATCGCAGGCGGGGTCACCATGGCGGTGGGCGCCGGTCTGACCTCGCTCATCGCGGTCGGTGCGATCAACGGCAAGCAGACTCGCGAGGACCTCGACAACCCCGCCTACTCGGCGGAGCAACGCAGCCGCATCGATGCCGAGGGAAAGAAGGCGAACACGATGTTCATCGCCGGCCTCATCTCAGCGCCCATCGCTCTCGCGACCGGGGCGGTGCTGGTCGGGCTTGGTGCCAAGCGCCGGGTCGACAGCCGCCGCGGGTACGCCCACGTGGCGCCCGCGGTAAGCCGGTCGTTTGCAGGCCTGCAGATTCAAGGGCGCTTCTAGGTCAGACGCCAAGCGTCCTAGATCAGAAGCTGCTGCAAAAGCTCGAACTGCTCTTGCTCGTGCGGGTCGACGACCCCGTCGGCTTCGAAGAGCTGCCGCGCCGCATCGAGGAAAACCTCACGGTGCTCCGGTGGCACGCGGGTGGGGTCGACTTCTTCCGCCGGCGGGGGCGAGCGAAGCCAACCCACGATGAGCTCGCGGTCTTCTTCGAGTCCCAGTTTCTCGACGAGCTTGTCCACGAAGTGGCGCTCCTCGGACTGAATCTCGAGGTCAGCCCACGCAAACGCGCAAACGAACTTCATCAGTTGCAGTCGGTCTTCGCGGCCCAGGGACCCAAGCATGGCGCCAGGATATCACGGCCCATGCGCGCCCTCGGGTGTCGAATGTCCAGGCGCCCAATTGTCGCGGCGACAATACGGCGCATCATGAGGACACCGCGGTCCGGAACGTGCGGCTCGGTTGTGCTACTAAAATCGCAGGGACGTGAGCCGGGAGCGAGCGACATGGGCTGCCTTTGCGGTGGTGATGCTGCTGGCCGCCGGCTTGCTGTTCGTCGACCTCGGTGCCGGTGAGTGGCGAACCTGGGACGAAGGGCTGTACGGGCGACTGAGCCGCAACGCGCTCGAGCAGGGTCGCTATTTGTACGCGATCGATGAATCAGGCGCCTACTACGAGCGGTTCAGCAAGCCTCCGATGAGCCTGTGGCTCACCGCACTCAGCCTGCGAGCCTTCGGGATGAGCGTGGGCGCGCTACGGATCCCCTTCGCTCTGGGAATGCTCGCCACCGTCGCATTCGCCTTCGGGTGGGGTCGAAGGATCGGCGGTCTTCCCATGGCGATCTCGTGGAGCGCGGGCTTGGCCCTGTGTGCCGCCACCACCCGATGGGGTCGGCACGCCTGCATCGAGCCGATGTTCGTCGCCGGCCTGCTGGGAGGGTTGTGGGCCTACCACGCAAGCGTCGAGGCAAAAGACGCGAAGATCTCGCGCCGCAATGCCGTGCTCGCAGGGGTCGCGCTCGCGTTTGCCATGCTCACCAAGCAACTGGCGGTTGGACTCGCTGTCCTCCCGATTCTCGTGTTCGAAGGGTGGCGACGCGATCGTAGCGCCCTCCCCCGCCTCGCCGTGGCGTTGGGGATCCCTCTGCTCGCCGGGGTTGTCTGGTTTGCGTGGGCCGGCATCGCCACCGATGGCGGCGTGTTCGAGGTGTTGCTCAACCGCGGGGTCCGACAACGCATGGCGGGGTTTGAAGGCGGGCAAAATGCTCGCACCCTCAACGAACTCGCCGGCGTGGTGTCCGAAGCGACGGACCCCATCCCGTGGCCGCTCGGCGCGGCGGGCCTCGCTGTGTTCTGCGTGCTTCGACCCCGTGCGGAGCTTCGCACCCCGCGTCCGGAGCTCCTCCTACCGCTGTGGTTCGTCGGCAACGTGCTGGTGTTCGAGAACCTCTCGCAGTCGATGCTCCCGTGGTACGCGCTGCACATCGTCGTCCCCGCGATCGGGGGAGCCGCTTGGCTGATCTCTGCAACAACACGACCGCCCGGGCGCGGAACGCTTCGTGTCGTGTGGGCTGGGCTGGGCTGGACGGGTGCGGGGATCGTGGCGCTCACCGCCGCCTCCGGAGTCCTCTCTCAGCTCAACGTGGCCTTGTTCGCCATCGTTCTTCTCGTGGTGGCGTTTGCTCGACGCGCTGAAGCCACCCGGATCACCGCGCTCCTCGGCGTCGTACTCGTGATGTTCGCGGCACGGCTGCGAGACCCCGAGCTCAACCCGCCAGCCCAGCCCTTCTCCCCCTTGATGGAAGCGCTGGCAGACAGCCCTCGAGTGGCCGTCGACCGCCGCGCAGCCCTTCCTCAGCTCGCGTACCGGGCACTGTATGGACCCGGCGCGACGGAGGTCTCCCGTGCACCCTGGCCCACGGACTCGTTCGATGCCTACGTCGTCCCCACTGTGCTTCCCACCGAGTACGAACCCCCTCAGGGGGTGATCCTGCACCGGGCCGCTGGCGTGAGTGCGTTTGCCGGAGACCTCTCCACTCGTGCCTGGTCGTTCTCCACACTCGAAGCGCTCCTGCGCGCAGGTCCGATCACCTACGAGGCCGAACACCTCGCAGCCGCGGGGTGGGACACCGCCCTCGACGACCCCGAGGCCTCCGGCGGGTCGTTGCGTGGATACACGCGCTATCGCAACGAGCTCCCCCCGAAGCTACCGCTGAGCATCGGACCCAAGCTCAGACTTCCCAAGGGTCACTATGTGCTCGAGGTCTGGATGCGTTGGTCCTGCCCGAAGGCGCAAGCCCAACAAACGGCGGCGCTGTTGACCGTCTCGACCAATACGCGGGAGATCAAGCGAGCGGAGCTGGCCTGCGAGGATGGGCCGGATGTCCTGACCCCGTACCGCGTGGAGTTCACGCTCCCCGCGCCCGAGACGTTCAACACGCGACTTGGGTTTCGCAACGGCACCGTCGAGCACGACCGAAGCGTGCTCACTTGGCGGGCGGAGTAGTGCGGCGCTCGTAGATCGACTCCCGCCCCCCGCTGCGACACGCAAACCCGGCGTCCATCAGTCGGCAGTCCTCGACGATCACCCCGGTTCGCTCGGGCATCCGGCGTTCGATGCGAAACCCATCCGGCGTGGTCTCCATGCGGGCGAGCGGAAAGACGCCTCGCTTGATCTCCGCCTGCGAGGGGTGCTCCCACCACGTCACATGGTTGTTGAGCGTCCACAACGAGTCGCCGGCGACGATGTTCAACGAGGGGCGGCTCATCAGCTCTCCCGCCAGGGTTCGCGCCTTGCCCGGCTCCACCCCGCTTGAGACCAGGGAGTCCTGAATCGACTCCACATCGGCGACCTCCTCGACACCAAGCGCGGGCTCCCAGCCGTAGAGCCCCGGCGCGGGCAACCCAGGACGTTCGCTATTTTCTCGCTCAAAGACCAACGGCAGCGGTGCTTGCAGTTCACCACCGTCAAACTCGAAGTCGCATTCCAGGCGCACCTCGGAGACCGCACGACATCGCGCGCCTCCCCGGTCGGGGTGGTCCTGCAGCGTCAGACCAAAACCACTTGTGTCCACAGCGACAGACAACACCTCGACCTCCATGGCCTCGGTCTGCGGGCCATACAGCAAGAGCGTCTCGCCCCCCGGGTCCAGCACCAGCCACGCGTTGCCCTCCTTGAGTTCGTCGCGGACCTCAGCGGCCTCTTCGGCTCGGTTGTCCTCCGTCAGCGCGGCATGAAGCGTGTCCAACCCTGCGGAGAGGTCGAGACGGTACACGCCCGCGCCGACGGCCACAGGGTCGTACTCCGGGATCGCGACCTCGACCGGTTCGGAAACCGGCGGCACCGTGGGAGGGGGTGGCGTCTGCTGCGTCGCACATCCGCACAGAAGGAATGTACCCACAGCGATGACCCGGGCGCTCACGCGCGGAGGATCGCACGGATCTCCGACGCGGCAACAAACTCGCAAACTCCTACCGCAGCTCGAAGGTGAGCGACACGTCGACGGCCACCGGAGCTCGGCTCGGTGCGGCAAAGCTGAGCCCCTCGAGCCCCCGGGTCAGGCATGCCTCCACCGCATCGTCGTCGAGCGAGGTCTTCGGAACCCCAACCTCGATGACCTTTCCCGATTTTCCGACCGTGAGTCGAAGGTCCATGGAGCCGGCGAGTTCCGGCGAGTCCGCGAGCGCGGCGAAGTAGCACATCCGCGCGAACCCAGCGCGGCGCTTCAGGACGGCATCCACCTTCGACGCATCCATCCCCTTCCCCACTTTCGCCTTCCCGATCTCGACCGTGCCAGGCGTGTCGGTGACCTCTGCCGGCTTGGAGAGCTTCACCTTCGGTTTTGACGGGATTACGCTCGGCGTCTTTACGCCGTCCCCAAAGGCGACCTTGGGCAACCAGCAACGCTGCGGCTCGACCGTGCACTTGGGGCCACGAATCTGCGAGATGGCCCGAGCGAGGGTTTCGACCGTGACCCCATCCTCCGCCCCGACCCGGATCCCCGCGACGTCGGGGTGCTTGCTTCGAAAGCTCTTCGCCTTGTTGCGCAGCTCGAGGTAGTTGAACGCCTCCCCATCCTTGCCCGGGCCCAGTGCGTGTTCCTTGCCGCCGCTCTGCTCGGCGAGGTGAAACCCGTCGGAGGCGATGCGCACTTGAGGCGCCCCCTCCGGTGCCGTACTCACCAACGGAAGCCCCCCCTGTTGTCCCTTCTGCGTCTGGACGACAAGAACTCGGGAACGTTCGGATGGAAGCAGGCCGACCAACGTGTGCAGCGTCGCCGCAGGGACGCCAGCATCGGCGACCCACGCCACAGGATCGTCCGAGGCGAGGATGGCGTCCGCGACCACCTGCGGTGCCGAACCGCGCTTGGGCAGAGCGCCGGCTTCGAGTGCGACCGAGACCGCGCCAACCTCGATCTTCTGCAGCGTGATCACCACCGCCAGGCTGGGTTTCGGGACCTCAGGGAGGACGCCAAGCACGGTCGGAATCGGCTGCCCGGCTTCGACAGTGGGGCTCGCTTCGGCCGCCGGAGCGGCCGGTGCCTCAGCGTCGGCCACGGGCACTAGCGCCATGGGCTCCGGCTCCTCGGTCGGCGCCGTCTGGGCCTCCATCGCGCCCGAAGAAGACGACCCACGCTTCTGCATGGAGGTCGACGTCGGAGGGTTCGCCGAGCTCCCGCAACCCAAGAAACCCAGGCCGAAAAGCCACGCCGAAGCTCGTCTCACCCCGGCAGTATAGGCGCTCGCTCCGTCCGTCCCTCCAGGCCCGACGGGCTCCACGCCGCCCATTAACACAGCGATGTGCCGTGTATGAAAAACGGCACAATAGACACCTGTAGTGGACGTAATTCGTCGATCTAAGCGAGCAATTTGCGCTTTACACCGCGCCGGACCAGACTTTGCCCGTGGCTCGCTCCTTCGGCTCTCACTTCGTCATCACGGCCAACACCACTGATGCCGGAGCCCCCGTCTATCTCCGTCCCGACCGCACGTGGTCGTCAGCGCTGAGCGACGCACACGCGGTGGGCAGCGAAGACGAGCGGGATGACCTTCTGTCCCACGCTCAAACCCAGGAGCACGACGTCTGCGATCCGTACGCGTTCAAGGTGAACGTCGAAGCGGGCTCAGCCGTCGCCACCACCACCCGCGAGCGCATCCGTGCGCAGGGCCCCACATCGCCGCTTCGGCGGCCCGACACGGCTGCGGGCCACACCTAGGCATCAACGTCATGTACCAATACGACGAACACGATCAGCGCATCGTCGACGAACGCGCCGCCCAGTTCCGCGGCCAAGTTCAGCGACGCCTGGCCGGAGAGATCACCGAGAACGAGTTCAAGCCCCTGCGCCTGCAGAACGGGCTGTACATGCAGCTGCACGCGTACATGCTTCGCGTCGCGGTTCCGTACGGGCTGCTGAGCTCGGACCAGCTCCGCGCCCTGGCCACGATCGCCCGCGACTACGACAAGGGCTACGCGCACTTCACCACCCGCCAGAACGTCCAATACAACTGGCCCGAGCTCGAAGACGTTCCCAAGATCCTCGACCTGCTGGCGTCGGTGCAGATGCATGCGATCCAGACCAGCGGCAACTGCATTCGGAACACCACCTCCGATCCGCTGGCCGGCATTGCAGCCGACGAGCTCGAGGACCCTCGGCCGTACTGCGAACTCATTCGACAGTGGTCGACGTTCCACCCGGAGTTCGCCTTCCTCCCCCGCAAGTTCAAAATCGCGGTCACCGGATCCACCACCGATCGCGCTGCGGTCCGTGTCCACGACATTGGCATCCGCATCGTCGACAACGACGAAGGCCAGCGAGGCTTCGAGATTCTCGTCGGCGGTGGCCTGGGCCGGACCCCGCACATCGCCAAGGTGGTGCGGGACTTCCTCCCCTACGAGCACCTGCTGTCGTACCTCGAGGCTATTCTGCGGGTTTACAACCGCTACGGCCGTCGCGACAACAAGTACAAGGCGCGCATCAAGATCCAGGTCTCGGAGTGGGGCGTGGAGAAGTTCGCCGCCGCCGTGGAAGAGGAGTGGGGGCACATCAAGGATTCCGCCACCAAGCTCACCCGGGACGAGATCGACCGCATCAAGGGTCGCTTTCACACCCCGAGCTTCGAGGGTCTTGCCAACGTTGACCTCGACGCGCTCGCGCTCACCTCCGACCGCGAGTTTGCGCGCTTCCTCAAGAACAACCTCAGGCCGCACCGAGTCCCCGGCTACACGGCGATAGTCATCTCGACCAAGCCCAAGGACCGTGCTCCCGGCGACGTGAGCGACAGTCAACTGGACGCGCTCGCCGACCTCGCCGACCGTTTTGGCCTCGGTCACGTCGTCGTGATGCACGACCAGAACGTGATGATGCCGAACGTGAAGCAGGCCGACCTCAAGGAGGTCTACGCCGTGCTCAAGGCGTGGGACCTCCACACCGCCAACGCCGGCCGTGTCACGGACCAGATCTGCTGCCCCGGGCTCGACTTCTGCAACCTGGCGAACGCCCGGTCGATCCCGGTCGCGCTGCGCATCGCGGATCGCTTTGACGACCAAGACTATCTCGACGATCTCGGCGATGTCACCGTGAAGATGTCCGGATGCATCAACGCGTGCGGCCACCACCACGTGGGCAACATCGGCATCCTCGGCATCGACAAAGCGGGCGTCGAGGCGTACCAGCTGATGCTCGGCGGCGACCCAGGAGACAACGCGAGCCTGGGTAAGATCGTCGGCCGTGCGTTCTCCTCGGACGAGATCGTCGACGCGGTATCGACCGTGCTCGACACCTACGCAACCCAGCGCGAGAGCGCGGACGAGACCTTCCTCGACTTCTACCGCCGGGCCGGACTCGACCCGTTCAAGGAATCCCTCTATGGCACTGATTAAGCACGACGCCGTCGCCCCTCCCGAGGTCTGGACCACCCTGGACGCGGACCAGCCGGTCCCGGCCACCGGAGACATCCTCGTCGACGTTGGCCGATGGGTCGCCGAGGGCGAGGCCCTGCGAGGGCGACCCGACAAGGTCGGCGTCCTGCTGCAACCCAGCGATGACGTCCTGACCTTGGACGGCACACTCGATGGGCTCGCGCTGGTCGCAGTCGCGTTCCCCAAGTTCACCGACGGTCGCGGCTACTCATCGGCGCGCTTGCTCCGAGACAGGCTGGGGTACACCGGAGAACTCCGCGCTGTCGGACACGTCCTTCCCGACCAGGTGTTCTACATGCGCCGCGTCGGCTTCGATGCGCTCGAGCTCGCGGACGGCAAGTCGGCCGATACCGCGATTGCCCAGCTGGAAGAGTTTTCGGTGACCTATCAGGCGGCAGCCGACGACTCCCGACCGCTGTTCCGCCGCGTGGCACGCCCGGAGTAAGAAACGGCTCGGGCCTCAGGTATACGGCGCTCCCGTCTACACCGACGTGACCTCGAGAGAACCGCGCGGCAAGTCCAATGCAACCCTGCGCAGCACGAAAAAGCCCCGCGCTCCTTTCGGAGAACGGGGCTCGCTTGGCAAGCTTGGCGTCGGCTCGCTCTAGCTAGCTGCAGCCGCTGGTGGCTCCACAGGCGATGCACTTGAGGCAAGAGCCGTTGCGGACGAGCGTGAAGCTCTGGCAAGCCGTGCATGCATCCCCCTCGTAGCCTTGCATACGCGCCTTCTGGACCTTGGCACTTAGCTCTGCTGCAGCCTGTTTCTCAGCACCACGCTTGGCCTGACGGCTCTCGGCGGCGCCGTTCGCTGCAGGCGCAGCGCCAGCACTCACCGAGCGATCTTCGAACTCGATCTTCGCTTTGCTGTCTGCGAGGAAACCGGCGCTGGACGGCAGGGCTGCTTCGAGCTTGAGAGGGCCAGGAGTGACGTGGTGTTCCTCGACGACTTCTTCCGCGTCGGCGTAGTCGACCCCGCGGACCATGCCGTCGTCGGGGGCCGATTCAGTCTGGCGGTCGCCGCCCGTCGTATCGGGGTCGAGGTCTTCGGGGGCCACATGGGCCAGGTCGTGACGACCGAGGTAGCTGACGGCGAGCTCGCGGAAGATGTAGTCGATGATGCTCGTGCACATCTTGATGCTCGGGTGTCCGTGCACCATGCCGTTGGGCTCGAAGCGCGTGAAGGTGAACGCCTCGACGTACTCCTCGAGCGGCACGCCGTACTGCATGCCCAAGCTGATCGCGATGGCGTAGCAGTTCATCAGACTGCGGAAGGCGGCGCCCTCCTTGTGCATGTCGATGAAGATCTCACCGAGCGTCCCGTCGCTGTACTCGCCGGTGTGGATGTAGACCTTGTGGCCGCCGATGACGGCCTTCTGGGTGTAGCCACCCCGGCGGTCGGGCATCGAGCGGCGCTTCTTGAGATAGCGCGTGACGACCTTCTCAGTGACCTTCTCGATGACCTGCGGTTGCGAGGTCGCGGCGATCGGCGCCTCGAGCTGATCCTCATCGTCGAGGTCGTCAGAGACTTCATCCAACAATGACGCGGACAGCGGCTGGCTGAGCTTGGATCCGTCGCGGTACAGGGCGATGGCCTTGATCGCGAGCTGCCAGGACTGCTTGTAGACGTCCTCGACCTCGGTCACCGTCGCGGTGTTGGGCATGTTGATCGTCTTGGAGATCGCGCCCGAGAGGAACGGCTGAGCCGCAGCCATCATGTGCACGTGGGCCATCGCGGCGATGAAGCGCTTGCCGTAGCGACCACACTTGTTCGCGCAGTCGAACACCTCGAGGTGCTCGTTCTTGATGTGCGGAGCGCCCTCGATGGTCATCGTGCCGCAGACGTAGTCGTTGGCCTTTTGCACGTCATCGTCCGTGAAGCCGAGCTCCCCCAACATGTTGAAGTTGGTGTCTGCGAGCTGCTCCTCGGTGAACCCGAGCGTGTCCTTGCAGAACGCATCGCCCAGCGTCCAGCGGTTGAACACAAAGCCAATCTCGAACGCCGACTCCAGCTCGGACTCGATCTTCTCCAGGACTTCGGCGGTGAAGCCCTTGGCCTTGAGGTCGGCGTGGGAGATGCGAGGGCTACCCACGAGGCTACCCGCGCCCTTGATGTACCGAACGATGTCGTCGGTTTGTGCCGCGCTGTAGCCGAGGTGGCCAAGCGCGCTGGGAACGGACTGGTTGATGATCTTGAAGTAGCCGCCGCCAGCGAGCTTCTTGAACTTCACCAGCGCGAAGTCGGGCTCGATGCCGGTGGTGTCGCAGTCCATCAGCAGGCCGATGGTCCCGGTGGGTGCGATGACGGTCACCTGCGCGTTGCGATAGCCGTGCTCCTCACCCTGGCGTAGCGCCCGGTCCCACTCCTGCTGAGCGGGGCCCAACAGGTACGCGGGACACAGGTCCTGCGGGATGCCGACCGGCGGGGTGTTGAGGCTCTCGTACTCGTGCTTGGGAGCATCGTAGGCGGCCCGACGATGGTTTCGCATGACCCGGAGCATGTGCGCCCGGTTGTCGTCATAGCCCGCGAACGCGCCCAGCTCTTCGGCGAGTTCCGCCGAGGTCGCGTAGCAGGTGGCGGTCATCAGCGCCGTCACGCCGCCGCAGATCGCTGCGCTCTCCTTCGAGTCGTACGGCAGGCCGCGCGTCATGAAGTAGGTGCCCAGGTTCGCGTAGCCCAAGCCGAGCGTGCGGTAGCGGTAGCTGAGCTCGGCGATCTGCTTGCTGGGGAACTGGGCCATCAGCACCGCGATCTCGAGCGTCACGGTCCACAGCCGGGACGCGTGCCGGATCGCCTCGGTGTCGAGGTCACCGTTGTCGGCCACGAACTTGATCAGGTTCAGCGACGCCAGGTTGCAGGCCGTGTCGTCGAGGAACATGTACTCCGAGCACGGGTTGCTCGCGTTGATGCGACCCGACGCGGGGCACGTGTGCCAGTCGTTGATCGTGGTGTCGAACTGCAGGCCCGGGTCGGCACAGGACCACGCGCCGAACGAAATTTTGTTCCACAGCTCACGAGCGCGAAGCGTCTTGGCGACGGACTCATCGGTGCGGCGACGAAGGTGCCAGTCGTCGTCGTTCTCGACCGCCTCGAGGAACGAGTCGGTGAGTCGAACGGAGTTGTTCGAGTTCTGTCCTGCGACAGTCCCATAGGCCTCGGAGTCCCAGCCCGTGTCGTACTCTTGGAAGGCGATCGACTTGGCACCCTGCTCGCCCAACTGAAGGACGCGCTGGATGTAGTTCTCGTTGACCTCGGCCTTGCGAGCGACACGCATGGCTTTGCGCAGCGGCTTGTTTGCGTTGGGCTTCCAACGGTCCTCATTCGTCACATCGGCGTTGCCCCAGCCCGCCTGAAGGATGTTGTTGAGGTGCTCGTTGCAAAGGCGCGACCCGGTGACGAGCGCTGCAACCTTCTGCTCCTCGATGACCTTCCAGTCGATGAACGACTCGACATCGGGGTGATCGATGTCGACGACGACCATCTTGGCGGCGCGGCGAGTGGTGCCGCCCGACTTGATCGCGCCGGCAGCCCGGTCACCGATTCGCAGGAAGCTCATCAGGCCGCTGGAACGACCGCCGCCCGAGAGGCGCTCGCCCTCGGCACGGATGCGCGAGAAGTTGGTGCCGGTACCCGAGCCGTACTTGAACAGCCGAGCCTCACGGACCCACAGGTCCATGATGCCGTTCTCCCCGACGAGGTCATCATCGACCGATTGGATGAAGCAGGCGTGGGGCTGCGGCCGACCGTAGGCGGTCTTGGACTTGCGGACACGGCCGGTCTCCGGCTCGCAGTAGTAGTGGCCCTGTGCGGGGCCCGTGATGCCGTAGGCCCAGTTGAGCCCGGTGTTGAACCACTGCGGGCTGTTGGGCGCGGCGCGCTGCGTCGCCAACATGAACAGCATCTCTTCGTAGTAGGCGCGAGCCGAAGCCTCGTCGGAGAAGTATCCGTGGCGCCATCCCCAGTACGTCCAGCAGCCAGCAAGGCGTCCGAACACCTCTCGGCTGTCCCGCTCGCCTCGCTTACGCTCGTCGGCGGAGAGCTCGGCGAGCTCCTCCTCGTCGGGCTCGCTGCGCCACAGCCATTCGGGCACGCCTGGCTCGGGGACCCGACGCGTGCGCGTGGGGATGCCGGCCTTGCGGAAGTACTTCTGGGCGAGGATGTCGACCGCGACCTGAGACCAACCCTTGGGAACCGCGATGTCGTTCGCCTCGAACACGACCGAGCCATCGGGGTTGGTGATCTTGGACGAACGGCTTTCGAACTCGATACCTTGGAAGTCACCTTCGGAAGGGTTGGAAGCGTCAGCGGAGGTGAAATGACGAGCGAGTTTCATCGGACGGCCTGCGGGGAGAGAGCGGAGAGGCGGAGTAGAGGGCTGAACAGAAGCTCAGACGAGCGGTACGAGAGAGTCGGGACTCGAAAAAACGTGGCGGCGACAGCAGCCTGAGCACGCTTTCTGGGGGAGAAGCGTGGTGCACCAAGGAGCGGTGCCGTTGTCTGGGTTCGAGGTCCCGGAGAGCGCTGGATCCGCGATGGATCCGGAGAGTAAACGCGCGAGTGACGCGTCCACGTGGTGCCCGCCGGAGGCGGAAGTAGGGAAGGGTGGGAGGACCCTCGGTGCCCCCTCATGTTGGGGCGGTTGGTATTAGAACCACAAGATGTTGGGGTGTGGCAAGAAGCTGACCCCAAGTTTTGTGACCGACTTATCCACAGGTTCGGCTGGTGAGTCGCCCCTCGTACTCCCCAACTTCTCCACAGGGTTATCCACAGGCGTTGTGGTTTCGCGCCCCATCCCACACAGCCCGGGAGATCATGCGATCACACCGAGGATCGTTTGAAACACTGTCCTACAGCCTCCTACGCGTAGACCGGCCCCCAAAGAGGCCGCGCGGCTTCCGCTCACCTGCGGCCTCGCCGCTATCCAGGTGGTCACAGGTTCGCAACAGGCTGGTCCCAAGACAGGCCGCGAACCCGAAGAAGAGATCTCCATTCCAGGACTCGGAGGTTGCCGGAGGCCGTGCGCGGAGGTCGGATCTGGGCCTACCCAAGTGGGCGTTTTCGCTCGGTTTTCCCGGCAGCTGAAGATCCTCCTATTCCTGCACTCCTCCCTGGGCCAGGAAGCCATCGCAGCACCCGGTCTAGACACTCCCCGATGACACCGCTGCACGTCGCGGGGCAACGGATCCCGACCCCGCCGAACCGAACCGAGCCCTCGCTTCGGGAGCGTTCCGCTCCGCCAGCGTCGACCCGCGCAGTCGGTCCGACCCGGCCCGGTGTAGCCCCTTCCCTCCCTTGCGACCCGCAGCCGCTTCCCTCATGATCGCGACCAGGTTCGGACGGCTGGTGACGGATGGAGCGGATTGTTCCACGTCTCCCCGAGCCGCGGTTTTTGACCATGCCACCCAGCAGCACAAGCGACATGCTCTCTCCTGATGCGTCCGAGGACGAACTCGAGCGGCTCAGCGCCCTCGAGACCCTCAAAGGACTGAAAAACCCGGACAGCGTCACGCTCGGGGACCTGGTCAAGTTCCTCAACGCACGGGGTCTTTGGACTCAGTTCGCCAAGATCACTCTGGGTGACCTCCGAGACGGCTTCACCGAGAAGACCAAGGCCAAGAAGACGGCGACCAAGCGACGCAAGAAAGAGCGCATCCTCGAGGATGAGCTTGGCGACGCATACGCCGAGAAGGCCGAGAACGACAGCAAGGCGAAGGCCAAAGCCGAACCCCAAGACGGCGGCATCGAGCCCGACGAATTCGCCCGCCAGGTCCTCCCCTTCATCGAGGGAAACGGCGAGGTCACGTTGGACGACATCGAGGAGTACACCCGGCTGGACCGCAAAGTGCTGCGGCACCACCTCGGCGCACTCGTCAAAGAAGAGCGGCTCGAACGGATTGGGGTCGGCCGCCACGCGATCTACTCGTCGCTGCTTTAGGGGGCGTCCCTAGTCCTGCTGCGAACTCGACGCCCGCAGGAGGGCCCGCAACCCCGACGGCGGAAGCTCCATGTGCTTACGCGTCGTCCGGGTGAGATGCGCATGGTCCGAGAACCCGGTGCAGAACGCGATCTCGGTGAGGCCAAGCTCGGTCGAGCGGAGGAGCTTCACCGCTGCATCGACCCGAGTTCTCTGAAGGACCGAGGAGAACGTCACGGCCTCTGCCCGAAGTCGGCGTTGCAGGCTCCGATCGGAAACACGAAGCCGCGCGGCCACCTCACGAAGCACCCAGCTGTGGAGGAGGTCGGTCTGAACGACCGCCTGAACGGCCGCCATACTCGGGGTGTCCTTCGGAATCCCGGGCGGCTGGGCCCGCTTCGAGCGACCGAGGTGAACGGACACGGTTCGGGTCGTCCCCTGATCACGCGGGGCCCCAAAACGGCCTCCATCGGGCCACTCCAACACGACATGCGTTGCGCCCCAAAGCTCGAAAAGCCCGGCGACGACGCCCCAGATCAGGAGGTCCTGGACCGCCGAGATCGGTCCTCCGTCCAAGGACACGTGTTCCAACTCGACCCGTCGCTCATCGGCGAAAACGGTCCGTGTGCGGTGCGAGGTGTGGCCGAAGGCCTCGATGCTTTGCCAGCGGGACAGCAACGAGGCGGGGTTCGGTGCCGAAGACACCGCGCGGAGGACCGGATGCTCGCCCCAGGCCTTCACGCCCGTCCCGATCTCAAACGCATCGTGCGGGACCGGAAGGCGCTGCAACAACTCGCGCTTACTCAACCCGTCGGGCGTCGCGCCAACTCGAGCCTCCACGCCGTCTCGAACGAGCGCATGCATCGACGCGCTCGTCGATTGACCCGCCGGAGACCTCGTCACCTCGCCACGATAGCAGCGCGCGGGCGATGCCTGTCGACGGCTCAGCGCCCTGCCCCCTCGGCAAGTGCGGCGACATACAGCTCGACGAACGCCTCACCGGAGAACGGATTCTGACTCGTGACCAGGTTGCCATCGCGGACCGCGTGACCTCGACCGGGAAACGCAGCCCGATGTTTCAGACCCGAGCGGCGGAGCTGTCGTCCAATGCGTCGATTCGTCGCTTTGGCCCCCATCACCACGCGCTCGATGTAGACCTCCTCAAATGCCGACACCGAGGTGACGCGGCGCCCCTCGAACGGCGAACGACCTGCGGGGAGTTGCGACAGCACCGCGGGGGCATGGCACACCAGACCTACGGGACGACCCGCACCTCCGAGCTCGATGAGCAGGGAGTGGAGGTCCGCGTCGTGCAGCAGGTCGCCCATCACCCCCTGCCCGCCAGGCACGACCACCCCGGAGAACGCGCTGGGGTCGCGCGCCACATCCGTCAACGCGAGCGGCGTGCGGACCTCGGCCGCCTCCTCGAACCACGTGACCGCCTCGTCCCGCCACTGTGGATGGTCGGTCCAGTACTTCTCATTGACGCTCTCGGGGTCCAACGCCGGGACTGCGCCGCCGACGGTCGCCAACACGTACGGCACACCGGCCGCATCGAGGCCCCGCTTGACCTCGTAGAACTCGTTGAGGAAGAAGCCTGTCGGGCGGGTCGATCCATCCGCCAACGTCTGGGTCCGACTCGCCGAGAGGACCACGACAACGGGCAGCCCCTTCGCCGCTGTCTGCGGGCCATGGGGATCCGACGGCGGGCGGTCGTGGCGGGTGCACCCGACGGTCCCGACCATGAGCGCACAAAGAGCGATGGAACTCGCGAGGCTTGTCATGGCCTCAGCGTGGGACGCATTCATCCGCCCGGCTTGAACGATCGCGCCACTTCGTTCTCAGCCGCCGCACTTGCAGTTGAGCAACCGGAACTCGATCCGCCGGTTTTTTGCGCGACCCTCCACGCTTGCGTTCGTGTCGATCGGCTCGTCGGGGCCGGCACCCCGGGTCTCGACACGGTCGCCCTCGACTCCATGGTCGACCAGGTACGCCTTGACCGACTCTGCCCGAGACTTCGAGAGCTCGATGTTGTGCTCGGGTGACCCCGTCGAGTCGGTGTGGCCGCTGATCTCGACGGTCACCTTCGAATACTTGGCCAGGACCGCGACGACGGCATCGAGGTTCTTCCTGGATGTGGTGCGCAGCCGGGCACTGTCGATCTGGAAGTTGACGCCCTCGAGGGTGCCTTCGAAAGCCCCCAGATCATCCGGCATCGCATCCGGGCATCCATCGGCATCCTCGAACGCGTTGAAGGTCTCGGGCTCCTGCGGACAGGCGTCCTGACCGTCGTCGATCCCGTCTCCGTCGGTGTCCGCAGCCGGACAACCATCGGGTTCCGGCCCTTTCTCGGTCGGGCATGCGTCGGCGTCGCCCAAAACGTTGTCGCCATCGGGATCGGGGTCGGGGCATCCGTCGGGAGCGACCCCAACCTCGAGCGGGCACGCATCTTCGTCGTCGAAGAAGCCGTCCCAGTCCTCGTCCGAACGTGGAGTTCGTATTGGCTCGACCGCTGCTGTTGGAGGCGCGGGTCGGGGTTCCGACCGCGGTGGACGTCGGGTCCAGCCGATCCCGAGAAGAATCTCGGGGCTGTTGGTACCGCCGCCGGTTGCCCCTTGCTGGGGGCTGATCACGTCGCGCACTTCGAGGCGAAGCGTCAGCGACCGCGTGACATGGGCCGCAACCCCTCCACCGAGGTGGAACGCGAGGTCAGCGTCATCGCCGACCGCCCCGACGCCGCTTCGGACCCCAAGTACGCCCGCACCCGCGAGGACGAACGGCGTCACGCTCCAGCGTGGGATTTGCCCGATGACGTGGCCGCGAAACGCCCAAAGCGTCGCCCTCTCGTCGCCTTCGACCTGACCCAGGCCAAGGGCTCCCTCGGCCTCGAGACCCAAGAAGTCCAGCGGGAAGTAGCCGATGCGAGCGCCGAACTCCGGAGCGACGGCGCGATACGGCTTGAAACCTTGATCGGCCAGCGTGTCATCGATTTCGAACAACTCGATGTCGCGCGCAGGAAACAGCACGCCGCCGAACACACCGAGGTGGAACATGTTGCGCCGCGGTGCATACCGGTGGAGCCACGGGCCCACTTCGGCGTTTGGCTCGGCAGTTGGCTCGGCGTTTGGCTCGGCAGCAGCCGACGCCCCCAACGACACCTCGGCGCCCTCGGCTTCAGGCGCCGCCAGGAGCCACACAAGCGCCACTGAACACGATACCAACACGATCGTGTCCAGCGTCCCAAGCCGACGCGTACCAGTCAAATAACCGCGCCCCACAAACGGAGCACGGGTGCTCGGGTGCTCAGCTGAGCTTGGCCGCCGCCAGCTCCGCCAGCGCGCTGCCTACGTCGCAGCACTTCGCCGCGCGATCTGGGCCGACAAGGTCCACGGTCAGCGGAGCGCCCGCCTCGAGCAGTTCGACAACGGCCTTGTCGATGGCATCCGCTGCCTTCGCAAGCTTGTCGTCGCCTTTGCGCCCCGCAAGCCAATCGAGACCCTCTTTCACCGAGATCACCGTGGCAATCGGGTTGAGCCGGTCCTTGCCCGCGTCCGAAGGGGAGCTGCCGTGAATCGGCTCGAACATCCCGTGCTCGGTGCCAACGTTGGCGCTGGCGGCCATCCCCATCCCACCCTGCAACACGGAGGCAAGATCCGTGACGATGTCCCCGAACATGTTGGTCGTGACGCACACGTCGTAGCGTTCGGGCTCACAGACCAACCACTGCGTGAACGCGTCGACGATCGCGGTCTCCTTCTCGATCTCGGGGAACTCCTCACCGATCTTGAAGAAGATGTCGCGGAACAGGTGGTCACCGTTGAGGACGTTGTCCTTGAGGATCGCCGTGACGCGGAGCTTCCCGTCCCGCGGCGCGCCCGTGTTCCGGCGTTTGCACAGCTCGAACGCGTGGCGGATCACCTGCTCGGACCCTCGTCGCGTGATGACACGGGTGTCCATCGCGACCTCGGTCGTGCCCCCTGGAGACAGCTTTCCGCCCATGCCAGCGTACAGTCCCTCGGTGTTCTCGCGAACGATCACCATGTCCACCTGCCCCGGTGTCCACACCTGCTTGTGCTGGCCGTGCACGCGGTGCTGCACGCCCTTGTAGAGTTTGACCGGACGAACGTTGGCGAAGAGGTCCAGGTTGGTACGGTTGCCGATCACGGCGGAGTACCCGGCCATCTTCCCGTTTGCCATCGTCACGGGACCCTTGCTCTTGGGGTCAGGCCACCCGACCGCACCGAGGAGAATCATGTCCGCGGCCTTGCACTTGGCTTCCGATCCCTCGGGCCAGTCACGGGACCCGTGCTCCAAGTAGAACTGCCCCCCACACGGGATGTCCTCGACGTTCCACTCGATGCCCAGCGGTTTGCTGACGGCTTCGAGCACGCGGAGACCTTGGGCCATTACTTCGGGACCGATGCCATCCCCGCCGAGTGTCACGACGTTGTACGCCATTGCGGTTGGTGTACCGCAGCGCCCGGCCGCGCCGTGTTGCGGTTTCTCACCGGCTTCTCAGCCGCGCCACCGCGGCGATGGCGGGCACGTGCGGGGGAGTTGGTGCGCGCGCCTTCTTCAAGGCGTCGCGGCTACGCCCAGAGCGCAGCAAGCTTGTCGTGCTGCGCCGCCGCGTCGCGATACCCCAGCTCGATCAGCTCGTGCACGTAGTCGGGGTCGAACAACACGTAGCTCGCCAGGTCGCTCTCGGCCAAGTCGTCCGCATCCTCCGTCATTCGGCGCAGCCACCGGGCCATCATGCCGCTGTAGGACTTGAGCCGCGTCCGCTGCATCACCTCGTGGGCCACCTCTCCAAGATCCCGGCTAGGCTGAATCAGCACCAGCTCTATCTCTCGGTACGGGCGCCCTTCCCGACCCCGGATGCCCTCGGCGATCTTCCGAGAGAACTCCGGACCGTAGATCTTCGTGCCCGCGCGAATGAGCTCGTTCGTTCGCTCGATGCGAGCGAGGTCGGCCTCGAGCTTGTCGAGCAGCAACGCGTTGAGCATCTTGCCGAGCATGAACACCGCGTTCGGGTAGATCGTGCTCGCCTCTTCGCGGGCCCTCTCCTGAGCGGTCTCCGTCTCCTTGTCGTGTCGAAGACCCACCACCAGCAACCGCTCTGCCCCCAAGTGCATCGCGGGACGAATCGGCGTGTTTTGCCGAAGGCTCCCGTCGACGTAGAGCTGGTCACCGACCCGAACGGCGGGAAAGAGCACCGGGATCGCGGCTGAGGCGAGCGTGTGCGCCGCCGTGATCGCGGTCGGAACGATCTCCTGGCCGGGCAAACGTGGCCACTCGCCGACCGCTCCGTCTCGAGTCTGCAC
This sequence comes from Nannocystales bacterium, assembly GCA_050633305.1. Lineage (GTDB taxonomy): Bacteria > Myxococcota_A > Polyangia > Nannocystales > Nannocystaceae > CAJXVA01. Next base: position 227,107 of record JBOEGF010000023.1, read on the forward strand.
GAACACCGTCGTCACACCCGTGGCCAACTCCGTAGCGCTGCATGCGAACGCGTGGAGATGACACCGGTGAAGGTTCTCCGTGATGCCCTCCCACGGGATGAGCTCCCGGACCACCTTCTGCATCAGTTGGGCGTCGACAAGTCCGCCCACCGTCGAGCCGTGCGTCAGCTTGGGGAGGTCGCGGCCGAACAACACCTGCGGCAACGTCCGCATCTGCTCCCAGCCGAACCGGTACACTTCGTCGAGCTTGATCTCATTCCAGACGCGGGCCAACGCCCGACCCTGCGCCCGAGGCCGGTCGCAGGTCGCCGCGATGTAGCTTCCGTTGATCGCACCGACGCTGCTGCCCGTGATCACATGAAACGGCGTGGGGCCGGGGAGCTGCTCTCGCACGTAGCGAAGCACGCCGACCTCATACGCTCCCCGCGCGCCGCCGCCAGAGAGGACAAGTCCGACCCTGGCAGCTTCGCCGTGAGTCCTAGAATCCAACTTCGAAGCAGTCGCAGGCGCTGCCATCGTCGCCGCAGTCGGCTGGGGGTGCCGCGTGGGAGTCGAGGATGCTGAGCGGCGCGCCGCTGACGATGCGCCCCGGATCCTGGGCGTACTGGGTCATCCGTCCCTCGATCACCGTAGGGGAGCCCCCCGAAGCAGCGATCGCCGCCGCGTCTTCGTTGGAGAGGAACGGGATCTCGAGCTCCATCGTGCCCTGGACCGGCGAGCCGTCGCCGTAGGTCGGGTCGATCGTCAGCGTGACCGGGTTGGTGTACTGGCACTGTCCAGCCGCGAACTGCCCAAACGCATCCTCGGGACACGCGCTTGCCGAGTCGACGTTGAGCCACAGAGCCGCGTACGCGGAACAGGTACTGCCCGTGCAGCTCCACGAGTGTTTGAACTCAAACCGCGTGACATCCAGGCACGGGTGCAGACAGGGGTTCATGTAGATCGGGAACGGCTCTCCGGCGGCCGTCTCCGTGACCGTGCAAACTTGCCCGCGGAAGAACGGGATGTCCTTCCCGGTGAAGTTGGCCTGCGCCGGCGACTCAGTCGCGTCGGTCGGGAGATCGACGAGTTCGCAGATGGCCTCGTCGGTGTTGCACATCTCTCCGCGCGGGCACGGCGACCCCTCAGAGCATTCCCCAGCGTCCACCGCCGGACCACAGCTTGCAGCAAGAAAGGCCGTCGACAGCAGGCCGGTGAGGATCCAGAGGCGTTTTTGGAGTTCCATGTGCTGTTCTCCCGCTGCCCCGAGTGTACGCGAATCCACAAAAAGCTGCCGGTTTTCGCGCCCCAACGATCCTTCATGGAGCATGCCGTCGGATCCTCACGGGTTTTCTTTTGCCCCCAAAACGACCCTGTGGCAGGGTCACTGAATATCCGGGTCGTGATCGAGCCGCCGTCTTCCTCGCGCGGCCAAACCTGGAGAAGGGTCCTACTAATGCTCCGTAACAAGCTTTCCTTCATCCTTGCTTCCAGCCTCAGCCTTGCCTTCGTCGGTTGCGACGACGGCGACAGCGACGACACCGGCGCAGGCGCGACCGACTCCGCCGGCACCGACACGGCTGACACCGCCGACACGGCTGACACCGCCGACACGGCCGACACCGCGGATACCGCGGACACCGCCGACACCGCCGACACCGCCGACACCGCGGACACGGCCGACACCGCGGACACGGCCGACACCGCGGACACGGCCGACACCGACGACACGTCCGACGATAGCAGCACCACCGACGACACCTCCTCGGATCCCTGCGGAGGAGAATGCACCCCGGATCAAACCTGCCTGGGCGGCGTCTGCGTCGACGACGGCGGCGAGACCGAAGGCGAGACCGATACCGGAGCGGGCGAGTGCAGCGCAGCTGTCATGTTCCCCGCACCTGCATGTGGCGAGTGTGCTGAAGACGCTTGCTGCGATGGTCTGACCGGCTGCTTCGGTGACATCAACAAAGTCACCGAGCCCACCGCTTGCGGGCTGTTGAATGACTGCATCGGAGCCGAACTGGGGAACGCCGCATCGGAATTCAAGCCGTGCATTGCGCCCGCGACCGCGGCTGACGTTCAAGCATGTGCAGACGCAGCTTGCCCAGACACCGCCTCGGAAACGGCCGTCTGGCTCGCGATGAACCAGTGCATCGCGATGAACTGCCAAGCGCAGTGCTCCGGCTAGAGGCCACCGAGCGGAGAACCTTCGCGTAAGAGCAAGAGGGGTCGCTGAGTCCAGCGACCCCTCTTGCTTTTAACGACTCGTGTCCGAACGCGCCCTGATCCCTAAACCAGGATCAGGGCTCCATCGAGACTTCGCCGGACAGTCGTTCTACTGCTCGACACAGTAGAACGACGGCCAAGAGCCGACCAAGCCTACGTCGCCCGTCCCCGTATCGCAGGTCGTCGTTGGCCCCCGAAGAAACTCGGTCGACGACTCGGAGTTCCCGAACGCGAGCGTCTGGCCGGACGCGTTCGACGACCAACCGTTGCAGGTGTTGTTCAACGCTGGCGTCCAGTCGTTGTTCAGCCCGGTCGGCCTCACGAATGTGAAGCAGAACACCCCGTTGGGAAAGTCTGGGATGCAAGGCTCCGCGACGGGGTTTGTCAGCGGCTCTGGAGCGCCGTCTCGGACGCCCAGCAAAGGCGTGGCGTCGGTCGTCCAGATCGGCGTCCCATCGACCCGGACGTAGGCCGTATACGGTGCCAGAGGCCAGTCGATCAGATCGTCCGCTGTATAGGGCGAGTTTGCGGTCGCCTGTCGGACGCCCGGAACCCCAAACAGAGCGCGGTGCCCGGGCTGGCACTGCCCGTCTGCGAGACCAACCGGGTTGGGCTGATAGTTGCCCCCATTTGTCGCGGAGCTGCCCCGAATCACCTTTTCCTCGATGACCGTCGAGCAGTCGGGAGCGCAAGCGCCGACCTCCAAGATGTTGTCCCCCTCCCCGTCGTCACAGAACTCATCGGGTCCGATGTTGCCGTCTCCGCAGACGTTGAGGTTGCAGTCCGGAAGACACCCCTGATCGAGCCCGTTGTTCTCGAGGCCGTCGTCGCACTCCTCGCCGGCGTCCACGTGTCCATCTCCGCAAAACGGGTCATCTCCGCCCGACGTCGGATCCATGGTGTCGACCGTCGTCGGCCCACTCATTGTCGGGTTTTCGGTTGTCGGCTCATCCGTCGTTGGACTGGTGGTCGGCTCGCCGGTCGTTGTCCCACTCGTTGGGGTGACGGTGGTCATTCCTCCGGTCGGTTCGGCCGTAGTCACCGACGCGGTCCCTTCGCCCTCGGCCTCTGCGGTACTCCCCTCGGCCGCTGCATCCGTATCCGTGTCGATGTCGAGCCCACCATCGGGTGCAAAACACCCGGCGAAGATCAACGATGCGGCGGCGAACGAAAGCGATTGTTCTAGTCTCATATGCAACCCTGCCTCCGCAGGGTAGCGGCGGCGGTTGCGAGGGCCAACGGGTGCCCGGGTCGACGGACAGGGGGTGGCGGGTGTCGTGGCCACCTCAACTCCTGTTGCCAGGTGCCTGGACAGGCCCCGGGCGAAAAATGCCGTGATTCCCACGCCCGACGAGTTGGCACGCCGCTGGCAAACTTCGTTGGTCGTCCAGGCAACTGGGCAACCCGACTCCAATCCTCCAATCCGTTCTAGCTTCGGCCGGCACCTAATCCTGGGTGTCGGTCGAAGCTTTTTGGTTCGTCGTACGCGGCTTGCCGGACTTGGTTGCCGCGGCGAGGAGCTCGCCGGCCCACGACTCCAACACGTCCTGGCTCGCCGCGGCCACCAAACCGGCCTGGGTATACAGCTCTCGCGCTCGCGAGGCGGCGGCCTCGGCTTTTCTGCGCTCGTCGGTGCCCCTCGGGCAACGGATCGGGGGAGCGCCGCAGAGTGCGAGCGCGAGGCTTTCGTGCGCGGACCCGAGTTCGAGCGGGCCGGCACCGATCGAGCGATAGATGTCGATCGCATCCTCGGCAAAACCCCGCGCTTCGGAGAACCGGCCCTGACCGATCGAGATTCGACTTCGCGCGGCGGCAGTTTCGGCGGTCGTCGAGTTCTTCCGCCCGAGGACCTCGAGTGCGAGCTCGTGCGCTCTGCGGGCAGCATCGTTGGCAAGCTTCCACTGCCCCAACGCTTCGTGGCTCTGAGCGATGTAGTTCAGCGTGCGAGCGACGGACGGATGCTCCGAACCCAACGCGGACTCCCGGATCACCAGCGCCCGGTTTTGCTGACGTAGCGCCCCATCGTAGTCGCCCGCGTAGATCAGAGCGGTGCTGAGGTTCTCGCGGGCATGGGCAACTTCGGGATGCTCCGGACCCCACGCGGCCTCGAAGCTCTGCACGCCCAACCGATACGACGCGATCGCTCCCTCGAGGTCACCGCGACGCCACTGGACGATGGCCCGGTTCTGCACGGCCATGGCGAACCTCGGGTGCTCGGTGCCCAAGGACAACTCGAGCAATCGAACCGCTTCGTCCAACGCCTCGGCCGCAGGCTCGACCGCTCCATGGCGAAGGTGGGCAGCGCCGAGGTCCGCGAGCATCCGACCGGTTCGAGGGTCACCCGGGCCCCAGAGCTCGCGAGCCTGATGCAGCGCCAGCGACAGCGTCGCGACCGCCTGCTGCGAGTCACCGCGGAGAACCTCGATGTTGCCTTTCTGACCGAGAATCGCGACCTGTAGGGCCGCATCCGCATCGTCGATCTCAGCCTCTGAGATATGGCGCGCAGCCTCGTCCAGCGAGCCCAAGACTCGCGCGGTGCGTGATGCGGCAAGAGCCCATCGCGCCTGCGCCCCTCGACTCTCGACACGGGAGCGGAGTGCTCGAGCGTGACGCAGCCAGATCTGCGCCCGTGCACCCCGTCGTAGCGCACAGAAAGCGTCGACGAGCGCCAATGCGGAGTCAAATTCGAGTTCGGGGCGTCCTTGGCTCCGGGCGATCGCGTACGCGTCCTCGAGATCGGACAACGCCGCCTCGTGGTCATCGAGTCGCGACAACAGACGCCCACGAAGTGCGAGACCCTCGGCAAGGCCGACCTGGTCCCCGAGTTTCTGCGCGGCCACCACCGCCTGCCGCGCGAGCACCTTGGCGTCCCGGACGGCCCCCGCGCCCACCTTCTGTCTCGACGCGGCGAGCAGCACAGACACCGACGGAGCAGCCCCGAGATCCGGCTTGGGCTCCGTCGCCGCACGTGCAGAGATGTCCGTCCCCGAGGGCCAAGCCAAAGCTCCCGCGAAGGCAGCCACCCCCCCGGCGACCCACCACCGGCCACGGGTCGGCGTCCGCTCCAGCGCGCGGAGTACGGCTTCCATTGTTCGGGGACGCTGCCGAGGCTCCTGCTCCACCCCGGCACGCAAGACCTTCCGCCACCTCCGAGGCACGGAGGCGAGCAACGCATCGAGCTCTTCGACCGAGCAAGCGGGGCCATGACTTGGGACGGGCGCTCGCTGGCTGATGCATTCCAACACCGTCACGCAGAAGCCGAACACATCGGCACGCTCGTCGACGGTTTCCCCCGCGGCCTGCTCGGGCGCGACGTACCCCGGCGTACCGCCAGCCGCGGTGGAACTCGTGCCCGTCTCTTCGGTCCGCGACGTTGGAGCTGCCAACGCCTTGCCGAGCCCGAAGTCCAACACCACGGGCCAACCACCGGGGTCGACGATGATGTTCGCGGGTTTGATGTCGCGATGCAGGACGCCCGCTTCGTGTGCAGCGGCGATCCCCCGTCCGGCCCGCAACAGCACCTCCATGCGCGCGTGGTTCGTCAACGAGCTGCGGGTCCACTGGCCCACCGTCAGCCCCTCGAGCAACGGCATCACGACAAACACGCGACCCTCGAACACGCCAACATCGAACACCCGGACGATGTTCGGGTGGTCCAGTTCCGCCAACGTTCGCGCCTCCTCGCGCAGCCTCCGCTCCTGCTCCGCCCCAACCCGGCGCAAGACTTTGATCGCCACCGCACGATCGAGCCGAGGGTCGTAGCCGCGGTAGACCAACCCCATGCCCCCACGGCCGATCTGGCCCTGTAGCTCGTAGGGACCGATCCGTGTCGGCGTGCCGCCGAGCAGCCCGTGCCGAACCTGCTCTTTCCAACGACGCGCCTCGAAGTCGTCGCCCCCGGTCACGGTGCGCAGAGTACGGCCGCGACCCGCAAAAGAAACACGAAAAAAATGTGATCGATCGATGTCCTCGCGCAGTGAACGAGGGTGATGAACAAGACCACCGTAGTCATCACAGCGTTCGCGTCGCTCCTAGGCCTCGCCGCCGCGTGCGGCGTCCCCTGCGACATGCTGGAGGACAACATCTGCGAGGAGTTGGGCGAAGAAGACTGCAAAGCGTGGAAGGCCTCAGGCGCTCCCGAAGCATTGCGTTCCGGCCGACGCGCGACGAAGGGATGCCTCAACGCGCTGTCGGGACCAGCCTTCGACGCCCACGTGCTCGGCGCGCGGGCGCAAGCCGAGGCGCACAGGCTGACCGAGGGCTCGTGATAGCCTGCGAGGGTGAGCTCTGATGTCGAGATGCTCGCAGCGTGGCGCCAGGGAGACCGCGGCGCTGCGGATGCACTGCTCGAGCGGCACTTTGCGTCGTTGTGCCGCTTCTTCCGCAACAAGGTCGACATCGGGGTGGAAGACCTCATCCAGCGAACACTGCTCACGTGCGTGGAGCGTCGCGATCGGATCCCCGACGGCTGGTGTTTTCGGACGTTCCTGTTCGTGGTCGCCCGCGACCAGCTCTACATGCACTACCGCGCCCAGCGGCGTAGCTTCAATGCCACGCAAACATCAGTGGCTGACCTCAGCCCCTCGCCGAGCACCATCGTCGCCAAACGCCAGGAACACGCGCTGGTTCTCCAAGCGCTGCGCGAGCTCCCGATGCAGACCCAGGTCCTGCTCGAGCTGCGGTACTGGGAAGGCATGACGGGGCCGCAGCTCGCCAGGATCCTCAGCATCTCCGAGGGGACGGTTCGAAGCCGTCTTCGCCTCGCCAAGGAGCGCCTCTTTGGCTCGCTGTCGAAAGCAGCGCGCATCCGCGGACTCGTCGTCGACGCGGACAACGACTTCGAGGCTTGGGCTCGAGATGTCCAGGCCACCATCGCTGGTTGAGCCGGTGTATTCGTCGGCCCGCTACGCCGCAACCCGGAGTCGGTACTCGCTGTTGTCCGTCTCGACGACAAGCTCTTCGTCCGAGTGTTCAAAGCGACGAACTACGCCGGTCTGTACCACCCCGTGTTCACCCACGATCACGAGGCTGAGCCCAACTTCGGGCCTTCCCAGAACGTAGACCGGGCCGGCCGGCATCTCGGGTTGCGTCCTGGGTTTGGGGGTGAGGGGACGACGCTCCAGGGTGTAGACCTCGTTCATCAGGATGCTCCGCGGCTACGCGGTGCACATGTCGATCCACGGCGACGACGCGCGAGAGCGCCCCGACTCCGGGCCACAACGGGTCGGAGATGCCGATCGATCGGCCCAGGGCAGGATGTTCGGACCCGCGCACAGTCATCCTGATGGCGAAACACCGCCATCAGGATGACCCCGGCTGCTCGCGTAGCCACTGGCGGCTGGTCTCGCAGCCACTTCAACCGTAAGCAGCCCAGCGGCCCGCTAAAAACGCAATGATCCCCAGTGTAGGACTCTGGCACGCAGTTTGTAACTGCGGGGAGTGTCCAGGCACTGGGCAACCCGACTCCAAATCCTCCGATCCGTTCAAGTCTTCGGCCGACACTCAATCCCGGGTGTCGGTCGAAGCATTTAAGCCGTCAGTGTTTCGGTAGAGCCCAATAGCCTTCGTCGCGTAACGCTTGCCGGCGAGCCGGTACAGCCACGCCGTGTCCGAACGACGATGGTGCGCTGGCGTCCGTGCTCGCTTCGAGCAGTGGCAGATCGCCAGAATTCGAACGGTCTACCGTCGCGGCACTGCCGTCGAGGCGGCCAGGGGTCCGGCCTTCGAGGCGATGGTCGACGAGATGCGGCGCGCACTCGACACCGCGTCGCCTCGCGCACGGCAGCGTGCAGATGAAGACGTCCTGCACGCGGTCTTCTTCGCGCCATGGGGTCCAGCCATTCTTCACGCGGCTGCCCGATGGTGGCCGAAGCGCACTGCCAGCGTTCTCACCTACGCCTCACCGACCGCGCTGAGGTTCTTGGTCGGCGACCTCCACGTCTCGTCGCCCCGCGTCAACCGAGTTCCACGCTGCGCATTCCGGGCCAAGGGCGGCACGCGCCTGTGTGAACAGGTCTGTCGCAGACCTTCGGAAGCCTACACTGCCAAGCAGGGGTTTCCAGTCCTGCTGGAACCCGACGTCGATGGGCCCGGATGCACGTGGACATGGGGAACGTCGTCGTGAAGCGCCGGATCATCGTGGTGGGTGCGGGCGTCGCCGGGCTCACCTGTGCGCACGAATTGTCCCGTACCGCCCAAGCCCGGAACACGTTCTCCGTCCGGGTCTTCGAGATGGGGCACAAGGTTGGAGGGCGACTCGCCAGCGCTCACAACCCGCAGCGTTGGGGTCGCAACGAAGAACACGGGCTGCACGTTTGGTTCGGCTGGTACGACAACACGTTTCGTCTCGTGGACGAGGTCTGGCGCGACTGGAAGCGCCCCGAGGACTGTCCATGGGTGACAATCTGGGACGGACTGCGGCCGATCTGGATCAGCGAACACGCGCTGGAGGCCGACGGAGACCTGACAATTCACCGAGTCCATCACCCACGCAACAGCGACACCCCAGGCCACACCTCCAGGCGCTCGACGCTGGGTCGACTCTCAACGTGGCTCGACCTCCCTCGCTCGCTGCTCCGAACCTGGACAGCGCTCACCCACAAGACACATCACGACAACCCCACGCCCCGCAGCCAGCTCGCACGGACGCTGTGGCCCCATCCGGACGTGTTCTCGTTTGATCGTCTACGTCGACGCTTGTTTCCCTCAAGTTCGCACGCTCGGCCGCACACAGCACGCGCCGCGGCGCCACGACTCCATCGTGTTCTGCGTCGACTCCATCCGCGGTTGCGAGTGGCCGCCTTGGCCGCGGCGGGGACACACACCGAGCGGATCGAGTTGGCGCGAGTCCTCGATCTCGCGCTCTCCGTGGCGCGCGTCCTGACCAGCCCGCGCCACGGTATCTACAACGACGGCGACTTCGACCGTGTCTCGAAGTGGGAGCTGCGAGACCTGCTCCGGGAACACGGCGCCGACGAGGACTCCCTCACCAACAGTCGGCTGCTGGAGTGCCTCTACGACATCCCCTTTGCGTTCGAGGGTGGAGATCGCAGCCGACCTGTTCTCGAAGCCGGGACCGCGCTCCGATTCACGTACCGGTTGTTCGCGGACTACAAACACGCCCTGGCCTTCCTGCTCAAGGCAGGCGCTGGGGAGACTCTGATCGCGCCGCTTCTCGACCTGGTTCGCCAACGCGGTGTTGAACTCGAGCCGTTCCACCGCTTGAAGAGCGTGCAGCTGGACCCGACCCAGCGTTTCGTCGAGCGCCTGGTCTTCGCCCGCGCGGCTCGAACGCTCGGCTGCTATGAACCATTGGTCACCGAGGGGGGCTTCCGCCGGTTTCGCGCAGCGCCGGATTGGTCGCAGCTCGAAGATGGGGACCGGCTTCGTGCCCGGGGCGTCGAGTTCTACTCGCGGTTTGGCGACCGCGGAGAGACCCAGGAGGTGGTGTTGCAGCGCGGGGTGGACTTCGACGATGTCGTCCTCGCGCTGCCCCTGGGGAGCATCGTTCCCGACGGCGACGGCCACAGTCCGGTGAGTGCTTGGCTGGCCGCGAAACCACACGTGCGGGCGTGCTTGGATCGACTGCATCTCGTCCCGACTATCGCTGCGCAGCTGTGGCTCGACGAGTCGGTCGACACGCTGGGTTGTCGTGACCGCGCAGTCGCGACCTGGGGCGAGACGTACTCCGTCGCATGCGACATGAGCGACGTCATCGACCACGAAGCGTGGGGACCCAATGGCCCTCGCAGCAGCATCTACCTGTGCGGAGCGTGGCCCATGCGCTCACCCGCCGCCGCCTCGACCGATGCAAACGCTCTTCGTGACGACGAGGGGGACGCCCGTGCGCTGCTCGAGGAACAGCTCGCCGACCACGGGCCCTCCCTGTTTCGGCACCCGCCAGCGCTCCATACGCCGCAGGGCTCTTCAGACCCGTGGGAGGCCCAGTACGTCCGGGTCAACGTCGAGCCGTGGGACCTCGCCGACCTCCCCCTCCCCGGTGCCGACGCCGTGCGTCTCGAAGCAAACGGGAGCGGGCTCGACAACCTGGCGCTCGCCGGTTCTTGGGTTCGCACCCCCGTGAACTCCACCAGCGTCGAGGCGGCCGTCTGCAGTGGCCTCGCTGCCGCCCGCGCACTCGGTGCGAACTGCCGCCCGATCCTCTCGGAAGACCTCTTCCGGATCCCCAACCCGAACGTCCTCCTCCCCGGACCCTCGCACGACGATGCCCGACCATCCCACGACCCCCGAAGTCCCATGGCCCCCGACGTCCTCAGTGTCCGCGAGAACCCTGAGGCTCTCCGACGGGCAGTCGCTCGAGCTCGACCCGAGCCATCTGTGGTGGCTCGACGACGGCGACGTCGTCGTCCACGCCGCATCGCGCCCGGTGGAACTGTGGGCGGCACCGCGTAGCCTCGACCTCGCGGGAAGCCTTCGAGGGTCTCCCTCCGCCCGCTTCATCGCCAGCGGCCCCTGCACCATCATCGGCGTCCCTACCGAGGCCATCTCCGAGCGCGACAAGGTCGCGGCGTTGGCCGAGGAAACGCAACGTCTTTGGTCCCGCGTCGAGGCCGATGCCCGGCGCGATGACGACACCTTCATGGATTGGGCACGACCGATTCCAGGGCCATGGTGGTTTGAGCAAGCAAAGGCCGCGGTGGTGGTCATGCAAGGCGACCCGGCCCGATTGCGAGCCTCCATGCCACGAGGCGTCCGCCCGCTTCCGGGAACGGGCGGGCGGTATCTGCTCGCGGTGACACGCTTCGATGGCGTGGGGTCGGAGGACCGGTCCGACCGCCAGCGTTTTTCCTATCACGAGGTCACCCCGTTCCTTCCCGTCTGGTCGGGAATCCGAGGGCCCGCAACCTTCATTCCCGAGCTGTACCCCGACGCATGGATGGCGGTGCTCTTGGGGCGGGAGATCCTGGGCTTCCCCAAACGGACGGCCCGCGTCGCGTTGCGTGAACGCGGCGGTGAGCTGATCGTCGGAGGTCGACTCGCGCTCAAGATGCGCTGGAGCGAGGCTTGCCCTACGGTGCCGAATGCTGCCGTCGGAGCCCTCGGCCGCGCGCTCGTCCCCTTCGAGCTGACCGAGCGGGTGCTTCGAGCGGTCGTCCCAGATCGGCCGAAGTTCTCGGCGCTCGTTCACAAGCGCATCGGAGCCTCGAACACCGCCGGGCAAACGCTGGCCATCGACGAGGTCGTCCGTGTCCCCGTGCAACTCGACCCGATCCACAAGGCCGAGAGTCTGCAGGGCCTTCAGGTCGAGGTGGGCGACGGCCCCGGGATTCTCCACGGCAAGGCCATCGCAGGCTGGCGCCTCCACACCGGCTTCCGCTTCGGGGTGGGGCTCAAAGAGCGCTCCATTCGGACCCCGCGGGTAAACCCATGAAACGGAAGCGGGTTCTGGTCCTCGGGGGCGGTTGCGCTGGGGTCGCCGCCGCCTGGGCGCTCTCGTCCACACCGCACTCGCGTCGACGTTTCGAGGTCACGCTGTTGCAGTCGGGGTGGCGACTGGGAGGCAAGGGTGCCACGGGCCGCGACCCGACACGCGGACACGCGGTGCTCGAGCACGGTCTTCATCTTTGGCTTGGCTTCTATCGAAACGCGTTCGCCATGGTCCGCGATCTGTACGATCACTGGAACGGGCCCAGCGACGGTCCACAGCGAAGCCTGGAGTCGGCATTCACTCCGGCCTACGACGTGTCACTCCGGGGAGCAGCTCGCGGAGCGTCGCAGCAGTGGACACTGAACTTTCCCCAGCTCCCCGGACGGCCTTGGGATCCGAGCCCGGGCACATCGTGGCTGGCGACATCGAAGCGGTGGCTTCAGCAACTCCCGAGCCTGTTGGGAGGGATTCCGAAACAGGACCGCCCGCTGCTGGTCTCGCTCGGGCGGACCGTCGCGCGTGGTCTTGCACGGGAGTGGGCGCGCTGGGGAGACCACGCGTGGGACCAAATGGACCGCGAGGACCTTCGCACCTGGCTTGCTCGACACGGGGCGACACGGGAGGTCACCGATAGCCCGCCCGTGGTGGGCCTGTACGACCTTGGGTTCGCATACCCCCACGGACGTCAGAGTGTGCGAGATGGACGGGCTGCTGCGGGCGTGGCGGTGCGGGTGTTGCTGCGCATGTTCGCGGACTACCGCGGAGCGCCACTGTGGCGAATGTCCGCCGGCATGGGGGACACCGTGTTCTCGCCCGCGTGGGACGTGCTTCGAGCCCGTGGAGTCACGCTGTCCTTGTTCCACCACGTCTTGGAGGTCCGTGCAGAGCACGGCAAGGTCTCCAAGGTCCGAGTCGGCATTCAAGCGTCAGGGTTCGAGGACTACGACCCGTTGATCGACGTCGGACCTATCCGGGCCTGGCCCGAGCGTCCCATCGAGAGCCGCCTCACCTCCGTGGCACCCGGCGCGTTGGATGGTGATGGGTCCCAGATCCCCGATGATGTGGAGCTCCACCACGGTCGAGACTTCGACGCCGTCGTGATGGCCATTCCTGCGGCCGCGCAGCGGCACTGCGCCATCGGCCTGGCCAAAGCGAATCCCCGCTACGGAGCGATGCTGGAGGCCTGTCACACGGTCCCCACGGTCTCCGGTCAGGTTTGGATGTCGCGCAGCGCGGACACCTTGGGTCCTGACGCCGAGCCAACCGTGAGCACTGGGCATCACGGACTGTTCCGGACCCACGCCAACATGACCGACGTCCTGAAGGCGGAAGCGTGGCGAGAGTCTCCTCGTCACCTCGCCTACCTTTGCGGCGTGGCGCCGCCCGACGTGCTCGCCGCCAGCGGACGGGACGAAGCCCACGCTCGGCTTCGCGAACTCGCCGAGGCATGGTTTCGCCACGAGGCGCCCGCCTCCTGGCCAGGATCAGCGACCCCCTCCGGTCATTTCGACGAGGGCTCGCTGCACGTGGACCCCGGTGGTCGGCGCGAAGACGCCATCTACCTGCGAGCCAACACCGAAGCTTGGGAACGCTACGTCCTCTCCCTTCCCGGCACCACAGCCCACCGCCTGGCCCCCGACGACTCCGGCTTCGAGAACCTGTTCCTCGCGGGCGACTGGACCCGCAACGAGATCAACGGTGGAAGCGTCGAGGCGGCGGTCTCGTCGGGGATGTCGGCCGCCCGAGCAATCGAGGCCCAGTAATGAGCGAGATGGAAGTTGCCATCGTCGGTGGTGGGCCGGCGGGTCTCACCACCGCCCTGTCGATCGCGAGGCACGCTCCCTCCCTCCGCGACCGAATCCTCGTGCTCGAGCGTGCAACGTATCCGCGAGAGAAGATCTGCGCAGGCGCTGTGTCGGGACGCGCCTGGAGCACCCTGGTCTCACTGGGTGCTCGTCCTCGAGTCCCCGCCGTCCCGGTCGGGGGCTTTGACCTCGAAGGACACAGGCGCACTGCCCGCGCGCGGATTGGGCGGGCGGGGTTCGTGATCCGCCGAGCCGAGTTCGACGCCGACCTCGCCCAACGCGTGGCGGATGCGGGCGTTCGGGTCCAGGACGGCACGCGGGTCAAGGAACTCGCCGTGACCGAACGAGGCGCGGTGCTGGAGACCTCTCTCGGAACCCTGCGGTCGCGATTCGTCGTCGGAGCGGGCGGCGTCGGGTGCATGGTGCGGCGGCACCTCGGTTTGGGGATCGGCCGGCTGCGCGCTCATGTTGTCGAAGCCGACACCGACCCCAGCAGGTTCGATGCGCAAGACGGGTCCCTGCGGTTCGATGGGGGACGCGACGAGCTCACCGGCTACGTCTGGGACTTCCCGACGATCGTCGCGGGCCGCCTTCGGGTCTGTCGCGGGGTCTATCAGCTTCGAGACATGAACGCTCCCGAGCACCTGCGCGGACCCGACGTCACACAGATGCTTCGACGGCACCTCGAAGACCGAGGCGTCGTCGCGGACGGAGGACGGTTCAAGCGATTCGCCGAACGGGGGTATGAGCCCGGACTCGCAATCGCCTCTCGCCGCTGCATGCTCGTCGGCGAGTCTGCAGGAGTCGATCCGGTGACGGGCGAGGGCATTGGGCCCTCGATCGAAGCAGGGTTGCTCGCAGGTCGTTTCCTGGGCGCGGCGGTCAGCAAGCGGCTCGACAGCGTCGAGGGCTGGAGTCGCCGACTTCGCCGCTCGGCGGTGGGCCTGGACCTAGCCGCGCGCAGCTTGGTGGCGACGCATTTGCTGTTGAGGCGACGCCGGATCCTGGATCGGCTGCTGACTTCGCAGAACTATGCCCTGACCGTAGGGGCCCACTACTTCGCGGGGCGAGCGTTCTGAGCGGGGCCACCCCCCAGTTGTCCCTCGCCGCAGCGGGCAGCCCCGGCGCGAGCCGGCTCAGGGTTTGGGCTCGAGTACCAGCTCGAAACGCCCGTGGTCGAACGGGGTCCCCGGTGCAGACTCGACGTGGACGAGTCGCTCGCGCATGCCTTGCTTGTCCAACTCCAGCGCCCGGTGGTGACAGAATGGATTGTTGCCCGGCTTGCCAAAGATGGGCTCGCTCGTCGCTGTGCAGCCTCCCATGCAAGGTTCGGCGTAGTAACAATCTCCGCAGAAGCCCCAGAGGTCGTTGCGAGTCCGCTGCTCGATGCGCCGCATCTGGGGCGCACGTTCCCAGATCTTCCTCAGGCCGTGCTCTCGCCATGACCCACCCGTGTTCTCCGCTCCGCCCAGCGACGGGCAGGATTTTATCGAGCCATCGGGCTCGATCCCCAGACCGCTGAGCCCCGCTTGGCATCCTGGGTAGTACGCTTTGGCGCTCATCGCCCTGCGCAAGGCGGTTTCCAGCGGACCAAAGTAGCCGAGGTTGTTGCCGGGCCAAACGACGACGCCGTGTGCTCGGCAACGCTCGAGCATGCGCTCGACCTCTTCGAACACGTCCAACATCATGTACGGCTGCAGGACGAGGTCCGGATGGTCCGCGGCCCCTCCATGGGGGATCGTCAAGAACATCTGCCAGCTCGCGATCCCTGCCTCACCCAGACGATCCGCAAGCGGAACGATTTGGCTGAGCGTACGGCGATTGATCTGGGTGTTGGCGCAGGCGGTCGCCCCCGCACGCTTGACGTGGGCGATGCCCTCCAGTGCGCGTGCCCAGCTTCCCTCGCGGCGTCGTAGTGCGTCGTGAGTCTCTTCGAGCCCGTCGATCGAGAACGAGACGAGTTGGAGCCCAGCCTCGACCGCGGCCTCGATGTGTTGCTGCGTGAAGCCGTAGCCACCCGTGGTCATGCTCGCCTTCATGCCGCGCTCTCGGATCGCTCGAATGACCAGCAAGAAGTCGGGGCGGAGATAGGCCTCGCCACCGATCAAGATGACTTCGCCGACCCCCATTTCGGCGAGCTCCTCGACCAAGCGCAGCGACTCGTCGGTGCTCAGTTCGTTCCGAAGCGTCTTGCCCGAGCGGGGACCGCATGAGACGCACGCCTGATCGCACGCTTGCGTGAACGCCCAGACCGCGAGCGTTGGCGTGGGTCGGCGCGGCATCGGACCTTCGAGGAACGCTCGGTTCTTCGAAGGCGGCAATGCATCGACGATCGGGAGGCTCTGCCGAACCCGCTCGAGCCTTTCGTTGCGCTGTGCCAACCGCGCTAGGCTAACTCAGTTTTGTCTGTTATTATAGATTTATGACTCCATGTGCAGGGTGTAGTCGGCTGATTCGCTCAGGAGAAGGCCCTTGCCCGTTCTGCGGGCAACGCCATGGCACAACGTCGATCGCTGTCGGCCTGCTGAGCTTGGCGCTGGTGGGATGTGGGCCCGTGGCGGGGTCTTCAGACACAGATGCGACGACAGCCGAATCCAGCACAGGACCCGGCGATGCGACAGCGCTCCCCGATGAATCGACGACTGGTTCCGGTCCAGCCGGCTCGGCCACGATGACCGGCCAAGTCGACGCGGGCGACGATGCGAACACGACCGACATCAGCGGTGGGTTCATCTATGGCTCTCCGGACATGGGCCACCCTGATGACGGCATTGAGATCGAGTGCAGCGTCTGGGAACAAGACTGCGCGAAGAACGAGAAGTGCATGCCGTGGGCCAACGATGGCGGGACGTCGTGGAATGCGACTCGGTGCACGCCGCTTGCGGATGCTCCTGATGCCGTCGGGGAGCCGTGCACCGCGGAGGGCAGCTTCGTCTCTGGCATCGACACTTGCGAGAGGTGGGCTCTCTGCGCGGGACCGGATCCGCAGGTGCTCGAAGGGGTTTGCGTCGAAATGTGCAGCGGGTCTCCCGAGGTGCCGGTTTGCAACGACACGGCCAATGGCGTGTGCGTCGGCGCCGACGGGGTAGCGCCGCTCTGCCTCCCGATCTGCGACCCCTTGATGGGCGGCTGCGACGAGGGATATGCATGCGCACCCGCGGCCGGACCGTGGGAGTGCAGGCCCGAAGGCGACGTTCCGCTCGGCGAGCCGTGCGATGACGCGAATGCATGCACCTCCGCAGGTGTGTGCACTCCTCCCGACGCACAGTGCCCCGAGGGGTCGACCGGTTGCTGCGCGAGTATCTGCGACCTCTCCGATCTCGAGCCCGACCTTGGCTGCGTCAGTGGCCAAACCTGCACCCTCTTCCACGAGGACGGACGTGCGTACCCTGGCTACGAAGACGTGGGCGTGTGCACGACCGAGAGCTGACTCGATCTGGGTGCAAGCCCGTGCCCCCGAGACCTTGACCGTAGCGCCCTGCGCCAGCGTCACGTTCCGCCCGGGGGGCGTTCCTCTGGACGTCCTATCTCCGTCCTGCACCAAGCCGCCTTTCCGCTCGACCCCGTCGCCAGAAATGCTACAGCTCCGCGCGTGAGCGGCGACGTAGATACACACGGGGAACTCCGTGCGCTGCTCAAGCTGGGTCTGCCCGCCGCCGGAACCCAGCTCGCCGCCATGCTCTTGGGTGTGGTCGACACGATGATGGTCGGCCGGGTGAGCACCCACGCCCTCGACGCGGTCGCGCTGGGCCACCTGTGGATCTACGGCACGATGATCTTCGGCATGGGGCTGATCTGGGGGATGGACCCGCTGATGTCCCAGGCTCACGGCGCGGGAGACAACGGCAAGGTGGCCCGGACCCTTCACTCCGGCTTCTTGCTGGTTGTGTTGCTGATCCCCCCGCTGTGGTGGGCGTGGTCGCAGACCGAAGCCGTCATGCTCGCGTTCGGGCAGGCACCGGAGCTCGCGGCCGCGGCGGACGTCTACGTGACGACGCAGCTGTACAGCATGATCCCCTTCCTGCTGTTCCTCACCTTGCGGCAGTACCTGCAGTCGCGGGGCATCGTGATGCCAGCGCTGTGGGTGATGGTGGTGGCGAACGTGTTCAACGTCGCCGCCAACTGGGCGCTCATCTTCGGCCACTTGGGATTTGAAGCTCAAGGCCTGGTCGGGGCTGCCAGAGCGACCGCGGCGACCCGGGCCTTCACACTCTTTGGCCTTCTCGTGTGGATCCTGGTCGCACGCCTGTATGAGGGCGCGTGGGAGCGCCCGACCGCACAGTCGCTTTCGCTGCGTGGGGTGTGGACGATCGTGAAGCTGGGCCTCCCGATCGGCTTGCAGTACATGCTCGAAGGCTGGGCGTTCCAGGTGAGCACCTTGCTCTCCGGACGCCTGGGCGAGGCAGAACTCGCGGCGCATACGATTGCACTCAACTTGGCTTCACTCACGTTCATGTTGCCCATGGGCCTCTCCCTGGGGGTCGCGACGAGGGTCGGCAACCTGGTCGGTGCTGGGCTCCCCAAACGCGCACAGCACTCGGCCCGACTGTCGCTGATGATGGGTGCTGGGATCATGGTCGCCAGCGCGATGCTCTTCGTCCTTGCACGCGACGCGTTGCCGTACCTGTACACCGAGGACATCGCGGTAGTCGTCCTCGCAGCGAGCATCCTGCCGATCGCGGGGGCGTTTCAGGTCTTCGACGGAATCCAAGTCGTCGGCGGCGCGATCCTGCGGGGTGTCGGCTCCACTCGACCCGCCGCCGTGTTCAACCTGGTCGCCTACTATGCGCTCGGCCTTCCGCTTGGGATCGCGCTGACCTTCGGACTGGGCTGGGGCCTCCGGGGTCTGTGGACCGGGCTTGCGGTCGGGCTCGCAATCGTCGCGGGCATCCTGCTGTGGTGGATCTTCACCCGCGTTCGCTTCGTGCCGTTGGACGACGTGCCCGATCAACCGTAGCCGGACATCCGCTTGGCGAGCGCGACCATCGGCGACCCCGCGCGGATCACCGCACCGTTGAAGCGTTCGAGGGCAGAGGATTGCGCCTCCGAAAGGACGCGTGCGGCACCGATGCGATCGTACGTGTCGTCCTGAGACACGATCATCCCTTCGTCGTCGTAGAGCAGGTTGGTCATTCCAGAGAACTGGAATGGCGAGCCATCGCGCCGGAGCTTCGGCAGTCGGTTGAACCATTGCGTCACGACCCGGCCTTCACCGACCACGACCCACTGAATCGGAAACGTCCACTCGTCGAGGCCGCGCATGCTGACCCGAAGGAACTCGCGGATCGCTTCACGTCCCTCGATGCGACCGAAGAATGGCTCTTCGTAGGTCCCGTCTTCGCGGAACAAGTCGGCCAAGTCAGTCCAGCGCCGCCCCTCGTGCAGAGCCTGATGCCGCGCATAGGCGGTCGCGGTTTCTTCACGGGACAACGTCATGGCGGCACCGGACCACGGGGTGGCGTCCGGATCAACCTCCATGCGCGCGAAGTCGCGCCCACCGGACACCCACGTGCCCAATCTCGCAGTATCCTACCTTGTCAGACACCTCCCACCCCCCTACTCTTGGTCCGTGGGCAACAAGATGGGTCTAGGGATGCGCTGGCTGGGTGCGCTGGCGGTCGCAGCGTCTCTCGGAGTTGCTTGTGACAGCGGTAATGGCGCCGATGAAGACCTTGGCGATGAGCTCGGCGTCGGCGGAGCCCTGGGGAAAGCCGACGGAGCTGGGCTCGCAGCGCTCCCGGTCGACGGCGACTACGCTGACACCCAAGTCTGGGCGGTCAACAACCAGTGGGAAGACACCGACACCCCCGCGGCTCGCGCAGCAGGCATGGCTTGGGGTGCGGACAGCGGGCTCAACTGGGATGAAAAGTACGCGCTGTGGGTGGAGTCGCTCAACACCATCGACGGCCACTACAACGAGTCCTTCGAGATCACCACGCCGTGGGGCAAGACGCTCGAGGCGGCCAAGCTGGACTGCGCCGACGTGGCGCTGACCATGCGCGCGTCCTTCGCTGCTTGGTACGAGCTTCCGTTCTTCGTCACCGCCTACGACAACGGGGAGGCCGTCCACTTCGGACACTTCGGCATTCGTACCTCCAGCGGCATCTGGAACAACATGCCGCGGTTCTCGCAGTACCAGGACTACAGCGACATGGGCAGCGATGCTCTGGATGACTGGCCTCAGGACAGCACCCTGCGGAGCCGCGGCGTTCAGAACGGAGACGACCAAGACTTCGTCTTCGAGGGCGCACGTACTGGAGCCTGGCTCGACGAGCTGCACCTCAACAAACGCGCGGGTCGGTTCATTCGGCTGATGTTGATCTTCACCGGATCACCGCACCTCGCCGACAGCCGCAACACCTTCAACCTCGAGCCCGAGGCGTTGCGCGAAGGTGACGTCAACCTCCACCGCTGGCAGGCCCAGGGCGTGGGGCACACGATGTTCGTCATCGAGGTGGACAAGCTCGAGGGCGGCAAGACCGACGCCCGTCTGGTGGAAGGCAACCTGCCGCCAAGCCAGCCCCGACTGCTCGACGCCGTCAGCAGCAAGCTCCGCCTCACCACCAACACCGGCGGTGGCCCCGGCTACGCCGAGAACAACGGCGGTCTCAAGCGCTTCCGGGTCGCCAAGAACATGGGCGGCTACTGGACCAACACCTGGATGGCCGCGGACGAGGCGTCGTGGATCGACGACCGAGACCACGACGCGATGGCTGCTCGCATCGGGACCCTGCAGGGCTTGCTCGGCGAAGTCTCGCCCGAGGAAAAGATGGCCGCGCTGCTCGACATCCTCGAGTCCAAGCGAGAGCACCTTCGCGACAAGCCTGCGTCGTGCTCGGCCCGCACCAAGCGCGAAGAGGCGTTCCAAGAGATCTACGCGCTGGCCGCCCAAGAGTTCGACATGAGCCAGGCCGATGTCGACGCGATGTACCGTATCGCCGACGACTACATCTTCGCCGAGCTCGAGTACTCGCAGTCCAAGACCTGCTGTTGGCTCGGAAGCACCGAGGCGATGTACGAGACCATCATGGCCGTCAACGCCCAGCGCCAAGAAGAGGCCGAGGCGTGCCTCGAGCCGCTCGTGTTCAAGGCCGTGGACGGGGAGTACGCCGAGTTCCAGGCGTTCGCACCCGAGAGCTGGGTCGCGTACAGCAACGACGAGCACTGCCCCCAAGGCGAGCTTCCGAACCACAACGACGTCGAAGCGACCCACGACTGGACCAACTACTGCGAGTGGACCGACGCTGGTGGGGACTCCGGCGGTGATGACAGCGGGGGCGGCGACTCGGGTGGTACGGACGGAGCCTCATGCAGCGATCGCTGCGGCGGCATGGCTGACAGCTGCTGGTGCGACGACAGCTGTAGCGAGTACGGCGACTGCTGCGACGACTACGCCAGCGTCTGCGGCTGAGGCCAACGAGAAGAGCTGCGAGCGACGACTACAGCACGCAGGAGAACTTGCCGGAGACCTCGAGCTGCTCGCCGAGCTCGTTGCACAACACGAGCTGGAGCGTTCCCCACGTGGCGACCTCTTCACCGCTGATGCCCTCAAAGAAGTCTTCCCCTGCGAAGCGGACCACGGATTCGCCGCACTCCAAGCTAGACACGTACGTATCGGGCCCCCCCCACGATGCGGTGATCTGCCCCGCGTTCGAGCTGTACTGCTCGATGTCTCGGCCCACGACGGAGACCTCGAAGAAGCCGACGCTCACCCGAAAGCGAACGCCTGCAGCCTCGGTCGTCGGCCCATGCCTGCAGAGGCC
The DNA here is from genome assembly GCA_050633305.1 of Nannocystales bacterium. Lineage (GTDB taxonomy): Bacteria > Myxococcota_A > Polyangia > Nannocystales > Nannocystaceae > CAJXVA01. Next base: position 248,271 of record JBOEGF010000023.1, read on the forward strand.
CTCATCGTCGTAGGCGTCGCCGTCGATCACAACGTCGATGCGCGCCGAGTCGAGCGGATCGAGTTGCGGGAATTCGTCGGGAATGTCGGGTGTGTCACTCAAGCTGGACACTTCGCCCAAGCCGCAGCCCGCCACTGCGATGCTGCCCAGGGCGAGCGGCAAAACGAACGCGAGCGTCCAATCGCTCATGGACCCCTGCGCGGCTCGAACAGACCTCTTCACGCAGCGGTTGTGTAGCGCCATACGCCGCTGACCGCCAGCCTACTGCGAAGCGCCCCGCAGCCTGGTACCCATGGACCGGTGCCTCTGGCCTCTCGCATGTTGCTCGCGCTGTTTGGGAGTGTGCTCGCGTGCTCGCTTCCCATCGAGGAGAAGTCTGCGTGCGACGATGGCTTCGACTGTCTCGACGGGCGAGCCTGCGTGCAAGGTCAGTGCATGGACAGCGCCTGTGAACTGGCCTGCGATGCACTGTGCGCTGCAAGGAACAGTTGCACCTCGAGCCCTCCGTGCACGGCGAGCTGCGCCCCTGAGCTCAGCGATGACCTCGGGCTGAGTCCAGTCCAGTGCAGCCTCCAATACGACCTCCTGGAGGGTGGCTCTTGCGAAGCGGAGAGCTGCTTCGACGGATGCCTCGAGACTTGCAACCTTGGACTCGCGTGCGCGTTGATCGATGATGCTGCGACCTGCACGGTGCAATGCCAACGGGAACCGACGTGCGCAGGGCTCGCCTCGGCGTGCAACGAACTCGACGCGGCGGGACTATCCTGCTGGGCCCGCGGTGAGCTTCGCGGTTGTTGACGAGGGCTTGCGACGAGCGTTGGCGCGGCGCAGGAGGAGCCCTCCCAACACCCCCGTCACCCCGCTGAGCACGGCCATCGCGACGGCTGCCGTGGCACGCTGACGGTGAGGTTGTACGTAGCGGGCAGCATCTCGCTCGGCCGACGCGGCCATAAACCTCGAGCGAAGCACCCCCGCGCTGATTCCGGTGCCGAGGGCCACCGCACCGGAGACCGCGGCGACGGTGACCAGCCCGATACCGCCGCGGCGCGCTCGCTGCGACCGATCCGAGGCCGGGCCGTCGTCGGTCGGAGAGGCCGGAAGATGTGTCGGCGGTGGAACCGTTGGGGGGACGACAGTTGTTTGGAGCCGGGGCGCAGCCACCGGGAGACCACCAACACTGTCGACGTAGCCACGGTAGTAGTCGTAGGTGTAGGGCTCGGCGAACAGCTCCCGTCGAAAGGACGAGGACGTACTCCCCCGCGCAGCGTCCACCACCGCGCCAGCCTGCAAACGGTCGAACGCGACGCTCTCCCCAGCGCGAAGGATCATCGGGTACTCCACGTTTCCTGCGCGCAGATACAGCTCGCCCGCAGGGAGCGACAGCGTCACTCGACCTCCCACGTGCGCATCGAGGTGCCGGCGGCCGTTCGCAAGCTCGATGTGGAAGTGCCCGAGAGAGGAGAGATCACCGTGGAGCATCGCGGCCCCGGTCATCGAACGAAGGTCGACGAGAGATTCGTGGGGGTCGAGCGCAGGGGGATGGACGACGACACTCGGCTTGGCCCGCGGATCCTCGACGGCGCGGTTGGCCGACGCGACGAACGATTCCAGCTCGCTGTACTCGATGCGCTGGTCTTCATTGATATCTGCGGCGCCGGACAGACCGGAGAGCACCTCATGGCTGAACACGCCGGACTCGATCACCGACCACTCATGGGACGACTCTCCGGCACTGCTGGAGGCCAAAACCCCGACATGGGGAAAACGCGCCAGCGTCCGCTCCTTGGCCCAGCGCTCCTCGTCCTCGGTGGTGACCTTGGAGGTTGCACCATCGATCTCCTTGCCAAAGCGGTCCCCCCGAATCCCGACCACCCCGGCAGCGTGACAGGCGTCGATGATGAGGTGCACACGATCCGCGGGGAGGTCGGCCAGCAGCTCATCAAACAAAACGTCTCGGGTGAGCGGTCCGTCCAGCAACGAGAGAAACGGCGCCCCCGATTCATCGACCGCACCGTGGCCCGCGAACACGAGGTAGACGCTGAGTTCTTCGTCGTCCCCCAGGGCTGCAAGGGCCTTGCGCAACGCCGCTAGCGTGGGCGGACCATCGACGGTCGCATCCTTCACACGTCCACGCGTCTGGCGGTCGTACACCGTGAGCAGGACGGTCTCGTCCGCAAATCGGCGCAGGAGGTCTGCGTATCGGTGCGCGTCGTCGTCGGCGTAGCGGAGTGTCGTGAGTCCATCCCCAGCGGCTCCGGGCGGCGGTTCATTGTTGCCCACGACGACGGCGACCGTTTTCTTCGCGGTCGCGACCCCCGGGAATGCGCAGGCCAGCGCGATCAGTCCGGCGCTCAGTCTACGACCCGGCGACCTCATCGAGACTCCTCGACCACCAAGACTCGCTCGACGATCGCCACCGAGTCGGAGCGTTCTTGATAGGCCGACCGGAGCGCCTCTCGGCTCAGGGGCGTCTTCGAGAACACGGCCACGACGTCGTAGCGCCCTGCTCGGTGCGCCGCGTCCAGCTCGATGCGAAACGGGAGGAGGCCGGTGGCGCCGCTGGGCAACGCCGTGCTCCTTCCTGCGGCATCGCCCGGCGCGTACCAGATCGCCGTCCCGTCTTCGCGGAACGAAAACACGGCGACATGCGAGTACGCATCGGCATCCGCGACTTCCAAGGTCACATGACCGCCCGCGGTGCAGGTGGGCTCGCACGCGAGTTGGAGCTGAGGACCCTGCGCTCCTCCTCTCGCGGTGAACGGATCGACCTCCGGCGGCCTGGGTTCGTCAGGCAGGATCACAAGCACCACGGCCGCGACCGCCACCGCCACCAAGATCCCACCAGGCCACCACCACTTCTGTTTCGACGGCGCCGCTTCGACCGCGGTGGCTTGGAGCACGTTCGCGACGATGGACTCGTGCTCGGGCCGGCTCAGTCGGGCCCGACCCGACAGCAAGCGGCCGATCGCCCGGTCCGACTCTCGTCCGTCCTCGGGCTCCATCACGACCTCGTCGCCTCCGAATTCGAGCTCGACTCGGGTGCACCGACGCCCTCGGGGAGGGTCGGCTCCAGACCGCGCCCTGAGAGGAACTCGCGCAGCCCAGCACGCACGCGCTTGTCAAGAGTTCGGACCCTGCGACGAGTAAGGTTCATGGCGCGCGCGACGTCTTCTTGAGATCGCTCCTGCTCGAATCTCAACTCTACGAACCGGCGCTGCTCGGGGTCTAGCGTCTCGACGAACTGTGCCGTGGCGGCCTGCAGCTCCGCGTCGAGCAGGGTCTCCTCCACGCCGGCCGCGTCATCCGCCACGAAATCGAGCATCTCGGCCTCGGCCTGGGGCAGGCCTCGACGGCGCGCGCGATCGATGAGGAGGTTGCGAGCGATGGTTTGAAGCCAGGTTCCGAACGGGCGAATGCCGTCGTAGCTCGACCGCGACGAGGCAGAGAACGCTCGGATGAAGACGTCCTGCAACACGTCGCGGACATCCGGATCGGTCAGCGGGCGAATCCGAGTTCCTCCGCGCGACAAGCCCGCACGCAACCGGAGCTCGAGCGCAGTTGCGTGTTCAAAGTAGACGCGTTCGAGCGCGCTCGGGTCACCCTGGCGAAACGCCGCGAGCAACTCGCGATCTTTGGAGAGGTCCGTCAAGAGCCCGAGGCCTGCTCGGCAGTCTCAAACGCCCGCGGGGTGCTGTCGACTTTTTTTTGGCGAAAGCGGCCGAAGTTCGACACGGGCACGTACGTCCCCCAGCACCCGTCGTTCACCCGCGGTGCCCACGATCGCTGGGCACTCAGTACGACGTGGATTTTCTGAAGCCAGCACCGGCCGAGCCGCGACGCCCCTGCGTAGGAGCGTCCGCGTCCCCGTACGAAGCCGTCCACGATGCCATCCCCCCACGCGTCTATCTGTTGTCTCGTCCTCCTGTCCGCCCTCATCAGCACCGGCTGCACCCCGTCCGAGTCGAGTCGCGGGAAGACCATGCCGCAGACGATGTTCCACCCCTCGTGCGAAGAGCCCCTCGCGAGCACCGCCGTCACTTGCGAGAATCTCTGCGACAAGCTTTCGCTGTGCACGGCAGGCCTGTGCGCGGAGCAAACGGGTATCGCCGAGACCTGTGACAGCTCCGTTGCCGCGTCGATCAAGGCTTCATGCCTGCTCACGTGCGACGAGAGCAGCCTTCAGCAACAGACCGACGAGGCGCAGTGCCTGTTCGAAAACACCTGCGCCGACGTGTTCTTGGAGCAGGTGTGCGGTCCCGAGAACACGATCAACTGCGCCGGTCTTCCGCCCCCGTCTTCGGGGACTTCCCAGGGGGAAACGGGTCAGTCCACCACCTGTCCCTTCGAAGACGACGGAAAGTGCGATGAGCCGCAGGGAACCGGTCTGTGTCCGCAGGACTCGGACCCCTCGGATTGCGATGAACTCGGCACGAGCAGCTCGACATCTGGCGGCTCGAGCTCATCCGGAGACTATGGAGGAAGCTCCTCGGGCTCAACAGGATGGTTCGGGTCCAGCGGCTCGAGCGGTTCCACGGGGGGGTCGAGCACCAGCTTCTGATCCCCAGCGCTCCGGGCAGCGTGCTACCGTCGTTTTTCGATGACGGTGGTTTCGCTGCAGATTGGTTCTTCGATGGCGACGCTCGACGCCAACACCCCCCGACACATCATCGGGCGCGACGAGCAGGGCTCCTCGATCTGTGCTCAGCACGCGACCGTTTCCCGACGGCACTGCGAGGTCTACCTGGAGAACGGGGTCGCCTTGATCCGTGACATGGGATCGAGCAACGGGACGTGGATCAACGGACATCCCGTTGGACAACAGCCGGTTCAGCTAGCGCCCGGCCAGCAAGTCTTCGTCGGACACATGCCGCTGGCCGTTGCCTGGACGGGTGGAGCCCAACAAGGCGCGACGGTCATGGGAGAGCTTCCCGCAGATCTCAAGGCCCTGATCGAAGCACGCAAACAACAGGCGGCCGTGTCGTACAGCACGCCTCCAGTGGTCGCCTCCGCTCAACCCGCGGGGACCGATACGGCGATGACGTACCGCCGACAGGGGTCCAACGACAACGGCGTGTTCATGATCGCCCTCCCCGGCGACGATTTCAGCAACGACAGCACGATCAAAGGTTTCGCCGAGTTCACGGCCACCGACAACGAGACCATCGACGAGATCACCATCGAGCTTGTCGAAGTGCACCGCAAGGGGGCCAAGAAGGGTCATGTCTGGGACCGGGTCCTGGTGAAAAAGGGCCCGTGGAAGGCCAAGAAGAACGACCGCGTCCCCATGCCGTTCGAGCTGCGGATTCCCCAGTCCACGTCGATCTCGAGCAAGGACGTGCACTGGGAGATTCGAGGCTGCGTCGACATCGCATGGGCATACGACGTCGAGGTCGAAGTCCCGATCAACATGCACAACATCGACGTCGAGAAGATCCGCGACGCGATGGGAGCCCTCGATCTCCGTGTCGACACGCTGGAGAGCAAGCCTCTGGGGCAGGAGTTCAAGGCCAGGTTCGAGCCCCCCGCGCAGTGGCGGACGCAGTGGAACATCGACTGCGTCAACCTCCACATGCAGTACCTCGGCACCAACTTTCAGATCATGCTCGAGGTCGACAAGAAGGGCGCCTTCTCCAAGGACCGCCGCACGCAGTACAACGTCGAACTCGCCACCCTGCGGCAGGCATCGCTGCAGCAGGTCGGCGAGCAACTGTTGTCGCTCATTCAGCGAATGCTGAGCCTGTAGGCGAGCGGAGAGCTACTGGCAAAGACAGTCGGGAGCATCGACCAGCTCTCGACTCGTCTCGGTCCCCGAGTAGGACCACGAGTTGGTCGACATGTTGTCCATCGCGACCACCAGCTCCGCCATCGTGAACGCGCTGAAGTCGTCTTCGAAGACGAAGTCCGTGACCGGTTGATCGGTGGTCCCGCCCATGTCGACAGGCTCCCCGTTGGGCAACCCACCGAGCGAACACAGGAGCCCCTCGCACAGGACCTCTCCGGTGGTCGTGTAGTCGGCGATCAACGGGGGTGCCCACGCCACCGTGTCCGCGTTGAGCAACCCCTGGGTGATGCCACACTCTTCGGGGCCCGCTTGTCCCTGGATGTCGGTGGTCACGGTGACGGTGCCACCCACCACGAAGTTCAGCACCATCTCGTAGGTGTGCATCGTCGCGAGGCCGCCGGGAGCACCGTCAACGTCCTCGAAGCGCAGGACGAACGTGCCAGGCCCGATGTTTCCACCCGCATCGTAGGGCTCCTGAAGGACGTTGACCTGGTCACCGGCACCACCCCCTGCCGTCCCGCTGATCTCGAACTCGCTGCCTGCAAGGTCGTAGGTGATCTCCCAAACCTGGCACGCACCCGCGCTCGTCCCTCCGGTGGTTTCACTCCCGGTCTCGGACGGGTCGCCACTGCTGCTGCTGCTGCTGCTGTCGGCCGACACCGGGCCCGGATCCGTCGTCGAGGTCGAAGCCGGCGTGGTCGGGTCGGTCGAGGAGCTCGACGTGTTTTGTGGGTCCGTGGTCCCGCCTGTACCCATGCTGCTGGCCTCGGTGGCCCCCTCGGTGTCGCTCGCCTCGGAATCGTCCCCGCACCCGATCGTGCAGGCGGCAAGGGAGGCGGCGAGGGTCAAGCGCAGGGGCAAGTTTTGCATCTGCCGACCATAGTCCACCGGCCCAAGCAGCCACAAGCGGGCCCTGACACACCGCCGTTGGACCTTGGTCGCATCCGGGCCCGAGTGGACGAACTCGATCCGCTAGCGCGACACGCTCTGTTTCGGACGTAGAAAGCCAACCTCTCCGCACCCGTTGATCTCCGACGCGTCGGATGCTGCGAGCAGACAGGACACGACTCGTTCGCGATCTGGCGAGTCCCGCAGCTCGTCGACGCACGCGGGCACCAAGCGGCGAGCCAGCACGCTCATCTCACCGCGAACCTCGGCGAGGTCGGCATCCCGCTCCTCTCTCCAGCCGCTCACCAGGACGTCGATCGCCCTGTCGGCTTGTGCCGGCTCCAATCGCACGCGCAGCGCACTCTCGGCCTCGGCGAGATTGTGCTCGGCATCCCAACGCTCAGCCGCCACTGTCTCCCCAACCTCGGCGAGATGAGCCGCGACCGCGTCACAGTCGGCCCGGAGGTTGCGACCGGGTGGTCTGCACCCGCTCGCTTGAGCCGCCGCCCCGCTGGCCAGCAGCACGAACCCGGCGGAAAAGAAGAGCTCCGCTCGGGCCATGGATCCGGTCTCAAGCCTCGGCCGGCTTGGCCTTCGCGAAGAGCTCGGTCAGCTCTCCGGAGGCATCCATCTCGCGAACGATGTCGCATCCGCCGACGAACTCACCGTTGACGTAGAGCTGCGGAATGGTCGGCCACTCGCTGTACTCCTTGATGCCTTCGCGAACTTTCATGTCCGACATGACGTTGAACGCCTCGAACGTGACGCCGTGCTTCTTGAGCACCTCGACGACGGCGGCCGAGAACCCGCACTGAGGGAAAATCTTGTTCCCCTTCATGAACAGCATCACCGGGCTGTTGGTGACGAGATGCTCGATGAACTTTTGGGTTTGATCCTCTGCCATGGTCCGCCTCGTGCGTAAGGTGCGCCGTTGCAGACACACACCCCTACACGATAGGCAGAGCGCTGGCGTTTGGAAACAGCCCGTTTGTCCGGGTCGGGGAAATGCCCGCTCCCGCTCGTACGTCCAAGCTCCAGGAGCCCCATGGCACTCACTCGACGAGCATTCTCCATCGGCGCCGTCTCCCTCGCCACCACCGCCGTGAGCCGTGAAGCGCGGGCCGAAGAAGAGACCCCGGCGGGTCCCAAGGTCCTTCTCGCGGGAGATTCGATGATCGCCGGGGGCTTCGGCATGTTCCTGGAGCGGGCGCTCCGCAAGACCCACGGCCACGATGTGGTGCGGCGCGGACGGAGCAGCTCAGGCATGGCACGGCCCGATTTCTTCAACTGGACCAAGGAGTCAACGCGCCTGGTGGAGGAGCGAAAGCCCGATGCCACCCTCTTGATGTTCGGTGGCAACGACGTCCAGGGGCTCTACATGGGCAAGGGAGAGTGGATTCGTTGGGGCGAAGAAGGCTGGAGCGAGGAGTACGCACGCCGGGTCAACGCGCTCGCGGACACATTCGCCCCCGACGGCCAGCAACTGTTCTGGGTGGGGCTTCCGATCATGCGCCCACAGAAGTTCCGCAACCGTTGCAAGGTTGTAAACACGATCTTTCGAGCCGAGATGGCGCTACGCCGCAACGCGCTGTTCATCGAGACGTGGGACTTGCTCACCGACGACGAAGGCGCGTACCTGGACAAGATGATGGTTCAGGTCTCGGAGGACACGAAACCGAAGATGATGCGGGTCCGCGCCCACGACGGCATCCATCTGTCGGCCGATGGCGCGGGCGTGGTCAAGCGTCACGTGCTCAAGACGATCCTTCCCATCCTCGACGGCATCAAGTCCTGAGTCTGGGCACCGCCAACGCCATCAGAGCTCGACCACCCGCTCACGCATGAACGAATAGGCATCGTCTTCGCTCTCGATGCTCCAGACCTCGATCGGTGAGCGTGTTTCCTCCGTCTGCGGGTCGTAGTCCAACGCTCCGGAGGCTCCACGAAGGTCGACCGAGCGGCCCGCCTGGAACGAGGCTTGAATCGTCGACCACGAGGACGCGAGGACGTCGACCGGCGCCCCGGAGCTCAGCTGTCTCAAGCCCCTCGCGATCCCGAGCCCATCGACCGTGTCCTCGTTGTACGAGGCCCATGCGAGGCCGTAGAGCACCATCCATGCGGCATCGTAGCTGTGAGGCGTGAACGCCGAACCGGTCGAGTCCTCGTTGAACTCCGAGCGATACGACGCTGAAAACGTGTTGAACACGACACCGTCCGCGGGCGCAGGCCGTGAACCCCGAACCTTGCCAAACAAGGCCTGCGCCTGGGTCGTGGTCTCGGTGAGCAGCTGCCCGGAGAAGGCTGCATCCGGCAGGAAGATGCCGTCGGACTCAGAACCCAACGTCTCCCCATACGCTCGGCGCAAGCTCCCTGTCGCGCTCGCAGAGTCGAAGAAGGTGATGTAATCGGAGATCTCGGACGAGATCATCAACACCTCGTCGAAGTCGCCCTCCTCGATTCCTTCGGCGATGAGCGCCACCTCCAACGAGAAGTCCTCCCCCGACCCGAACGCGAGCAGAGAGACGCTGCCGCCCTCAGCGGACAAGGTCGAGGAGAACAGCGAAGAGAGCCCCTCCCCGTACGCACCGGCTTGATACAGCACGGCGACGGTCTGTACGCCCCGCTCGAGCATGTCCTGCGCGATGACAGCGCCTTGCAACGTGTCGGGTGGAGCCGTCCGCCACAGCAGTCCCGGTGTTTCGTCCGATGGCGTGACAGCCTCTGCGCTGGTCAGCAGAGGTGACGTCGCGGAAGGCGAGATGATGACCGTCGGCATCTCTCCCATGGACGCGTACGCAGCAAGCGTGCGGGATGAGCCCCGCGGTCCAACGATGGCCTGCGCCCCGAGCACGTCACTCAAGTACGGCGTGAGTTCCTCGACCGCCTCAATGTCGTCGAGCGAGTCGCCTGCACCGGGCGTGTAGTCGCAGTGGATCATCACGAACTCACGCCCCTCGAGGCCGCCTTGGGCATTCGCCTGTCGGACCGCGAGTTCGGCGGCTTGGAGGGTGTCCGAATGGTCTTCGAATGAGAACAAGCTGCCGATCAGAATCGACTCGCGGTACGCCTCGGGGTCGCTCAGCGCATCGCTCGGGAATGATCGCCCGCAGCGATCCGGGAACAGCGGTTCCATGCAGAGCCCATCCGCCCCGCAACTCGCGCCAAACGTGAACGACTCCCGGCACTCCGCATCGGTCCGACACGGCACCGGTTCGTCGAGCGTGAGACTGCACCCCAGGCCGACCACCGTGATGAAAACGAGAGCCGCGCCCCCGGAAAAGGAACTGCTACGCTGCGCTCGTCGTGCTGAGTTCATCGTCGCTGGCCTTTGTGTGCGTGCTCGGATGGAGTCCGCCCAGCCCAGCACCGAAGCCTACGGGAAGCCCCGCGCGGCCAGAGTTGTCGGACGACGAACGAGCCAAGGTCCTGCAACTGTACGAGGACGGGAAGGTTCTGTTCAACGCTGGCCAGTACACAGCCGCGATTGAGGCGTTCGAGTCCGCTTACGCCCTGTCTCGAGACGACACCTTTCTGTTCAACATCGCCCTCGCCCAGGATCGGCTGGGAGATCTGGCACTGGCCCTGGACACGATGCAGCGATACCGCGCAAGCCTTCCCGCAGAAGGCCAAGGCCCGATCGACCAACGGATCCGTGGCTTGAAGATTCGAATCGCAGCGCAGGCGAGTGCCGCTGAGCCCACACCCGACCCCGACCTCGACCCCGACCAACCCGACGACCCCATCGTCGAGCCGCAAGGTCCCCCCTGCCCGGATCCCGTGCTGCCTCCGGCACCGTCCCCCCCGGACGCACCGCGGCTGTTCACGCCCGCAGCGATCGGTCTCGCGGCCTCGGCGGGTGCCGTCCTCGTCGCAAGCGGCGTGTTGGGCGGCCTGTCTTTGGGGGCTCGCCGTCGCGCCGACGACTCGTGTGTTGGTGGTGGGGACACCTTCCGGTGCTCGACCTCGGCCTCCGACGACCTTCGGGTCGCCCGCCGCACCGCCGTTGCGGCAGATGTCACGCTCGCGATCGGCACGGGCTTGGCGATCGGAACGGCCGTGTTGCTGATCAACAACGGCAGCAAGCGCCGTCGCAGCCCCCAACTCCGCGCCAGCACGGGCGGGGTTGCGCTGTCGTTCTGACCGCTCAGATCTTGGGCGGACGAAGCTCATCATCGAGTCGCACTCCACTGTCGACCTTGGGAGGCGGCGGCTCGGGAGGTTTTACCTCCGGTTTGGGACGACGAGGCTTACCGGTTTTCCTGCGCTCCCGTGGCGCAACAACCGACGATTCGGGCGCATCGACAGGAGCCTCCACAGGCCTTGGAGGCGCGAGTTCTGGTTCCGCCCCCGCGGTGAGCTGCGAACCCCCAGCGTGGCCTCTGCTGTTCGCGTCCACTGGAGGAAGCGGGGGCGCGGGGGCGACAGAGGGAAGAGGAACCCTACCGACGACCGAGGACTCGGGTCCCCGCAGCAAGAGGACGCCGAACACACCCGCGGCAGCAACGGCGGGGATCACCCAGCCCCACGAGCCGCTCCGGGGCTTCTCGGCAGGGGCCGTGACCTCGACGATAGACACCTCGGCCCGTGTCACATCCGTCGAACCGAGGTTGGAGTGGGCTCCAAACGATTGTCGTTCGCCTTGAGAGCGAAGACTTGAGAGCGATTCACTCAGCTCGCCATCGACATCCAGAGCCGAGAAAACGCCAATGAAGGCCTGGAGTTCGCTGCGGTCGGCGAGCCCGACCCCCGACCGGTCGGCGGCTTCCCGAATCGCAGCGGCCATCTCCAACGCGCTCTGGTAGCGGTCCTCGCCGTCACGCGAGAGCGCAGTCCGGAGGATGACCTCGAGCTCGGTCGGGTATCCGGGGAGCAACTCGGTCGGGGGCGTGAACTGGCCTTCGAGAATCGAGTGCAGCACCGCCATCTCGTTGTTGCCGTTGAAGGCCCGGCGCGAGGTCGAGAGTTCGTACAACACCGCCCCGACAGCGTAGATGTCCGTCCGCGAGTCGACGCGCTGGCCCTGGCACTGTTCGGGGGCCATGTAGCAGCCCTTGCCCTTCGTGCCCACGCGGCTGCTGGTCGGTGTGTTGAGGCGCATCTTCGCGATGCCAAAGTCCAGCAACTTCACTCGACCGTCGAGTGTCAGCATGATGTTGGACGGGGACACATCGCGGTGGACGACGCCGAGTTCGGTCCCGTCGGCGCCGACGAGTTCGTGCGCATACTGCAGACCGTCGAGGACATCGAGGATCATCCGCAGGCATACGCGCAGCGGGATGCGACGACCCGTTGCCTGCGACACCCGCACCAGGTCGCGGAGGTCACACCCGTCGAGGAGCTCCATCGCGATGTACGAGTTCCAGACATCGATGCGAACCCGGTCGACGTGGACGATCGAGGGATGGTCCAGCAACGGCAACAAGGCAGCTTCCCGCTCGAATAGGCGGAGCATCTCGTCTCGCCCAACGCAGTCATCGCGGATCGCCTTGACCACCACCGGCTGCCCACCGCCGGGCGGAGTGGCAACGAAGAGATCAGCCATGCCGCCGCGCGCAAGACGGCGTTCAAGCCGAAACCCGTCGACGGTGTCACCCGCCTCCCATGGTTTCCGTGGACCCAACGCCGGGCCACCGTAACGCGGCTGCCGAGCGACAGAGAAGGCTGCAGCCCGTGGAACTTTGCCCCGAGGAAAGGAGCGAAACCGTCTCGATTCTATCCGTCTCGGGCTCGTCCCTGCCGATCGTGGATTCTCCGATACGCTCGCGCAGGTTCCCTCGCTCGAAGCGCGCGATCGCATGCCGAAGGCGCGACCTTCACAACCCACACCGGGGATCCAACGCGACGCGCGCTTCCGCGACCCGGCGTCCGACTTCAGCGCGGTGCGCCTGCTACGCTCCGAACGTGAGCGGCAGCCGCAGTCTCAACAAGAACCCGCTGCACCTTGGCCTTGGTGCGACCGCGGTCGCGCAACCCGACTTCGGCGGAGACCTACAGTGGTACGAGGGGTATGGGCAGCGACACGGCAGCGATGGTGCCGAGGGAAGACTCGTCTCGATGCACACCTTCACCGCCCCTTGGGACATGTGGGAAATGCACCCCAAGGGCTCAGAGGTGGTGCTCTGCACGGCTGGCGAAATGACAGTGGTCCAGGAACTCGAAGGCCGCGAACAACGGACAACGCTTCGAGCAGGCGAGTACGTCGTCAACGCTCCGGGGGTCTGGCACACAGCCGACGTGAACGCCGAGGCGACTGCGGTGTTCATCACCTCCGGCATCGGCACCCAACACCGCCCACGCTGAGACCCGCGCCGGATCGGACTCCACTTGCACGCAAGGCCGGTGCGCGCGAGGGTGATGCGCATGCGGAAGACGATGCTGATCGCGCTGGGTGTTCTGGCGCCGCAGATTGCATCCGCATCCAACGGCGCCGGCCAACGCACGCCCCCGATCTACCCACTCGCAGCATGCATTACCGAGGTCGACCGGAGCACCGACCCGGTCTTTCACCTCGACATCGGCTTGCCGCGCGAGGACTTCATGGTGACCGACGACGAGCCAGAGGACTCGCGACGGTTGCAGTTCTTCCTCGTGTGCGAGGACATCCACCCCGAGCTTCAGGACCTGCCGAACTGGGTCACGGTGGCCGAAGCTGAAGACGCGGTCGCACGCGGCAGCCTCGACGGGATGCCGCCCGACGAAGACATCCTCGAACGGAGGGACGACCTTCAAGACTGCGTGTTCCCGATGAACACGTCCGACGAGCGCATCCCGATCACCTGCGATGCAACGCAGGCGGGACTCGACTTCGACACGAGCGCCATCCCGTTGGGCAACTACGTAGTTCGCGGATACACCTACGAGCCGCCGCTCAACCTCTGGAGCGAGCGGCGTGGCGTGGTTCGGATCTCCGACGGCCCGGACACGGGCCCCGCCACCATCGGTCTGCGCACGCCATCCCTGGACGGCATGCAGCTTCGGCCAGACTCCCCGTTCCCCATTCGCGGCTGCGTTTCGGGCACCACCGATGCCGCACTGCAATGGGCATCGCTCATCGACCTGGGGGGAGCGAACGACGACGCCGCGTGGCAGACGCTCGCCACCGTCACCGGGGAAGGCTCGTTCGAGGTCGAGTTTAACCCGCCGTCCCAGGCCCTCGGTCAGCCATTGTTGATTCGCGGGGTCACCGGTCCGCAGGCCAGCGCTTCGTGGATCGACCACGCGGAGGGGACGTTCCTCGTGTTTGGGGACGGGGGTCTCAGCGATGAGCCCTTCGGCGAGCCGGTCGAGATCTGTGGGTTCTTCGACCCCAGTGTTTTTCCAGAGATGCCGCCCTCGAGCGGCGACGACACCGGGGGGGAACTCACGGATACCGACGGCGAGACGGAGGCCGGCTCGGCGGACGCAGACCGTGCGGGCTGCGCATGCAGCTCGGTGGGGCAAGGAGGCCGCGGTGGGGGCCCAGCCACGTGGCTGCTCCTCGCCGCCCTCGGTGTCCTGAGACCTCCGCGGAGGCGCTCTTGACCGGCCGCACTGAGCGGTCGGTTCCGGTGGCCTCGGGGCGCTAAATCGTGCAAGAGTTGCGGCCGTTTGGCCGGGACGCCCCCACTACGGGACCGCTGGATCGACTGGGTCCTCAGGCGGCACCGCGCGATTCTCGTTGTCGCGACGCTCATCACCGCGCTCGCGGCGATCGTCGCGGCAAAGCTGCAAGTCGACAGCGATCTGCGTCGGTTGCTCCCGCGCGACCACGAAGTCGTCATCGCGCTTGAAGAGATCGAGGAAACCTTCGGCAGCACGGGAAGTGTGAACGTCGTGGTCAAGGGCGGCGCCGACGCTCGCCGCGCCTACAGCGACGCGCTCGCACAACACCTTCGAGGACACGCGCTTCTCAAGGACGTCGACTACCGACTCCCCAGCGACTTCTTCCTCGACCACGCGCTGTACTACCTCTCGGACGAAGAGCTCGACGAGCTTCGCGAGCTCATCGACGCCTGGCTGCACGCCGAAACGTGCGCCGCCGACCCGGATCTCTGCCTGACCAAGGCTGATGAGGGCGCGAAGGAAGATCTCGAGAAGTTCATCGAAGCCAAGCGCACGGAGTCGCTGGCGCGTACGGGCTTTGAAGACCTGTACGAGCGCGAAGGCATCGACGCCAACGTCATCCTGCTGAGGCCGACGCAGCCCGCATCCAGCCTCGCATTTTGCAAACAGATCACCGACGAGATGCGGGCTGCGGCGGACGAGGTGCTCCACCGCGACGACGCGCCGTGGGCCGACGCTGTCACGGTCAACCTCGTGGGTCCCTACACCAACAAGGCCGACGAACACGCGATCGTGCAGCGCGACACCATCCGCGCCGGGGCAGCCGCACTCTTCGGTGTGATGCTGGTCCTGTACGCGCTGTTCCGCTCCGCGCGCGCGGTCCTGATTCTCCTCGTTCCTCTGACCTTCGGCGTCGTGTGGTCGCTCGCCGCGACCTACGTGATCATCGGCGACCTCAACGTCATGACATCGATGATCTCGACCGTCGTGATGGGAGCGGGGATCGACGCGGGCATCCACTTCTTCTTGCGCGCTCGGAAGGAGCGGCGAGACCACGACAACGACGAGGCGATCCGGCTCGCATTCCGCAACCTGGTCGTCCCGTTGTTGGTCGCCTCGAGCACCACCGTTGGCGCCTTTACGATCATGGCGACGTCCGAGTTCCCGGCGTTTGCCGAGTTCGGCGTCATCTCGGCGATGGGCGTCGCCCTTTGTCTCGCGGCGATGGTCACCGTGTTGCCGGCGTTGAGCTGCCTGGTGGGCATCAAGCGCGCCAAGCCGCCCCGACTCCGCCGAGGGATCTTCTCTGCGGTGCTCCTTGCCCGCCCCGGGGTGGTCCTCGGCATCCTGGGAGCGCTCACCGTCTTCTCCATCTACAAGTCGCCCGACGTCGGTTTTGCCTACAACGGGCGCGAGCTGCAGTCCGACTCGTCGCGGCAGCAGTCCGAAGGCGACGTCGCGCTGATCTCGACCATCTTCGGCCGCGACATCCACGCGGGCATCCTGGTCCGCGACACCCTGGCAGACACCCGGGCCACGCTCGACGAGGCTCGATCCGCCCGTGAAGCACGACTGGCCGACGGCAAGGAATCCGTCGTTGCCGAACTCTTCGGAGCACCCGACCTTCTGCCTCCTCCCGGCATCGATGCGAGCGACCGAGAGCAGAAGATCATCACGCTGCTCGAACCCTCCACCATCGAGTCCCTCGCGAAGTCGGCCGAGATCGACGCGACCGACCTCCTCGCTCGGTCCCGCAAAGCCGCAGGCGACGACTTCGATGGAAGTGAGTGGGAGGAAAACGAGGATGAGGACGAGAACGGAGACGACGACTGGGACGATGATGCACCCGCGGACAACCCAGACGGTTCGGCGCGGATCGACAAGGAGGATGCCGCCAACCTGATTCGCATGCTCTCCGCCCGTCCGTTCGGCATCGACGACCTTCCCACCGAGCTCCTGCATGCCGTGCGGACCGAGTCGGGCGCCTATGGCGTGTTCGCGTACCCCTCCTTCGACGCTGCAGACATGCGCAAGGGCGTCGAGTTTCGCGAAGAGACGGTCACCTACCTCGAGACCGAGGACCTGTTCGTCGGCGAGACCACCGTCTATGCCGCGATGTACCTGATGCTTCGAGAAGAAGCCCCGGTCGTCCTCGGCATGGCTGCCGCTCTCGTCGCGCTGCTCGTGTACTGGCAGGTCCGGTCCGCTCGCCAAGCCATCCTCACACTGCTGCCGCTGGCGCTGGCGCTGCTGTGGCTCGTGGGGGTGATGGCGACCATCGGCCTCGAGTTCACGCTGTTCAACCTCCCCATCCTCCCGGCCATTCTGGGGATCGGTGTCGACAATGGGGTCTACCTGACCGACAAGATCCGCCGCACCAAGGGCGAGACCGACGGCCTGCTGAACTCGCTGATGGAGACCGGCAGCGCCATCATGGCCGCGATGGCGACAACCGCGATCGGCTTCGCGGCGTTCATGGTCGCCGACTCGGCCGGGGTTCGAGGCATTGGCGCGGTCGCGGTGTTGGGCATCGTGCTGGCGGCACTCGGAGCGACGCTGGTGCTGCCCTCGCTGTCGGGCATCGCCAGCGCCTGGGCCAGCAAGCGTCGCTCGTAACGGCGGCACGAAAAAGCGGCCGCCCCTGCAGAGGGGAGCCGCTCTTGAAGTCCGAGCCGTGCTGAGTCTCAGCGTCGGCGGCGAGCTCGCAGCCCGGCGCCAAACATCACGCCCATGAGCACGATGCCCCAACGGTTGCCGCCCGAGCCGTCCGCCGTGCAGGCGCAGCCCTCGTCGTTCTCCTGATCCAAGCCGTAGCCGGGAGGAAGACCGCTGCCGCCGGAGTCGGGCAGGACACCGCCGTCCTCGCCCCCCTCTCCGCCGCCGCCTTCGCCAGCAGTATCGCTGCCGCCCCCGCCACCGCTGTCGCTGTCATCTCCGCCGTCGCTGTCGCTGTCGCCAGCACTGTCCTCACCCGTGGGTGCGGGGGGCTCACCGTTGGCGCTGACGTGGATCGTGATCGTCTCGCTGACCGTGACGTTGCCCGCGGCGTCCTCGGCCTCGATGTACATGTCGTACGTGCCCTCAGGGGTGTTCTCCGCGGGAAACGGACCGAATGGAGACGAGGCGTCGGAGCTTAGAGAGCTTCCGTTGGCGAACAAGGAGACGTTGGTGACGGACTGGTCGTCACTGACGTCGACCTCGATAGGGAACGTTGCGCCGACCGGGAACGTCGCGCCATCTGCAGGCGAGATGATCGCCGCGAACGGGGCCTGTGTATCCGGTACACCCGCGCCAAACATGTTGAGGATGTGTTGGTGCGAGTTCTGCGTACTGCCCCCGCAGTCGCAGGAGCGCGGCGAATACTCGCCGCACTGCGTGTTCTGGTCCCGGAACTCCTTCGGCCAACACGAGCCCTCGTCGCTCCATGGACTGTTGAGGTAGGTCATCGGATCGTTGCAGGAGAGCAGGTGCTCGAGGCCCCACGCGTGCGCAGCCTCCTGCCCAACCGTTGCAACCATCTGATCGACGTCCCCACCGTAGACCGCCGCGAACGTGAACGTAATCGCGTTGGGAATCTGGCCGCACGTGAACGGGGCGACACCACCCACACCGTTGGGCATGCCAATGACGCCGGGCGTTCCGCAAACGATGGCCTCATCGTGAGGCGCCGGGGAAGGGTCCTGATCGGTGATGGTGATGGCGTACGGCTCGAACAGGGTCTGGGTCTTCGAGACCAACTCGTTCCAGCTCGCATCGCCGTAGGGGTACTCGGGGAAAGTGCCACCCCCAACCGTCGACTGGTTGTTGACCGAGTCGTTCTGTCCACCGCCGGAGATCGTCAGACCGCCCTGGCAGCGGTTGAGATACAGGATGTGGTTGCCGCCAAACTGGACGTCCGGAATCTCCGGGGCCGGTTCTGTTTCCTCCAACTGGTCTAGCTGATCATTCGTCAGCCAGACGTAGGCCCCCCGTGGCGGGCCCTCGTTCCAGGAGGGATCAGGATTCTCGAGGTTTAGTCCCCCGGCGTTCGCGGTCGCTGGTAGGGCGAACGCTCCGAGGACAACAGCTATCCGGACTTTCTTGTGCATGGCTCCAACCCGTCTCGATCTCCACTTCCTATCCCCGCCGACAATCTACCGGAACGCGAGCGAACGCACGACCCTCTACACGGTCGAATCGGCAGGTTTGCAAGGTTCGTTTCGCGCTCCACGACACAAAAAGATCGCGATTCACCGGATCTCTAAGCGCATCGTACGCGGTTTCGAACATGCGAAGTCGATCAACGGGCCTCGAGTTACGGTCAGTTTTTTCGAACGTTATCTCCCGCGTTGTGTCGCTCGGCTCCTGCATCGACCACCCGAACCGCGGATCGTCGAGGTGACTCGACGGACGCCCTTTCGGCCCGGATCTGAGAGCCGAGTTGCCACCGCTTCGAGACCGCACGCACTCGTTTCGCCGCGCCGACTTGGCGACACGCGAGCGACGTTGCCCAACACGGGAAAGCGTTGCGCAATTGGAGCGGCGCCCCGTTTGCGCAACCGAAGTAAGTGACCGAAATCCCTCGCGCGCCACCCGGGGAACGCCCCTTGCTCCCCTCCTGAGCGAAGCCGCCTTCGAGCGGGACAACAACCAATCTCAACGGAACACAAGGAAGCAAAACATGGGCGGCATCATCACCATTTGTGGCGGAATCCTGGCGGCATCGGCATTCATCATCGCGCGAAAGCCAAACGCGAAAGAGCTGATCGACAAGCTCACCCCGTACGAGGGCTGGATCGGGTCCCTGATGTTCTTCTGGGGCGTCTGGGAGATCATCGGTGCCGTCACCAACCTGGGACTGCTGAGCGATGCCCCGCTGAACTGGATCTTCTGGACGCTCAGCGGCGTGGCAGACATCGCAGTCGGGTTCATCCTCGGATTCAAGCTCATCAGCAAGTGGGTCCTCAGCAAGAACGAGACCGCACTGGCCAAGGGTCAGGAGCTGCGACTGAAGCTCTCGAAGTTCCAAGTCCCGCTTGGCTTCTTCGCCATCGTCATGGGCGTCCTGTACACGGTCTGGGCCTTCGTCCTCTAAATCTCAACCACAACCGCGGGCCCACGTCGCCGACGGCAGCGTGGCCCCGCGGCCACGGATAGGGGGCAATCATGATACGACTTTGGCTCGGCGCAGCTCGAATGGCAGATGAACCGATCGGACGAGAACACCCGACGATGGATCCCGGCTCCCTGTCGGTGGAGCTCGGCCGGTTCAAGCTTCTGGTCATCAGCGACCGCGACCCGGTCGCCCACTCGCTCCCGGACCGCGGACGGATCACCGTGGGGCGGTCCGAGACCGCGGACATCCAAGTCCCCGACCCCCTCATCTCCCGGGTCCATGCAGCGATCACGCTCGGCGAGACGCTGACCGTCCGCGACCTCGGCAGCTCCAACGGAACCGTCGTTCGCGGCGAAAAGATCGATCCCAACGTCGAAACCGCAGTCAACGTGGGAGAGACGATCGACTTCGGCTCCACCGTCGTCATCGTTCAACGCGAGGTCCTCGGTGGCCAACCCCCTCTGTCGGACGAGCAAGTCGAGGGCACGAGCGACTCGATGCGCCGGCTTCACCGCCTGGCTCGCCGCGTCGCCTCCAGCCGGATCAACGTCCTCCTCCTCGGCGAGACCGGCGTGGGCAAAGAGGTCATGGCCTCGACCCTTCACCGGATGTCCCCACGCGCCTCGTCGCCATTCTTGGGCATCAACTGCGCCTCGCTCACCGACACGTTGTTCGAGAGCGAGCTGTTCGGCTACGAGAAGGGTGCCTTTACGGGGGCCGTCTCCGCCAAGCCGGGCCTGATCGAGGCCGCCCACACGGGAACCTTCTTCCTCGACGAGATCGGCGAAATGCCCCTGTCGGCGCAGGCAAAGCTCCTGCGCGTGTTGGAGCTCCGTGCCGTTCACCGGGTCGGCAGCATCAAACAGACCCCTGTCGACGTTCGGTTCGTTTCCGCGACCCACCGCAACTTGGCCGACGACGTCGCGGCGGGACGGTTTCGCGAAGACCTGTTCTATCGACTCAACGGGATTTCCCTCGTCATCCCGCCGCTGCGGGAACGCACCGACGAGATTGTGCCGCTCGCCCGCACCTTCCTCGCCGAGGCCGCACGAGACGCGGGCTTTGGAGCGGTGCCTCTGTTGGCAGCCGAAGCCGTGGCCTGGATGCAGTCGTACCCGTGGCCCGGGAACATCCGCGAACTCAAGAACGCGATCAACCGCGCGGTGCTGCTGTCCACGGGAGGTCTCGTCCTGACCGAACACCTCGCCGTCGGCAACACCTACACGCCAGGACGAATCTCGGCGACGCCTGCCCCAGCATTCCCCGTGCCAGCGGCGGTCGCCTCCGTTTCGACGGGCGGGGACGGCGACGAACGTCAGCGCATCATCCAGGCACTTGCCGACTGCGGCGGCAACCAGACACGGGCCGCCAAGCAGCTGGGGATTTCCCGCCGAACGCTCAGCAGCCGGCTCAACCAGCTCAACATTCCCAGGCCCCGCAAGAAGTAGGACCTGGCCCGCCGCTCAGAACATCCCGTTGTCGTTCTTCGCCGACGGCGGCACGACCTGCAGGACATCCCAGTGCTCGACGATGCGTCCGTCATCGTCAAACCGAAAGATGTCCATGCCCGCATAGTCCTCATCGCCGGGCCAGTGCTGGGCGCAGTGCAACACGACCAGGTCGCCTTCAGCCACGGAGCGCTTGACCTCAACGCGCTTGCCAGGAAACTCGTTCGCCATGCGCTCGAAGTACGAGACGAAGGCCTCCTTGCCATCCCCGACGTCGGGGTTGTGCTGGATGTACTCAGCGCCGACATAGCGCTCGACCGCCTCGGCGGGCCGGCACTGGTTGAACATGAGATCGTAGAAGGCGATCGCAGCAGTTCGGTTTTCGTTGGGATTGCTCATTTCGTTTGCTCCTTCACAGCATTCCGTTGGGGTGCATCATCCGCTTCGGGACCGACTCCCACACCACCCAGTGCTCGGAGATCCGACGCCCTCGAAGTTTGAAGAGGTCGTTGATGACGACGGCCCGCTCGCCCCGACGGCCGCGAGATTGGGCCAGGGCCCACTGCCCGCTTGCCACCACACGGACGAGCTGAGTGTGGACCAAGTCTCCGGGGACCGTCGGACACGCGGGGCTTGTGCTGGCGATAGTCGTCGGCGATCAGCGGTCGGATCACCTCCGGGCTCGCCCCGCCAATGCCCTCCTCGAGCAGGGAAACAGCCATGCTCTGGCCGGGGTCAGCTCGTTGAAGAGGAGCGGAGCACGACGCGAGAATGATCCCAAGCGCCAAGGTCCCGAATCGCGACATGCCCGAACTGTGTCGGCAAGCGACGGGCGTCGCAAGCACACACACTGTTCTATCCAACCGAACAATCGTAACATGCTGTCGAACCGTGCTCTCGTCGCGAGACCAACACCTGCTCTTCGTCTTCGCAGCAGTCGTTCGCCACAAGAGCTTCACCGCGGCTGCCGAGGAACTCGAACTGACCAAGGGCGTGGTGAGTTCCCATGTTCGAACCCTCGAGGAGCGACTCGGGTCGAGGCTTCTCGAGCGCACCACCCGACGACAGCGGCTGACCCAACTCGGCGAGGAGGTCTATGCGACCGCAAGCAAGATGGTGGAGCTCAACGCCGAGCTTGGAGCCCTCGTCTCCGCGCAGCAACGCTCTCCGACCGGAACACTTCGCGTCGCCGCGCAAACCGACCTCGGCCGACGGTTCGTGACGCCCGTCCTCGCACAGATGTGTTCAGAACATCCAAGCCTCGACGTCGACGTGCACTTCGAAGACCGAGAGGTCGACATGTTCTCCTCAGCGATTGAAGTGGCCGTTCGCCTTGGCGTCCCCAAGGACTCGGACCTCATCGCGAAGAAGATCGCCGACGACCAGGAACTGATCCTGGCTTCCCCCTCCCTCGCCAGCGCCTGGTCACACGCGGCGAAGCCATCGGAGCTGCAGGGTGCACCGTGGCTTGCCCACCGGGAGGTGCTGTCGAGTCGTGAAACCTACAGGACTCGCGACGGTGCTCGAAGTGACCTCAGCGTTGCACATCGCCGAGCCACAGCCTCGACCGTCACCACGCTCATCGACCTCGCATGTGCGGGGGTCGGGTTCGTGGTGCTTCCCGGGCTTCTCGTGGACGCGGCGTTGCACGAGGGGACACTCGTCCGGGTCCTGCCCACATGGAGGCGTCGCAAGGTGGGTGTGTATGCCGTCCGCCCCTCCCGCCGACACACGCCCGCGAGGGTGACTGCGTTCATCGGGGCTCTCACCCGGGCGATGAGGTAATGGGCGCGCTCCCCTCGACGTCGCTCAACTGGACTTCAGCCTATCTCCGTCGGGCAGAAGGTCGGGCTCGGGCATCGTCCCCTGATCCGCTGAGATATACCGCTGGCAGCGCTCGTAGCGACCGTTGCAGTACAGGGTCTGATAGACCGCCAGCACCGATTTGGAACTGAAGACGGGGTACATCGGGCAACGAGACTTGAACCGGCAACCTTCAGATTGACCCGACACTGGATACCTTCATAGATGGCCCGGAAGATGCGCGCAATCCCTCGGCCCAGATCGGATGTCAGCTGGGGATGCAGACGGTGGATGTGCCCGTCCCATCGGGTCGAGATCGAGCCTCGCACACGTAGCCACTTCGGCAGTCGGTGGGGCCGCTGCACTTGATCACGCACTGCGGGCTCTGCGAGCCGAGGGCCACGCACAGCGTCCCAGGTCGACCGGACTGGTCCGGACACGTGCGCTCGCATGCCTGAGTGCACATGCCCCCGGGGAGCGACGCATCACACTCGACCCCACCGCAGGCATCGTCACCGACATCTGCACAAGAGCCTCCGATCCACCCATCGGCGGGATGCGGTGGCGTCCAGTCAGGGTCGCACTGCGGGGCCATGTCCGGGTCCTGCACAGCCGGCGCGACCCCCCACTCCCCGAACAACCCAGTGATATGCGACCGCTCGCCGCCGAAGCCCCCCTCACGGTCGATGGCGACCAGGTGACGTCCGCCGGAACGGTCGAGCACCATCGGAACATAGCGGGCACCGTACGGCACAACATCCCCGTTTCCCAGTCGCTTGAGGCCCAGGTAGAGCAGGATCGTGCTTCGACGCGCAAGCTGACTCTGGTTGCTGACGAAGTTCCCCAGCGAGTACACGACGAAGCCCTCCCGCCCGTCTTCGGTGACGTAGCGTTCCCAGGGCTGAAGGACATGAGGGTGAGCGCCGATGACCGCGACCGCCCCGGCCTCGATGAACGCGTGTGCCAGCCGGATGTCACGGTCCGCGGGGTTGTGCGTGTACTCGGTCCCCCAGTGCGGCGTCACCACAACGGCATCAACGCCTGGCTCCGACTTCAGCGCGGCAATCTGCGCGAGAATCTCGTCTTCGTCGTCGTAGCAGTTGCGAACCTGTCCCTCGTTGTCGGGGATGCCATTGGTTCCGTACGTGCACCCGATCCAGGCGAGGCGGAAGCCTCCGTCCTCGGTGTACGTGTGCCACGCGCCCGTCCCGTCGCTTCGCCGGGTACCCGTGAAGGGCAGACCGGCGGACTCGAGAGCTTCGATCGTACGATCGGCCCCAAGCGCACGGCGGTCCAAGCTGTGGTTGTTGGACGTCGACACCACATCGATGCCCGACTCGACCAAGTCGTTCGTGAGCGACGGATGGTAGTTGAACATCGGGTAGCTCGCGTAGACGGTGCCATCGAAGACCTTCCCGGGATCCGGCACATCCCGGCCGCCACTGTCGACCCCACGTGCGGTCGGACCCTCAAGGTTTGCGTACGAGACGTCCGCGGACGCGAGCAGGTCCGCCACATCGGACCACAGCGAGATGAACCCGTCGTCCGCATCGTAGGCTTGTCGTTGGAGCGGGCTGTGGAGCAGAACGTCCCCCACCGCCGCGATCGTCAGCGTCGCCCCAGGCTCACACGCTGCGTCGAACAACAGCGGGCCGCCGAGGACCACGTCATCGATGTCGTCGGCCTTGCCATCCGAACCACCGGCGGGCACCGCCGCGGCATCGGTCGAGCCGTCTCCGCCACAGGCACCAAGCACCAAGAGACCAAGAGCCCACGCGAGCTTCCCACTCTTCCCCACGAACGGAGACTCGGATACCGCAGGACCTCGTTCAAGTGAGGATCGGTTCGTATTTCTCAACACGCTCCTGCCGGCCAAAGCCATGCAGCCTACGGTGGACGCCCATGGTATCCCGTAGACTGGCCCGGTGAACCCGGACCTCGCGCGAACGCTACTGTCGAGTCACGCGGGACTGATGACGCTCCTAGGCGTCGCAACGTTCCTCGCCTACGGGGTCGACAAGCGTCGCGCCAAGAGTGCCAAGGGTCGCCGTGTTCCCGAGCGCACACTGCATCAGTTGTCCTGGTTCGGAGGCGTCGTGGGCGGATGGCTCGGCCGCCGAGTGTTCCGGCACAAGACGCGCAAGCGTGGATTCGCGGTCCGGCTGGTTCTCGCGACACTGCTGCACCTCACCATCGCGGGGACGCTGGCCTGGCTCGCATTGAGGACCATCCCCGTGGCCGGTTGACACCAAAAAGCCCCGGCCGTAGTACCAGGCCATGGTTTCTCGGACGGGTCTCTACGTGCTGCTGTTTGGCGCCTCCGGCTGTTTTACGTCGACCGATCCGAGCATTGTCGACACTGAACAAGCCGGCTCGACGAGCACCGGGGTGACCTCCAGCGACACCACAGGGAGCCCGGCTACCGAGGGCCCATCCTCCACCACCCCCGCAACCATGACCTCGAGCAGCAGCGGTGTGGACACCGATCCCACCGCTGAGTCGACGACGGCGGACCCGACCTCGGTCGACACGGACTCGACCGGCGCCGGGGGCTGCAACGACGCCTCCGCTCCGTGCCCCGAGAGCCAGTACTGCGTGAGAGGGACCTGCCAAGATCCCCCAGCAAACATGGTCGCCGTGCCAGGTGGTCCGTTCATGATGGGGTGTTCGGACAGTGACCCTCTATGCGATGACGACGAGAGCCCCTACCACGAGGTGACTCTGAGCCCCTTCGCGATCGACCGCTACGAGGTGACACTTGGCGAGTATCGGGCGTGCATGGACGCCACGAGCTGCACGGTCCCCGCATACGACTGGGCAAGCTGCGTCTTCAGTGCGGACAGTTCCGAGGCGAACCCGATCGACTGCGTCAGTTGGCTGCAAGCGCAGGCGTACTGCGCGTGGAACGACAAGCGCCTCCCGACGGAGGCCGAGTGGGAGAAGGCTGCCCGAGGAACCGACGAGCGCATATTCCCTTGGGGCGACCAACCAGCATCTTGCACCTACGCTGTGATGGCGGACTGCGACTTCTTCAACGACACCCCACGAGCGATGGACGTCGGGAGCAAGCCCGCCGGAGCCTCGCCCTACGGCGCGCTCGACATGGCCGGCAACGTGTACGAGTGGGTCTACGACTGGTACGCGCCAGGCTTCTACGTCGCGAGCCCCGACGAGAACCCCACCGGGCCAAAAAGCGCTCCAGCCGACGGAACCCACTCCGCGCGTGGCGGCTCGTTCTCCCGGGGAGCGCACGAGATGCGCGCCTCCGATCGAGGCGCTTCTCACCCCGAGTTCAACAGCGTGTGGCTTCCCGAAGACGCAGGGGCTGTCGGCGTCGGGTTTCGCTGTGCGGCGAGCCCTGAGTAGGTCTTCGCAGTACGAACGCGCGCCCCCCACGGAGGCAGTCGCGCGCCGACGACCGAGCCCGCGGGGCGACAGCGCCGCGTTGGGCTCGAATCGCGCTGTTTTCGGACGAAATGGCTGCGATACGCCTTGCCGATGGAGCACGACATCGCCGAGCCGTTGGCAGATACGAGGGCGGCAAGTATCGTCGGGGAGTCGTGAGCGGACCACCCCGTCGCAGCCCAAAGCCGCCCCCCCTTCCGCGGCCAAAGCCCAACAAACCCCGGGCTTTCGATCCCAGCGAGCCGCTGCTGGATCTCGAGGAGCCGCGTACAAAGCGGGTGGATCTTCCTCGCAATACGGGTCGGAAGGCCGAGCCCGTGTTCTCCAGCCTCGACCTGCCCAGCCGCAAACCGAGTTCGCCCAAGGGCCGAGGCCTCGGTGCGGTGCCCATGGCCGACCCCCTGCAGGACGCGCAGACCCTCGTCTCTGGGATCAACCCCGTGGGCGTCCTGCCCACCGACGAGCCACTCGCTGGCGGAACCCAGGTCGTTGCGGGTTCGGGTGGGACGCAGGTCGTGTCCCTTCCGATCCCTCCTTCGGAGCCGACGCCATCGTCGATCATCCCCGGCCACAAGACCGCCAAGAAGTCTGGGGTCCCGTTCGTCGCGTTGGGGACCGTGGCCGCGCTGAGCTGGATCGGCGCGATTGCGGCAGGGGTGATGAGCGACCCCACCGAGCTTCCCGACCTCGGGTCGGCAGAGGGGCTCTCCGCCCCCCCAGCGGCACCCATCTCGCCTCCACCCGCCGCCGCCGCACCAGCAACGGACTCGAACCCTGCCAAACAAGAACCTGAGGCCGCAGGCAAGGAACCCGCGCCCGCCGTGACCGCCTCGTGGGCTCTCAGCGCCGACGCGGCGCCGACCTCCCTTCGGCTCGCAGGCTCGGTCGTCCTCGCGTCCTACACCAACACCGTGGTCGGCTATACCAACGGTGCAGCGAGCTGGACCTTCGAGGGCGAGCACAACGGCGCCTTCGGGATGACAGACGGGTCGGTCGTGGTGATTCAGGCCACCACCGCAATCGGGCTGTCGGGTGAAGACGGCACAGAGCGATTCAAAGCCCCGCTGCCACGGCAGGGCAAGAAAGACCCGCTCGTGGTCGCGTCAAACTCGGACGGAGAGCACGTCCTCATCGCGCTGGCCGACGCACGATTCCTGCTCGTCACGCCCGCGGCATGCGGGGACTCCCCCGGCGAAGGCGCGGGCGAGTGTGTCCGCACCGTCGGTCGACTCTCGGGCGAATACCTCGAGCCGGCCACGACGGTGGAGATGGGCGAGAACGGCATCCGATATCTCGCCGAAGAGGACTCGATGCGAGCCTTCGACACCGACCTGCGGACCGTGTTCTCGGCTTCACTGCCAGCCGACGTTCGCAGCATGGTGCGTGTGCCTGGCGGACGGCTCGCCCTCCAGTTCGGTCAGGAAGCTGCGCTCTTGGACGTCGAACGCTGCCGAGGAAGAGGGGAAGTTCGACTCCGCACCACCGACACTCAGGCCCCCGCGGGATGCGTTCTGTGGCGCTACGGTCGTGCGATCGACCCGGTTCCCCCCGCGGCGGTCGACACCTCGTCACTCGCACTCAACGAGCGCGGCAAGCTCCAACTGGTTGCCGAGGGCGACGACGCTTGGAAAATCCCGCTGGGCGCGTTCGGGCAGGTTGTTCGCGGAGGCGACTCGTTGTTCACCCTCGCGGTCGTGGGCGACGGCCTCGCCATCGCCGAGGTCGATCCGACAAGCGGCTCCGTGAGGGCAAAACATCCACTGGCTCTCGCCGCGACCCCGGAGGACCGAGCGCAGACCCACATGGTCTGGGGCTCCGGCAGGCTCGCGGCGTCCGTGGGGCCGCACATCGGCATGTTGGAACTCCCAGGCAGCGAACACCGGTCGGCGCTCTAGCGGCACGCTTCGACGACGACGGCCGAGAGCTGGTCGAGGAGCGACGCGGCAACGTCAGCGACATTGTCCTCCAGGCTACGGCAGATGTTGAAACGGCGGACGTTGCCCTCAAGTCCAGTGTTGATGAGGCCGCGGTCGACGAACTCCTGCACCCTGCAGGCTGGCTGCGCGCCGCACTCGTTGTCGGCTTCGCTCGGGCACTGCGAGGCGTCTGCGCCGATCACGAACACCCCGATGTTGCGCAGGCTCGCCGTGTCCTGGGTGGAGACCGCACGGGTCACCGCCTCGAGCACAGTCGCGTCGCTTTCGTCATCCGCATCCGCGATCACGATCACGACCAGCGGATCGGGCGATTGGTGAAAGCCCTCGTTGCAGGCGGCCAGCGCGGGGTCCTCGTCGGCTTCGAGGATGGCCAACATGCTGTCGAGGATTCGCGGCCGCTCGTAGGCAGCGTCAACGCCACCTGAGATCACCCCCTCGGCGAGGCAGGTCAGCCCGCTGCCAAGGTCGTCGGCGTCGGTGAGGAACGGGCGCCCATCGAACGCCTCGACACAGGAGTCTTGGCCTCGAACGAGGGCTCCGATTTGCGTGCAGCCCTCGCCCTCGTCGGGGACCGAAAAGGCGCCTTGATTCACGATCGGCGGAGCGTTGTACGCAAGCGCGAGCCGGTACGTTCCCACCCCGGCGAGCGTGTCTTCGATCTCGGGACCCAGGGCGAGCAAGACGTCGACGATTCCGTTGGCGAACGGAGCCATCGACACGCTGACATCGGTGAGGATCAGGAGATCGACGTGCTCGCACAACAACGGGCTCCCCGAGGACGACGCGTCCGTCCCGGCCAAATTCGTGGTGGACGACCCCCCCGACGTTGGCGTGGCGGTGCTCTGCGATCCTTCTTCGGCCGGCGCGTAGTCGCCAAAACACCCGGATGCGAAGAGCATCACGGCCCCCAGCAGGGGTATTCGGCAGCGGCTCGAGCTCATCAGCAGCCACAGTGTAGTGGCATCAGCCGCCGACCAACACGCTCTGGTCAAACGTGATCGCTGCCCCTCGCCCGACCTTGGTCTTCCCTACAGCTTTTGCAACGCACCGTCCCAGAACCGAGCCGGCGTAGGGAGGGCGAAGCTGGACGCCCCGGATGGTGCCGCGGGCCTTCACCACCGCCCGCAGAGAGACCTTCGCGCCCCCCGGCGGCGCGAATCGGGCACAGCTCGACACCGCCCGGCGGATCTTCCGAGCCACCTGAAGCCTGCGACTGGGGCGTCTCCGAGGCGCTGCCACGACGGGCTCTGCCTCGGAGGCGGGCCCGGGTTCCTCCGGTTCAACCTCGAGTTCAACCTCGACTTCGGGCGCTTCAGGAACTTCGATCACGTCCGGGTCGAGGGGGTCCTCAGGGATCGCCGACTCGGGCCCGGTCGCGGCCTCAGGCTCCACCGCGGGGGACGCCGGCACAGGCTCCGTGGGACTCGGGGAGACCAACATCTCGAACGCACCGCCGAACGACTCGAGCGTCGAGGGCTCTTCGACCAGGAGCTTTGCAACACCAACCGCCGACACCCCGATGACGAAGGCGGCCGCCGCCGCACCCAACCAGACCGCCGGTTTGGCACCACGCGCGGGGGCCTTGTCGAGTGCCCGTAGTTCGGCCGCAAAACTGCCGGCATTGGGAGGGCGCGTGTCGGGTTCTTTGGCGAGAACTCGGTCGAGCAGCTCGGGCAAGCCCGCGGGGAGTTCGCTGATGTCGATCCGAGACGATAGTGGTGGGGGGGGCTCGAGCACATGGGCCCCAACGATCTCGAACGTGGTCCCCTCCTCGAACGGGCAGTGTCCGGTGAGCATCTCGTACAAGACGATGCCGGCCGAATACACGTCGGTGCGAACATCCGTCTGAGCGCCACGAGCCTGTTCGGGCGAGAGGTAGTGCGGCGTACCCATCACTCTCCCGGCCACGGTGACCTGTGTCTCGTGAAGGACCCGTGCGATCCCGAAGTCGAGCAGCTTCACGTGAAGCGTCTCGGGAACCACAAGGCAGTTGTCCGGCTTGATGTCGCGGTGGATCGCCCCCGCGGAGTGAGCAACCTGCAGGGCATCCAGAATCTGCAGCATGATCTCTTGGGCCATCGGCCACGG
This sequence comes from Nannocystales bacterium, assembly GCA_050633305.1. Taxonomy (GTDB): domain Bacteria; phylum Myxococcota_A; class Polyangia; order Nannocystales; family Nannocystaceae; genus CAJXVA01. The sequence continues at coordinate 278,259 of JBOEGF010000023.1, forward strand.
CATTGGGCCGCGGTCCACCATCACCTGCGACAGCGAATCCCCGTTGAGCAGCTCCATCGCGATGAAGGGCAGGCCGGCCTCGGTCACGCCGACGTCGAAGACCTCCACGATCGAAGGGTGCTTGAGCTGCGAGGCCAACCGCGCCTCCCGAGCGAAACGCAGCTGAGCGTCCCGCACCCCCATGAAGACGCCGGGGTCGAGAACCTTGAGCGCCAGGGCGGATCCCAGCTCGGCATGCCGGGCCGCAAAGACGTGGGACATCCCTCCTCGCGCGATGAACCGCTCGATCTGATAGCGCTGAGCGACAACCTCGCCCACGTTCGGGAGCGTGGCTGCCTCTGCAGGTCGGTCGGTGGGAGGGGCACTCATCGACGGCGGCAACGAACATGCGCCTGAGGCGCTCGGTGGTGTCACCACAGACGTCGCCAAGGGCTCGCTCCCTGTTTTCCCAGGTTTCGTGCGGAGAGTCCAACGAGAGCATTTCGCGATGGAGCTGGTGCGAGGGCTCTGACACCATCGACCTGATGCTCCGCATCATCTCGGCTCTGGTCGTCGAAGGCATGATCTCCGCGACCACGATGCCTCCGGCTCGACTCGGGCCCGCGACCACAGCGCGGGTGTCGAAGCCTGCCGATCCTGTGGATGCGCTCCACCGCAGCGGTGAAGAGCTCTTCGACGCAGGCGACTACGCAGGAGCGCGGGTGGCATGGACGCAGGCGTACGAGCGTGTCGCGGCAGAGGAGAGCACGTGGCCGTACCGGACAACGCTGCTCTCGCTGATCGTGACCACCACCCTTTCGGAGTTCTCAGGCGGCGGCGACCGAGCGCCGATTCGCGAGGCCGCCGACCTGATCGACGCCGCCCTCGCCTCGGAGCTCGAGGACGAGATTCGCTCGATCTTGGAAGATGAGCGGGAGCGCCTCTCTCCGTATCTGGATCCCGTTCCGTCTCCGGCCGAAGCACCGCCGCCCGCCGATGACGGCAGCTCCGAGGATCCCACCGGCGATGCGAGACCCCAAGGCGACTATCTGATCCCCAGCCCGGTCTGGGCTGCTTCCGGTGGCGTCCTGCTCGCGGGCGGTCTGACAGCGCTCATCGTCGGCTCCCGGTTTGGTCCCCGGGCCACGGACCAAGTGACGAGCGCCGGGGACTCCACGACGATGAGCCCGGGCAGCACGTTCATCCAGGACGAGCGTCGAAAGGGCACCGGGTGGATGGTGGCGGGGGGCGCGGTGGCTGCCGTCGGGGTGACGGCACTGGTGATCGGGATCGTTCGACTCGCCCGTCACCGAAACCGGTAGCTCCCCTGTCCCCGGCGGATGGCTACAGCGCGCTCTCGAGCTTGGGCAGCAACGGGCTGGGATCCCCGGTGTTGACCAACCAGAGCTGGTACGCGGCCCGGGTGACAGCGATGTGCATCAGGTGACGCGCTTGGTCGTGATCCGGATAGTTCTGCCGGTTGGGCTCGAGCAAGACGACGTAGTCGAACTCGAGGCCTTTCACCTGGCGGACGTCGGTGACGTCGATGCCCGCGCTGAAGACAAAGTCTTCCCGGCGAACACGGCGAAGCTTGGGGACCTCGGCCACGCGAAGCGCCTCGTAGTAGGTCTCGGCCTGTTGCGGGTAGCGTGAGATGAGCGCGACCGAAGCCGTGGGCTCCCGACCGATCAGCGATCTCAACGCCTCGCCCAAGAACGCGACCGCCTCCCCGGTGTCCGTGAAGTCGAAGTAAGAGACGGGAGCGCCTTCCCGGGCGATGAGCTGATCCTCCGGGTTGTGGAGGTGACCGAGCACGTGCTGGGACAGCTCCATCACCTGCCGGGTCGATCGATAGGTGATCTTCAGTGGCTGAATCGCGGTGTGGGGCAGACCCGCGCTCTCGAGCAGTTGCGGCCAGTCCTGGAAGCCGTTGTCGAACACCATCTTCTGAGCACGGTCCCCTGCGATCGTAACGCTCTTGCCCTTGCTCGCGGTGTCGAGCAGAACCCGAACCTCGAGCGGGCACAGGTCCTGTGCCTCGTCGAGCACGATGTGCTCGAACTCGAACCGCTTGTTGCCGACGAAGAGCCCACCGTACTTCAGCTGCATCAAACGCAGGATCGCGGCGTCGTCCTCGGGGTCGAGCGCCACATCCTCAGGTTTCGCGTCGGGGTCATCGGGGTCGAGGTCGAGCTCGGCCTTGCGCGCGCACCACTTCACGATGGTTTGGAGGTCACTTTCGCTGAACGCGTCGGGCCCGTGCGTGGCGACGCCTTTGCGAATCCGATCGGCGTTGGTGTTGGCTTCGATCCAGTCGGCCACGACGTCGCGCATCGTGCCCTTGGCCGCCCGAAGGATGCTGATCGTGGGCGTGCGGGTGGTGGCATCGAGCCGTGACCCAACCCCGTCGTGCATCCACTGCTGCATGCGCTCGACCTGGGTCAGCGGCGCCATGCGAGCAAAGCTCCGCCACGCCTTGATGACTTCATGACCGCCGGGCCGGGATGCGACGCGTTCCTGAAGCTCGGCCTCGACGTCGTCGACATGCTCCTGAACGATCTCTTCGAGCATCCGCATGAAGACGGGGTGCTTCTTGAATCGCGAGACCGGGTCGGGTGTGGCGACCTCGTGCTTGAGCTCGAGGCCGGTCTTGATTCGAGCGAGCAACTGGGTGGTCCACCGCCTGTACGTGGTGACCGTGACCCCCTCGACGCCCAGCGAAGGAAGCACGTGTCGGATGTACTCGACCAGCGCCTCGTTGAAGACGACGATGAGCATCTTCTGCGGGCTGAACCGCCGCGAATCCTGGAACGACAGGTACGCGACGCGGTGTAGCGCGACGGTGGTTTTTCCCGAGCCCGCACCCCCTTGAATGAGGACGATGCCCGAGTCGGACCGCGTGATGAGCTCGAACTGCTCCTTGTCGATCAGGGCGGTGATCTCTTGTAGCCGCTTGTCCGCCCGGAGCTGAGCGTCGTCCCCCTGAACGCCGAGTTGCTTCTTGTCGAAGCGGGCGGCCGACCCCGAGCCACCTTCGAGAGAAGGACGCTCGGACAACTGACTCTCGCGCCACTTCCCCTGCTGACCGCGGGCGAACGATCCCTGCGGCGTGACGATGCGGCGCAACGTCGAGTCCTGAACCGCGAGGCTGCGGCGCTTGAGTACGCGCCCTTCGACGGTACGCTCGCCGAACTCCTCGTCGTACTCGTCCTGCTCCTCGTAGCGGTAGTACAGACGGCTGACCGGTGCGTTGCGCCAGTCGACGATCGACAGCCCATCTCCGTCGTCCAGCAGCGTGTGTCGTCCGATGAGCACCTCTCGGGCACGTCCGGTCCGCGAGTCCTTGAGACACAAGTGGCCGAAGTACGGACTCTTGGGATCGATCGGGACGCTGCGCCCCTTGCCGCGTTTTCGGCTGAGCGCTGCGACCTGGTGCATCTGATCGATGAGCGAGGCGACGTCCTCTTCCTTGGCTTCGGAGATCGCGTCGCGAAGCTCGATCATCTGCGCGTCGAGGTCCTCGATCGCGTCCGGCTTGGTTGAAGCGTCGCGTTCGAGCCGGGCCTGGATACGGCTGAGGATCTCTGTCTCTTCCGCGACAACCTCGCGGGCGCCCTCAGAGAGGTGGGCGAGCTCGACAGCCTGCTCGGGGTCCCGCTGCACGGCGTCCGTTGACATAACGGTACCGATAACAATCCGCGTGGCTCCGTGCCACACGATTCGTCATCGCGCGTCTGCTCGCGGTCCGAGCGTGAGCAAACCCGGACCGCAGCTCGTGAAACCTACTCGGTGGGTTCGACGCGTGGCACGCCGTTGAGGTCATGACGCACCGTCGAGATCGACGAGTAGGCGCTCCTGCGGGCGCGGTTCAAGCTTCCGAGCGGACGGTGCGCGGGGAGGGCATGCCAGGGAGTGAAGGAGAGGTGCTGGCAGGTGTTGGCCTGTTCTTCGGACGCGAAGTCCTGGGCCGTGAACATGATGCGCGCGACCGGGATGAACGGCGACTCTGACGCGCTCCACTCGATCGACGCATCTTCGATCGGCATGCGCTGCGGATCGGTCTGCCGCTGCACCCCGAACTCGAAGCACACATCGCCTGCTTCGAGCTGCTGCTCCATCGAAGGGGTGAAGTAATCGGGATCCTCGTCGTCGAGCTCAGGGCCGACCTGCTCGCCATCGCATGGACGCGCGGTGTACTTCACTGCGCTGGTCTCGGGCCCAAGCCGGTAGGGCGTCTGGCTCCAATACTGCGTGGACAGCGGGTTGATGATCGACTTCGTGATCGACTGGATCGCCAAGAGGATGCTGCTGGCCTCGATGTCGAACGGGTTCCACGACAGGAACGCGATCGCGGGGTTTCGGTCGTCCTCGGCGAGATCGATGACGTCGGCGAAGTGGATGACGTCCGCGGTCGCCACGGCGGGCGTGTGGTTGAGCAGGAAGTCCTGGGTTTTCGCGTCGCGCTCGTCGTCCAGGAGCTTCTCTCCGGGGACCTCCATCAGCTTGATCGCCATCGCCCGGACGTCGCCTTCCTTGTCGGCCTGGACATGGGGGTCACCGTTGCTGAAGCGAACCCAAGCCGGGTAGGTGACGTTTTCCGCAAACACACCAACGCGAAGCTCGTCGGGGAGCTGGCTGTTGTCCACGGTCACCTCGGCCTGAAGGCATCGACCTTTGGCGTGCAGGCCCCGTGTGGAAGGACGCACGCCTTCGCTGTATTTCCGCATCATGCGCTCGCCGATGCGTCGGATGATGAGGTCGGTCGCTTCCTGCTCCCCGGCGTGCACATATTCCTCGCCCAGCTTGGGGCAGATGCCGCTGTCTTCGGCGTGGCCGTACATCGCCTGGAACGCGAAGTAGCCAACCCAATCGACATCGTCGAGCTGCTCCAACGTCTCGAATTCCACGTCGTCTGAGGTGCCGACCTCTCCGTCCCCGCCTGCGCGCGCTTCGATGATCCGTCGCGCCGACACGGACCAAACCCCGGCGTCGTCGTCGAGCGTCTCGAAGTCTGCAGTGTTGGCGAGACGAAGGATGCAGGTCGCCTCGTAGCCACGGTCCTCAAAGCCCTGGGTATCCGCTTTGCCTCCCGGAGCGACCCCGTCGTCGAACTGTCCGTCCTGCCCGGGGCCCGCCTCGGGCGAGCTGTCGTCGCCGTCACATGCCGATGCACCGAGGGACAGGCTGAGGAGCGCCAAGCAGAACCTACGCATAGCGCGCATCGTACGGGCGAAACGCGCCCGAGGCCATTGCAACCGTGCAACTCAATCTCGCATACTTGCAAATGACATGGCGGCCGGAAACAGCCATCAGGTGGGCGTGGAGCCTTCGTGGGATGACCTTCGCCACCTCGAGTGTCTCGACCGCCTGGGGTCGGCCAGCGCCGCGAGCCGCGAGCTCGGGGTCGCGCCGTCGACACTGTACCGACGGATCACCGCCCTGGAGCAGGCCGTTGGGGTGGTTTGCTACTCACAGCGCGAGGGTGGTGTCACACGGGTTGGCAAGGAACTGGCGGAGCTGGCCCGCAAGACCAAGCTCTCGCTTTCAACCATCCGCCAGAATGCGATCGAGAGCCAGGAGAGCGTCAGCGGCCAGCTCACCTTCACAACGCTCGATGGGTTTGCTCCGCTGCTTTCCGAACCACTCGCGGCCCTCACGCGGATGCACCCGAACCTGGAGATCGTGCTCGATGTATCCCCAACCGGCTCGAGCATCCGAAAGGGCGAAGCCGACATCGCGCTCACCTCGGTCGACCAACCGCCGCGACAACTCGTCGGTCGAAAGCTGTTCACCGCCGAGTGCGGGGTCTACGGAACGCCCGAGCACGTGGAGAACCTCGACGATGCGCCGTGGGTCGTGCTCGGGCCCCCGCTGAGCGCGAGTCCTCTGGGTCGGTGGGAACGCGAGCAAGCCAAGCGCACCCGGATCGCGGTGGCAACCTCCTCGCGGCTCACGCTCAACCGACTGGTCGCCGCTGGCGTTGGCATTGGTGCGATCCCGCATCTTCTCGCCGCGCACCACCCCGAGCTCCTGGAAATCGAGTCGTACCGCGAACACGCTTCGGTCCTGAAGATCCCCGCGTGGCTGCTGACCCACCCAGACCTTCGAGCATCCGCTGCGGTGAAGGCGGTGTTCGGTGTCGTTGGGGACGCGCTCGCAGGGATGTTTCCCGCGAAACGTGATGCTCGACGCCCCCGTCGGTGAACGGGGACCGAGTAAGAGGCGGAGAGCGCACGTCCTTCACCAGCGCTACAGTCCCGCTTCCGATGCCCGCACCGTTCGCGTTCGACAATACGTTCGCCGCCCAGATGGACGGGTTCTTCCTGCCCGCCCAAGCGGCCCCGTTCCCCGAGCCCAAGCTCGCGCTGCTCAATGAGTCGCTCGCCCAATCCCTCGGGCTCGACACCCAGCAGCTTCTTGACGAGGGTGCCGGCATCTTCTCAGGCCAGTCGCTCCCCGAAGGCGCGACGCCGCTGGCCCAGTTCTACGCCGGACACCAGTTCGGCGGATTCTCCCCACAGCTTGGAGACGGTCGTGCCCTGCTCCTCGGCGAGTTCTTGGACCCCGCGGGGCAGCGCTACGATCTTCAGCTCAAGGGCTCCGGACCCACCGAGTTCTCCCGCGGTGGAGATGGCAAAGCCTCCCTCGGCCCCATGCTTCGGGAGTACGTCATCAGCGAAGGCATGCACGCGCTGGGCATTCCCACCACCCGCTCCCTCGCCGTCGTGAGCACGGGTGAGCCGGTCTACCGAGAGGAGCCGCTGCCGGGCGCTGTCTTGGCGCGCATCGCCGCCAGCCACCTTCGGGTGGGGACATTCGCGTTTTTTGCGTCGCGACAAGACATCGCCGCAACACGCAAGCTCACCGACTACACCATCGCCCGCCACTACCCGCACCTGGCCAAGACGCCCAACCCAGCGGTGGGCTTGCTCAATGCGGTCGTCGATGCGCAGGCCGAGCTCATCGCCCAATGGATGATGGTCGGCTTCATTCATGGGGTCATGAACACCGACAACGTCTCGCTGTGTGGTGAAACGATCGACTACGGGCCATGTGCCTTCATGGACCGCTACGACCCTCGCACGGTCTACAGCTCGATCGACCGTCAGGGTCGCTACGCCTACGGGAATCAGCCCGGCATTGGGCAATGGAACCTCGCCCGGTTTGCCGAGACCTTGCTGCCCCTGCTCGACGACGACGACGACACAGCGATGAACCACGCCACGGAAGCCCTGCGGGCGTTCGGGCTCCGGTACGACGCGGCGTGGACTCGCGGCATGCGGGCCAAGCTTGGGATCGTCGAAGCGCAAGACGACGATGACGTCCTCGCCAAGGACCTGCTCGAGATCCTCGAGGCGCAGAAGCTCGACTACACGAGCACGATGCGGTCGCTGTCCTCCGTCGCACGCCGGGAGTCGCCCCACGCAGGGCTTGCTGGAGCCGATGCGTTTGAGGGGTGGTCTGCCCGCTGGCTCGCGCGTCTCGAAGGGGAACCGGGCGGACGCACCGCCGCCGCCGAGCGCATGGACGCCGTCAACCCGGTCTACATCCCGCGCAACCACTTGGTGGAAACTGCGCTGGATGCTGCTGTCGCAGGCGACCTGGGTCCCGTGCGTGACTTGCTCGAGGCGATCACGCATCCATTCCAGGCCCGAGACGGATTCGGGCGATATGCCGAGCCTGCCCCGGAGACGTTCGACGACGGCTACAAGACCTTCTGCGGGACCTAAAGAGCCTCCGAAGGCTGACACCGCCGTGTCAGCACATGGGGACTCGCACGCGTGATATCGAAAGAGCGGACCGCGTCCGCCGACGCTCTCGACGACCGGTCACGATTGAGACGCGCCATGGATGCACCCACGGAACCGCAATTCGAGATTCGGGCCGGCAACCGCGGGGACGACGATTTCATCGCCGCCGCGTTCCGAAACATGTGGCTCGACATCGGGGTTGGGGCGGAGAATCTCGTGGCGGATGCAGAGGACCGAACGGTGCAGTTCATCGAGAACGCCCGCGCCAACCTCGACTTCCGCTCGTTCGTCGCCGAGGTCGAGGGCGAGCCGGTTGGCGGTGCGGCTTGCCAGGAGTTCGCCGGGCTCTACCCAAATGTCTTGGCAGCAAAACACCGACGCTACGGCTACATCTGGGGTGTGTACGTCGAGGCAGCCCACCGCCGCCGTGGCCTCGGCGAGGCGTTGGCCTCGCGCTGTGTCGCCGAGCTGAAGAAGGCCGAATACAGCCACGCAGTCTTACATGCGGCGCCGATGGGAGAAGGCGTCTACAAGGGTCTCGGATTTCTCCCCACCACCGAAATGCGACTCGAGTTCTAGGGACCTGTTCGTCCCCTCGGAAACGAGACACGTCGCCGTCGTTTGCACGGCAGCGTCGAGGCTCCTCGCCGAAGCTGGCAAAAGTTGCGGCAATGCACCACGCCGAGCAGCCCGTCGAGGACGGCTCAGCCGGCCTGGCCTGCTTCCCAGATCCAGCGGTTGTAGTAGTCGTCGTAGGCACCGGCTAGAGAGCATGCCGCGACTCGCGGCTCGCACACTTCGTTCGGACCGCAGGCCACTGGGCCCCCCACTCCGCAGCTCTCGACTTGTCCGGGCTCGCACGTCAGCCCTTCCTCAATGTTGGACGTACAGACCCCGATGTCGCCTGGCGTCGCGACGCCGTGGCAGTAGCCATCGAAGACACACGCTCGCGGCGCGTCGCAGCTTTCACCGAGGGACCGGATCGGCTGACAGGTCCCGTCTAGACCGCAGTACAAGCCGTCGCCGCAACTGTTCGCGACATCGAGCCCGCAGGCGTCTCCTTCAGCAAGAATACTGACACCGCTCCGGCAGACTCCATCGACGCACCAGTCGCCCGGCTTGCCGCAATCCGTCGGCAGGATGACCCAGGAATCAGGGTGGTCCTTGTGGAGCTCACACGCCCCCTGGTTCGGCACCTGTGGTTCAAAGACCAAACAGTCGAACGGCAGCTCCATCCCGTCACAGGACGGCGCATCCGCCTCTATTGCCTCGGTCAGCTTCTCGAAGCAGTCCCGGTGGAACTCCGTCCCGTTCGCATCGTTCACACGCTCGAACTGTCGGACCAACCGAGTCTCGCAGTCCGCGAGCAGCTCCCCATTGCAGTCGCACCTGGTCGCGAGGTCGCAGACAGCCCGCGCATACCGCTGGGCGTCCGCGGGCTCCGCGATGTCCTCCACAGCCGGTCCGCAGGCGGAGCCGACAACCAAGATCACCCATCCGGGGTAACGCATCGCTCCAAGTTAGTCGTCGCACGAGCCCACGCCCATGCCCGGGATCACAGAGCCCCCAGCAACGAGGAACGCCGCCGCGGTCTCCCGCGACGGCGTCGTCTCTCGTAGCCGAAGCCGGCTTTACTTGCGGCGACGCACCAGGCCGAACAGCCCGAACATCAACATGCCGCCGAGCCAGCCGGAACCGTCGTCGTTTCCGGTCGAGCAGCCGCAGCCTTCGTCGTCGAGGACACCCGCGCTGTCTCCACCGCTGGACTCGTCACCGTCGGAGTCATCGCCTGTGACGTTGGTCGGGTCGGTGGTCGGGTC
>JBOEGF010000024.1:0-437701 GCA_050633305.1 Nannocystales bacterium
CCGCCAGGGCGAGGACTTACCGATTTCCGTGCGGCGCAGCGTTTATAGCCCTGCGCCGCCACAGAGCCGAACGGCTGCAACCATTCCCCGGTCGCCGGGACTTCCTCCGCGCCCTCGAACACCTCGGCTACGTCCAAGAGTCCGGCTCCTTCGTCGGCTTTGGCCCCAAGGACCCCGAGACGATCAAGCCTGCCGGTGTCCCTTCCATTGCCGAGTGGCTGAAGACGCGGACACACAAAGCCCCCGACGCAATCGCCGATGCTGACCTCGCATGGGCCGACTACGCCCGCTACGTAGCTCCCCGAGTTCCGTCCCGTCGTTTCTATGCCGAACTCGCGGCCCTCGGGTATCCGCGCGCCAGCTCGGAACTCCGAGGGTTCTCCCTCCGCACGGGCCCATGCTGACCGATGCCCAGCGCGCCATGGTGCTCAGAGCGATGCCGACCGCGAAGAATGCGGTGCATCGCTGGGGCTACGCGCACGACTACAAGGATGCTCTCCAGATTGCCGCTCTGGGGCTGACGGAGTTGGTCCGGAGGTTCGACCCGGGTAGCGGATGGAAGTGGGAAGTTTGGGCCTACTTCAAGCTCGCAAACTACCTGACGATCAAGCGCAAGAAGGCACGACCTCTGCCCCCAAGGGCAGAACCGCCAGGGGAAGCGCTCGCGATTGTTGAACTCAACCGCTTGATCTCCAACACGCCTCTCACCGCGCAAGACCGTGTGGCGTTACGGACGTTCTTTACCGACGAGCCCATCTACGCCGCGGCGTTCTTCCGGGGAATCTCACCGCAGTCGATGACCAACCGTCGGCGGCAAGTGACGGACAAACTCCGCCGGGTCGCCGAAGAGGGACCGCCTCGCGGTAGGCCGCGGGGGAAGCGAAAGCCGCTCCGAGCGACCAGCCCTGAACCTGAGGTCGCGTTCTCTTTCTCGGGCTACCGCTGCCCGAGCTGTTTCCGCTGAGACCCGTCGCGGTCTCCCCCCGACGCCGTGCGCTTTCGAGTTCGCGGCGAATGGGCGGTGTGAAGACATCGATTCGCATCGACATCGAGACCGCCGCCGACGGCCGTCTCCTCCTCGTTGAACACGGGCGCCTGAGTGAGCGCATCGAACTCGAGTCCTGGCCCGAGGTCAGCATCCAGACCATGCGCGAGGCCAACCGCGCGGGGGCGGCATGGATCATCGCGCGGTGGGTCGAAGCCGTCGCCCGCAGCGAGTTCGGCCGCTTCGAGGTCGCCGCGGTGAACCGGGATTGGCCCGCGCCGCTGTCCGGCCATATCTCGGTCCTGCTCCGCGGAGACGACGGCGCCGAGGTCGAGGTCGGTCCCTTCGACCCCGGAACGCCTTTGGACCGTGAGCACCTCGCCGCCTGTGTGGACGAGGCCCTTGTAGCCGCGGAATGGGCGGCGATGGAGGGGACACCTCCGCCGGTGACCGACGACCCAACGCGCGAGCACCGCCCAGAAAGCACGAAAACACTTGCATGTTTTCAAAATGAATACATGCTTAGGGGGTGCACGTCATCAGTAAGCCGGCCATTGACGAGGCCGCGCGGAACTTCCCAAACGCCGCCGGCTGGCTCTACGCCTGGCTGAAGGTCGCCAAGAAGGAGCGCTGGGGGTCCCTGCAGGAGGTGCGCAAGACCTACCAATCCACGGATCAATACCGCTGCTGCCTCATCTTCGATGTCCGCGGAAACAACTACCGGCTGATCTGCCGCGTCACGTACGCCGACGAACACCAAAACGGAACCCTCTTCATCAAGGGCGTCTTCACCCACGCCGAGTACGACAAAGACACCTGGAAAGGAAACTGCGCATGAACGCCTACGCAACCGCCCTGATCGAGTACCAGCCGCGACCCATCGGAAGCGCAGCGCAACACACAGCCGCGCTCAAGAGCTTCGAGGAACTCCAGGCTGCATATGGGGCGGCTCCGAGCCGTCATCTCGGCGACCTCATGGAGGTCTGCGCCATGCTGATCGAGAGCTACGAGGAGACGACGCACCCAGCACCTGACGTGTCTCCCGGGGACCTGATCCGGCACCTCATGGACGAGGCCGGAGTCTCCCAGGCCGACCTCGCTCGGGGGCTAGAGACGAGCCCCGGCCAAGTGTCCAACATGCTCAACGGAAAGAGGAACATCTCGACCGAGATGGCCGTCCGTCTTGGCCGCCGGTTCGGTGTCTCCTCGAGCCTCTTCCTTGAACTCGGAGACTAGCCAACGCCCCGCCCACGCCCCAGCGCGTGCGCGGGGTTTTCTTTTTGTACCCTCGGGGCATGTGGATTCGGAACGAAGAGGACCTTCGCGCCCATCTCGATAACCCAGCCAGCCGGGAGGGGCACGCGTTTGAGTACAAGGGGGCGATCGACCGCGACCCAAGCAAGGGACGCGGGGCCGACTTCGCTAGTTCCGTCGGGTCGCTCGCAAACGCGGACGGTGGCCAGGTCTTGCTCGGGGTCCGAGAGAAGGACGGCGCGCCGGACAAGGTGGTCGGCGTCGGCAAACTCGAGGCAGTCGGCAAGGACATCGAAGATTCGATCTCGAACTTCCTCGTCGGCATCGAGCCCCGGCCTAGTTGGCAGGCGTTGAAGTACGACGCGGACACCACGGTGATCGTGGTCGATGTGCTCCCGAGCGTCCGCCTGGTCGCGTACTGGAACACGGGGGAACGGGAGAAGATCATGTACCCGGTTCGCACCGGGGACCGACTCATGTACATGCGGCCCGGGGACGTCGAGGCGCGGGTCCTGGCCTACGGCCCGCGAGCGCAACGGATCGTTCTGGAGCAGCTGCTACGAGAGGCGGAGACGGACGAAACCACGGTCTACTCCTCCAACAGGCAATACACACCGCAAGGACCGGGCCGAGTCGTCACGCAGCTCTGGCACCACGGGCCGGCGAGGATCGAGGAGGTCGCCGCGTTCGGGATTCGACTAGAGGTCACTCACGAGAAGCAGAAGGAGACGACCGAGTTCTGGATCCCGCACGACTGGATCACCGCCTTCTTGACCCGCCAGGGTTGGCGGACGCGAGGCACCCTCAGCGAGTACCGTGTCGGACTCGTCCTTCGGGCCACGCTCCTGCCGCCGGGGAACGGGACGAAGATCCAACTCAGCCCTCCGCCCGGCTGACCCCACGCGTGCTGCGCATGCCCGCGACTCTCAAGGGCGCTGACCTGGCCAAGACCAGACGGTAGGGTTGCAAAGCGCCGACCGCCCCCGTCCCGGCCTCTCGCCCCCCGAATGCCCCCTGGGAAAAACCGAAGCCCCCGTAGATCGCTCTACGGGGGCTTCAGAAGTACACACGGCAGGAGTCGAACCTGCGACTTTCGGCTTCGGAAGCCGACGCTCTATCCAGCTGAGCTACGCGTGCGCGGGAGCAGAGGTGTAGCGAAGGCCGGGACCGGGCGCAAGCGCGGACCGAGAATCAGCGCGAATTTCTCATTCTGCGGCGGCCGCAGGGGCTGGTGCGCCCGCGGCATCGGCGGGGCACTCTTCGCCGCCGACGTAGTCGGCATCGCAGGGGTCGGTGATGGCCTGCTGCTCACCGCCGTCGGCGGGGCACTCCTCGCCACCGACATAGTCGGCGTCGCAAGGGTCGGTCACGGCTTGCACCTCACCTTGAACCTCGACGGCCGTCTTCTCGCCCTTCTCCCAGGTGACCTCGAACTCCAGCCGAATATCGGCCATGTTGGTGCTGCGGCGGAGTTTGCGGTCAAGCGAAGAGGCGAAGCCTGCGCTGGAGACGAAGCTGATCGTGCTCAGGCCGCTGATGCTGCCTTCGACCATCTTTCCTTCGACCTCGCGCTTCATCTTGCCGCTGCTCTCGGTGTCCAATGTGGCGACCATGTCCCCGTCGCTGTTGGCGCGGAGTTTCTTCAGCTTGCCGCTCATGGTGCTGGTCGTGCCGTCCTCGTCCCGTTCGCGAGACCACTCCTCGCCCTCCTTGAGCGGCTCGTCGGGGAGGCGGGTGAATGCCGACTGCAAGCCGCCGGTCAGCTGACTCATGATCGCGACGATCGCGGGCGGCTGCCCTTCGGGCAGCTCGGGCATGTTCTCGAGCTCACCGCCGTCGGTCATGTTGAAGCGGAGCTCGACACCATTGAGGGTGCCCGCGACCTTGGGATCGAAACCGGCAGCGGCCGGGGGGATGCCTCCGGGCATGATGGCGTTGGCCTTGATGTTGTTGAACGTCGCAGCGAGCAAGGGGCCGTCGGGGGAGGTCGCCCCGGTCACCAGGAGGGCGACGTCGTACTCGAGACGCATCTCGACGTTGCCCATCTGGGTCTCGATGATCGTCTTCTGATTGATGTGGCCGGCGTACGTCTGACCCGGTGTCAGGTCGTAGCGCATCGTGACGCCTTCGTCCGGGACGACGACTGCCGTATCGGGCTTCTTGTCGCAGGAGGTTCCGAAACAGCCCACGAGGGCGGCGGCCAGGGCGAGACGACGCAGACGCATACGAGGCCTCATACCGAAGCGAGCACCCCGAAGGCAAGCCTCTCGGGCTCGCTGCCGCGTCAGACGCCGTTGGCTCGACAGATTTGGGCAAAGACCTCCGCGCTGGCTCGGGGCGTGCGCTGCCCTGTTTCGAGGTTCAGGGCGAGAAGGCCGAAGCGAGGCCGCCAGCCTTCGGCCCATTCGAAATTGTCGACCAGAGACCAGTGAAAGTACCCACGAACGTCGAGTCCCTCGCGGAGGGCATCCCCGATGGCGGCGACGTGACTTCGCAGATAGCGAACACGCCGAGCGTCGTCTTCGGTTTGGATGCCGTTTTCGGTCACCAGCAGTGGAACGCCGAACGGCGCGAGGCGACGCAGCCCACGAAGCAGGCCTTCGGGGTAGGGCTGGCCCCAGTCGGTGTCGCCCAGGCGGATTGAATCGGGCTGAACGTGGGCGCCGAACGCTTGCGCGTAGGCCCGGACGGACAGGCGAACGGAGAAGCGCCCGTAGTAGTTCAGACCGAGCCAGTCCGTGCTGCCCACGAGTCCGTCGACACGTTGGCCCAGCCCGACCGGCGGCCACATCCGCCCGCTCTCGAGCGCCCGCAGCACCACGCCACTGACGGCTTGGTCTTGCAGCCAGGCGAGCCCTCGGTCGGCGAGGCGGGCTCGGGCGGGGTCGAAGACCGGGATGTTGAGCACCAGGCCGACGGGGTCGTTGGGGCGGGCCTCCTTGACGGCCCGGGTCATCGCGACGTGGGCCCGCAGCATGTTGGTGAGCGCGGGGCCGAACGCCCGCGGGTCGCGGAGTCCGGGCGGCCAGCGGTACTCCGCGTAGCCCATGAGGGCGACGAGGCTGGGCTCGTTGAGCGTGGCCCATCGCTCCACCATGCCCCCCAGGCGTGTCGCACATGCTTTCGCGAAGCGTGCGATCGCCGGGACGATGTCGGGGGAGAGCCACGCGCCGTGGTCCGCGACCCAGCGCGGCAGCGTGAAGTGGTTGAGCGTGACGACGCGTGACAGTCCTCGCGCCCCCGCGTGCTGGAGGATGGCGGCGTAGCGCTCGAACGCGGCGTCGTCGAATCGGCCGGGGGAGGGCTCGAGTCGGCTCCACTCGAGGCTCATCCGCGTCGCGTTGTGTCCCCAGGAGGCAGCGGTGTCGAGGTCGCTCTCGGCCGCGCCTGACCACCACCGCGCCGCTTTGCCGCTGCGGGTCCCGTCCGCGATCGCGCCAGGCCGTGTCTCCCACCGCGTCCAGTCGTTGTCGTTGTCGCCCTCGACCTGGTGGGACGAGGTGGCGCAACCCCAGCAGAAGTCGGGAGGAAAGATGGAGGTACTCATCGGGGAGTGTTCATCGGCGTCCGGCCGCACCGGGCCAGGCGCCCATCGCGGCCGAAGAGAGCGTACACGAGCTACGGATGCCGTGAACGGGCAGGTACGTGCCCTTTGCGCGCGGTTACGGACGCTTCACGATTATCGAAGCGGGTCCACGCGTCTCAATCAGCGTCCACCAAAGGAGGGCAGCAACAATGAAGATCGATATGGAACAGTTTCTCGCACTGACGGTGGCTCTTGGATGCGCAGGCGCAGTGACCTTTGCGGTGGTCAGCGACCGCAACGACATGGACGAGGTCATCGCGGGCATCGAGGCGGTCGAAGAGGCACCCCCGGCTGAGCCCACCGTCGCCGAAGACGTCGCCGCGACCGTGGTCGCACCCGACCCGATGCTCGCCGAGCCCCAGGACCTCGACGCCGCGGCCGGCATCCCGGCGGTCGTTCCCGACGACGAATCGGGCTACGCGCCGGGTCCCACGACCGAAATGGACCAGTGGTAGTCGCTCTGCGCTCCACCCATCCCTAAAAAACGACCCGCTGAGGAAATCCTCGGCGGGTCTGGTGCGTTCGGGGTTGAGTGGACCGCCGAACCGTTCTCGCCGGCCTGGCGACTGGCCTTCTGACGCCGAGCGCCGCCTTGGCTGCCGATCGCATGCGGCTGAGCATGCTCGTGGCCGAGCTGGCAGCGGTTGCCGACGCGATGGAGGAAGACCCGACCGTGCAGGCGGACTTCGAGTCGTTCGTACAAGCCCGCGACCTCGTTCCCACCGCGTCGCTACGGCGAGACTTCACCCGGGTGAAGCTGGTGTTCGAGGCGACCCGTGACGGAGGTTGGTGGCATCTGCGCTGGGACATCACCAATGAGAAGCCGAACTCCGAGAAGATCTGGGCCCAGTGGCGGGCTGAGCCACCTCTGTTCGACGCCGCCGGAGACCCTCTGCCCACGGCGACCGCAGAGTGTGACGAACTCTCGGCCCTGTTTGCGTTTCTGGGGCGGAAACTCGGCGTGGACAAGCTGGGGTTGTTCTGGCCCGAGTGGAACCATGTCGTGGCGGTGTGGAGCGTGACGCAAGAGGGCACGACCCATCGCATCGTCGTCCCGACATCGCAGATCTTCCTGGATGCCGATGCCAGCCTGGGCACCAAGGGGTTCAACCCTTGGAAGCAGAAGACGATCTACACGTATCGGCGCAAGGACGTGTCGGAGCAGAGCTCGTTGCCCGAGGCGTTCGCCAGGACGCTGATCGACCAGGCGTGGCTGCACGCGTTCGAGGATCCTGCGACCGCCCAAAAGCGCCGCAACGAACGGTCTCGCGTGTTGGACGGATCCTGAGCCCTACATCGAGATCGAGCCCTTGCGGAACTCGGTCTTTCCGATGTGGGCGTTGATCAGGACGGGATATCCCTGGGCGGCCAAGGCCTTGGCCTCGGCGATCGTGGACTCGATGTCTGCGGGGTCCTCGAGGAGCAGGCCCTTGGCGCCAAAGCCCTCGGCGACCTTGTGGTAGTCGGTCCGCGCGAGAACGGTGCCCACGTCGTCCTTGAGGATCTCGACCTGGTCGCGGGCGATTTGGGCCCAGCTGGCGTCGTTGCCCACCACCGCGATCACGGGCAGGCCATGGCGCACGAAGCTGTCAAACTCCGGGATCGTGTAGCCGGCCGAACCATCGCCGTACAGCAGCCACACCTCGGCATCGGGGCGGCAGAGCTTCGCGCCCAAGGCAAACCCGGCACCGACGCCGAGCGTGCCGAAGGGGCCGGGGTCGAGCCAGGACAGCGGGGCCCGCGGCGACATGATGTAGGAGGCCGTCGCGACAAAGTCACCCCCGTCCGCGACGAGAATACTGTCGTCAGCGAGGTTTTCTTCGAGGGATTGGCAGAGTGCGAGCGGATTGACGAGCTCGGTCTCGAATTCGGATTGCTCATCGATCTGAGCGTTGCGGTCGCGGTCTCGGGTCCGTAGCCGGTCCAACCACGGACGCAGCGACTCGGTGTCCAGCTTCGCTTCCGCGCTGAGCCGGCACAGGAAATCGCAGGGGTCGGCGAGGGCTCCGAGCTTGGGCTTGCGGTTCTTCCGTAGGTCGAGGGCGCTGCGGTTGACGGAGATGAGGGTGGCCTTGCGGGCGATCTGTAGGCCGTAGTTGAGCCGGAAGTCGTTGGGGACCCCGGCGAGGATCACGAGGTCTGCTTCGCCCAAAGCCTTGGTCCGCTTGTGCCGGAACCAGGCGTCGTGTTCTCGACCCATCAGTCCGCGGGCCATGCCGGAGAGGTAGACGGGCGCGCCAAGCCGACCCAGCGACTCGGCGAGGCGCTGCGTCTCGAGTGGGCCGCCCAGCGTGGCCTGGGAGCCCACCACGATCACGGGACGTTTCGCTTTCCCCAACAAGTCCGCCGCACGGGTGACTGCGGCAGGGAACGCCGTGGGGACCTCCGGCTGGACCTTCGCGCCCACCTTCGCCCGTCGGCTGCCCGCGAAGGTCTTGGCGAGGTAGTAGCGCATGTACAGCTGCAGGGCGACGTCGGCCGGGCTCTTCACCCCGGAGGCCGACTTCGCGCCGAACATCTCGCGCACGACGGACTCGTCGTAGAGCAGGTCGACTGGACACTCGACGAACACGGGCCCGGGCACACCCTCTTGGGCGATCTCAAAGGCACGCTCGAGGGTGCGAGGAAGGTCGCGAACGCGGGTGACGGCGGCCGCAAACTTCACGTGCGGGCTGATGAGCGCCATCTGGTCGATGTCTTGGAGTGCGCCGCGGCCCTTGAGGATGGTCGCCGTCGCTCCGCCAAGCAGCACGAGCGGCGACTGGGCCATCTGGGCGTTCTTGATCGCGGTGATGGTGTTGGTGACACCGGGACCGGCCGTGACCGCGGCGACGCCAGGAACGCCCGTCATCCGGGACACGGAGTCGGCGGCGAAGACTGCGTTCGCCTCGTGGCGAACATCGATGACCTTGATGCCCCGCGCCTTTGCCCCCACGAGGATGGGCGAGATGTGTCCACCGCAGAGCGTGAACAGGAACTCCACGCCTTGACGCTTCAGGACCTCCGCGACCAGCTCTCCACCGTTCATTCGGCGAGTCTACGTCAACGCGGCACGCCGGGCTCGACGGCGAGATGCGAAGGTGCGCGCATTCCTGTCGCCGAGCGAAAGGGGGGAGCGATCAGCCGAAGCCGAAGGTTCCGCCGATTCGCAACGTGCCCGCGATGGGCCCGGGGACAAGCACAGGCGTCCTGCGACCGAGGGCGTCGCGGCCTCGGAACTGGGGGCCCACGGCGGGGATCGACATTCCGACGCCAAGCAGCAACCCGAAGTTGCGGGTGAAGGCGTAGCGGTAGTCGCCCTTGAGCGTGCCGGCGATGTGGTGCGAGTACTGGGCGTCGGCAGGACGGTCGCCGGACCAGAAGTGCTTCCAGCCGCCGGCCTCGCCGCCAAAGCACATGCGGATTCGGTGCTCACGGGTCTTCTTGCTCGCGCAGGCGTCGAGCATCCCGTAGGCGAGCAGGTTGGAGACTTTGTCCGCGGCGAGGCGGAACGAGGCCGCGCCGAGGAGCGCCCCTCCTGCCCGAAGCGCGAACGTGTCGTTGCCGAAGGCGAGTGCAGCGTCGACCCCGAGGAAGGTCGTGGGGATGAGCTCACGAGTGACCACGGCATTGGTCTCGAGAGAGAACAGACGGCCGCGCCTGCGGCGAGCACGGTCGGCCCGCGTGGGGGGTGGGGGGCTGGGCTCAGTCGAGGCCTCGAGGGTCGGAGATGGAGCGGGAGTGGAAGCCGGCTGTGAGGCCGGCTGTGAAGCTGGAGCCGAGGCAGAAGCAACGGATGGCAGGCCGAGTGTCGCCAGGCCGATCCCGGCCATCCCGCATCGCCATCCCACGCCTTTGCCGAATCTCCAACCACCCATGCACAATCAACGTACGGTCCTCAGAGACCTTTGGACAAGGCACAGGGGATGATTTGCCCCTTGGAGGAGGCGCTCGTTCGACTTCGGCCCAGGGGTCTCGTAGCGAGGAGCCCGCGAGGGTAGGCTTGCGGGCGATGTCGCCCAGCATTCCAGGCATGGACGTACTCATCGCCGACGTCGCGGCGGGGCGGTTGCGTGGCACTGAGGCGTTTGACGAGATCGTGGCGTGTATTGCCGCGCACGAGACGCCTGCCCAGGCGACCGACGAAGAACGGCAGCTGGTCGTGGAGCAGACGGTCCGCGCGGTGAGTCAGGACCGGGCGCTGTGCGAGCTGTTGTTCGCTCCCCCCCAGTCGGCCGGCCCCAAGCCCGCACCCGCAGTCATGGTCAAGCCCAAGCTGCAGCCGGTGGAGGTGCTCGAAGCGGACGAGGATCCGTTCTCCGGCGAGGAGGAGGACGATGACGACGCATTCTTCGAGGACGACGGCGATGACGGCGATGACCTTGTGGCTCCGCTGCCACTGACCGACGAAGAGATCGATGCGGAACTCGAGGCTATCGAGCGCGAGCGTGAAGCTCGACAGGGTGGTGGCTTCGAATCTCCGCAGCGGCGAGGCCAGCTCGTCGGTGCGCTGGTGTTGGGGGCCGTGGTGGTGGGCGGAGGCTCGCTGTGGTTCATGACCCGCCCCGATACCTGCGACAAGCTCGTGAAGCGGATCTGCCTGGAGGGCAAGACGAAGTCCTGCGAGACCGTCGAGTTTGGCAAGGCGCTCGCCGCGAAGGACGTGGGTGAGGACAAGTGCGTCTCGGTCATGGCTGCATTGAACACCGCAGTCGAGGGGAAGAAGAAGTCGGAGAAAACCGCCGCGTTCGACCGCGCCTTGGTCGAGGCGCTGGGCTTTGACCCCAGGGGGGACGATGCACCCAAGATCGCGGAGCCGAAACCCACGGGCCCACCTCCACCGACGCTCGTCATCGAAGGTCAGCTCGGCATCGCAGACGTCTTCATCGATCACGCCCACGTGTACTGGACCTCGAGCCAACCTCCAGGCGTGTTTCGGGCCCGAAACATTGGCGGCGCAATCGAGCCGTTCGGGGCGCATGCCGACGCTATCGATGTGACACCGACGAAGGACTTCCTGTACTGGGTCGTCCGAGGTCCGACGGGTGGACAGATCTGGGTCGACAAGCTTCGTGGAGCCCACGCGCCGACGACGATCCCCCTCGAAGGATTCTCCCCCACGCGAGCAGCCTTTCTCGGAGGCGAGTTCGCGTTCATCGATGGAACGACGGGGGCCGTGATGATGGCGTCGGTCGATGGTGGTCTTCCGCGCGTGTTGGTGCCTGGGCGACCGGTCATCGACCCGAAGGCACGGAAGCCGAAGACACCGCCTCCTCCCGGACCCGCCGCTTTCCCCACCGAACTGCAGGGCGATGCAACGCATGTATTCGTGCTCTCGCCCGCGCCGGTCTCCACGGTGTGGGCGGTGCCCAGGGACGGTCAGGCTCCGCCGCGCGCGTTGGCGACCGGACAGACCCAGCCAAGGACCCTGACCCTGGATGCGACCCACGTCTACTGGGTCGAGGCGGGCGCAGGGGCGATCACGCGGGTGCCGAAGACCGGTGGGGTTCCGGAGTTGTTGGCCACTGGGCAGGCCGGTGCCGCAGGGCTCGCGACGGATACGGCCAGTGTGTATTGGACGAACGAGCCCGCGGGCACTGTGCATTCCGTGCCGAAGGCCGGCGGTGAGGTGACCACCGTCGCTTCGAGTTTGTCGAATCCAAGCTTCGTTGCGGTCGACTCGGTGGCTGTGTTCTACGAATCCGGCGGAACGATCTTTCGGCAGGCACGCTGAGCCTCGTCGGGCGTGCGTCGTGCGGCCACCGGGTCGCGCTTCGCTGGTTGCGAATCCAGCGAGGCTGACGTGGTAGGGTCGGCGCATGGGCGAGATGCCGGAAGAGACCGAAGCTGGGTCGTACGCGGACATTCAGGGCGAGGTGAACAAGCACTTCGCGGGTGACTGGGGGGCCTTCCTCAAGGCGGTCAACAACCCCGCTGAGGTGCTCCACTTTGTGTTCGCAGGCTTCTGCAAGAAGGACCGCGAGAAGTTCGAGGCTTGGGGAAAACGCCAGGCAATTCCCGAAGACTGGATGCCGCGCTTCTATATGACGCTCACCGCAGACGGTGATCTCAAGCCGAAGGACGAGTGGTAGCAGCCCCGGCGGCACCGCTTTGGAGGTGTCGCGCGAGTGCCTGGAGCGGTCGCTTGATCTCACGCTCGACGGCGATGCGGCCGAGCACCAACGGAAGCAGCTCCGGCCACGTGCACCCGTAGCTGGTCCGCACTGCGGCTCGCCGCACTGAGGGATCGGCGTGGTTCAGTGCTCGCGACCACAGGGAGAGATACAGCGTGTTGGTGTGTCTGGGACGATAGACCGCCAACCGGGACAGACCCCGAAGCCACTCGAGGGGCTCCTTGGAATCCGGGAGGGTTCGTAGAATCTCCGAAGCCTCGTAGCAGGGCAGGGATTCACGCAGGATCGACGCGACGGAAGCCTGGCTCGGGCCCGAGAGCTGAACGAAGCGGACATCGCCCGTGTGATCTTCTAAGTACTCGATCGTCGTTCCGTCCGACGTGGTGAAGCGCTCACTTGCGAGGACGAAGTGCCCGCGCTCCACGTCTCCGGACCCCGACCACCCCAACCTTCGCGCGAACGCGAGGATTCGGTTCCGGTCGACCGACTCCCAAAAGACCAACGTGTCGTCCTCGCTCATGAGGCCGCCTCCGCGCCGAGTCGGTCGTCGTCGTTGTGCGTGAGGATCGGGATGCCGTCGTCGAGCAGAGAGCGGAGCTGCGCGAGAACCTTGGGGTCCTCTTCGATCAGCAAAGCCTCCTCGAGAAGTGACTCGAAGTTGTACGCCGCGAAGATGTTCCACAAGGTGGTACGGACGCCGGAGTCCGGGTGATCCATGTAGCGCCGGAACGTGCGGAACATCGAGAGGTCGCTGTGCCGAAGCGCGGACAGCAGCGACAGGAGCCCCGCGAGCGCTTGGGGCTCGGACGTGATCTCCAACTCGTTTTGAAGGTCCCGCGCGCTGTCGAAGCCAAAGCCGAGCAGGGCGGCGATGACATCAACCGGCATGTCGACCGGGTAGTCGCAGCCGAAGTGGTGGTTCATGCGCTCCACGACCGCGGTCTGGCGAGCGGGCGTGTAGCGAACGTCGATGACGAAGACGTCATCGTGGTGAAGCTCGAACGAAAGGTAGCTGCGGCTGTGGCGGGTCCGGCGGGTCCGGGCCCACACCGAGCCGTCGGCTTGCCGATTGATCTCCCGTTGCCGACGTTCGAAGTGGGGGATCGAGTTCGGTTGCTCGGGAACGTGCTCGGGCCAGGGGTCGTCGGAGTACGCACTGCCCCACGAGCCGGGCTCGACAAACGGGCACAGCGCGAAGTGATGGTCGAGCCCCAGCTCGTCGCCGGGCACGACGTCACCGGTCGGACTCGTGACGCCAAAGCGGCCGCGGTACCCAAGGAACCCACGGGCTCGCGCTCGCAGACGGCGGCGGTCCCGTTCGGGCGCGGGAAAATACTCCGCGAGCGTGTCCTGGACCGACTGCTGTGCAGCGCCGGCATCAAGCCAGAGAAACGGCGGGTAGTCGCTGGTCAGAGCGATGAACAGCCGGGTGGGTTCCTGCTCATCGACAATGAACCACGATGGTTCTTCGGTGCCATCGCGGCGGACCGTGCTCGGCCCTCGCGCGACGATCCGAGCGCGTCGTACCTGCTTGTGGGCGAGTTGAAGCGTGGCCGCGGTGTGGGTGACCCCGGTCGGCCCCGTCCCCGCGTACTGCTCGCGGAGCGCCACGGAGCGTTCTTGGCTCTGCGCACCATCGAGCCACTCGACGCCAGCGACCGGGAGAAGCGGGTCGCTGCGAAGCACCTGCAGCCACGTCGGAAAAACGTCGAGCCAGGAGAGGTCGGGTTCGACCTCCGCGGGCGCCGCGTCCGTGAGCAACGCTTGGAAGTCCGGGTTGTCGTGGAATCGCTCGAACTCGGGCGACTCGCTCACGCCCTCACGGCGCTGTGGGTCCAGCTCAAAGGCACAGCGCAACGCATCGAGGGCGATGGCGTCTTCGCCCGCTTCGGCGGCCGCGCAAGCGAGGCTGAAGTGCGCCGGCTCGAGGTCGGGGTCGACCTCCGTCGCCGCGCGGGCTGCCTCGCACGCATCTTCGAGTCGGCCGAGGGCTCGGCACAGGTTGGCGAGGTCGAGCCAGCGTGCGGAGTTGTTGCCGTCAACACGAAGCGCCGCGGCGTAGTAGGACAGAGCATCCTCGGTGTCGCCCCGGGAGAGGGCGACCGAGCCGCGCGCGTGCATCAGCTCCGCGGGGGGGACCGCGGGGTCGTTCTCGTTGTGCTCCTCCGCGATGTCGAGCAACGCTTCGGCATCGTCGGCTTGCCCGCGGTCGAGGAACAGCTGCGCTTGCAAGTAGCGGGGCAGGGGAACGTGCATGCCCATCGAGCTGGCCTCCTCGAAGCAAGACAGCGCTTCTTCGTCCGCCCCTGCGCGGTGCATGAGCACACCGAGCAACATCCAATCGGCGAAGCCCATGGCCTTCGTCGTTTGGGCACGGCGTCGCACGAGCTCTCCCAAAAGCTCGTCGTCGTCGCCGAGGTCGAAGCCGCGAAGCTCCGCCGTCACCGCGTCGAAATAGGGGTCCATCCCTGCGCGGCAAGTCTACTCAATGTGGGCAGATGCCGTCATCGAGTCTTGGTGTGGGCGCGGACCGCGGAACGCTCAACCAAGAGGCGTTTCGTCCCTTCCACGCGCGTGATCGCACTGATCTGGTCAAAGCCTACGGGCAACTCCGCGACGATCATGGTGCCGCCTCCGTCGGGGAGCTCGGTGACCCGAGTCTTCTGGGTCACCGTGCCGTGCGGGGTCTGAAGTTCGATCGCGGTGGTCGCACTCCGCTCATCGGAGCCGATCCGGCCCGGAGACGTGTACCAGTACTCGGATCCGTCGGGGAGGAGGGTGCCGACGAGGACCGAGCCCGCCTGGGGCGTGGGCCGGGCGGAGTCGGCCCCGGGGAAGTCGTCGTCCCACATGCTCAGCGTCCGGATGATCGGGAACACCTTGTTGAGCCCCCAGGTGCTGACCCACGCTGGGTTGCAGTAGGTCATGTAATCTTTGTAGACGGTCGGGTGTCGAAGCTGGAAATCGATCACACCGAACCCCCATTCTCCGAGATCCCCACCTTCGATCGGGTAGGTTGGATCGGGCCCGCCTTCCTCGCCGTTGCACGCGACATGACGGCGTCCAAGGCTGTGACCGACCTCGTGCACGAAGGTGTCGGCCGAGAACTCTGGGTTGTCGGGCAGCGAGAGTCCTGAGGAGACGCGCTGGTACGCAACGTCCGGGCTGGTAGGATCGCTCGGGATGCCGTTGGCGAGACCACCTGCACCTCCGAGGCCACCGGAGCACACGTCGACGAGGCCGTAGTAGAAGACCTCCGGGTCCGCGGCATCGTCGACGCGCAGCCCGGCCATGTACTGGTTGAGCGGTACGAAGCTGGTGAGCTCGCCATCCCAGTCCACGTTCGGCTGGATCTCGATCTCGAGCGCGTCGACCGGCATCATCATGTACATGTAGTCGTAGAAGAGCTGCATCGTCTCTTCGGACAAGTCGGGTTCGCGGGTGCAGTCGCCGAAATCGTAGTTGAACGGGACGATGGCGATTTTGAGGAGCTGGAAGCTGTCTTCGATACCGACGAACGCCTCGGAGCCATCGTCGGGAAGCCGCGGCGGCTCGGTGACCGTCTCATCGGCGAACGCTGGATCGGTCTCGAACAACTCGACGTGATACGTCATCCCGGGCAGGGTCTCGTCCGCCATGAGGCCCCAGTAGAAGGACTCCCCGAGGTTGCCGATGAAGCTGGGACCCTCGACGACCTTGCGGTCGATCTTGGTGTCGCTGCTGCCGTCGGCGTAGTTGACCGTGAACTGAGCTTCGATTTCCCGCGGCGTCCAGTCGTCCCCGACCTCCCAGAACGCACGCACCAGCGTGATGCGGTTGGCGATCAACGGGGAGGTGCGGCCATCACCGCCCACGCCGCCGCCGTCCTCACCGATACGGACACCAACCGCCTGGTTGGCCTCGACCCAGTCCACCGAGATGCCAGAGGCTGGGATCGGACCCGTCGGTCCGCCCGATGAGGAGTCTGCGGCGGTCATGTCGGTCCCGGAAGACCCCGACATCGTGGTGGTACTCGGCTCGCCCGACGTACTGGGCTCGCCCGTACCACTGTCCGATAGGCCGGGCTCGTCGCCGTCGGAGGCGGGACAACCGAGCCCTAGGAGGGCAACCAATCCGCACCAAACCGCTCGCTTCATGGGCGCACGGTACCACGCGATCATCATCGCCAGCGCCGCGCGGCAGAGGCTCCCGCTGGGTCCGGCATCGTGCGACGTGGGGCGCCAAGCGCCTGTTGGAGGGTGTATTTGCGGGTTCCAGTGTGCGTTCGGGACCGAGGTGAGGTCGCGCGAATTCGGCTCACGGGGCTGCGGCGGACTGAAGCGTGGCGCGCATCGGAAGCGCCTGCTATCACGGCCGTTCCGTGGGTGATCGAGAGCAGCTTGAGAAGGCCAACGTCCGCTTCTACGACGCGTTTGCGCAGCAGGACCTTGGGGCGATGGACACGCTGTGGGCGCGCGAGGCGTCTGTGGCCTGCATCCATCCTGGGTGGCCGCTGCTCGAGGACCGCGGCGACATCATGAAGAGTTGGCGAGCGATCCTCGGAGACCTTCCCGGGGGCGAGGCACCAGAGGTTTCGTGCGCCGATCCCAACACGAAAGTCATCGGGGATATGGGGGTGGTGATCTGCAAGGAGCTTGTCGGTCCACACAAGCTTCTCGCCACCAACGTCTTCGTCCGCGAGGACGGACACTGGCGGATCGTGCACCACCACGCAGCGCCGGTCTACGCGGACGAAGCTCCGCTCGATGAGACCCCACAGGTCTCGCTGAATTAGTCTTGGCAGGGGGCTTTCGAAAAGCCCCCTCACTGCGGCAGCGAAGCTGCCTTCGTTTCACCCGAAACGGTCGCCTTGGAGCTCGACTTGGCAGGGGGCTTCGAGAAGCCCCCACACTGCGGCAGCGAAGCTGCCTTCGTTTGACCGGAGACTCGTGGCGTGTCGTTGGGCTCAGCGCGAGCCTGGAGCTGGGTCACTCGGGCTCGATGGGTTCTTGCCCGCCATCGAGCCGGCGTTCGAAGCCGCGTTTCGAGTCGTCTTTGTCCTCGTTCTTGGTGAGGACGCGGAGGTCGTCGCCCTCGGCCCGGCCCATCGCGGCCGTGACCGCGAGGTCGCCGGTCACGTTGAGACCGGTGCGGAACATGTCCAGCAATCGGTCCATGCCCAGGATGAGCGCGACACCAACGGTCGGGATTCCGCTGGCGGTCAGGACCATCGCGAGGGTGACCATGCCCGCCCCCGGGACTCCGGCGGCGCCGATCGACGCCATCGTGGCGGTTGCGACGATGCCGATCTGGTCGCCGAACGACAGGTCCATCTGAAACACCTGCGCGATGAAGATCGCTGCGACGCCCTGGTACAGCGCGGTGCCGTCCATGTTGACCGTCGAGCCGAGCGGGATGACGAAGCTGGCGACCGGGTTGCTGACGCCCAGGTTCTCCTCGGCGCATTCCATGCTCACAGGCAGGGCTGCAGAGGAGGAGGAGGTGGAGAACGCGATCAGCTGTGCAGGGCGGGCCGCTCGAAGGAACCCGAGGATGGGGAGCTTGGCCAGGTATTTGACGACGAAGCCGTACACGAAGGCGCCATGGAGCGCGAGGCCGATCAGGACCGTGAGGCCATAGACGAACAGGCCCTTGAGGACCGAAAAACCGCTGGTCCCGACGACCTCGGCGACGAGCGCCGCAACCCCGTAGGGCGCGATCTTCATCACGATGTGGATGATGACCACCATCGCGTTCTGGATGCGGTCCATCAGGGTAACGACCGGTTGGCCATCCTTGTTGTCGAGGAAGGTCAGGGCGACGCCGAACAGGACCGCGAAGAAGATGACCTGCAGCATGTCCCCGGACACCAACGACTCGGCGGGGTTCCCGGGGATGATGTTGAGCAGGTTTTCGATCGTGGAGGGAGCCTCTGCGGCCGCATCCGCGGTACTGCCCGCGGCGCCCTCGAACTGTGCCTGTAAGGCGACGCGACTGCGTTCATCGATAAATGACCCCGGGTTGATGAGGTGCGCGACGCCGAGCCCGATTGAAACTGCCGCGGCCGTCGTCCCCATGTAGAGCCCCAGGGTTCGCAAGCCCATCCGTCCCAGTTTGCGAATGTCGCCAAGACTCGCGACACCCACGAGCAAGGAGGCGAAGACCAGCGGGACGATCACCATCTTGATCAGCCGCATGAACGCTTCTCCGGCCGGCTTCATCCAGCTGATCAGTGTGTCGCCGAATCCGCTGATCGGAATCGGCCAGACTGTGAACCCTCCGCTTTCGAGTTGCGTGTGCTGGTGGCGAACCCAGACGGGGACGGTGTCACCGACCTCCGGGTCTCCCAGCGCCTCGCGGACCTTCCCGCTCTTGTCTCGTAGCAGCAACTGGTTGGTGACGGGCAAGTCGACCTTCGACCAGTCCGTCAGCGTCTCCGTGCCGCCCTTGTCGTCGGTGTGTTCGCCGTCCTGCGTCTCGAGGATCTGAAGCCGCAACGCCTTCGGGGCGGTGGTCTGTCCGCTGGGGTTCTTCGGCTTCGCCGGCAACCGGAACGCCGTGCTCGGGTCGTCCTTGTCGATCTGCAGGTCCAGTCGGTCCCAGGAGGTGACCTTATAGAGGTCGGCCTCGAGCAGGGATGAGTTCGGGCCAAGGGTGAGGCCCACGATGGCGCCGACGAGCATCCCGATCAGGATCTTGGTGTAGACCTGCACGGAACACTTCTACCAGGTTTGTTCCAGCGCTCGTGGGGTCAGTAGCGGAGTTCCAGGCGGAACCAGCCCCCATAGATGGGATCTTCGCGGTCCTCGTTGCTGTCTCCCAGTGCCGCGCCCGGAAACAAAACCCCACCTTGTACGCCGGCTTGCAGCCAGAAGTTCCGAAACCCGTAGTGGGTTCGCACGCCGAGATCCAACTCGGTGGCCAAGAACCGGGAGCGCACTTCGGCCTCGAACGCGTTGGTCGGAGCCCCGCCAGCGAGGCGAGCGGAGACCGGGTCGAGCATCTTCGAGGATGCGGCGGCGAGCAGCGGCCCTCCCCAAACTTCAAACCGTTCGGCGAAGGACCATCGAGCTTTGGGGTGCGCGAACACGACGTTGCCGACTCGACCTTCGCTGGCCAGATACTGTGTGCCCGCGGCCGGTTGCCCTGACAGCAGTGGATCTTGGGCACGCCTGGCCGAACGCGCGGTCTGCCAGCCGCGGACATACGGGAACAGGAGGAGTCCGGCAGTGTAGCCGGGGGCGGCGTCGAAGCTGTTTTGCTGGTTGTCGTCGGGGTCGTTGTCGCCGCTGAACCACCCCGCATCGAGACCCGCGAGCCATCCCACCGGGTCGCCGATGTATCCCCGAGCCGCCACGCCCCCTTGGAGCACGCGGTGCTGCTCGTGTTCCCCTCGCAAGAAGGTTGTTCGGCCCGTGATGAGGGCACCTTCAAACGCACCGAGCAGCGCGAGCTTGGGGTTCATGTAGCGATATCCACGACCCGCGAGATCCGCCACGACAACCTCTAGACGATCATCGCCCTGCGTCAGGTCACCGTCGTCTGCGCTCTTCTGCGCTCGATAAGCTACGTAGCCGCCCAAATACGCCCCCGGGCTGCGGCGTGGCTCCCAGCGCACGAGCAGAATGCCCTGTCCTGCAAGGTCACCTTCGACGAGATTCGCGTTGGGGTCGCGGAAAACGAGATCTCCTCCGAGTCCGATGATGAGATCTCGGGCGGCGGTGTGGGTGCCTGCCAGCGGCTTGCTGGCGAACAGGATGCGTTCGACGATGCTGCCGTCTCCGTCGTTCCCAAACTTCATGTCGCCAAAGCGATCCATGTTGTTCCCGTCGTTGGACACCAGCCCCTGTCCCCAGCCAAACGCCATCTGGCCGAGCCGGAGCTGGCCGTACTTCGAGGTCCATTGGAGGTAGAGTTCCCTGGGGTCGATGACCCGCAGCTCGGCCGCGACCGGCGGTTGGCCGTGGTCGACAATGCCGCGGAGGGCGGGGTCGCTGAAGGACGTGGGTGCCCACCGACCGTTCGCGAGGTCGAGCATCCCCACGATGCGGACGCGTTCGTCCTTGCCCAGCCCCAGCTCTGGTTTCCAGCGGACGCGACCGCCGACGGTGAGTCCCTCGCCGACACGATTCCCCTCGGCGTCCACGCGGACCGGGCTCGCGGCGCCCAGACGGCTGCGGACTTGGAGACCCGGCCGGAACGTGACGGTTTCGCCCTGATGAACCGCCTGCTCTTCAGGCAAGGGTCCGTCGAACGTGATGAGAGTGCGCGGAGGTGCGAGCTTCCGCGCGACCGCATCGGCGCGCGGCGGGTAGCCTTGGACGTCGACGAAGCGTGTCGGTGGCAGGCTACCGTCGGCGTCCGAGCGCTCCGCCGTCGGTTGGACCGGGGCAGGGGGCTCGTCGTTGTGCTCTTGCGCCAGACCGGATTCGGCGCGGCGAACCGATCGCGGCCCTTGGTAGTCCCGGTCCAGCGGCTCGGAGACCGCGACCTGCGCGTCTGCGTCGGCTCCAGGTGGGCTTGCAGGGGGCGCAAGCGCCAAAGCGAGCGACATGCACAGCGATACGGCCACGGCCGGGGACGCTACCAGCTCGCCCGCTGCATCGACGCCTGGCCCCGCTTTTTTGTCCGGACCCGCCAGCCTGTATAGTTCCCGGCATGTCTCGAGCCTCCTTGACCCTTCTCGTTTCCTTGTCGCTTGGCCTTGGTTTGACCGCGTGTGGTGATGACTCCAGCCCCGGAGGCGGCGAGACCGACACCGATGCTGCGACCGGCGATACGACCGGGGGCCCCACCTCGGATGGACCGACCTCGGATGGACCGACCACAGTGACGCCGACCGGCTCGACGGGGACAACGGACGCCACGGACCCCGACACTGGAAGCGAGACGACCGACCCCACCGTCGGTGAGACCGAAGGGGACACGGAGACGACCGGGCCGTCGGCGGATGCAACGTACATTCGAATCGACGCGCTTGCCGTCCGTGACCCTCACGTGTTCAGCCCGCTCCCCCCCAACGATGACCTCACGGAGTCGACGGTGAACGGACCGCTCACGGCCGCCCTGAATGCGGACGACGATGACGACGGGAACTTGGACCTCGGTCTCGCCGTTGCATTCCTTCCCCTCGACCAGACCGACGCTGCGACAGAAGTCTTCCGCTTCGCCAACGCGGTGTGCACGGCGCCGGCCGACGCGTCGAGCTGCTCGCTGCTCGCGGACACGATCCCGTTTGATGGCATGTACACCGTCACCGAAGACGGCGAGTGCTACGCCGCGGAGGCCGGAAACCTGAGCGACTACGCTGACCCGCCGGAAGCCCCGACGTCGACTGCCGGTCCATGCTTCCGCTCGGATATCGGTACGGTGACGATCGCTGCGGGGTCATTCACACTTCCGCTCGAGAACGCGGTTGTTGCGGCTCAGTTCTCCGGTGACCCCGCAGACGGGCTTGTCGAAGGCAATATCCAAGGCTTCGTCAGTATCGCGACCGCAGAGAGCATTCAGGTTGAGACAGGGATGGCGTTCCCCCCCACGATCCAGCTCTCCGCGTTGTTGCGAGAAGAAGACCAGGACGAGGGCGGGACCGGGTGGGTCTTCCACATCGCCTTCAGCGGCACCGCTGCTGACTGGACCGAGTAGCCCACGACAATAGTCTGAGGTGACGCTTGCGGGCCGTCGGCAGCTACCGTCGGCCCGTCGTTGTTCCTCATAGGCTGACGCGGGCGATCCATGTATCGCCCGAGAAACTGAGGAAGTCGGTGTCATTGTTGGCCAGGCCGTAGGCGAACACCGAGGTTCCGTCGACCTCTACGTCGAGGGCCGCCGAGTCGACGCCGCCGTTGAAGAACTGGCGTTGGTCCCAGACGATGGATCCATCGGCGTCGAGTCGGGTGACGAACGCGCGGCCTGTTCCGTAGTCTCCGCTCGCGCCGGAGAGCACGAGGCCACCAGTGCCGTCGGCCCGCGCACCCGAGATGTACTGGGTAGCATCTTCGGCGAGCGCAGCGACACTCGTCGCCATCCCGTCCGGTTGGATACGGAAGACCTCATACCCAGTGTCGGGCAGACCCACGACCGCGAAGGCTCCGCCGTTCTGCGTCGCGGCGAGCAGGGCGGGCTGGCTGATCGGAAGGCCGGTTGTCCAGTCTGATTGCCCGTCGGACCCGTAGCGCCGCACGCAGTAGCTTGTATCGGTCGCGCAGTCTTCATTCGCGTCGCCGAACGAGACAAACGTGTTCGCCCCATACTCGGCTAGGTCTGCGATGAAGCTGACGTTCGCGAGCCAAGCCCGCTTGGAGAGCCCCGAATCGTACGCCGCGAGTTGCTGGAGCGAGTCGTTGATGACCACTCGGCCAGCCGATCTTCCCACCCGTCCGAAGCTGAATAGATCTGCTGTGTTGCTGGCATCGGTCTCGACGACGAGGGTGTCGGTCGTCTCGCCGGTCTCGGGGGAGAGCGATCGGTAGACGAGGGTCAACGCATCGCCGTCTGTCCCCCCAACGATGAGGGCACCGTCGACAGTCACAGGCCGTCCTGGGGTTTGTTCCGGGTAGAGTTGCGTCCATAGCTGGCTGAGGTCGTCGTTGAACCCCATCACCCTGCTATTTCCGCCTCCCTCGACGATTCCGTTCAGGTACACCCGCCCTTCCATGGCGGCGTCCAGCCCGCCGTTGACGAAGGTGAGGCCATCACTTCCACGGAAGAGGTCTTCCCGAAGGAACTCGACAACGCCCCCGACGATGTTCACCGAAAGTACGACCTCCTCCGGCGTCGAGGTCTGCCCAGCGGTGTCCGTGGCGATGGCCCGATACGTGTGACTCCCAGAGTCTGCGCTGGAGACGAGGAACTCGAACTCGAAGGGGGCGGAGTCAACCACTCCAAGTGACGTCTCACCGTCGAAGAACTCGACACCTTCGACCCCGACGTCGTCGGTCGCTTCCACCGCCAGCGAGACCGTGCCACCTTCGTCGACTTCGGCTGGGCGGGTGGATCCATTGACGGTGAATGACTCGATGACGGGCGCGGCGTCATTGGGGTCGGTCGTATTGCTCTGCGTTTCGCCGACCGTGGTGTCCGGGTCGACCGTCGTCTCAGTGCCGCTGCCGCTGGTGGAGGACTCGGAGCCTGGGCCCGAGCTATCGAGCCCACCACTCTCCTCGGTGTCCGAACCCTCCGCGTTCGCGTTGGGGTCGACCTCGGGCGAGAAGCAGGCGGTCAGCACAGATGCGACGAGAACGAGCGGGCTGCTTCGCATGCACGTAGCGTTGTGTATTCGCATCGACGCGTCAATCGTGACCTCGGGACGCGGACAGGTGTCCTGGATCCCGGCTTTCGGAAAACCAGCGGAGGAACGTCGTCCCTGAGGCTGTCCTACGCCACTGATGCGGCTTGCTTCCGACGCTCCGCCTGCGGAACATGGCTTTACCGACGATGAGCGAGTCGTGTCCGCTGGTCGAGTGGCGGACTCGGCTTAGCGGTGACCAGCCGCAGTTCAAGGGCAAGGCCGACAAGAGCACGACCTGGCTGCCGCTCGTCGATGACGACTGCTTGACATGCTGGAGAACTGCGCGCTCGGAAACGAATGCAAGGAAACACCATCCTTGGCCCCGCCTTCGCTCCCGCCAGAAGGGCTGCCAGAACACCTCGATGGGATCAGGGGCGACGACGCTAAAGAGAGTCTTGTTCGGACGCCGTGGTAGACCTCGGTGCCATCTCGCACGCCGAAGCAGCGCAACCCTCGCTCAGTTGCAGCACAAGGTCGTAGGCTCGGCGCCGCCAACATCCCCGTCGGCTTCGGGCACGGTGGGTGTGCACGAGCCGGTGATCGTCGGCGCGGCGAACTCGAACGAATTCCAGGACCCGACGCAGCCTCCCGTGTCGACCGTGCCGCTCGCGGTCTCGCACGCGCCATCGGAGTACAGCTGGAGCGTGGAGGTGCACTCGAACGCGCCCTCGGGGGCGCAGTTGCAGTCGGTGCATCCGCGGGAATCGGTGATGCTGGCGAAGGTGAGCTCTTGCTCGGGGTAGGCGGGGGGGCAGGCGTGGACGCCGGAGCGCGCGACGCAGAGGCGTTGCTCGAATGCGCCCGGGACGGCGGCGATGCACTGCTCTCCGGCGCCGCACTGGGCCTGCTCGAAGGTGCCGCCGCACATCCGAATCGGTGTGCTGGTGGGGGGCGGCACGTCGACGGTCGGGGAGGGAGGGCAGCTCTCGGTGCCGTCGATCGGGGTGAAGAAGGGGTTGGTGGAGTTCTGCGCTGGCGTGTTGTCGTGGCAGGTGCCGGGGTCGGAGAAGGTCTCCGCGAAGACAGGCTGACCGCAGGACTGGCGGTAGAGCAGGGTGAGGTCGCCGCAGTCCATGTCGGCTGCCCCGCAGCTACAGCCGCAGGTCGCGGGGTCGCCCGCGAGGTCGACGAGCCCGTCGAGCTGCGAGCCCGTGAAGGCGCCAACACAGTCGGGAAGCTCGTCTCCTCGGGCGACCACGACCGGGCCCGTCCAGTTGTTCGGGGCCGCGATGGCGCACGTGCACTGTGGCGGCTCGTCTGTATCGCTGGTCGACGTCGAGTTGGTTGTGTCAACCGGGTTGGTTGTGTCGAGCGGGTCGGTTGAACCCGTCGTGTCGCTGGCGGCGCCCGGTGATGTGGGGTCGGCGGTGCCGCTGGTTGCCGAGCTTCCCTGTGACGTCGACCCGCTCGAGCCGCTGCCGAGCTGGTTCTCACCACCGGGCGGATCGTTCGGATCGAAGCAGCTGGTCAAGACGATCGTCGTCAGCAGGATGCTCCAGCGCATGTCCCAAGCATACCCTCGTGGGCTTGGGTGCCGCGACCCTCCACGCAGCACCGAATGGGATCGCGGGCCCGCCCGCCACTACGCAGTCATACGCGCAGTGCTGCGTCGAGGTCGGCCGCGATCTCCTCGGGCGTGGTCTTGGGAGAGTAGCGCTTGACCACGGTGCCCTCTGCATCGACGAGGAACTTTGCGAAGTTCCAGCTGATGTCGGTCGCCCCGTCTTCACGCGGCGCCGCGGTGCGGAGGAACTGGTACAGCGGGGCTGCGCCGTCGCCATTGACGTCGATCTTGGCGAACATCGGGAAGTTCACATCGTATTTCGATTGGGCGAACTCGAGAATCTCGGCGTTGGTTCCGGGCTCTTGCTTGCCGAACTGGTTGCAGGGAAACGCGAGGACGCTCAGGTCGGTGCGGCTCTCGTGCAGCGTACGCAGACCTGCGTACTGACCGGTGAGGCCTCAGCGACTCGCGACGTTGACGATGAGGGCGGCCTTGCCGGCGAACTCGCTGAAACTCACCAAGTCTCCGGTGATCGATGCCATCTCGAAATCGTGGAACGTTGACATATGCCCGCACGGTACCTCGGGGTCCCGAAAGGGTCGTCAGATGGAGTCTAGCGGCGTGCTAGCGTGGCCAAATGGCCGAGTCTGCGACCGAAACCGTCGACAAGATGCCCGTGGGTTCCCGCGTTCGGCGCCTGCTCGGGTACGCGTGGCCATACAGGGTGCGTCTCCTCGTTGCCCTGGTCTGTCTCATGATCGGAAGTGGTCTGGGGCTTCTGTACCCCGCGTACTTCGGCGACGTCATCGACGCGGCGTTCAAGGATAAGGACGTCACCGCGCTGTCTCAGCACAGCCTCACGTTGGTGGCGATCTTCGCGATCCAGGCCGTGTTCGTGTTCTTCCGGCACTACATGGTGTCGTGGGTCGGTGAACGGGTGGTCGCCGATCTCCGGGTACAGCTGTACCGCCACCTCGTGACGCTGTCGCAAACGTACTTCCACGAGAAGCGCACCGGTGAGCTGCTCTCGAGACTCGCCGAGGATGTCGGCAAGGTGCACGGCACCGTTAGCTCCGACGTCTCGATGGCCGCGCGCAATGCCCTGACGCTCGTCGGGGGGATCTCGATCCTGCTCTACACGAACCTGCAGCTGACGCTGGTGATGCTGGCCGTCGTGCCGCCGCTTGCGATCGCTACGGTGTTCTTCGGTCGGAAGATTCGCTTGCTCGCGCGGAAGGCCCAAGACGAACTCGCACAGGCCAATGCCGAGTTGGGCGAGGGCATCGCGGGAATCGAAACGGTGCAGGCGTTCACACGCGAGGACTTCG
This sequence comes from Nannocystales bacterium, assembly GCA_050633305.1. Lineage (GTDB taxonomy): Bacteria > Myxococcota_A > Polyangia > Nannocystales > Nannocystaceae > CAJXVA01. The sequence goes on from JBOEGF010000024.1 coordinate 26,040, forward strand.
AGGTCGAGCGCTACGGGCAGTCCGTGGCTCGCAGCTTTGAGCTGTTCATCAAGCGGGTCCTCGCAGGCGCCTGGTTCATGAGCCTGAGCAGCTTCCTCGCGTTCTCTGCCATCGCAGGGATCTTCTTCCTGGGCGGGCGCATGGTTGCGACGGACGCAATCTCGCCCGGCGACCTGACCGAGTTCATGCTCTACACGATGATGGTCGCCGGCTCGGTCGGCGCGGTCGCAGGGATTTGGGCCCGCTTGCAAGCGGCGTTGGGCGCGAGCGCGCGATTGTTCGAGATTCTCGACACCCAGTCCGACCTCGTGGAGTCCGAGACCCCGACGTCTCTGGAGAAGATCGAGGGGCACGTGCTCTTCGACGAAGTCAGCTTCACCTACGGCGACCGAGACGCGGCCGTCCTCGAGGGCGTCTCGCTCCAGATCGAGCCTGGGGAGACGTGCGCGCTGGTGGGCAGCAGTGGGTCAGGTAAGACCACCATCGCTCGATTGCTGCAACGCATGTACGACCCGACGCAGGGGGCGGTGACCCTCGACGGCATCAACGTGCGGGACGTCGCCCTGGAAGAACTCCGCGGCCTCATGGCGGTGGTCTCCCAAGAGCCGATCCTTTTTTCCGGCACGATCCGCGACAACATCCGCTATGGCGATCTCACCGCGTCGGACGCGGACATCGAGCGGGCAGCCTCGATGGCAAACGCGGATGGGTTCATTCGAGAGTTCCCCGAGGGCTACGACACCAAGGTCGGCGAGCGGGGTGTTCAGCTCTCCGGCGGACAGCGCCAGCGGGTGTCGATTGCGCGCGCCATTCTTCGGGACCCCAAGGTGCTCATCCTCGACGAGGCGACCAGCGCTTTGGATGCGATGAGCGAGGGCCTCGTTCAGGAGGCGCTCGAGAAGCTCCAGGCCGGCCGCACCACCTTGGTGATCGCACACCGCCTCTCCACCGTTCGCGACGCCGACCGGATCGTGGTGCTCGACCGGGGCCGCATCGTCGAGGCGGGCACCCACAGCGCGCTGATGGAGAACAAAGGCGCGTACAGCGAGCTTGTGGCCCGCCAATCCGACGCGGCGGCCTAGAGCGCCGACCGGTTTGAATTCGGCCTGCAACGCACGCCTCTGGTCACTTTTGGCTGCGTTGCTCGGCGCTCGACGGACCTCCAGTCCGCCTTCGGCCTCCCGCCTTGCCAAAAGCGCCCAACGACGCACTCTGCAGGCCGTTTCAAACCGATCGGCGCTCTAGAAAGCCGCGGGTTTGCGGCCGCCCAAGCCCGTGTTATGCCGCAACGATGGCCGAGAGCACCGACGATCGGATGCAGAAAATCGTGTCGCTGTGCAAGCGACGAGGCTTCGTCTTCCAGAGCTCGGAGATCTACGGCGGTCTGCGCAGTGCGTACGACTACGGCCCGATGGGCGTGGAGCTCAAGCGCAACCTGATGAACGAGTGGTGGCGCTCGATGGTCCACAGTCGCGAGGACATCGTCGGCCTCGACGCGTCGATCATCATGCACTCGGACGTGTGGAAGAACAGCGGCCACCTCGCCAACTTCAGCGACCCCTTGGTCGACTGCAAGGTCTGCGGTGAACGCTTCCGGGCTGACAAGGCGCCGAAGGCTGAGCCTGGGTCGCCGATCGTGATGACGATGGCCGACAAAGGCCGCGCCAAGGCTGCTCTGGAAAAGGTGCAGGCGCTGCATGATGGCGCTCCCGAGGACATCAAGCGTGACGGCAAGACTCTGGTCGGAGCCGTTGTTGCTGAGCGCGGCTACGTCTGCACCAACTGCGGCTCGCCGTTTCTCTCCGAGGAGCGTCAGTTCAACCTCATGTTCCGCACCTCGCTGGGCCCCGTGGACCCGGTCGCTGCGGTCATCGACACCGTCAAGGCCGCCGTCGCTGCTGGCGATGACGAGAAGGCCGTGCGTGCCAAGGTCGAAGCGACGATGGACGACAGCTCCGTCTACCTTCGCCCCGAGACGGCGCAGGCGATGTTCGTCAACTTCCTCAACGTGCAGCAGAGCACCGGCATGAAGGTGCCGTTCGGCATCGCGCAGATGGGGAAGAGCTTCCGCAACGAAGTGAAGGTCGAGCACTTCATCTTCCGCTCGTGCGAGTTCGAGCAGATGGAGATGGAGTACTTCGTCGAGCCGGGCAAAGGCCCGGAGATGCTGCACTACTGGAAGGACACGCGGCTGAACTGGTGGAAGAGCCTGGGCATCCGCGAGGAGAACCTCCGCCTGCGTGAGCACGAGAAAGACGAACAGGCGCACTACAGCGACGGCTGTTACGACGTCGAGTACGCCTTCCCCTGGGGCTGGGACGAGCTCGAGGGCGTTGCGAGCCGGACCGACTACGACCTCAATGCGCACACCAACGGCTCGGGCAAGAAGCTGCAGTACTTCGACCCGCAGAAGCAGGACCCACAGACGGGCAAGAACGGGTGGCGCTACATGCCGCACGTCATCGAGCCCGCCGCCGGAGCGACCCGCGGACTGCTCGCTGTGCTCTGCGACGCCTACGACGAAGAGCCCGGCGACGCCGACGGCAAGGGCGCACGCACGGTGTTGCGGCTGCACCCGCGACTGGCACCGATCAAGGTCGCCGTGCTTCCGCTGGTCAAGAAGGACGGCATGCCCGAGCTCGCTCGCGAGATCGTTCAGAAGTTCTACGCCGCGGGCATCAACGCCAAGCTCGACGAGCAGCACGCCATCGGCAAGCGCTATGCTCGGCACGACGAGATCGGTACCCCCTACGCGATTACCGTCGACAACGACACGCTCCAGGACGGCAGCGTCACTCTGCGTATGCGGGACGACCGGTCCCAAAAACGCATCCCTCTGACCACCGCCGTCGAGGTGGTCGCCCAAGCCCTCAGCCAAGCCTGAGGCTGAGTCGAACCCCCCTGACCAAGCTGCTGACCAAGCTGCTGTCCAAGCCTGAAGGATCCCGAGATGAACGCACCACGAACCGTCCTCTGCAAGAAACACGGCGAAGAACTGCCAGGCCTGCCGTTCAAGCCGCTCCCCGGCGAGTTCGGCCAGTTGATCTTCGACAACGTCAGCATGCAGGCCTGGAAAGAGTGGCTGCAGGTCTCGCCGCGCTACATCAACACCTACAAGATGGATCTCCAGTCCGACGAGGGGAAGGAGTTCATGAAGAAGCAGATGCGGATCTTCTTCGGGTTCGAAGAGGGCGAGAACATCGAGACCGCTTGGGTCCCGCCCTCGTCCGAGTAGCGCTCAGCCCGGGGACCAGCCGACTGCGACGTCGGTGAATGAGATGTCCTCCAGCGTTTCGGTCACCCCCTCGAAGGTGACCTGAACGCCGGAGAGTTCGAGCGTCGCGTATCCCTGGGTGTCGAACTTCGGTGGGTCTTCGACGGGTACGATCGTGATGTCGACGCTCCCGGCCGTGGCGACCCAGTCCTGGGTGATGAAACTCTCCCCACTGACGTCGTTGCAGACTGCGGAGCCAACGGTCGCGCCGACCAGGACGCTGAACACCGCGAAGTCGGAGACGTCGTGCGTCCCTTCGTAGGTCGTGCCGGTGGCGGCTGCGTTTGCGACCAGGCCTTCATTGATCACGAGCACCAGCGCGATCGTGTTGTCCTCGTTTCGGCCCCAAACGGTCATGTCGACGCAGCCCGATTGCGAGAGGGTGTCTTCGAAGCCCTCGGGAAGAGAAGCTCCCCCGCCAGTGGACTCGCCCGCGCCGGTGGACTCGCCCGCGGTGGACTCGCCCGCGGTGGACTCGCCCGCGGTGGACTCGCCCGCGGTGGGAGTGGTCGTGGCGATCCCCGAATCCGAATCTGAATCCGAATCCGAATCCGTTCCGCACGGAACGGCGCCGCCGCAGTTGTTGGTCTCTGAGCCGGAGCCGGAGCCTGATGCGGCGCCGCTGTCGGTCTCCTGTCCGACCGTTTTTTCAGGTGCGGCGCACCCGGGTGAAGAAGCACTGCTTACCGCGAGCAGTGCTGTCAGCGAAATCTCAGTACAACGATAGGTCATGCTCTGTCGGTGTTCGCCGAGGGCAGGCGCCATCACTTCGCGTTTTTTTTTTCTTCGTCGCATGCCGAGCGGACCTTGGCGAGGAGAGTTCTGTGCCCACCGGCGGCGTAGGTGCTGGCCGCCTCGACGGACGACTCCGGGTGCTGCAGGCAGCCCACGATCACCAGAAGCGCGCGACGCTCGGGAGCGAGAACGCCGGAGGGAAACTCCGATGCGTGTTCGGCGAGGGTTCTTCGCGCCCCGACGTACTGCTTGGCGCGGACCTGCTCCCAGGTACGCGTGATGAGGCGGTTCTCCTCTCCCAGCTGATTCTCGGGCAATCCCGACGGCGTCGGGGCTGGAGTCGGAGCCGGCGTTGGGTCAGGCCGAGGCGGGAGCTTCGCCGTCCGGTGTAAGCGTGCCCGAGGCAGGGCCGGAGGCTCGGTCCGCGGTCGCCGAAGGGGGGGCGGCTCGGACTCGTCCTGCGGGGCTGGAAGGCCGGGGTCGCTCGACGGGCGCGGTGTCGAGTCAATGCCTGCTGGGGGTCCAACCGCCGCTGTCGCTCCCGAGTCTCTGGGCGCTTGCATCGGGGCCTGCTGGCCGCCACTCGAGCCGTCGTCGGTCGCGCGCAGGGCCTCGCTCACCCCAACCGCTGCCCACAGCAGGAACGCTGCCGCGAGCGCGCCCACGCCGACCCACAGCCAAGCGGGCCGCGTTGGGGCAGCTTCTGTGAGCCGCGCTTGGACTCGCTTCCGCGCCCCGCCTGGCATGGGCGTGGCATCGCGGTAGGCACCGAGCGCTGCGAGGGCTTCGGGAGAGAGCGCGGGTGGTCGTTCTTCAGCCATCCTTGCCTCCGTGGACGAACGCCTCGAGGCGTCTTCGGGCGAGTCGGAGCCGCGAGTAGGCGGTCCCCAGTGGGATCCGCAGCGCGGCCGCGACGTCGGGGCCTGGCATCCCTTCGATGTCGCTCAACACGAACACCTCGCGTTGCTCCTGGGGGAGTTGGGCGAGGAAGCGCTGAACCAAGGCTGCGGCGTCCGCTCGACTGGCGGCGTCTTCGGGGTCGGGCGCGGGCGTCGGCGGAGCGACAAGATCCAGGCGCCGCTCGGCCCGGTCGTGTTTGCGTCGCAAGTTGGCACACACGCCGCGAGCGATCGCGTACAGCCACGTCGTTGCGGCGGCGTCTCCACGGAACTGCGGGAGCTTGCGGCGGACCACCAAGTACACTTCGTGCACGGCGTCTTCAGCCTGCGCCTCCGCAATCCCCAGCCGCAGCACCGTGCGCCACACGAAGTCCGCGTGGGCTCGGTACAGCTCGTCGAGGGTGGGAGGGACACGCTCATGGGGAGGGGGGGCGGACGCCCGCACAGTTCTTGTGTGTTCGCCAGACCGCTCCCCCATCACCAGGTCCGTCGATTTCTGAAAGAAACGAAGGCCCAAGCCCTTAGACCTGCCGAGCGAGCGGCATGAACCGTCCCCGCAGGCTCGATTGCAAACCGAGGTCGATACACGGCGACATGGGCCGACAGATGGGCGCCGATGCCGAGCCAGGGTCGGAGCCAGCCCACCACGCCCGGAGCCGCGCGCGCAGCGACCCACGCGGTTCGGGCGGTATCGGCCTCTGTGACCTCGAGTCCGCGTGCGCTCATGGGCCCGGTGACGATGGCCGCACACAGTGGAACCGTCCACCGTCGAGCTGGTGTCAGGATTCCGCACCCCTCGAGGCCGAAGCCGGCGAGCCAAACGCTCGCGGTGCTCCCTCGCGGGGTTCGTGCGGTTGAGGGGGTCCAGGCCTCCGCGGTCAGGTGCGCCGCCCAGTGCTCGTGCCCGATCCCTGCTGCGAGCTCGAACATGCCGCCGAGGCTTGGGAGCGGACCGAAGCCCAGCCCACCGCCGAGGCGTCCTCGCGCTTCGATGCTTCGGACTTCGACGCCTCGGACTTCGGGCTCGGGGTCAGCGGGGAGGGGGCTCGGCTCGGGCTCGGGTTCTCGCTTTGGGTCGACCTCTGAGCCCGGCTCCGGCACTGGCTCGGGCTCGAGCGCTGGCTCCGGAGCGGGGATCTGTGCCGGGGCGGGTTCGCCGGGCTGTCCCGGATCTGGGGTTGCCTCCGGGCGCGCTCGTGGGACCGCGAGGGGGTCGAGCGTCATCACCATCAGCAGCACCGCGGTGGTCACCGCCTCGGCGCACGTGTGTCCCGCGAACGTTCGCGCGGAACGTGTGCCCTCGCTCTCCAGTCGCAGCGTCACCTGGACGCCCTGCGGTGTCGTCGAGATCGCGACGTCGGCCAAAAGGCGGCTCGGAGGCGTCGGGCGACCCTGCAGCTGCGTTTGCACGCGGGCCCGCACCTCCTGCGCCGCGGGGCACGAGGGCGGCGCGTCCCACCGCAGGTCGAGTTGCGACGTCGTGTCGTCGGGCGTGGCCGGAACCACCGCAGCGATGAACAGCCAGCCGAGCATGCGCGGAGCGGCCGCGACGATACCAGCCTCGCTCGACGCGATCCCCGCTTCGCGCCACGCGTTCCGGGTTGCAGTCCTGGGACCAGCCCTGGGAGTCGACGACGGAGTCCGCCGCCTCGCTGCTGCGCCAAGTCGTTGCTGACCAGGGCTCGCGCGGCGGGGTGACGATCACCGGGCCGGAACGCGCACGCTCTTCGCAACCTCTCGCCGTCGCAGACTCAACATCAAGGGGGTGACGGCGAGGCCCACCAGGAATCCGCCGAGGTGGGCGAACCACGCGACCTGCTTTGCACCGCTGCCGGTCCCGAAGAAGCCCATCACGATGTGGAACCCCACCCACACCAGGAGATAGACCCAGACCGGGATCTTCAACTGGATCCACAGCACGACCTGAAAAAGCCGCTGCCGCGGGAACGCCCACAGGTATGCGGCCAACACCCCGGCGATCGAGCCGGACGCGCCGACGACGACGGTGGCTGTCTCGTGGGTCAGGAACGTGTGCAGGAGGCCGGCGAGCAAACCCGTGACGACGAAGAACAGCGCGAAACGAACGCGACCGAACAGGTGCTCGATGTTGTCGCCGAAGGTGTAGAGGAAGTACGCGTTGCCCAGGATGTGCGCCAGGCTGCCGTGCATGAACATGTACGAGGGCAGCGTGTACCAGTCGAGGTTCTGCTTGAAGCGGCCTGGGATGATGCCGTAGTAGATCGTGTCGAGCTGTTCGAACTCCTGCATCCCGAACACCACCGCGAACACCACCAGCAGCGTGTAGACGATCCACGGTGTGCCGCGCCCGGGGTTCTCGACCTCCACCGGGAGGTGGGTGAGAACCTGCGCCGCCCAGATCGCACCTCGCTTGAGCCAGCGTTCGGTCCGGGTGCCCTGACCCTCGCTGGTCGTGGCCTTGGCGAGCTTGCGGCGCTCGTGCCCGTCGAGCCAGATCCCCCCGCAGCTCAAGCAGCGATCGACGGGGGTCCGGATGATCCCGGGGAGGCCATGCTCCTTCATCGGCCCGTGGCCGTGCGGGCACGGGCGTTGGGTCTCCTCAGCTTGCGGGTCGAGGATGTCCTCGACGCCTTCCAGGGACCCGGCCAGGGTGTTCAGTTCGCCTGCGTCAAACCACGCCCCAAAACAAACCGGGCAGGCGTCGATCTGAACGTCGGCCTTGCTCGTATCCACCTTGCTACGGCGGAACCATCCGGGTTTGTCGACTTGGACCCAGTTTGCTTTGGCGTCACGTTGCAGGTGCACGGGCACCAACGCGCTGAGTCCGCATGAGGGGCACTGGGCGGACACCTCATGGTGATGGGTCAATGTAGCCGGCTTGCTCACAACCTGCGCGCGATCATAGCCGCGTGCCGAAGAATACGGAATAATCGCGGTGCGGTCGTCGTCTGAACTCACCGCATGCAATGGACGCCCGACGCAGGGGCGCTCTGACGGCTTGTCTGGGAAACGCACTATGAACGCAAACAGGGTGGCACTCGTTCGAAATCTCGGTCTCTTCGCGGTCGCGGCTGCGATGTCTTTCGGCGCTGTGGCCTGCAAGAAGCCCAGCAAGGGCCGCAGTGGGAAGCGCACCGTCAAGGCGACCATCGCCGAGTTCGACCCCTCCGCGATGTCCGTCGACCTCGACAAGTACGGAACCGAGCGCGTGGACGACTGGGAAGTCCAGCAGGCGTTCAACCGCTCGTTCGACAGCCTCGACTCCTGCGTCATGAAGGCCAAGAAGAAACACGGCGTGGGGGCTGACAACGCGCTCGACGGCGATGTGGACTTTGCGGTTCAGCTCAACCCCAAGGCCGACAAGCCGTTCGCGGTCAACGCCACGCTCAGCGCGGCCAAGTGGGACAAGGATTCCGACCTCAAAGACTGCCTGCGCGATGCGGTCGCGGGGGTCGGGTTCCCCACCTACGACGGACCGCCACAAGTTGCCGAGTTCTCCACCCAACTCGACCCCGGGTCCGACTGGGAAGAAGAGTAGGGCGCACCGAGCCGAGCGCACCGAGCCGCGAGCGAATGACGCCCGCGGCTTTTTCGTGTGCACCAGTCCACGGCCGGTGGCCCGGATTCCCCCGAGCGGTAGGGTAGGGTGCGCGGCGAGGAGGCGTGCCCACCGATGCGAAAGCTCTGCCAGACCGAAGACCGAGCCCGTGCCGAACACATCGCCGACGGTCTCCGCGTCGCTGGAATTGACGCCGAAGTCCGTGGCGACGTGGACACCCCGAGTGTCTGGGTCATCGAGCATGAGCAGCTGACGCAAGCTCGAGCTTGGGTCGACGCGCACGGGGCGGACGAGGTCGGTGCGTTCGCCGGCCGTGCGGAAAAACTGCGGAAGGCTGCCGCACGCGAGCACGCCGACCACGTCCAGCGGCAAGTGTCGGTGGGCGCGGGCTGGCGGGCTGCTCCGGGAGGACTGACGCCCATCACCATGGCGCTCATCGGGGGCTCGGTCATCATCGCGTTGATGGGCTACCTCGGCCTCGCGGGCGACGACACCATGTGGTCGCTGACCATCGATCACTACGACGTGCTCGTCCCGCTTCAGCGCATCCGAGATGGCGAGGTGTGGCGGCTGCTCACGCCGATGTTCCTGCACTTCGGCGTGTTGCATCTGGTGTTCAACATGATGTGGATGTGGAACCTGGGGCCGCAGGTGGAGAGCAACCACGGGTCGCTGTTGATGGTCGTCCTCGTCGTGGTGAGCGAAGTTGCTGGAAACCTGGCGCAGTACGCCGTCACCGGGCCGGCCTTCGGCGGCATGTCCGGGGTGGTGTACGCGTTGTTTGGCTTCGTCTGGATGGGAGCGCAGTACGACCGCAAGTACCAATACGCGTTGTCGGACGGCAACGCGGTGCTGATGATGGGGTGGTTTGTGCTGTGCGCGACCGGGTTCGTCGGCCCCATCGCCAACCTCGGCCATGCCGGCGGACTCGTCGTTGGCCTGTTGTTCGGACTTCCCGCCTATGTTCGTCAGGTCCGTGCGGTGGGGTTCGGACAACGGTTTGAGAAGGGCAGCTGGGGCGACGTACAGCTCAAGGGCTGGCGTTGGGTTCAGCTCCGGGTGCTGCGGCCCTATCTCCCGCTGTGGTTCTTGTTGCTCGCGGGCCTCGTGGTGCTTGTGGAGCTGGCCGACAACGGCCTGCTCTGAGCAGGGGGTTCTACCGCCACGAGGGGCGCGTCCCCGTACGGGAGACCGCGTGTTGCGGTTTCAGCGAAGGGCAGCGTCTGACTCCGCAGGTCTGCGGAGTCGAGACGGCGGTGGAGCCAGCGCTGGCTCGGGGGGGGCTCCGCGATTGGGGTCGCGCTCGCGGGCGATCACGAATGCACAGGACAGGCCGCCGACGACCCGACGTACTGACCGGGCGCGTCCGCTCCTGGCACCACCCACCAGGCGGCTTGGGCATCGGAGCTGTGGACTCCTGGTCCCGTGGTCACAAGCGCTGGCGTGTCTGCGCTGTTGCTCGACGAGTTGTTCGACGAAGCGGAGCCCCGGTTCCTGTTCGAGGTTCTGGCCAGCACCCTCGAAAAGAGGCTCGGGGGGCTCGCGCGCAAGTTGTTCGAGGACTCGCGACCCGTCACGCGCTCGATGCTGCTCGCGTACGTCGACGACGGTTGCGACCGACCGCACCGCCGAGCGCCGTTCAAGCTGGCTGTTCAAGCTGGCTGAAACGGCGGGCGACGACGAGCTGATGGCCCAACTGAGGTTCGCGTGCGATCGCGAGGAAAGCCCCCTCCTGATCGAACTCGCGCATGTGGTCGCACGCCGCATGTCACATCATCGCCGCGGAAGCCCCGATGACGACGGCGATGACAAGGCCGACCGCATAGATCCCAAGCGTGACCGCCATGCAGAGGCCCGTGAAGCGCCAGAACGACTTTTGGTGTTCCAGGGCGTTCTCCAACGCCTCGACTCCATAGCCCGCCTGGAGCGCGCGGATCGAACCCCGGTAGCGGAACAAAATGTTGGCCCCGACGCCGTAGAGCAGCGCCGGAATGACGTAGATGAGGCCGAACAACCGACCCCCCGGAACTCCGGCTGGAGCAGAAAGCAGCAGTCCGAACGCGGCGATGACCATGAATGCCGCGCCGATGAAACCAAGGACGGCCAAGAACGTGACCCACGGCCGGGTCTCGCTCATCGCGGCCAAGATCCGGGGCGTGACCACGTCGTCGCCGCCGTGCCCGTCTCGCGCAAGGGGTGGGCCATCGGAGATCGGGGAAGAGTAGGGATTCACAGACACAGGCTCGATCGAAACCTAACACCGCGTTCCCGTATTTCCGATCGACACCACGCGTTGGGGACACCCCCCTAAACCAGTTTAGACGCTCAAAAATACAGACTCTGCCTCCGGTCCTGCTTTCCACAACCCGGTCGACAGCTGCCCGAGCATCTGGTCGCGGTGGGCGGGAGATGGAAGGCCCAAGGCACGACAGATCGCACGGGGGTGGGGGGCCTGGGTCCGCTTGAGCAGCGTATCTACGGACTCTTCGAGCGCCTCGCGAACCCGAGTGCCCTCGGCCGGAGACAACTTCGACATCAACCAGTCGTGAAGATCCCAAGCCAAAGCTGCGTGCCGAAGCTCGTCGGGGGCGATCGACCGCATGGCCGCCGCAACACTTGGGTCGGCTGCGCGTTCGCTCTGATGAAACGCGATCAGGGCAGCCGCGGTCTCCCTTACACATCCCTCCACTGCATTCTCGATGGCGATCTCGAGCATCGAACGCAGCGCAACGGGTCGCTCTCGTGGTTCGGCAGGAAGCCTCGCATGCTGTTCGCAAAGGCTTCGAACGATTCGGGCGTGGCGGGCCTCATCCTCGGAAGCATCGCGAACACGCCGGAGCATCGGCTCGGGGCACCCCAGCTCGCCCAGTTCCTGCGCCAACCGGTCAAACGCGAGAACGGACGCCGCCTCGCTGAAGTACGCATGAGCCAGCACGTCTGCGAGGTCTTGGTCGGGTTGTCCGCGGCGCATAGGCTCGATGCATGCGTGCCCTCGCCCGCCCATTTCGAAGACGGAATAGCAGCACGTCATCGCGACGCCCCCTTCGGCATCGAGCTCTGAGAACTCGCACGCACCCTGTAGCGGTTCCCCACCGGCCTCGGAATCGGACACGTTACACAACACCGCCGCACATAGGTCGTCGCAAATGAGGTCGACATCGTCCCAACCGATGCCGGCGCTGGTCGAACCTCCGCCATCGCTCCTCGTACCGCTCGACGACCCCGCACCGCCCGACGACCCTGACCCAGAGTCGTCGCCGTCGCCGTCGGAGTCAGGCCCGGGGTAGCCAGTCTCCGAGTTCGTACCTTCGCAGGTCAGGTCGATCGACTCTCGCGACTCCAAGTAACTGTCGACCGTCGGGAAGTAGGCCCGCTCGCTCTTGTTCGAATCGCAGAAGCCCGCGGCTGGTGTGGTGCCGCTCGTCGTCGTGGCTGAAGTTGGGAGCGTCGTGGCCGTTCCTGACGTCGACCCTGTTGATACGTCGTTGCCTTCCGACGACGACGCACCATCGGTGTCCCCATCTCCCGACGGTGGGTCAACCGCGGGTCCGCAACCCGACAAGATGCTCGCGAACACGGCAGTCAGGTAGCGATGACGAGAAGCGGTACTCGATGGTTGGGACACGTATGCGACCAACGCAAGCCCCGTGCCGCCGATTCTGGTTCGAGAGATTCTGGGATCTTGGCGACTGCGTGCTGACCACCACCACGACAGCAGTGTCGTTGACCCGGTCATGTCGCGTTCGGCATCTCGGGTGGGGACATGCCGGGGGCCACCTGATCTCCCCGCTCAAGTCCCGCCCCGCGGGTCGATGGCCGAGCATGCGGCTGCAAATCTCGCTTGGATGCGTGCCGCTCGCGGTCGGAGGTTGTGAACAGGACGCTTCGGGGCGACCTATGCCCAGACCCCTCTGTCAGGGTCGTTGCAGCATGAACCGGGCGACGGCGTAGAAGCCGGAGTCTGCGGCAGAGGGCAATAACTGGGCAAAGACCATGGCGTATTCGGTCGCCTTCAAGGCGCGCATGATCGGAAAAATGACGGGCCGCGGAGCGGTCACGGGGACAGCATTGGCGGATGAAACTGGGGGTTCGCAATGCACGTTGTCGCGGTGGAAGCGAGAGGCGAGTCGCGTGCTCGACGTCGAGAACTGGTCCTCGAGCGTATCGTTGCGTCGACCTCGCTCACGAGCTTCATCGCCAGCGCGAAGGCGAGGACAGTGTCCGAATACATGGACAGTGTCCGAACGCATCGGCACTCTTGGCGCGCCAACCCTACGGAGCCGCGCCATGAACCAGCATCCCCTCGCAGAACGAACCGAGCAAGTCCGTGACGACCTGCAGAAGGCCATTGGCGACGAGGACTTCGCGACCCTCGTCCGACTCGCCGACGAGCACGGAGTGGGCATCTTCGCGGAGCCCTTCGACGACGGAACGGTACCCGTCGTCGACTTGTGCGAGATCTGGCCCGATGACATCAACCCGGCAGAGTTGTGGGCGTTCATCGAGCGCGTGGTCGGTCAACCGTTCGAGCGCGAGGTCCTCGACGAGGTCGTCCGGAGTGTGCTCATCAACAGCGGCTTCGAGATCGAATGGCAACGCGACAGCCTCCGTGGTTTCGTCGAGCGTGGCTTCGACCCCAGCGAGCCGATCGGCGAGGACGACCCCTGCTTGTTCGCCTTTCTTGCCGCCTTCCCCATCGTTGAGTTGGTCGGCGCGGCGGAGGAGTTGGGGGTGACGGAAGAGGCTCGGACCGACGCGGCCGTCGCCGCGGTCGCGCAAGCCAGGCTCCGCGCTGGTCGCGTCGATTCGGAGAAGGTGGCGTTCGCCCTGCGGTTGGTCGCCTCGTGTGCAAGCATGCACGCCGAGCCGCGTAGTTTCGGCATGCCCCTGCTGCATACTGCGGCGGCCTACGGCTGTTTCGAGGTGTTCGAAGCCGTGGTGTCACGAGCCGAGGACCTCGACGCGCCCATCCCGAAGTCGAGGCCCTGGGCCGCGCCGTACCTCGGCACGGACGACGACTTCGATGTGAAGAAGGGCCTCACCGTCGCGACCCTGCTGAACAACTGGGAGCGCGCCCTCGCGAAGGCGGAGAAGAAGGCCAAAAAAAACGACGACTCGAGAGCCGACGAGCGTGCGTTCTTCTCGAACTTCATCGAGCGTGCGAAGGCGTTGCTCGCGGAGCGTGGCGTGGCTCCCCGGACGAACCGCGCTAGCGCGGACACCTGCTCCTCGGGAAGGCCAACTTGACGCCCGAGACCTGCGACGAGACGGTGCATGTGCGAGACGCCGCTCGGGGCCGCGTCCAGCAGATGGAGGTCGCGCAGCCTCCGACGTAGCGTACGGTCGAGCCCGATCGCATCACAAAGCGCGGCCGTCGCGGGCTCAGGGTCGAGCCACGCCGCCAGTTGCCACGCCCGCCGCATGGGTCCATCGAGACGCTCCCAGAGCGCCTGAAGGGCCTGCGAAACGGTTGTTCCGTAGCGAACCTTGTCGCTCACTTCCTCCGCTGCGTCTCCGCCAGACTTCAGCTCTCGGGAGATGTCGGTTGGGCTCTCCAACCGGTGTTGGTCATCGTCGGCGTTCCTGATGGATGGTCGCTCGCCCCTCGAGCGCAGGTTGGAGCAAGCCCGTCATGTCGGTCGTTTGCGACGCACTCTGCAGACCGTTTCAAACCGATCGGCGCTGCTAGCGGGCGGGGACGAGCAGTTGCGGGTCGACCCGGGTGTCCAGCCAGTTCATACGCCAGTCGAGGTGCGGCCCGGTGGAGCGCCCGGTGTTGCCCAGCGTGGCGATGTTCTGGCCTTGTTTGATCTCGTCGCCGACCTGCACCTTGATCTTCTGGAGGTGCAGGAACGAAGACGTCAGCCCGTGCCCGTGGTCGAGGATGATCAGGTTGCCCGCCAACGGAACATCCTCCTCGGCAAACACGACGACACCTGCAGCGGGTGACTTCACCGGGCTTCCCTTGCGGCCCGCGATGTCGATGCCCCAGTGAAAGCTCTTCTCCTCGCCATTGAGGATCCGTTTGCGGCCGTAGGTCGAGGTGATCTTTCCTCGGGCCGGCCACGCGAAGCCGCCGGCGTAGTGCGGGGTCTTCGAGACCTTGGTTCGCACCTTCTCGATGCGTTTGCGGCTCTTGGCGAGGGCGCGTTTGGTCTCTTTATCCGGGTTCACGAACTCTTCGGGTAGCCCATCGATGGCCTCGGGCTCGAACGTCCGGTCCTTCACATGGAGGATGTGGCGGATCGGAGGGGTGTCCTCGAACCCGAACGCGAGCAGTGCCCGAGGGGGAGCGTCTCTGCGGAAGCCGAACACAAAGTCGCCCTCTTCGGAGACCCGGAGCTTCTTCTTGTTGAACCAGACCTTGGTGCCTGCTGGCGCCTTGCCGACCACCAGCCCGCCATCGGTGACCTCCCCGGTGAGCGCCACACGGGGGTCCTGTGCGGCGAGGTAGTCCTCGTCCGCCCGCAGTTCGAACCCGATGGTCTTGGTCGTGCCGTCGGGCCCGGTCAGCGTCAGTTTTCCCTGAAGCTGCATGTCGACGGGGAGGCCCGCGTCGAGGTCGAACCGGGCGCGGAGTTTGCCCTCTCCGTGGATGCGGGCGACCGGAATGCCAAACGCTTGCACCCCTGCCGCTGCGCCGTCTTCGGTGGGAAGGAACGAAACCGTGCTGGAGACCTCCAGCTGGTGGCCGTCGATCTTGCTCGCGGTGTTCTCGAGGCGCTCCCACGTCGGAACGCCGAACAGGTCGAGTTGACGTTGGACGGTCCAGTTTGCGCCCTTGCTCAGGCCCTCGTCGGGGGTGGAGACACGGAGGTGTCCCAGTGTCAGTCGAAGAGCTGAGGCCACGGTCGCCACATGGGCGTCGGCGGTGCCGGGCCAGGGCAAGGCCTCGATCGCGTGGAACTCGTCGGTCTTGAGGGGATGGGTGCCCGGCGGGTCGGTGGGCTGCAGCGCGGCGCGGAAGGCCGAGAGGAACGCCTCGTCCGCGCCGTCGGTTTGTGGCGTCGTGAGCGTGTGTGGTTTCCAGTGAAGGTTCGCGCCGTCGAGGACTTCGACCGATGTGGCGAGTCGGACGCGAGGAACGTGCAGCGTCTTCTTGCGGCCCTCGGTCAGCTTCACCTCGAGCACCAAATCCCGCACGGCACCGGGGGTGAAGGCGGACAAGGCGGCGGGAGGGGTCTTGGTCTCACCGAGCCGAACCATCGCGGCGAGCGGTTCTTCCTCCTGTTCGATGACTTCGACACCCGCGCCGACGTCGGGTTGGGCGGCCGCGGGCGGCGGAGCGGGTGGTCGTGCAGGGACTTGCTCTTCGGGCGCGTCATCGCAGCCAAAGGAGAGCGCGCACACCAAAGCGGGCAACCAACGTCGCATACCCAAAGCATCGACCCTGGGCCGGACGTTGCGGACCGCAAACGCGATCCGTGCCGGGGTTGTAGTCGCAACCACGACGAAGGCCGCGGTCCACAGGACGCGCGGCCTCGTGTTCCGTCGCTGCGCCGAGGCTCAGCGGCCGATGCCGGCGTACTTGAAGCCCATGCCTTCGAGGGCGGTGCGGTCGTATTGGTTGCGCCCGTCGATCAGCACCGGGTTTTCGCCCATGAGGCTCTTGATCTTCTCGAAGTCGGGAGACCGGTACTGACGCCACTCCGTCATGAGAAGCAGGCAATCCGCGCCTTCGACGGCCTCGTAGGGGTCGGGCACGAGCTTGAAGCTGCCGGTCTGGTCCTGAAGGTCACGCACGAAGTTCTCGCCCCCTTCAGGGTCGTGCCCGCGGACGGTCGCTCCGTCGGTGATGAGCGTCCGTGCGACCCGAAGGGCCGGCGCCTCGCGCACGTCGTCGGTGTTGGGCTTGAAGGCCAGACCCCACATCGCAAACGTCTTGCCCGCGACGTCCCCCACCAGGGTGCGAGCTTTGCGGACCATGAGGACCTTCTGCGCCTCGTTGATGCGCTCTGCGGCAGCCACCAGGCTCATGGAGAGCCCGTGCTCGCGCGCAGTGTTGATCAGCGCCCGCGTATCCTTGGGGAAGCAGCTTCCGCCGTATCCAGCGCCGGGGTACAGGAACTTATTCCCGATTCGGGGGTCCATACCCATGCCGGTGCGCACGTCTTCAACATCCGCTCCCACCAGGTCGCACAGGTTCGCGACGTCGTTGATGAACGAGATACGCGTCGCGAGGTATGCGTTTGCCGCATACTTCGTGATCTCGGCCGACCGAGGCGCCATGAAGAGGATGCGCTCCGAGGACCGGAAGAAAGGCTTGTACAGCTGATGCAGCACCTCGCGAGCCTTCTCGTCGTCGACGCCGAGCACGACCCGGTCGGGCTTCATGAAGTCGTCGACCGCGGCTCCCTCCTTGAGGAACTCGGGGTTGGAGGCGACCACGACGTTGTGGCTGGTGGCCTCGGTCATGATCCGGGTGACGCGCTCGGCGGTCCCGACCGGAACGGTGCTCTTGTTGACCACCACGACGTCGTGGTCGAGCTGTTCGGCCACCTGGCGGGCGGCTTCAAACAGATAGCCGAGGTTGGCCGACCCGTCGGGGCCCGAGGGCGTGCCCACGGCCATGAAGATCACCTCGCCATGTTTGGCGGCGTCGCCGTTCGACGTCGTGAACCTCAGACGTCCTGCTTTGACGTTTCGCTCGACGAGTGCCTCGAGTCCCGGCTCGTAGATCGGGATCTGCCCGTCTTCGAGCATCTTGATCTTCGACTCGTCGATGTCCGCACACAGGACGTCATTTCCGTGGTCGGCAAAGCCGGCTGCTGCGACCAATCCCACGTAGCCTGTACCGATGACGCTGACCTTCATAGATGCGGGGACTGTACGGTAAAAGGAAGGGGGCTGCCACGGTGAGCGACGCGTCGAATGGGGACTCTGACCTGCTGACGTCCCCCCTCGAGGGGGCGTCTGTGGGGCGCTTGTTCGTGATCGGAGGGCCGATCTGCCTCGCGGTTGCGATCGCGCTCAGTCTTTGGGTGTCCTACTTGCACGTGCGTTTCACCGCGGTGGTGCAGGCGCCCGGGGCCATGCAGCCCGGCCGCCCCTTCGTGGTCCGGACGCAGGTGGTGCCCGAAGGGTCGGCGCCTCTTCCCCCGCTGGAGGGGGAGGCGTGGCTGGAGCGGGAGGGGGAGCGCCTCGACTTGGGGCCGCTGAGCTCGGCTCGCACCGATGGGATCATGCAGGCGACGGTGACGACCCCGTCCCTGGAACCGGGCCCCGCGTCCCTGCATGTCGCCCTTCGCTCGGCCAACGGCGAGGGGATGGAGCCGATGCTCGAATCGGTCGAGGTCCTCATCGAAGACCCGCTTCCGGGCATCGAGCCCAAGCCCCTTGTCGCTGGGTCCACGTTGCAACACGGTGACGACTCTCAGCCGCAGCCTCCGGGGGCGCGCATTGTCGTCCGCTCACACGGGCGGCTCCTGTCCGAGTTCGACAACACCTTGTACGTCCGCGTCACCAAACCGGACGGCACGCCGTGGGTCGGCGAGGTCGAGGTGGCGTTGGTCAGCGGGGCATTCGCGGGGAGCAAGGCCCGTGACGGCGAGACCCCCGTGTTGGCCCGCGGCGCGCTCGACCCCTGGGGGGTGTTTCCGGTTCGTGGCTTGCTCGCCTCCGCGGTGTTGCGCGTCGAGGTACGGGTCCTCGGAAGCGGGGACAAGCCGTTGCACCGACGCACGGCTCGCATGGTGAGCTTCGCCGGAGGTGTCGTCCTGCGCCCGAGCGTGTTGGCGGTGTCGCCGAGTGAGCCCTCCCTCGAACTCAGCCTCGAGTCTCTTCGCCGGAAGCGGCCGGTGTTCGTCGATGTGCATGGCCCCGCAGGAGCGTGGATCTCGACGGTCACGCCGCCGCTGCGGGTCGGTGAGGAGCCGCGCCCTTGGACCTCGCAGCGTGTGGCCCCCGGCATCCTTCAGTTCGAAGCGTATCCCGCCCCGCATGCGCCCGGCGAGAGCACCGCGCTCGCGCGGGTGCAGGTCGTCGAAGGCGAGCCGGGTGCCCGTTCCTCGTTGAAGCCCTTGGTGTCGTTGCAACGCGCGGGCCTGCACGCCCCGAGGGTCGAAGCCCACTACGACGCTGAACTCGAGGAAAAATACTGGGCCGCGATCGAGGACATCGAGCTCACACCGAAGCAGGTCTCCGCCGCCCGTGCGTACCTACTCGGCACGCTGCCCCTTTCTGCGTACGGGCCCGAGGTTGCGTTGGTCAACCGCGAGCGGGTGCTCGGCGCGATGGCCTCCAAGAAGCGAAACTGGACGATCGGGATGCGCTGGGTCCTGCTCGGCGGCGGCGGGTTGTTCCTCGCCCTGATGACCCTGACCATGGTGCGCGCGCATGCCCGGGGAGCCGCTGCCACCGTCGAAGCGCTCGGTCGGATCGATGGGGAGGCGGCCCGGGCGGAGGCTGAACTCGCCGTGACCCAGGCGCAGCGGGCCGCGTTTTGGCGGGGCCTCGTGGTGATCGTGGTCATGGCGCTGGCCTTGGCCGGCACCACGCTGATGCTCGAGTCTCTGCTGTGGGCCCACTGAGCAGCGCCGACTCGGATGGCCCAGCGCGTGACGATGCAGGGGGGCCGCTTGGCAAACCAGAGCCGACGCGACTCGCGGCGCCGCGCGTTGGTGAACACGCCCGCGGCGCAATGAGCTTGGCCCTCACGATGTGACGGTTGCTTGCGCACCGCGGGGTCGATGAGGCACACCGGTCGGGTGACGGCACCACGCGCCATGATCCTCGCCGCCGGATTCGGCACCCGTTTAGGGGCGTTGTCGGAGCAGCGCCCCAAACCCATGCTGCCGATCTGCGGGACGCCGCTGGTGCGTTGGTCCGCTCGGTGGCTGGCTCACCATGGCGTGCAGGACGTGACGGTGAACCTGCACCACCTCGGGGAGCAGATCGAAGCCGAACTCGGGGACGGATCCCAGATCGGGACGCGGGTGCACTACTCCCACGAAGAGGGGATGATCCTCGGGACCGGCGGTGGCCTCCGAAACGCGCGTGAACTGATCGACGGCGGGGACGGTGAGCCCATCGTGGTGGTCAACGGGAAGATCATGGTCGACTTCGACCTGCGCGCTCTGATCGCGAAGCACCGGGAAAGCGGTGCGGAGGCCACGATGGTGCTTCGTCCCGACCCCGATGCCACGAAGTGGGGAAGCCTGCAGCTCGACGATGATGGGCGGGTTGTTCGCCTGTTGCAGGGCATTCCGGACGCAGACCCGCAAGCGCAGCCGAGCTCTGAGCCGCTCATGTTCACCGGGATTCATGTGTTTGAACCCCGGTTCCTCGACCGCATTCCTCCCGAAGGCGAGCAGTGCATCGTCCGGACGGCGTATCGCCAGCTCTTCCATGAGGGTCGCGGCCTGCACGGCGTCATCAGTGAGCACTACTGGTGGGAGCACTCCACACCTGAGCGCTATCTCCAAGGGGTGGCGAACGTGCTCGATGGCAAGGCGCACTTGCCCCACGCCGAGCACCCGCTGCGCGGAGTCTCCGAAACGGCAACCGTCGATCCCTCGGCTGAGATTGAGGAGCCGGTGTGGATCGGCCCGGAGGTCACCGTGGGAGCGGGCGCGCGCATCGGGCCGCACGTTCAGTTGGGACGCGGTGTTGTCGTGGAGCCCGGTGCCGTGGTCGAGCGCGCGATTGCGTGGGAGGGTGCGCGCCTGTCGGGAATCGTCCGCGATACGGTCGTGCCGTCCCCCTGAACGCAAAACCCGCGTCGCCGCGAATCTGTGCCAAACCTGCGCGTTGCGTCTGACTCCGGTATCCTGAGTCTCGATGGTCGATGGTGTCGAGCGGGAAGGCGGCGCGTCTGCACCCGATGGCCAGGTGCCGATCATCCTGGTGTGCTCGACAGATGATGTGGAGCTTGCGGATACGGCAGCTGCGGGCCTGCGAAGCCGAGGCTTCGATGTTGCGGTGATGGGCGCGGCCGAGGATGGAAGTGCCCGGCTGGCGGAGGTCGTGCAGCGGTTTGAGCGCCAGGGCCTCTACGTCCTGTGCCGTGGCGGCCAACTCGACCGCGACGGCATCGACAGACTTCGGGGCATGCTCCGCTCCGAGGACGTCCCGTTCGGCCGGACTCTGACGCTGGGAACCGGTCAGGGCGGAGCCCGTGGGTTGGAGGAGCGGGTTGTCTCCGTGGCTCGCCGAATGGTGACCGGTCGTTTCGAGCGCACCAATGCGGAGCTCGCCGACGACGAATCGCTGGCGGATGCTGGGCCGCCAGGCGACGCCGACGCTGGGGTCGGGGCCGGCGAAGTGGACCGTTGGGCAGATTCTTTGGCGGATGGTGACGCTCCAGATGCCGATCTCGACTTCGGCGAGGAGTTGCCGACGCAAGTGGCCGAAACCCCGCTGCTTGGGTCGGAGCCGGGTTTCGATCCGGGCCCCGAGACCGACCCCTCGTTGACGCCCGGGCACGGCGGCGACTACGAACGCGTCGACACCACGTTGGTGACGCGGCACCCGATCACGTTTCCCGCGGCGAGTGAAGAGTCGTCCGCGCCGACCCCTGCAGCTGCTGCGCACACCCCCGTGTCCACGCCCACCCCCGAGGACGATGACATCGATGCGTCGGAGTTTTCCTCGGGTCCCAACCCCCGACTGGTCGTCGGTGGAGGACTTGCCCTCGTGTTGATCATCGCCCTCGTCATTGCGTTCTCCGGGTCCGACGACCCCGCCCCGTCCCCCGCCAACGCAACTGCAGACGCGGATGCCGAAGTTGTCGCCGTTCACGAAGACGACAGCGCGGGGGAGGCGACCCCTCAGGACGCAGCCGCAAGCGACGTAAGGGCTCCGAGCGAGCCGGAGCCGGCGAAGCCGGCCGAGCCCGAGCCCGAGCCTGCGTCCGAGTCCGAGTCCGAGTCCGAGCCCGAGCCTGCTGAGGGCACGCGGCGCCCCCTCGCCCATCGCAGCAAGGTCGACCCGGCGCTCCTCGGAGACGCGGTGTTGTCGCCGACCGCACCCGAAGAGCGGGCTGCGATCGCCCAAGCTTTGGAGGAACGCGAGGTCCGCTCATGGAACGCATTCCTCATCGCGGGTGACGATGCGCCCAGCATGACCTTCAGTGATGCGGAGACCTTCTGTAAGACGCTGAGCGCAGGGGGGATTTCTGGGTGGCGGCTGCCCTCGGTCGGAGAGCTGCTGTCGATCACTGGGGCTAAGCTTCTCGACCGCAAGGGCGTGTTCTGGAGTGAGACGCCCGGGGACGCGTACGGCGACACCCGGCTGGTGGTGAACGCGAAGAAAGGCAGCACAAGTGCTGTCACGGTCGGTTGGGATGGCGCTCGGCCCGTGTGTGTACGCGTCCGCGAGTGAGCCCACACGCTTTGCGCAAACCCAAGGAAGCTGCCAAGCTTCGCAAACCATGCGCGAGCACGGATACGGTCGATGGAGCGCGGTCCTTCTCGGTTTGGTGCTGAGCGCGTGTGGGCGGTCGGGTACGGAGCCCTTCCTCATCTCCGCAGCGGGCACCACGAGTGGCTCCTCGACGGGCGGAGACTCGACCTCTGATTTCCCCGGGTCGAGCTCGTCCGGCTTTTTCGGCACCACGAGTAGCTCGGGGTTCTTCGGCTCGACGAGCTCGGACTCTGGTTCGTCTTCCGAGAGCAGCGGCAGCGGCAGCAGTGGTAGCAGCAGTTCCAGCTCCTCGACCGGAAATCCGGACTGCGACAACGGAGTCTGGGAGGGCAACACCAGTGTCGTCAACGAGGCTGAGCTCGCCTCGCTCCAGGGCTTCACCCACATCACCGGCAACCTCGTGCTGTTCGGAATCGACGGCGCGACGGACCTCGAGCCCCTCGAGTGTTTGGAGTCCGTCGGTGGGGTCGTCGAGATCCGCCAGAACCCAGACCTCACCAGCTTGCAGGGGCTCCATCGCCTGCAAAGCATCGCTGGGTTTCTGCACGTTGGGGACAACCCCGAACTGCTGGGTGTCGGCCTCGACAACCTGGCCTCGGTCGGGGACTTCCTCTTCATCCAGAACAACGCGTCGTTGCTCTCGCTCCTCGGGTTGAGTGACCTCGGCTCGGTCGGCGGCCGTCTGCGGGTGTGGAACAACGACAACCTCGCTTCGGTCGACGGGCTCGACAACCTGAGCGGGTCGGTCACCGGGGTGGAGATTGGCGAGAACTCCTTCCTGGAAAACCTCGACGCTCTGTCCGGACTCACGCAGGTCGCGGGCCCGGTCATCATCGAAGGAAACGGCTTCCTTTCCAACGTGTCCGGGCTCAGTGGGCTGAGCGGGAACCTCACCGGGATTCGGATTCAGCACAACTCGCAGCTGGGCAACTTCAACCCGTTGTCCGGGATCACAAGCGTGGGTGGCTCTGGAGTTCGGGTTCAGGGCAACAACAACCTCAACAGCATCGGCGGCCTGGCCAACATCCAATCCATCGGTGGGAACCTGTGGATCGAGAGCAACAACGGCTTGTCCTCCCTCGATGGTGCCGAGGCCGTGGAGGACGTGGGCGGCAGCGTCGTCGTGCGTACCAACGACAGCCTGATCGACGCCAGCGGCATCGCGGGTCTCCAAGACGTGAACTTCTGGCTCGTTGTCGAAGGCAACGCGCAGCTCGCTTCCCTCGACTTTCCCCAGCTGCAGTCGGTGGGCGGGATCATGAGCATTTCGTTCAACGCCTCGTTGCTGAGCCTCGGAGGCTTTCCGCAGCTCCAGGAAGTGGGGGAGCTCCTTCGCGTGCTGACCAACGGTTCGCTGGTCAGCATCAACGGATTCGGTGGACTCGAGTTCCTCGAAGGAGACCTGCGCATCGAGGGCAACCCGCAGCTTGCAACGGTCAACGGGTTCAACTCTTTGGAGGACGTCCAGGGACGAATCTCGGTGCAGAACAACGCCCAGCTGCTGCACGTCGATGGTCTGACAAACCTCGGGTTCGTGGGCGAGCGTGTCATCTTCATCAACAACGACGCCATGGTCCGTATCGACTTGGGCAGTCTCGACAACGTCGTCGGGGGGCTGCAGGTGCGCGAGAGCGACACGATCGTCGACATCTCGATGCCTCAGTTACAAACGGTGGGCGACTTCCTGTACTTGGGAGAAAACGCTTCGCTGCAGAATGCGGGCGACTTCGGTTCCCTGACCTCGGTCGGAGGGAACTTCACGGTTCGAAACAGCAACGTGCTCAACTCGGTGGCCGGGTTTGGCTCCCTGTCCACTGTGGGCGGAAACTTCGGGATCACGGGCAACCCGGCACTCCCGACGTGCAACGCCCAGACGTTGTTGCTTCAGCTCATCGCCGTCGGCGGAACGACGACCATCTCCGGCAACCTCGCCGACGCTTGTGGAGCCTAGCAGGGTGAGGAAAAAGTCCCACGCAGTGCATGACGGTATCATCGCCATGCAGAGCTTCGTTTCTCATCGGTCACTGGTGTCCAGCCCGTGGTGAAATCCAACACGACGTCTCACCCGTCTTTTTCGCTCCTGGCGGCATCGCCAAAACTCCCAGTCCACGGGTTTCAGCAGCGTCTTGGCTCCGACCTCGGAACCAGAGCAAGCTCGCGATCCGCCGCGCTGGGTTTCGCCACGGACTGCTAGATGTCGGGGTGGCTCCGCGAGCGCGCGCGTCCGTTGGCCGTGTATGTGTTTGCGGCGGTGGTGCTCGCCGTGCTCGCAGGAAAGTCGCTGGCGCGGCCCAGCGCGAACAACCACTTCGTGCACATGGCGAACGGGTGGCTCGAGGGGCGCCTGGAACACGAGGGAAAGCCCCCGGGGTACTGCGACGCGAAGCGTCGGCGCGCAGGCAAATGCCGAAACCACCGGTACGATGACTGGGCCGTCCTTCGGACGCTCGAACTCCCTGACGGGAAGACGGTGCGGGCGTTCCCGTGCCGGACGAAGCTCTGCAAGGATGCGCGACGGACCGAACGTGTCGAGACCTGGTACGTGACCGGACGCGGCTGGACCTCGTATCCGGTGGGCGAGGTCCGCCGAAAGGCTGAGACCTGGTACGTCAGTTTCCCCCCGGGGCCGGCTGCGATGATGCTCCCGGCGGTGGCGGTGTGGGGTCTGGATACGCCCGACGTCCTGCTCACGGTTCTTGTCGCGGCGTGCATCCCCGTCCTCCTCTTAGGATTCCTCGACCGCACCCGCGGCGCGGATGAGGGCAGGGGCATCGAGAATCTGCTGCTGGCTCTGGCCGTGGGCCTTGGCTCGCCCGCTTGTTTCCTCGGCGCCAACGGAAGTGTCTGGTTTACGGCTCAGATCTTCGGCGCGCTCGCGCTGACGGCCTACCTGTCATGCGCGTGGGACCTACGTCGCCCGGCCTATGCGGGGCTGTGGCTGGGGATCGCGGTGGCCTGTCGTCCCACGATGGCTCTCGCGGTGCTGTTCTTCGCGTGGGAGTGGTGGCGCTGCGGTCGACCGATCCCCGCATTGACCCGGTTCGTGGGGCCCGTGCTTCTGGTCGGCTCGGCGTTGATGGCTCTGAACCTGGCGCGGTTTGATGCGCCGTTCGAGTTTGGCCACCGCTTCTTGGACATCCGGTGGCAGTCCCGCATCCAAACGTACGGGCTCTTCCACCCGCGGTACCTGCTGCGCAACCTCGAGTGCATGTTGTGGCTGCTGCCCAAGCAGGTTTGGCCGATGAAGGTCTCCTTGCACGGCAGCGCGCTGTGGGTGCTCTCGCCGTGGGTGCTCCTGGCGTTCGCAGTGCGCGGACGGTTCGCGCAGAAGTGGGGGCTGGTGCTCACGTTGCTCGCCCTGATGGTCCCCGCGTTGCTGTACCAAAACAGCGGGCAAACCCAGCCCACCTACCGCTTCGCGATGCTCTGGCTGCCCGTCCTGGCGGTCCTCATGGGCCACGGCGGCGCCTTTCGGATGAAACGACTGGCAGTCGGCATGGTCGTGCTGTCGATCGCTGCGCAGAGCTTCGCGGCGTGGATGTTCGTTCGCGACAAGGGCAAGTTGTTCGTCACCGACCCGCTTGGCTGGCCGTTCGAGTCTGAGTTTGACGACAGCTGAGTTCGACGCCAGTTGGCAAAAAACGCCTTGCGTCCGGAGCAGAGCCGATCAAGCTGTGTTCCGGAGGCCGACCCATGTCCGTTGAATGCCATCGTCTCAAAGGATCGCTCCCGAGCTTTCGTCTCGGTCCGAGCTTGATTCCAGCAGACACGGTGGATTCGCGGGGGGCGTCAGACTCGATGTGGCGCGCCTGGCTGTGTGCGCCCCCCTGCGCCCTTCGCTAGCTCGCTCCCGACTGCGGACCGAGCACCGCTTCTCGCCCAGCGCACTGTGTCCTCAGAGGGCCGTGGGTCGTGAGCGGCGGAGCGACGACGCGCTTGGGCTGTGTCTTGTCGACGCCCGCGAACTGTGTGCGGGCGCGCCCCGCCAATCCCTCGCTTTGCCACTGAAACAACCGACGGAAGACTGGAGATAGACCGATGAACTGGACAAAGAACGAATACGACACCCTGACTAGCCGCCCGAGCCGGGATGCGCAGTTCTACCTGCAACGCCACCGTCGGCGTCATGGGCTGTGCATCGAGAGCGGCGGCGGCCGCCTCGCCCGGTTCGGGAAAATCGCTCGGTACAAGCAAACCTCGGTGCAGGACGTCGTCGCTGGACGGCTGGACCGAGTGTACGAGGCCGAATACAACCACTACGTGTGGCGCGTCCGGCCTCAGTGTGCGTACTGCAACGAGGTCCTGACTCGCACCACGCTGACGCGTGACCATGTCGTTCCGCGAGCCGCCGGGGGTGGATCGGGACAGAATCTGGTGCCGGCATGTGGTCCGTGCAACCGGGCCAAGGCCGACCGTTCGCTGCTGGAGTTCTTGGTGGCACGTCGCGCGCGGTGGCGTGAGCGCATGAACTGACGCGGTTGCGGCGGCGTTCGAATCTCGGGGGTTGTCCCCGGGGCCGGACGTCGCCGCGTCTTCTCAGGCTCGGCCGGTCGATGGGAGACGCGTCCCCGAACCCGGCGGACCCAGCGGACCCAGCGGACCCGCCGGACCCAGCGGACCCGCCGGCGCCTGCCCTCCTCGCGACGGTGTTAGCCCTCGCTAATCTCCACCGAGTAGTCCACGACCATTCGGCTGCCCGCCCACGAGGGAAACTTGGACTCGTACACGGAGCGTCGTGCACAAGCACGGACGATCGGTTGGTCGAGCTCGGGCGAGGGCAGGACCGAGACCGCGGAGACTTGACCGTTGGGCTCGAGCTCGAACTGGAAATCCAGGGCCCCCGTGCCCGCCGCTTCGAGATCGTAGCAGGCAGCGAGATCCAGACATTCGAACAGAGCGCCTTGCACGGTCAGAAGGTGCTCGTGCAGCTCGTGATCCTGAAGGAAGGCGTCGCCTTCGGCGCGGTTGTCTCGACGCCCGCGGTTGCGCCGATACTCCGGGATTTTCGAATCGTCGAGGAGCGCCTCGACCGGAGGGATCTCGCTCTGCGGAAACGGACACTCCGCGGAGAGTCTCTCGTTCGTCGTCCCCTCATCGAGACTGTGCCTGGAAACCGTTCGGCCAGCGAGCACGAGGTCGTCGTCGCACAGCCCGAGCTCACACTCCGGAATACCGTCGCAGGCCCCGTTTGCGCACGGATCTGAGTCCTTTCGACCTGCGCACCCGGCCGCCAGAGCCACAGCCATGACGACAAGTCCTGCTGCGTGAGTCGAGGCACCGATGCGCACCAAAGGACCATAACAGGTCCGCCCGTGCGCGAGCGCTCGATGAGCGTATCGAACCAAGTTTCGTCGGACATTGTGGGCGCCGATCGTACCCGTCGCGGCGACATGGCCGTCGGCCTTTCCGCAGGCTGCTGCTAGAGTCTCGTCTGCCGATGCAGGACGACTTCGAACTCCTCGAGCAGTGGCGTGCGGGCAACACGACTGCAGGGAGCCAGCTGCTACAGCGCTACTTCGACAGCCTCTACCGGTTCTTCTCGAGCAAGGTCGATGACGAAGTCGAGGATCTGATTCAAGGGACGCTACTCGCGTGTGTCCGCTACCAAAAATCACTCGACGGGGTGGAGAGCTTTCGGGCGTACCTCTTCACCGTCGCCCGCAACGAGCTGTTTCGGCACCTTCGCAAGCGGGCGAAACGCGACGTGGTGGATTTTAGCGACACGTCTGTGATCGCGCTCGGGGTCTCGCCGACGTCTGCGGTGGCGCAACGACAGCAACAGGCGCGCCTCGTCGCGGGGCTGCGCACGCTCCCGGTCGAGCTTCAACTCGTGTTGGAGCTGCACTACTGGGAAGGTCTGAGCACCGCGGAACTCGCCGGGGTCATCGACGCGCCCCAAGGGACCGTGAAGAGCCGGCTGAGGCGCGCGCGTACGCTGCTGGCGGAGGCGATGGAGTCGGCGGAGGGTTCGGTCATCGATCAGCTGACCAGCCGCGACGTCGTGAACTCTTGGGTTCAGGCGATTCGTCGGACCGAGCGCGCGAGTGACTGAGCCGAACCGGTCTCCGCGCGCGCGGGCGTGGTCCGCGGCGGCTCGGGTGAGCAGGCCGGCGGAACCTGGGGCGTGCTGCGTTGTCTCGTTGCCTGAGACCGCCATGCCCAAAAAGAAGAAACGCGTCACCATTCCGCAGCTCGAGGTGGACCTCATTCCGGTCCTCAGTTGCATGTTCCTGCTCATTCCCGCGTTGCTGCTGGCGATGGAGGCAGCGAACTGGTCGTCGATTCCGGTCTCACCACCGCGCCATGTCGCGACGGGGGACCCCGGGCGCCCTACGGACCCACTGCTTCATCTTGCCGTCCAGGTCCGAGAAGACGGCTTTGCGGTGTCTTTGGATCGTTGCGCCGGCTGTGGCGACGCTCCGCAGGTGGTTGGCTTGGAGGGAGACGACGGACTGGACGGTCTGCGAGAGGCCGCGGAGGGGATCAAGGCCAGCTATCCGTCGCTGGAGGACGTCCACCTGAGCGCGGAAGGGACGATCCCTCTGCAGACCCTGGTCGAGACCATGGACGTTCTTCGTGGAAGCCAATGCTCCTTGCTTCCGGGCGAAGAGGGCACCAACTGCCTGTTCCCCGGCGTCGTCATCGACGCCTGAGGCGGAAAGGTCGCGCTCGATGTCGGCGGGCCCCCGACCGAGTTGGGCGCCTACTCGACGACGCGGTGGATGTACAGACCCGCCGCCGCGTTGACGCCGTTTTGGTCCGCAGCGCCGGAGCGCTCGAACGTGGAGTACTCCCCGTCGTTGTCCAGGTCGCCAAACGCCTGGGCGGTGAACTGGCACGCGCCGTACCCAGTGTTCGAGTTGCTCGAGATGTAGTCGTAGTGGAAGAAGTGCCCCTGCTCCATGCCGAAGTTGAGGGCGTTCCACATGGGGTTGGCACCCCACTCATCGATGTCGTACACGCCTGCGCCGCCGCCACCTTGCCCGGGCACACATCGTCCGCTCGGGCCGTCGTTGCAGTTCACTCCGGGCGTGAAGCCTGCGGAGCCCCCGGTCGGTGAGCCACTTGGGTGCGGGCAGCGGTGGGTGGCGCCGTCTGCGATGACCCCGCCGTCGCTGATCTGCGTGACCTCACCGCGGTCGACGCGGTCGCTGGTGAAGTACGCGTTCGTCGCGTCGAACAGCTTGGCCAGCTGCCCGCTCGCCTCCGCGGTTTTGACCCGGCGGATGTAGAGGGTCAGGGTGGGAATCGCAATCGCGGCCAGGATTCCGAGGATCGCCACGACGATCATGAGTTCGATGAGCGTGAATCCGCGGTGGCTACGAGATCGCATGATCATACCTTGCAAGACCCACGGCGGTACCGGCCCGTAGGTGCATCCCCCGTCGTTGCACCTTTCCTGCCTAACAAAAAAACAATGATCTTCGGCTTTCCGGCCGGCGAGTTCAGGCCTGAGGCGACAAAAGGCGTCCAGAAGTGCCGAAAATTGGCACGCCATAAGCGCACCAGAAGCGCGCTTCCGCCACCTGTATTTCGATACCCTGCGGGCAACTTGGCTGCTGACGAGTCCAGCTCTCGCGTGGTCGCACTCGAACCGACCTCTTGGGCGCAGTTGCTGTTCGCCCTGCTCTCGCAGCGGTTCTCAGGTCGGGCAGAGCTCGATCAAGGCGACGTGCGGCGCCAGATCGTCTTCCACGGTGGCTTCGCGGTGTGGACGGACTACGAGGCTCCAAGAACCGGCGTGTCGGAGATTTTGCTGTCCGCAGGCATGCTCGCCCCGGCTGAAGCGGAGCAGCTGCGACAGGGCGCGCCTCTGGACAGCCTCGATGCGCGCGCGGCTGCACTGGAGGCAGGCTTGGTCGACGTGGACACGCTCGGCATGGCGCTGCGTGACCAGTGTGAGCAGCGCTTACTGGCCACCGCAGGTCTCAGCGTGGAGCTCACCTTCCACGATGAGCCCGGGCTCGACCCCGATGTGTTGGACGGACTCACGCCCGCCCGCACGCTTCGGGCGATCAACTACGGCGTGCGAGGTCACTGCAGCCCGACCCAGGCCGAAGATGCGCTGCAGCATCTCGAGGACACCGATCTGCGCATCAGCAGTTCCTACTCGAAGTACAGCGGCCGCTTCGGTTTCGACAGCGGAGAGCAGTCCACGCTCGAGCTGTTGGGAAGCCGTCGGTCGTTCGTGATCGACGACCTGATGCAGATCTCGGGGCTGGACGCGGTCCGTGGCATTCAGCTTCTGTACACGCTGTGGGCGTGCAACATGTTGGTGGAAGCAGGGTCCGAGCCGGACCAGCCTGTGCAGGAGCCGGTGGGGCGAGGCGGTCACAGCGAGCGGTCGCTGGTGCAGGACCTCGTCGTGGCGAAGATCGCCGCCGGGGCGCCGCCGTTCGACATTCTGGCGCTCCACAAAGACGCGACGTTGCGGGACATCGATCGGGCGCTCGCCGATCTCCAGAAGAAGGTCGATGGCGAGGATGTCTCTGCGTCTCTGGAAGACGTCCGCGCCGCGGCTCGTGGTGAGCGGCGCCTGACCTCCCGTGCGATCGCCCGCAAAGCGGTTGCGGACCGTCGTTGGAAGCGGGCCCTGGAGGCCCTCGAGGACCTTCACGCTCTCGAGCCTGGGGACGTCGGCGTTGAACTCGACCTCGCGTGGGCGATCTGGAACAACGGTGATCGAAAGGGCGAGGCTCAGGCTCGGGCCCTCGACGATGCCGTCGCGTTGTGTGGCGAGGAGTCCGAGACCATCCGCGCCCGAAGTCAGTTCTACCGTGGTCAGCTCCGCAAGCATCAGGGGCGCAAAAAAGAAGCGCTGAGCGCCTTTGAACGCGCCGCGCAGCTGGATCCCCGGTTGCTCGATGCGCAACGCGAGTCCCGTGCGCTCTCCGGTGCCGCCGACACCACGACGTCGAGGAAGCAAGTTACGAAGAGTGACCGGGGGAAGCTTCCGTCCAAGAAGGCAGACAAAGGGCCCCGTTCCAAGTATCTCAGCGGTGCATGGCCCGTGATCTGGGGCATCTCTGGGCTGCTGCTCGTCGCGCTGGCTGCCGCCCAGATCATGCTGCGGCTCGACGTCGACTACTAGCGAACTCGCGAGACGCGCTTCACCCCGCGGCACCGACAGTTCGGCGCGCACGGGGTGAACAACGAACAGCGTTGAGGCTAGGCGGCGTTCTTGTCGAGGTGGACGTCCATCTGCGGGAACGGAATGCTGATGCCGGCCTGGTCGAGGGCTTCCTTGACCGCCTGGGTGCCGCGGTCCCACACGTCCCAGTAGTCCGAGGTCTTGCACCAAATCCGGACCTGGAAGTCGACCGATGACGCGCCCATCGAAGCGAGGAAGATCTGGTGGCCTTGTTCGATGCGACCCTCGAGCGAGCCGGCAGCCTTGTCGAGGACCTCGCGGACCTGCTTGAGGTCGGCGTCGTAGGCGACACCCACGTTGATGTCGACGCGGCGGGCGTCGTGGTGCGTGACGTTGACGATGTTGCCGCTGATGACCGCGGAGTTGGGGAGGATGACGCG
Source organism: Nannocystales bacterium (assembly GCA_050633305.1). Taxonomy (GTDB): domain Bacteria; phylum Myxococcota_A; class Polyangia; order Nannocystales; family Nannocystaceae; genus CAJXVA01. The sequence continues at coordinate 57,379 of JBOEGF010000024.1, forward strand.
CTGGTTGTCGAGGGTGTCGAGTGCGGTGACGAACAGACCGATCTCCGCGACGACGCCTTCTTGCCCGCCGGACTTGATGTAGTCACCGATGGAAAACGGACGGAAGGTCAGGAGCATCACCCCAGCCGAGAAGTTGGAGAGCGTGCCTTGGAACGCGAGCCCGATTGCGAGGCCGGCGGCGCCGATGACCGCCGCGAAGCTCGTGGTCTCGACACCGAAGATGCCCAACAGAGCGATGACCGAGAGAAGGATCAGACCCCAACGGGACAGCGAGCCGAAGAACAAGGTGAGCGCTTCGTCGAACTTGCGCTTCTTGAGGTTCTTGACGACCAGTGTCTCGAGCCACGCGGCGACGCGGAAGGCAACCCACAGGCCGATGAGAACGCCGATGATCTTGACGCCGTAGTCGATGAGCGTCGGAACCATTTCGTTGAAGTCCATTGTGCTCACGGCCGGTGCGAACCGCATACCAAACGGTCCGCCGAGGCCTGGAGACACGAAACCCGCGCGACTTCCAACGGTTGGCCGTCCGGCGCTGCGGCAGGGCCCTCCCGTGGGCCGGGGCGTTCTGCCCCGAGCGGCTGCAACTGTGGCCGGGAGACCCGAGCGCCCGCACAGTCGTCGGTCCGGTGGTGCGCTGGCCCGCGGTACTATCCTATGGATGCGGGTGTTCGCAGCTGCGCTGGTTGGGCTCGGGTTCGCCGGTGGATGTGGTGGCTCATCCTCCGAGACCGGGGGTGATGACTCGACTTCGGAGACCCTCGACGTCGCCTTGAGCGCGTCCGCAGGGACGCTGACCGATTCGGGACCCGACGTTGTCCCACCGGGGTGCGGAGACAACCTGCTCGTCGACCCTGGCTTCGAAGGCGGGACACCGAGCGTGGAATGGGCGGAGGCATCGGTGTTGTTCGATACCCCGATCTGCGATGCGAGTTGCACCGACGACGTCGGGGCGAACCCGTTTTCCGGGAGTTGGTGGGTATGGTTTGGGGGCGTCGCCCAAGCCGATGTTGCGAGCGTCCAGCAGGACGTGGTCATCCCCGAGGGCAACGCCATGCTGCGCTTTGGGTTCTCGGTCAACGCTGGGTCCGGGAGTGGGAACGATGTGTTCTCCGCCGAGTTGGATGACGAGACGATCTTCTTGGTGACCGACGCTCAGGTCGGGTCCTTTGGGGGGTGGCGCGTCGTGGAGGAGGACGTTTCGAGCTTCGCCGACGGGGACGAACACACGTTGTCGTTCAAAGCTTCGATCGCCGGCGTCGGTGTGACGAACTTCTTCGTGGACGACGTCGAGTTGCTGCCATGCGAGCCGGATGCCCCAGGAAGCTCGAGCTCTTCGTCGACGGGCGACGGCTCCACGAGCACGGCTTCGTCCGGCACCTGAAAACCGACATCCTGCGCCGCGCGGACGACCGGGCCGCTACGAGCCCTGGGGCTCGGTCGTCGCTTCGGCGTGTACGAAGGCTCGGCGGGCGCGGGCCTCGAGCCGCGCGAGGTCCAACGACGTGGCATCGGGGAGGTGCGCCGGGACATCGGCGTTGGCGAGCCAGGCCGGAGGCGCCGAGAACGACGGTGCCGGGCGAGCGCGGGTGGCTTCGGAGGCGAGGCGGCAGAGGTCGATGACGCCGGATTCGGCCTCGTACCAGTCGTAGCCATGAACGGCGGCCGGCTGCGATGCCTTCGTCCCGCGGTGTTTCATCGATCAGCTCGTGTAGCCCTGGGGGTGCTCGCTGTGCCAGGCCCAGGCGGTCTGCACGATCGCCTCGAGCGTTGGGTAGCGCGGGGTCCAGCCAAGCTCCGCCTTGATCTTGGTGGAGTCCGCGCTCAACGCGGGTGGATCGCCGGGGCGGCGCTCACCCATCACGTGGGGGATCGGATGCCCGGTCACCGTGCGGGCGGCTTCGATGACTTCCATCACCGAGAATCCGGTGCCGTTGCCCAGGTTGTAGATGCGGCTGCGTTCTTCGAGTGCACCGAGCGCGAGGATGTGGGCCTGCGCAAGGTCGATGACGTGGATGTAGTCACGGAGGCAGGTGCCGTCCGGCGTGGGGTAGTCGTTCCCGAAGACTGTGATCGAGTCCCGCCGGCCCTGCGCGACCTGGAGAACGAGCGGAATGAGGTGGGTCTCGGGGTCGTGATGCTCGCCGCGTTGTGGGCTCGCGCCTGCGGCGTTGAAGTAGCGGAGGAACGCGTAGCGCATGCCGTGGACCTCCGCGGCCCAGTGAAGAATGCGCTCGAGGATGTGCTTCGACTCCCCGTAGGGGCTGCCGGGGACGATGCGCTCGGTCTCGTCGATCGGGACCTTCTTGGGCTCCGCAAACAGTGCGGCGGTCGAGGAGAGGATGAAGCGTTTCACGTCGTGCTCCACCATGCTCTCGATGAGGTTGAGGCCGTTGCGAACGTTGTCGCCCACGTACAGGAACGGCTTGCGCATCGACTCTCCAACCTGAGATCGCGACGCAAAGTGCATCACGGCATCGGGTCGGTGTTCGGCCATCAGGGCATCGACGGCTGCCCGATCGGCGAGGTCGCCGACGACAAGCGTCGCCTTGGGGTGAACGGACTCGCGGTGTCCCAGTGAGAGGTCATCGAACACCACGACCTCTGCGCCGGTTGCGACCAGCTGCTCGACGGCAACGCTTCCAATGTAGCCGGCTCCCCCAGTGACGACGACCTTCATGTGGGGCGCATCGTAACACCGCGACGCCGCCTCAATCCCAGCGGCCGGTGCGTTGGGGGGGCGGCCTCCCGTGGTCCGCCAACCCCGCTGCCAAAGAGAGGTGGACCACGGCCATGCAACGTGGGTTCACGCAATCTCTGCGGTCGCGTGATGGGAACACACGGTCGGGTTGGTGACGCCGCGGTGACAAGTCGTGCTCGCCGGCCATCCGGAGCTTGAGCGAGGACCAGCCTCGGGATAGATCCCGCGCATAGATGGAACGTCTCCAGCGTATTTCTTGGGCTCTCCTGTTGGTCGCCGCCGGTTGCAGCGACGATGTCTCCAGCGCCTCCGACGGTTCCACGGGCGGTGACGAGTCGTCGACGGGCTCGACCGTCGATCCGACGAACGTCACCACCACGATCGACCCGACGGCAAGCACGTCTACGTCGAGCTCGACGGGCGACCCCGACACCGGTTCGACGACCGACGACACCACGACCGGGCCAACCACCGGCGACACCGACCCCGACACAGACTCGACCACCTCCACGACCGATGCCGAGACCACCGGAACCACCGGCGACCCGGTGGACTGCGGCAACGACATGCTCGATGGGCGAGAGGCGTGCGACGGCGCCGAACTCGATGGTGCGACCTGCGAGAGCCTCGGCTTCGCCAGCGGTGACCTCAGCTGTGCCGACGACTGCACCTACGACACCGCGGCATGTGAGAGCTGCGGCAACGACGTGGTCGACAAGGGCGAGGACTGCGAAGGCGACGATCTCGCGGATGCGACCTGCCAGAGCATCGACATGGGATTCACCGGAGGCGTGCTTGCATGCGACGCAACGTGTGGCTTCGACACCACCGGCTGCACCAGCGTGGCGTACCCCGCCGCAGGTGAGGTCATCGTCAGCGAGATCATGCCCAACCCCACCGCGGTCGCCGATGCGGACGGCGAGTGGTTCGAGCTGCACAACCCCAGCGCCACCGACACGTACCAGCTCAACGGCTGCGAGATCTCCGGCCAGGCCGGGGAAGAGGCCATCGTCATTCCCTTCGACTTCCTCATCGCCCCCGGTGCGTACCTCTCGTTTGCACCCGAGAGCATGGTCGACCCTGGCTTCACGCCTGACTTCGGCTACACGGAGAGCTTCTCGGTCGCCAACGGGGGAGACATCATCACGCTGAGCTGCGATGGCGTCACCGTCGACACGGTCGACTACGACGCATTCCCTCCCGAGGCGGGAGTGAGCCTCAACCTCGACCCTGACTTCTTCGATGCCACCGCCAACGACGCGGCGGAGAACTGGTGTCCCGGCGTGAACATCTACCTCGACCCCGACACCGGAACGCCGGGCGCGGCGAACGACGAGTGCATCGCACCGGCGGTCTACACGATCGACTTCTGTCGCATGCAGTCCCCGGACACGATCGTCGAGGACTTTGACACCGTCGTCGATGTGTACGGTCGCGTCTACATTGCTGGCCTCACCGACATCAGCACCAGCAACGACCTCGCGCCGGAGTTGAGCGCTCAGCTTGGGTACGGTCCCGACGGGACCGACCCCGCCGTGGACGCGGGCTGGACTTGGGTCGACGCGATCCCGAACGCGGGGTACACCGCGGTGGCACCCGAGGAGAACAACGACGAGTACGTCGTCTCGCTCACCGTGCCCGCGCCCGGCGAGTACGACTACGCCTACCGCTTCTCCGGGGACAGCGAAGGCTCGTACACCTACTGCGACGGCCAGCCCGCAGGGAACTCGGACGGCTACCAGGTTGAGAACGCCGGTCAGATGACCGCGGGCGGGGAAGTGCTGGTTCCCGACAGCCTGATCATCACCGAGGTCTACTACGACAACCCGGGCGCCGACAACGAATTGGAGTGGGTTAAACTCTTCAATGGCACAGGCGCTGACGTCGACCTCTCGGCCTACTCTCTGGGTCACGGCGGCACGGACTACACCTTCGGCACCTACCAGCTCGCTGGTACGATCGCGGCTGGTGAGTGTTTCGTGGTTGGCGGCCCGAACGCGAGCGCCGACAACGGCTTCATGGAACCGCCGGCGTACGACCAGGGGGTTGTCTTCACACCGAACATCCAGAACTCAGGCGGGACGGCAGACGGCGTAGCGCTCTTTGATGTCACCGCTGATTCTATTGCGCCGGACACCATCCCAATCGACGCCGTAATCTTCGGTGGGAGCAACGACGCAGTTGACGACAACGCGCTGATCGACGAGACGGGGACCGCCCCGGCACCCGATGTTGGTGACGCCCCCAGCGGTGATTCGATCGCGTTGCTGACCAGCGGAAACTGGGCCATTCGGGCCGATCCGACACCGACCGTCTGCCAGTTCGCCGAATAGACGTTCACTCGTTGAAGAAACGAGGCCGCGCTGCAGCCCGCAGTGCGGCTTCGTTTGGACGTAAGGGGGGAGGCTGGCCCAGCAGCAACTCACAGATCGGAGACGACCAAGTAGACGGGGCCGTCAACAGACGCGACGAGGAAATCGTCGACTCCATCGTCGTTCGCATCCGCGCTTTCGACCACCCGCCCCTCCGACGGCAGGGCTAGATTCTCAACGGACAGACCGCCATCTACGGTGTCTACAATACTGAGTTGCGGAACATCGCTGTAGAGTACGGCGACCTCGGGAGTGTCTGTACCATCAACCTCCGCACTCACAAGTCTGTGTGGTGTTCCGATGGTGGCGACCTGCTCGACTGCAGCGAACCCGACCAGTCCGTTTCCTGGGAGAATGGACAGCTCGCTTCCCTGGATGAAAACGATGTCTAGAGCTTCGCTTCCAGATACGTTTGCCAACGCGATGTCCTGGAGCTCGACGCCGTCAGGAGCTTCGTAGAGCAGGTCTAGGAACACCTGCCTTTTGCCCGACTCGTTGCCGAGGATGGCTTGGATCCTGTCTGGGCCAACCTCCGGGGCGGACAGCCACGCGACGTCGTCATAGCTATCGTTGTTCAGGTCGCCGACCGCCAGCGCTATGAGCTCTGTTCCCGCGGGTCTCCAGGTGGAGGCCTCCAATTCGTCAAGGCCCGGTGCCGAGATCAATGGAACCACGCGGTCCGAGCCTCCGAAAGTCCTGACCCCGGCAATCAAGTCTACAGTGCCGTCGCCGTTCAAATCCGGCGCCGCGAACAGCTGGGTGGAGGCAGTCCCTTCGAACGTGGGCTCGGCAAGTACGGCACCACCGGTCGCGCTTAGACTCCAGAGACTGACGTTCGAGAAGCGCGCCCCCAACTCCAAGCCACCGTCAAGGTCGAAGTCTCGGAGGATACAGGTAGAAGGAGCGAGCGCGTCAACGACCAGGTTCGGGCCAAACCCGCCGTCGCCGTCGCCAAGGGCAATCACCACGGCGGCCTGCTCCTGGGCGAAGACAACGTCCGCATTGCCGTCCGCATTCACATCTCCAGCACCCAGACAGACAATGAACTCCGTGTTGTCGAACTCCATGGCGTCGCCATAGCAATGGTGTCCAGGTGCCGGGATCCCATCACCACAGGCCTGTGGAACGTTGCCGGTGTCAGTGGTGCCCCCGGTGCTCGTACCGGTGGATGGTCCGCTTCCGGAGCTGGTCTCATCGCCCGCTCGGGTCGAGGACGAATCATCGGTCGCGCTGGAAGTGGAGGAGGTGGCGACCGCGGTCGTTCCCGAGGCGCCGGACTCGGACCCCGACATCGCTTCTGGACCTGTTGACGTCGGTGGCGTCTCAGTGCCAGCCTGCTCGCTGACCTGGTTGGGTGCAAAACAACCGGTAAGGAGGAACAGTGGAAGAGTCGCCATCCTGGTAGACATCCTCGGACTCTAGCGGGCACGCCGCGTGCGTGGCAACCATCCCTTGCCTACAGGGCCAGCACCGTTGGAGTCTAGCGACGTGGTGTGGTCGCCTTGTTTGAAAACGGGCACGTCTGAGTCGAGGGCTCCGATGTGTTGTAGCCCCCGTTGAACCGGAAGCGTACGGAGGGCGAATCCGATGTTGGACGAACTTGAAATCTAGAACCGGCCCAACCCGGGTGACAGCTTCGACAGACGCATGAGGATCAGCGAATCCTTCTAGACGACGATGCCGCGAACCAAGTGACACCACTGCCGAGACCGTCCGCCGACAATGCCTGACACCGAGCCGTGTGACCGGATGCAGGCGATGGGCAACGCGAGGAATACGGGCGTCAAGCGAAGTGGGTCCCGGGGGGCGACTCCACTTTGAGTCATACAAGGGCGACTGTGTCTACCTCGCCGACCCTCCAGCAGGCGCGAAGAGCGTCCCCGCTCTGGGTGCCGACTGCAACACCCCGGCAAGGGCCCCATGTGCTCTCTCCTTCGCAGTTTCGTCGCCTTCAACCTGCATGACAATGTTGGAGCTTCGCGGACGACCGCCACAGTGGCTTCTACGCCGGAGCGGGGGCGAACCGGGGCGGAAGCCCACGTTGGTTTCTGTCGTCTTGCCGACGCTTCAGGTGCCGTTTGTCGATGTGCCCCCGCTCGCTTGCGCCGACTCCCCAACCCTGAAATCCTGCGGCCGATCCCATGCGCCGCATCCTTCTTTCCGGTCTGGCCCTCGCTGCGACCGCTTGCCTCACGCCTCCGCCTTCCACCACGCCTGCGGACAGCGCAGCGGCGTCGACGACGGACGAGGCCACTGCGCCCAAGCGCCTGTGGCCTGGGGTTGCGACCAAGGATGCGTACCCGATCGGGCAGACCCGTGCGTTCGAGTTTGTTCAAGCGGACCGACGGATCGGGCGCTCGTGGGGGCGCTACGTGGGGACGATCGATGGGGCGCCCAACCATCATCGCTTCGAGACCCGCATCGAGCTCGAGCTTCCTGGTCGTGAGCCACTGCGGTCCGCTGGGGAGTTGATCCTCGACGACAACGGGGCACTTGTCCGTGGGTTCGAGCGCAGCAGCGCGGCGGAGCTGACCTTCGTCCGCGAAGGCGACACGTTGCGGATCTCGGACGGGAAGACGGAGAACGAGGTCGGCTACGCACCCGAGACTGCGCCGACCGGCGTGATGGCGCACTCGGCAATCCTGCACGAAGAGCTGCTGCTGAGACTTCGGCCTCTGGACGTCGGCACCTTGGAGCTGCGACTGCTCTCGCTTTCGGGGGGCATCCCCGCGGAGTGGAGCGGCAACATTCGCGAGGCGCAGGACACCATCGTGGTCGAGACCAACCTCGGAGAGCGCATCGCCCTGCGCGATGGCTTCATCGAGTCTCTGGTGGTCGGGGCCAGCGACCTGCTGATCGCGAGCGTGGAGGAGCCGTGGCCGACGTGGGAGATTTCGGGGCCGGTCCGGCTGACCTACAGTAAGCCTCCGGGGGCGAGCTTCGAGCGGCGCGAGGTTGAAATCCCCGGCACGGCGGACTCGCCGACGCTCGCGGGTGAGGTCTTGGTCCCACCCGCAGAGGGTGCTCGGCCCGCGGTGCTGTGGGTGGGGACGACGGGCCGCGAAGACCGCTACGGCTTCGCGGGACCACCACCGGTCGACCTCGGGGCACACGAGATCACGGACGCGCTCGCAGAGGCGGGATTTGTGGTGCTGCGCTTCGACGAGCGTGGGCGCGGAGCCTCGGAGGCGGGACCGTTGACCTTCGTCGGTCAGGTTGACGACGCCAAGCGAGCGCTCGGCATGCTCCTGGTCCAACCCGAAGTGGACCCCGATCGCGTGCTGCTGATCGGGCACGGGGAAGGGGGGCTGCGCCAACTCATGCTCGCTGCCAACATGCCGCGTGGCGTGGTGGGCTTGGGCTTGCTTGCAACACCGGGCCGCCCGTACCGGGAGGTGTTCCTCGAACAGTCCGCGGCCGCGCTGGAAGAGTTGCCTCCAGAGCTTCGAGCCGGGGCCGCGACGCAGCAGCGCAAGATGGTCGAGGCCGTCGAGCGCGGTACCGAGATCCCGCCCGAGCTCGAACGCGAAGCACAGTGGTTGCGCGAGATGTTCACGGTTCGGCCCAGCAAGCTTTTTGCCCGCGTGAAGGCGCCGGTGTTTGTGGGCCAGGGGGACAAGGACTTCGAGATCGACCCCGACAAGGACCCCATCGCACTGCGTCGTGCGGCCAAGCGGGCCAAGGTTCGGGTCGAAGTTCGTCGCTACCCGGACCTCGACCACCTGTTCAAGGTTGAGCCAGGAGAGTCGGCACCATCGCGCTACCTGGAGCCTGGCCGACCCGTCGATGTGGCGTTCATCCGAGACCTCGTGGCATGGGCCAAGGCCCGCGTCGAACCGTGACTGTCCCCGCGACAAAACGCTCGGCTGGGCAAGACGCAGAGAAGGCGGGCCACGTGTTGTGGACCCGCCTTGTCTGACACCGGAGGTGCCGCTTAGAAGTCGGCCAGGAACTGCGCGCGCTTGGCCTTGTATTCCTCTTCGGTGAGGAGGTCAGCTTCGAACGCGGCTTTGAGCTTGGTGAGCTTCTCCTCGAGGGAGCCGGGCGCGGGACCGGCGGCTGGAGCTGCAGCGGCCGGAGCTGCTTGTGGTGGGGGCTGGCCTTGGGGCGGGTAACCCGGCTGGGGGTGATGCCCGTGCTGGGGGTGATGCCCGTGTTGGGGATGGTGTCCTTGGGGCGGATAGCCCTGCTGCGGATAGCCTTGCTGCGGGTACCCCTGTTGCGGGTAGCCCTGGTGCGGCATCGCCTGGCCCATCATGCCAGCCATCATGTTGCCCATACCGACGCCCATGCCCAGGCCCATCCCAGCCTGCATCACGCCAGAGCCCTGACCGGGCTGCTTGGCTGCGTCACGCATGGCCTGCATGCCTTCCCAAGCCATGGTGTTGTCGACACCGCGGGCCGACTGCGCGGCGGCAGCGTCGAGCGCCTTCTCGATCTCGGCGGGCAACGAGATGTTCTCGACGACGAACGAGGTGAGCTGAATGCCCAGGTCTGCGATGTCGGCGTTGATGCCCTCGAGCACGCCCTTTCCGAGCACGTCGTAGTGCGCGGCCATGTCGGCGACGGACAGCTCGCTCGACGCGGCGGCTTTTGTGAAGCCTTGCAGCAGGCGGCTGCGCACGAAGCCTTCGATGTCGTCGCTGGACATGAAGCCCTGCGTGCCGACGACCTCGTCGAAGAACTTGCGGGGGTCGACGATCTTGAAGTTGTAGCTACCGAACGCCCGAATGCGCACGCGGCCCGGACGGTTGCCCACGGCAAACTCGGGGTCGCGGATCAGGACCGGCTTGGGGGTGCCCCACTTCTGGTCGAGGTACTGCTTGAGGTTGATGAAGTAGACCTCGGCCTTGTAGGGGCTGCTGAAGCCGTACTTCCACCCCTTGAGGCGGGAGAGAACGGGGACGTTCTCGGTCGAGAGCGTATGCGTGCCGGGTCCGAATACGTCGGCGGCTTTGCCTTCGTTGACAAGAATGGCGGCCTGCCCATTGCGGCAGACGAGCTTGGCGCCGTTCTTGATCTCGTGGTCTTCGTCGGGGAAGCGCCACACGAGTGTGTAGTTGGTGTCGTCGAGCCACTCGATGATCTCGATCACCTGGCTCTTGATGAAGCTCATCAGTCCCATGCGTATTGTTCCTTCTTGGCTGGCGTGAGGGCGGGGGCGGTACTGGCTAGCACCCGGTGCTATTCCAACGACGCGCGCGAGGCTTCTTGTTCGAGGTCACCGAATTCGGCGTTGGAGAGGCCGAACGCGTCTGCGATCTCGCCAAGGGCGTGGCGTTCGGGGGAGCTGAACTCGCCGTCGGCCTTGAACATTGCGATGGCGGCCATGATGAACATGCGCCGCTGAAAGCTCGTTTCGAGGACTTGTGAAGCCTCGTGCATCGAGAAGGCTGAGTCCTCCTTGAGTTCATCGAAGGCCAGGGTGCAGCCCGACTCGGTGATGAAGTCACGCAGGAGGGCTTCCTCGCGCTGCTCCATTCCGTCGACATTGGCGAGATAGAAGAGGCCGCGCGCGAACAAGTCGGCAGCTTCTGTGGACAGGCCGCTGTTGGGTTCCGTCATCGTCGGGCGTGATGCTACGACGCCACGGACCCCATGGCCATGAACGGTGACCCACCGCACCGACAAAAAAGGGCGCAAAAAAGCCCGCCAAGGAGGCGGGCCGACGACGAGCGAGCGAAGGCTACAGGGCTGTTGCTTCGACGACGAACTCGCGGTGGAACAGGACCTGGGGCTCCGTCCCGGGGGCTTGGCCGCCGGCGGCATCGGTTGCGCCCGCGACATCGGTGAGCACGTCGACCTCCCAGTGGCCGGACTGCTCGGGGGCGATGTCGAAACTGGTGCCAAGCATGAGGGCATCGGTCGAAAGCAGCGTGCCCGGCACCTCGACCACGAAGTCGTCGTGGCGCCAGCGGTACACAACCCGGCGGCTGCTCAGCAGTCCGTCGGCGCGCACGTGAAGGTAGACGGTGCCCACACCAGCGCTGAACTCCGCGCGGTCTTCGAGCGGCCCCTCGGCCTGAGAGGCGAGGACGGCGGACACGCGGACCGCCTGGGCGACTTTCTGCGGTTCGGCCGACAAGGAGGCCTGCTGGACTCCGCTGCCCGCGTAGCCCCCGCGGAGCGTTCCGTCCGCCTGGAGCTGATCCGCCGTGATCGGCGCGTCGACGCATGCGGCAAGCGCGGTTGCCGCGATGAGCCCGAAGCAGGCGCCGAGTGGGTAGAGAGCGGAGGCTCGCACGCGCCGCCATACAGCAGGTTCCGTGCCACGGCCCCGAATGCGCTCGATCACCGCGTTACCGCGGGATCTGATCTGTAGAAGACACTAAAAGAGTCGCCAATGATGTCAAACGTGACTAACACGAACACCGGACTCCGCGCGCTATGCTGCGTGTCCATGCTGTCGTGTCTGCGTCGTGCGCTTGGCGTCTTTTTCTGCGGCGTCTTACTCGTCGCCGCCTGCAAGAGTACGGACGCCTCGCCGTCGGTCCAAGATTCCCGCGAATCCAACGCGAGCTCGGGTGGGGCGGAAACGCCCGCGCCAGATCTCGCGGACCGCGCCTTCCCGCTGCTCGCCTGGGCGGTTCACATGGTGAAGACCGAGTACTTCGACCAGGGCCGCTTCGATGGGCGCGCTCAGCTTGCCTCGGCGCTCGAGGGGGTCGGAATGCAAACGCCCGAGTTCTTCGCGGAGCTGGGCGGCGACTCGGTCGTCCTTCGGGTTCGCGGGGCCAGTTCAACCTTCAACATCGCCGACGTTCGAACGATCGATGACGCTTCACTCGCGCTCGAGGAGATGCTGGTGTTCGCGCAGACCGAGCTCGACCTCGACCCCGAGGCCTTGCATGCCCTGGAGTACGCGGCGATCAACGGGCTCCTGGCGCCGCTCGATCCCCACACGATCCTGCTGACGCCGGAGGAGCACGCCGACCTTGGAGAGCGAACGCGGGGTTCCTTCGGAGGGATCGGGGCAGAGATTCGGGTGGAGAACCGCGCGGTCTTGGTCGTTCGTGTATTGCCCGACATGCCGGCCGAAAAGGCCGGTCTGCAGGGTGGCGACATCCTGCTGCGTATCGGTGGCCGATCGACGGTCAGCATGAGCGTGACCGAAGCGCAGGAGTTGTTGCGAGGCCCGGTGGGGACGCCTGTCGAGGTGAAGGTGCGCCGCAAGTCCAAGTCCTTGGATGTGACGATCGAGCGCGCCGTCATCCGCCTCGCCTCGGTCACCGCCACCGCCTTGCCCGGAGGCGTCAGTCACTTCCGTATCTCGAGCTTTCAAGAGGATACCGCCGAGAAGCTTCGCGAGGCGATCGCTGCGGCGAGTGCTGCCGGGGCGCTCAATGGGATCGTGCTCGATCTTCGCGGCAACGGAGGGGGGTTGCTGGTCCAGGCGACGCAGATCGTCGATCTCTTCGTGCCTCGCGGCGAGCTCGTGATCGTGCGAAGCGTCTACGGTCGGGAGGTCGACGAGGCGACGGATGCGACCGCGGTTTCCGGAGATGTGCCGGTGGTGGTGTTGGTCGACGAGCAGGCGGCGAGTGCGTCCGAGATCGTCAGCGGAGGGCTTCAGGCCCTGGGGCGCGCCATCATCGTGGGACGTTCGACGTTCGGCAAGGGGTCGGTACAGGTCGTCCGCCCTGCCTCCCCCTACGGGCGGGAGCTCGCGCTCAAGCTGACGATGGCCGAGTACCTCGTCGCGGGCGACAAGCGCATCCAGGCCCGCGGAGTCGTCCCGGACCTGGAGTTGCTCCCGGTCGAGCCGACGGGGTTGGACCACGTCGTTCGTTACTACGACGTCGAGCGCTTCGAGCGAGCGCGCGAGCGGGCCCGCATGGCGCACCATCCCTCGGCCGGACACGAGAACCTCGATGCCGCGGTGCGCGAGCCCGATGCGCGGCTGCGGTACCTGGCGGACCTCGAGTTGCCCGCTGCGTTGAAGAAACAACCGGATGTTCCGCCGCTGATGCGTGACCCAGAGGTTCGCATCGCGGCCGAGGTGGCGAGAGCTGTGCCCTCGCGCCTCGATGCGGAAGGACGTCGCACCTCGGTCGCTCGGCTCGCGGCGTCGTTGGCCGCAAACGAGACGCCCCGCATCGCCGACGCCCTGGGAAAGGCCGGCGTGGCGTGGGGTGCCGAGGGGGCCACCGACACGCCGCTGGATGCGACCGCTCGCATCGTGACCCCTCTTCCGATCGAGGCCGGCAAGACGTTCGAACTGGAGGTCTCGGTCACGAACCGGTCCTCCGAGACCGCGCACCGCGTGCATGCGATCACGGACTGCGAGCGGGAGCGACTCGACGGCATTGAGGTGCTCTTTGGGGACATCGAGGCGGGGCAGACCCAGTCTCGGACGATCGAGCTCCACGTGATGCCGTGGTACGCGGATTTTGTCGGGGACCTCGACGTGCAGGTTCATGTCGGCGAGCCCGACGAGACCCCCGACGCCACGTCTCGGGCGATCTTCGAGACGCAAGCGAAGCCTCGCCCCGCGCTGTCGTACGACGCTTGGATCGTGGATGACCCGGCGTTGGTCGCCAAGGCCCCGCGTCGTCCCGAGTCCGAGCCTGTGCCGGGATTGCCCGAGTTCTCGGTGCAGGGCAACGGCGACGGAATGCTGCAGCCGGGCGAGCGGGTGCTGCTTGCATTTCGGGCCTACAACCACGGGGATGGCGACAGCCCCGATGTGCGTGCCTTCTTGCGGAACCTCAGCGGCGACCAAGGTCTGCTCGAGGAGGGATTCGTGCAACTTGGGGCCATACCGGTCGGAGAGTCCGTCTCGGGCGCCTTCGGAATCTGGGTCAAGCAGAACGCGGACCCGAGTCGGCCGTTCTTGCTCGATCTGACGGTCGGTGACGTTCAGCTGCGCATGACCGTGTCCGACGCGATGTCGCTGAAGGTGCTGTCGAACTCGGGCGAGCCGGCGACGCTGGAGCGTGCGATTCGGGTCGACGGTGACGCGCTGCAGCTGCGCCGTGGAGCCCATGCGTCCTCGGCCGTCGCTGCCGACGCGTCCGTATCCACCGTCCTGTCCTTGGAGGGCAAGGTTGGGTCGTGGCTGTATACGACCGCCCCGGACGAGCCCAGCCGTCGATGGTTCGTCGCCGAAGACCATGGAGGTTTCTCCGACCACGAGTCCGAGTCCGGTGCGCCCAAGGGGCTGGTGGCCCGTCGTTCGGTCCGTCCGCCCACCCTCGAGGTGAAACCGATCCCACGCCGTACGACGGCCGCCGCGGTCACCCTCGAAGGCTTGGCGTCTCATCCGCGGCACCTTCGCGATGTTGTCGTGATGGTGCGTCCGGCCGGTCCGGGGCAAGTCGACAGGAAGGTCGAGTACGTTGCTGCCGGGCCCCAAGGGACCGCACTCGAGTTTGAGGCTGAGATCCCGCTGCAGCCCGGGGGCAATCGGGTCCTCGTCCTCGCTCGGGGCGATGGGGATGTTCAGAACTCGACCAAGCTGTGGATCTACCGAGCCGCCGCGGATGGTGGCTGAGTCGGCTCGGGGCCCTGCGCCTCCATCGTGTCGGGGGCCTCTGCGGCGGTCTCGTACGCCTCGGCGATGATGCGCTCGAAGGTCGCGGGCGCCGGGGCGATGGGGTCGAGGGCTCGCGCGCGGCCCGAAAGTGTGAGGCGAACCCGCTGCGGGGTGCCCGGGGCGACCGTCTTCGCGGCGAGGGCCTCGACACGCCATCGGTCGACGCCGCGGTCGTCCAGGGCCTTCCGGATCGCCTCGGTCCGTGCCTGGGCGAGTCGGCCATCGGCGGCGGCGTCCCGGGTCTTGGGAACGAAGACCGCGAGCTGGAGACGCTCGATCCAAGGGTTGAGGCGGAGCAGCTCCGCGATCTCATCGAGTTGAGCGCCCATGGTCGGGTCCACGGCTGCGGAGCCTTCGGCGAAGTGCAGGGCGGGCAGGAGCTGGCGCGCCTCAAACGTTTCGAAGGTTTCGCCTTTGCCGTCTGCCAGCCTCCGGTCAGGGCATCCATCAAGGTCTCGGTAGCCGTTGATGACCTCCGGGGCGGCGGGACACAGGTCTACGACGTCGGGGATCCCGTCCCGGTCGTCGTCGAGCTCGGGGCAGCCGTCGCCGTCCTGCGTTCCATCCCGATCCTCGGGGACTGTGGGACACAAGTCGGCCCGCGCGAGCACGCCATCGCCGTCGGGATCGGCTGGCCTCGGGGGAAGTGTGGCCGGTGGCCTGTCCATCGAGGCCATCAGCGCCCGGTCGTGGTCCCGGGCCAAGGCGGCCGCTCCGGGCCGCTCGCTGCCTTCGAATGCCGGCTCTGTTCGGACCCGACGGATGGGGGCAAAGGCCGCGCTGAGCCCGACTTGCATGCTCGGCAGTCCGACGGATGAGAGGACCGAGCCGCCACCCCACAGTTGCATGACGAGTCCGCCTCGGGTTTGCCAACGAAAGCCTCCGCGTAGAGCGACGGGGCTGTCCGCGCCCTGAACCATCGAGGCTTGGCCATCCAACTCCGCGAACAAGGCGAAGGCGTCGCGGGGGGCGACGGGCACCCGAACGGCGAGCCGAACCGGGAGCGCATCCCCACCCAGCACGTCGCCGTAGTTGACCTCCGGCCGTATCGAGTAGCCGACGTTCGTTGCGACTGCGACGCCACGTCGCCCACGGTACTCGGCGAGGAGGCTGGGCGTGTACGTGCCACCACCGTAGGTCGTCAGCGCATCCTCGCGGCCCGAGGGGACCGTCGCGTCGAAGCCGATCCCCAGTCCGAACCCGCGCCGAGGCGTTCGCAGAAAGGTGCCTCGGGCGCCGAGCCGGATGTCGCCGACCGCTGCGCCCGGAAGCGCCACGATGCCGCCGCCATCCACCGTCGCCCCGCGTTGGTGCAAGACCATCGGGAGGTCCATCTCCAGCTGCGCCCAGTCTGCAATCCCGAACGCGAGCAGGAGATCTGTCTGCAGCCGGGCGTCGACGCTCGGGCCCGCTTCGACGGGCTCGAAGCTGCGCAGGTACGTGGTCGCAACCCCGGCGGAGGGGGTCCAGGCGGGCAGGACCTGACTCGAGTCCGTCGCGAGGTGGCCGTTGACGCTCGCGCTGTGTCGGACGGTGTCTCCGGGAGCCGCGTGCGCGGGCGCTGCCCAGCCTGCGCTGAGCGCTGCGGCGACGACGAGCACTGCGACACGAGGGAGACCCACGAGCGGTGCATCGGGCGTGCTGCGTACCGCTTGAGGGTCGCCCACGGACCCGGCCGGGGACGGTCCAGAGCGGGAAATGCGCGGCCCGGTCACGGTCGGTGGGAACCTTTGGCGAGCAGGACGGTCTGTGGTCGTGCAAGATCCCGATGCGAGGTCCCGTGAGCGAGTCCAACGAGCACCCCGAAGATCAAGAGCCCGAACAGCCCAATGCGAGTCCGCAAGGCGGTGAGCTCAGCCACGACGACTTCGAGGACGATGACCTCGACGACCTCGACGCGTTCGGCATCGATGGCGTTGTCGCCCAGATGACCGGCGACGAGCCCGCGATGCCGAAAAAGCGCACCCGTCCAGCGTGGATATCGGCGGTCGTGGTGCTCGCCTGCCTGTACCCGCTCATCAGCATGTGGGGGGACTTCCGATTCTGGCTGCGCTCCTCCGAGCCCGAGTCACTAGGGGATTCGGCTGCGCTCTTCGAGCCGGGCGCGCCCACGCCCGATCTTCTCGACCGCTACATCTCCATCGAGGGCACGCCCGATGTGCAGTGGACGAGCGTGCTCACCAAGAAGAGCGGGGCGAAGGTCAACTACTTCCGGGTTCTCGAAGGCGGGGGTCGGTTGTTTGCCGCCGTTCCGCGTCCCGAAGGTGATGCCGGCAAGACTGCGAAGTATCCCAGTGGGTTCACGGGTCGGGTCACGCGGTTGGGAGATGCGGGCGGATTTGACTGGATCGCTCGGCTGTTCGCAGAACAAGAGGTCACGGAGCTCTACGACGTCTCGGGCCAGTCGGTCGCGGACGCTGTCTCCGCAGGAAATGCTTCCCTGTCGATGACGGCAGAGGATGGCCGCGGCGTCATCGCCGAGCCCGCCGACATGATCCGCGTGGTGGCACGGCCCGAGGACGCGCGCGTATTGCTCGGTGCGGCCTCGTTCCCCAGCGCCAAGGCGGCGGATGCTGCCGTCGCTGCGCTGGGATACCCGTACGCGGTGTTGGGACAAGGGCGCACCGATCTGCGGCGGTACGTCGTTCGGGTGCCAGAGGCTGCTCGCGATGACGCTCGCAAAGCGTTGCTCGCCAAGGTCGAAGGCGAGGTCGACGAGAACGACCCGAAGGAAGGGGTCTCGGTCTTCCCGCTGTCCGCGACCTACACCGCGCCCGCTGGCGAGATTTCGCTCGAGGGGGCCGAGCTGGTGTTCCCCTACGGCGACAACACCACCGCCCCGGGCTACCGGGTCGAGGACGGCAAGCTCGTCGAGGCGGAGCTCGATGGCGGGCGGATGCGGATCCCGGTGACGGCGGTCCATGCGGCGCGGGTCGAGAAGCCGGTCTTCGTCGATCCCGACGGGTTCCTCGTCGAGGTTGGTGTCGAGCCGAGCTCGCAGCTCAAGTGGGGAATCCTCTGGCTGCTGGTCCTTGGGCTCGCGCTCACGAACGCTGTGGTCCTGTACAGCGGGCTGCGCCGACGCGCAGTGTGAGCGGACTTTCCGCTCGGGAGCGCCACGGGTCGCCGTGGTGCGCGTCTTTTGGACCCCGACCGGGCCAATGGGCTACGGTCAGGGAGCCAACCCGTGGGCGAGGCCTCGAACATCACACTGCAGTTGCTGGGCGCCGGTGGGGCGTTTACCCGAATCTTTGGGACAACGTGCTCGGTGCTCACGCTCGCCAACGACGAGCGGTGGCTGATCGATTGCGGTCGGCAAGCGCCGGACCAGCTGCATGCCGCAGGCATCGAGTGGCACGCGATCTTCGGTCAGCTCGTCACGCACGTGCACGGCGACCACACGTTCGGCCTGGAGGATTTCGCGTTCTCCCGTTTCTTCTTCACGCGTGAGGGCGTAGAGGCCGTGCGCGAAGGCGGACCGCGCCCCAAGCTGGTGTGTCACAGCGCGGTGCAGGAGGAACTCTGGGAGTCCCTTGCGTCGTCGCTTCGCTACGTTCCGCCACCACTGGCACCCAAGTCCGGGACGCTCGACACCTACTTCGAGACGGTCGCGGCGCATGCATCGGAGCCTCCGGGCGACAACCCATGGCACCACGCCGAGTCCTTTCGCGCAGGTCAGCTCACGGTGCATACGACCGAGACGGAGCACGTGCCCGGGAAACCGAGCACGGCGCTGACCATCGAGGTCGGTGATGGAAAGGTCGCGTGGTGGAGCGGAGACAGCACGGTCGACGCCGATGCGCTCGTCGCCCTCGAACCCAGGACGACGGTCTTCTTCCACGACTGCACGTTCGTCGAATACCCCGGTCAGGTTCACGGTTCGTTCGCGGCGCTCGAGAAACTCCCGCTCGCGGTCCGCAAGAAGCTCGTGCTGATGCACCACGAGGACGACCTCGCAGACCACCGCGATCGAGCCGATGCGCTCGGCTTTCGCGTCGCGCTGCCCGGCCAGACCTACGATCTGCAGACCGGCCAGTGCCACGCAGCGCTGGCCGACTGAGCTACGCTTTCGCTTCGTTTCGGCCCCGGATGCGATCGAAGAGCATGGGGAAGTTGCACGGCTTGTGCGTGGCGTCGAGCTGCTTGATCAGAATCCGGTCCATCGCGGTTCGGACTGCACCGGTGGACCCTGGAAGCGCGAACACGAACGTCCCGCTGCACAGGGCTGCCGTCACGCGGCTTTGAATGGTCGAGGTCCCGATCTCTTCGTAGCTGAGCATGCGGAACAGCTCCCCGAATCCGGGGATGGACTTGGTCACCAACGGCTCCAGTGCATCCGGGGTGATGTCCCGGTCGGTGAGCCCGGTGCCGCCGGTTGTAATCAGGACATCAACCTGAGGATCGTCGATCGCCCGTTGCATCGAGGACCGCACCCGCTGCAGATCGTCGGGCACGATCTCCTTCCAGCTGATGCGGTGCCCCGCGCCCTCGAGACGCTCAACGGCCAGCTGTCCTGACGTGTCGGTCTGTTCCGTACGCGTATCCGAGACGGTCAGGACGGCGGCACGCACGGGGACGAAGGTGTCGGAGACCATTCGCCGTGACGATAGCAGCCGCGACACGGCTGTCAGGGTGGGGCAGAGGATCGTGCCGTGAATGTCGTGTTCGACGGCAACCCCGGCCTCCAGGACCCAGAATTCCGATCTGGCATCCCTCGTGCTTACAGTGGGGCTGTCGACGGGCTCCGGGGCGGGCGATTGCTCGGGGAGAACGTATGGCGGCTTTGCTTGGGGCCTTGCGGCCGAAAATTGGAGAACCGATGAAACGACTCTTTGCTGGATCGCTGATGACTGTCCTTACGGGTGCCGTGATGGTGGCTGCCCCTCAACCCGCCGAGGCGTGCGGTGGGTTCTTCTGCGACGGAGGTCCGCAGCCGATGCCGGTGGATCAGACCGGCGAGGACATCCTTTTCGTCATGGACGGCGATGAGATCGAGGTTCACATCCGGGTGGAGTACGAAGGAGAGGCGGAGAACTTCGCGTGGCTAATTCCCGCGTCTTCGGTCCCCACGGACTTCAACGTCGGCTCGCAAGCGTTGGTCGATGCGGTCAAGGCGGCGACCGTCCCGACCTACGGCATCACGAACACGGCCGATGACTGCAGTCTCGACGACAATGAAGGCTTCGGCACCGGGGCGGATGGAGCCGGGGATTCGGGCGACCCTTCAGGGGGGAGCGCGACCGAGGGGGGCAACGATGGGCCCGTGGTCCTCGCACAGGAGCAGGTCGGTGCCTACGAGATCACCGTGATCGGTGAGGCTGAAGGCGGCGACCTGACGGCCCAGCAGGTCTTCGACTGGCTCGAGGAGAACGAGTACCAGCAAGACGAGTCCGCGCTGCCGATCATCGAGGAGTACCTCGCGGAGGACCACAACTTCATCGCGATCAAGCTCACCGGGGGTGCGGATGTGGATGAGTTGCATCCCATCGCCCTGAAGTTCGACCACACCAACCCGTGCGTGCCCCTTCGGCTCACGCGGATCGCGGCGGTCGACGACATGGACGTGCGAACCTACTTTCTCTCCGACAGCCGCGTCGTGCCCAGCACCTACAAGCACGTCCTGGTCAACGCGCTGAAGATCGATTGGACGAGTCAGGCATCCAACTACAAAGAAGTCATCACCAAGGCCGTCGACGCAGACGGGGCGGATGGCCGAGCCTTTGTGACCGAGTACGCCGGCCCCACAAACGTCGTGCAGACCAACTCGATCTTTCAGTCGCAGTGGAACGCCGCAGAGTTCGAGGGGTTGGAGCCCGCACTCGCGATGCAAACCCTCATGGACCAGGGGCTGTTTCGCTGCGACTACGACTTTACGGTGGACGACGACGTTTGCTTTGGGCTGCACCCGCTCATCGAGCCGCTCGTCAACGAGTTCTTGGTGCCCGACGATGTCGAGCCGCGTGACTTCTACTCCGACCCCGATCAGTTCGCGGAGTTGATCGATCTCGAGCGGTGGGCGAACGGGGAAGTGTTCGCGCAGCGTCTTGGCGAGCGAGTCATCGAGCCCGGTCAGAATGCGGTCGAGCTGCTGGAGACCCACGACTATCTGACCCGGATGTACACGACCATCTCTCCCTCGGAGATGACCGCGGATCCGATGTTCCATACAAACCCCGACTTGGACGACGTTGAAAACAACCGCACCGCGACGAACAGGCTGCTGTGCAACGGTGACAACTTGTGGACGTTGCCCGATGGACGGGACGTGTACGTGCCCGCAGGTGAGCCATGGCCCAACATCGGTGGTGAAGACTTCTGGGAGGAAGAGGTCGACGAGATGCCCTCCGCTGGCGCGCCCATGGTGCTGGTGAACAACACCGAAGCTATCGAGGTCGCCCGCCGCAGGTACAACACCGGCGTGGGCTACAACGGCGTCGCACCCGAGCAAGGCGGGGATCTCGACGACACGCCGCAGCCGGGCTTTGATGACGGCGGCTGCGGCTGCCGGACCTCCTCGCCGACCGGTGCGGTGTGGTCGATGGCGTTCCTGTTTGGCATCGCGGCGCTCCGTCGCCGCCGTAGCGTCTAGCGCGGAGCTGTAACCCGAAAATAGCCCTCTGGTGGTCTCTCGCCAGAGGGCTTCTTCGGGTGGTGCGCTTCGTCACGAAGACGGGGGCAGGGCTCGCTGCGCGTTGTCCTCGGCTTCCATGAGCGCGGAGGAAGCGATCGCCTGCGCGCGACCGGCCGCGCTGCGGAGCTTGGTGAAGTTTCGCAAGACCAGGACCGCGCCCAAGGCTCCAAGTCCCAGTCCGCCCATCACCAGCGTGGTGCTGAACAACATCCCCAGCGCGAGCATGGTGAGGCTGATACCCGCGATCCCCGTGGCGGCCAAGCTCTGCACTCCCTTGCCAGCGGAGGTGTCGACATCCACCCGAACGAGCGCGCCGCCGGCTCCGTCGGGTGTGCTGCGAATCTTGTACGTGAGGCCCGCATCGTCGTCGACGATGTCCGCAGATCCGTCGCCCTGCCCATGGCCTCCCCGCCCGGTCTGGCGCTCGAGAGAGCTCTGTACCGAGGCGAGCGCGTCTGGTGGCGCTGCTGCGATTCGCGACTCCACGTGGGCGGTCGAGGTCCCGCGGGTGAGGGGACCGACAGCGCTCCCTGCGTCCTGTGTCGCTGGAAGGTCTCCCGCACGCTCGGCTAGCGCGAGCCGCAACTCCTGCGGGGAGATCCCTGCTTCGGCCGCAGCGTCCCGCAACTCGTCGTCGGTGAGATTCGCCATTGCTGCGGAGCTTACCCCAGTGTCGGGCGGCCGCTAGCGCTGGGAGGGGGCCGCGTGGACGACGTTGGGGCCTCAGACCGTACCTGGGCCACCGACTCGGTTCCGCCCGTTGCGCTTGGCTTGGTACAGGTTCCGATCTGACTCCTCGACGAGTTGCAGCGCCGAGTTGTGCCTTGCGCCGTCGAAGGTCGCGACGCCCAGAGACATCGTCACCGGGATCTCTTTGCCGCCGTAGACGAACCGCGTCGCCTCGATCAGCGCCCGGAGTCGGTCGGCGAGGACCATCGCCTCGGCGGAGTCGCAGTCCCGCATGATGATGCCGAACTCTTCGCCGCCGACGCGGCAGAATGCGTCCTCGGCCCGCAGCGAGCCCATCACGGCGGCGGCAAGACGTTGCAGGACGTGATCGCCTGCAGGGTGGCCGTGGGTGTCGTTGATCATCTTGAAGTGATCAACATCCATGCTCACCAGCGAGAGGTCGAGCTTGTGCCGCTCGGCGTGCAGGAAATCCTTCTCCATCTGCTCGGTGAAGAATCGCTTGTTGTACGCCTGCGTGAGGGGGTCCCGCGTTGCGCTCTCGTAGAGCTGCTGCTGGAACTGCTCCTCGAGCGAATCCTGATAGGAGAACTTCAAGATGGTGACGGACCCGACTTGGATGCGGTCCCCGTCGCTGAGTTCCATCTGGTTGACGCGGGTCCCGTTGACGTAGGTGCCGTTGGTGCTCCCCCGATCGTCGAGCATGACGGTGCCGTCGTCCCGGCGGTGCATGCTCGCGTGGATCCGAGAGACACCCTCGTCCTCGAGGCGAACGTCGGCTTCCAGTGAACGGCCCAGGTCGACCTGACCCACTGGCACCTTAAACATCTTGCCCACGGACCGACCGGACAAGACGATCAGGTACGCATTGACTTCGGCAGACGCCCAGCCCTCAATCGGTTGCCGGCGTCGGATGACGGTTTGTTCCTCGTTCACCCTGCACCGTCATCCTAGAACAGACTCAGCCGGTGGACCAGTGCGCGGCTTGGAAACTCCGAGCCGCGCGCGCTCGACCGAATGAGGCTGAGGCCCGTGATAGCCTCCGAGCGGTGGACGCAGAGGGGTTGGAGGAGCGTTTACGCGAATTCGCGGCCCGGGGAGTCGAGATCGTCGATCCTCGTCAGACCTTCATCGGGGCCGATGTGGTCCCAGAACGGGTGCGACCGGGTGCGACACTGCATCCGGGCACCCGACTCCACGGCGCCCGCACGTTCCTCGCGGACGGAGCAGAGATCGGTACCGAAGGACCGGCGACGGTCCGGGATGCGGTGTTCGGGCCGGGAGCGACGGTGGCCTCCGGCTACGTCGAAGGGGCG
The DNA here is from genome assembly GCA_050633305.1 of Nannocystales bacterium. Classification (GTDB taxonomy): domain Bacteria; phylum Myxococcota_A; class Polyangia; order Nannocystales; family Nannocystaceae; genus CAJXVA01. Next base: position 80,621 of record JBOEGF010000024.1, read on the forward strand.
GTCTTGTTTGCCAACGCGAGCTTGGGAGCGGCCGCGCACGTGCGCCCAGGGACGATCCTGGAGGAGGAAGCCTCGACCGCCCACTGTGTGGGCCTCAAGCACACCATTCTGCTCAGCTTTGTCACGCTGGGTTCGCTGATCAACTTCTGCGACTGCCTCATGGCCGGCGGAACGTCCCGCAAAGACCACTCAGAAGTGGGCAGCGGGTTCATCCACTTCAACTTCACGCCCTGGGGCGCCCGTGGTGACAAGGCCACACCCTCGTTGATCGGTGACGTTCCGCGCGGGGTGTTCTTGCGGGAGCCCAAGATCTTTCTCGGCGGATCGGCAGGGCTCGTGGGTCCGGGCCAAGTGGGCTACGGAGCAATCACCGGGGCTGGTCAGGTTGTCCGGAAACCTGTGGACACCGGCAGGCTCAGTTTGCAGCCGATCCGAGCGCTCGACGTTGTCCGGGATCCCGGACACCTCGATCGTGCCGAGCCCAGGGCCCGGCGGAACGTGGCGTATCTCTCGAACCTGGTTGCGCTGCGGGCCTGGTATCGCGATGTCCGTTTGGCTCGTGCCCAAGGAACGGACCGTGTGATCGTGTCTGCGGGGATCGAGACGCTCGGGCTGTGCATCGCCGAGCGTGTCAAGCGGCTCGCGGCCTTCCTTGCTGAACGAGGGGAGCCCATGCCTGCGCTGCAGCTCGAGCCCGACGTCCCATCTCCCCTCGATCCCGCGATCGATGGGGGAGTCGCTGAGCTCAACCATGTGCAGTGGGTGCAGCAGCTCAGCGAAGCGCAGCACGGCCTTGGCGTCCGGTGGCTGCAAGAGGTCGCGAACTCCGTGGCCGGCTGATCTCTTTCGTTGGGCGGCTGCGGACCGGTGGGGTCAGGGGGCGGTTCGTCGTGCTCCCACGCGGTCCAAAGGCGGACGACCTGCGCAGGTGAGGGAACCTCCTTGGACCTGGCAGGGCTCCAGGGTCGCCGCATGTTCGTTTCACCGGTCAAGGACGAACCATGAGACGACACATCGCACTGAGTTTCTTTTCCGCTGCAGTCCTCCTTGGAGGCTGTGGCGATGACTTCACTTCTTCGGGCTCGAGCAAAGTCGACTCCGACGAACAAGAGATGACGCTGGACCCCGACGGGGATGGCGTTGCAGAGGGGCAAGAGGCCGGCGATTTGGCCGCCATGTCCTTCGAGCTGAGCGAGCCGCTGCCCGAGATTGCAGAGGCCGAGGTTGACCACGGAGGCAGTGTCCACCGCTCCTTCGACGCAACCAATGACTTCGCACTGGAGACCATCGCGGAAGCGATTGAGGTCAACGTCGCCAGCCCACGTACGGGTGTGAGCCTCTCGCTCACCGCCGACGGGATGCTGGTCCCCGCGCCGCCGAGCGGTCCGGGGGAGTGGAGCCTCACCCTGAGCGACGACCGTAGGGAAGTGTCGCTGCAGTGGTACAACGAGGCCGCGGGCGGCACCCGAATCCAATCTGGGCAGAGCTACCAGGTCGTGTACTCGCTCGACGCCAACTGCTGCCTCGAGAGCGTCGGTGAGACGGCGATCGAGTTCACCCTCGGCGGCTGATCATGGCCCGCAGGTTCGCCATCGCGACCCTGCTGGGCGCTTGCCTGCTTGCCCCCGAGGTGAGCGCTCGAGAGCCGGTCCATCCTGACCTTGGACCGGTTCGACATCGAGACCCGCAGGGACAGCGAACGCTGTGGCTCGGTCTGGATGGTGGGGGGGTCGTCTTGCCACGTCGCCTCGGCTTGTATGAAAACCGCGTTTGGACTGCCCACGCCACCTCGGCGTGGGCGCTTTCTTTGGTTCCCGGTCTCGCGATCGGGGGACGGCACGGCCTGTGGGGCTACGACGTGACGGGCGCCAACACGGCCGTCCGGCTGCGACTGCATCACCATCAGCTCGAGCTGTCGGGGAGCCCATTGTCCCGCTGGGGGCACACGCGGGCCCAGGACCGCTTGTTCATCGGCGTGCAGACTCATGCGGTCCTGGAGATGAAGGTCGATGATGTCGAGCTTCACCCCGGTGGGGTGCGCGACACCCTGCTCGAGGTCGGCTACGGCATGCACCATCCACTTGGACGCCGTTGGTCGTTCGACTGGCGGCTCTCTGGGCGCTACGCGTGGGTCTTCCTCAAGACCCAGCGGCATGCACTGGCGGCAGCGCGGGTCACGTTCGAGCCTCGTCCGGCGCACGCGTTGTCGGCCAGCAGTCAACTCTTCGTCGTCCATCGTGACGCGGGGGCATCCGGCGACCTGGATCGACTGTCTGCCCATGGTGTCTTTCGAGGGCAATACAGTTGGATGAGTTCCGCTGGGGTTGGCCCCTTCCTCGCCGGCCGTTTTGCGACGCATTTCGCCTCGGGGACCACGCCCGTGTTCGAGACTCGCGCCGCAGCCGTAGACTCGGTCTACGGTGACCTCACCGTCGGCTTGCGCGCGCACTGGTGATGCCCGAGCGGGTGTCCCCAGGTGTATGCTTCGCGGCGTGTTCGAGGCCTGGCTGCGGCACCTGGACGAACCAGACGATCCGAAGCTCGAGTCGCTGAAGGTCTTCACCGCGTTGATTCCGCTGCAGCTCGCGACGGAGTACGTCTGTGCGACGCTCGCGTCGTGGCATTCCCTGGACGCTGGCCGGTTCCCAACGGATGGGTCTCCGCTCGCACACGGGTTTGGCATCCCGCTCCAGACCTTCCTGCTCGTGCTCTGCTGTTCTGCGGTCGTGCTGATCCCGGTGCAACTGTGGTCTCGCAGCCGCCGGTTGGGAAGATTGGGCGCCTTGGCGCTCGCCCTGTCGATGGTGGTGGCGACCTTCCCCCGCAGCGGCAATCACCTGTATCTCGTCGTCGTCATCCTCGGCCTGTGCGTCCGGTTGGAGTTTGGCTCGGATGCGATGCGGGACCTCTTGGCCCGGTCGCTGCGATGGATCCTCGTGGTCGTGCTGTTCTACAGCGGCCTTCAGAAGCTCGCGCATGGGTTCTACCTCGATGGCCAGATGCTGGCGTATCTGGGCGATCGCGATGGGTACTCCGGCCTTCTGTCGTTGCTCGCGCCGGAGGCCGAGGTGCATCGTCTTGCCGCCTTACCTCGTACCCAAGGGGGCGGACCGTTCTCCACAACGGCGCCCTTGCTGTTGGTCGCCTCGAACCTGACCTACGTCGCCGAGATGGCGCTGCCGTTTCTGCTTCTTTCTGCGAAGAGCCGACGTTTCGCGGTCCCTGCGACATTCGGCCTGATTCTTGTCATCGAGGTCTTCGCACGCGAAGTCTTCTTCGGATTGTGGTTCTCCGCGTTACTGCTGCTCTTCGTGAGACCAGCGGTTGCGCGCAGGGCCCTGTGGGTCGTGGTGCTGACCGATGTGGGGCTCGTGCTGGTCCGGCTGGGTGTCCTTCCGGAGGCATCGTTCACATGAGCGGAAGAGCGTTGCCTGCGGTGCCGCGAAGTGTCGCGATCGCTCTGGCGTTGTTCACCGGGTGGCCCATGGTTCACATCGTGCTCACCGCCGTGACCGGGAGCGACGCGTGGAAACTGGGCGGCTTCGGGATGTACGCGGCTCCCCGTCCGAGGGTCCACATCGAGCTGGGCGTGGACACGGGCAACGGCGTGTCGCGGTTCAACCCCGCGACTCTCGAGGGCCCGTTGCAGCGCGAGTTCAGACAGATGAGAGACGAACTCGCGATCCTCGGGTCCTGGGCGAGTCCGGAACCGTTGGCGCTCGCAATCCTCGAGCGCTATCCGCAGGCGCGCGCCGTGGAGGTGGTGGTCGACACCACGACGTTGGACTCGGAGACCGCGACGCTGCGCACTCGTACGAGGCGATACAGATACGCTCGATGAGGTCTGCCGCGGTGCGCGGAGTGACCGAGGCCCTAGGCGGCGCGGCGAGGCGCCTCTGGGCGGCCGGAGGCGGTCGGGCGATGCATGTCGCTGCCGACCTCGTCGACCCACTCGCGCTCCTGGAGCTGCTTGACGAAGTCTGCACGCGGCGTCGCACGTTTTGCCGCGGGGGTGCGGTTGACCTGAAAACGGGCGCCGGCGGAGCGGAGATCTTCGAGGAGGTCGAGGCCGGATTCTCCGCGGAGGTATCGGTAGCGCTCGACGTGAGCGAGCAGGGGGGTGAAGCCGCGGTCCGAGAGCGCAAAGCAGACATCCATCAGCGCCTCGGGTGTTTCGCTGCCCGTGGTCGTTTCGAACAGCACGTACCGCTCGGGTCCAAAGGGGAGGAGCTTGCCCGCCTCGATGCGGGGCAACAGCCCCGGCCCCAGCCAATGCTCGGCGCCAAGTTCGAGCTCGACGGTGATTTCCGGATGTTTGTCGACCTCGGCGAGCAGCCTATCGAACGAGCGCCGCAGGGGGTCGGGCTCGTTGTCGAACCGGCCGGGGTAGATATGGGGCGTCGCGATGATGCGCTTCGCCCCCTGCTTCTGCAGCATGCGCAGCATCTGCAGGGACTCCTCCATCGAGCGACTGCCGTCATCGACCTCCGGGACCACGTGGGTGTGGCAGTCGCGGGGACGCAGCGCCACCGCTCCGTCACAGGTGCGGCGGCGCTTCTTTCGAAACAGTCCAAACATGCTTGTTTCTTAGTGTCGCCAGGGTCCGGGGCCACCCCCCTGCGCGTCCGCTACTGGGCCGCTGCGGGGGCGAGTGCGGCGGCTTGTGTCGCGACGCTGGTACCACCTTGGGCCGCCAGTCCGAGCGCCTGCGCACCGCCGAGGAACGGAAGCACCTGCTGCATGTAGCGGCTCGAAGTCGACAAACCGGTGGGGGCGATCACCACGCGGTCTCCAGGACGGAGTTGGATCTGGTGGTCGATGAGGAGCGCTTCTTCGAGGTTGATTCGATACACGACCGGCTCGGCGAATCCGCCTCGGAGCACGGCCAGCTCCCGCCGGGCGCGGGCTGGCGTGGGGCCGCCCGCGGTTGCGATGGCCTCTGCGAGTGAGATCCGGCCGTCGACGATGGCGACCGAGGTGGGGGTCTTGACCTCGCCGAGGACGAACACCTTCATCGAAGATGCGTCGGGGACGTAGACGAGGTCACCCTTGCGCATGAACACGTTGCGCGACATGTCCCCGCCTTTGACCAGGGCCGCGAGGTCGATCGGCAGGAGCTTGCCGTCGCGAACGATCGTTGCCCCCTCGATGCTCCCGGTCTCCCCGATCCCTCCGGCGAGAGAGAGGGCCTCGAGCAGCGTGGTATCGCCATCGACCGGGAATGAGCCCGGGGTCCGCACGTGGCCGAGAACGTGGAACTTCTGGGACTCGTGCTCGAGGATCTCGACATGGACCTGTGGGTCGACGACGAACTTGGAAGCTGCCCGCCGCAGGGATGTCTCAAACTCGGTGACGGTGAGTCCGTCGGCCTTCACCTTGCCGACGACCGGTAGGTAGGCGAAGCCGTCCTTGCGGACGGTGGTGCCTGCGAGCTCGCCCAGACCGACCCGTTGCGAGCTCATCTCGGGGTGCTCCATCACGAACACGTCGAGGACGTCGTTGCTGCCCAGCCGGTACTCGTCGGTCTGCGCGCTGAAGTCGTACCGCACACTGTCCCGAGCGACGGTCGTGGCACTGTCGGCAACCAGATCCTCGAGGTCGCGGAGCTCGACGTTGTCGCTGCGTTCGTCGAGGTGGTCGTACCGAAACGTGCCGGTCGCACAGCCCGACAGAAGCGGCTGGCTGAACCAGGCGATCGCGCTGGCGGTTCCGATGCGGGCCCAGTTCCGGATCCGGCCGGCGAAACGGCTTTTGGCAACGGTCGGCCCGTTGCCGGCAAAGGGCGTGCGCCCTACGTGATGGAGGCCTTGTTGACGGGTTGAAAAGGACTTCTGCATGAGCGCCGTTGAGACTTCATTGAGAACCGAAAGCGAACCCGCAAGTGGGCAGAGCCGAACTTCTGAGCACAGCGTCCGTCGAGGACTGCCGACGGTGACTTGGGGGTTTGGCGCGAAGCTCGTTCTGGACATGATGGGCCTGACCCTCGCGGCTTGGGTGGCGCTGGCGTTGCTGGTTGCAGAGCCGGTTGTGGGGTTTGCGTTCGGGGTCGCTGCACTCCGCATGACCGTCCTCGCGATGCGTGGGGCGTACGCGCACAGCTGGCGACATACCTCGTTGGCGGACGCGCTCGTCGTGGTGCCTGCGTTGTTGGGACCGACGGTCGTTCTGATGGCGGGAGCGCTTTGGACCGATGCCCACGAACTCATCGCACCGCTGGCCTTGGAAGGCCTGTTGGCGACGTTCGTCGGGCTGGGTTCCCGGACGGCGATTCGCTGGCTGGATGAACGGCAGGCTCGAACGCAATCCGTGGCCCACAGTGAGACCCCTGTACGCCCGGTGCTGCTCGTCGGGGCCGGACGGGCGGGGACATTGGCCGCCTGCGAACTACGGCGCCGCCCCGACCTGGGGTATCGCCCGGTGGGTTTCCTCGATGATGACCCCACCCTCGGTGGGCGCCGGATCGATGGACTCGAGGTCCTTGGCACAACCTTCGACGCCGAAGAGGTTGCCGAACGGTTGGACGTGGAGTGCCTGATCCTCACCCTCCCATCCGCGACTCAGGCGCAGCGCCGAGCGGTTGTTGCCCGGTGCAGTGATGTGGGCCTCGAGGTGCGGACACTTCCCGACTACCACGACCTGCTCTCAGGCAAGGTTGAGTTCACGAAGATCCGCCCGGTGAAGATCGAGGACCTGCTCAACCGCAGCGTCGTACAGATGGATACGAAGCGCTGGTCCAACATCGTGGGCACGATCTCGGGGAAGCGGGTGCTCGTGACCGGGGCGGGAGGCTCGATCGGCTCCGAACTCTGCCGTCAGATCGCCGAACTCGGTCCCGAACGGCTCGTTCTGCTCGAGGCCAACGAGAACAACCTCTTCGACATCGAGGGCGAGATCCGAAAGGTCTTGGGCCGCGGTGCGGTCCCCTGCCTGGCGGACGTCCGGGACGTCGACCGCATGCGGCGGGAGTTCGAGCACCACCGGCCGCACGTCGTATTCCATGCGGCAGCGTTCAAGCATGTTCCGATGATGGAGCTGCATCCGCAGGCCGCCATCCTCAACAACGTGTTCGGGACCCGAACCGTCGTTGAGGCGGCTGAGGCGGTCGGCGTGGAGCGTTTCTTGTTCGTCTCGACGGACAAGGCGGTGAACCCGGCCAATGTGATGGGGGCGAGCAAGCGTATGGCCGAGATGGTCGTTCAGGCGCACGCTTCCCGAAGCCGCGGCATGTACTGCTGTGTTCGTTTCGGCAACGTTTTGGGCTCTCGTGGCTCGGTCGTGCACACCTTCCGACGCCAGATCGAGGCGGGTGGTCCCGTGACCGTGACCCACCCGGACGTCACCCGGTTCTTCATGACCATCCCAGAGGCGGTTCGGTTGCTGATTCAGAGCAACGCGACGCAGGAGGGTGGGGAGGTGTTCCTGCTCGACATGGGCGAACCGGTGAAAATCATCGACTTGGCACGCCAGATGGTCCAGCTCTCGGGACTCACCCTCGACGACGTCCCGATCAAGATCTGCGGCCTTCGTCCGGGCGAGAAACTCTACGAGGAGCTGCTACGGGACGAGGAAGGAACACTGCCGTCCAAGATCGAGGGGGTGTGTCACGCGAAGCTCGCGCCTGTGAGCCCAGACTCCTTGGAAACTTGGTTGGGACCCCTTGGCAAGGCGGCTCGGTCGCACGATGAGAACACCATCCGACGCATTCTCGCGGTCGCCGCTGGCTACCGGCCCGACCCCGAGGCTGCGCCGCTCCCCGAACCTCTCGAAGCCGCCGGCGCCCGACGTCGCGACGTTGCCTGAGCACCATGAAGATCCTCTACCTCCACCAGTACTTCATCTCGCCCTCCGGAGCGGGGGGCACTCGGTCCTACGAACTCGCTCGGAGGCTCGTCCGCCGTGGGCATGACGTCACGCTGGTCACGTCAAATGCCTTCATGCCCGAGCACGCGAACCTTCAGGACCGTCACGAGTCCACCATCGAGGGGTTTAAACTCGTGGTGCTTCCGGTCGCGTACACGCAGAGCATGTCGTACGCCCGCCGTACCCGGTCGTTCTTCTCGTTCGCCGCGGCCGCGGCCCGGGAATGCCTCCGGCACGATGCGGACGTTGTCTTCGCGACATCGACGCCGCTGACCGTCGCCCTTCCCGGGCTCTTCGCTCGGCTCAAGACCGGGGCCCCGATGGTGTTCGAGGTCCGCGATCTGTGGCCCGAGCTCCCCATCGCGATGGGGGCGATCAAGAACCCCGTCGCAAAAGTTGCCGCGCGGACACTCGAGTGGGTCGCGTACCACGGGAGTGAGCAGGTCGTCGCGCTGTCTCCGGGCATGGCCCGAGGCGTCGAGGCCCGCGGCATCCCGGCGAACCGCGTGACGGTGATCCCCAACGGTTGCGATGTGGACGTGGGTCACATCCCGGCGGAGGACCTCGCTGCGTATCGACGCTCGCTGTTGCCCGAGGTCCGACCCGACCAGCCGCTGTTGGTGTACGGCGGGTCGATGGGGGTCGCGCACGATCCTGGATGGCTCGTCGAGGTCGCGGCGAAGATGCAGACCGTCGACCCCGACGTCCGCTTCGCGTTGGTGGGAAAGGGGGCCATTGTCGAGGACCTCCGCGCCCGAGCGGAAGCCCTAGGGGTGCTGGGGAAGAACCTGTTCATTCCCGGCCCGATCCCCAAGAGCGACATTCCCAAGCTCCTTCGCTCGGCCCAGATGGCGGTCTCGACCATGGCACCGCTGCCCGAGCTCGAAGACAACAGCGCCAACAAGTTCTTTGATGCGCTCGCCAATGGGGTTCCGGTTGCCTTGAACTACGGCGGCTGGCAAGCGGACCTCGTTCGTCAGTACGGGGCGGGCCTTGTGCTTCGGCAGTCGAAGCCCGCGGAGTCCGCTCAGCGACTCGCCGCGACGCTTCGCGATGAGACAGCCCTTGCCTCGATGAAGGTCGGTGCAGCGGCATTGGCCCGCGAACACTTCGACCGGGAAAACCTCACCTCCGCCCTCGAAGGCGTGCTCAGTGAGGCCGTGCAGACGCACGCCGCGGCGTAGCTCGTCGCGGAGCAGGGGTCCTCGGAGGCCAGGGCGGTTGTTCACCGGACAACGACGCGTGCTCGGTCTCTGAGCGGGCAAGCGCCGTTGGGGCCACGAGCGCTGCGGCGGTTGTCAGGGCGTAGCCACGGCCTGTTTGGACGCAGTGAGCCGGTCGGTGACGGCTTGGAGTTTCGGCGGGTCGAGTTGGTCGAACTCACGGAGGTCATGTCGTGCGAGCGCGATCCATGCCTCGGCGCCATCCAGGTCCAACTCCAAGGTCTGATCCCACATCCGCGCCGTGCCGCTTGAGTGCCCATGACGGATCCTCGAGCGTGTTCGGGGGCTCCGCGGACTCGATGACGTCGGCACCCTCCCGCGCAGTGGCCGACGTGGAGCCGGAGCAGCCGGGAAGGAAGGCGAAGCCGAGCATCGCCTTCACACAGACGCGACATGGCGGGCGACGGGGGACGAATTGCACACGAGGAGAGCTTCCCCGCGAGCGGTTCACCGCGCTGCGGGTCGAGGCCCGTAGCGCGGTGTACTCGAGTCCCGCTCGGTCGTGCGCTCAGCGCCGGGCGACTCGCATGACGCGGTCGACCGCCTCTGCCACGTCATCCATGTCGGTTGCCGTACACGTGTGCTGGACCTTGAAACACAAGGACGTCTCTCCCAGTGCCTTGGTGAGGGGCAGGTGGCGGGCCTTGGGACGCCAGCGCTCGGGAAACGCTGCTTCGAGATAGATCTCCGAGCAGCTTCCGCTTTGGCACGGAACACCCTCGGCCTCGATCGCGGCCATCAAGCGGTCACGACTCCAACCTTCGGCGAGCATCGGCGTGCGCACGTAAGCGTAGAGGCGATAGTAGGCATGACGGACCCCTGGGCCTGGCGTGGGAACCCGCAACGTGTCGTGGGTCTTCAGCCGAGCGATCAAGCGATGCGCGTTCTCCCGTCGGTCATCGACCCAACCGGGCAGCTTGCTCAGCTGCACTCGACCGATCGCCGACTGCATCTCGGTCATGCGGGCGTTGCTGCCGACCGACTCGTGCAGCCAGCGGAACCCGGGAGGATGTTCTCGCTCGTAGACGGCATCCCAACTCTTGCCGTGGTCCTTTCGGCTCCACATCCGCGACCAGATGTCTCGGTCCGAGGTGGTCACCATGCCGCCTTCGCCACCGGAGGTCATGATCTTGTCCTGGCAGAAAGAGAAGGCGGCGGCGTCGCCAAACGACCCGACCGACCGACCTGCGATCTTCGCGTCGTGGGCCTGCGCGCAGTCCTCGATCAGTGCCCAGCCCTTGCGGTCACACAGCGCGCGGATCTCCGACATCTCGGCCGGCCACCCGGCGACGTGGACGACGATGACCGCGCGGGTCCGATGGGTGGACGCCGCTTCGATACTGGCAGCGGTGACGTTGCCCGTATCCGCGCAGACGTCGGCGAACTGAGGTCGACCTCCGCTGAGCACGACGGCGTGCGCGGTCGCGACGAAGGTTCGCGACGGCACCACGACGCCGTCTCCGGTGCTCAGACCGATGCCGTGGAGGCACAGCTCGAGTGCGACCGTCCCGTTGCTACACGCGATCGCGTGCGGCACACCGACAAACCCTGCGAACTCTCGTTCGAAAGCTCGACCGACGGACCCGGTCCAGTAGTTCACTTTCCCCGACGCCAGCACTTCGGTGCAGGCGGCCACTTCGTCGGCGGGAAAGGTCGGCCAGGCCGGCCACGCGGTGGTGCGGACAGGTGCACCACCATCAACTGCGAGTTTGTTGAGATCCAACGCTGCTACCACGGGAGTTTTCCAGACATGAAGGAACGCTCCATTCCTCATGGGCCCGCGCGTGGGCCGAAACCAGTGGCAGGGCGACCCAACCTGGGCCAGTCGAACCGTGAGGCAGCCCTCGGCGCGGAACCGAGGGCGCCCGTGACTACACAGAAGGTCGCAGCAACGGCAGCGCGCGGGCGGGCGTCATGATCGCCAGCAACGTGCTCATCTTGGGCCCGCGGTCGCGGTCGAGCAGCAGATCGTAGACGACCGGGAAGAAGGCTTTCATGTCGACGCCGCTGTGCGACAGGGCCTTCATCTTTTCGCCGATGGAGGTCTCGGTCGCGTCCGGGTCCGCCTCGAGAATCTCCACCAAGCTCTGGAGCGGTCCACGCTGGGCCTCGGGGATCTCGCGGGTCACCGGCTCGGTTCGGATCCGATACCGGAAGTCCTCAGGGGCGTATCGCTCGACCCAGTTCCACACGCAGCGGGCTCGGGCTTCGAACCGCGCTCGGTCGGCTTCGGGCAGCTCACCGGAGCTCACGAAGTAGTCCGCGGCACCACAGATGTCTCCGTCGTAGGTCTGCAAGACGGTGCTCAAATGGCGGAAGGCGATGAGCGTGGGCGCGGCGCTGCCCGGTTCGATCCTGCGCGCAGAGACGGACGCGAGCTCGAGCACGCGCCGGGCGGTCTGCCGCTTCTTGTCCTTTTTGCCGCCGTCTTCAGCCTCGTGGGCCAGCCGCACTGCGCGGTCGTAGTCCTCGTAGAGCTTGATGACGTCCAGGTCGAAGGAAATCGCGAACTCGGTGTTGGGTCGGTAGCCCGCAAACAACCACCGCAACACCTCGGGCTCGTAGACCTCGAGACAGGTGGTGACATCGACGACGCCGCCTTTGCTGGAGCTGAGCTTTCCACCTTGGCCTTTGGCGGACACGAAGTCGTAGCCGACGTACTGCGGCGCGGACCAGCTGTAGACGTCACGCACGATGCCCTTGGCGGTGTCGTAGCTACCACCGGCGGAGCTGTGGTCCTTGCCGCCCGGCTCGAAGGCGACTTGCTCGTAGCCCCAGCGCATCGGCCAATCCACCCGCCACGGCAGCTTGAGGTTGCCGCCCTTGCGGAGGTCGACAGCCTCGTCGTGACCGCATGCGTTGCAGTGCACGTCGACGGTCCAGTCCCCATCGTAGGAAAAGGCGAGGTCGTCCTTGCCGCACGAGCTACAGAAACCGGCGAGCGGCAGCCAGTCGTCCGCGATTCGGGTGCGAGCTCCGGTGGCTTCGCGTGCGGCGTTGATCAGGTCACGAATCTGCTCGGCGTTCTGCAGCGCGGCTCGAATGCCGTCGGCGTACTTGCCCCCGCGATACATGGCGTGCTGCCGAATGAACTCGGGCTCGATCCCCAGCGGACCGATGCTGTCCTCAAAACGCGCGATGTTGTGGGCGGCGTAGCTCTCGTGTGTGCCCCAGGGATCGGGCACGTCCGCGATGCTCTTGCCCAGAGACTCCGTGAGCATCTCCTGCTCCGGCGCATCCTTGGGCACCTTGCGAAGGACGTCGAAGTCGTCCCACGAGTAGATGAAGCGGACTTCGACCCCGCGGTCGGCGAGGGCCCGTGCGACCAAGTCGACGGTGATGACCTCGCGAAAGTTTCCGATGTGCACCACGCCCGAGGGCGTGATGCCGGCTGCAACCACGATGCGTTTCGCGTCGGGGTGAGCGCGCAGCGTCTTGTCCGCTGCGTGATCGGCCCAGTGGTTGAGATAGGGATCTCGCTCGCTGCGGTCACCAGTCATCGACGGACCGTACACCGGATCTGGCAGATCCGGCACATCGGCTCCGCCAGCCTACGCGGCGTCTCACTTGGGAAGCTTGCAGCCGAACTTGTCTGCGAGACCCCGGGGTCCTTCGACCAAGAAGTCGGACACGCCCGCCTTGGTGAAGTGGGTGTACGAGGCCGTGGCGTGGGTGCAGATCCCCGGCTTGTCACCCTGGTAGCGGGAGACGGCGGCGAGGCCTTCCTCCACCCGGCCCATCAAGGCGTCGGTCTCCTTGCCCGCTTTGGCGACGTCGGCGGCAGCGGCGTAGGCTTCCTTGGCGGAGACGAGATCCTCGGGGTTCTCGACCTGGTCGCTGGCCGAGCTCCCGAATGCGCTGCCGATGAGGGACTCGGCCCGCAGGATGTTGGCCAGGGCGCCCGCGACGGTCTTGGGCGCGGCCCCGGCTGCGTTGGTGAACGCGGCTTGTGCAGCCTCGTAGTCTTCGTTGCCCAGGAGCATGGCGCCGTGGGCGAGCTGCGCAACGGCTTTGACCTCGGGGTCCTGGGTGCGGTCGGCCATCTCCAGGCCGTGCTTGCTCGGCTCCTGCCCGCTCTCAAACACGATCTGCGCGTGGGCGAGGGCGAGCCATCCGCCGGCGAGTCCGCTCGCGCGGTACTGCTTGCGCTCCTTGAGGTCCGCGTACAGGGGCGTCAGAAGGTCGATCGCTTCCTGGTAGTGCCCTAGCAGGTACTGGTGGGCGCCCTCAGCGATCTGCGGAGGGTCCGGCTCTTGCGGGACGTCCGGCTCGATCGGTTCTTTGGGGGTCTCTTCGACGGCGGGGGTGTCTGCCACATCGCCGGGGGTTGCGACGTCGTCCGGGGACGTCGGAGGCTTCTTGTCCTTGCCGCATGCCAGCGGCGCGAGCAGAGCGAGGGAGATGACGAGGCGTTTCATGGCTGCGCGGTGTCTGAAGGAGGGGCGGCTTCGTCGGCTTGGGGCTCGGATGCAGGCCGCTCGAGCAGTCGCATGTCGAGCCCGTCGACGAGGGTGAGCGTACCGTAGACCCGCTCGCTGGGGTGGCCCTCGGCGCCGGTGGGCGCCTCGGGTGTGAAGTGCCCCAGTACCTCGATTCGGTCGCCCAGATACAAAGAGACGTTCTCGTGGTGAAAGCTGTGCTTCTCCGAAGCGGCGATCACGTAGGCGTTCTCGAGGTCTTCGATGCTGACCGAGCCCGCGTCGTCTTGCAGGAAGACCATCTCCGCACCCACGGCCGAGGCCGCGCTGGCGCCCGCCCGGTTTCTCCACACGCACTCACGTCCAGGGACACCACCCAGATTCTCCGACGCATTGACCAGCACCCCTTGCAGCCGAACGGGCCCGGGTTTTGCGGTCGCCGTCGTGCTCGGTTCGCGGGCTTCGAGTCTCTTGACGGTGGCCCGCCATCGTTCGCTTCGTTTGCGAGGTTGGTCGAAGAACACCCGTCCTCGGGGGCGCAGGGCGGAGGTGCCACGCTCTTTGGAAACGCGGCGCGAGCCCACCCAGAAGACCAACACCGCCACGGGCACCAGTAGGGCCAGCATGAACAGCGGCCCGCCGGAGTCCGCGAGCATCGAGAACGGGTCGCCGTCGGCTGCCGTGGGGACCGGACTCGGTTCACCCGTGAAGAGGAGCAGGACCTGCGTGATCACCAGAATGCCTCGGACAGGCCCAGCTTGAAGTGGCCTTCCGACTTGCCCTGAGTCCCGGAGCCGACCTTGCCCTTGACCAACGACCGTCCCACTTGGCCGGGCCCGATTTCGTCGATCTTTGCGCCGAGAAGCGTGGGGCCACCGGTGAAGGCTGCGCTGGGGATGACGTCCTTGACCGGCACGGTGCTGCGGTTGTGAACCTTGATCACCCAGTGCACGCGGTCCCCCCACATCACCGCATCGCCGTCGACCTCGAGCTCGACCATGGGGCCGATGTCGTAGGCGCGGTTGGGGCGGGTCTCGCTGGCCCGTGGCACGAGCAGCATTCGCCCGCCTTGGAAATCGATGCGCGCCAGGAACCGGCGCATGACGTTCTGGCCAAGCAGCCCGGTGTGGCGGCCGTTGATGCACTTGTCGCAGACCGACACGACGAGGCCTTCGATTCGAACCTGCCCAACCCGAAGCGCCGGCAGGTAGACCATTCGGCTTTCACGACGGCCCTTGGCGGTGTCGAACTCGAGGATGGGTGCGTCGGCGGGGATCTGGATCCCAAGCTCGGATGCGGCTTGGCTGCTGATCGTCGTGTACGAAGCCCCGGTGTCGAACAGGTAGGTCTTCTTCGCGTGACGGCCCCCGTACCCTTCGAGGCCGACATCGACGAAGATCGCGGTGCCCTGCTCTTCGAGCGGCACGCTGATCGCCTTTGCGAGCTCGACGTCGGTCGAGCGGCGCGGCAACGCAGAAACGCCTCGGTCGGGGACCGTGGGGACCGGCTCAGGGTCGACGACGTCGGCGGTGTGGTGTCCCAACGCCGACATCACCCGTGTCGCGGAATGGGATTCACCCAGCGTCTCGGATGCGATGTTGGAGCCTTGCCCCCGCAGCGCCGCGCCGACGATGTCGGGGACGAGCTGGGCGACCACCAGGAGACCTATCGTGTTCCAGACCATCGGGAGCCAAGCCATCGTCAGGCTGATCCGACGGGGCTGTTGTTGGTGCTTCCATGCCGCGAGGGCGAAGGGGAGTCCGAGGGTGAGGGCGATCGCGGTAAACCAGTGAAGGACGGCGTTTCCACCTCCATCGGCGGCAGCGCGCGACAACGACAGGACAACCCATAGGGCCACGACCGCGCTCGCGAGCGAGCCGAGCCCAAGCAGGACCCAAAGAAATGCGAACAACACCGACTGAACAGCCGATGTCGGTCCGGCGGCCGGAGCCGCTTTTCTGCGACGGGGAGGGCGCGGACGCGCGCGTTCCTGGGCGCTCGCAGGTCGCCTAGGCTGGTCTGGCATCACTGTGGGAGAGTGTAGAGGAATGCACGGGTCCCCGCACCATTCCCCGTGTCTGGAATGCTCGACTTCGCGCCGCGCAGCGATCGCATCCCACATGGCAAAACTGTTGGAGCACACCTGTAAAAAACCGTAGGCTTGGGCACAGCGTGGGGGAAGCCGAGCAGCAGGATGCGCAATCGCGGCGCTCCGTCCCGACATTCGGAGTCCGATTCGAATCTCGGGACGACTTCGTGGTCGAGTATGCCGACCGCCTGCGCGGCGGCCGGCTTCGGCTCCCTGTGGATCCTTCGCCGGCTCCGGGGACCGCCATTCGCGTGAAGCTGACGCTCCCCGATCAAGCGGTCCTCTACCTTCGTGGGCAGGTGTCTCGCACCTTCACCCGGGACGGCGAGACCGTCGTCGAACTCGAGGCGTTCAACCCCGCGCAAACCGAAGCGCTCGAGAACTGCGTCGACGGTGTCGTGGGCCGGGACGATGAGCCGTGTACCGTGCCCAATCCGGTCACAGGGGAGGCCCTGCACGTTCTGGTGGTCGACGACTCCGTGAGTCACCGGATCGAGCTGGGCGACATTTTGAGGGCTCGCGGCATGCGGGTGCGCGTCGCCGAGAATGGTCTGTTGGCGCTCTCGGCCGCGTTGAAGAAACTCCCCGACGTCATCCTGACCGACGTCGAGATGCCCCAGATGGACGGGTGGTCGTTGTTGCGTTCCATTCGGCAACGCAAGCGACTGAGTTCCGTTCCCGTCGTCTTCCTCACTCGTCTCTCCGATGAACTCTCCCGGCTCCGGGGCTACCGGATGGGCGCAGACGACTTTCTCCCGAAGGACATGCCTGCTGACGAGATCGCGGCCCGCCTCATCGGTGTGGTCACGCGGCGGCGACAACTACCGGCGACGCCCGACGCCCATGGGCTCCGGGGTGAACTGGAACACGTTCGGTTGGGAAGTGTTCTCGCGTTCCTCGAGTCCGAGCGCCGTAGCGGCGCCCTGCGTCTACGCCGCGGCACCGAAACTTCGACGCTCCACATGCGCAACGGTGCCTTGGCCAAGGTCGAGTCGCTCGGCAGCAACTCGCATCCCCACGATCGCGTGTTCGAGATGCTCGGCTGGCAGCGCGGCGAATTCGATTTCCAAGCCGCGGGGAGCATCGAGGAGCCGCTGCCCGGGCCGGCGAACGATGGCGCGATCACGCCGGTCTCCTACCTGCTGATGGAACACGCGCGGCGCGAAGACGAAGAGCGCAACCCGGACTGACGGGTGGTCTCCCTCGACTCGAGGGTCCTCTGTGCATCGCGAAACCAAAAACAAAGCGCCGCGTCTCCGTGGAGACTGCGGCGCTTGTTCGTTGCGCGTGGGCTACTCGGCTGCGGGGGCGGCCGCGAACACGGCACAGACTCCGTCCACTTTCCAGGCGCCGGCAGATTCATAGGGCTCGACGTTGAGCACGTAGAGCTCGGCGCCTTCGCGGCCGCACTGGTTCTTGGCGACGTCCATGGCTTCCTTCACGGTGGGGGCGCGGCCGACGTAGATGCCGATCTCGGTGTAGGCGCTGGTCAGGTCGTCCTTGCTCTTGACGACTTTCACCTTGTTTTGCGCGACGGGCTGGGTCTTCACATCGAAGTTGGTCTGGCGGTAGGAAGACTTGTAGGCGCAGCCGACCAGGCTGCTCGAAGCCACGAGCGCGAGGGTGAGGACTGATGCGAGGCGGGGGCTAGAGGACAACATGGCGTTTGCTCCGTTCGTGGCCCTTCGTTCGGGCGCTGGGTTCGACGCAGGCGGGGGCCCCGAGATTCGACGCGATCGGGACGCGCGTGTGAAGGGGTCGTAACTATGCCGAATCTGAGGCAGATCGACCCGCCGGCAGGGTGACACGAAACACCGCGCCGGGGAATCGTGCCCCCGCCAGGGGCTTGCGCGACCCATTCTTCCGCAGGACGAGGGCTCCATCCATCGACTGGGCGAGCCCTTGGCAGATCGGAAGCCCCAGGCCGGTTCCCTCGCCGGCCTTGGCGGTGGTGAAGAACGGCTCAAACAGCTGGTCGCGGAGCTCGTCGGGGACACCAGGCCCGCTGTCCTGGACGTCGATGTGGGTCGTCTGCCCGTCGGACTCGACGAAGAGGGTGACCAGGTGGGGATTCTCGGACTCGTCGGTGTGTGTGGCCCGAGCGGCGTTGACGAGCAGGTTGCGAAGGATCTGGTCGAGCAGGCCTGGGTCCGCGAAGACCTTGGCGTCCACATCGCCTTGGACGCTCAGCGTCACGTTTGCGCAACGAGGGTCGTGTTCGAGCAGTCGAACGAGACCCTCACCGGCCGCGACAGCGGATAGCGTGACGAGTTGCTGCCGGGTCGGCCGGGCGTAGTGGAGGAGCTGGGTGACGATGCCCTGGATCCGTTCGATCTGCGTCCGGCTTCGCTCGAGCATGTCGCGTTGTGTCTCGTCCAACGCGGGCTCGGAGCGGGGGTCGAGCAGCAACTCGACGTAGCCCAACACCGCCGCGAGCGGGTTGCCGACCTCGTGGGCGATGCCGGCGGAGATTCGGCCTACCGAGGCCAGCTGCTCGGCACGAACCAGGTGCTCGCGTTGGCGTTCGATCTGCTCGACCCGGTCCCGTAGCGACTGCGTCATCTGGTTGAAGGAGCCGGCCAGCGATTGCAGCTCGGCGGGTCCTTCTTCGGGGATCTCCGCCTTGAGGTTGCCCATCGCGACCTGACCGACCGCATCCCTGACCCGGGCGAGCGGCCGTGCGACCTGCATCTCGATGAGACCGATACCGAGCACGAGCATCACCACGCCGACACCGAGCGCGAGCACGGCGACCTCGGTCCAGTCTTGGCTGCGGGTCCACGGTGCCCGGCGGGCGACCACGCGCAGTACGAGCGTGCCGCCGTTTCGCGCACCGCCGAAGGTCCGCAGCGCCCGGTCGACGATCACCAACCCGTCGCGGTCCACGACCCGGGTCCCACCGGGTTTGCCCATGGGTTCTGGAGGGGGCAGCGGAGGGGCGAGCCCCACCGCGATGCGGGGCGGTTCGTCGGGACGGTCGGTGATGCGGTGCAACGCGATCGCCTCGATGCCGAGCGTTCCGATGCTTGCACGAAGGACCGGTTCGAGCTGTCCACGCCCCGCCGCAGCGAGCGCTCCGCTCCCCAGCTGCGGGGCGATGAGTGCCGCCAGGCCCTGAACGTGGTCGGAGAGTTGTTGCTGCTGCGCTGCGTCGTGGCGACGTCGACCCAAGACCTCGGTCGCGAGGGAAAGCGAGACGACAGCCATCATCAACGTGACCGCGAGCGTCACGACCAGCTCCCACCGAAGCGAGCGTCGGGAGCGGGCGGGGGCCGGAGCGCTCACCGGGTCGCTCACCGGAACTTGGGGGCGCGAGAGGAGAGAACCGGCAGTCGATGGCGAACCCTCGCCGGTTGCGCCCTCGCCTGCTCACATCCGGCGCAGCCACTGTCCGCTGTCGAGCCCGTCCGCATCCAACGACGCACCAGCCACGTGCCTGCCAACAGGACGAGCACCAGCGGAACGACCTCTTGAAAGAACGTGTGGCTCAGCGACAGCATCAGCGAGGGGTCTTCTTCTCGGCATCCTGTCCGGGGCAGGACCCGCCCTTGATGCCCCGCGCCCGGGGACACAAACCATAGAGTTCGTGGCGATGCCGGATCACGTTGAAGCCGAAGCTTCGTGCGACGCGCTCCTGCTCCTTCTCGATCTCTTCGTTGTGGAACTCGAGCACGTGATTGCATTCGATGCAGATCAGGTGGTCGTGGTGCTCGGCGTCGCCGGCGGTCTCGTAGGTTGTGTGCCCTTCGCCGAAGCGTCGCTCCGCAGCGAGGCCGCACTCGGTCAAGAGCTTGAGGGTCCGGTACACCGTGGCGTACCCGACCTTGGGTGCGTCCTCGCGGGCCAGCGCGAGTAGCTCTTCGATGGAGGTGTGCCCGTCCGTCGCGAAGAAGCGCTCCGCGATGACGTCACGTTGCCGGGTCGACTTCAGCCCCTGCTTCGTGAGGTAGGCCCGGAACTGCTCCATCAAGCTATCGACGTCCACCGGGTTTTCGGCCGCGTCCACCATGGAGCGGACCATAGGACGCATTCGACCGGCGCCGCAAGCGTCGCCTGCGCCCTCGTGCGTTCCCCAGTCTGGGCCGGCGTTGCGGCGCCCCGGCGGCCGCCCCTATACTCCGCGCCGCCCATGGCGCGGACGTCCAAGAAGAAGGCCGAATCCGACGCGGCTCCTCCGCCGAGCATCGACGCGATGCTCGATGGTCTGGAAGCTGTCGTCACCGAACTCGAGTCGGGGGAACTCCCGCTCGAGGAGGCGCTGCGGAAGTTCGAGGAGGGCGTCAAGCTGGCGCGCCAAGGCGAACAAGTCTTGGAGTCCGTCGAGGAGCGCATCGAAGCGCTGCTCGCCGACGCCGAGGGCACCGAGCCCTTCGAGGCTCACTCAGAGGAATCCACATGAGCACCTTCGACCTCGAATCCTACCTCGCGCCCCGAAGAGAGCGCGTTGACGCCACGCTCAGCGCTTTGCTGCCTGAGCCCACGGGCGACGACCCCGGAAAACTCCGCGAGGCCATGCGCTACGCCGTACTTCTTGGCGGCAAGCGAATGCGCCCCCTGATGGCGATCGCGGCCGCTGAGGCTGTGGGCGGGACGGCCGAGACGGCCCTGCCGGCCTGCTGTGCGATCGAGCTCGTCCACGCCTACTCGTTGGTCCACGACGACCTGCCCGCGATGGACGACGATGCAGAACGTCGCGGCAAGCCGACCATTCACGTCGCGTTTGGCGAGGACAAGGCGATCCTGGTCGGGGATGCGCTGCTGACCCTCGCATTTGGTGTGCTTGCTGGGGGCGTCGGCGGCCGTCCCTCCACGGGTCGCGTCGGCGACGCGGTGGCCAAGCTGGCTCATCACTCGGGCATCGATGGGATGGTGGGCGGACAAGCGCTCGATCTCGTCGCAGGCCAGGACATCCACGACCTCGAGCTGCTCGAGCGTGTCCACGCGCTCAAGACCGGTGGGCTCTACGCCGCCAGCGCGGCAATGGCGGGCATGCTCGCGGGCAAGGACGACGAAGTTGTCGGTCGCCTCGAGCGATACGGCCTCATGTTCGGGATCGCCTTCCAACACGCCGACGACGTGCTCGACGACGACCAGCCCGCACTGCGGGAGAAGGCGTTGGCCCGCACAGATGCCCTCGTGGCGAGCTGCATCGACGAAGTCTCCGTCTTTGGAGACTCGGCCGAGCCGCTGCGAGCGATCGCGCGATGGGTGGGCGAGCGAGCCCACACCGCCGCCGGCGAATGACGGCGCGGGCGGGTCGTCGACGCACGGTGACCCTGCGCACCCGTCGGCCGCGGCCTACTCCGCGAGGCGGCTGATCGGCACGGTATCGATCACCAACTCGAGCTCGCCCTCTACGTTCGTATAGGGCGAGTGGTCGTTTTGGCGCAGGACCGCGGTGAGTGTGGTCTCGGCCGCGGGGGACTCGGGCAGCAGCAGGCCTTCGCTGAGCTTGGTGAGCTGGAGCGCTGCTTCTTCGGGCGCCGCTGAGACGACGCCGATGTAGCCGGCATCGCAGATGATGTCTTCGGCGCACTCCGGGAACTCATCGTCATAGTAGACGTGCACGTGGCCGGTGTTGTCGGCGAGCGCCGTGTCGGGCTGACCGTACGAGAAGTTCAGCATCGCGACCTCCACATCGACCAGCCCGTCGGGCTGAAGCTCAAACTCAGACCCGGGCCACGGGGTGGTGATCGCGATGTGGGGATTGCCGTCGTTGCGCCAGAAGACCTGCGCTGAGGATGCCCCGTCGTTGTCGAAGGGCGTGCCGTCGACCCGCATGGCTTGGGCGCTGATTCGGTGCGCACCTGCATCGTTGGGAACGACCAGGTTCTCGACCACGAGTGGGCGGGTCAGATCGCCCGAGAGGATGTCGATGGTTTCTTCATCGAGTGTGACTCGGATGAAACCGCCCCCCGCGTCGTCCTCGTCGGTGCTGAAGGTCAGCCCTGAGACCTGCAGCGTGACGACGACTTCTTCGTCGAGCGGCAGCGCCTGCAAAGACTCGGGCGACAGCACCGAGACCGTGGGGAGTCGTTCGACGCATACCCGGCCGTTGCAGCGCAGGGCGCCTGGGCAGTCGACGTCGGCCTCGTCGGCGACCTCGGACACCTCGCAGGCGTACAGGGCGTCGGCTGTCTCGTCCAACTCGGCGCCGTAGCAGCCGCCGAGCGTGAGGGCCAACGCGGCGCCCAAAGGACCGGAGCGAAGGGAGAGCGGGGAAGACCGGTGCATACGCATGACTAGAACCGTCCTTGGAGGGAGAGCCCGGCGGAGCGGCCCGTCCACGTTGGCATGAGGGTTGCCGTCGGGCCGGCCTCGGCCCGTTTCTTGCGCTTGAGCCCCACTGCGAGCAGGGCCACGCCGGTGACCGCAACCGCGGCGCCGGTGGCGGCCATCACGATCTGAAGGGTCTCGAATCGGCGACCCTCGTCGTCGAGCGTCTGCGCCTCCGCGAAGGTGAGGTCGTCGGGGTTGCCGCTCGCCACGTCCTCGACGGAGAGGCTCCGATTTCGCGCCGCCAACCCGAAGCCGAGGCCGCCGCCGAGGGCGACCACGCCACCAACCCCTGTGAGTACAGCGCCAGCAAGGATGAGGCCCTTCCCGTTGGGGAGCTCTTCAGGAGGGTCGGGCTCCGGTTCCGGTTCCGGCGCGACCTCGGGGGGCGGCTGGTTCTCCGCCTCTTCGATCTCCTTTTTGAGCGTGAAGATCCTATCCTCGACGTTGGCGCGGTCCTTGGCCTCTGGCTTGGCGCGCAAGTACGTCCGGAAGGCGCGAACCGCCTCCTCCCGCTTGCCCAGGCGCTCGTAGCAGAGCCCGATGTTGTACTGGAAGTCCGGCGATGCGTACCGCGTGGCGGCCTCTTGGAAGTGCTCCAGAGCGTCTTCGTATCGCGCGGCGTTGTAGGCCTTCTTCCCCAAATCGTACGAGACCATCGCCTGTTCGAGCTTGGGGTCCTCCTTTGGAGCCTCCGGAGGCGCCGTGCCAGCGGGCGCGTCGGCCGGTGCCTCCCCGCCTGGGGCCGGGGGGGCCCCCACCAAGGACCCAACCAAGGAGAGGGAGAGGGGAATGGCCAGGAACGGAGCTGCAACGCTCATGGAAAATCGGAGGCCAGGGGCCGAGCGCGACTATACGCCCCTGCGCGGCGTTGTTGCCAGAAGTCGGCCGTCGGTTCTACGATGGCCGCGGATGTCCAAGACGACGATACGCCTAGAGCCCGACGGACTGAATCGGGCCCGAGACGGGAAGAAGCGTGCATTCGTCGTGGTGTTGTCTGGCGATCGCATGGGGGAGATGTTTCCGCTCAAGGAAAGCGCGCGAACCACCCTAGGCCGAGGCCTACAAACCGACGTCCGAATCAACGACGAGGGAATCTCGAGGACCCACGCGGCCGTAGAGGGGGAGGGTGGGGGCTACTACCTGCTCGACGCAGGCTCCACCAATGGAACCTACGCGAACGGCAAGAAAGTGGATCGGTACGAACTCCAAGAGGGGGACAAAATTCAGATCGGCGCGCAGAGCGTCCTGAAGTTCACCTATCACGACGATTTCGACGAGGACTTCCAGCGGAACCTCTACGAATCGGCGCTCCGAGACCGGCTCACGGGAGTGTTCAACCGTGGCTACTTCAACAACCGGCTCGAGAGCGACGTGGCCTTTGCGTTGCGCCACGGCAAGCCCTTGTCGCTGGTTCTCTTCGACATCGACCACTTCAAGAAGATCAACGACACCCTTGGACACCCGGCAGGTGATCAGGTGCTCAAGGATCTCTCCGACCGCGTCGCGGGGACGACTCGCAGCGAGGACATTTTCGCTCGATACGGCGGGGAAGAGTTCGCGCTGATCTGTCGGGATGTCGACGCCCTGCGGGCCGCCCGGGCCGCCTACCGAATCTTGGAGACCGTTGGTGGCAAGGCGTTCTCCCACGACGAGAATTCACTCACCGTGACCGTCAGCCTTGGCGTCGCCGATCTTGGCATGTTGGTCGAGCCCACCGCGGACGCCCTCATCGAAGCGGCGGATGCTGCCCTGTACGTCGCAAAGCGAAACGGCCGCAACCGCGTCGAGATCTACGATCCCGAGAGCGAGCCGACCCGGTTGGTGTGATTGATCGTGCGTAGCCCCACTCTTGTCCGTGCTCTCTTGTCGCTGCTGGCGGCCAGCTGTGTTTCCTGCAAGACCGACGGTCCAGCTGCGACGGTGTCGGCCGGGAGCTCCGAAGCGGCGGAAACCGTCGCCGCCGAATCGAATGACGAGCGGGCCGGGGATATCTCGCCGGGGAGCGCCGGTCCCATCGCCCAGCCGGATCGCTCGTTGTGGTTTGCAGACGGACTGGGCCGCGACGCAATTCTGGCCCGGGAGCGTCGGGACCACGCCGAAGCGGTGCGCTTGCTCGATGCGCTCCTGGCGACCGAGTTGAGCCAAGCGCAGCGGGCCGGAGCGTTGTGGCTGCGCGGCCTCGAAGATGTCTCGGCGGAGCGCTACGCCGCTGCGGCAGACCGGTTCTCCGAAGCTGCGAAGGCGCCTGAGCTCGCGTTGGTGCGGGCACGGTTGGTCCGGCTGGAGGCGCAGGCTCGGCTGGACGCGGGACAGCCGGACGCCGCGCTCGAGCGCATCCGGTCGGTCGACGCCAAGCAGCGGAAGAACTCCGGGTTGGGTGAGGCGTTCGCCGTGCTCGAGGCCGATGCGCTGCTTCGGACCAAGGCGCGCGGTGATGCCCGAGTGGCGTACGAGCGGTACTTGTCCGACTTTCCCAAGGGCAGCCATCGCGTGGGCGTGAGCATCAAGCTCGCGCGCATGTTGGCGGCGGAGGAGGAGGACCGCAAAGCCCAAGCCAAGGCGGTTGGGTTGTTCGAGACCTTGCTGCTCGAGGCGCCGCTTTCCGACTACGGTAAAGAAGCCGAGCTGGCTCTGCCGGGGTTGCGCCGCAGCGTGGGGCAGACCCGGTCCGCCGCAGACCGGGCCACGTTCGAGCGTAAGCTGGCGTTGGCCCGCATGGACGCGATGCTCGCGGGGCGCCGATACAAAGGGGCGACCAAAGCCGCGGACGCGTTGTTGCGCAAAGGTGCCGACCAGCCCACGCGCTGTCGAGCGCTTTATGTGAAAGGCTCGGCGATCTTCAAACAGCGTCGTCGTGCTGATGCCCGACCGGTGTTCGACAAGGCGGCCGCAGCTTGCAAGAAGGCCAAAGGCGTCACCACGTACGAAGTGAAGTCCCGGTACCAGGGCAGCCGTGGTCTATACGCCGCCGGGAAGTACGAAAAGGCCGCGCTGGCCTTCTCGTCGTTGGCCAAGGAGCACGCCAAGAACTCCTACGCGGACGATGCCTGGGTGCTCGCAGGAGAGTCCTGGTCCGAGCACGGGGACGATGCAAAGGCGACGGCTGCGTTCGAGGCCGCCGTGGGGGTCGATGGCGACATGAAGGACGAGGCGCGACGGCGTCTGCTCGTCCTTGCGTTTTCGTCCGGCAACGCTGCCCGGGCGCTCGCGCTGTGCGACTCCGCGCTCGGGGAACACATCCCGCGCCCCGCCACCAAGGCGAAGCTCCACTACTTTCGCGGCCGAGCGCTCGCGGACCTCGGCAAGCCAGGGGACGCCGCGTCTGCATGGGTGGATGCCGTCGAAGCCGACCCGCTGGGGTACTCGGCCGCCCAGGCGATGTCTCGCCTGCACGCGGCGGGTCCAGAGTCGTTTGAGCGGGGACTCGCCGTGCTACAGCGCGAGAGTCCGAAGGCCGATGTCTCCACGTCATCCGAGGGCACGGAGCGGGCTGTCCTGCTCGCGCGGCTCGGACTCGGAGACGATGCGCGTGAGGAACTCTCTCGGGCGGGGGTGCGTGGATGGCCAGCCATCGCGGTCCTCAACCAGGCCGGTCTGTACGCCGAAGCCCAGCGCACACTCGCGAACCTGGGGACGACGTGGCGTCGGACTCCTCCGGGCGGTGAGAATCTTCCGGTCTGGAAGCTTGCGCACCCGCAGCCGTTCGCCGATCTGATCGACGGGTACGAGCAGAGCCACGATGTGCCCGACCTCCTCGCCTTTGCGGTGATGCAGACCGAGAGTCGGTTCAACCCCGGCGCGACGTCATGGGCTGGCGCTCGGGGTCTCATTCAGCTGATGCCCGCGACGGCGCAGGGCGTCGCGAAGAAAGCCGGGATGAAGGTCAGCAAGGAAGACCTCTACGATCCCGCGACGAACCTCAACCTCGGCATGCGCTACCTGTCCGGGTTGGTCGGCCGCTACGGCGGAGGGCCGGGCGCAGTCGCGCTCGCAATCCCCAGCTACAATGCGGGGGCGGGAGCGGTCGACAAGTGGCTTGCGAAGCGCGGCAGTTGGGACCTCGATCTGTTCATCGAGGCGATTCCGTACGACGAGACCCGCAAGTACACCCAGTCGGTGTTCGGCCGCTGGTGGGCGTATCGTTGGATCTACGGTGAGGGCAGTCCTGCGGACCGCGTCCCACTGCTCCCGGTCTCGACGCCAAAGAAGGCTTGAAGTCACCGCATGTGCTCCGCGAGGGCAGGGATGTGACTGCGGTCGGCGAGTGCAGGCGCTCCCTACTCCGGGAGCTGTTCGTCGGCGCCGACGTCCGGCGCCCCGTCTCGTGAGCGTTCTTGGCGCGCTCACGAACCCCGGCGTGTGGAGGTGCGACCTCCATCCGAGCGCGCTCAGTGACGCTTGTGGAACTTGCGCTTGCCGCCGTAGCCACCGCGGTTGGGTCCGCGACGGTTGAAGCGACGGCCGCTATTCCGCCCGTCGTCTTCGCGGGCGGGCTCGGCCTCGATGACCCGGGCGGACATCGGCTCCAGCGGAAGACGAGGCTCGGCCATCTGCAGCAACGTCGCCACGAGCAGCGCGGGGTCACGCTTCTCGAGGATGCTCGCCGCATACGCCATCGTCTTCTCATCGGGCTGCGCCGCGTTGTCCATGCGGGCGTGCAAGTCGCGACGGACGTTTTTCGTGATCGTCTTTCGGACCTTACCGGGCGTGGGGACCGGCTCCCAGCTCGCCTCGACCTTGGCGGAGCGGAGCAGGTGCCGGACGAAATGCTGGGCGCGTGGGGGGACGAGCAGCAGGCTGCGGCCCTGGCGACCGGCACGACCGGTACGACCCGAGCGGTGGGTGTAGTCGTCCGGGTCTTGAGGCGGGGTCATGTGAACGACCAAGCCGATGTCGGGCACATCGATGCCACGCGCGGCAACGTCGGTGCTGACCAACACCTGGATGGTGCCGTTGCGGAACGCGCTGAGCGTTCGGGTGCGTTGTGCCTGACTCAGGTCGCCGGAGAACGGGAGCGCGGCAAATCCGTCCTGGCTGAGCTTCTCGGCCAGCTCGGAGGCGCCGATCCGCTTGTTCACGAACACCAGCACTTGCTCGCCGAGCGTCAGCAGAAGCGCGTTGACCAAGGCCTCGTAGCGCTGGTCGTAGTCGACGAGCTGAACCACGTGCGCGATGTCGACGTTGGCCTGTCCAAGCTGGGTGCCTTCGAGGTGGAGCGCGTCTTTTTGGAATTTGTTGGCGATGCCCTTGACCGCGCCTGCGAACGTTGCGGACACGAGGTGGCTCCGGCGCTCCTCCGGGACGGCCTCGATGATCGCTTCGAGGTCCTCGCGAAAGCCCATGTCGAGCATTCGGTCGGCCTCATCGAGCGCGACGGTGTGCACTTCTTTGCAGGAGACGGCCTCGCTGCGGATGTGGTCGAGCATGCGGCCGGGCGTGCCCACCAGGATCGTCGGCGGGCGACGAAGCATCCGGAGGTCGGCTCGCATGTCGGTGCCTCCGACGACGTACTCGACACGAAGCCCTTCGATCTCGGCCAGCAGCCAGGTGAGCTCTTCAGCGACCTGGGTGGCGAGCTCGCGCGTGGGCGCGATGATCAGCGCGCGCGGACCGTCGATGTTCCGCGGCAACGGCGGTCCCTCGAGGAACGTGCGACCGAGCACGAGACCCAGGGCGACGGTTTTTCCCGAGCCGGTCTGCGAGGAGATTCGCAAGTCCTTCTCCGTGGATGGCTCGTTCAAGACGGCGAGCTGAACCGCGGTGAGCGTGGTGAACCCGCGGCGCTGGAGCGCTGTGCGGAGTTGTGGCGGCACCCCCTCGAACGGATCGGTCTTGGGTTCGGGGGCGTCGACTTCGTGCTCGGGGGCGGACATCACAAGTTCCGGAGGGCCGGGGAAGAGCCCCGTCTAACACCGTTTGCACGCGATTGCTCCCTCATGGTCGCGCGTTGCATCACGCGGGGACTCCCGAGCTGGTGCGCTCGAAGCGAACCAACAGCTCGGCGGGCTCCACGGTGGTTCACGGGGTTGGCTCGAACACGCTCGTCCCAGGACCCATGCGTTGCTGCAGACGGGAGACTCGGGGCTCGTCCACGTGCACGGGGCCTTCTGCCTCGCGTCGGCCCGTATCGACCCACTCGCGCACGATGCGGTACAGGCCGTGGTCGAACGGGATGCCCGGTGCGGCCGCGACGGGCTCGATGCGTTCCCGTTGCCCTTGTCGCTCCATTTCGAGCGCTCGATGGTGGCAAAACGGGTTGTTTCCAGGGCGGCCCATCAAGGGCTCGGATGTCGCGGTGCACCCGCCTCGGCACGTGTCGGCGTAGTAACACTGGGCACAGTAGCCCCACAGTTCGGCCGTGCTTCGCTCGCGGATGTACGCCAGCTCGGCGGAGCGAGCCCACAGCTCGCGGAGGGAGTGTTCGCGGATGTTGCCTCCGACATTCTCGGGCCCTCCGAGGCTGGGGCAGCCCTTGATGTCGCCGTGCGACTCGATCCCGATCTGTGCGCGCCCCGCTGCGCACCCTTTGTAGTGACGCTTCTGCAGCGAGCGGAGTTCGGCTTCGAGGGGCCCGAAGTACCCGAGGTTGTTGCCTGGCCAGATCTTGATGCCGCGCTCTCGGGCCCGCGCGAGGAGCGGTCGCAACACCTCGAATACCTCCAGCATCATGTACGGCTGCAGCAGAATCTCGGGGTGGTCGGCCGCGTTGCCGAACGGCGATGTGATCTGTAGTTGCCATCCGAAGGCCCCCGCGTCGCCGATGCGCTCGAGGAGCGTCGGGAGGTCGTACAGCGTGCGTCGGTTGATCTGCGTGTTCACGCCCACCGGAATCCCGGCCGCGCGTAGACGCCCGATGGCCTCGAACGCCTTGTCGTGGCTGCCCGGGATGCCCCTCAATTCATCATGGGCCTCGGCCAACCCGTCGACCGAGATCGACACGGTGCGAATCCCGGCCTCACGAAGCGCCCCGACTCGCGCTTGCGTCAGGTTGAGGCCGCCGGTCGTCATCGTGACGGACATGCCACGCGCACGGATCTCGTTGACGATCAGGACGAAGTCGTTGCGCAGATAGGCTTCGCCACCGACCAGGGTGACCTCGCCGACGCCCATGTCCGCGAGCTGCCCCACGAGGTCCAGGCACTCGTCCGTCGTCAGCTCGTCCTTTCTCGCCTTTCCGGCTCGAGACCCGCAGTGGATGCAGCGCTGGTCGCAAGCCAACGTAATCTCCCAGACGGCGTAGCGCGGGGTCGGGACTTCGCCCGCAGGCGTGTCTCGCAGCCGCCGTTGGTCGGGCGTTGGCAGATCTTGAAGCACCCGTAGGCGCCGTCTGGCGTCCTCGAGGCGCACGTCAGGCCGGGGTGCAGACGTCGGAATCCAGGGCCTTGTCGGCGACGGGCTCGCACGCCTCGTCCTTCGCACAACTGGCGACCTCGGGGTCGCAGGTTTCGAAGCACAGGGGGAGCGCGCCCTCGAACTGCACCACACATGTCCCTTCGAGGCATACCGGGGCGTCCTCCGAGTTGCTGCACATCTCGACGCAGACGCCCTCCGTGGTCTTGGCATCCACGTAGAAACACATGGCTCCGAGCACACAGGTATCGATACCTGTCGTGCCGCTTCCTTCGACGGTGCATGGCTCGCCCGGGCCGACTGGAGCTGGGTCGATCGGCGTACATCGGCTGGCGTTCCAGACCTCCCCGCCGTCGTTCGCCCAGGGCATGCATTTCTCTCCCTTGGCGCAGTCCTGCATGAACACGTCGCACTCGTAGGAGAGGTCTCCAACATCTGTCGGACACCCGCCGTAAAAGCCTCCGCAAGAGTCGAAGGTGTCGTCGTCGAGCGTGGTGCTGTCGCCGCCGGTCGTCGTGTCCCCGATGTCCGTTCCGCCCGACGTGGTCGCAGCTGGATCGGTCGTGGTCGTCCCCGGCGGGGGGAGTGTCGTCGCGACGCTGGGATCGCCGGAGCTCGAGCTGGTCGAGCTCGGTGAAGACTCATCGGTCGTATCTCCCGCGTCCGACACCGCCGGTCCACATGCGCTGAGAACGGCACCGACCGCGATGACCATGACGGCGACCGGAATCCGCTGGGGAGGCGTCGAGCGAAGCGGCGACGAGCAAAACGGACAAGCCGGTTCCGCGTCGAGAACATGACGTGTGCAAGACGGGCAGGGCAGCATTGGAGTACGATAGCTTTGTTGGAGTTCGTTTTGGTAGAAATTATTCGATACCCGGGACCTCGACATCTGGGAGGACGACGGCCTCTCCCCCGACCACCACATCCGGCCCCAAAATGGCCACGACCAGCTGACCGCTGGCGCAAACCTCTCCCGTTTCGTCGGTGATCGTGGCTTCCCAGCGGCCCCGGTTCCTGTGGGCTTCCGCCGCTGGCGTGGCTTCGGCGCGAAGTCTTGCTCCCAGCCGGGTGGCCCGATGGAACCGGGTCGTGTTCTCCAGTCCTACGGCGTTGTGACCCCGCGCGAGCTCTGCGAACGCAGCTCCGACCGAGCACACCGACTCGAGCATCGCCGCATAGACGCCGCCATGCGTTAGTGCGTAGGGCTGCAGGTGATTCTCCGTGACCACGAGTGTCGCGACGACCCGCTCGTCCTCGACCGCTTCGTAGTGGATTCCCAAGTGCAGATCGAGCCCAGTCCGATTGGCGTCAACCAGCGTGGCACGCTGATCGGAAGGGAGCGAAGAGAGGAGCTTGGCCAACGCGGCCGCCGAGGGAGGCCCGCCGCCGAGTCTACTCTGAACCGCGGGTCCTTCCACTCGCGAGGCTTCGACGAGGCTCCCTACCCAGAAACGCGATAGGGTTCGCGGATGTTCTACTGGGTGGTGATCGCGACCTCGATCTGGATGGCGGTCGACGCGTCGAAGATCGGATACGACAAACGCGACATCAAAGGACTCGCCGCGATCGGCCCCGCAGGCTGGCTCTTCGCCGGGTTATTGCTGTGGATCGTCACGTTTCCGCTGTATCTCATCAAGCGCCCGGAGCTGAAGGCCGCCGCAGAGAGAAAACGGCAGATGCTCGCGTATGGGCACGGCGCGCCGGGACAGCTGATGGGTCAAGGGTACCCGCCAGCGCAAGGGTACCCGCCAGCGCAGGGGTACCCGCCGGCGCAGGGGTACCCACCAGCGCAGGGATACCCACCAGCGCAGGGATACCCACTAGCGCAGGGATACCCGCCGATGCCGCCGCAGCAGCCCTACGGACAGCCGAACGGGGGCCCGCCGTCGCAGCCTTCGCCGGACGTCGAGTTGGGGTTGCGGAAGCTTGAAGAGTTGCGGACCTCCGGGCTCCTCTCCGAAGCGGAGTTCCAGCAGCAACGGGCGCAGCTGCTGGCTCAGGTCTGAGCAGGCGCAGGTCTGCGAGGGCGCTTCTCGGACGGCGAATACAGATCACTCCGATCGACCGCGCGAGGCGTCCAAGTGCGCCATACCTGTGCACACCGACGATCCGGGGCAGACCCCGCGGCTCGCGGGTGCCATCAGCTCGGCCGATTCGGACGTTGTGGGGCGCGGCTTGGCGGCGCGAGCGAGGGAAGGGCGTGGTTTCTCGGAACGTTTTTGAGCCGCGGCAAGACTACCAGCGCAGCATGCGTATTGCCCCTTCCCCCCGTCGTCTTCTTCTCTGCGGTTTGCCGCTCGTCGCCGCGTCCTTCACGGCGTGCGCTGCCTCCTCGGACGGTGCGCCCGACCGCGTGTCGTGGCGCTCGGCGTGCGGGCCTGCGTCGCGCCAACTGACCAACGGCGATGACGCTCCGCCGCCCACCATGCCGTGGTTCGATCTGGAGTGTGATCACGAAGCGGGAGAGGTTCTCGTCGGCGTCGTGAGTTTCGACTACGGCTGGGATTCGTTGGACACCGTCGCGGCGGTCTGCGAGGCCGAGGACGGCTCGCAGCGACAGGTCGGCAACCTGGCCGATCAGCTCAATGTCGCGGGGTCCGGCGAGCAGGTCACGTGTCCCGCCGGTCAAACTGTCGTCGAGTTGGTCTATCGAGATGCCTACTTCCCAGGCATTCCGCTCGGGACCACGGATGCAGTGGGCATCGTGTGTAGCGGCGATGCGACTCCGATCCTACCGCCCGACTTGGCGTCCAACCCTCTTGCGGACCGCATCGTGGGCTGTGATGCCGGGCAGATCGCGGTGGGCGTGTCGTACGGGGATGGCGTGCGGCACCCTGTGAGCAACGCGCACTACAGCGATCTGACCGATGCGGTCACGCTGCTGTGCGCCGACGACTGCGGCGAATGTGAACCCACGGTAGAGCTACAGCCATACCCTGACGATTTCGTGCTGGGCAGCGCCGAGCATATCGAGGTCGAACTCCTGTGCGACGACGACGAGACGATGACCGGGCTCATGTATCGCGACTACTGGTGGGACGGGATGGACAGCGCGGCCGTGCAGTGCTCCA
The DNA here is from genome assembly GCA_050633305.1 of Nannocystales bacterium. Taxonomy (GTDB): domain Bacteria; phylum Myxococcota_A; class Polyangia; order Nannocystales; family Nannocystaceae; genus CAJXVA01. The sequence goes on from JBOEGF010000024.1 coordinate 112,914, forward strand.
ACGCCGAAGGAGAGGTTCGCCTCGTCGCCAACCAAGCGGATCTCGTCAACTCGCTGGGCCCCGAAGAATGGGTGTCCTGCCCTGCGCCTGAAACGGTCATCGGCATCGCGTACAAGGACATCCCCTACTGGGCTGGCGTCCCGGTCGACAAGACCGATGGGGTCACCGTCGTCTGCAGCGGCGGCTCCATCGGCAAGGTCGAGGACCTCGCCAGCAACGACGAGCACCCGTTTCGCACCGTAGCGTGCCCAGCCGGGACCGAGCCGGCGGGGATTCAGTACGCGGACACCTGGGTCGGCTACAGCGACCTGACCGATGGGGTGACCGTAGCGTGCCGTGTGCCTTGCGACTGAGCTGAGTGCACCGGGCGCGAGGGCGGAGCGCCAAGACCGAGATCGCGGCACACCTCCGCCGGATGCGACGCCGCAAACTCAAATGGGGTGCCTTCGTAGGGCTTGAATGAAGACACTGTGGACCTCGGGTCGCGAGCATCTCTCGAGCGGGCGTGGCGTTCGAGCTGTAAGCACCCCTCAGGCGCCTTCCTCACGCTTGCTTTGTGCCGCGAAGTTCCACGCACGGGGGAGCGCGTGTCCACAGAGGTCGCACTCGAACCATCCGTCCTTCACGAGGTTTCGCTCACCGCAGTTGGGGCACAGGCGGAACGTGTACGCTTGCGTGAGCGCCTCAGGGCAGGGGATCCCGAGCGCGACGAAGGCCTCGTGGGCGGCCTCCCAGCACCCGGGGTCGGGGCAATAGCCCGTGGACTGGTTCGAGACGCCGATGATCGCGAGGTCGGGTTGGCGTGCGAGCATCAGCTCTCCTGCTGCGAGCACGGGGCCGCCGCGGGCACAGGCCACATGCTCGGACCGTTGCGGCGCAATCCGAAGTGTCCCGTCCTCAACGACGACGAACGTCACCGTCAGCACCTCGCCCTCCCACTCGTCTTGTTCGCCGGCCCACGCGAGCAACACGTCCGCTCGGGTGACCGACACGCCCGAGTCGTCTCCTGCGACCGCCGCCTTGATCTTCGCCGGTCCAACATACTGATAGAGCATGACCATCCTGTCCCGACAAGGGTGCCACGGGAGACCTCGGGCACGGGAGAATCCGTGAAAGGAAGTCGATCGCCTGGTTCGAGATCGCCGGGGTTGGAGCACGGTGGAGGCCAGCGGCTTTTCCCGCGACTGCCTAGCTAGGGCTCAATCGGCCGAGGTTTCGATGTTCGTGTCGCTTGCGGCGGACCGTCGGACGGCTCGCGCCCGCTTGACGGTCTAGGTGTTCCTCGCTCGACCAAATACGATGGGCGGCTTCTTGATGACGTGCTTCTTGCCGTCGGGCGTGCGAAGTGAGTTGAAGCCCGTCCTGTGCGCGGTCCTGTGGACGATGCCGGCGACGACGGCGTTGGCGAGGGGGTAGATGCAACGCTTGAGAAGCTTCTCGCCGCCGACGACGGTCTGGACACCGGGTCCTTCCTTGAAAAATTCGCCGCTCCGCCGTGAATCGAGTTCAGCTCGCGGGCGACGACGGAGTTGAACCCTTAAGAAAGTGGCTGACTTGCCCGAACCGGTCGAGGAACAGCATGTTGTGGTGCGTCGAGAGAAGCTCGAATGGGCACGATCCGTTTGGCCGGACACTCCGCGAGCGGAGACAATGCCAACACAACGAACGTGACGAGGAAGCGGACAAGAAGGAAATTCAGCGCGGAGTTCAAGGTCAACGCAGTGAAGCTGGCGATGTGAAGCGGTACGAGGATCGCGACGATGGCCCGCAGAGGAGGGCTTCTTCGGTCGAGCCGAGGCGGGAGAGGTGCCGTACGCGTTGAGGTCGCGCCAGCTCCGAGGTGTCCTGGGTCCTCTCGAACTCGAACTCGAATCCGAGTTGGACGGCTGCGCGGAACACCTGTCGCAGTTTCGGAACACCGAGGTGAGGGGAAGCTGACCAGCGAAGGGTCGACCGGCAAGGTCACGACAGCGAGTCGGTGGGAGAGCGACAGGGGCGAGGAAGTGGGCCGGTGTGCCGCCGCGAAAGTGCAAGGCGCTCGTCTCCCGTGGTCCCGGAAGTCGACGCAGGGCGTCTCGTGCCCGTGCACGCGCGCTCAGCAGGCGTTAGTACTCGGCTCGCAGTCGCAGGATCATGTCTGCCTCCGCGACGCTGAAGTACAGCCACCCGTCATCGACCGCCAGCAGTGAGAGTGCATCCTCGCTTTGCACAAGCGTCTGTGGTGGGCCGCCTTCGAGCGCGACCCGGCGGATGAAGGTGGGGTCGTCTGGTCCGATGCTGCCGGTCGAAAAGTACGCTCGCCCGCCCGCGATTGCGACCGCCTGCGGGTTCTGCCCGGCGTCCGCGAGGCGGCGGTGCGCTCGGGTGTTCGTGTCGACCGCGATGACCTCACCCGAGGTCTCGAGTAGGGCGACGGCAGTGGTGTCTTCGAGTGCGAGGGCGACAGGACCGGCCGCATGTGCGACGATCGACTGAGTGCGCCCGCCGGCTTTCGGCAGGCGTCCGATGCGATTGCGGAAGAACGACGCGAAGTAGATGTGGGTCTCGGTGACGACGATGTCCCCGGGCCGGGGCTGCGTGCTGATTTGCTCGAGTGTGCCGCCGGCCTTCGGCACCCGAAAGATGCCTGGGTTCTGGAACGGGGTCAGGTAGACGAAGTGGTCATCGAGGGCGAGGCCGAGCACACCATCGAGTTCTTCGACCGCCTCGACGTCGACCAGTCGGATCGGTGTGTCCGAGTCGTGCTCGATTCGAAGAACGCCCGAGAGCGAGGCCGCGTACAGCGCGCTGTCGTCGAGCCAGAGCCGCTCGGAAGAAGAGTCGTCGTCGAGCGTCGTCCGTTTTCCACTCCACCGGTCGACACGCAGGAGCACCCCCGATTCGATCGAGGCGTAGTAGTGATGCGGGGTGACCGCGAAGTGCCACGTGCTCGGCATGTCCGTCAGCACGACCTCGACCGCAGCCTCGGTTTCGATCGACGCCGGAGGAGCTGGGTTCTGTGGGGCTGCGGGTTCGGGTTGGACGGAACTTCCGAGATCGGGTGGAGGCGAGACCGGCGTGTGCACGATGCGGGCACGGGGAGACTCCTTGGTCTTCCCTCGCTCGAGCTCGAGCTCGCACGCGCCGACGACGAACGAGTAGGCGAGCAGGCCAGCGAGCCAGGATCGGCGATCCGCGTTCACGATGCGCAGAGTACCCGCACGGGGGCGGCCTCATTCCGGGGAGTGAGGGGAGAACCGGAAGTGAGGTGGGAGAACCGGACGTTAGGGGGGAGAACCGGACGTAGGGTCTCCGTTTTCGAACGGTGGACGGGTGAGAACCGGACGTAGGACGGGTGAGAACCGGACGTAGGGTCTCGGCTTTCGAACAGCGACGGAGGGGAGAACCGGACGTAGGATCTCCGTTTTCGAACGGCGAAAAGCTAGGAGTTCTGGCTCCGGCCCACGGGTGGGCCACGGGTTGGCGTTCGCTACGGCGTTCGATTTTTTTCGCAACACCTCCGAACTGCGGTCGACCCGTTCTGCGGTGCCCTCTGCCCTCAAGGCGGCCAGCGCAGCAAGACGCAAGGCCAACCGTGCTCGCGGCGACGCTCGCGACTACGAGCGCGTTCGGGCTCGGGCCGTCAGGCCCAATACCCGCGTCATGATCACCCGGCGGTGTCATGACCGCCGAATGTACCTCAGTGCCTACGGCGATCCCAAGAGGGGCCATACGCCGGAACAGACGAAGAACTTCTATGGCTTCACGGTTGCCCGTGCCGTCAAGAAGTACGGCGTCTCGTTCCATGGTGCGATTCAGATGGGCAACCATCACCACCAGAACATCACCGACCGGCTCGGCAATCGGCCCAACTACAAGAACTCGGTGCACGGAAATCTCGCTCGAGGCATCAATGCCCGCTTCGGACGCTTCGACGGCTTGTGGAGCAGTGGTGGCTCTTGCGACACCGTTACTCCCTCCGACGACGACACCCTCAAAGACCTTGCCTACAACGACTGCAATGCGACGACGTCCGGCCTGGTCAAGTGGGGGCACCTGTGGCCTGGCTTCACGACCTACGGATGGCGCTTCGGCGAGACCCGCGTGTTCGTGCGTCCGGACTGGTACTACGACCCGAAAGAGCCCGACAATCCCGAGACCATCGAGCTCACACGGACGCGGCCAGACATCTTTCCCGAGCTGACCGACGATGAGCTGTCCGACAAGTTGCTCGCGCTGTGCCGCGAGATTGAGCTCGAGGCGCAGGCTCAGATGAAGGCAGAGAACCGCCGGTTCGTGGGTCTTCGGAAGCTTGGAAAGACACAGTGGTGGCGCCGTGCGAAGTCACCGGAGAAACGGTTCGGCACCGTCCCGACCGTTGCGTCCTCACAAGCCGAAAGTCGCAAGCGGGAGCTCCGGAGGAACGAGAATTGGCGGCGCGAGTACGCGGCTCAGCGTGACAACTATCGCTGCGGTGCGCCGGCGAAGTTCCCCGCTGGTTCGTACTTTTTACCGAAGATCTACAAGGCCGACGTCGAGCCACCGTAGACGTCTGCACATACGGCCGCGGCGGCGTTGCCTTGGGCTTCGTCGCCGTGATGGATTGGTTCGGATTCGGTTCGGAGCGCGTCGTTGCCCCGTATCCGTCCGGAGCGGTCAAATTCGGGGCTGTCGAGAGCCCGCGAGCCGCGGACCTCTGAGTTCCCGCGTCCGAACCGAATGCGAACGGGATTCCTTATGCCGGAGACCTCCCGTCCGGACTCATCCCCCGTCTTCCGGACTCATCTCATGCCGGAGACCTCCCGTCCGGACTCATCCCCGTCCGGACTCATCTTCCGGGGCGTCGTGCCACTGCGCCTGCTTGGCCGGCGCATAGATCCCGAACGACCAGATCTGGCGGGTCTTGGACACGTCGACCAAGATCCACGTCGGGTCGGGTCCAGCAGGAACCTCGATCGGCATGACGCTGGGGAAGTTCTCCGTGCCCCGGTACTGGAAGGGAACGACCGCTCCTCGGAAGACGCGCTCGTCACCCGACCACACCGTCAGTCCCACGTAGTAGCGCCAGATCAACGGAACGGTTGTCTCCGTGCTCGCTGACAACCGCACCGCGAGAAACCCGGGCTGTCCGTGAAGCGTTCCGTCGAGGTCAAAGGCTCCGTCCTGCGCTTCGAGACGCGTCCAGCTCGGGTCGGTCGTACTCGTGGGTGGTGGCGGCGGAGTCTCCCTGTCCCAGGCCCGGATGTACGCGACCGGAACCGGTGTGTGGGGATCGACGCGACGGATCTCTTGCAACACGACCCCGTCTCGCTCGATGCGCCGAACCACCTCTCCGGGCAAGGTCGACTCCCAGCCCTGGCGGACCTCCGACAGGAAGAACTCGAAGTGGTCGGCGTTGAGCTGGAGGTCGTGCTTCCAACCCAGGTACGATCCGAGCGCCGAACCGTTGCCGACGATGTGGACGGCGGCACCGGGGTGTTCGTCGCGGAGCCAGTGAAATCCTTCTTGGTACGTCTCCGAGTAGTGCGCGACGTCGAATCGCCCTCGTGCCCCCTGCGTTCCGCCGACGAGCGGATTGAAGTACAGCGAAGCATAGGGGTGGAGCCGAGCGCTGGCGGTTGTGCTCTCGGCGACGCCCAGCACCACCGCCACGGCCGCGATGCACCTCGCCCGGGTCCCCAGACGAGCCACGCGCACCCAGCCGACGGCCGCCAGCACACAGATGGGGGGAACCATGAACAACAGATGGCGCGAGGTGTCGTACAGCGTGGTCTGTTTGAGCACGGGAACCAGTGCCGGGCCGACCGTCCAAGCGACCAGCAGCACCCAGCCGAACGCGACACGGGCCCTCGGTCGGTTGCGGACCGTTGTCCAAAACAGTCCGCCAAGCGTGGCGACGAATCCGAAGACGACGGGAACGGGGAGGGTGATGCCCAACCACACGACAACGTAGCTGGAGGGCGCATCCCAAAACGGGTGGAGTTCGCCCATGAACAGGCTTCGTGAGCCGTGCACGTGGCGCGTCAGATCCATCGATGCCGTGACGAGATGCCATGGCGGTCGTACCCAGAGCACGGGCCAGGTCGCGAACGTGATCGCATACGCGACCACCAGTACGGCGCCAATGCGAAGGGCCACGGCCCGCGCCTGAGATTCGCAGGGGCGGCCGACGACGACCGCGCTGGCCGCAACGAAGTAGAACACAACACCGAACGGGCGAATCGTCGCGCACAGCCCCGCCAAGATGCCGGCGGTGATCAGGCGTCGCCGGGTCGGTTCGTGGGCGAGACGGATGCACGCCCACGCGGACCAGACCGCGGCTGCGGAGAACGGGATGTCCTTGGGGTTCACACACGCCGAGCCCCAAACCCGGGGGGCGGTCGCAAGGAAGACCATCGCAAGCAAGGCGACAGCTTCACCACCGAGCGCTTTGGCAAGGCGATGTGTCCCCAGCAGCCCGAGCCCCGCGGCGAACAGGTTGAGCACATGGCGGGCGAAGAACTCGTCCGTCCCCCCGAACCAGTGATGGTCCGCCAGCCAGGCCAGACGCCCCATGAGGTCGTAGAGCACGCCGTAGTACTCCCGCTCAGGCATCAGCGTGTACGCCTCGATCTCGCCAGTCGCGAGTGCGTCCATCCACCCGCGCGACCACAGCATCCGCCACGGCTCGTCCGTCGTCGGCCCGTAGTCCTGGGCGACCGTCAGCCCGATGCCCCAGAACGCCACGAGAACGACCCACGGCCCCACCTTCCAGAGCCGGTGAAGACGTGAACTCGGGTCGATCGCCTCAGACGAGCTCATCGATCGTTCGTCCGGGCCCGGTCCACTCGATCGTTCGGTCCACCCGGGGTTCTTCGATCGCCACGGGACCCTCGGATTCGCGCCGTGCTTCGTCGACCCACTCTCGAACGATCCTGAACAGCGCGAACGCAAAGCCGTCGTCCGCCGCGGGCTTCACAAGCTCAATGCGCTCCCGCATGCCCTCCTTCTCCATCTGGAGCGCTCGGTAGTGGCAGAAGGGATTGTTGCCCGGCCGCCCCATCAGTGGCTCAGAGACTGCCGTACATCCTCCCTTGCAGACGTCCGCGTAGTAGCACTGCGCGCAATAACCCCACAGATCCGTTCGGGTCCGGTTGCGCAGCGAATCGATCTGCGGCTTTGTCCACAGGGCCGCGAGACCCTCCTCCCGCCACGAACCACCGACGTTCGTCGGGCCACCCAATGAAGGGCAGTTCTTGATCGCGCCGTTGCTCTCGATGCCGATCGTCGACTTGCCAGCCTCGCACCCACCGAAGTGTCCCGTTCGCATGCGCTGCTTCGCGCGCAGTTTTCGCTCGACGGGGCCGAAGTAGCCCAGAGAGTTCGCCGGCCAGATCCGAACCCCGAGTTCCTCTGCGCGGTCGCAGACGGCGTCGAGGGCTTCAAAGACTTCGAGCAGCATGTACGGCTCCATGACCAGCTCGAGGTTGTCGGCCGCGTTTCCGTGCGGCACGGTGATTTGCAGCTGCCACGAGTGGACTCCTTCGGCCGCGATCAGCTCGAGCAAGTCCAGCAGTTCGAACCGGGTGTACGCATTGATCTGGGTGTTGACCGCCACGCCACATCCCGCACCTCGCAAATACCGGAGAGCCCGGAACGCATGCTCCCAGCTGTCCTTGGTGTTCCGGACGAGGTCGTGGCTCTCTTGCATGCCGTCGATCGACAAACTCACACTCTCGATGCCCGCCTCCACGAGGGCTTCGGCGCGATCCTTCGTCAGGCCATATCCACCCGTCGTCATCGTCGCGGACATGCCGAGTTCCCGAATCCTGCGTACGATCAGGATGAAGTCGTTGCGCAGGTACGCCTCGCCTCCGATGAGGACCACCTCGCCGACCCCCATCTCGGCCAGCTCTTCGGTCAGCTGTAGTGCCTCGGCGGTCGTCAGCTCGTCCGGACGCGCGTCCGCAGCCCGAGGGCCGCAGTGTAGACAGCGCTGGTCACATGCGAGCGTCAGCTCCCAGACCGCCAGACGCGGAACTGGAACCTGGCCCGGCAACGTGGCCTCGAAGCCTCGGCCGCGCGCGACCGGTAGCGAGTCGACGATCGGAAGGTGATGCTTGGCCTCCCGGAGTCTCATGCCTCCTGGTCCGAGTCCGTGGGTTCTTCCCAAACCGACGATCCGGTCGAAGACGAGGAGGTGCCGGGGCCGGCGTAGTACGAGCCGCCGAAGTCCGTCGTGCTGCTGCTGGAGTCGCCGCCGGTGGTCGAGCTGGTCGAGCTGGTCGAAGCCGGCCCCGCGTAGTACGAGCCGCCAAAGTCCGTTGTGGAGCTTTCGTCGGCGGTCGTGCTGCTGCTCGTCGAGGCGTCGGTCGTCGACGAACTCGATGCTGACTGAGTGGTGGTCCCCGGTCCGGTCGATGCGCCCGTGTCCCCATCGCTGTCGCAGCCGACGAGACTGAGCCCCAAGGAGAGGCCGAGCACCGCGGCGGCTCTCGCAGTTCGCGAGGGTGCCTTGCAATGAGGGCACACGGTCTCCGAGGCGACCACGAACTGATCACATGTCATGCAAAGTCTCATGCGTACTCAAGTCGCAACCGACCCCGATTCGATCGGTTGCATGTTGAAAAAAAACGCTACTCTGGGGAAGGTGGCCGCCGATCGCGTTTTGCTTGAACGTTGGCGGAACGGCGATCGCACCGCGGGAGAGGCGCTCTACCGCAACTGGGTGGGGGCGCTCTCACGCTTCTTTCGAAACAAGGTGAGCGATCGTGAAGAGGTCCCCGACCTGGTTTCGCAGACGTTCGTCGCCCTGACTGAAGTCAAGGACCGGTTTCGAGGCGAGTCGAGCATCCGGCGTCTGGTCTTCAGCGTGGCCAGCAACGTCCTCTCCACGTACCTGCGCAAGCGCTACAAGCGAGCCCGCGAGGCGAAGGACTTCGACGCACTGTGTGTGGCGCAGGTTTCGGCGCACGGGCCGAGTTCCCTGGTCGCCCAAGAACGGGGGCTCCGGGCCTTCGTGGATGGGCTCCGGCAGCTTTCCCTCGGCGACCAAACGCTCCTCGAGCTGCGCTACTTCGAGGGGCTGACCGGTCCCGAACTCGCCGACGCGTACGACGTGCCCGAGGGCACGATTCGGGGTCGAATCGGGCGAGCCGTCGAGCGGTTGACCCGCGTGGTCGCGGAAAACCTGGGTCACGCGCCCGGCCGGAGTGATGCACCACAGGTCGACGAGGTGGCCTTGGGCGGTTGGGCCCGCGCGCTTCGGGTCCAGCTGGGACGCGACCCCGATGCTTGAGGACCCCCCCCACAGTGTTCACGGAGGGCGGCTTCCGTTCGACGAGCGCTGGATGCGACGCAAGTCGCGGGTGGCTCTCTTCGGTGAGGACGGCGCCCTATCCCTGGGTCGTTACCAAATTGGCGAACGTCTCGGGGCCGGGGGAATGGGCACGGTCTACTCGGCGTGGGATCCGGAACTCGAGCGCAAGATCGCGATCAAGGTTCTCCACCATCGAGATTCGGACGCGGCCAGACGACTGCGGCAGGAAGCTCGAGCGCTGGCCGCACTCGCGCACCCCAACGTCGTCACCGTGTTCGAGGTCGCGCATGCATCCAGCGAGGTGTTCCTCGTGATGGAACACGTTGAAGGAAGCACGCTTCGCGACTGGCAAGGCGCGGAGGGCCGACGCGTCGGCGAGGTCCTGGGCGCCTACCACCAAGCGGGGCTGGGGCTCGCCGCGGCACATCGCGCGGACTTGGTTCATGGCGACTTCAAGCCCGACAACGTGCTCGTCCACGCCGATGGGCGAGTCCGTGTTGCCGACTTCGGCCTATGCGGACGCGGACCGACCCCGGGCTCGGACTCCGAGGACCACGGACAAACGCGTGGTGGAGGAACCGCCGCCTACATGGCGCCGGAGCTGCAGCAGGACGCTCGGGCGGATGCGCGCAGCGACCAGTTCGCGTTCTGCGTCTCCCTTCGCGAGGGACTGCGGACCGCCGAGGGGCGAGTACCGCGGCGTGTACATCGCGCAGTCGAACGAGGCTTGTCGCGGGATCCTGACGAACGGTTTTCTTCGCTCGAAGAGCTGTTGCGGGCGATCGAGCCGCGTAGTCGTTGGTGGATCGGGCCAACCGCAGGGCTGGCGGCCGCCGGGGTACTTCTGGCGATCGGGTCTCGCGATCCTTGCTCCGAGTCTGCGCGGCGCGTTTGGTCCGAACACCGGGCTCTCGTTCAGCCCGAGTTTGAGGCCGGGGAGCCCCGCTGGGTTGCCTCAACGTGGCGTGGAGTCGATCAAGCGCTGCAGGCCCACGAGAATGCCTTGGTGCTGGCGGGCGATGATGCGTGCCGGGCCGCGGACCACCGCACCCCAGTGTTGTCCGAGCGAGCGCAGACGTGTCTCGAAACGGCGTCGACCGAACTCGACACTTTCATCGAGCGCCTCCTCGAGTCCGACGCTTCGGTGCTCGCAACCGCGGCGCTTCGCGTCTCGCTGCTCACCCCGGTCGAGCGCTGCCGAAACGAGGCGACGCTCGAACATCTCGAACCGCGGCTCGACCCAAGACGGCATCAGCGGTTGGTCGATGCGGCCGTCTCGTTCGCTCGCCTTCCCAACGTCCCGATCAGCGCTGATGAGGCGGAACAGCGCGCGGGGATCGAAGACGGAGGCATGACCGCGTCGCTTGCGCTGAGGGTCAGAGCCCAGTCGGCGATCTCCGAGGGGAGGCCGTCCGATGCGGTCACGGACCTCAAGCGGTCGGTCGCCATCTCCGAGCGGCAGGGGGATGACGCCGCTCGTGTTCACGGCCTCGCGCTGCTCGCCTTCGCCATCGGCCAAGACACACAACGCCTTCGCGAAGCCGAGCAGATTGGGGTTCAAGCCCTGTCCGCTCTCGACGCGATGTCGCCCCAGCCGATTCTTCGCGCCCGCCTCTTGCACGACCTGGGGTCGGTGGCTGCCCACGCTCGGCCGCCAAGTCTCGAGGACGCGATCGCACGACATGAGGATGCCGTCGCAACCCTCGAGCAACACGTCGGAGCGGAGCACCCGCTGACCCTCCGGGCTCGACTGAGCCTTGGGTCGGCGCTCAGTCTTGCGGGGCGCCATGCCGAAGCGGTGTTCTTGCTCGAGAGCACCGACGCCGCAGTTCAGGGCGTTTGGAAGCACCAAGAGCCTACGTGGGCTCGAGCCCGCCGTGCGCTGGGCCTCGCACACTTGGCAGCGCGAAACCACGCGGATGCCCTCGAGGTCCTCTCCGATGCTCGAGAGGCGAACCGAGAGCGAGGTGCGCCCCCGTTGGAGCGCGCGTACGACCACTACAATCTTGCCCTGGTTCAGCGCCGGCTCGACCGTCCTGCCGATGCTTACGCCGAGCTCGAGCGGGGTTATCCCATCGCGCGCGAGGCACTGGGAGCTGAACACCCCGAGCTCACCCCTTGGCTCGCGCTTCTCGGGCGCACGGCCCTGAAGCTCGGGCGCGATGCCGAGGCCGCGCGATGGTTCGAACGCGCGCTTTACCTGTGCGAACTCGACGGCGCGGAGCCCAAGGAATTCGCCAAGCTTCGACTCAATCTCGCAGAGGCGTTGCGCGAGAGCGATGCCGAAACAGCCCGAGTTCACGCAGACGGCACACGCCGCTTCCTGGCGCAACAGCCCGAGGGGACGTACAAGAAGCTCCGCGCGCGCCTGCAGGCGTTGACTGAAGCGTTGGTCACAGACCGAGCTCTGCCAGGGTCCGAGGCGCCACTTCAAAGCCGTTGAGCGTCAGGAGGAACGTGCCTCCCACCTCGTCGAACATCGCGGCGGTTGGGAGCTCGACCCCAGCGGCGCGCAGGAAGCGGTCGTCGACGCGGAGACCCGCATACGCCAACTGGAGCTCGCCGTCGCAGTCGGCATCCTGAGCCGTCGAGGGAGGAAGCGAGACGAGAACGCTGTCGTACGGTTGAACATCGACCGTGCCCTCCGCGATGCCTTGCAGGACCTCGAAGTCGATCTCGAGCGGGGGCGGTTGCATGCCTTGCCCCTGGTCCGCGATCCAGTTCGGGTTGGTCGCGAGTTGATTGGTGAGCTTGGATGCTTCGAGGTCGGCGAAGATCGTCAACATCAGCCCAGGTTCGACCGGAACCTCGTTGGGGTCGGCGTCGACGCGGATGGTGATGCCCGAATGCAGGCCGCCGCTGGGATCGGACACCGTGAACATGCTCCCGATTCCGTTCGGGCCCGTGACTGGGGGCGATGTCGCCACGACGCCGGACACGGAGACCCACGTGCCTTGAGGCACCATGCCCTGCTGAATCGCGAACACACTCGAGGCGAGCGGGGGATCACCGCCCATCCCGATCCCGGTGTCCTCGCCGCCCGCGGACCCTCCTCCGTCGGAGTTGCCGTAGCCGCTCGTCGCTCCATCGAACCCGTCGAACCCGTCCGCCTCCGCCTCGTCGCACCCCGATTCGATGATGCCGGTCTCGCACATCGTCTCGCAGGTCGTCTCTGTCGACTCGGACCCCGGTGTCGTCGTCCCGCTGGAGGTCGAGGCGCCCGCCGTCCCGGTGGGTCCTGTTGAACCGGCAGACCCCGTCGAAGCGGAGCCTCCGGCCATCGGCTCGGGCGCACGACAGCCAGCGAGCGCGAGCACCGCGACGCAAAGACAAATGCACTTCACTCCGATGATCGTAGCTCAAGTGAGATCGAGTGGGTCGCGCTCCAAAACGTGGGGTGCACAGGGCGAGACTTCGAGGCCACCCGCTGCACGACCTACGACGTCAAGGTCTTTGCCGATGGGCGTGTGATCTGGGAAGGCCACCAGCTCGTGCAGCCACTCGGTCCGGCGCACTCGAAAATCTCCCGGGCTCAGGCTCGGCGCCTGCTCGCGTACGTTCGCTCGAAAGCTCCCCAGTTGGCAGCACGCGAGTGCGGATACGACCACGCTCGCTACTTCGGGATCGTCCTCGGCGAGCCGGGCCGGGCCAGTCTCCTCGCGTACTGGTCCTGCGGAAGGCCCTATCGCGCGGTCGCACGCCGGATCAGCCGGGTCGCGGGTGTCTCTCGCCAGACGCGATTCCGCCCTAGCGAATCTCCGTTCACGGGCAGCCCTACACCTTAGGTGTCCCTCACCCATGTGGCTCGTGGGTGTGAGCAGTGTGAGCCGTTGATGAATGGACCCCTGGAGGTGTCGCATGGACCGGAATCGACCGGACAGTGGGGGTCCGGCGGGAGCCCTCGAAAGTGCATCGCTCGGTGGCCTTGGGGGCTGAATCACATCGGCCCATGTCCAGTCATCCCTGAACCAGTGCCAGGTGCGCTCCAACGGGATCACGGATCACGGCACTGGCGTACTCGCCATCAGACCCGCGCGTAGCCTTGACCACCTCTCCGCCGAGAGCTCCCGCGAGTCGGATGCTCTCGGCCAGGTCGCCCACCGGAAGGTAAAGCAGCCAGACCGGGGGCAGGCCGACGTTCACACCCCGCGCATGGCAGACGCCTGCCACGGCGCTGTTGTCTTCATCGAGCATGCAGTAGTCGGCATAGGCCTTGTCGCCGGGCGGCGGCTTCATGGCCACGTCCTCCACCGACCAGCCGGTCACCTGTCGGTAGAAGTCTCCGGTGGTAGCGGCGTCGGCGACGGTCAGGTCGAGCCATGCGATGCGCCCGGCGCTGGACTTCGCATCCTCATCGTGTTCGCCGGATTGTGACGGCCCTGCCGGACCTGCGGGGACGAGGCCGAATGCAGCCTCGTTTGGATCGAGAAGCACCGCCCACTGGCTCGCCCCGTCCTCCCCCTTGTTGTGCATGAGCTCGCTACCGCCGAGCGAGAGCGCCCGTTCGACGCTGACCGCAACATCGGCCACCTGAATGTGGGGCATCCACTGGAGCGGGAGGTGCTCGTACTCTGGGAGTCGCTCGCCGACACCGACGACGGGCATGCCCAAGTTGTTCAGCAGCTTGTCGCCCCACAGGGGGCCATCGCCAGTGCCCAGGACGCTGGCGTAGAACGCCAACACACGCGCATGCTGGGGCACGGCGATGTCGGCGCTGAGGACTGCGCCGACGCGAGAGAGGAAAGGGTCGCTCATAGCCACCATCTTCGCTCGTCTCTGGCGCGCCCGTCTCGCTGCATGAACAAGGCCTCGCCGCCAGGCCTACTTGCCGCCCAGCCGGGACGCGTACTCGGCGAATGCCTCATCGCCCAGAGCTTTGCTGATCTTCTCGATCATCGCGCGTTCGTCCTCGGAGATCGGGTTGAAGATCTGCAGGAATCCACCGGCCGCCTCGGCTACGAGGATGCACAGCCCGACGACGGTCTTCGCACCGCTCGGCTTCTCTCGCAGAAGATCCCGGAGGACTTCCAGCGACTCGTCCAGGTATTCCTTGGAGGGACGTTTTTCGAGCAGCGCCTGGAGCACCGTGAACGCGCTGCCACCATTGACACCGCGGACCCGTAGCAGATTCAGAATCATCGCGCGTTCGCCTTGCTGGACCTTCCCGTCGGCCCACGCGACGTGGACCAGCGGCAGCAGATCGAAGACGCGCTCGGCCTCCCCCTCAAACCCGAGCTCTCGGATTCGGTCCGATAGCTTGTGGCGCGACTCTTCGATCTCACCCTGCGCCAGCGCGACACGATCGACCTGCATGGCGACAGCTGACTCATGCAGAGCCACCCGCAGCTCCTCGCGCTCTCCGGCGCCCTCTGTCGAAAAAACGGGGGCTCCGGGCTCGGTCTGATCCGCCATGGGTACATGGTAGCGCCAAACCAAGGCTGCACGGTTTGCCGGCCGGGCGGGTGAGCGCCGCCGGCGTCTCACGGACCGAATCACGTCGGGGGAAGTCGACTGGACGCCGACGTTCACTGTTTCCAGAACGAAAAAGTCGACCGCGGTGCCTCCGGGCCTTAGGAGCCCAGGGGTCGTCGTGGACGGATCACCACTGTGGTCAGTTCAACGTGATGTACATCGGCAGCATCGCCGGGGACATCCCCTGGCCACCCACGTCGATCTCCGTCTCGATGAAGTCGTGGTCGCTCATCTCGTAGGTCTGGTCCGCCTCGTAGTTGGGCTCGAACACCTGGGTGCGGAGGCCCGTGAGTTCGAAGCTCGGGTCGCGGAGGAATACATGGTCGACGGCGGCCGTCGCAACCCGGAGAAACCGCTGTGCGCGGGAGTCCACGAACCATCTCGTCGAAGCGCACTGGCTGAAGCTCGCCAGGGCAACTACCTGCCGCGTCCTGCCGGATGTTGAAGTCTCCGGAGACGATCACGACGTCGTCGCTCGGCAAGGTCTCGAGTCGCGCCAGCAGGCGTTCGAGATTGCAGGCGTTGACGGCAAAGGCTCCGTCTTCGCAATACTGCAGGTGCACGTTCACGTTCCAAATGTCGACACCGCCGACCTCGGTGCGTAGCACCTGAGCGCCGCGCTGGTTCGTTCCGCCACATGTGGCATTCGGGTTCGAGACCTCGCCGGGATCCCACGCATCGCTTGGGTCCCACGCCGCGTTCAGGTTCCACGCTTCGTAGTCCTCGACGTTGAGGTTGGTCGCGATGGCGTTGCCCCAGCCCTCGCCGTCTGAGGCGAGAATCGGCTGGAACCACGAGTTGTAGTCCGCATACTCCGGGCTGCTCGCGCTTGCACCGAGGGAGAGGTGCAAGACGGTCGGCCAAAGCGCGCCACCGGTTCTGAAGTATCGCTCGGACGACTCCTGCATACTGAAGATGGTCGGTCCCGACCCCTCGAGGGTTTCGAGGTACAGGACCTGCATCCACGCCAGAATCAGAGCATCATCGATCTCGGTTCGCGCCAACGCGTTCTCCCAAGTGACGTGCTCGAGGTTGGCCGTCACGAGTCGGACGGTCTGCTTCGTGCCACCCATGCGCGGTGCGACGGAGGGGAGTTCGTCCAGCGCAGGCGCCGCCTCGTCGCACCCACAGAACAAGCAGAGCGCCAGTGCAGGGGCGAGCGGTCGTTCAAGGCGAGTCACTTGATCTTGACCGCCCCGAGAAGACACCCCCACCGATTGCCACCGTCCTCAGCGAAGATCTGGACTGTTGCACCGCTGAGATGGGCGGCCATGCCGACTCGAAGCATCCTATCCATCGCGGCATCGTTCGGAGTGATGCCGTTGATCGAGACGTCCTTGTAGGAGTACGCAATCTTCCTGTTGCCGGCCGTTCCGCAGACGTCATCGTGGAGCTTGAAGTAGAAGCTTCCGTCATGCAGGACGATGACTTCCTCGATCACGGTCGTGGTGTTGTGGTTGTAGTTCGCGTCTGCTGGGGACGCCGCGAGGACCGTTGCGAACAAGACGCTGGCTCCGAAGAAGCGTGCGAGAGGCGGGCGAAACGATGAACGGAGTCTCATTGCCGAGGGCAGTACCCCCGGCCCGAGAAGTGTTACGGCCCATGCGTACCGGGATGCCGCCGCGGAGATTCGGCCCGCAGAGGCCGGGATCCGAGCGCCGGAATGGTGCGGCTGGGCCATCAGAAGAAGAGCAGCCCGAGCCGACACCGTCTCGCCGTGATGGGTGTTCAAAAAAACTCACGGAGCAGCCAAAGGATCGTCGCAGGATGATGTTGCGTGATGGCGATGTGCCGCGCGCTCGACGGGGGCGAGTGCGGCCAATGACCCGTGCCGCCGCATGCAACCGGCGGCTGTACTCTCGGGGCGACCGAGGCTCTCACCTGGCCGGGACGGTCCGGGTCCGGGTCCTGCTGACGGCGAAGAACCAGCGTATCGCTCGAGCACCTGAACTCGGACCACGGTCGCGCAGCTCGAGCTCAGGAGCTGCTCTGCAGCCCTATCACGACCATCTCGCCTGCGGCTGGGTCGAACCCTGCCGTTAGAGCATCCCCAGTCTCGCCGACCGCGATTGTCGACAGCCCGGGCACGGTCCACAGACGCTTGGCGTCCCGGTCAAAACCTTGGAGCGGAAAGCGGGCTTCCGAAGCCCGCGACGTGATCCACGCGACTGCGCTGCAGTCCACGGCAATATCGAGTGCACGGCTCCACCCGCGCACGTCGGTCCCATAGGTCTCAACCCGCGGATTCTCCAGTCGAGCATCAAAGCGCATGACAACCAGGTCGTCTCCGGCGGGGTTCTCCCGCGAACCGGCGATCGCGAGAGACCCGTCCGGTCCAAACGCTGCCGCCCGCGGAGCGCCCGGTCCGTCGTCAAACTCGAACGCCTCCACGAAAGTCCCGTCAGCACGCCATTGTCCCAGCCACGGGCTGTGCTGATCCAACGCGACCCAAACGTCTCCTATCTCGTCGACGTGCGCGGCCATGACTCGCCCCTCGATCGCGTAGTCCCAAGAACCCAACATCTCGCCGGCGGAGGAAAGCGAGACACCGTGCAGAGTTTCGTCGTCGTCTACTTTGGCAACGAGCAGCAGATTCTCGCCATCGGGTACGAGCATCTTCGGGCGAAGCAGATTCGACGAGGGGCGAAGACCGCCGACATCTTCCCAGGTCCATTGCACAACTCCACCACTCGAGTACGTTCCCCAACGAGCCTTCCAAAGCGCTTCGCCTCCGGGAGCCAGCTTCCAGAGCGTCATGTCACCGTTGGCCTCATCCTCGGGAAACTCGAGCCCGACCGCGTAGAAGTCCCCAAAGGGTCCCGGCGCACTCCGATTCACCAGGGCGCGACCAAGGGAGCGCTCCGCAACCGCCTCCGGGAGCTCGCCCTCGCTCCGAACACATGCCGCTGAACTCGCCTCACCGCAGGCGCAGACGATGAACGGCACGAGGAAGAGTTGCCTCATCGGCGTCGCCTCCGGTACGAGCACAAGCACAACAAAACCAGAGCCGAGCCCGCGCCGCGGCTGCCAACGCGACAGCCCGACGGGTCCTCATCCTCCGGTTCGCTGCTCTCAGCCGTCGTGTCTTCCGGACTGGATGTCGCCTCTCCTGTCGCGCCATCAGTCTCGCCATCGCCCGATTCGCCGTTCCCCTCGCACGGACCGTCAACGTCGATCTCGACGCCGGCACAGTCCACGGCCAGGCACGCGTTCGGATAGGTCTCCCCATCGACCCCGCAGACAGGCTCGAGGGGCTGATCTTCGCAGTTGCAGTAAGAGGGCTGAATCCGTGCCAGTTCTGCGAAGCTGAAACCGCTCGCGCCGATCCACCTGGCGACCCCCTCGGTGTCGATCGTCGCCAAGTACTCGACGCGCTCTCTCTGCGCAACACGCTGCGCCAGCTCACTCGCGCCGGTCTCGAGCATGATTTGGCCCACCGCACATGCTCGGCCGCCGTGGTCAATGAAGATGGGCGTGCGTAGCCCGTGCGTGAGCGCATTGACCGGGTACACACCTCGAACCCAGTAGCGATGCAGCGCGTCGAGGCCTGCCACGCGATTTCGTTGGAGCGCGGGGCTGAGAGAAGAGACGTCCCGTGCCCGCAGAACTGCCTCCGTCTGCTTCAAATGTGCGGTGATCCGCCGACGGTCGAGTTCGACAGGATCGGCGTTTGTCGCAACGCTCAACCCAAGAGCGAAGCTCAGTCCAACCAACATCCGAACGATGCTAGCAGCAGAAACACTCCAGACACGGGCCATTCCCCAGTGGCGTTCCGGTGTTTGGTACCAGCCTTCGACCGGTCGGAGGTACGGACGCGAGTGCGTGGTATCGCTGCCCTCGTGAATCGCGACCGCCCAGCGACCATCGGGACCTTCGGACGACACTGGGGCGGCTGCAGACGACCGCGGTCGCTGGCGGCCCGCCGTGTTCTTTGACCATCGCACGCAAGAGGTCGATTTGTCGGCGCTTGCGAAGCTCCAGCACCAAGAGATCGCGATGGTCCTCCTAATCAGATTTCGAATACAGGTGGAATCCACAGAATCGGGAGCTTCGTGTGCCGACTGCCGCGTCGACTTTCTCAGTACCGCTGCGAACTGAAGTTCGACGACGAAGGCGTGGCACGGTGCACTCGGACTTCAGCGGTCGGGGAGACCGTCAGCATACGACACCCGTGTCCCACCTCGCCCTGTCGTTGCGTGCTGCAGGTCGCGTGTCGGGGCTGAGGCGTTGGAGGAACGCAGGGGCTCCTGAGATGCGGACTCAGCCGTCGAAGATCGAGCCCAGGATGCAGGCAAACTCGTCACCGCGGTCGTGCTCGGTGAACTCGCAGGGGTGGGTTTCGATGGCCGCGAGCGTCGCTGGGGACCATTGCATGACGACTGTGGTCTCTTCGAGGTTGCACGTGCAGTCCTCCTCGTCGCGGCAGTCGGCGTGGGTGGCGACGACGATGCCGGAGGGCCGATGTCCGACGAGGTCGGCAAGGATGTTGGGCCTGATGTCGACATTGCGCTCGTAGACCTTGACGCCGGGCAAGCGCACGACGGTCCCGTCGTGTCGGGTGACCACGTGGACCTGGCCGCGAGGCATGAGCGCGTCGGCAAAGTCGGAAAGGGATTCTCGGAGTTCTTCGGCGTCTTCGTCGGTGCCCTCGAGCTCGTTCAGCCCGCCACGCAGGTTGTCATAGGCGTCTTCATGGACACGACGAATTGGAACGCGTGTCATGGCCTCCCACCTGCCGGCCGCGAGCTCCTCGTTGAGGGTCCTGCTGCGCAGGCGTGCCTTGCGGTCGCTCCTGGCACAGTGACGTTCCGACTCCTCGGCCAGGAGGTCCTCACGCCGAGTCTCGGCTCCCGTCTTTGCGTCGTACCAGACGAGGTCGAACTCGCGCTGGTCGCTCATCTTGCGCTGGTAGGTCTCGACCACGAGCACGCGCTCGGCCTCCGGGTCGTAGGCAGGAACGTTTCTGACCTGTGGGGTGCTCACGCAGCCCGGGTTCTCGTTGACCTCGTTCTCGACCCTGGCCTGCACGCGAATGTCGATGGAGGGGGTGGTCGCTTCGGCCGCGAGGGGAGGAGGGTCTTTCTCGGCAGTGGGGGCCGCCTCTGCTGCCGCCGGTTCGATGGGTGGCGAAGCTGGCGCGGGATCCACGGCTGACGTGGGAGGTGGAGCGGCCGAGACCGCGGGAGTGGGGGCTGGGGAGGCTGCAGACTGTTCTTCCGTGTCCCTGGGGTTGTGGGGCGTACACCCCGCGAGGATCCACTGGAGCACCGCCAACCCCAGCGTGCGACGTTTCGATCCCATGCACTTCCGTATCGCGCGAACGTGTTGGCCTATTCCGTGACGACCTCGATGCTGACCTCTCGACAGACACCTCCGAAGTTGTCACCCGCGATGCAAGAGCGTCGTGTGTGACAACTTCGAGGACGCGGGCTTCGGCGCCGAGGCGATGGCAGAGCGTTTCGCGACACGGGCCAAGGTGCCTTCGTCCAGACTGTCGAGCTGTCCGCGCCGGAAAACGTGGGCGCGGATACGACGTACTTCTGCTTCGCGCCCGCGGTTGGATGCGTGAATGCAGGGACCTGGGGCGCCGATAGCATCGCGGACGGTCGTCGAAGGGGAGGGACGGGCGGTGGTGTTCAGTCCGGGTGCTCCCGCGTTGGCTGAAGCGACCCGCCTTCGGCGTCTTCACGCCGAGGTGACTCTCGTCGCGTTCTCGTCGCGTTCTCGGCCGGTCTCGTGATGGTGCTCGGAGGCTTTGTCGACGACCGTGGTCGCCGCCCCCGTCACTTGGGCCTCGCTCGCCGAGCTCAGCTGTACTTGGGGACCTTCGAGACGATGCCCTCGAGAGCGTCCGGGGCGGGATCTGGCAGGGGGTTGGGCCGCGTGTTGCGCCACAGGGCGATGTTGAGTGCCGCGGGCGCGCCTCGGTAGCGAGCGGTGTTGTAGGGCTGAGCGCCGCCGTGCAGCGATGCCATGCAGGGGCGCACAGCGTTGAGCGCAGTGCCGGGCGCAGGGCCAGGGGCGATGGCATCGGCCTCGTCCTTGATGACCAGCATCGCGTCGTGGTGCAGGGCGGTCCTGCCGAAAATGTGACACTCGATGATGGTCGCCAGGGGAAGGTTCGGCATGGTCTCCATGATCTGTCGCTGGGCGGAGTCGGTCCCGTCGCTGAAATCGAAGAGGGCATGCCTGTCGACGGTCCCCCTCACCCGATCGAGGAGGACGGTGCGCGGGGTGGTGGGGGCGGCCGGTGGGGGCGGGCCGGTGACGAAGGCGTTCGGCCCGTTGACCGCAACGTAGGCGGCGGGGTTGACGGCATCGTTGGCATCCATCCATTCCAGCAGAGCCCGAAGCGTGTTTGCGCAGGCTGGCCCTGGGTCACCGACCACGTCCGGCACGCGGGTGAGGATGTCGTGCAAGAGGATCGTCATGCTTCGCATGGGTCGGCCCTTGTCACCCACCACGAGGACGGCGCGAGGGAGGACGGCAGGATCCCAGACCACCGTGTTCCGGCCGTAATGCGCGTTGGGGTAGGGCGCGCCTGGGTGGAAACTGAACTGAGCCACCTTGCCGCGCTCGTCGCCCTGGAAACCGTGGGCTCCATAGAGGCGGTGGTCTTTGTCCCAGCGCCACTCGGAGTACCAGCGCCGCGCGTTCTGCCGACCGTCTTGGACGACGGCGGGCCGGAGCATGTCCGGCACGAACCCCTGCCCAGCGTACGTCGCCGCGACCAGGCCCATGCAGTCCGGGAAAGCGTGGCTCCACGGAACGTTCACGATGTTCCCGTCGGCGAAGCTGATGAAGCCGAAGTTCGCCTTCGGTACGGGGCCCAGTCCGTGATAGATCGCGTACGGAGTCTCGCTGGAGGAGGTCTCGATCCAGTTGAGCCCCTTGTGGAAGTTCGCGACCATCCGGTCGATCACCGCGTCGCGTGTCACGTCGTTGTTCGCCGCGATCATCGCCTGCGTCACGGCGCCCGGATAGGGCGCGCCTCCCTGGAAGGCCCCTCGGATCCTTCGGAACATCTTGCGGATGCGCGCTCGGATTGCACCCTCACAGGGTGTGAGCGCGACGCCGCGGTGGGCGTGGTCCATCGGCGGCAAGGACTGGAGGAAGCGCTTCTGTCGGTTGTTGAGCAGCGCATCGCCGTGGATTCCGGCGTCAGGGAAACGGCGGTCGACGGCGGGGAGGTGCGGAGCTGGTGCTCCGAACGAGGCGTACAGAGCGGCGATCTTCTTTTCAATTGGCGCGCGGAAGGCCTCGCCGTTGCCGGTGAGGGTCGCCGCCCGGAGCTGTGGGGTGACGAGCCCTCTGCCTCCCACCGGGAGGAAGACGGGCGCGGCCATGGGGCCCACAGGTGCGTTCTTGAGCCACAGGTGGAGGAGCATGGCCGCGAGGCGAACGAAGTCCCCGCGGTCTGCGGGGCCCGCGACCTCTTCACGCACCCGCCAGTAGGCGTAGGAGACGGAGAGCTTGCCGTAGACGAGGTCCTCTAGGATGGTCGAGCGTAGGACGACGGGGGCCAGTGCCCGGCAGGCCGCGCCGGCGATGGCCCCGTAGGCATCGAAGCACGCCGTGAAGTGTTCGGCGGCGAGGGTGGGCGCGTCCCAACGGTGAATGAGGTAGTCGTTGACGTAGCCGCACCGCTCGTGGGCGCTGGCAAGGGCCACGAGCATGGTGCGCTCAAGGTCGTCTTCGGACTTCGCCGCGTTTCCCCCTCCGCCGAGGGGCTCTTGCCTGGCGTAGAGGTTGTCGAAGTCGTCGAGCATCGACTGCGCGACCGCCCCGAACTGGCCGTCGGCGGCGTCCGAGTTCTGGCAGTGGAAGCCCGGTGCTTGGTTGTTCTCACGAGGTCGACCGCCGTGGTTGTACGCCCCGTCTCGACCGTAGGCCCCGCCTCGGTTGTTGCCGTCCGCGTCGAAGCCGTGGTTGGCCCACTGGCCATCGACGGTAAGGCAGAGTCCCCTGAGATCTGCGATCAGGTTCACGGCGGCGGCGTCGCGCACCACCGCAACCGCCGGACAGTGCTTGATGACGGTGCCCACCCTCTTGCGGGTTCGCGGCCGGAGCTCATCCTGGAGGCTCGGTGCGGGGGGTCCTAGCTCCCACGCGGCGCAGGTCTGGCAGAACGAGACCTTCTTGGAGAAGCAGATCGTGCAGGGCCCTTTGCGTCTCTGATTGTTGTGAGTGTTCGCGCCGCAGTTGTGGCAGTCGAAGGCCATCTACGGATCCTACTTCCTGGCGAGAGCGCTGTAGAGGGCCGAGAGCATCTCCGATTCGGCCCTTGCCTCGCCATTGAGGAGAGCCTGCACGGCGGGTCGCTGCATCCAACCCTCGTCGTGCTGGAAGCCATGAGAAAGGAACTCTACGTATCCCTCGACGCTCGCGATCCCGTGCCGCGCGGCCGCTTCGATCTGCCGATGAAGCTCATCGCGCAGGGTGGGATCTTCCAGCGCCTCCGCCTCACAGTATTCGTTCTCGACGAGGCCCTCGAACACCTGCTCGCGCAGCTCTTGGCTGAGCTTCCCGAAAGCAAGGGCGGCAAACTGACGGTGGGTTAGCTGGAGCATGGTTCCGAACAGGCGCCTACGAAGAACAGCCCACAATAGCAACTGCTGAGCGCGCGCGACAGTTACGATTCGCTGGCGATGCTCTCTTCGCGGGTGGGCGGCCTGTGGCGCGCGGCTATGTCACCCTTCGCTCCGTCCCCATTCGCGCGCTCCGGCGCAGTCCACCGCCGACGGACAGCTGGGCGGTTCTCTCGAGAATGCGACTCGCTACCGAGCGACCTCCAGATGACTCCCGAGCGCTTCTTGTCCTCGGGGTGCGGCTTGGCACTCGGACTTCTCGCCAAGCAACGCAGGCGTCTGACGGTTGGGCCAGTCGAGCGCCGCTGCCACGCCGAAGTCTTCGAGGGCGAGCGAACGGACCACACAACCGCCCGAGGTATCCACGGTGTCCGTCTCGGCGAGGGCGTGTTCGATGCGGGGCAGTGTCCACGCATCGGTCGTCGTCAAGGATTCGTACGCGAATGCCCGCACCGCCGGCTCCTGAGCGTCCAGCAGGGCGTAGACGACCTGTGGATGCCCCTCGTCGAGCAGGCACTCGTAGGCGATGCGGCCGGCGGTGGTATGGGCACTGAACCCGGTTGTGTGCTCGACGTGAGCGTTGAGCGTGCAGAGAAGTTCGGCATCCTCGAGGGGCTGGCCCTGCAGGTTCATCTCCGCCACTAAGGTGGCGCACGGCCTTCGCGAGTACGTCGAGGCCACCTCCCGCGGTGTGTCCTGCGTGGCGTTCGGGACTGCGGGGGCCGGGGGCTGCTCCGGAGGGGAGGGACGGGCGGTGGTGTTCAATCCGAGCGCTCCGTTCTCCACTCTTTCCCGAACGAACAACACCTGAGCTACCAGCAATTCGTCCTCATCGGTAGGAAACAGGAAGGTGACTTGGTTCGTCAACCGGTGCTTGTCGTTTCCGCCCCCGCTCCGGCTAAGGCTGAGCTCGAACTCTCGAAGTCCGTTGAAGACGAGGCTGCGCTGGCGGAGTCTCCGCCGGTTGCCGGGGTCCCCGTACTCATATTCGTGGAGGGAAAACAAACTTCGAATGAGCAGTCGAGCCCGGGATCACACCGACCTTGGTCGGTGCACTGGCAAAGCGGTGCGCCGGGAGTGCAGTCCGGGACGCAGACGTTCGAAGGCGCGCACTCGAGGGATGCGCCGCAGAGCCCTTTCACACACTCGCAACCGAGGCGACCGGGTTCGCACTCCATGCTGGGAGCGGAAACCATAGGTGAAAAGCAGCCCGTGATGAGTACGAGGAGCATCACGGCAGAGTGTCTGGGGATTGCCGATTCAAAACTCATGGGGGGCTTCGTGCTGGAACCGCACCGATCCTTCCGCGTTAGTTCTCCACCGACACGCACTAACGATAGTATCCCCGGGTGGGAGGCTTCGCAACACTGAGTTTGAGTGCCTCCCGGTCAAGCAGTGTGGCCTTCCCCCGGTTTTTCGGACACCTCGGTTCGCTGGCAGCTTGGCCTTGTCTCGCTTGAGGTATCGTCGTTCGAACTCGGTAGGGAAGGGCGCCGATGGCCGAGTGCCGACGCTGTTGCGTTGTAGAACACCTTGAGCCACTCGGCAATGGTTGCCTTCGCCGAGGCACGGCTGACGGCGGTGAGGCCGTGGACCAGCTCGATCTGAACGCCGTGGGCTCTACCTCTGGATGGGCGTACGCCGGTTCGGCCCCGGGCTCGCCTCGGCGAGGCTGGATTCTGGCCTCCGCTCTGCCAGGCTGCAGCCCCGATCCACACCCGGCTGCAGGCCCAATGCCCAACGACCGCGCTCTCTGGCGGCCCCCCGTACTCCTCCGCCCCTGCCTTCTCCCTTTTCATTTCGCTTGGATGTCGAAGCTCGGAGCACAAATGGGACCGTGTGGCACCGAGCACGTTCGATTGAGATAGTGAGCCGATGGGGCACGAAGTTCGGCAAACGCCGTGAGCGAGGGGGCCGTCGTGTTGCTTCGCGCAGAGGCCGACCCCGGGGGGGGGACGGGGAGTGGCTGT
This sequence comes from Nannocystales bacterium, assembly GCA_050633305.1. GTDB lineage: Bacteria > Myxococcota_A > Polyangia > Nannocystales > Nannocystaceae > CAJXVA01. Next base: position 138,221 of record JBOEGF010000024.1, read on the forward strand.
CGATATTTTGCGACGTCGTATCCTGTCCGCCCGAGCGCCGCAACTCGCTGCGGCCGTGGCAGGTGGTGGGCGACGAGCGGGCTGTGTTCGACGATGCGGTACAGCTGGTCCAGCAGAATCCGGGACTCCTCGGGGGGACCTGCGATCTGGACCGTTCATACGACGCAATAGCCTACGTACTGGCGAGGCATGTCGAGGACCGCGCCGCGGGGGATCTACTTGAGCGTGCGTGCCGAGGTGGCGACGCGCTCGGTGAAGCGACAGGGTGCCAAGGCTTTCTCTGGCGGTGGCTGAGTCGGGATGAGGCCCGTGCCGTTGCGGGACATCTCGCGAGTATCGATTCGACGGGGTTCTCAGCGACGTTCGCGTCGTGTTGGCATGAGATGCGGCGCGCGGGTGTCTACAAGGCGTGGCCGGAAAACTCCGATCCCGCGGTGGCGCACCCTGCTGTGCGCGTTCCTGACTGAGTTGAAAGCGTTCTACGACACCGTGGCGAGCCGAGGATTCGCCGTGCTGACGGACACCGACTAGCTGCGCCCCGAGCCTGGCGTCCCCTTGTGCTGCAACGCATTCAAAGATCGCGTCTGCGCCGTCTTCGACCTTGCCTGGCCAAGTCCGACTTCGGCACCCCAGGAGTGCCACAGGGATGGCACAGTCGCGTCCGTGCAACCCGAGGTGACCACCCGGACAGCCACCTCAGCCGACGCCGACAAGGCCGTCGCGGTCCTACGCGCGTCCATCAGCCAGCTGTGCCACGCCGATCACAACGGCGACGCCGCCGCGCTCACCGACTGGCTCGCCAACAAGACCCCGCAGCGCTTCGTCGCCTGGCTCGCCCGACGTGACCGCCACACCATCGTTGCCGAGCGCGACGGCACCCTATGTGGCGTTGGCATGCTGGGCACCGATGGAGGGGTCTACATCTGCTACGTGCGGCCCGGGTATGAGCGCCGCGGCGTCGGCCGGGCGCTGATGAATGCGCTCGAAGCTCAGGCGAAGACGTGGCGACTCGAGCGGCTGCACCTCGACAGCACGCGCACTGCGCAACAGTTCTACGAGGCGATGGGGTTCTCGCGCAGCGGCGAGCCGAACCCGCGCTTCGGAGTGACGGGCATGCCGTACGAAAAACGCCTCCTGCCGAGCGATTGAGCGCTCCACCCACGCAGCGTAGAACGGCCTGCTCCGGCGCTCGGACGTGGCACTCGGCCGTCAGCTCGCACAGACGATCGTGGCCCGCTGGTGCGAGCTCCGACGCGGGCGACGTGAGCGACCGTCCGAGTCGCGTGGCACCCTTCAACACTGGAGTCACCGGATGGTCCCCTCCAAGCGCGAGCTGTGCCGCTTGAGCGCCTCGCCCATCGCATCTTGGAAGACGAGAAGGCGAGGGCCACGGGGCATGTGGGGGTGCACCAACAGCCAGAGGTCGTAGAACGCTCGTTGGCTCCGTGTGCCGGAACGCCGGTGCACGGGGTCGGTCGACGACGAAAGTCCCTGCGCTGTCTCCTCTCCTACTCGGAACCGTACTCCGGGAGCGCACGGCCCTCCTCCTCGCCCCGAGCACGCATTTCGCGAGGCCGGGAACCAGCCGTGGCGCGAACCACGCTACGGCTGCGCACAAGCACGGGCCGCCGAGGCGCCATGGCGGCTTTTACCGAGGGCTGTTAGTCCTGCGCCATGTCCGACGTCGACACGGCCTCCGACAGTGGTCTGGCCACGAATGCGGAGTCCTCGGACAGGGCTCTCGCCGACGAATTGGAGACGGCGCTGCAGATGGCGGGGAGCTCTCGCGCCCAGTTGCCCACCACCGCGCTCGGCCGGTTCGTCGTCCTCGAGAAGCTCGGCTCGGGCGGAATGGGGACCGTGTTTCGGGCCTACGACCCCAACCTGGATCGCAGCGTCGCCCTCAAGGTGATCCGCAGCGAGTCCCTACTGCGCGACTCCAACGCGCGGGCCCGCATGGCCCGCGAAGCTCGAACCCTGGCCAAGCTCAACCACCCCCACGTGGTCGGTGTGCACGAGGTGGGCACGGCGGGAACGCAGATGTTCGTGGCCATGGAGATGGTCGACGGTGGCGACCTCGCTCACTGGCTCGCCAAACATCCCGACGCTGGCTCGCGATTCGCCAAGACGCTGGACTACGTCTTGCAAGCGGGTCGTGGCCTCGCCGCAGCGCACGAGGCGGGCGTGGTCCACCGCGACTTCAAGCCCGCCAACGTCCTGCTGGGCACGGATGGGAGGGTGCGTGTCGCGGACTTCGGATTGGCGCGGACCCTCGCGCCTCCCGACGCCCACGAGTCGCGCGAGTCCAAGGCGGGAGCGGCCGCGGTGGACTCCGACTCGGTCACACAGACCAACGCCGTGGTCGGAACCCCGGCCTACATGGCTCCCGAGCAGCGCGCGGGCGCGACCCCCGATGCGTTGGTGGACCAGTACGCCTTCTGCGTGACCGCCTGGGAGGCCCTGTTCGGCAAGCGTCCCGAGAGCGGAGAGCCGACGCGCGCCGTCCTGCCCGCGAAGTCGACGTCACACCAGCGCTGGATCGCCAAGGCGCTTCGGAGAGGACTGTCGCCCGACCGCGAGGCTCGGTTCCCGAGCATGGGTCCGCTGCTGGACGCGCTCGCCGGCAACCCGAGCCTGCGACGACGCCGCGTGGTCGGCGGAGTCTCGGCGTTGGCGGTGGTGCTGGCCGCGACCGCGGCGTTTCAGCTGGAACGCGAGGCTCGGTGCGACGATGCGACCGCTGCCGCGGAGGTGGTGTGGGGCCCCGATGCTCGCGCGGTGATCGAGCGGGGGTTCGATGCCATCGATGACGGTGGCGTCGCCGACGGCTGGAAGCGCTTCTCGTCGAGCGCGGATGACTACGTGCAGCAGTGGAGAGGACACGTGCAGGACAACTGTCGGGCGGCTCGGATCGATGGGACGCTCGACACTCCGACGTACGAGGTCCGTGCCGCGTGTTTCGACGACCGACTCGCACGATTGGCGGGTGCACTGGAGGTGTACGAAGCGCCCGAGCGAGATCAGTTGCTCGCCGCGTCGCCGCTCGCAGAGACGCTGGGCCCGCTACAGACCTGCGTCGACCGGCCGGGGCCTCTCGCGGCGGGCTCGCCCGAACTCATGCGAGAGCTGGCTCGTGGGCAAGGGGTCCTCGTCGCAGGCGATCAAGCGGGCGCCATGCCGATCCTGGAGCGCGTTGCCGACCAGGCCGAGGCGCGCGGGTTCGGCATCCTCGAAGCCCGCGCTCGCCTCAGCCTGGGGCTCGCGCTCGTGTCGACCCGGGGCAATCAAGCCTCCGCCGAGATGTTCGAGCGCGCCTACTGGCTTGCGCTTGAACACGGTGACGACTCCGTCGCGGCGAAGTCGGCCCGTGCGGTCTCTGGCACCTTCGTCCGGCTGCGCGACCTCGATGCAGCGGAGCGTTGGCTCAAGTCCACCGATGCCTTGACCGCACGGGTGGGTCCGGATCCGACCTTGCGCTCGGACGTCCAGATCGCCCACGGCAGCCTCGCCATGGCCCGCCGAGACCTCGACGCCGCGTTGACCCACTACGAAAATGCGCGGGACATCGCCGCACACTGGGGCACGACATCCCCCGAGTACCTGCTCGCGCAGCAACATGTCGTGCTGGCGCTCAGGGCAACCGGCGAGATGGAGCGGGCGATCGAGGTGGCCGAGGAAGGGCTTCGCACTCGCATCGAGCACTATGGTCCCACGCACCCTCGGACTGCATTGGGTCACGAAGGGTTGGGTGCGCTGTACGGAACCAACGGACAGCTTTCCGAGTCCGTGTCGCACTTCGAGGCGGCGGTCGAGATCTACACCGCGATGCACGGCCGAGACCATTGGCGGGTGGCCAGCAACCTCTCGTCCCTGGGACTCACCAAGCAGCAGCTCGGCGATGCGCGAGGTGCTCTCGCCCACTTTCGGGAAGCGGCCCAGGTCATGGATCGGGCTGGAGATCCGGGCCACGCCATCACGCACTACACCCGCATGAACCTGGGACAAGCGCTGGCCACCCACGGCCGCTGCAAGGAAGCCATGAGCCCGATGACCGCGGTGACGGACGTCCTGCTCGAACAGCCCGATCCGGACTTACGCCTGGCCGAGGCCCAGAGCGTGCTCGGCTCGTGCCTGGTGCAGCTCGGGCGGAACGAGGAAGCGCTGGACATGCTGTCGGCGGCCCGAGAGGCGTACGCGACGAGACCGATCTATCTCGCCTTCATCGTCATGGATCTGGCTCGACTGCGGCGAGAGCAAGACGACCTCGCCTCGGCCGAGGCCCTGCTGCGCGAGCTCTTGCAGCCGCCCGCAGCCGACGGCGAGGAGCCGAGGAAGCTCCTCGATCCCGCGAGCGAAGCCGAAGTGATGATGGTGCTGGGCTCGGTGTTGGCCGAGTCCGGGAAGGAGACCGAGGCGATATCGACCGCACGTGCCGCCTTGGCGTTGTGCCGCTCATCGCTGAATGCCCCTCACGAGCAGGTACACGGCCTGGGGAAGGTCGCACGGACGCTGCTCGCCGCCGGGGCCCTCGACGAGGCCCGCGTGCTGGCCGAGGAAGCACTCGAGCTGATGGGGGAGGGCGGGCTTGCCGACATGCTCGCGCCGCCGGTCGCCAGCGTGGTGCCCCTCGTCCTCGCCCAGATCACGCGCGAGTCCGATCCTGCAAGATCTCGAACGCTGGCAGGCGTCGCGAGAGCCCGACTCGCGGAGACCGATTCCGGCTTCGAGCGAGAGTTGGCGTTGGCCCAGAAGCTCGCCGACGAGTGAGCACTGGCGTCACGGCAACATGCCCTGACACAACGCTGGACCAGGCTCCGTCCCTCCTGAGGAGTCTCGAACATCGGCGTCGGTTGCGGGTTTGACTTCGAGTCGACTCGAAGTTGCACGCTCGGTGACATGCCGACCGTTTTGTCCGAGGCCTGCGTTCTACCCTCCGCATCCTTTCGAAGTCGCGTCGATGAACTACGCGAAACCATGCTCCCTCTGATTGTTCGTACAAGGCTGGGGGAGGGCGTGCTCTCGTTCGCGCTTCCGCTCGAGCCAGCGAACGTGGCCAAGGCCGAGGCGTTCGTCGGCGACGAGCGTCAGTGTTGCGGCTTTGCGCAGTTCGACTCCCGCGTGGACGCTTCGCAGGGCCTGGTCTGGGTGGAGCTGACCGCAAGCCCCGCGCATCAGTCGGTGCTGGTCGAGATGGCGCAGGCGCTTGGGCCCAGGACGCCCGACCGGCGCTGGCTCTCGCTCGGTTTGGGCGGTGCCGCAGCCGGCTTCGCGGGCCTGCTGTGCTGCGCAACGCCTCTCGTTGTCGCACTCGCCGGGCTGATGGGCCTCGGGACTGCAAGCCTTGCGGGCTTCGTGGACGTCACGTCCGCAGCGATCCTTGTGACATCGCTGGGTGCCGTGACGTACTGGGCCGTGCTGCGACGGCGTAGAACGCCACAGCCGCGGTGCGGATGCTCGGGGTAGTGGGATGACGTTGTATCGAATCGGAGACGTTGCGCGTCGGGCGAGGCTCAAGCCCTCCGCGATCCGTTACTACGAGGACGAAGGCTTGATCCCAGCGCCGCTGCGACGAAGCGGTCGGCGCATGTTCGGGGAGGAGATCTTCGATCATCTGGCATGGATCGCTGCGTGCCAGGCCGCGGGCTTCTCCTTGACCGAGATCCGTGGACTGAAGGACCAGCTCGAGGGAGCCTCCGCTCCCGGGCCTCAGCTGCGGGCTGTGGTATCGCAAAAGCACGAGGAGCTCGACCGAGCCGCAGCGCGTCTTCGGCAGATGAAGTCCATGCTGAGCAAGCTCGAGCACTGCTCGTGCCCAACAATGGCCGACTGCGGTCGGGCTGCACGCAAGCTCGGCGCGTCGGAGGGGTCCGAATTCCGCTGCGGCAGTCGTCGGTTTGGCCGCTGATGGTGGCCATCGCCGCATGACCTCCCCGTCCGACCCGACTTCATTCCTGCTCCTGCAGACCTGCTACGACCATGCCACGGTGATGACCGTCCAGAGCCCGCTGGAGTGGGAGCGAATCGAAGTGGTGATGAAGCGCATCGTGGACCGCTCGAGCACCGTCTTCACGGTGCTCTGGATACGGCATGGTCTCGGAGCTTGGACTGCGGGGTATCGCGTGAGTTGCTCTTCGACGAGTTGGGAAAGCGGGCAAGGCCCCTCGGTCGGTTGACAACTCTTTCAACAGAATCGGTTCCGAGTTAACGGAATCGGTTCCGAGCGGGAAAGTAGGAGCGGTTGCAACACCCGTTCATCGAATGCCGACCGGTGGCGGCACTCAGTTCCCCCATGTGCTCCGTGGGGAGAAGCACCTCGCGTAGCTCCCGCAGTCTGATGCGGCCCGCGAGCAGGCACTCCGTTGTCATGATTCCCCCTCAGTTTCCCAACGATCTCCGTCGCGTTGCGTTCGTGGGTCTTCTGCCCCTGCCTCTCAGCTTCGCGGCATGCGAATCACCCGCCTCCGACTCCGGTCGCGAGACCGACGCGGCCGGGCACGACTTCGTCTGGTCCGCGGTACGCCGCTTCGGTGTGCCCGAGTCACTGCTCCAGGACGCGCTACAGGACACGTTCATCGTGGCATACCGACGTCGCGGCAGCTTCGCGCGGGGCCCAACCCGCCCGTGGCTGTACGGCATCGCACGTGGCGTCGCGAGCAACTATCGCCGAACGGCCCGCACAGTGGCGCGAAAGCGGGAGGTACTGGTCGACACCGGCGCACCCGTTTCGGCCTACTCTGACGAGACTCAAGTCTCGCTGCGGGCACTCGATGTGTTCGTCGCCTCCCTGTCCTCCGAGGATCGTGAGCTCTTCGTGCTCTCGGAGACCGAAGGCCTGACCGCTCCCGAGCTGTCATCGGCGTTGAAGGTCAACGCCCGGACTGTTTATCGGCGGCTCGATCGCCTTCGCGACCGCTTCGCCGAACAAGGCGATCGGCGCACGTTCGTTTTCCCCTTTTCGGCCGCGCGCCTCCGCGGCGAGGTGGGCGAGGCTGGTGCCCGCGTCGCAGTCGTACACGCTAGGCTGGCTCGGACCCGGTTCGGCCCTTCCCAGGCTCGCCGCTGCCGTCGGCCTCGTCGGTGCGGTCTCCGCTGGGTGGATCATCGCCCGAGGCGAGGCTCCGAAGGCGGCTCCGGCCGCGTTGGCCTCGAAGGCGTTGCGGCCAGACAGGGATCTCTGGGACGAAGGCTCGGCTTGGCGCACGTGTCCTCCTCTGCGCTGCGATCGGCTGCCTCGGCGATGGCGGGGAGAGCTCGGTCTCTCGACGACGTCCGTGTCCCCACTCTGTTTCACTTGATCGCGTGTGGGGGCACGCAAGGGGGTTCTGAACTCTTTGTGTCGATTCTTGTGCGCGAATCGTTGGGGTTGTGTGTTGATAGTTAGTGCACAGTTTATGGTGCATAGGGTATAGTTCTTGGTATATTGAGAGCCTCTGGCTGACCTTGTTTTTGCTCTCCTCATCAAAGGCATTTTTAATGAAGAAACTTCGCAACATGTCATCTCGAAATAAGACTATCGCCGCCATCGTCGGGCTCCCCATGATGATTGTCGCCGCGGCTTGGGTTTCGCTTGCACCTGCGGACGCCGAGGCGTTGCCGAACTGTAGCCAAGACCGCTGCCCACCGGTCTGCTTCATCATGAACCACCCCGCCTGCGGATAGCTCGACCCTAGGCTAGGTCAATGATCCCCGCGCGGGGTCAACACGCTCTCACTCGAAGTTGGCAACGCCCTTCGGATCGGAGAGTGGTTGTCTCGCGCGGGCACTGACGAGGAGTCGTCCCCGCCGGTCGACGACCCCGTCCGACCTCCGGTTTCCCACTTCAATTTCACTTTGCCGCTCTCGTCGAGCTGCCCGGGTACCAGTTCTTGGGCGCGAGCTCGTAGCGGGTTATCGTGTGTGGATACGCCGAGGACCCGGCCGCGACAACCCGTTACGGTGACACGGCCGTCCTCGGAGGGCGGCATCACCGTGAGCGTTCGGAGCTGTTCGCGAGCCGATGTCACGGCGCGACGGGTCGGCAGTCGTCGCCATACTTGCCGTCCATGCGTTTGAAGGGGCAGCCCCGGAAATACAGCTCGAACCACTGGTTTGACCTTGTCGTCGTACAACGCGGTGTACACGGGCTCCCCGAACTGGGCGACGAACGTGGAGAACTCCGGCTCGGAGCGGTCCGCAAGCAGGGCGATGTTCATGCCAGCGCGTCGACGGCTCCATTCTCCGCGACGCGTTTCAGTCGGTGACGGCCCGAGCCTCAGGCGTCCAGGAGCGCGGCCTGGGCCGCCCCTTGGGCTCGAGGCAAGTCCGGAGCAAACGTGGGGCACAGCACGGGAGCCTCGAAGCGGCGAGCGATCACCAACGCGTGCGAGCGGACGAACAACCCAGGTCAGTGCGAAACCGGTGGCGAGGGCGGCGCTCTAGCGAGCGGGGGGAGTGCGTGCGCGGGGCCGACGCGATGGTGGTCGTCGATGGAGCGCGGCCCGAAGGGGTGGAAGTCTTCAACCTCGAGGCTTCGCGTGATTCCAACTCGGAACCGGGGCGAATCACGGGGTGAAGTCAGTCCCAGCCAGGGGGGTGTAAGCGGCGTTGCCCGTCTCGTAGTTCGTCTCCTCGGCGATCAGGGGAAGGTACGCGGGCAATGAGCCTTCGCCGGTCCTCGCGCCCGTGTAGCGCAGATTGTCCGCACTGAAGGTCGTGATCGTCCCCGCCGCCTCACTCAGCGAACTAGGGATCATCGAGCTCTGTCCATCGAGGGCGTCGGCATCGTCCGTCCAGACGGAGACTGAGGAGAACGCCACACCCGCAAGGAACGTCGGGGCGTCGTCCGAGCCGGTGTACACGAACAGGTTGTCGCCGTTGCCCGCGATTCCCCAGTTGCCAGTGTCATCGCTGGCGATCGACCCGAGGTTGGGCGTGACCGACAACGTCGAGGGGCCCGAAACACCGACCTCGAAGACCGTGCCGGCGGCGAGGTCGTCGGAGAGCACGAGGCTGGCTGTGCCTTCGGGGGTCTCGAACGCGCCGTTCGTTTCGTTCCACGCTCGCTCTGTGAACCGCAGCTCGGTACCCGCGGGAACGTCCGTGAGCGCCACCAAGGCAAAACCCTCGGGAAGGTCCGAGTTCACGCCAATGAACTGCAGCGCTCCTGGTTCCAGCTCGGCCACCTCGCCGGTGCTGTCGGTGCCTCCGCTGCTGTCCGAGCGCCCGGTGCTGCCCGTGCTGCCAGTGCTGCCCGTGCTCCCGGTGCTGCCCGTGCTCCCCGTGTCGCTCGTCGCCGAGGCTGTGCCCGTGCTCCCGGTATCAGCGGTGCCAGCGGTCGCGCTGATCGCAGTGGCCGCGGTCACGCCAACTGTTGTCGCCGTCTGGCTGGGTCCGCTGGATCCGCTCGTCTCCGAGGTCCCCTCGCTCGCGCCGGACCCGTTCGAAGCGCCGCAGGCGCCCAGTCCCGCCAACAGCATCCACATGGAGAGCCCCGATCGAATTCCCATGGGCCCACTATCGCAGATGGCACGCGCGGTTGCAGTCGTACCGCCGATGGGGTGCCCTGCGCGCCAGAATCCGGAGAATCTCAAATACGACAGCGCTGTCGTATTTGAAATACGCCAACCGTGGCGCATTCTCATCGGCGATGGCACGCGCAGGGAAGAAAGTGGCAAGGAGACGCTCTCGCACCTACGCGCGGGTCGGGAGCGCTGACCTCGTCGCGCGCGAGCCGGTCGAGGCCCGCCTGACTCGGGAGATCCTCGTGCTCGACCGCGAAACGAAAACGCGGGTTGTTCGAGACGTGGTCTCGATTGGCCAGCGCTTGCTCGCGCTGCAACAACACCTGGGGTTCGGGCAGTGGTTGCCCTGGCTCAGCGAACACCTCCCGTACAGCCCCCGGACGGCGCAGCGATACATCTCGATTGCGCAGTGGGCGGGCGAGCATCCGGACGACTTCGAGTTCTTCGTGCACCTGGGCCTGGGCAAGCTTCAGCACCTGTCCGCGCTCAGTCCGGCCCAGCGGGCCCGCTTTCGTCGGCAGCAGAGCTTCCGTGTTCCGGGCAGTGGCGTCCGCAAGAGCTTGGAGCTGATGACCCACGACGAGCTCGGCCGGGTCATCCAGGGCGTCGGTGGTCTGACCTCGCAGCCGCCGGCGATTCCCCCGGCCAAGGTGCTGCGGCGATTCCAGCACCGCGTCGCGGGGCTGGACGCGATGGCGGACCAGCTCCGCGCGAATGCTGATGCGTTCGAGGAGACGGAGATCGAGGAGACGCTGGAAGCACTCCTCGCCGTCGCGGATGAGCTGCGGACGATGCTGCCGGAGTGAGGCTTGGAGCGGGGCCTGTGTTGCGCTCTCCTCACACAGGCCGGGTGGACGAGCCCGCGGTTTCGTGCCGATGCCGGCTGAACCGCGGACCCGCCACAGTGCCGGTCAACAACCCTGGATCGGGGAGCCCGGGGAAATACCCTGGCCCCACACCCAGTCAAGTAGACGCATGAGGCGGTTGCTGATCGTTACGCTCGTGGTTTTGGAGCTGCCCGGGTGCAAGCCGATGGACACCTGTGACAGTCCGCGGCTCGAGGCTGGACTCAACCGGTGGGAGGCCCAGCAGGCGTTGGAACACCCCTCGCGGCTCTACAGGCCCCCAAGCCACGCGAAGCGACTCGAGGATACAGTCCTTGGGGCCTGTCCAGGCGCGCCGGAGTTCCTCGTCCACCTCATGACGTTCAACACCGCGTTCCGCGAACACGAGCATACTCGGTCGTTCGACCCGGTCCGCACGGAGGAGATCATGTCGCAGATGCAGGCTGTGACTCAGAAGCACTGCAACGTGCCCAGCCTCACCGAACACCTCGGGCCGGTGCCGGCGCAAGAGCGGCCCCTCGAGGCGCAACGAGTTTGCAACCTTCCGCTGCCGATGGCGGGTCCCTCGGTCACGCTTTGCTTCGCGTTCCGGGACCGTGGTGTTGAGGATGGTCTCGCGCTCCGTCATCACCGCACGCGGTCAGGCCGAGGGCAGCGGAAAGCGAGAGTCGTAGGAATTGCGTCATGACCCCACAACCCGGGGCCACGCCCAGGGTCGCATCGAAACCCCGTAAGCAAACACTGCCTCGCTGCCGAGTTCAGGGCGCCGCCGGGTCCCATCGTGGTCTCGAGGCGTTGTCGTACCGCGCCCCGAAGCGCCCCGAAGCGCCCCGACGATGGGGACCGCGATGACCGGGGAGGCAAGAGCCCCACTGTTCAGCCGTCGGCATCGCCGGTCGCCGCTTCGAGCGTCCTGCGGAATCCGCGAGCGAGTTCATCGAAAACGATGCGGATCTTCGGGCTGGTTTGAAGCTCGCGATGGGTCACGAGCCAGATCGGAAACTCCAGCGCGGAGAAACTGGGAAGTACCTTCTCGATGCCCGGCTCGAGTTCGCAGATGGTCTCCGGGAGCAGCGAAATCCCGTACCCTTGCTTCACGAGCTCCCACACGACAGCGCCACTGTCGCTGGACAACGCGAAACTCTCGGGCCGTACAGGGATGCCGCGGTCTCGCATCGGGGCGAGAAGCCGCTGTGGGTCTGGACTTCCGACGAAGCAGTGATCGGCCACCTCGCGCGGGGTCCGTGGGCGACCGGCGCGGTCCAGGTAGGCCGTCGACGCGTACAGGTTTCCGCGGAAGTGGCCGACACGGCGCGCGAAGAGTTCATGGCGGTCGGGACGGACGTTGCGGATGGCGATGTCGGCGTCGCGCTGCATCAGGCTCTTGAGGTCGTTGGTGCAGATGATGCGCAGCCGCAGTCCCGGCGCGAGTTCCCGCAACGGCTCGAGAAGCTTCGGCAGTAGGGCTGCCGACAAGAGGTGCGTGGCGGTGATCGTCACTTCACCTGTCACCTCCTGCGACTGCCGGGCGGCCCGCAACGAGATGGCCATGGCCCCCTCGCCCATGGCGCGAGCGTGGTCGAGCAGGTCACTTCCGGCCTCGGTGAGGGACAGCCCTCGCACGCTCCGCTCGAAGAGGGTGACCTCGAGTGAGGCTTCCAGCGCCGACACCTGCCGGCCGATGGTTGGCTGGGTCGTCTCGAGCACCCGCGCCGCACCGCTCAGCGAGCCTTCCTCCGCGGTGACGATGAAAGCCCTCACCTGGTTCCAGTCGAACGAGACGGACCCCCAGTTCATACATCTACGTATAGCAGAGATACGCTTTTCGCCAGATGACCAGCGACCTGCGCATAGCTAGTTTCTTCGCATGCCCACCGCGCCGCCAACCTTCCCCGCCGTGAAATCCGCTCCGCGGGGTCGCGTCGGCCAAACGATGCGTGCTGTCGTTTTTCACGAATATGGCGCCCCACAAGACGTGATGGAGCTGGCCAGCGGACGAGATGTGCCCGAACCCAAGCGGGACGAGGTCCTGATCAAGATCGAGAGCTCTTCGATCAACGCGGCAGACATGCACATGGTCCGCGCGAACTACCTCATCATCCGGCTCGTGCTGGGGTGGTTCAAACCAGCGAGCAAAAACCGCATCCTGGGGATGGACCTGGCAGGAACGATCCAAGCCACGGGCAAGGACGTTGAAGGCTTCCAAGTGGGAGACGCCGTGGTTGCGGATGTGCGGAAGTCGTTCGGCGGCGCGTTCGGTGAGTACGCGGTGGTGCGCGCGAGCCACCTGGTCAAGAAACCGGAGGGGGTCTCCTTCAGACAGGCGGTCACTGTGCCCATCTCAGGGCAGGCCGCGATGATGGGGGTGCTCCTGTGCGACATCAAACCCGGGGATCGGGTTCTGGTCAACGGAGCTTCGGGCGGGGTCGGGTCCTTTGCTGTCAAGTTGGCGAAGGCAATGGGCGCGCACGTGACTGCGATGTGTTCGGCCGAGAAGGCCGACGTGGTGAAGAGCTGGGGCGTCGATGAACTCGTCGACTACAAGACGACGTCGGCGCAGGAACTCCAGGAAAACAGCTACGACGCCGTGTTGGATACGGCGTGCTTTGAGAGCCCGTCGAGATTCGTGGGTGCGCTCAAGGACAACGGCCGATACGTCCTGGTGGGGGGGAGCTTCTACAAGATGCTCCGTCTCAAGGCGTTGGGTCGCTGGTACGGGCGTGGCGCGCAGCAGTTCAAAACCCTCACCCAAGAGGTGGAGGTCACTGCCAACATCGAGCGGGTCCTCTCGATGATTGCACAGGGACAGATCGAGCCGGCCATTCAGAGATCGGTGTCGCTGGCAGACGTCCCCTCAGCGATTCAGAGCCTCGAGCGACGTACCGTCGTGGGGAAGATTGTCGTCAACAACCAGATGTGATGAGTGGGACCGGTTCGATGAGTTCGTGAACCGGGACGTGCTCCCGAGATCAACCCGTCCGGCGACTTGATGGACCCAATGCAGGCACAGGAACAGCTTGGACCGTTCGTGGATGCGCTTCGAGATGCTCGAGTCCAGGCGCTTGCGTGGTGGGCACAGCTCGAGACGCAGGCCGTCGCCGAGGGGGCGACGTCATCCGACGAGGCCCTCCGTCCGTACCTTCCCATGGGTCCTGCATCTCACCCGCGCGTCTTGCAGGTGCTCCGCTTGCATGCTGCCGCAATCGCGGTACGCAGCGGCCATCACCCCCTCGCGCCCCAACGGCTCGTCGAACACTTGCAGGAGACCGACCCCAGCCTCGTGGCGTTCGTCGAGGAGCTCGTCGTGTTTCCCGACGAGCGCCCGCTGCCCAAGCACTCCGCGCAACCCGAGGCCGGGCTTCAGCAGCCACGAGCCTTCCGTTTCGAGCTGATGCACCCTCCCATCCAGGGCATCACACGCCTCACGGGTGCATCCAGGCGAATGCCCTCTCTGCAAACGGTTGCGCGGCCAGTCGCCACGTTCGGCGAGGCGCCTCTCGAGTATCAGCGCTTGTTCTTCGCGTACGAGCACCACCTCGAGGCCGCGCTGAGCGTCGCCGAGCAATGGTGGGCAGCCGCGGTCGACACGACCATGGCTCGCCACCGCATCGGCGCGTCGCAGGCCGCCGCCCTCGCGTTCGACCAGCACTTTGGCGGTCCTGCTGCCTGTCCCGAGCTGCAATGGACCGTCCACCACTACTGGACCGAGTGTCTACGGCTCAACGCTCGGACAGACGTGTCGCGTCACGCCCCGCCCGAGTCCCTCCTGCTCGCGTGGCTTCAAGACGACAACCACCCCGGATGGCTCGAGGCCGTCAGTTGTCTCCCCTATTGGCCGATCGGCCTGGATGGAGCAGGACGTTGGCAGTAGCCGCACTCCATCACGACTCGATGCACGCTCTGATGCTCCGATATGTCGGAGGAGACGCGCGGGCCTTCGACACGCTGTTTCGTCGGCTCGCGCCGCGGATCCGTAGGTATCTTCAGCGGCGGATCCGTGCGCCCGAGTTGGTGGACGACCTCATGCAGCAGACCCTCCTTCGCGTGCACGTCTCCAGGCAGTGCTACGACGACCGGTGGGAGGGCGAGCCCGGCACCGTCGAGCGGTGGTTCCTGACCTCGGCCCGACGAACCATGCTCGATCACTTCCGCAGCGAGTACCGGCGTCAGGCTCGAGTCGAGAAGATCTGCCAGCGGGAGGACACGGAGGGGTTCGGCCGGCGTGACGCACCGCGAACTCCAGAAGAACGATTGTGCGACGACGAAGAGGTCGCACTGCGCCGAGCCTCGGTCCGGCGCGCTGTCGATGCCCTCCCACCCAACTCGCGTGAGATCGTCCGGCGACACAAGCTCGAGGGAGAGCCGATCCACCGCATTGCGAACGCGCTGTCGATCCCGAGCGTGAGCCTGCGAGTCCGGGCTCATCGCGCCTACAAGAAGCTTGCGACGACGCTTCGTTCACAGTCGGAGACTCGGGAACGGGGAGGGTAGTGCCGGATGTCTCCTCGTTGTGAAGGCAGAGGGTCCGGACGGGAGGTCTCCAAACTGCCGGACACGAAAGTCTGGGGCGCTTGACGCTCTGTGACGCCGGCCTCGAAGCGTCTGAGGTCTACGCGCCACGCAGCCTGCTGACCACGACGATGACCGCCCCACGCGGTCCAGAACCTCGTCACTCCCCAGCGAACGCGCGCGCTCGCCGTTGCTCGAGTATCCGCTCACCCGGGCTCTGCTCGAGTTGGTAGCGCCATAGCGGCAGCACCCGCACGGTGGGCTGCTCCCCCTGCGTCCAGTCGACGCGCAGACTGCCCAATGACAGCGTCTGCACCGGACCCTCGCAGGGGCCGGTGATGAGCCACAGCTGGGCGCCGACATATCCACCTGGCGCGACTTCACGCAGCTGCGCGTGCACGGCGACGGGCTCGGCCGAGTCGTGGCAGCGAGGCAGCTCGGTCTCGTTGTGACTCCAGCTGCCCGTGTGCACCATGCCTCCGTCCAGGGTGGTGTACTCGTCGATGACCTCGAGCGGGGTGCGGTCCGGCAAGCCCCGGCGCTGTCCCCGTTGCACCCGTATGGAGCCAGACAGCTCCACGGCGCGCCGGTCTCCGGAGGACGGCAGACGGGCGATCATATCCACGCTCATCCGCTCGAGGCGGACGGTCCAGCGAGCCTCATCGGTCGAGCCGAGGTCCCGGTCTGGCTCACGGGGCCGTAGTGACACCACGCCCGAGAGCGCATGGGCGGGCATCTCGAGATCGCCGAGCACGGCGTCAAGGCACTCGTTGACTGGATCGGGTGCGCCATCGATCCGAAAATCGCGGAGCATTGCGTTGCTGATGGATACCCACGCCGACGTCGACGACACCTGGCCGTCGTCGATCGCATGCTCGAGCCCCCGCAAGCACTCGTGCAGCGGCTCGGCATAGCTCTCGAGCGTGGCCAGCACCCGGCCGTCCGTGTCACCCATGAGCAGGTTCTCCTCGAAGTCGAAGACGACCGCGCTCAGGGAAGGCTCGGGTGCGGATTCATCGGCCGTCGGAGGAGGCACCAGGCTCGGAACGGCGTCAGGAGCCGCAACCGGTCGCGGTTCGGCCAGCGGTGGGGTCGAACGCGAGCACGCGCCCGCCAATGTGCCGACCACAGCCACGTGTCTCAATGCCGAGGTCGGCAGGGATCGCATGCGCCTGCGCCGAGGCTCGCTCGGTGGTCGTGCGTTGACCGATGCGGCCGTGGCGGTGACTTGCGGTTTTGACACTCGAACCAACGATACCTCCATCGCCGCATTCTTCACACTCGCTGTCCACCGGGACGCCGTACGACTGACCGGCGAACACCTCGAGTGGGTGCACACCCAAGCACCGCCTTCGTCGACTACGGCCCGCAAGAGGTGATGAAGCTTGCCAGCGGACAAGACGTGCCCGAACCCAAGCGGGACGAAGTTCTGATCAAGATCGAGAGCTCTTCTATCAACGCTGCAGACATGCACATGGTCCGCGCGAACGACCTCATCATCCGGCTCGTGCTGGGGTGGTTCAAACCAGCGCAGAAGAATCGGACACTGGGGATGGACCTCGCAGGGACGATCCAAGCCACGGGCAAGGATGTTGAGGGCTTCCAAGTGGGAGACGCCGTTGTTGCTGATGTGCGGAAGTCGTTGGGAGGCGCGTTCGGTGAGTACGCGGTCGTACGCGCGACCCATCTGGTCAAGAATCCGGCTCGTGTCTCCTTCGGACAGGCAGCAACCGTGCCCATCTCAGGGCAGGCCGCGGTGATGGGGGGCTCCTGTGCGACATCAAACCCGGGGGTAGGGGGCTCGTCAACGGTGCTTCCGGCGGGGTCGGGTCCTTTGGTGTGAAGTTGGCGAAGGCATTGGGCGCCCACGTGACTGCGATGTGTTCGGCCGAGAAGGCCGACGTGGTGAAGAGCTGGGGTGCGGATATCGTCGTCGACTACAAAACGACGTCGGCTGAGGAACTCCAGGGAAACAGCTACGACGCCGTGTTCGATGCGGCGTGTTTCGAGAGTCCGTCGAGATTCGAGGGAGTGCTCAAAGACAACGGCCGATACGTCTTGGTGGGGGGGAGCTTCTACAAGATGGTCCGTCTCAAGGCGTTTGGTCGCTGGTACGGGCGTGGCGCGCAGCGGTTTAGAACCCTCACCCAGGAGGTCGAGGTCACTGAGAATATCGAGCGGGTCCTCGAGATGATTGCGCGGGGAGAGATCGAGCCGGCCATTGAGAGGTCGGTGTCGCTGGTAGAGGTCCCCTCAGCGATTCAGAGCCTGGAGCGACGTACCGTCGTGGGGAAAATTGTTGTTAACAACCAGATGTGATGCTGGCAGACCGGACGGCGCATCGGCGCATCCGCGGCCGGCTCCATCTCGACCGGGGAGGATGCTTCAGCGGCCGAGTCCGATTCGCGGTGTGGATGCACCAGCGGCGGACCCGGGTCAGCCGCGGTACTGTCGGGACTGCTGCTGTTTGTCCGCCGACGTCGCGGATAGCAGAGGCAAACACGTAAGGACTCATCTCGCCGAAACACCACACTGCGGTCTGGACCGAGATGGCTAGGCGGCGTCCCCGAGCCGCGCTGCTACGATCGCGAGCTCCCGCTGCGCCTTAGCATTTCCGGGGTCGGACTTCACCAAGTCCTCAGCGATGACGAACGCACGTCCCCAGTGCTCGCGCGCTCTCTTTTCGTTCCCTGCGCGAGTCTCCACGTCGCCCAGCTGGATCAGCAATACCACTAGACTTCGCGGAGTCTTCCCGTTCCCAGATTCCGCTCTGAACGAGTCCTCCAAAACTCTCACGCCGCGCTCGTAGTACCTGCGCGCGCCATCGCAATTTTTCGCCCGAAGTTCAACCCCTCCAACCCGATGCAGCACCACCGCGAGGTCACTCTTCGCCGAAGGCCCCAGGAGGTCTGATGCTGTCAGCGGCGCCAGGATGTCCAAAGCACGCTCGTAGTACGTTCGCGCCGCGTCATCGTTACCTAGCCGGGCCGCGATGTCTCCGTTCTTGCCGAGTGAAACCGAAAGGTCCAACCTCGCCCTCGGATTGTCCGGCTCTGACGCCGCCAGCTTCTCACGCAGTTTCAGCGCTCGCTCGTAACAGTCTCCTGCACCCGCCGCGTTCCCGATACGGACCAGAAGATCCGCCAGCCTGGTGAGTTCGGCGGATAGATCTCGCCTCGCTTCCAGACTCTCGGGATCTAGCGTGACGAGTTCCTCGGCTAATTCGACCGCGCCCTCAAGCAGCTCTCTCGCCCTCGCATGGTCACCCTCGCGACCCTTCACATCGGCCAGAGGCTCCATGGTCAGCATAAGGTCTCGCTTCGCAAGGCCGCTGTCGGGATTCGCCCTCGCCAGCCCGGTACATACGGCCAGAGAACGCTCGTAGTAGGCACTTGCGGCGGTCACCATCCCCGCCTCGAGTTCCAGGCCGGCCAAGTGCGTTAGCGCCACCACTAGACTTCGTTTCGCCTCGACGTTTCGGGTGTCGGAATGAGCCAGCTTGTCGCACATAGTAAGCGCGCGCTCGTAGTAGGCGCGTGCCGCTGGGACGAGGCCCGCCGCCCGTTCCACCTGTCCGAGCTTTCCCAACGAAGAGGATACGTCGCGCTTCGCGTCGGCGCTAGAGGTATCCAGAGTCGCCAGCTCCTGAGAAATATCCAGCGCACGGGTGTATCGCTCCCGCGCCATCGCGACACTCCCAATCCCGAGTTCAACGTCTCCCAGGTGGACTAGCGCCACAAACAGGCCGCGCTTTGCCTCTACACTCCCTGGCTGCAGGAGCAGCCGTTCTTCGCAAACCGCCAACGCCTTCTCATAGTAGTCTCGCGCCTTCGCCGCGCTCCCTATCTGCGACTCCGAGTCACCCATCCTCCCGAGCGCTCCTGCCATGTCCCCCTTCGCGCTCGCGTTGCGTACGTCCAACTCAGCGAGTTCCTCAGATATGCGTAGCGCGGCCTTGTGGTGCGTTCGCGCGGTCGCGGGGTTTCCTACTTGGCCCTCCATGTCTCCGAGCTTGGTTAACGCCACGCCGACGGCTCGCTTTGCCTCGGCGTTCCCCGGATCAGACTTGGCCAGGCCCTCCCGGATTTCGAGCGAGCGTTCGTAGCTCTCCCGCGCCCGCGCTCCATTGCCCTCCCGAAGCTCCGTGTCTCCAAGTTTGGTCAACGAGAAGGAGAGATCGCCGCGAAGGCGAGTGTTCTGCGGGTTCGCCCGCAGCAACCCCTCGGAGATGTCCAGCGCCCGCTCGCGGCACGTCCTCGCTGGCCCCGCATTCCCTTCGCGGGCCTCCAGATCTCCGAACCTGTGAAACAACGCCGAAAGGTCCTGCTGAAACTCAGCATTCCCTGGGTCCAATTCAGCCAACTCTTCGGCAATCGCCAGCGCGCGATGGTAGCAGGTTCGTGCGCTCAGACCGTCTCCGCTGCACAACTGCGCGCCGCCCAGCTTGCTCAGCACCACAGACAAGCCTCGCTTCGAGCCCGAGTCTCCGGGCTCAAGTCCCAGCTGTTGCTCGCGAATGGAGAGGGAACGCTCGTAGCACACCTTCCCCTCGGCGACGGCGCCTGACCGAAGGTCCACGTCACCAAGTCTCTCCAGCGCGACGGCTAAGTCGCGCCGCGCCTGAAAGCCCTCGGGGTCCAGCGCCACCCGTTCCTCTGAGAGCTGCAGCGCGCTGCGAATCACCGAAGCCGCCGCAGAGACCGCTCCTCTCCGCATTTCGAACGTGCCCAACCGGCTCAGTAGGGTCAAGGTCTCTCGCAGTGGAGAACGAAACGTCCGCGGTTCGACGAACAATGCGTGAACCTGCTCGGGAACACCGCGTTGCACTTCCTCAAGCTGTGAAGAACCCGGCTGATAGGCGAAAACGCTGCATGCCCAATGCAGCAACGCGGATTCAAGGTTTCGACGTCGTTCGGGCAGGAGCCCCTCACGGACGCAGAACTGCACGAGCCTGTGAACACATAGAGACTCACCGACCTGGTCGATGAGGCTGAATCGACGGAGCACTGCCTTGGCGGCATCGAGTCGTGCTCGTGTTGTCCACAGCCCCTCCGTGCCGGGCGGAAGCCACGTCGCCGATTCAGCGAGGACCCCCTGGGGGACGCCGTTCGGGTCTAAGAACGCCAACAGCTCCAGGAGGCAGCTCGCCTGTGGGTCTTGCTCTTGAACCTTCCCGAGGCATAGCTGAAATGTCGTATTGACAGTGGTAGGCGTGTCGAGTCGGGAGGCGGCGGCGTCGAACAAGGAAGGCCCAACTTCGCGGAGAGCCTGCACGTAATCAGAGAAGGAACAGCCAGTTGCTTCGACGTAGGCGGCCGCCTGGACCAGAGCCAGGGGGACCCCTCCCAGGACCTCAGCAATCTTCAGGGCGCTTCCATCAGCCTCTTTCCCGCTCCGTTCCGACAAGAACGAGACGGCCACGCCGACACTTAGCGGATTCAGTGGGACTGGCTCGGCAAGACCTCGCCATGCTGTCGCTTGAGACGTGATCAACACATCTCCCCGTGGTGAGTCAGGAATGAGGCGCCGAACCGACTCTTGGTCACGCGCATTGTCGAGAAGCAGAAGCCAGTCGTCATTCGCCGCAAGCCAGGCCAACGTTCTTTCGACGGCAACGTCGACGTCAAGACTCCCGTGGGCGACACCCAGCTCCGAAGCAAGCGCGGCAAGGTCGTGCATGGCCGACGACTCCGACTCCGCCTCGACCAGCCACCGAACTTTGTATTGCGATTCGCCTCGGTGTGCGAATTCGTAGGCCAGCCGCGTCTTCCCCAACCCGGGCATGCCGGTCAGGGCAGCCACGCCCCGTCCGTGCTTCGCCCGGCGTTGGTCGAGGGCCTCTCGGATCCTCTGTGCGTCCGTATCACGACCGACGCAACTCGAGGCCGGGCGGGGGAGGTTCGATATCCCTGAGGCCGGGACTCGCGGAGCGGACACAGGGGCTTTGCTTGATGCAGCGCCTGCGCCAGGCAGAGCTCGAGTCTCTTCAGCAAGCTCCGAAAACAACTCGTGCGCATTCACCCCGAAGTAGTCGACGACCCGGGGGTTGCTGGGCTTCTCGAAAAAGTCGGCGGCGAGACGCGAAACGTCCCGCTCATGGTCAAAATGAGCCCACAGAACATCGATTCGCTCGGCGGACGGCTCATCAAGCAGCTCCTTGAGCGAGCGCATCAGAGCATCGTCCCAGCCACCGCACGCGCATACGAGCACAACGTGGTCGCGGAGAAGCGTTCGAAGAGAGCCGCCTAGTTGGGGACGCCCGGCCCTCATGTGCTCGGGCGTGTGCAGCGTGTCGGAGTCGCGCCAGTAGCCATGCACGTGAACAACCCTTGTCCCGGCTCTGGAATCCGCCTGCCCTGGGAGCCGCCCATCCGTGGCAAGCACCGTCCTGTCTGCGACTCCGCCCGCCGCAGCGATCGCAAGCGACAGCAGTGGGTCAAAGTTGGTGGTGAGCACGACGTCGCACTGCCGACCAAGTAAGGCTACCCACCGGGCCAAACCGACGGTCCCGGCCGGAAGGTGCCAGTGCTCCGGGTCGCCGTCATCCTGGAAGTCTAACGGCGCCGAGGCCACTCGTGCCTCAAGCACCGCGTCACGGACAATCTTGTTCACAACGTCTGCCCCAAGAGTCTCCCCCACGAAACGGAAGGCTGCCGAGTAGTCGTCTCGGGGAACCTCGCCGAAGGCCGCCGCAAGCTCCAGACCTTCCGTCAGCACCCGCCGACGAATCCGCTCGATCATCCCGCTCACATCAGGCACTCCCATGTCAGGGATACCGCTATCGACGTCGCCCTTGGTCAGCGACAACGGGGCGCCAACGATGACTGCGATCTTGCGCGAACCGAGATTCTTAAGGCGAAGCTTGAGGCGGCTAACAGTTCCCATCCTGGACCCAGCAGGGCAACTCTATCCTAGGGAACCGACGACCCGCCAGCACGAGGCGCGGCGCGAGTACCGGGGACCCGCGGAGATCAGCCGGGGCCGGGGCGAGCCGAAGCAAGCCTTCGCAACCGCCCGGCTAACGCTCGAGGGAACTGCCGAAAGTCGTCTTTCGATGCAAAGAAGCTCGGCTCGTCGAACGGCCGCGCAGTGAGCGGGCGAGCACCCCGACGACTTCGAGTTCGTCGTGCACCTGGGCCTGGGCAAGCTTCAGCACCTGTCCGCGCTCAGTCCGGCCCAGCGGGCGCGCTTCCGCCGGCAACAGAGCTTCCGTGTTCCTGGGTTTGGCGCTCGCAAAACCCTGGCGCTCATGACTCACGATGAGCTCGGACGCGTGGTGCAGGGGATCGGAGGCCTCACTTCGGAGCCCCGCGGTCACGCCGGCGAAGGCGCTCCGGCGATTCCGTCATCGCGTTGCGGGGATGGACGCGATGGCGGACCGTGCATCGTCGGCGGGGAACGCGGGAGGCGGCCCAGGGGTGCGGGCGTCCCGTTTCCAAGACTCGGTCAGCTCCGGTCGGGTCGACGGTTGAAGTCGAAAGCCAGGACCGATAGGAACACATTGGCCCCAATCCTATGATCCGCTTCGGTGTGGGCGGGGAGGCGTCGTTCTCCGTCTTCGGCGAGCCCCTGAGCCTCGAGAGACGAGCACGGCTGGGTTTGGTCGGCCACGAGCACGGTGCTTAGTCGACCGTGACGGTAAGCGTGGCCGCGCCTCCATCCGCGCTCGCGTTGCTCCAGCGGATTTTCTGATTGGGACCGAGTCGAGGAGATGCGAGGGAGAGAACCTGTGAGGGCGAGGATGAGGCGGGGACATCGACGACGACGCTATCCCCGGGCGCGAGCGTCGAGAGATCTCCGACGCAAATCGACTCCGTGCTGCACACACTTACCTTGTACGGGCAGTAGGCGACGCCGGTGTTTTTCACGGTGACGGCGATCTTCTCGTCGCCTTTCCTGCTCACGGCGGTAGCCGTGAACTTGTAGCCCATCACCCGTGCCAGCGCGAGCAGGTCATTCTGAGGAATGTCGGTCGAGAACGCGTCGGATGCCACCATGTAGTTGAGGCCAAGGCGCTTGGCTTGTTTGCTGAGTGGTTCGCCGTTGCCGCAGTCGTGCGGCGGCACAGTCCACGCGCCGTCTTTGTTGCAGGGCGACTTCCGTTTCCCTGTCCAGGTCGGCTCCCCTCCCCAACCGTGTTTCACATGGAGGTTGAACTGCCCTTTCGCCTGGGCAGTTTGTCGCCAGTTGTCGCGGTTACTGTGGCCCTCGACTAGCAAGGTGTCGTCGAAGAAGCTAAAGCGCCTGTCGCTCAGGGAAGGCGTCTCGGTAGAGCCGAATAGACCATGTGGCTGGGCCGAGTCGAAGGACAGGGAGACCATCAGGTCGGAGGAGGAGCGCCCCGCTTCTTTGTCTATCGTGAATCCGTCTAAGTAGTGTTCGATCATTCTTTTTTGGAACGCGGCCGAGGGGAAATTCTTGCTCGTGTACGTAGCCTTGTCGAGGTGGTGCTCGCCCCAAAGGCCGACCAGGCCCATCTGAATGTAGGCCACTTGTTTGTTATCCTTGTACTCGTCGGCGAAAGCGTCGATGAACTTCAGCACGCACTTTTGGACGCGTTCATCGTCCCAGCGAGGGTTCTTGAACTTCTTGCCGTCATGGCGCAGCTTTCGGGTGAGGAGGTCGCTCGGTGCATAGTTTTCGTCGCCGTAGTCCCCAAATATGAATGGGCGTAGGATTGCTTGGTGCCCGCGTGACGCGATCTCCTCCAAGGGCTTGTCGAGAACCTCCCACTTTGGCTCTTCGTCGCAACGGGGAAGGACATCGCTGAGCCCGACGAACATCCACTCCATGGCGTGCGTATTCGGCTTATCGTGCGCATCCCCGTTGTCCCACCAGGGAACGGCTCCTGTGAACGGGTTCACATAGCCGTGCTCCTCGAACTTGAGGGCTTGCGCCGTTGTACTAACACCCGTGTTCCCGCTTGAACGTGCGGCGCTGGCTGGCGCTGGCTGGCTCGTATCCGAAGGGGGCGACGTGGGGGGGCCGTTCCTGTTCTCGCAGGCGACGGCTTGCAGGACGGCGATGACGAGGATGCTTCGACGAGACAACGGGGCCGAGTCTCGCACAGGCAGTAAATGAACCGCCCCCGAAATTCCGAAGAGCTGTCTACGTAAGTGCAGCCGCGTCGGCTGGGGTGTTGCGAAATCGATGATAGCTGTTTTCGAACTCAAGCGGAGGTACGTCGCCAGGCCGACGGGCCGGCCGGCGGTCATTCCACCACTCGACCCGTTCCATGGCGGCGAAGTTTGACCTCGCCGACATTGCGCCACGGGCCACAGCGGCGATTCACCGAATCACGACCCGTCTTCCACGCCACGGCATTCGGCCGACCGTCGCGGGCAAGAACAAGTGGGCCCGCGTTGAAGCCCTCGAGCCCAACGCCGCCTTCCCCGAGGACCATGAGCTCGTACGCTGACTCCTCGAAAGCGGCAAGAGCGATGTCGTGTTTCCTCTCGGTACGTATCTGATGGTCGAGCGCTCCGGCGTGGCTGTGGACGTCGCGAAGAACTGAACCCCCGCGGTTTCAGGCGCAGCGGGCGAGCCCAGTGCTCGTCCCGGGGGGTGCTGGTTTTTCGTCGAGCGTAGCCCACAGGACGCAATGTCCGGCCCCGGTTGCACTCCCCGAGCACCGATGCGCTCGCCGTGCCAGGCAACTCTTCACCCGGCGGAACGCCGACAGGCCGCAGCCCCGGTCAACAGCCCTGGGTCAGGGATCTAGAACTCATGCAAGTGACGTTTCGGGTGAACCAAGTGATCGGGGGCGCGGCGATCCCCCGGTCGCCCCCCGCCTCAACCCCGCCGAAATCAGGCGCGCCCCAGGAGGCACTGGTAGAGGGACCGGAGTCCATGACCGAGGAACTTGTCTGTCAAAACGGGATCTCGTCGGATGGTGGCGCCGGCTGCAGTCGCGGCCGTGCATGAGCCTCGGCCCACCGGAATGCTTCCGCCGTGGGGCGTACGCCCTGGACTGGCTCGCCCGAGTCATAGTCCTCCCATTGGGTGGTCTCGACGAAGCCGACACGCCGTAGGCGACGAACCCCCATGGAGAACTCGTACTCGTCAACCTGGGCCCGTTGCCGCACGCTCCACGTTGTCGCACCGTCGTCCTCATCCGGGCACTCGGCGATCAGGGCGGCGAGAACCTCCCACTCATGGTCCCGGAGGTCCACGGCCGCAGGCTCATCGTCCCGAGCCAGAGGTTCCAGTCTCACCAACGTCAGCACGGTCTCCGGGACCGCGCGAGCGAACTCGGCCGCGTCCTCGAACCGGGCCGCCGGGTCCATCGAGCAAGCGCGTGCGATCAGCTCGTCGAGCGCGTCCCAGAGGCTCTCCGTCAGCTCAGAGCTTCGAGCACACACTCGAACTTGAACCCCGACGGACTCCCCAGGCGCAAAAAGGAACTCCAGGAGCTTCCCGAGCGAATAGACATCGCTGCGCGTCGTATGAGGCCCCCCCAACGCGACCTCCGGCGCTCGGAAGCGCGGCGTTCCAACAACCTCCTGGGTCCGCGTCATGTCGCCCTGGCGGTCGGTCCCCTGCGCGATGCCCAGATCTGCAACGACGCAGCGAATCGGTTCTGCAGGGTCAAGCATGACAAGGAAATTCCGTGGCTTGATGTCCCGGTGCAGGAGGTTTCGCTCGTGCATGTGCGCGATGCCCTCAACTCCCTGGTGGAACAGTCGCAGAACCACTCCCGGACTGGCGCGAAGCAAGTTCGTGCCGGCAGTCTCCCCCCGGACAACTCCATGGAGCGTTGTACTCGCGAGCTCCATCACGACGAAGGGTCTCCCCTCGTGTGCTCCAGATTCGACGGGGCGAACGATGCCCGGATGATCCAGCTCGCCGAGAAGCTCTACCTCTCGGAAGAAGCGGGCGCGTGCAAGTTCATCTTCACTCGTGCACGCCTTCAGCGCGCGAGCTGGCGCGTGGCGAGTAGTTGTGGCCCCGACCTTCCACACCTCCCCCTGCCCGCCGAAGCCCAACAGCTTGTGGAGCTTCCACGCGCCGACGACTTGGTTCTCCTTGTACAGCGTGTTCTTCTCGCTCATATATCGTCTCCGGCACGGTGGTCGAAGCCACGCAACATCCGCTTGGTTCGAGCCAGGTTCCCTACGTAGCCGCTATCTGAGAAGAGCGTGGGGCATCCCTCGCGCCCAGCGCTCGGAAACCCCTTGGCATCGGTGGTACGGGGTGCGCTCTGGCAGTCATCTGCCATCGCACTCACCACTCCAACCTTGGTCCCATCCGCCGCAGGTGTTCCTTGCGGCGATCGTAATCCGGCATCGCCTGCCCGCGGCGGGCCCTGGTCAAGAGGTCTAGAACGGAGCGCTGCGTCAGTCGAGGCACGGGGACCCCAAGGATAGGCGGGGTCGGCGCTCTGATCTATGGCCAACTCGTCGTGAGCCCTGCCTTTGCGGGGGCCGGCAAGAGGTCAAGACGCCCCAGATCGGCCACACTTGGCCCGGATACGCAGACTGGTCTGCTCCGCGTCCGTTCTTCTTCGTCACGTTCGTTGTGTTTGGCATTGTCTCCGCTTTCGGGGTGTCCGGCCAAGCTGGCCATACCCAAGAAACCGAGCCCGAAACAGGGGGATCAAGAGGGCGTCAGATGGTACAGGTCGAAGCCGTGTGGCTGGAAGGTGAATGTTGACGACGGCAGAAGATCTATGCGGACGCGGGTTCCTTCCGGCTGAACTCCCCCCACCATTTTCCTCCGTATCGTTCGGCCTCGCCGTGAGCAACGGATGGACGCCGCAATACACGAGACCGACGAAATCGGCCCAGCACAATCTGTTTCGATGGGGAGCATTGCGACGTAGGCTGGGCATCCCAAACCCGATCTCGTTCTTCCACCTGGCTCGCGAAGTTGAGAGCCGATGGGTGCAGCTTGCGCCTTTGCTGACGCTCTCTCCGTGGACGCTTAGCAGGCCCATGGTCGATCAAGACCGTGCGGTTGTTCCGGCCAACAAGCAAAGCCTACTGCTGCTTGCGAGAGCGCAAGGACGGGCCGGGAAACGATTCGCGTTGATTGCGGATATTTCGCAATTCTACCATTCTGTCTACACCCACACTTTGGAGTGGGCAGTTCACACCAAGACGGCGGTGAAGAACAACAGGGCGTTGCCCCACCGCCAGCGGGCCGTGATGTGGGGGCGGGGCCTTGATGACCTGCATCGAGGGCTGCAGGACCAACAGTCCGTTGGAATCCCCATCGGCCCAGACACCTCCCTAGTCGCCGCTGAGGTCCTGCTCGGACGCGTGGATGAAGAGGTTTCCCGCCATCTTAGCGCTCCCGGTTTCCGATACGTCGACGACTACGAACTCTACTTCGACACTCTGGCCCAGGCTGAACATGCCCTTTCCGTGCTTCAGGCTGTGTTGACCGAGTATAATCTAGTCCTGAACCCCAGGAAGACGAAGATCGTCGAACTTCCGCAACCGCTGTCGCCCGAATGGACCCGTGATCTGCGGCTAGCGGGGCGGCACGTCCATGGCCGAGGGCAACGTCACTCCCTCATCGACCTGTTCGATGCCGCACACGTTGCGCGCAAACAATGGCCTGACGCGCCAGTTGCCAAATATGCGATGGGGATCGTTGGCAATGTGACCTGTCAGTCAACTAACTGGGAGGTGCTACAGGCGCTCTTGATGCAAGCGATTGCCGTGGAGCCAGGGGTTATTCGAGAGGTTCTGAAGTACCTCTCGATGGGTGTGCCGGCTGGACGAAATGTGAATCGATCGATGGTGGCACGGACGCTGGCCGGCGTCATATCCAGGCATGCCCTGCTCGGCCACGGGAGCGAGGTCGCTTGGGCACTATGGGCGCACATCCAGCTCGGACTCTCCCTTGACCCGGCTTCTGTAGCCGCTGCCGAGCGCATGGACGATGACGTTGTCCTCCTAGTTCTTCTCGATGCCGAAAATCGCGGGTTGGCGACTACGACGAACAAGGGGGCTCTCGCCGCACGAATGAGCGCAGCGGCGCTCTACAGCGGGAACTGGCTCCTGGCCTACGAAGCTGCACGGAAGGGATGGCTACCGCATACTCATCTCGCGTCAGACCCTGATTTCTCCGGGCTCGCCGCTGCGGGGGTCGAATTCTATCAGAACATCCCAGCCCCCGCTCAAACTCAAATTCACGTTCCGCCACACGGGGGAGCAGGCAGCGGCGCATCACCGTAGATTCGATCACGAAGTACCAAGTTTATCCCTCCGCACCTGCGCCTTCGGATCAACGCCAGGCGTCTCGCACTCGTAGCCCGAGCAGCTCCTGTTGTTTCCCCCCAGGGACAGTAGACTGCGGGACATCATCAAGCCTGAGCTCGAATACCAGCTAGCCCCCGGCTCACGACACGCCTTCGCGTTCCTCCAGCAGCCGAAAGACGCTCACATCAAAGCCCGAGCGAAGCACATCGAGAAAACTATCGAGTTCCCCACGCCGCACGCCAAAGCGCCCGATCAGCTCGCCCCGCGTGTACTTCAGCAGCTCCTTCCGCGCCCGCGCCAACCACCGAGCCACGGTAGATCGATCGACCCGGTGCATTCTCGCCAATGCCGATTGGTCGACCCCATCGAGCTCGTACATCCTCAGTAGCGTTCGCGACTTCGCATCCAATCGAGCGATCGCAGCCTCAAGCGCGCCGGCGAACCGCTCGCGATGCTCCGCCTTCACCAGAGCCATCGATGCGGTGGGCCCCAGGTCCTCCAGCGCCAGCACAGCATCGTCGCCGTCCACCGCGTGACGCCCCTGCTTACGTCGCCTTGAAATCCCCGCTCGCAGAGCGATGAGCCGAATCAACGCTCGCAAGTCCCCCCGCGCCGTCATCCCCAGCACCTTCGGCCGTCCACCCGGACCCGCACCGAACAGCGCCTCACGCGTCGCCTGACGGATCTCATCCAACTCGTCGGCGCTGCACCGCAACCGGGACGCCCCCACCTCAACCTCGCGAAAGTACGTCGCCTCGAACCGCCTCAGCGCCGCGTCGTCCCCATCGCGACACGCAAAAACCAGCGTCGCAGCCTCGGCGTCCACGCGCTCAAGAAACGCGACGACCTCCTCCGTTTCACACCGCCGCCCAAGGTACGCAACGAAGGCCTCCTCGTCCTTCTCCGGCAACCCATGCGTCCGCGCCTGCTCCAGGATCAACCGAAGACCGACCAGCACCTCGGCCTCGGCCACCGGCGCCGCGGCACTCGTCCCTCCACTCAGGAACGCCGCAAGCAGCTCTGCGTCGACCACGATGAACGGATCCTATACCGTTCCGACCGTGGACTGCCTCGACGATGCCACCGCGCTGGCGTTCGCGCGCGGCGAGTCGTCGTCGCCGGAGGAGGTACTCGCACACCTCGACACATGCTCGGCCTGCCGGATGTTGGTCGCAGCCGCCGCAGGAGGCACGGGCGCACGACCGACCACATCCACCCTACCCACGAGCATCGGCCGGTTCGACGTCGCAGGAGTCGCCGGCCGCGGAGCGATGGGCATCGTCTACCGCGGACGCGACACCCGGCTCGACCGCCTCGTCGCGCTCAAGGTGCTCTCTGGCGATCGCCTCGACCCGGCCGCGCACGCCCGGCTGGAACGAGAGGCCCGAGCTCTGGCCCGGGTTGCCCATCCGTCGATCGTGTCGGTGTACGAGGTCGGAGACTTCGAGGGCTCGCTGTTCATCGCGATGGAGTACATGGATGGTGGCACGCTCGAGGCCTGGCTTCGGGAGTCGCGGCCGGCCGCGGACATCGTGGCTCGGTTCGTCGAGGCGGGGGAGGGGCTTGCGACGGCGCATCAGGCCGGGCTCGTGCACCGCGACTTCAAGCCCGCCAACGTGATGCTCGACGAGCGCGGTCACGCACGGGTCACCGACTTCGGACTGGTCAGCGACGGCACGCCCGAGAACCCCGAGCATGCGGTGGCGGTCACCGACGTCGCGCTGACCCAGACGGGCATGGTCCTCGGCACGCCGGCGTACATGGCCCCCGAGCAGCTCAAGGGGGCGCCCGCCGACCCGCGTTCGGATCAGTTCAGCTTCTGCGTGGCGCTGTACGAAGCGTTGGCCGGGCACCGTCCGTTCGAAGGCGAGACCGTCCCGACCCTGGCCGAGGCAATGGAGCAGGGCCAAGTCACGCCGCCTCGCCGACCGATTGCGCGGCGCGTGCATCGAGCGCTACGCCGCGGACTCGCTCGCCGGCCCGAGGATCGCTTTCCGTCGATGTCGGAGCTCCTCACCCAGCTGCATCAGGCGCCACGCCGTGCGAGCGCGGTGGCGATCGGCGGCGGTGTGCTCGTCAGCGCTGCACTCGCGGCCGGGGTCACGGCGTGGGTGTCGTCGCCGGGCGAGACGTCGAGTGTCGACGCACCGACAGCGCTGCTCCCCACCGCGCAGGCCTGTGCCGACGCCGACGATCGCTGGAGCGCGGTCTGGAACGAGGACCGCAAAGCGCAGCTGCGAGCGTTCGAGACGTCGTCGTGGCCCGAGAAGCCCGGGCCCAACGTGCATCCCAAACTCGCCGAGGGCTGGTCGGGGGTCGGACGGGTCAACGCGACCATGACCCTCGACGAAGTCCGACGCTTCGGTGACACCTGGCGGTCGCTCTACGGCGACACCTGCACCGACGCCAACGAAGGCACAACCTCGACCAGCCAGCTTCGCCGCGCATGCCTCGTCGACGTGCTGCGAAGGGTGGATGCCCTCATCGCACAGCCGCCGGCCCGAACCTTCCGAGAGGCGCTCGAAGAACACCGCACCATGCTCGCTCGCTGCACGACCCACATGGTCGAAGCGCTGACGCTGCCCGAGGGCGAGACCCGCGAGGCGGTCGAGCGCGCCCGTGACCTGATGGCCACCGCGGAGGCCGCTCGCTTCGGACACGACCAGGCCAGGGCGCGCACCGACATTGACGAAGCCCTCCGGGTCGCACAAGACACCGGGGACCCGCCGCTGCTCGCCGAGGTGTGGCTGTCGCGGGGACGGATTCTCGCTGAAGGCAACGACATCAATGCGGCGCTCGAGGGCTTGCACGATGCCGTCGCCTTCGCTCAGCCGGCGCAGCACCATCGCGTGATGCGGGAGGCCGCCGAGCAGCTGGCCTTCTGGTACATGCTGGGCACCGACGAGGTCGCCCAGTCGCGGCGCTGGCTGCAAACCGCCGAACGCCTCGACGGGCGCGTGCCGCCGACCGACGCCGAACTCGCTCGCCGCGACGTCGTACGGGGCTACCTCTCGGTTCACCGAGGCGATCGGAGCGATGCGATTGAGGCCTTCGATCGTGCGCTGCGCGGTGCGCTCCCGGCCGAACTCGCGACGCCGACCCTCGAGGGCCTGGTCTCGCAGCTGCGTGCCGCCCGTCGGAGTGCGGAGATCCCCGACACGCTCGACCGAGTCGCCAAGGCCTACCCGCGCGCCCTCGATCTCCTGCAGGCCGTCGCGCGACACCGAGAGTCCCTGCGCTAGCGTCGACACTTTCTCGAAAGAAAGTCTGCACACCCCCACGGTCCGTCGCGATGACCCGGTGAAGCCACCGAAAGGTCATCCATGCCCAACATCAAAGTCGGCGAAACCGTATCCAAAGACCAGCTCCGAACCCTGCTGCAGGCTCGATGCCCAGACCTCGACTTGGGCTCGGTGGGCCCCATGCTCACCGCATCCAGCTCCCGCTGGGTCGCCGCCGCGGTCAACAGTCAGGGCAAGACCGTCTCCGTCATGCCCCTCGTCCGCGATGTACCCGCCATGCTTGGCATGATGCTGATCATGCTCACCGGCATCGGATTGGTCATCTTCGCGGTCACCGTCATGCCCAAGCAGCGCGCGCTCGCGGAGCGGGTCCACGGCGTTCTCTCGGCCGAGCTGGGGGTGCAGCGATGAAGGTCGTCAAGATCATCCTGTGGAGCCTGCTCGCCCTGTTCGTCTTGGGCCTTGGCGGCGCATACCTCTACTTCTCCAACCTTCCTCCCACCGGGGAGGCCGTGTTCTTGGCCCCCGGCGAGCCGGTCACGCTGTCCATCGACGGAGGCCCGCCCGTCGAACTCTCGCCCAAAGGGCGCCACGAAGCCAAGCTCGGCGTGGGCCGGCACACCGTCGAGATCGTCGCGCCCACCAAGCTCGAGCGCACGTTCGACATCACAAAGCACAAGACCGTCGTCGTGCCCGTGGTGGAGACCCAGTGCTACGCGACCCTCGACGTCTCGCTCAGCCACTACGAGCTCGGCGGCAAGCAGCGGGCGCCGAAGTTGGTCCGGACGAACCGCGCGGATGCCCCGTTCCCCCTGACCTCGGGGCACTACAGCTCGATGGCCGACATCCCCGACCAGCGAACGAGCGGCGCGATGGTGGTCGTCTTGCGTTCCGCGAGTTGCGACGACATCGCAGCGCTGCAGCCAAAAGCTGCTCCAGCGGGAAGCCCCGGTGTTCGAGCGGAGTGATCCGGCAGGTCCGCAGATCCCCCGCAGCTGCCAGGCCAACATTGCCACCCCGTGGTGGTCCCTGCCTCCGGCACCTCGAGACCCTCGTTGTTTCGGAGGCGTGCGCGTACTGGCGCGTCGTCGCTGGTGTCTCTCCATCCGAGCCTCAATCACCCGGCAACGCAAGCTTCACGAGCACCGGAGCCCCGCTACTCTCATCAACCCCGCCGAGAAGGATGGCCCCTTGGCTATCCGTTGCCAGGACCGAGTCTTGGGGCGGGTATGGCGAGCGGGTCTGCGTGCTGTAGGACCACGCGTTCTCGCCCCCTGGGACCTGGGCGCGAATCAGCCCTCCATCTGTCCCGAGCCAGTGCCCGCGGGAATCCATCGCAAACCCTTCGAGCTTTCGTGGCCCCTCCAGCGGCTGCGGATTGGAATCGCAACCCTCGGCGTCACACGTGAGCACCCATGTCTCCTCTTCGAAGGAGACATCGGACTGACCCGCGACGAGCATGCTCTCGCCATCTGGAGACGGCAGCAGGAACGATGCCCAAGTGTCTCCCTCCCCCGTCATTGCACTCCAATGCAACTCGCCGTCCAACCCGAATGCCGCGACCCATCCGATGGAGTCAGTGTTGGCGCGTGCGAATCCAGTGGCAAAAAGCTGGTCGCCCCACCGGCGGATCGCGTGCACCTCTCGCACAAATTCATCACTAGCGGAGACCCCCCAATCCTGAACTCCATCGGAGCTGTAGTGCGCCAGTGTCCCCGCTGCGCCGGCCCAACCAGCGACGTACACGCCCTGTTCATCCGCAGATGCGCCCATGAAGCCTCCCCCCGAGGAAATACCGACCCGTTGCGACCAAAGCTCCTCTCCCGTTTCAGGGTCGAAGCGCACCAGCAGGGGATCGGGGACAAAGAACTCCTCCCCGACATGCCCGACGGCATACACACTTCCATCCGTCCCGCATACGACCTCATAGAAGTAGACCGGTTCGGTTTCCCCATACTGCGTGTCCCACAGGGATACGCCGTCGCTCGAAACACGCTCGACGAATCCGGCACCATCGGTCAGAGGATCCGCGTCGCTGCTCACAACCAGGATGTCGTCGTTGGTGTGGACGCAGATCGAATGGACCCGCGCTCCCGAGAGTGCGGTCCGCCATGTTTCTTGGGGCGGCTCGAACGACTCTCCGCTCCCGCTTGATCCGTCCGTGTCCGTGCTCGAGGGGGACTGCGTGCCACTGCCTTCGTTGCCGCTGTCGGCCGTGCTGCCCAGTCCGGAACTCCCAGTCGCCGAGTCCGACCCCGAGCTGGAGCCTGTCGAGCCCGTCCCTGTTGTCCCTTCGGAACTCTCCGAGACATCATCGCCGCACGCAGCCACGAGCGAAGCGAGCGCGACGGTGACAAGGAGTCGGTCGGTGAATCGCCGAGGTCGGCGCATCCCATCACGGATTTCTGTTGCGTTGGTCATTGGGACAGTGTCCAGGCGGCGCGAGAGCTGCCAAGTCCGGTAGACGCCAGACGACGCAAAACGATCATGCCCCTTTTTGCGGTACACAGCGCGCATACCACGGGTCGGTGACGACGCCGGCCATCACCCCGTGGTCCCAGGGCGGTGGTGTACAGGCGCTCGCTCCCGGCGAGCACGATTCCTGCGCGCTACGTCGCCGCGCACCGGCGTGTCAGATCCGCGACAAGGCAAAATCCGGTCGCCTCTCCGTAGAAGCTTTGGAGGAGGGACAGCAGGGCTCGCGCCTGGTCATCGTCGATCCAAGTCAGGTCCCATCCCGACCCAAAATCGTCCGCCGCATGGAGCAGGACGTAGTTCCATCGTCCAGCATCGAACACGTCGACGGGAATTCCGGCGGAGACGAGCGCGTGGCGATGCGTCCGTAGCCAGCGCACCTCTGCCGTCTTGTTTTTCTGCCGGAATCCCACGGGAGAGGTCCGATGCAACGGTGCCCGCGGTCCGAGCAAATGACAAGCGGTGGGACGCGCCACGGCGGAAGCCTGGGACGGCACGAGCCCTCGTCGACGCTAAGTCGGAAGTCATCTTCCGACTCGGCGCGCCCCGTGTTCGCACGGTGTTCCGTCGTCTACGCCTCTGCGTCGTCTGACGCCCGGACCCAGGGTTGTTCTCGCGGAGGTGCCGCCAGGTGCTGACGCCCCTGACGCCCGGACCCAGGGTTGTTCTCGCGGAGGTGCCGCCGGTGGCCCAATGGCTTGGCTCATGGTCCGGAGGCGTGCTGACGCCCGGACCCAGGGTTGTTCTCGCGGAGGTGCCGCCGGTGGCCCAATGGCTTGGCTCGTGGTCCGGAGGCGGGCCGGCTCTGAGTCTCCGTCTTCACCGCAGACGCGGAATCACGGGGGTTCTTCTGCCCGTCAACGTGGTCGAGTCCTTGCTTTGTCTGATGAGCAGTGCGAGCCACAAACATGTTCTGCTTCGAGCGCTCGCGCCGCATCGCCTGCGCGCGCTCGTCCGGACGCACTCGGAGGTTCGTCCCGTGACCCGGCCTCGGTTCGTCAAGGCGGGCGAGGTCATCATGGGCACCCGCCGTTGCAGCGAGCGTCGCTTCTTCTTGCGACCCAGCTCCGTCACCGACCAGCTCTTTCTCTACTGCCTCGCCCGAGCCGCCCGTCTCTCGGGCGTCCTGCTCCACGAGTTTCAGGTCCTCAGCAACCACTATCACGTAGTCTTCACCGACGTTCGTGGGCAGCGTCCGCTGTTCTTTCGCGAGCTCAACCAGTTCGTCGCGCGGGGCGTCAATGCCAGCCTCGGTCGTTGGGAGAGTTTCTTCGCGCCCGGCTCCTACAACGCTGTTGCCCTTGTCGACGGCGATGCCATCGAAAGAGAGTGTCTCTACGTCCACTGCAACGTTGTCGAGGCTGGTCTCGTCAAGCTCCCCGAATACTGGGATGGCGTCTGCAGCTGGAAGATGGAGTACGGCCAGCCGAGGACGATTCGCCGACCCGCGGGGTTCTTCCGCGACTCCAGCGACAAGACGCTCGAAGAAGAGGCCCTTACGCTTGCGCGACCCGAGGCGCTCTATCCGGAGTTGGACGACGCGGAGGCGCGTGCCCAGCTTCGCGACAAGGCTCGCGAGCGAAGCCACGCGATTGCGGAGAAGCTCCGCGACAACGGCGGAGCGTTCATGGGCATGAGGCGCGTTCGCAGGCAGCCTCCCGACAGCTCGCCCAACACTCGCGCTCCGCGGCGTGGCATTCGGCCAACCGTGGCTGGCAAGAACAAGTGGGCCCGCATCGAAGCGCTCCTGCGCAACGAGGCCTTTCTCGAGGCTCACCACGATGCGCGTCTGCGTTTCGAGGCCGGTGAGCGCCGTGTTGTGTTCCCCCTCGGTACCTATCTGATGGTGCAGCGCTTTGGCGTTGCCGTTGCGAAAAGCTGAACCACTCGCGGTCTTCGGCACAGTAGACGAGCCAGGTGCTCGTCTGGCGGCGCTGGTTTCGCGGAGTCCTCGGGCCACGAAACGCGCCGCCCTCAGCCGAGATCCACTCTCCCGGGTGGTCCTGGTCACGCCGCTCCGGGGTCTCGTGCCCGGAGACGGCGGCCCTCCAGGCCCCTCCGCGCAACAACCCTGGGTCGGGGATCTGGGCTGGGGATCTGGGCTGGGAGCCGAGGCGACTGGCCGGATATCGAACTGAGCGAGCAAGCGTTTCGTGCGTCGCTCAGGGAGCGAGGAATCGCACCGGAAGAGGTCGAGCATCCTTCCGAACTCTACCTGGCGACCGCAGCGTCGCTCCAAGACGCGCCCGCGGTCTGGCATTTGCGGGAGATGATTCGAGCCATCGCGCCCAAGGCGATCGCCGCGGCCCGATGTTTCGACCCCGACGACCTGACGCAGGATCTGCTCGACGCTCTCGTGGTTGGGGAACCGGACGACACTGGGACCGTCGGGCAATTCCGTGGCACGGGACCACTTTCGGCTTGGGTGCGGACGTGCGCGATGCGTCAGTGCCTCATGCGGCGGCGTCGCCGAGGACGCGCCGAGTCGATCCCCGACGAGCTACCCGCCGTGGCGGACTCGGGCTCCGACCCCGAGCTTGCGCGACTCAAGGGCACGCATCGCAGTGCCTTCGACGCGGCACTTCGGGAGGCTTTTGCCTCGCTCGACTCGCAGCAGCGCAACTTGATGCGACTCCACTACATCGATGGGCTTCAGCAACGAGGCCTCGCCGCGATGTACGGGGTGCACCCCGCCACCATGTCGCGGCGTTTCGCCGCGGCGCGACAGCAGATCCTGGAGGAGTCCCGGCGGGCGCTGAAGGCCAAGGGCGTCGCCGCGTCCGATGCTTGGGAGCTCGCCCAGAGTCAGCTCGAGTAGAGTATCCAGTCCCAGGGTTACATCGGCGGAGGTACCGCAGGTGGCCCAGTGGCCACGCTCGGGGCCCACCGGATGGCCACCGGCGGTGAACGGTCTTCCGCTACGCTTGGAATCACTCGGGTTCTTCGTCCGTCGAGGGTGGTCGACTCCTTGCTGTATCTGATGAGTGGTGCGTTCCCGGAACCCGTCCCGCCTTAACCACGCGCGCAGCATCTCCTTCGGGCGCTCGGCAGGATTTCCCTGGAGACCGTTCTCGTGACTCGGCCGCGCTTCATCGAGGTCGGAGAGGTTGTCATGGGCACGCGTAAGTGCAGCGAAGGTCGCTTCTTCCTGCGGCCCAGCCCGGCCACCGACCACCTCTTCCGCTATTGCCTCGCTCGAGCTGTCCGCCTCTCCGGCGTCCGACTCCACGAGTTTCAGGTCCTCAGCAACCACTATCACGTCGTCTTCACCGACGTTCGTGGCCAGCGGCCCGTCT
This sequence comes from Nannocystales bacterium, assembly GCA_050633305.1. Taxonomy (GTDB): domain Bacteria; phylum Myxococcota_A; class Polyangia; order Nannocystales; family Nannocystaceae; genus CAJXVA01. The sequence continues at coordinate 175,296 of JBOEGF010000024.1, forward strand.
TCTTTCGAGAGCTCAACCAGTTCGTCGCCCGAGGCGGCAACGCCAGTCTCGGTCGGTGGGAGAACTTCTTTGCGCCGGGCTCCTACAACGCCGTCAGTCTCGTCGACGGTGACGCAATCGAAGACGAATGCCTGTACACGCTCTGCAACGTTGTCGAGGCCGGCCTCGTCAAGCTTCCCGAGTACTGGGATGGCGTCTGCAGCTGGAGCATGGAATATGGCCAGTCCAAGACGATTCCGCGGCCCAAGGGTTTCTTCGACGGCTCCAGCGACAAGACCCTCGACGAAGAGGTCCTCACGCTCGTCCGACCCGAGGCGCTCTACCCCGGCCTCACCGATGCCGAGGCTCGCGCGAAGCTTCGGGACAAGGCTCGCGAGCGAAGCCACGCGAAGGCTGAGGCCCTTCGAAAGAGCGAAGGGTCCTTCATGGGCATGAAGCGTGTTCGTCGGCAGCCCACTGATTCCTCGCCCAGCACCCGCCTTCCGCGACGCGGCATTCGTCCGACCGTCGCAGGCAAGAACAAGTGGGCCCGCATCGAAGCCCTCCAGCGAAACGCGGTGTTCCTCGAGGAGCACGAGCACGCACGCTTACTCTTCGAGAGCGGGAAGCGCGACGTCGTCTTTCCGCGCGGTACCTATCTGATGGTCCAGCGCTTCGGCGTTGCCGTTGACGTCGCGAAGAACTGAACCCTTGCGGTGTCAGGCGCAGCAGGCGAGCCCAGTGCTCGTCCGGGGGTGCTGGTTTCTCGCCGAGCGTGGCCCATAAAACACGACGCCCGGCCCCGGGGGCACTCCGCGGGCCCCGATGTGCTTGTCGTGCCAGGCGATTCTTCACCCGGCTTGGCGCCGACGTGCCGGATTTCGGGTCAACAACCCTGGGTCAGGGATCCGCGATTCGGATTTCGGGTCAACAACCCTGGGTCAGGGATCCAGACGTGCCGGATTTCGGGTCAACAACCCTGGGTCAGGGATCCAGAGCCAAAGGCGGCGTCTGTGGGGGACCCCGGCGCTCAACCGAACTGATCGAGCGTACCCAGGCCCCAAGGGCTGTGTTTGCGAAAATCCCGCCAGGGTCGGGGCTCGGGGAGCGGGGGCTGCCTCCGACACAGGACCGAGAACCCCGAGCGACTCCGTCCTTGCCGGGCCCGGAGGAAGAAAATGCAGTCGGGCGACCTTTTTCGTGAACCGATCGAGCCGACGCGACTTGGGTATGGGGAACGGCGGCTGCGTCGGCGCCGGCTATCCCCGCGGCGCGTCGACTCCACGCCAAAAAGACTCGCAATGCTCATCATCTACAACGTATTCGCCCTGTTCGAGCTGCTGCTGCCAGTTGGGGCCGCGCTCATCACTCCCGACGCGGCTCGGCTCCCGGTCATCCTCGGTACGTACGCGATCGCCTGCTCGATCTCGGAGCTGTTCCGTCGAGGTGGCCGGGTCTTCTTCCTTCCCACCTCGATCGCGGCCTACGGTTTGTTGACGCTGTTCGCGACGCACGGCTTCGGCCCCGTGTCGCTCCTGTTGTCGCTCGCGGCGGGGCTTGGCGCGTTCTTCGGCTTGCGGGCGCTCCGAGAGCGTCGCGGTCGTGTCGAAGGAGGGGAGGTCGAGTGAGCGGCGCTCGAACCCACCGGCGACTCCTCCTTGCGATGGGGGCGGCACTCACCTTGCCTGCGTGTCAGGGCGAGGACGATGCGGCTCCAGCTTCGCCGGAGGGGGTCTGGTTGCTCGACGCACCTGGCAGTGATGGCGTCTTCGGAGAGACCGTGGATTGCACGGACGACCCGGCTGTCGAAGCCACGCTGTCGATCGAGGCGGAACGCGTGACGTTCACGGTGCAAACGGAGGATTGTCGCCTGGGGCCGCACGAAGGCGACGTTGCCGAGGGCGAAGATGGATTCGTCGCGAACCTCGTCAACCGCTACGAGGAACACTCGACGCTCACATGTGTCGGCGATGGGCGGAACGCATACCTCTGCACGCACACTTGGCTGGATGGTGAACTCCGAATGACTCGCCTCTGATCGGATGCACGAGATGCCGTTGTCGTCGAGGACACGGACGAGGGTGGTCAAGCCGGAGGACACAACGTCCCCAATCGGGGAATGGTCGGATGGTGCTGGCCGGCCGGTCCATCGATATGACATCGGGCTGAAAGAGGACTGTCGCTCGCGCGTGAGAGCATTTGTCCCAGCCCGCCATGTCTGAGACTCCAAAGTCGTCACCGAGCGCCAACGACATTCGTTGTTGGGATTGTGCAGAAGACCCCACGGCACGACTCGAGGAGATGTTCGTCGAGTTGATTCAGCGAACGCGGATCGAACGCGGCCAACGTCCGGCGCGTCGCACCGTGTTTCTGAAGCAGCACGGGGTCGCCTATGGGTTCTTTCGACCTGTCGACGACCTTCCGAAGGAGCTGGCGATCGGGACGTTCGGGTTGGGGCAGCTGCCGTGTTGGGTCCGGCTTTCCAGTGATACCCAGCCGACGTCCCCCGACTTGCACACCACGCTGGGGCTGGCGATGAAGCTGTTTGGCGTGCCGGGAAGTCTGATGGATGATGGGGCTCAGACCGCCGACTTCATCTTCCAAAACCACGACGTGTTCTTCGTGGACGACGCGGAGGCGTTCTGCGAGTTCACCACCGCTGGTGTTGTCGATGGGGACTATCCGGGCTATCTGCGGCGCCATCCGAAGACGGCGAAGATCCTCGACGAGATGCAGAAGGCGGAGTCGAGCTGTTTGACGGCGAGCTACTGGTCGATTCTTCCGTTCGCCTTGGGAACGCACGAGGACGGTACGCCGCGGTATGCCAAGTACCGGCTTGTGCCGAAAGACCAACAAGCAGGAGAGCCGTTCGACGACAAGGACTACCTCGCGTTGGACCTCGCCCGCCGACTTCGGCAGGGCAGGGCGGTGTTCCGGTTCGAAGTGCAGCTGCAGACCGACCCTGAAGCCATGCCGCTCGACAAGGCCACGGTGCCCTGGAATAGCCCGTGGATCCACGTCGCGGACCTGGTGCTGGCCAAGCAAGACATCAAGGCGCGCGGGCAGGGCGACTACGGTCGCAACTTGGCATTCAACATCTGGCGGACGCCGCCCGAGCAAGAGCCGCAAGGAAGCATCGCAGCCGCCCGGCGTGTCGTGTACCAGGGCAGCGCCGACCAACGACGGCGAGCCAATGGTGTCACCACGACCGAGCCCAAGGAACCACCGCCTACGGCCGAGCCTGCGGAGGGCGACGACTGTATCGTCAAAGCGGCGATCTACCCTCCGATCGGCATCTGCCGTGTCGGGAACAGCCCCGATTCATTCTACATCGGTCCAGAGGTTCCCGAGCCCTTGCCGAAGCAGCCCGGGGCGTATCGAGACGGCAAAGGACGGCTCTGTCGTGAGGCCGCCCGGTTCCGCGTGTACGGGCTCAACGCGCTCGGCAAGCCGGTCAAGGAGCTGACCGCCGACGATGCCACCATCGAGTGGCGGGTCGAACTCGCGAACGTCAAGTCGGACTGGTACGAGTTTCAGCTGGCTTTGGACATCCCCGAAGCTGCGGACGCGTCTGCGTCCCTGCGACGCAACGGGACCGTCTCCGACCGCGCGTCGTTGCGTATCGAGCCCGGGCCGCGAACGATCTCCGGCAAGAGCGAGGTCGGCCAACAGTACGCCTTCGACCAAGGGCGCTTCATGGGCACCGAGGTGTACCTCGGTGAGCTTCGAACCGACGATGCCGGCCGACTGATCGTGCTCGGAGGCCATGGCCTGTCCAAGTCCTACGATGGCAGTCCGGCGATCACGTTCGCCAACAACGACGGCTGGCACGACGACACTTCCGACGGCCCTGTCACGGCCAAGGTCACGTACAACGGGACCAAGCTCCGTGTCGATCCGGCTTGGGTCGTATGCGCCCCGCCCAACTACGGCCCTCAGCAGAAGTCTGTACGGACGATGTGGGACTTGATGCGAGACTTGGCGATCACCGATGGAAGCGTGACCCGGCCTGCCCGTCCTTCGTTCGAGCACGACATTCGCCCGATCTTCGAGCGCATGTCGAATCTGCAGTGGGTCAACCAGGGGTTCTTTGCGGGCTTTGGGTTCCGCGGCCCGTTTGATTTCTCGTCCCCAGAGTGGATGGCCCGCCTGGCCGACCCCACGCCGGCCCACCTCGAGATGCGCCGCGTACTGATGAACAACTTCCGCGACTTCGCTGTCGATGCGTGGTCGCCCGTCCCCTGGCCCTGGCTGTACGGCGACGCCATGGCCATTCCCGCCGCCAAGACCCCGCGCCAACACGCAGCACTCTCGGCCTTCCAGATGTGGTGCCTCGAGCGTTGGGTGGAGGGAGACTTCGACGCGGACTACGACCCCAATCGCACGCCGCCGCGCACCCCAAGCGAGGCCCCTGTCGCCGAACAGCCTGACCTTCTCACCCGCGCCGCCATGGAGTTCTGCCTGGCCGACGCGTTTCACCCTGGCTGCGAGATGACCTGGCCCATGCGTCAGAGCGGCATGTACAAGAGCGCGTTCCGCCTCGCCCATCGCAAACATCCCGAACCCAGCGCGGGCTACGGCTCTCAGCTCGGGGACAGCTGGTCACTGCCCGACGGCCCGGTCAACGGTGGCCAAAGCCCGGGCTCTGTCACGCGCTGGATGGCCGTGCCTTGGCAGACCGACACCGCTTCGTGCCGATCCGGCTACGACACCACCTACGACCCCTACGTGCCCACCTTCTGGCCCGCCCGCGTGCCCAACGAAGTGTTGAGCAAAGAAGCCTACGCCATCGTCATGAACGAGCAGGCGCCTCGTAGCGAGCGGCTCGAGGCGTTCGCCAACCGGGCCAACTGGCTCGCGCCCCTGGGTCTGGCCAAGAGCTACACCCACCAGATCAACCACATGATTCACCACTTCGATGAAATGGGCGTCGTCGAAGTTCGGCCCGGGCCCACCGACGGCGTCGAGGTCCCCGCGACCCTGCAGGTCTCCGACCAAGCCCAGCCGCAGAAGTGGAAGCTCGACAATGTCGAATCCTCCGGTGAGGGCCCCGCATCCGACCTGAGCACGATCGAGAAGGTCCGTCGCTTCCCCAGTGGGTTCAGCCGCAGCCGCGACACATGAGCATCTTCGACGTCGCCATCGTTGGCGCGGGCCCAGCCGGGTCCGTCGCGGCGATGGTGCTTGCACGCGCCGGACGACGCACGCTCTTGCTGGACGCCCCCCTGCATCATCCGCTGCGCCGCAAGGTCGGCGAGTCCCTCCCTGGTGCCGCGCGTCCGCTGTTGCGCGACCTGGGTCTGCTCGACCGGGTCGAGCAAGGCGGTCACCTCCCGAGCTACGGCACCGTGTCCGCATGGGGTACATCCGAGCCGCAAACCCGCGATGCGCTGCGTGACCCCAACGGACCCGGTTGGCACCTGGACCGGACGCGCTTTGACGCCAGCCTACGCTCGGCCGCCGAGGACGCCGACGTCGCCACCGGGGCGATGCACGTCGCGGGCATCGAGCGGACCTCCGAGGGCTGGCGACTGTGCCCGCGGGGGCGCTCCACACAGGAGGCGTTTCCTCTCGCGCGTTGGGTCATCGATGCCACCGGACGCCGCGCCACGCTTGCGCGGTCCGTGGGACTCGCCCGGCATCGTGACGACAGGCTCGTTGCGTTGTGCACCTGGACCGTCGAGAGCCTGGGGGATGACGAACGGACGCTGGTCGAAGCCGTGCCCGAAGGGTGGTGGTACACCGCCAAAGTTCCCGACGGCGGGCGGGTTGTCGTGCTGCACGTCGATGCTGACTGTGCGTCCGAGATCCTTGGTCGTGAAGGGGCGTGGCATGAGCGCCTCGCCGCGACTGAGCACGTGCGGGGGATGGTCGGCGAGAAGCCGCTCATCGCCGAGGGACCCGTCGCTACCGAGGCGTGCGGGGGATGTCTCGACGCCGCGGTGTGGGAAAACGGTCTCGCCGTCGGGGATGCGGCGTTGTCCTTCGACCCTCTGTCGTCGCAGGGAATGCTCAACGCGCTGTACACCGGTCTGCGGGGGGCCCAGGCAGTTGACGGTGCCTTGAGCGGCGACGCGCACCGGGTGGTGGGGTACGCCGAGAGGCTCGAGGCCGTGCGCGCAGCGTACTTGGAGCACCACAGAGGCTATTACTTTGCGGAGGGGCGCTGGCCGGATGCCGTGTTCTGGCAGCGCCGGCGGTAACAGGTTCGTCAGGCAAGTCGTGTGGCGTACGACCCAGCCGCCGCCTATCAGGTCAGGCTCACGTGCAAGGCTCTGCCTCAAACGTGACGTCCGCGAGCTCCGGGTAGTCAGGGGATTCGTCGGAGGTGAGGCCCAGCATGCGGAAGGTGATGGTCTCTCCGGCGATGCCCAGGACTTCGACCTGGCCGCCGGTCAGGGGGTAGTCGGATGTACTTCCTCCGCCGCCATCTTGGCCGCTGCAGTCCTGGTACCAGCTTTCAACGACGTGAATGTCAACAGACGCGTCGCTCACATCGTACACCCCCACCTCGACAGGGGCAGGAAGAGTCACTCGAACTGCGGACCCGTAGCCGCATCGTTCATAGCTTTGGTCGCACTGGACTGCGCCCGATGACGCGAAGATTACGAACCCCTCTTCGGCGAGGACAACGGCCGAAGGCGTGGTCTCGTTGTTGTCGCTGCCCTCGCTGCCGCTGCTGCCTTCGCTGTCGCCATGACCCTCACTGCCATCGGTCTCATCGTTGTCGGTCTCGTCGAGCGAGGATGAGCCTGTAGAGGCGTCTGTGGTGGTGGCGTCGCCCCCTTCGTCTGGCCCAGAGCCCGGGTTGCAGGCGTTGAGTGAGACAAGCGCAAGGAACATCGAGAAGGAGCGGAGCGGAGGGGACATGGCGAGCGTTGGTGCAAGGGGTGTTCCAAGGCGCAGTCGGAACGTTGTGCTCGAGAAGGGCGCTTCCAGTCCGGGGCGGGACGACGACCCCCCGACATTTCTGTCGCCGGATCGGACAGTGTGGCCATAAGGAAAACTACGTACGCGTCGACTCTCGTCGACACAGCCCACGGCCGGACCGCCGGATTGGAGGGCAGCATGCGTCGAGACTCGAACGTGTGCGGCGTTCAAGGAACGGGCGCCCGCGTTGGGGCAGCTTTTCGAAGACCGGGCGCGCCGGTGCTGGCGTTTACTCGCGCGGTGGGTGGTGCTCACGCCAATGCTCGGCAATGTCGATGCGGCGGCAGACCCACACGTCCTGATGCTGTTGCACGTAGTCCAAGAAGCGCGCCAGCGCCCGCGCGCGACCGGGACGACCGGCAAGTCGGCAGTGCAGTCCGACCGACATCATCCTTGGGCCCTCGGCTCCCTCGGCGTAGAGCTGGTCGAAGGTGTCCCGCAGATACGACTCGAAGTCTGACGGTGTGCCGAACCCTGCAGGGCTCGAAAAACGCATGTCATTGACGTCGAGCGTGTAGGGCACGACCAGGTGCGGGCGCTCATGCGCGAGGTCCCAGTACGGTAGATCGTCGGCGTAGGAGTCGGCGTCGTACAAGAAACCGCCCTCCTCGATGCACAACCGGCGCGTCTGAGGGCTTGTGCGACCTTGGTAGAACCCTCGCGGACGTGAACCGGCGATGCGGGTGTGGACCTCGACCGCTTTGCGAATGTGCTCGCGCTCGGTCGCTTCGTCGACGAACTGGTAGTCGATCCAGCGCCAACCATGGCTGGCGATCTCGTGCCCCGCCTCGACCATCGCCGCAATCGGATCCGGGTTGCGCTGCATCGCCATACCCACGGCGAAGCAGGTCAGCGGCAAACCCCGACGGTCAAACTCGCGTAGCAACCGCCATACGCCCGCCCGCGAGCCATACTCGTACAGCGACTCCATGCTCGGATGGCGCACGCCCTGGTAGGCGTCGGCGCCAACGATTTCGGACAGGAAGGTCTCGGACGCCGGGTCCCCGTGAAGGACACAGTTCTCCGCGCCTTCCTCGAAGTTGAGCACGAACTGGACGGCCAGCCGAGCGTGTCCCGGCCAGTCTACCGCCGGGGGCCGACGTCCGTAGCCGGGGAGATCGCGGGGATAGGTCATCGTGACAGGGCCTTCCGTTCGTGCAACCACGCGCTCACCGGGGGTGTGTAGCACACGCATGAGCTTGGCCCGGAGGCAGAATCCGGACAGGAAGCACGACACGCCCTCCTGTCGTTCTCGCTACCGCAAGGGGTCCAGCTGCAGCGCCCGCATTTGCTCGATGCTCAGGAGGGGTTCGTCCGACTCTTGATAGCGGACCACGAGGTCCTCGACGGCCAGACCCATCACGCGTGCCATGACACGTCCGCGTCCCCGAGGACGGCGGCGACGTTCGCGAGGTCGGCTTCGGACCGGAGGGCGAGTGCGCGCGGCTTGAGCCACGACGCGACGGGGGAGGCCGAAGCCGAGGAAAGGCTCGTGCGGACAGGCTCCGTTGGTGGCTTGGGCGGCGGGCTCGCGCACCCTGCCGACAACGTGCTGATTGCCAATGCGGTGCGGACGCCGGACGGGACCATGTGCATCGGGCGGAGCATATTCCGCGAGTCGTCGAAGCGCGTCGAAGGAGGCACGCCCGGAGTCTATTCCCTCTCGCGCTCCAGGCGGGTTCGCCACCACCGCTTCTCAATCGGCCGTACGTTCTCCAGGGGTCCTAGCGTATGCAGGTACGTGAGCACATGCGGAAGCTCGGCGTCTGCAAGGTCTCCGACGTAGGGCCGAATCGGAACCAAGTTGGAGTAGCTCCGCGTCAACTTTTCCGGGGAATCATCGACGTACAAGATGTGCTCCTTGCGAAAACCGGCCCGCCGTAGCTTGCGGATCGGCTTGAGCATTACGTGTTCGTCGCTGTCCCTGACGTACTGGTACGTGCACCGCTCGCGGCCCCACACGAAGGAGAGTCGCCTGCGGTCGACGATCTGCTCGAGCACGGGGATCGCGTAGGGCAACGTCGAGGCGGTCCAGATGCCAACGTGTTCGAAGGCTGTGAACACGCCGGCGAGAAAGGTGTCGAGGTGTGGGCGACGGTACAGCGCGTACGGCCCGACGCAGAAGTCCGGCTCTCGTCCCAACGGACGCTCACACGCGTGGACGAGCGTCTCGTCCAGGTCGAGCACCAGCAGCTTGTCGTAGCGGGTCATTCCAGGGGCGACGCCTCGATGTGGTTCACCGAGATGCTGGGGTGGGTCAGCAGCAGCAGGACGTTGATGCTTCGCGTCCACGAAACGATTGTGCCACACACGACTACAGAAAACGGTCGAGAACCCCGAGCAGCTCCGCGCGAGAGAAGGGCTTCTCCAACACTGGCGCGTCGATGCTGTCGGCGAAGGCCTTGGCTTCCGAGGTGACGGTCGCGCCGGTCATGAACACGAAGCGCTTACGGACGCTGTCGTCCACCGCTTGTAGCGCCTCGAACACGTCCATGCCGGTCATCTCCGGCATGATCAAGTCGCACAAAATCAGGTCGAAATGAGAGGTCTTGGCGACGTCGACCGCCAACGACCCGCGGTTCGCGGTGTGGACTTCGTGGCCTCGCAGCGAGCGTGCGAGCGCAGAGGTCAGCATCTCTTCGTCGTCGATGATGAGAATGCGGAGGTGTTGGTCCGCGGTCGGCGTGGGGTCGTGGATCGGGACCGACGGCGCGCCGACCTCTTCGGTGTGTGGAGCGACCGGCAGCGTGATCGTGGCCCGCGTGCCCCCGTCGGTCATCGGTTCGAGATGGATCCGGCCCTGCATCGACTCGACGATGCTTCTGCACACGTACAGCCCCAGACCCGTGCCTTCGCCGACGTCCTTGGTGGTGACAAACGGCTCGAACAACCGGTCGACGTGTCGCGGGTCGATGCCCGGACCGGTGTCACAGATCTCGAGCCGCACACCGTGAGAGGCTTTTCGCGTGCGGACGGTGATCGTGTTCGCGGCCGGCTGTCCAGGCTCGATCGCTTGAATCGCGTTGACCAGGATGTTGAGAAAGACCTGCCCGAGCTGGGCCTCGTCTGCGTGAACCCTCGGGACCCTGCCGTAGTCGCGGACGATCTGGGCGCGGTCCCGGGCCTCTCCCTCGCAGATGCGAATCGCCGCATCGAGTGGACGGTGGATATCCACGGGGGTTCTTCGGGCAGCCTTGCCCGGGTGGGAGATTCCACGAAGGTCCCGGACGATCGTGGCGACCCGCCGAACGCCCTCGCGTGCCTGCGAGATGCTGGTCTGCAACTCCGGGTTGGTGGGAGTCCCGCGGAGCTGGTCTTCCACGAGTTCGAGGTTGCTCAGCACGAATGACAACGGGTTGTTGATCTCGTGCGCGACGGTCGCGGCAAGGGTGCCCAGAGCAGAGAGGCGATCCGCGCGTAGGAGCTGGGTGTGCAGCCGCGCGGCATCGTGCTGCGCCTGGCGAACGCGCTGAGCGTGGCTGCGTACGTAGAGCACGAGCGTTGTGAGGGCGAAGACCACCGACACGCCGACGAGCATGTACAGCGCGGTCCAGTAACGACCCAGCTCGACGGAGCGTGCTGCGGTCTGCCGCCGAAGCGCGGGGACCAGGGCCGCGAAGGCGGAGGGGGTCTCGCCGGCCAGAAGTGCGTCGCGGTTCAGCGTCCGCACCGCGGTTGCGCTGGCTTCGGCGGCTTCGGCGAGCGCGGGGTCGTCACGGCCGGCGGCGATGAGCGCGGGCAGCTCCGTGTCGAGGGCTGCAATGGCAGCGTCGAGGGCTCTCTCGTCCCCGGAGCGCGCGGCCTGTTCGACCCCGCCAACGACCTGCATCCAGTGGACGCGCTCGCCGACCTCTGCCCGCAAGATCGAGACGTCTCGGATGACGACGACACACCACGCAGAGAACGCGACAAGGCACAGACTCGCGACGACGACGCTGCTGACGAACGCGGCGCGTCCCTGCGGCTTTCGACCCCCGAGCACCGTCCCGCCATTGTCCAGTACGGCCCGTAGGCCGGACGGTCCGCTTTGGGCCAGCTTGGCGGGGGGACCCGGACGGGGGGCCGTACCTCAGGCCATCAGCCAGGGAAGAACGTCTCCGCGGACCGTCCGAAGTGCGCTCGGGTAGAGTTCGTCGCGCGTGATGAAGAGTTCAGGGTATCCACCGCCGGGCTGGTGCTCGTACTCGTCGGGCGGAACACCCAAGAGCTGGAGCACGGACGCGTAGTACTGCTGCTGCAAAAGGCCGGTGTTCATCGGCAGGGTGTCCTGTTCGACCCACTGATTGAGGTTGCGGTAGTCGAGAAGCTGGCCAGTGCGCATGCAACCCCCTGCCGACCCCGCGGTGACGATGGTGCTGTCGATCGACTCATGCGTGAATGGGCCCGACTCCTGGGTCCACTGAACGAGTGAGTTGTCCAGAAGCGTCGTGCCATCGGCTTCCTGAACCGCATCGAGTTTGGCGATCAGATCGAGCATCACGCCTTCGAATGTTGCTTGATGCCCTTGGGCGTTGATCAGTTGCGCCTCCTGAGAAAAGTAGGCCCGGTGGGCGACGTCGAAGTGCCAATCTCCCGGCGCTGAGGAGAAGGGCGCGAGCACCCCTCCCACCGCGATGCGCGAGGTCCCGCAAAGGAACGCGGTGACGATGACGTCGTTGAAGAGGCGCCAATACTCTGTGTTGAGCTCGGGATCGTGGAAGTAGCCAGGCTCGTCGCGGACCGCCTGGGAGTCTGCGGGCACGGGTTGCTCACCGCATGACACCGAGACTTGTAGCCGTCGCTGCAGCTCGTCGAGGCGCTCGAGATGCTCGTCGAGGCGTTGGCGATCTCGAACGGAGAGCCGACGATTGCTCTGCCGCAGGGACTGATAGGACTCGAGCACACGGTCGACCACGGGCGGTCGTTCACCTTGGGGGTCCGGTTCGTCATTCGGCACGAAGATCCGGTTGAACAGCGCCAGTGAACTCGTTTCTCCCGTCAGGCGGACGAGGTCGGTTTGGGTTTCCTGGCTGCTCCAGCCGTACGACAGGCTTTCGCCGATCACCATCGTGCGTTGCAGGTTCGTGCTGAGATCTTCGTAGAACGTAGGCGAGTTTGCGAGGACTTGGTCCAAGGTCGGGCTGGTGTAGTTCTGCGCGAGTTCTGCGTCGGGACTGTCCACGACCAATCCGGCCCAGTTCCCGAGGTGACCTCCGTTGTGATGGCCGATGTAGAACGGAACGTCCAACCCGCGGATGATGTTCATCTTGTCGGCGAGCGCAGGCGTCAGTCGGTCCGCGGGCCCTGCGAGGACCGAGGATAGCTCTGCACGCCCGTCTGCTTCCTGGACGACGAGGTCCGAGCGCCTGATCTCGTGACCGCCGTAGGCCAAGGTCTCGGCGTTCATCTGCGAGGCGGGATGCATGAACTCGCTCCACACGCCGCCGTGCACCGTGCCCAGCGCGACGAACCGCGGAGGGATGACGGACGCCTTGGCGTCGGCGCCCCGTGGAAGTAACGAGGGGAGGACCGGAAGAGCGAGAGCGAAGCCTGCAGAACCTCTCAGGAACTGGCGGCGCAGGGACGTGCGGCGTGGGCTCATCATGGGTGCCCAAGGTCGAGACGCGCACCGGCGTAACCGGGTGCTTTTTTCTGACCCGTCTTGGGGCTGTACGCTTCCGGTCGCTTCCGGGCGCTTCTGGCCGCTCAGCTGCTGTGCGGTTTGGGGGGCGGCAAGGCGCCCGCCGGTGTCGTCCCTGCGGGCAGAGCATCCTTGGCCATCTTCCGCTCCATGCTGCGGATCTTCGCCGTGAAGAACGCTTCGGCCCCCGCGTACAGGCAGACGAACGTCCACACGGGGGAGAGGTGCGTGATCCAGGCCAGGCTCCACACCGCAAACACGAGCGATGCTCGGCCGACGTCGCCGTTGAGCAGCTGGCCCGTTCCCGGCAGAAACAAGCTGAGCAGCCCAGCCGTGACCGGAAGCCTTGGCTCCTCGGGGTCTTCGTCGTACAGCGCGAGGGCGTCTTCCTCGTCCTCGACCGGAACGAGCATCGCCTGCTCGCCCAGCTCGAGGGCGGCCTCGCGGAACATGGACTCCAGGCGTTGTTTCTCCGCGTGTGGAACCCGGAATCGGCGCGAGGTGTCTCCGCGTTCGATGAGCTCGCCCGACTGAACGAGCGCGGCCACCACGGCCTCGATGTCAGGCTTGGGCGCCTCGAGGGTGCGCGCTGCCGACTCGATGGTGACCCACTGGACACGAGGGTCGGCAAACAAGCTCAGCAGGCGCGAGCGCAGGTTGGTGCCAGAAGGGGCCGATGGAAGCGGAGCCGTGGGCCGCTCGGTGTGGTCCCAACCGCTGCCGAAGCTGTCACCGCTTGGCGGAAGGGCACGCGGGCCCCGGTCGGGTGGGTGGTCGGGCTGGCGGTAGGCCTGACTGCGGGCCTGATTGCGGGCCTCGCTGTTGCCTTGGCCACGGGCTCGGAGATCGGAGGGCGTGAGCGGTCGCGAAGTGCCGAGGCGGCCGCGTCGAAATCGACCCAGCATGCGTCGGCCGCGATTGGCTCTCGAACTCACCCTTCATTCGTAGCGCAGCGGGCACACCGGGTCCACCCTTGCGCGGTCCTCGGACGCCCGCAAAGACGCAGCCGGCCCGATACGCCCTCCCCGGTCGGGCGGGTCGGGCGCAGTCTTTTCGTGTCAGACCGAAACGTCGAACGTGCGCAGCGCCTCGTTGAGGCTGGTGCGCGTGTCCGTCGAGGCTTTCCGGTGCCCGATGATGAGCGCGCACGAGAGCTGGTATTCGCCGGCCGGGAACTTCTTTGCCCGAGTGCCGGGCACCACGACGCTGCGCGCAGGGACTCGTCCCTTGAGCGTGACGGGCTCGGGCCCCGTCACGTCGATGATGGGAGTGGACGCGGTGATCACTACGTTGGCGCCCAAGACGGCCTCTTTTTCCAAGTGCACGCCCTCGACCACGATCGCACGCGACCCGACAAAACAGCCATCTTCGATGATGACCGGGGCAGCTCCGGGCGGCTCGAGAACTCCGCCGATCCCTACGCCGCCCGAGAGGTGAACGTTGCGTCCGATCTGAGCACAGCTGCCGACGGTGGCCCAAGTGTCGACCATCGTGCCCGAGCCAACCCAAGCCCCGATGTTCACGTAGCTCGGCATGAGGATCGCGCCACGCTCGATGAAGCTGCCGAAGCGTGCCGTCGCCGGAGGCACGACGCGGACGCCCGCAGCTTCCCAGTCGCGCTTGAGGGGGATCTTGTCGAAGTACTGATACGGGCCGACTTCTTCGACGCGCATCTCCTGGACGACGAAGTAGAGCACGATCGCTTGCTTGACCCAGCTGTTCACCGTCCAAGGTTGGTCATCGGATCCCGGAGGGTTCGCGACCCGGAGCGTGCCGTCATCGACCAGGGCCACGGTGTGGCGGACTGCTGTGCGGTGCTCGGCATCCTCGAGGAGCGTTCGGTTTTCCCAGGCTGCCTCCACGCGGCTACGGAGTTGGGCCTGGTCGGCGTCACGGTGGGTGCTCATGCGCACTCCATCCCACACGCACGCGCGCTGGACAAGGGGGCGGGGGTCAGGCGGCCTGGGCTGGGGCTGGCGCCTGGTCGAGGCGTGCTCCCATTTGAACCGTGGCGTGGGTGAACACCACCTCGATCGTGCCGCGCGCGCCCAGAACGTCCGGCGTCATCGGCTCCCCATCGGCGAGCAGACGCAGCCCCTCGCGGACGGCGTCCTCGGTGGCGGATGAGAACACCGTCGGCGGCTCGAGGCCAAACCCGCGGCTCCAGTGACGCTTCCAATGTGGGGGAACGTGGGTCCCGAGCAGGCGGAGCATCGTCTCGTCGGGGACCGGCCACGTTGCGTCCAAGCCGAGGCTGGTCTGGAGGGCAGCGGCGTAGAGGTCGGCGGACGCCGAATCGATCCGACCCACGGGGCCCAGCAGGACCAGGGCCTGCTCGGGCGCGATCCGGGGTAGGGCACGCACCGACTCCGCCGCTTGCGGCGGCCGGGAGGCGAAGCTACCGAACGAGGCGGGCCACGAGACGCGGGTGCTGCCGAGGCTGCGACACAGCTCGGCTTCGAACTGCTCATACAGCTCGCGTGCTTCGGGGCTTCGCGCGGCAGCGCGCATCTTCATCAACCCGGTGAGACAGCGAGGAGCATCCGAGAGTGCCTCGAAGAGTGCGGGCCACTCCGGGGTGCGTCGAACCCATTGGGCCCGGATCCCAGACGCGACCGCTCGAAACACCGCTTCAGCACCACCGACCACCGTCCTCACATCGGTTTTCACATCGGTCCCTTGAGTTCTGGCCGCGCGCGCCGATGGACCACTGCGGGACACAAATGTGGCCGAGAAGTCGGCTTTGGGACCGGTTTGAGATGCGCAGCACCGAAAAGTCGACAGAAAACGACGCGAGGGGTTGCGCGGCGAACTCACCCTCACAATAGAACCCATTGAGCGAGGACAATCCCAATGCAGGCCGCCGATCTTGCCCAGTCATTCCCAGAATCTATTGCCGAGAGTCGCCTAAAAAGCGCTCCACCCACCTTTAGGGGCCATTCCCCCGCCGCACGCCGCGTACAGTCGATGATTCATCGCGCCGTTCGGACCAACCTTCCAGTGCTGCTGGTCGGAGCCAAAGGGTCGGGAAAGGAGAGCATTGCTCGCATCCTTCACCACTTCGGTGGCGGAGAGGTCCCCAACGTGGAGGTCGTCAATGCGAAAGAGCAAGGCCGGTTGGTCAGCCTCGGGGCTTTCACCTACCTCAGCAACCTCGAGGACCTCAGCCTCGAAGAGCAAGCGCGCATTCCCGCCCTCACCGGCCTGGGCCGCGTGGTCATCGGGACCGAGTTGAAGCCAGAGAGCGAAGCTGGACGCCAGCGACTGCACCCTCAGATCGTTCGTTGGGCCTGCGGGGTCCGCATCGATGTTCCCACGCTCGCGGAGCGTATCGAGGACCTGGAGATGATCTCGATGGACATCATCTCCAAGACGGCCACCCGTCGTCCCATCGGCGGCATCGCCGACAACGCGCTGGATTGTCTGCGGTCGTACCGCTGGCCCGGCAACATGGATGAGCTCGAGGACGTCATCCGCCAGGCGGTCACCGCCGGCGCGACCGAGCAGATCGAACTCCGGGACCTCCCGGCCAAGCTGCGGGTCCGCGACGTGCACTACGCCCGCACCGAGTCGCCCGAGCGTCAGCTGTGTCTCGAAGAAGCCGAGAAACAAGCGATTCGCCGCGCCCTGAACTACGCCCGAGGCAACAAGCGGAAAGCCGCGCGTCTGCTCCACATCGGCAAGACCACCCTTTACCGCAAGCTGAAGCAGTACGACCTCGAGTAGGACCGAGTCATCCTTCGCTGCGTTGCGCCTTCGAGTCCGCGTTCTGTGCGGTCGCTCGAGGGCGCTCTGTGTTTGAGGCCTCACCCTGCTAGACATCGAACTCGCCTGAGACCGGCGGCGGGCCGGGCACCAAGTCCATGACCTTTCGAAGGTTGACCAGGGTCCGAAGTCGAGCGCTCAGCCGGGCGAGCCGCTCTTCGTCCTCCACCGTGAGCTCATCGCCATCCGGTAGAGCATCGGCAACAGTCGTGTCGAGCACGCTGGTGGGTCGATGCACGCTTGAGTAGTTCGTTGGGGGGGCCTTGGGGTTCCCGCGAGGAGCTGGTGGGGTTGCAGTGGTGGTGCAACGGGACAACGCAACCGAACCGCGGACCCTGCCCACTCGGGAACTTCGGCGCACCGGTGGAGTCTTGTGCGCGGTGACCCGGTCCTGCTTTGCATGCCTCGCTGTCCTGCTGGCTCTAGCTCCGAGCGAGAGCCGGGCCGATGAACTCACCACGGCGAGACAGCAAGACCTGGTGGAGATCTCGCACCAGGTGCAAGTTTCGATCGACAGTGGCGTGGCGTCGTACCGCGTCCGCCGGACGTTCTCCAACCACGGGGAACGCGCTGAGGAGGTCCGGCTCTTCCTCGATCTGCCCGTCGGGGCGGCGGCGACAGGCCTGAGGATTCGCGCTCGGCAGCGCTGGTATTCGGGAGACCTGCTCGAGGCGGAGGACGCGGCCACGCGGTACCAGGAGCTGACGAGTATGGGCGCGTGGCAGCCGAAGGATCCGGCCCTCTTGTCGTGGGAGTGGGCGGACCGCCTTGCGCTGCGAGTCTTCCCGGTCCTCGCAGGAGCCACCAGCACCGTCGAGTACACGCTGACGGCGCCGGTCCAATATCGCGACGGCAAGTACCTGCTGTCCTATCCACATGCGGGCGACGACGGTGATCCGACCACGCAGTCGCTGGCCCAACCGGTCGTGACGGTCGACCCGGGGCACGGCGATTGGCGGGTTGGTGTGTGGGTGGACGGGCGACGGGTCGCGCCGCGGACCCCGGTCGTGTTGCGGCCCCAGCCCGAAGCTCCATGGGTGGGCGACGGAGAGCGTCCGTTCGGGCACAGCGCGGTCTTCAGCCAGGTCGAGAGCAAACACGAAGGCGAGGTCCGCTGGGCCCGCGTCCACGTGGAGGTCGACCACACCTATCGCAGCGATCTGCAACTCGCGCTCGTCGACCCGCAGGGAGAGCACCACGACATCGAGACGCCTTCGGGCTCGGACAACGACATCCGCGGGACGTTCGTGCTCGGGGTTCCGACCCAGCCCGCCCAAGGAACATGGCATCTGCTGGTGTCCGACACAGCGGGGTTGGATGTCGGCAGCCTCGAGTCGTGGGAGGTCACATTCAGCAACGACGAGACGCCTGCCGAGGACTGGAAGGTGGGCCGTGGGGGCGCAAACACGTGGGTCTCCGGCGATGTCCCCCGTCACATCCCGGATGCGCCGGAGCATGAGGGGGACGGCGGGGTCGCTCTCATCGAAGTGATTGCGCCTTCGATCCGCACCACGGCGTCGCGGTTGGGGCGTGTCGTCGCGTCGGACAAGATCGAGTACTCCCGTCTGGCGCTCGAGGTGGCTCCCGAGCTCCGCAAACTGCCCAAACGGGCGTCCGTCGTCTTTGTCGTCGATGCTTCCCGCTCGCGTGACGGGCTCCAGCCGGACCTGGCCACGATCGCGGCGTACCTCTCTCATATCCCCGACGCCACGGTGGAGGTGGTCGTGGTTCGACGCGATGCCACCCGGGTGTTCGGCGCGTTTGTCTCGGCGAGTGCGGTGGAAGAGCGGCTCGCCACAGCGCAGGAGTCGGGCGCCCTGAGCCTCGGCAACGGGAGCGCCCTCGAAGAGGGACTGCGGCTGGCCGCAAGAACGCTGGACGAGCAACGGCACCGGGGAGCGGGACCCGATCGCATCGTCGTGCTCACCGACCGTCGGCTCCGTTCGAGGTTCAACAACCCCATGGCGTTTCGGGCGCTGGGGAAAGCGCCCGATGGGACGGTCGCGCACATCGTGACGCCGCTGTCCTCGGGGGTCGCGGAGGTCTCACGCCACGATGGCTGGCCGCTGGCTCGCGTCGCTGAGCGCACCGGCGGCGTGGCGTTTGAAGTGCATGGGACCGACGAGCCGCTCAAGGCCTTGGCGACGCCAGTCCTCGCCCTGGTCCGCCCCGTCAGCATCGACGGCGTGACGATGTCCGCTACAGGGGTCGGCGCCGATGTTCTTCCCGGGCCGCCGCAGAGACTGCTCGAGGGCCAAGCGTTCGGATTCATGGAGCAGGTGGCCCACGCGCCCCGCCGCGTGGTCTTCCGCGGTCGGATCTGGTCCAAGCCGTGGACGCATGTCGTCAAGACCTCGCCGGAGTTCGACCGGGCGACCGCGGCGTTTGTCTTCTCGGAGGATGAGTATCGGAGGCTGTCAGACAGCGAGCAGTTGAAGGTGGCGAGGTTTGGTCGTGTGGTGTCTCCGGTGACCTCGTACCTGGCGATCGAACCTGGTGTGCGCCCATCGACGGAGGGATTCGGCCGTGGCAGCGGCGCGGGGTTTGGAGGCCGAGGGCATCGCACAGCGTCGGTACGGGCTGCTCGCGCCGGCGTATCCCCCCCGCCGTTGCCGAGCATCGCCAGCTTGATGACCGAAGGCGTCAGACGGTGTGCTGAGCGCCACCGCCCGGCGGCGGGCTGGAGTGTCGAGTTGGATGTGGAGACGACAGGGGTTGAGATCGTCGACGTGATCCCCGGGGGCAAGGTGTCGGCGCTGCGTTCGTGCCTGACGGAAGAGGTCTGGAAACTCGAGTTGCCGGGCGAGTTCGTGCGAGACGCACGCGAGCTTCGGCATGTCGTACTGGGGTAGCGGCCGGGGTGGCAGAGGCGTTGATGATACGTTTCGGCGGTTGGCGCACGAAGACTCCACCGTTCACGCGTTCTGCGATGACGTCCTCGGCGACCTGGATGGGGTCGCCTTGGCGGAGTTGATCGCACGCAAAGAGCTGTCAGCCCAGGAGGTTGTCGAGGCATCCATCGCCCGCGCCAGACGGGTCAACCCCCGGCTCAACGCGATCGAGTCCGAACGCTTTGAGCACGCGGAGACCGGGACCCAGCACCCCGGGAGCGGCTTCTTCGCCGGGATCCCCACGTTCATCAAGGACAACGCGGATGTCCGCGGGTTGCCGACCAACCACGGCTCGGGGGCATTGCAGTCCTCTGCCGCCGGGGAGACGGACCCCTACGTGCGGCAGTACCTGGACCAAGGGTTCGTGTGCTTGGGCAAGAGTGCGCTGTCCGAGTTTGGGCTCAATGCGTCGAATGAGCCGGTGGGCCGTGAGCCGACCCGCAACCCCTGGAACCTCGCACACACGACCGGAGCATCCTCGAGCGGTTCGGCGGCCCTGGTTGCAGCGGGCGTCGTCCCGCTTGCGCACGCCAACGACGGTGGTGGATCGATCCGCATCCCCGCCGCATGTTGCGGGCTCGTTGGGCTCAAGCCGACCCGTGGCCGTCATGTGGTCTCCAACATGGCGCGTTCTTTGCCCCTGAACCTCATCAGTCAGGGGGTCGTCACCCGGAGCGTCCGCGACACGGCCTACTTCCACGCCGAGGCCGAGGCGACCTACCGCAATCGGTCGCTGCCCCCGATCGGGTTGGTCGACCGGCCCGGTCGGCGCAGGCTTCGGATCGGGTTCGCGGTGGACTCCGTCACGGGGTTGTCGACCGATGACGACACCCGCTGCGCGGTGGAGGAGGCGGCGGACTTGCTGCGCTCTTTGGGCCACGAGGTCCGTCCTGCGCCTCTGCCAGCTCCCAAGCACTTCGCTGACGACTTCTTGCTGTACTGGCAAGCGCTCGCGTTCGCGATATCGATGGGCGGCAAGAAGATGTTCGGCTCCAGTTTCGATCGCTCGAAGCTCGAGGGCCTGACCCGGGGGCTGGGAGACAAGTTTGCGCGCCGCTTCTATCGACTGCCTTTCGCGCTGCGGCGGTTGAGAAAATCGCAGGCCAGCTACGCGCGGTTCTTCTCGGACTACGACGCCTTCTTGTGTCCGGTGTTGGCCTCGACACCTCCGAGAATCGGTCACCTCAGTCCTGCTCTCCCATACGAGCAGTTGATGGAGCGGCTTCTGGGCTTCGCATCGTTCACCCCGTTGGCGAACGCCACCGGGGCGCCCGCGATTTCGGTGCCGTGGTCGTCGACACGCGAGGGCGTGCCGATTGCCGTGCATTTGTCTGCAGCTCACGGAGACGAGCGGACCTTGCTGGAGTTGGCGTACGAGATTGAGGATGCGCATCCGTGGCCGACGATGGGGTCGTCGCGGGCGTAGTCCGTTGACCGGACGCCGGGTCGGAGTGGTTGTTTTATTAGTTTTTGTTTGACCTGCGGAGGAGTGCTTTCGTAGCATTCCTGTCGTGGAGGTCCGGCTCAGCGGGAATGCACGACGGCGTCGGCTGTGGCTCGTATTCGCTTCGGGGTGGGTGATCAGTTGCGGCGGTGCGCCTATCTCGGCCGGGGACGGAACGGCCAGCTCGACTTCCCACGCAGGAACCACGACGTCGACAAGCCAGGGCTCGGGGCCAACTCTAGACTCGTCGTCAGGCTCGGCGGTCACCACGACCGGGGAGGTCGCGGCCACGGGAACGGGTTCCACGTCGAGTCCAGGGCTTCCGCCCGGAGTTCCCCCGGGCTACTTGGTGGAGCCCGACGTCTACATCGGCTACGGATGCAGCCTCTGGGATCAGAACTGCCCTCCCGGCGAAAAATGCGCTCCCTGGGCCGACGATGGTGGCAACTCTTGGAACGGATTTCGCTGCGTCCCGGTGGCCCCCGATCCCGGTGCGCCTGGCGATGCCTGCACCGTGCAGGAGAGCGGCGTGAGCGGGCTCGACGACTGCGACGCCCATTCGATGTGCTTCGACGTCGACGAGAATCTGCAGGGGGAGTGTCATGCCTACTGTGTTGGCTCGGAGAACAACCCGCTGTGCACCCAGCCCGACCACGCCTGTGCGATCAGTGGCGACGGGGTGCTGACACTGTGCATGCCGCTTTGCGACCCGTTGATGAGTGATTGCGGCCCGTCGGAGACGTGTGTTCCGATGCATGTCGGATTCGTCTGCGCGCCCGATGCCTCGGGGCCAGACGATGGAGCTGCGGGAGACTCCTGCGAGTTTGTCAATGCCTGTGACCCGGGGTTCGTGTGCGCCAATCCGACCGCGGTCGGCACGTGTGCACCCGGGAGTTCGGGGTGCTGTACCGCGGTCTGTGATGTCACGAACGACGACTGCGCGAAGCCACAGGTTTGTGAGCCTTGGTTTGAGCTTGGCACCGCACCGTACGGACAGGAAAACGTCGGTGTTTGTCTGGAGGCGACATGACGAAGGGTCCCAACGCTCTTTTCTGCTCTGTGCTCGGGCTTTCGGCGTGTGTCAGTCCTGCGGTGGAGGTCGGGACCGGCGAGGGGTCCACGAGCACCGCACCCGATCCGACTTCAACCTCTGCGACGTCCAGCTCGTCAGGACTCGCGCCCGCCGAAGGCTCCACCAGCACGACGACACAGCATGACGAGA
Source organism: Nannocystales bacterium (assembly GCA_050633305.1). Classification (GTDB taxonomy): domain Bacteria; phylum Myxococcota_A; class Polyangia; order Nannocystales; family Nannocystaceae; genus CAJXVA01. Next base: position 197,147 of record JBOEGF010000024.1, read on the forward strand.
GCGGCTCGTCGTCCTCGGGAGAGGTGGTGCACGGACCTGGTTGCGAACCGCCACCCCCGTGCGACCGCGGGGTGTACGAGGGAGCGGTTCGGATCGAGTCCTCGGACCAGATCGCCGAGTTCGCCGGGTACACCGCGTTCAGTCAAGGGCTGGAGGTGCTGGGGACCGACTTGGAGTGTCTCGACTTCCTGGGATGCCTCGAGGAGGTGGAACAGGAAATTCGAATCTTCGGTAACCCCGTACTTCGCTCCACCGAGGGGCTGTCGGCCGTCGAGCGAGTCGGGGGGTCTGGGGAGCCCGCGCCATGGTGGCCAGTGGGCAGCATCGTTGTTGGCGAGAATCCTGGACTCGAGACGCTCGGCGGATTCACGCGAATCGAGAGGATCGAGGCGGCGCTCGTGGTGGACAACAACGCGTCGCTCCAATCCATCACGGGCTTCACGAACGTCCAGGTCGTCACGGAGTTGGTGGTCCGCTTCAACCCCGCGCTCGACTCGCTGCAGGGGCTTCACGACCTCCTCGCCATCGGAGGCGAGTGCCAGATCACCAACAACGCCGGGTTGTGTGTCTCGGAGGCGTTCGAGGTCTGCGGTGACCTGAAGCAAGGGCCCTTCGGCGGGAACACGCAGAACAACATCGACGACTGCTGAGCTGCGTGCCGGCGATGGCCGGGTCGAGGAGGTTTGACCCTTGCTCGCCCCGCCGTCCGTCCATCATTCGGAGACTCGGTGGTCACCCCTTCGGAGGTAGGCCCATGACAGGGTCCACCAACATGTTCGCCAGGCAGGTCATTCCGCTTTCGTACTCGTCGTCGCAAATCGATTCAACACAGCATTTGACGAGATGCTCCCCATCTTCGCCGACCTGGCCGTCGAGGTGTGAACACAAGTCGAGGGTACGAAGCGGCGGCGTGGCCTGGGCGACACCGGTGCTCTCGGGCCGGGAGCAGCCCGGTCCGATGCCGTAGTTGAACTGCAGATCGGCGGCGGTCACCCCCGCGGCGGCGTCTTCCGGCAACACATCATCTTCTGTCCAGTCGCGGATGACGAGGCTGTCTCGACCACCCTCGATGGGTTGGAAGGGCGGGTCGGGGTTGTGGGCGGTGACGGTGGGTACCCCGAGCAGACCCAGCATGAACACCGGCTTGCCTTGGTCCTGCGAGAGGTAGTCCAGAAAGCTGCTGTAGCGATCGATGGGCTGGAGGTTGTCGCTCGCGCTGGGCTGACAGTCGTAGACACCACCCCCCTGGTCGACGCAGTCGGCGGCCGCGTTCCAGCACACCGCGCTGCTCAGCATCGGGGTACCCGTGTTGGGACTGACCTCGTAGAGGTCGGCATTGTTCATCATCGCGGGTGTACGTATCGAGCAGTCGACCTCGTTGCTTAGAAGGACCACGCCCAACGCTGCGCCGTCTCGGACGAACGGGCGCGGACCCTGATTCCAGGTGGCCTCGGGGTTGAGCGTCTGCAGCATTGCTTCGAGCGGGGATTCGAACCCGCACCCGTTGACCCCCATCGGCGCCATGCAGGCCAACGCCTGCGCGGTCGCGGTCTCCAGCTCTCCGTCCCCGTCGAGGTCGACCGAGCCTTCCTGGGGCAGGTTGTGTACATCGGGGTTGAACGCGACGAATAGGTCGAGGTCCGGTGCGAGCGGCTCGGGGCAGACCGAAGTGCAGGCTTCCGCTTCGCTCGGCGCGTCGGTGCCAAGCCCGACGAAGTCCTGGAGCCGGTCGGTGCACGCCGTGGTGACCGGCGAGCCCATCGCAGGCGCGTAGCCCTCGGGTTGGAAGGGGGTGCAGAACTGGTTGTCCATGTCCGTGGTGGTGAACATCACCTGCACGTCGGCTTGCAGTCCCCGCAGCTGCTCATCGAGCTGAATCATGCTCAACGCGAGCGCGCGCTGAGCCCCTGCCATCCCCGAGGAGTTGTCCACGACAACAATGACATCGAGCATGCAGTTGTCGGTGAGGCATCCAGTCGTCGGAGTGTCGGTCTCTGCGGTGTCGTCCGCCGAGCCTCCCGTCGTTCCCGCCGCGGTTGTGGACGGGTCGGTCGCCGTGGTCGAGGACGTTGTTGTCGCGGGATCCGGTACCCCGAGACTGGTCGAGCTGTCACTGCCTCCGGTTCCCGAGCTTCCCTCTGCGTCGGTCCCCGACGATGAGACGACCGGCCCGCAAGCGGTCCCGAGCAGTGCCAATCCTAGCGACATCCGAACTGTAATCATGCGGCCACGGTACCAGCGAGGGGAGATTCGCGGGACCCGCAGGGACGTCTTCGGCGAAGAGAGAAACCGGGCGATTTGTTGGGGCCTGCGAGTCCTTGGGCCCGATCCCCTGAGCGACATGGCGCCATCGAGAGCGATGTTGGCCCCACGCCGTCCACGACACGTCGCGCGCAGGGACAACCAGCGCGCCCGCGGGCGTCTTGATGTGCAGATCATCCATGAGGGGGACTGCAACAGCTCGCCAACGTAGCAGCGAACTGCGAGCTGACCAGGTGGTGGTGGATTAAACGTGGTGTTGGACGAGGACCGTTTCGCGACTCTGCTGCGGCGTGCGATGGTCCTGATGACGAGGGGCGACGGTCACGTCGACACGAACGAGTTGGTCCGCATCCTGTGGATCATGCGTAGACGGTTCAAGCGGACGCTGGAACCGGAAGCCATCGTGGCTCTGATCAACGAGCAAGTCGCCAGCGGGGTCCGACTTCACGAGCTCTTGGCAGAACACGCCGACAGCCTCGAGCAGGAGCAAAAGCGCCTCGGCGAGACCGTCGATGAAGAAGATGCGCTGATGGCCCGCATTGCGCAGTCCTTGCGAATCGGACCCCAGGGGTACCGGACCCTGATGCGACAGGCGATGGTCGCCCGCGAGTCCTTGTAGGACCCGGTCGCTTCGGTCAGCGGTTAAGTGAAAGGAGGTGGGAAGACCGAGGTCGTGCGGAGTCGTCGAGCGGCGGGGGACCGCGCCGGATGTCCAAGGGACGAGCGGCGCGGAGACCGAAGGGGTACGAAGACCGCCACGGACCGGGAAGCCGGCGGTTGGAGATCTTTGCGCCCTCGGTTGCTCGCATCAGTTGTCCAGGGTGATGTCGTCGACGAACAGTTCCTGACCCCCGAACCGCAGGACGTCGACGTTGCCGAGCATCTCGACCACCCCGACACGGCATCCTCCGACGGAGACCTCCGAGACCGAGACCGTCGTGCCTCCGAGAGAGCTGGGTACGTTGGAGAAGTGTTGAACGTTGGAGAGTTGCCCGTTCACCGAGAGGTTCACGCTTCCACCGCAATCCGCGTACTTGAACTTCGCGCTGGTGGCCGTCGAGGACGGCGTCATCCGAACGGTGATGTTGGCCATTTGAAGCTCCTTGGGCGTGAAGCCGTTGGCTTCTCCGTCGTCGGTGATCTCCGCTTCGCCGTATGCCCACGTGTTGCTAATGCTCCGGAACCGCATGAATCGGACGTCGGCATCGGGCAGGGCGAAGTTGGCGCCCACGTTGAACTCCTGCCCGACCGTGGACTGGTCGAAGCCGACGGCCACGTTGAGGGCCAGCGCAATGGAGGGGACCGACAGCCCGATGCCCAAGGCGAGCAGCGGAGCGACAAGACGTGTCTTTCTATTTTTCGTCATCGCTGCGTACGAGTCCCCTTACGCGAGGACGGATTGCGCTGTCCGTCGGTTTATTCGGGCCTCCGTAGATGTGAAGAAAGTCTCTTCCTTCCGAAATCCACGCCGGGCGGCATTTACTCCTACTGAACGATGAAGAAGATAGATCTTGCCTGTCTGCTGCTTTGCTGCTCCGTGGCTTGCGATGTTCCTACCGAGGACTCCGTGCCGGAAGGAGAGGCCGGCACCAAGGTGGCCGAGGATGGGACGGAGGCGTCTGAGAGCCGCCGACTCCGAAACGTCGACGCCGGTGTGCCCGATGCCCGCACTGGCGCCGTCACCTGGGAGTACGCAGGGGAGGTGGAGGACAGAGCTCCCCGTAACTACGAATCGACGTGGCGCTTCGAGCCTCCTGAAGAATCCGTCGAGGCCAACGTGGATGTGGCGGAACTGCTTCGCGACAGCATTCGGGTCGACGTCGAGGGTCGCATGTGGAGGTTCAAGTCGTTGGACCGAGGCTCGCTGCAGAAGAAGCTCCGGGCCAGCTATCAGGCCCAACTCGAGGCTGGCTTCGACCCCCATGAGCTCGTCGACCCTGACACGGAAGCCGACGAGTACAACCTGCCGTCCCCGGCCTCCGAGCGAGCCCAAGACGACAGCACACCATGGCTACCGTTGGCGTGGTCCAGCCAGACCTGCCCAGACGGGAACTCACTCACGACGTGGGACGGCGATGGTCGGATACGAATCAACCGCAGTACCCTCGACGGACGCCGCTCTTCCGTCGTCGTCGTCGCATCCTATGATCCAGGAACGCTCACGACTTCAGCCAACTGCACTGGAGTTCTCGTGGGGCGGAGCTGGGTGCTAACGGCTGCGCACTGCGTCGCTGACGACAACGGGATCGAAGACCCACCGAGCTTCATACGCGTCGCTGCCGGCGGAGGCGACCACCCGAATCCCCAAATACCACCATTCTACACGAACTTTGATGGGTGGTACGGAGTTCAATCCGTGATCGTGCCCTCGCAGTACAACGGCAGCAGCATCAATCGCGACTACGCTCTGCTCGAACTCGGGACGCAGATGAACCCCGCCACCGCCGACGTGATGCGTTTCTCCGCTGCCTCCCAGAACACCTGGGCGGCCTCGACTCCTCACAACATCTCCTACCCAGGATACGGCCCCAACTGTGCCAACAACACCTTCCCTGGCTCTACGATGGTCAACACGCCCAGCGGACCTGTTCTGATTTCGCAGTTTCGGCAGCGCGCATACCGACAACACCCGGTCGGTGGAGTCAACTTCGTCAGCTCGAACAAGATCGGAACCAACCTCGACTCTGTCGGTGGACAGTCCGGATCCGCGATCTTCCGTTGTGGGGGTGGGACCTGTGAGAACGGAGAGACTGCATGGATCATGGGTCTAATGACCTCCCGATTCTACAGTAACTTCCGGTGGCACAACGGGGGTCCCAACGCCAACCAGTTCAGGGACTGGGCCGAGGCATTGATCGACGATTGATCGCGCTGTGAGGGCCTCTTCATCGCGGTGCCCCGAGAACGATGCCTTGCGCGGTTCTGTCCAGGCCGGAGGCTGGATGGGTCCTCGCGTCTCTTCGGAACGCGCACTTGCGCCTGAGTTGTCGTGGGCGTGTGAACTCTGAACCACTGGTCCATACTGTCCTTACTGGACATGGCCTCGTGTCTCAAGGTCATGTCGTGGAAACGAGGTCGGGTATGGGCCCGGGTCCGGTCGAATCACCCCCGGTCGTCGACGCTCCCCCGGACGTGGAACTCGAGCTCCCGCCCGATCCCGATCCTGTGGAACTCCCGGTCGCCTCGCCCGTTGTGCCGCTTCCCGTCGTACCGCCGCCGGTTGTGCCCTCTGTGTCACCCGTCGATCCAGTATCGGTTCCGTCGGTCGTCGAGCCAGTACCCGTTCCGTCGGTCGTCGAGAAGCCCGTGCTCCCGTCCGGAAACGCTCCCGTTCCATATGCAGGCTCAAACTCGGGCTCAGTGGCGTCACACCCCGCCGTCAGGAGGCCAAGCGACAGTGCCCCGATGGCGAGTAGGCGCTTGGAGGCGCCACAATGCGGACATCTTTCACCGACGAGGACTGGGCGATCGCAACGAGAACAAGAAACCAACGGCATGTGCGGGTAGTGTCCCCCGAGAGGTCTTCGATCACCAGAACGCAGGTATAGACGAAAAACTTTGGCGGAGTCAGATGGTGGTTGCAACACGGACATTCCGAAGGGAAGAGAAATGATGCAACGAACCTACTCAGCGTCGGATCGCCGAGAGCTGTGGCGCAGATGGCGAGAGGGAGAGTCCCAGGCGGACATCGCCTGGGCGCTGAGCCGCAACCCAGGAAGCGTCCATCGCTTCCTCATGGCGAGTGGAGGCGTCGAGCCCAGGGCCCGCAAGCGGAGCGCTCGGGCCCTCTCGCTCAGTGAGCGCGAGGAGATTTCTCGTCGGCTCGCCCAAGGGGCGGGGGTTCGGGCAATCGCCCGCGCTTTGAGGCGTCCTCCGTCGACGGTCTCGAGGGAGGTCTCTCGAAACGGTGGAGCCCGCTCGTATCGCGCCTCAGCAGCCGACCAACGGGCCTGGGATCGGGGCCGACGTCCGAAGCCTTGCAAGCTGGCGAAAGAGGGGCGGCTGCGCCGTGTCGTGGCAGGGAAGCTCCAAGAACTGGTCTCCCGAGCGCACAGCTCAAGGTCGACCCGAATCGGGCGATGCTCTCGCTACATCCGAATCGGTCCAAGCACTTGACTCTCGTCCCTTGTCCGGGTCTGTGTGTCTTGCCAACACGGTCTCGGGCGAAGGGCGACACCTTGCATGTCGTTGGACGAGCAGGCGTCGAGGCAAGAGACGCGGGCCACGTCTGATTGGGGCACGTGCTCCGCGCCCGGATGCTCTGTGTTTGTGGACTTGCCGGCGGTGAATGTCACCGGGGCGCCGATTCCGTCAGACGGGCCGCAACTTTTCCGAAGTTCTCCTCGGCCGCCTTGAAAAGTGGGGAGGCTGCAAAGCCGGGAGGTGTTTCGCTGAATCCCCTCCGAGTTCCCGTCGTTCAGTTTGCATGTCTCGAACGATTCGGTGTGTCTTGGGGTTGATGTTTGGAGCAATGGGTTGTGGCGACAGTGCAAGTCCGGCCGACCCCACCATGAGTGATGGGTCTACGAGTGGCGCTGGAACTACCGCCGCTGCGGACTCAGGTCTGCCCGGCGGTGGCGAGGATGCCTCCTCTGGAAGCGGCGGTGCAGCCGAGGACACCTCCGGCGAGACGTCGGGGGGCAGTGGCTCCAGCGGACAGGGGGGCGCAGAGTGTGAGCCAGGTTGGCTGGACTGCGACGACGAGCCAGGCTGCGAGTCGAGTGCGGACACCGTAGCCACGTGCGGCAGCTGTGAGAAGAGCTGCGAAGTGGCGGGGACGCAGCTGGCGTGCTCCGAGGGACTCCGCCCCGACTCGAAGTTGTCGTCTCCTACTGACGAGGGGCGCGGCGCCGCAGGAGCGCGCCGACGATGGAGTCTTGCCATCAGCGTGCCGTCCGCGGTGGCCTCGAGAACGTGGTCGCGGCGGCCGCGGGATCGAGGGGAGGTTCGTGCGCTGAGGCAGCAGCCGTGGGGTTGCTGGAGTCGGGAAGCTCGCGCGACGCGTCGAGGTCGGCCGCGGGATCTTCTGGGAGGGCCGGCTCGGCCTTGAGTGCGACGACATCGCCGTCGGTTCACATCGGCTGCGGAATCTGAACCAGTCCACGGTCGCCACGGGCATTGCCGGGCACTCGTCGACGAAGACGACGCAGCCCTACAACCGCTCGGCGCAGACGGTGCAGCGCGATGAGATCGAGCGGGTGAGGTTCTGATGGCGGGGTTTGTGAAGCCGTACTCGAAGAGAAGGAAAGGTGGCGAGAGAGGAGGGCAAGCCAGACGTGTACCGCTACCCGGCACGGAAGAGCCCGACTACCCGTTGCTGCTCAAGCCGTACTCGTCCGCCAAGCTGGCACGAACGATCCGCGGCATCCTCGACGGCTAGCTGCACTCTATCGTCATTGGGTGACCGTGAACGGTTCGAACACGCCTTGCAGGGGCGGTGGGCGGTGGGGGCGGTGCACGTCGGCGCGGAAGTGTTTCGTCGGGGGCGTCGTCGTTTCGATGACGATCGTGCCGTCGCCAGGATAGGTCGTACGGGTTTCGTAGACGACGCGACCGCGGTCGGTCTTGCCGCCTCGTTCGGCGCGCGCGAGCCAGGGGCGTGTGCAGGCGGGGACCGGTGTTTCGATGCACACGAGCTTCAGGGTGAAGGGGCCCGCGGCGTAGCCCGCTTCGAATGTGACCGTGTATTCCTCGGCTTCGGGAAGCCCCCGGCCGAGGTCCACGGGGTGTCCGAGCGAGTCCCCGACGCGCTGGCTGGGGTAGCTCTTCTCGTGGCGAGCGAGCGGAGGGGTGTGAAACCAGCCATCTTCGGTCCACACCCCGAGCGCATGCAGTCCGTCGCGAAATGAGGCCTCCCAGCCGTAGAACAGCGCGGTATGGGAGGCGGTGGGCTTCTCGATCTCCGCCACCCTTGGCGTGTCCGGCAGCTCTTTCGCGTGTCGAGCGGCGAGGCGAGCGGTGCGAGTTTCGAGTGAGGCGAAGGGCCCCGCGAGTGCGTAGAACGCCGCGGGTCCCGTGTTCGCGGTCACCGGCGGGGCGCGACGCATTGGCTGTGGACCCCAGGACGCGTCGAGCGGGACTTTGGGTCTCGCGTCCGTTTCTTTCGGGGCGTTCGCGCAGGCCTCGCGGCACTCGACGAACTCTTGTTTGGCTCGCGAGGAGTCCGACTTCGTGAGGGCGACGACACAACCGTTTTCGCACGTGGTCCACCCGCACGGTTGGAAGTCGTCGGACTCGGGCGTGCACGTGCTGGAGAACTGGTAGACCGTGCCATCTCTCCTGCAGACGTGGGATATGGCGTCTCTGCACGGTTGCTCGTGAATGCACGCGATGAGTGGTGGCCGTTCGTCCCCACCGGGTCCCAACTCGCCCCCGCGCACCACCGTGCACGCCTCGGCCGCTTCGCACTCGGAGCGTTCCAGGCCGACGCAGGGGTTGGCCTGCGTTGCCTTGGCGGGTTGCTCGACCCTGGGATCGGTCGGATGCGTGTCGACGGGAGCGGTTGCGGAACATCCCGCGAGGGTGGCGAACAGGGCGAGTCGGCGCGAGGCGGGCATCATCGGACCTCCGGAACGTCGTGCGCCAGCGGGCCATTTCAGTGGCGGTGGCGGAATCGAGTGATAAATCGCATGTTGCACCCGTCCCGTCGAGGTCAAGGCATCGCAGAAGAACCGCACTTTGCGTCGTGCGAGCACGATTCGCATCGTTGCAGATCGTCTTCGCACGACTGCCGACATTGATAGACGTCGGATTGGTGGTTCTCACTGCAACAGTCGAGTTGAGCGTCGACCGGTCGGTGTGGAGTCCTTCGATGGGCCACGAAGCGAGGTTCGCCTCATCCGAGGCCTCGAAGCAGCCATCAATGGCCAACGCATGCGGGTGGACGAAGAGCCGAGGGGCGAGACCGAGGTTAGCCGCGCATCCGAGGGGTTGATGCCGGTGGCGCGAGGGCCGCAAACGGGGGGGGAGAATTCTCGAATGGGGCGAGACGATGGCCTCTCGCCTCGGAAGATGGTGGGCCCCTCCAGGATGCGGTGCGCAGCGAGGGGGAACTATCAGACGACGACAAAGGGTCGGAACCACATCGGTGCAAAAAGGTGCAAGAGCGCCACTGGCGCGGCGCCCTCGGGCCCGTCGCTCAGAGGGTGAGCTGCACGGACCCTGGAGGCCCGATGTGCGGGCGACGAATACGACTGCGGTTGAGCTTGTAGGTGCCGTAGAGGATGACGTTGCTCCACTCGGTCGGGCTGATGTGCTTGTGCATCGAGACGTCGATGCCATCGTCCTGCGGGTCGCCTTGCCGGGTCGCCCGCGACATCTCGCGAGCTTGCCAGTAGATGATGCAGGCGACGATGAGCGTCAGGCAGCTTCAGCTGTTCATCTGCTCCCACAGCTCGCGAGGCTTGATCCGACCTCGGCGTCCATAGAAGACGTCCCGAGACAGGGCGTGAAGCTGTGCGGCCTTGAGCAGCCCCTTGCGGACTCTACTTCTCAGCTCCGGCTTGGAGTGACCCGCACCGAGAATCTCGGGGAACGTTCCGGGAGGTGACGCGACTACAACGGGGCTGCAGTCTGCACGGCACGGAAGCTCGAACGGAATCAAGGGCCACGACACTAGCAGGGTGAGGAAAAAGTCCCACGCAGTGCATCACGGCGCCCTCGCCATGCATAGCTGCGTTCCTCATCGGTCACAGGTGTCCAACCAGCTCCCTCTTCGCGCCTTGCTCTGCATGGCGATGACACCGTTCTGCATACGCGCGACTTTTTCCTCACCCTGCTAGGGGGCGAATCGCGAGAATCTAGGCGCAGTGGGCCTTCAGTCCGTATCCGTCACGACCCCGGCGCGCTCGAGCATCGCGTGCAGCAGGACGTTGCAGCCCGCCGTGATGTGCTCGGGCTTGGCGTCTTCGATCTCGTTGTGGCTGATCCCGTCCTTGCAGGGAATGAAGATCATGCCGGCGGGTGCGAGCCCGGCCATGTAGATCGCATCGTGCCCGGCGCCCGAGACGACACGCATGTTCGAGTAGCCGAGCCGTTCGGCCGCGCCCTGGACGGCGGTGACACACTCCTCATGGAACGGTTGGGCGGCGTACTCCGAGACGACCTCGAGCTCGATGGGCAGTCCGGACTCGCGCTGCACTTCGGCGATCACGTTGCGGAGGTCGGCGTCCATCGCATCGACGAGTTCGTTGGTGCTGTTGCGCAGGTCGACGGAGAACTTGACCTCTCCGGGGATGACGTTGCGGCTGTTGGGGTGCACCGACACATTCCCAACGGTGCCGCGGCCGTGGGGTTCGTGACGGTGCGCGATGGCGACGACCTCCTGGATGAGCTTCGCCGCGACTTGCATCGCATCCTTGCGCAATGCCATCGGGGTGGGTCCGGCGTGCGCCTCCATCCCGGTGACGGTGCAGTCGTACCAGCGGATGCCAAGGACGCCGGGGACGACGCCAATCACGACATCGTTGTCTTCGAGCACCGGCCCTTGTTCGATGTGGGTCTCGAAGTAGGCGCCGATCGGGTGGTCGCCGGGTTCTTGATCCCCGATGTAGCCGATGCGCTCCAGCTCTGCCTGCACGGAGAGTCCCTCCGCGTCGGTGGCAGCGTAGGCGTGCTCGAGGGAGAACGCCTTGGCGAACACACCCGAGCCCATCATGACCGGGACAAAGCGGGAGCCTTCTTCGTTGGTCCAAAATGCGACCTCGATCGGCGCCTCGGTTTGGATCCCGCGGTCGTCGAGCGTTCGTACGACCTCCAGTCCGGCGAGGACTCCATAGTTGCCGTCGAACTTGCCCCCGGTCGGCTGGGTATCGATGTGACTCCCCGTGACGATGGGCGGGAGGTCGTTGTTCTTGCCTGCACGACGCAGGAACCCGTTCCCGATCTTGTCGACCGTGACCGTCATGCCAGCCTCTTTGGCCCAACCGATCACGAGGTCCCGGCCCTGCTTGTCGAGGTCGGTGAGTGCCAGTCGGCAGACACCACCCTTGGGTGTCGCGCCGATCTCGGCCAGTTCCATCAGAGATCGCCAAAGGCGTTCGCCATTGACGCGGAGCTTGTCGACCGTCGGGCTGGTCATCGTTGCCGCGCAGGGTATCACCGGCCGTTGTCGCCTTCACGGGGCCCGGAGTGCTCGACGTTTCGGGGCGGTACTCGAGCCTCGGCGAGAGCGACGGCTCCTGGTCCCGCGGCCGGACGCGCTCGCAAAAAAACATGTCGCTTCTCGTGATCACGGGCGCGATGTCGAGCACTACCCCCGCGATGCCCAGGAACGGGTGTCAGGAAACAACATGAACAAGAGCATGAACAAACTCGTTGGCGGCCTCGCAGGTGTGGTCGCGTTGTTGGGCGTCGTGTCGACGGCCGTCGCACTGCCCACCATCCCCGGAATCTCGGTCCTGGAGGACTTTGAACAACTCGGGACCGGTCCCGTTGGGGGCAACGGTTTCCAGACGAAACCGGTCGGAAATGGGGAGGTCTTTGGGTTCGAGGGATACGATCTCAGCATCGAAGACTTCCCCGGGCAGAAGCTGCGATGGGATGACCAACTCTTCATGGATTTCCGCCACAACGGGAAGAGACCTTTGGAGGTCGTGTTCGACCTCTCGATGTACTCGTCCCCGGTGACGGTGCGCGCGTTTGACGACGGAGGGAAGGTGATTTTCGACCAGACGTACACGGCCCAGACCCAGCATCACGTTGTCATCACCAGCCAAAAAGAACGAATCCTGTACGTCGAACTCACTGGGGGGAGCAACGAGACGTATGTGGATGACGTTTGGGTAACCTGGCCGTAAGGGTCGGTAGGCCAAGCCTGAGGGTGCAGGAAGGAGCTGTCGCACGATGGGGACGCACAGCGGAGTCCTCGTCGATGCTGCTCCCTGTAAGCCCTCAGGCCTTCCGGGAAACTCGAACTGTCGAGCAATGCTGCCCACGTCATCCGACGTGGGCAGCCAACTCTCGTCGAGGTCTGACGGCTCTTTTTCCCGCAGCCGCAATCCGGTTTGGGGGTCGTCGACTCTTCTGTGGTGGGAGGGCTCGGCCCTGCCTCTCTCTCCCGGAGCAAAACATGCAACGAAGAATCGGATTGTTCGTGTCCCCTCTTGCGGCAGCGGCCGTACTCCTGCTCTCGAGCACGGCGTTTGCTTGGTCGAGCTACGAGTATCGAAACTCCGACGGCGAGTACCGCTACGGAATCCGTGACGGGTCGAGCAAGCTGCAGCTGGGTCTTGGCAAGCGCAAGCAAGCGGACAAGGCCGCAAAGAAAATGAACAAGGCGAACAAGGTCGACGAAGCCGCGGCCGAAGAAGAAGCGAAGTAGGAAGGAAGTCCCAGATGAAGAAGCCAATTCTCACCGTATTCGCATTCGCGCTGACCTTCGGAACCTCGTCCCTCGCCCTCGCGGAGTGGTCGGTCTCCAAGCATCCCCTTGCGCCTGGCTACCGGGTCACCCACGACTCCGGAAGTCCCGGGCTCGTTGTGAACAAGGTCTACAAGACCAAGCGCGGGGCGAAGAAGGCGGCAAAGGCCCTCAACGACGCCGAGAAGAAATCCGACGGCGGAAACCACGGCACCGGGGACTGAGCCCCGGCGAGTCGATGCCCACTGCGCTGGGGCGCCTGGGCAGCGCCGCGCCGCCGCCTCCGTTGCGGGATGCGGCGTCCGCTGATGACCCCGAGCCGGTCTTGGAGACGTGGGGCGGCCTCAGGAGCCGTCGAAGAGGTCCCAGACCATGCGGACCGCGTGGTTGCCTTCGTCGGCGATCAGAAGGTCGCTCCCGTTGCGGACCTCGAGGCGCACGGGCTCATTCAAACGCGCGCTGACGGCCGGCCCGTGGTTGCCGTTGCTGCCCGCAGACCCATCGCCCATGACGATGCTGAGCACGTTCGTCGAGAGGTCGAGACGGCCCACCTGGTGGCTGTTGGTCTCGGCGAAGTACAGGTTGTCGTCCGCACCGACGACGAGCCCCCCCGCGGCAGAGAATCGAGCGTTCGGTCCCGTCAAGCCGGCCCAGTCAAAGTCGCCTCCAGTGCTTCCCGCGATGTGGGTGATGCTTGTGACCTCGTCTGCGCCGTTGAGGTCCAGGCGGACGATGCCCGGTGTGGCCCCGCCGGGGTCGGACCCGCAGATTCGCCCGAACACGTACATCGCGTTGCCGTCGGGCGCGAAGGCGATGTTGCAGTCCGCGCAGTCGCTGAGGGCGATCGCATCCGCTGCGCAGTCCCCATCGTTGATGCCGTATACGCCGTCGATGGTGAGACCGTCGATTCGCCGGATCCGGTCGTGACCGGCGTCCACCACATACAGCGCCGTGGGGTTGGTCGGGTCAACGGCGAGGTCTCCGGCGGCGAGGAAGTGCGCCGACGTGGCGAGCCCGCCGTCTCCATCGCCGGGCAAGGCGTCCGGCTGTCCGCCGTACACGAACAGCTGTGGGGGGGTGGAGGCGAGGTTGACCCGGAGCACCCGCGAGGCTCCGTCGAAGGTGCCCGTGAAGAACACCCGGTTGTTGGCCTCGTCGAATTGGACGTCGCCGACGACGCTGATGTCAGCGTTGAGCGCTGGAATACCGTCTGTCTCGTCGGAGCCCCCGCCCGCGATATCCACGAGGTCGCCCTCCGGACTGAGCAATCGCAGCCGCCCGTCGCCGGAGTTGCGGTCTACGAGGAACACGCTTCCGTCGCTGCCCGCGCTGACCCCTGTGACGCCCCCGACGCGCGCGCACGTGCCCGCACCTGGCACGCCGGCGTTGCCGTCGACGTGCGTATCATTGACGAGGGTCAGCGCGTCTCCCACGGCGGGGACCGCCGCGCTGATCGTCATCTCGACCGGGCTGCCTGAGACCGACACACCGTGAAGGTCCTCGTACACGGCGTTGATCTGGTAGTCGCCTGCGAGCAGTCCCGGCCGCGCAAACGTCGCGGCAAGACCCGCATCGTCTGCGAGGTCGGTCGTCGGGTCGACACAGGCCCCGGCGTCAATGCCTTCGAAGCCCACTCGCAGGCCCTCGAACGGGTCGCTGCTGCCATCGACCACTTCGGCGACGAAGAGCGTTGGCTCGAGGAGCTCCGAACTCGGGTTGACGGCGGTGGCGATGGCGAGTGTGGCTTCGGTCGCCATGACCTCACCGAGCCCCCAGACCATCCGTGTCGCCGCATTGCCGCGGTCGGCGATCAGGAGGTCGCCCGCCGCGGAGAACACCAGGCGTGCCGGGTCATCGAGCTGGGCATCGATCGCTGCGCCGTAGTCGCCCAAGGCGCCATCGATCTCAGCGATGTTGACGACCGTGGTCGTTCGATAGGTTGTCGCGTCGATGCGCCGAACCCTCTCGGTCTGGTTTTCGATGACGTAGAGGTTTCCCGCTTCGTCGAAGGCGATCCCGCCCAGCCCATCGAACCGCGCGTCGAACGAGAGCGCTGACTCGGCGGTGCTGCCTCCGTTCTGCCCCGCGATGTGGACCAGCTCGTCGGCGCCAGGGTTGTATCGGACGACACCGTTGGCGGTGCCTCCGACCTCCGAGCCGCAGATGCGTGCGTTGACGAACAGATTGCCCTGCTCGTCCCACGCCATCTCACAGCCGTCGCTTCCGCAGTCGTTCATCGCGATCCGGTCGTCGCAATCTCCCGGCTCCAGGTATGAGGTGATGACGCCGCCGCTTACACGACGGATCCGGTCGATGTTGCGGTCGGTGATGTACAGGGCGCCGTCCGGGCCCAGGTCGATGTCGGAGGGCCCGACCAAGGTGGCTGCCGTTGCCGCGCCGTCGTCTCCGTAGGTGGGCCCGGGGGCCATGGCGTCGCCCCCTGCCACGGTGCACAGGGTGTCGCTGGCGACATCGAGCTCGAGGAGTCGCCACCCGTTGTAGTCCGCCAGCAGGTAGACAAGGTCGTTGGGCTCGTCGTACAGGACATCTTCGACTCGGCGTAGGTCCGCCGTGAGCGGGGGGATGCAGTCCTCGGACTCCACCGCGCCACCACCAGCCAGCACCGTCATGTGACCGGCCGCGTCGAGCGCGTAGATGTAGCCGTGGTTCGAGGTGTCCGCGGAGATGTACACCGTGTCATCGCTGGCGATGGCGACCCCGCTGACCTCGCCAATGGTCGCTGCCGTGCCTGGTCCGGGGACGCCAACGTTGTCGTCGAGGACCTTGTCCGCATTGACGAGCGAGAGCATGGTGCCTGCGGTGGGCTCAGTGGCGGTGGCGGTGGCGGTCGTGACTGGGCTGTCCTCGACCTCGGCCTCGAAGGTGTACCCACCCAAAGCTCGGCCAACGCGCGCGAGTGCGATGACTTGCCCGTCCGCGTCCGTCATGGCCGAGGCGGGTGAGATCGCGGCGCCTGGCGAGGCCGTCAAGGTGACTTCGACACCCGGGACCGGAACGCCCATCTCGGTGACCTCGAACACGAGCGGCATCGCAAGCTGTTCGTTGATCCGAGCAGTCTGCGCGTCGCCGGAGAGCACGCCGACGTCGGGTCCTTCCATCGCCGTGTCGGAGGTGGTGGTCTCGTCAGTCCCGGAGGTGGTGGAGCTGCTTGAAGTTCCGTCGGTGGGGTCGGTCGTGCGACCGCTGGTCGTGGAGGTGCTCTCGTCGTTCCCCGTTGTGGTGATCGGTGGGCCTGTGGTGGTCGACGATGAATCGGCTGCGGTCGCCGTCTCGTCGGACCCGGTGCTGCCCGTTGCGGAGGCGGTCGTCGTCGTCGACATGACGTCATCGTCATCGACGGGGGCGATCCCTGTCGTCGTGCCGCTGGTGGGCAACGGGGGGGCGTTTCCTGCCGGCGGCTCGTCGCATCCGGCGAGGAGTGTCAGCGATAAAAGAACCAGAGACTTGCGAGAGTTCATGTCTAAGTCCACGCGGTCATCCGTCCGCAGGACCACGGTAACACGCTGTTTTGGTCCGAAGTCGGAATCCCCCAACGGGGGGCGGGGTGTTCCCGCTTCGGGACGCGCGCCTGCGCTCGTGGCCGGAGCCTCCCGCCGGACTCGCCCGTCCCAACCGGGCGGGCCCCGAAAACGGCTCGCGTTCAGAGAACCGAACGAGTCTCATGGGGTTCGAGTCGCGGCTTGCCACGAGCGAAGTCGCAACGGTGTGTGACGTCTACGTGCCGCCGGCCGAGAGGCATGCGAAGGGCCCATGCCCGAGCGCGATGCTCGGTCTCTCGCGGTCGGGTTTCCCCCGGTCGGGTGCGCGAGACGGATCGGGCGGGTCGTGTCAGACTGTGTCCGTGCAGGCTCACGTCGCAGACGATGCCGAGTCGAGTTTTCGCGACCGCAACCTGCACGACGGCTACACGTTTCGTGGACACGTCGTGCGCACGTTGAGCGTGGCGGTGACGGCGATGACCGCTGGCGTCTGGCTGGCCTGGGGCGCCGCGTGGGTGTACTGGACCGCGCTTCCCGCGTTCTGGGTCATCGCGAATCTGTTCGAGTGGGCCACCCACCGCTTTCCGATGCACCGTCCGTTGTTTCCGCGGATGATGTACCGCAACCACACGTTGGTCCATCACCGGGCGTTCGCCGGAGACGACGCCCAAGAGATTCGAAGCACCACCGACCTCTGTCTGGTGATGATGCCCTGGTACACGATCCTTCTCCTGTTCGTGATGGCATCGCCGGTCGCACTGGTCGCGGCTGTGGTTGGGGGCAGGGCGCTCGCTGGCGTGTTCTTGGTGGCCGCGATCAGCTACTTTCTGCTGTACGAAACGATTCACACGCTGCACCACTTGCGGAGCGAGCAGCTGGAAACGATCGGGGTTGCGCGGTGGCGGTGGCTGACGTCACTGCGCCGTCATCATCACTTCCACCACCGGTTGGAGGAGATGGCCCATACGAACTTCAACGTGACGGCCCCCTTGGCCGACCGCCTGTTCGGGACGTATTTCAAGCGCCGCTGAACCCCGGCGAAGCGCACTCGCGCTGGCTCGGGTTCAGCGTCCGCATCGCGGTCGTGACGCGCAGCGGTTGGACTCGGTGACCGTGGCCTCGAAAGCCCGATTGTTGGCCGGCATGGCCACTGCCGACCGGCGCCGGCGTGGCCTAGCCTGAAAATCCATGAACCACACCAAACTCGCAGCACTGTGCGCCCTCGCCTCCCTGGGACCTTTCGTCGGATGCACTGGGTCTGAGCCCAACCCCGAGGCGACGGACGCGGACACCGACACCGCAGGCCCGGGCAGTGCGGGGTCTACGGGCGCCTCTTCGGGGGCCACCGGAAGTGGGGAGCCCACGGGAGCAGGCCCGGACACGGCGAGCAGCGGGGACGAAAGCGGGTCTACGGGAGCGGAGGCACCGCAGGGATGGGTGCTGGACTTCACGCTGTTCGTCGAGGGCGGTGTGCAGGTGTCGGGCATCGGTGCCAGCGCGTCGGTGGGACGCGTGGCCCTCGTCACGGACTTCGAGCGGGTGATTCTGGTCGACCCTGCGACCGGCGAAGCGGCTGGGGAGTTCTCGGTTCAGCTTGGGGAACTCCCGCGGCAGGGCTCCACCGAGGCACTGTCGTGGACCGACGAGGGCCTCGTCGCGGTCCTCTACCCGGACGACGCCATCATTCGACAGTACGACGTGGAAGGGACCCAACACTCGGAGATTGAAGTCGCGACCAGGCTGCGGCCTCTGCACGGCGCGATGACGGTGGATCCCGCGAGCGGCACCGCCTACCTGATCGGCGGAACCGCTCCGCCGCACTTGCTCGCGGTTGACCTCGACAGTGGAACCGTGACCGAGACGATGGAGATCTCAGGACCCATTGAAGATGCGGTGGAAGGTTTGAGCCTGAGCATCAATGGCGACACATCCCCGCTGTGGGCTCTCACGGCGGCCGGCGAAGCGTTCCGCATCGACGTCACGACAGGGGAAGCGGAGTCTCCCGGGGGGACGTTTGCCGAGGTCGACGACCCATCCGGCATTGAGGCGTTCGTGAGCCCGGATGGCGACTCGGTACTCGCGGTGTCGGACGACGACAACCAGTACAACGACGAGCCGGGGCCGCTGCGGCTCTACCTGCTCGACTGAGACTTGCGAAAGCCTGACACCGTCGTGCCGGACCAACGCTTGAAGGCTCGGGCGAAGGCCCGCGCGTCTGAGAAACCGAGCAGCAAGGCAATCTCCGCGACCGAGAGAGAGGGCTGCCCTACGTAGCTCTTGGCGGTCTCGAAACGGACGTCATCCAGGACCGCCTGGTACCCGACTCCGTCGTCCGAAAGACGCCGACGTAGGGTCCGCTCGCTCATGCCGAGGCTTTGGGCGACGGCGGTGGCTGACACGTCGCCGCGACTCATGGCCAACATGATTGCGCGGCGGGTCGTGTCGACCAGGCGGTCTGACTCGAGCTTCTCGTGTTGGTGGCGGGCGTAGAAACCCACGATCTCTGCGAGCCTCGGCTCGGCGCCGACGACCGGTGATGCGCAGGTTTCGAGTGTGAACTGGATCTCGTTGTTCGGCTGCTCGAAGCTGGGAGCGACCCCCAACACCTCCACGTAGCGGGCGTCGGGAAGGGCACGTGCATGTTGGAAGGTGACCTTCGTGGCATGGACAGGCCGGGATGCGGCCTGTCGACCGAGCGCGAGGAAACCAGCGAAGGCGAACTCGACGATGTGTCGATGCACCGCGGCGACCGGCGGAAGCAGCGTGAACCGAAATGAGCGATGGGAGGGCGAGTTCTCGACGGTCCAGACCGAAGCGTTTTGCTGCAACAGGTTCTGAAAACGGACCACCTGGTCGTAGGCCTCGCCCAGCGTCGGCATGTTGCGGAACAGGTACTCCAGCGCGCCGAGGGTTCCCGGTGCGAGCGCGGCGGCCAAGGACAGGCCAAATCCATCGTCCCCACTGAGTTCGAGCGCCCGCACCCAGACCGAGTCCATCTTGGACTTGGCCGTCGTCGCATCAGGCTGCATGACGTGCGCCGGGTCGAGCCCGAGTCGCTGCAGCATCTTGGGGAAGGGCGTGCCCGTGCGCTGAGCAAGCGCGGCTGCGATGAGGCGCGCCGTCTGGACCGAAACGGTTTGCTGCACGGCCGTAAGAATAGTCGAGTGTGCGCGCGTCGGTCGGGCCGCCGCAGGTGCGGTCGACTCGCCATCCTGGGTTGCGCCTGGCCGCGCTCTGGCGCCTGAGGGCGCGTGTGTCACCAGGGCGCGTCGAGGGCGGCGAGGACACGCCGGCGCATCGTCGTGCTCGGGCCATGTCCCGGAGGAGGCGTCGTCTGCCTGGGCGAGGCTCGCGGCGAGCACGCTGGTGGCCCGATGCTGACCGTTTGAGTTCTTCCGGGACCCCAGTGCATCGCCGGGGTTGCCATGGCGGCGTGCGGACGGTTTGCTGCACCCGGTGAGCGCTGAACGTACCGAATCCCCGTCGCTGGGCGCGAAGATCCCCGCGTCGCCGCTGGAAGACGCGGATGAGATTCTCGAGCGCTTCATGGAGTGGCTCACCGAGATCGGGGTCGAGCCCTACGAAGCGCAGGAAGAGGCGTTCCTCGAGGTGATGGGCGGGCGCCACGTCATCCTCAACACCCCAACGGGTTCGGGCAAGTCGCTCGTTGCGCTCTCGATGCACTTCAAGGCCCTGTGCGAGGGCAAACGGGCGTTCTACACCAGCCCGATCAAGGCGCTCGTCAGCGAGAAGTTCTTCGATCTGTGTCGCTCGTTGGGCGCCGACCGGGTCGGGATGATGACCGGTGATGCCAGCATCAACCCGACGGCGCAGATCATCTGTTGCACCGCCGAGGTGCTTTCGAACCTCGCGCTGCGAGAGGGCGAATGGGCGGATGTCCACTACGTGGTGATGGACGAGTTCCACTACTTCTCGGACTCGGACCGGGGGATCGCGTGGCAGATCCCGCTGATCACCCTGCCGCATGCGCAGTTTCTTCTCATGTCCGCCACGCTCGGCGACGTTTCGGTGTTCGAGGACCGGATCCCTGCCTACACCGACCGGGAACTGGCGGTGGTCCGCAGCGCGACGCGCCCGGTCCCGCTGGACTTCGCCTATCGGGAGACCACGCTGCACGACACGGTCACCGAGCTCGATGAGCAGGGCCGCACGCCGGTCTACGTCGTGAACTTCTCGCAGCGTGAGGCGGCCGAGCAGGCGGGGAACATGATGAGCGTGAACCTGTGCTCGAAGGAGGAAAAACGGGCGATCGTTGCGGCGATCGGCGACTTCCGATTCGACACGGTCTACGGCAAAGACGTGCAGCGCTTCCTCAAGCATGGAATCGGGGTGCACCACGCCGGCTTGTTGCCGAAGTACCGAACCCTCGTCGAGCGTCTGGCGCAACAGGGGCACCTCAAGCTCATCTCCGGCACGGACACGTTGGGCGTGGGCGTGAACGTACCGATTCGCACCGTGGTGTTCACCAAGCTGTGCAAGTACGACGGCGAGAAGGTTCGCATCCTCTCGGTCCGGGACTTCAAACAGATCGGTGGTCGCGCGGGTCGCAAGGGCTTCGACGATGCCGGCAGCGTGGTGGTGCAGGCCCCCGAGCACGTCGTCGAGAACAAGAAGGCCGAGATCAAGGCCGCGATGGCCAAGAAGAAGAAGTTCACGCGCAAGAAGCCGCCCGAGCGCGGTTACGTGCCGTGGGACGAGAAGACGATGGAGAAGCTGCGGGAGAGCGAGCCCGAGGCCCTCAGCTCGCAGATGCAGATGAGCCACGGCCTGCTGCTCTCGGTGATGAAGCGCGAGATCGATGCCAGCGCGCTGCATGGCGGCTATGGCCGGATCGTGGAGATCCTCGGGCGTTCGTACGAGCGAGAGGGCCGTCGCAAACGTCACCGACGCGCCGCCGCCCAGCTGTTCAAGGATCTGCGTGCCGCGGGGGTGGTCGAGGTGCTCGACGGAGCGGTGCAGGGTCGTCGTGCGGTCCGCGTGGCGGAGGGCTTGCAACGCGAGTTCTCGCTGCACCACACGCTGTCTTTGTTCCTCCTGCAGGCGCTCGAGGCCCTCGACCCCGACGAGGACTCGTACCCGCTCGACGTCGTCTCGCTGGTGGAGTCGATTCTCGAGAACCCCTACGCCGTGCTCAAGCGCCAGGTCGAGACGGCCAAGACCGAGCTGGTCGGCCGTCTCAAGGCGGACGGGGTCGAGTACGAGGAGCGCATGGAGGCGCTGGACAAAGTCGACTACCCCAAGCCGTGCAAGGAGTTCATCTACGGCGTCTACGACAGCTTCCGTACTGACCACCCGTGGATGCGCGGCGAGAACGTACGACCCAAGTCCGTGGCCCGCGACATGGTCGAGCGGTTCGCCAGTTTCAACGACTACACCAAGCAATATGGCTTGGGACGAAGCGAAGGCGTGCTGCTCCGCTATCTCTCGCAGGCGTACAAGGCGTTGGTCCAGACTGTCCCCGACGTCTACCGAGATGACCGTCTCGAAGATGTCATCGCGTACCTGAGGGCTACGTTGGCCCGCGCCGATTCCTCGCTCGTTCGGGAGTGGGAAGCCATGGCCGCGGGCCGGCCCGTCGAGTACGAGGACGTGCCCGAGGTCGACCTTCCGCCGCCGGACCCCGCTGCGGATCCTCGGTCGTTCAACGCGAGGATCCGGGCCGAGATGCAGGCCATGGTCAAAGCCCTGGCCTCGAAGGACTTCGAGGAGGCGGCCATCGCCTCACGCCCCACGGACCCCGCCTGGGACGATGACCGTTTCGAAGAGGCCTTGGCTCCGTGTCTCGAGGAGATTGGCGCGCTTGTGTTCGACCACCGCGCCCGTATGGCGCACCTCACTCACATCGAGGAGGAGCAGCCCCGGCTGTGGCGCGTTCAGCAAACGCTTTGCAACGAAGAGGGAGACACGATGTGGATGCTCGAGGCCGAGGTCGACCTCCCCGTGCCCACCAGGGACGTGCCCACGCCAGACGGGCCGCTGATCGCACTGGTCCGCATCGGCTGCTGAGCTTGCGCGGTGTCGGAGTCGCGGTGGACCGCGCTTCGCATGACGGGCCCCTGCGACCCCGCACACTACGAGCGCCGGCGTCTCCGACGACGGAGTCCCCACATCATCACGAAGAGGCACGACGCTCCGCCGGCACCGCGGGCCTTCTGCGTGCTGGTCTCTTTGGTGTTGAGGCAACAGGTCGTCCCGGGCTGCGTCGTCGGAGGGGCATCCGAGGGAGGCGGCTGATAGGTGTACTCGCTCCCCTCGATATAGTTGCAGGGGTTGTGTGCTGCACACTCCGTGGGCTCACACTGCGGCCGGACCTCTACTGGCTCGCACCCCATCGGTACCTGGCCCGCTGAGGGTCCTGCTGGCCTCGGCGCTCCACCTTCGGCCACGACCCCGCCCCCGAGCGGAGCCCCTGCGCCTGGCGACGGAGCGGTGACCTGGACGCACGAGGGCGTTTGGTCATCGACGACGCGGATGGTGTCGACAACGCTGGCGACGTGCCCTTCAGTGACATCGAGCCGATACACGGAGTCGTAGGGATCGAGCGGCGTTGCACCATCGAGACGATGCTCCCATCCGCCGATCTCGCCCTCGTGTCGCACGTAGTAGCCGTAGCTGGAGAACGGGCTGAGGATCGGGGTCTGGGGGGCGTCCGGGAGATTGACCCGCCGTCCGCTGTCCACAAACCCATGGACTGTGTATCGCGGTAGGCGAGCGAGTGCCGTGGTGGGGTCCTTGGCGAGGTCGATCGGGAAACACCCGTCCAGATCGCCCTTGAACTCCTCGCACAGTGCCGGCGACGGCATGTTTTGAGTCCGTACCACCAAGTACACCGGGTGGTCGGACTGCCCCGGCCCCAACGCGCGACCGATCAGGTTCACATCAGCCGGGCGCCGCACCACCGAGGCGTCCACGAACTGCATGTTGCGGTAGACACTGTCCGACCGGAACTTCAGCGCGTCGCCCGAACCGGGGGTGCCCGAGAGCTTCACGTGCATGCACTGGTGGTCGTTGGTTGGGACTGCCCCCGCAACGTACTCGTCGGTCTCGATTGCGCCTTGGCCTGCTGCGCCTGCGTAGCTGCCCGCATCGACAGAGCCCCCGAGGTTGGCCGTCTTGACCAGGTCCCAGGTGGCGGCGTCCCAGTTGGCGTAGGTGAGCCCCCAGTTCGCGATCCGAAACTCGGCCTGCACGCTGCCCGTGCTCAGGGCAGTCGCGGTGTTGTTGTGGAACCCGGCCCGCAGGCGCGAGCCGCTACTCGCTTCGATCGTGTGCCCGGGCAGGGGGTAGGGAACGGCAGTTCCTGGGACGACGCCCGCCACGATGTCCTTGTCCGAGCCCACCAGGCCCCGAATGACCTCGATCCCCTCGCAGTCTCCAGCGGTCCCGGTTTGGAGCGCGGGCCATTGTGTTGTGGTGTCGGGCACCGCGTCGGGCAGGGTGGGTCCCGCCGAGCCGTGGTCCATCTCGCACGATGCACCCGCGACCCCTTCGGGGTTGCACAACATCGGGAACTCGAACGTCACGACCGGGTCGGCAACGCCGGGTCCGGACTTGAACGCGACGAAGCTGGTGCCGTACAGCCGAACGTCCGGGTCGACCTGCCCGGTCCCCGGCTCGACCGGGAGTTGGAGCGAGACCTTGAAGTCCCAGTCGAACAGGCCGCCTCCCGCCGGAGTCACCTGCACCCAGTGATGTTCATCGACGACCGGGAATGCGCCCCCCGACGTGGGATTGGTCGCGACGATGCTTCCCCAGCCCGACCCCGGTGTCCCGGCTGAATAACGCACCACCGGACTGGTGGGCGATCCTCCGCTGACGGCCTGCCCGCTCACACATCCCGGAGCGAGGTCGGCAACGTCGGTGGTGTCCCCCGCGGCACAGCCCAGCATCGGCCGGATGTCGATGTACACCAGCGGCGCTCCGTCGGCATCGGTCAAGGCCAGCGCCACCATGTCCTGGGCCGGGTTGATCTGCGGATCGCCCTTGACCGACAGGTGTAGGAACATGCGGCGCGAGTCCGCGTCCCACACGGACCGAACGTCGACCATGCTCGGAGTCGCCGAGGCTCCCGGGTTTCCCGTACGTTTGGTGGCTCCCGTCCAGCGCTGTTCTTTGCCTGGCGCCCCCGGAACCCACCATTCGGGAAACTTGTTCTGGGGCCCGGGCACACCCCTCGCCTGCGGGACGCACAGGTCGTCGACCGCTGCGTTCGCGTACGTGGAGAATCCGAGCGCGATCGCGACCGCGCCCATCGAGAAGATGGTTCGTTTGGACATGAGGTTGTTGCCAAGCCGGCGAAGCGGATCGAATGCGCCGATCACTCTTCGACGATGATGTAGAGGTTGTAGCGGTAGTCCTCGACGATCTGGTCTCCGTCGAGGTTGAGCGGAAAACTGTCCGCCCCGTTGCCCGGATAGTTGATGAACTCGTACGCGAACTCGTGGTCGTTGTCCCCGCCGCTGGTTCGGCCGAGGGAGGTGACGTCCTCGGTGTGGATCATGATCCAGTAGTCGCCCGCAGTCAGAGCGGTGTCGGGAACGCTCACCTCGTTGGCGCCGTCCTCCAGCGAGAACTCGCCGCTCTGCCGCATTCGTGTCTGTGGGCCGTCGGAGTCGCTGTAGATGGCGAGCTGAACGTTCGGGCCGGCCTCGCCAGCGATCACCCCTAGGGCTTTGAGCGTGGTGTTTCCCGGCAGCGTGACCCGGTGCCCAAAGACGATTCCACCCACAACCTCGGCATCGCTCCCCAGGTAGTCAGGGTTGCCCAACGCGAGCGCGCAGTACGACTGGTCTTCAGCACACGTCGCGGCGGCCGTGCACTGGTCGGGACAATCGAGACCACACAAAGGGTCTTGGCCGCAGGCTACCCCCGAGCAGTCGGGCACACATTCCTCCGAGTCGGTCGAGCCCGTCGAACTGTCCGAGCCGTCCGTCGACGTCTGCGTCTTCGTTGACTCCGTCGTTTCACCCGCAGACGTCTCAGAATCGGTTGTCCCTCCCGGCGACTGTGGGCCCGAGTCCGATGAACCCGGCCCGCCGGTTGACACAGACGTCGTCGACTCTGGGCCAGACAGGCTCGCCGAGTCATCCTCGCCTGTCGTGGATTGCTCGGTTGTGCTTGCAGCTGCGCCGGTGTCACCTGCGGTCTGCGAAGCGCTGAGGATCAGCGGGTCGGCGGGGTCGAAACAAGCGCTCAACGCAAGCGCGATCCAGATGCTTGCCAATCGTGTCGGGAGTGTCATCTCGTGTCCTCGCTGGCTCCCGCGGATGGGATGCCGGTGGGGTAGTGGGCTCCGGAGAACAATCGATCCGAAAAAGTGTGCGGGGGGCGACCCTCCGCCGGGGCCGGTTGTGGAGCCGGGCGTCCGAGCGCGACCGTCCGGTCGGCAGTGCCGAGGCTGCTCGTCGCGCGGCATGCTCCTCGGACGCAGAGACCTGGGTCCGGGCGGAGCCGTGAAGCCTGCGCGCGAACTCAAACCTCGCTTGCATCTTCTGAGCAAACCAAGTAGTTGGTAGGTTCAGGGCTGCCGACTATGCTGCATATGACCCCGAAGATGGCCACAACACCCCGCTGGGTGCTCGTCTACGCCACATTGATGCTCTTGGTGTCGGTCAACACGGCAGTTCTTGGCTACGCCGCGCCTGAGCTGCTGTTCGACGAGTCGGTTCCGGACTTCGCGAACGCAGCACCCATCACCCACTTCTACGCGACCCGGAATGCCGCGCTGGCGGTGCTGGGTGGGGCGGCGTTGCTGACCCGGTCCAGACCGCTGCTGTTTGCGGCGATGCTGACACGGCTGGTGGTCGACTCGGTGGATCTGGGGTTCACGTTGGAGCATCGCATCGTCGACGCTCCGCCCGCGTTCGTCACCCTCGCTTGGCTGGTGGGGTTCACGGTGCCGCAGCTCGCTTGTCTGTGGCAGCTCCGCGATGGGGCGACGGGTCGAGGCTGGCGCTTCCAGATCGAGGAGTTGGTGGACGTGTCCGCAGACGCCGAGCGAATCTGGGCGAAGCTGACTCGCCACGAGTCGATGCCGACGTGGGTGACCCTGGGCTTACGCGGGGTGCGTCTGCAGGCGAATGGCAGCGCCTCGGTCGGAACGCCGGGCTCGTACCGCGTGATTCGGTTTGCCGGATGGCCCGAGGTCACCGAGCGGTTCGTCGAGGTCGAGGCGCCGGTTCGCTACAGCTATGAAGTCATCGCAGGTATGCCGCATCTGCGCGAGCACCTCGGCGTGGTGTCCGTCGAAAAGGAGGCCGGGTCATCGCGGATTCGGTGGACGATCACGTTCGTCTTCGAACCGCTCCATCCGCTCTCGTGGATGTCCCCGCTGTTTGTGGCCGGATTTCGCCGCGTCGTGGCCCGAGGCCTCCGGGAGCTGAAACGCCAGGTAGAGTCGGAGTCGGCACAAGCCTGATGACGACGCGTGACCCGAATCGCCGAGAAAAACTCCTGCAGGTGGCCGACGCGCTCTGGCTGTCCCGTGGATATGCCGGTTTCAGTTTTGCCGACCTCTCAACCCGCACAGGTCTTCGAAAACCGAGCGTGTAC
Organism: Nannocystales bacterium; assembly: GCA_050633305.1. GTDB lineage: Bacteria > Myxococcota_A > Polyangia > Nannocystales > Nannocystaceae > CAJXVA01. The sequence continues at coordinate 223,841 of JBOEGF010000024.1, forward strand.
CACCACTTCCCAAGCAAGGAAGCGCTGTTCATCGCGCTCATCGAGCATCACGAGCACGAAGCGGCGGGGTTCTTCGAGACGATGGACACCCGCCCTGCGAACGAGGCGCTGGGGGCGTTCCTCGAGGTGTACGGGCGGCTGCTCGAACACCCGGACCGACTGTGTCCCGCCGGGGCGATTTGTGCCGATCTCGAGGTCATGCCGGCCGCGGTCGCGGCCTCGGGACGCCTGTACCTCCGGGCGCAGCAGAGCTGGCTGACCGCCACGATGGACAGGGGTCCTTGGCGCTTCTGTGCCGAGGACATGGCCGCCACGGTGCTCAGCGCGCTGCAAGGCGCACTGCAACGCTCCCGAGGTGCACTGAGCCCCGTCCCACTCGAGCGGACGCTGCGGATGCTGCGGGTGCAGCTCGAGCTGGGTTGAGGCCGGCCGGTTCGGGCAACCGTTCCCGTCGGCATGCGTCTGAGTTCGTGTGCCTCGGTTCATGTCCCCGGGCGGAAATCCATCACAGACCCAGGGTCTGAAAAGTCGGGTTCCGGTTCATGGGTCCCGGGGTGTGTCGTCGTAACGCGGAGGCTTGCGACACCGCGGCCACGGTGGCGTCTAGGTGGGTCGAGGCACTCATGGCAAACAGCACGATCCTGTCCAAGCTCCAATCCTGTACCGCCGACGAAGCGATCGATTCGCTTCTCGACCTCGACTGGGCGGCCTTCAGTCCCCGCCGCGACCTGCACTCGTTGCAGCGGGCCCTGATGTCGCTGGAGAGACGTGAAGGTCTCGGTGGTGCACACCACATCGCGAGTGAGCGGTTGCTTGAACAGACGGACGCTTCACTCGTTCACAATGATGCTCATCGGGCGGTGATGCAGAAACTTCGCGGTCTCACGTGACGGTCTCCGGCTTGCGGTCGGAAGCGGTACGCCAGCGGCCGACTTTGAGTACGGTGGCGCGTTGGAGACTATCGACCTGACCACCGGATCGACTGTACGCAACACTCGTCGCCTGAACTGCGGCGTTGGCCATTGGAACGAGGGACGTTGCATCCAGTGGTCGCCCGATGGGTGGTACCTGTTGGCCTCGTTCGACCGCTCGGAGATCGGTTGGTCGTCGCCCGTGTGGGGCGGTATCGGCTGGACCTTTCCCGGGAACGAACCGTCTCCTTTGCGTGGCTCGGCCGCGTTGCTCGATGGGGTTCCGTACGCTCCTGCGTACTGCTACTCGCAGACCGGAGAATCCGTGGTGTTCGCAGTTCGCGGTCCCCATGGCGGTCTCCCGGGGGCGCACGTCGCTCAACGCACCCGACCCCTCGACGTTCTACGGGGGCGATGAAGCCGGGTACACGGACTACCCGACGTTCGACGAGTCGACTCGCGCTCCGTGAGGAGGAACGCGGGTGTCGTGGTGAGTGCGGTCCGGCACGGAGTCGGTCGCCTTCACGGATGAGCTGGGGGGTGTTTCTGGGGTGGGGCCGGTCGTCATGATGCTGCGCACCCCGGTCGCAACGGATGCAGCGCGAGCACCGGCGTTGGTCCCGGGGAGGGCGGGTCGAGTCGCCGCTTGACGCGCGTGGGCCATAAAACGGCCCGTCGGCCCAAATCCGTCGTTGCGCGCGGTGTCGCTCTGTGTCAGGTTACTTACCGTTCGGTATATGACCGTCGGCGACAAATGCGCAGCTGCGGTGGACCTCCCACAGGACAGTCTAGCCGCCCGAATCCTGGATGAAGCGATCCGCTTGTTCGCGTCGCGGGGCTATGCATCGACGTCGGTCCGTGAGGTCGTCGAGGCCTGCGGCTGCACGAAACCGGCGCTGTACTACCACTTCACGAACAAGGTCGGCCTGTACCGCGCGGCGATCGGTGCGGCAGTGATCCGGCTCGAGGTCGTGCACGAGGAGCTGAGCCACGGAGCATTCGTCGAAGGGCTCCGCGAAGGGATCCGTCGCGTCCGCGCACACGCGGAGGTTCATCCCGACGACCTCCGTCTGCTGTTCCGCGCGGAGAGCGAGGCGACGATTCACCCGGACCTTCTTGACATCCGGACGCTTCGGGCGCAGGACCTCGCCCGCACCGAGGCCCTCATCGCCGAGGGGGTCGAGCGTGGGGAACTACGCAAGGATCTTCCCGTCAAGGGCGCTGCCATCGCACTCGTGGGCGCGATGCACATGTGGCTTCAGCTGTGGCTGGATGGCCATCCGCTCGACGACGAGTTCGAGCAGAGCACCCTGAGTTTGTACCTGCACGGAGTCATCGCATGAACCGTCTTCTTCTCGCGGCAGCCCTCGTGGCCCCCGCTTGTAACTCCACCGCGTCCGCCGAACCTGCTCCCGATGCCGAGGAGGCCGAGTCTCGACAGACGCCCGCGGCCCGAGCGACATGGGTCGAAGCTGCAACCGTCGAGCGCTCCTCCGCGTCGCTTCACCTCATCCTCCCCGGGGAGGTTGAAGGTGATCGGGACGCGTGGCTGGCTTCCTCGCAGGGCGGCTACGTCGAGGCGGTCTCAGCCGAGGTCGGGCAATCGGTCAAGGAGGGGGACGTGCTCTTTCGCATCGACCGGTCGCTGTTTCAGGCCCGCCTCGCTCAGGTCGAGAACGAGGTCAAGGCGGCCCGACGCGAGCTGGCTCGTGTGAAGAAGGCTGGGAGCGCCATTGCGTCGGCGGAGGTCGATGCGACCCATGACCGGCTCATCGCAGCGCAGGCCTCTCGGCGTGTGGCGCAGATCCAGGCGTCGCGCGCGACCATTCGAGCGCCGTTCGACGGAGCGCTTGCCGCAGTCGAGCTGGAGAAGGGAGAGGTTGCCGGACCCGGAGCCCCTGCGGCTCGGCTGGTGGTCCTCGACCCGGTCAAGGTTTCGATCTCCGTCGCCGATCGAGACGTCGGACTCCTCGAAGTCGGTTCGGGTGTACGGGTGTCCGTAGACGCCCTCGCCGAGCCTCGCGACGGGAAAATCGCCCGCATTCTTCCTGCCGCCGACCTCGACACCCGGACGTTCATCGTCGAGGTGGAGGTCGCCAACAAGGACAAGGCGTTGCTTCCGGGCATGATCGCACGGGTCGAGGTCGAGCAGAGCTTGCAGCAGGACTCCCTGCTCATCCCGCAGGGCTTCTTGGTCACGCAGCGTGATTCCAACGGCGTCTTTGTCGTTGAAGACGGATTCGCGCGCTGGCGTACGCTCGAGTTGGGACCGCTGGTCCGAGATCAGGTGGTCATCGATTCCGGTCTGGAAGTCGGGGATAACATCGTCGTCGTTGGACAGCGGTCGCTGGCCGACGGCGATGCCGTGATTCTCTCCCGCCAGGGAAGCTGCTGTGTGAACGGTCGCCCCACCTTCGTCGTGGACTCGGGCTCATGATTGGCGCACTCGTTCGACGCGGACCCACCGTCTTCCTGGTGACGGTCTGCATCCTGATCTTTGGGCTGTGGACGTACAACACCCTGCCCAGGGAGGCGTCTCCGGACGTCGAGATCCCGGTTGTCATGGTGACGACGCCCTATATCGGTGTGTCGCCGGAGGACATGGAGTCTCTCGTGACCAACCCGATCGAGGATGAGCTGGCGGGGGTCAAGGACCTCAAAAAGATGAGCTCCACCTCGGCGGAGGGCATCAGCCTCATCACGCTCGAGTTTGAGCCGGAGGTCGTGATCGACGACGCGCTGCAGAAGGTCCGGGACCGGGTCAGCCGAGCGCGGCCCGACCTGCCCGAGGATGTCGAGGAGACTTCCGTGACCGAGGTGTCGTTCAGCGACTTCCCGATCGTGATCGTCACGATCGCAGGTCCGGTGGACCAGGAGGAACTCAAGGACCTCGGCGAGAGACTTCAAGAAGGGGTCAAGGAGATCGGGGGCGTCCTCGACGCCAAGCTGACCGGTGGCCGGACCCGAGAGGTGCAGGTGCAGGTCGACCCCGTCCGTCTCAACCACTTCGGGCTCGCGCTCGGGGACGTGATTGGGGCGATCGGCGACGAGAACGTCAACGTGCCTGGCGGCGATGTCGACGCAGGGGAAGCGAGCGTGCTGCTCCGGATCCCAGGCGAGTTTGAGGACCCCGCCGAGATCGAGAATGTGGCGATCAAGCGCAAGGGCGATCGCCCGGTTTTCGTTCGCGACGTGGCACGGTTGGTCGATGGGTTCGAAAAACGCGAGACCTATGCACGCATGAACGGTCAGCCGGCGGTGTCGCTGGCGGTGTCCAAGCGAAGCGGCGCGAACATCCTCGAAGTTGCCGAGGCGGTGAAGGCACTCGCAGCAGAGCACGAGGAAAAGTGGCCCGAGGGCGTGACCTTCCGCGTGCTTGGCGACCAGTCCGAGATGATCTCATCGATGGTCAGCGACCTCGAGAACGGCATCTTGACGGCGTTGTTGTTGGTCGTCGGCGTGCTCGTAATCTTCATGGGCGTGCGCAGCAGCCTGTTCGTCGCCGTGTCGATTCCACTGTCGATGCTGCTGGCGATGGTGGTGGTCGAGGCGTTCGGCATGACGCTGAACATGATCGTTCTCTTCTCCCTGATCCTCGCCTTGGGGATGCTGGTCGACAACGCGATCGTTCTGGTCGAGAACATCTACCGTCACGCCGAGATGGGAAAACCGCCTCGGCAGGCGGCCATCGACGGCACCAAGGAAATCGCGATCGCGGTGGCCGCATCCACGGCGACGACCGTTGCAGCGTTCGCCCCGCTGGTCTTCTGGACGGGGATGATGGGCCAGTTCATGGGCTACATGCCCAAGACCGTCATCATCGTGCTGCTCGCCTCGCTGCTCGTCGCGGTTGGCATCCTCCCGGCGGCAACGGCTCGGCTGATGCCGAAGTCGATGGCCAAGCGGTCCGACCACAAGCAGACGGCCTACGGTCCCTCGATGCGCCTGTATCGAAGGGCACTCGGTTGGGCGATCCGGCACCGCTACATCGCGGCCTTCGCCGGCGTGCTCTCCCTGTTTGGCACGATCGCGATCTACGCCGGAAACAACCACGGGATGGAGTTCTTCCCGGAGACCGACCCTCCGCGCGCAACGATCAGCGTCCGCGCGCCGGATGGGACCAGTCTCGAGGCGACCGATGCCATCGTTCGGCAGATCGAGGCCATCTTGGCGACGGAGGCCAACGTCGATGTGTTCGTCGCCGAGACGGGCATCAGCGGCGGCGGCGATCCGATGACCGCCGCGCAGCCTGCCGCCAACTTCGCTCGAATCACGCTCGACTTCCTTCCCGACGAGGCTTCCGCAGGTGCCGGGGAGACCGTGCGCTTCGAGCCCACCACCGAGACGGTGGACCGGATTCGCAACGCCGTCCTCCAGATCCCCGGGGCTGAGATCTCGGTGGAGAAGGAGCGCATGGGCCCTCCGGTGGGGTCCCCCATCGCGGTCGAGGTCTCCGGCGACGACTTCCACGAGGTGGGCGCGCTGGCAGCCTCCGTGCGGCGACAGCTCTCGGAGGTCCCCGGGGCGACGGACCTTGCCGACAACTATCACGTAGGCCGGCCGGAGATGCGGCTTCGTATCGATCGCGGTGCGGCGAAGCGGGTGGGCACCAGCACGGTCTCGGTGGCCAATACGGTCCGAACGGCAGTGGCGGGCACCAAGGCCTCCGCGTTCCGAGACGGCGAGGATGAGTACGACATCACGGTGATGGTCGACCCGCGTTTTCGCGACGACCTCCAATCCGTTCTGGGGCTGCGCATCCCTGGCAAGCTCGACACCAGCCCGGACACGTTTCCGGTGCCGATCTCCACGGTGGCCTCGTTCGAGCTCGCGGGAGGAAACGGCAGCATCTATCACATCGATCAGGACCTGGTTGTCACCATCGAGGGCGACATCGCCGAGGGCTTCGCCGAGACCGACGTCCGCGACGCCGTGATGGCACACATCGGTACCGTCGACACCAAGCCCGGGTATGGGTTGCGCCTCGGGGGCGCTCAGGACGAGCAAGCTGAGGCGCAGGCGTTCTTGCTCCGGGCGTTCGTCATCGCCATCTTCCTCATCGCGGCTGTGCTGGTGACCCAGTTCAACAGCTTCGATTTGCCGCTCATCATCATGGCGTCCGTGGTCTTGTCGCTGGTCGGCGTGCTGTGGGGCTTGATGATCACCGGGACCCCGTTCGGCTTGATCATGACTGGGCTGGGGGTGATCTCGTTGGCCGGTGTGGTGGTCAACAACGCGATTGTGTTGCTCGACTACGTACAGCAGCTCAAGGCGACCGGAATCACCACCTATGAAGCGTTGGTCGACGCAGGCTCGGCTCGCTTTCGGCCGGTGATGTTGACGGCGGCCACCACGGTGCTGGGCCTGGTCCCGATGGCGTTGGGCATCTCCCTGGACTTTCGCAACCTCCGGATCCTTTCTGGAACCCAGAGCGCGCAAATGTGGGGGGCGATGGCGGTGGCCGTGATCTTCGGCCTGGCGTTCGCCACGGTGCTCACCCTGATTCTGGTTCCGACGCTGTACAGCATCCTCGACGACCTGCGGGGTCTGGGTGCGCGGCTGCGCGGGAAGGCCAGCCGTCCCACCGCATCGTCTGTGACGGCGACGGAACCCGAGCCGAGCGTCGCCGAGTAGCCGGGCCAGAGCAGGGGTCAGGAGTCGGGGCGGTCGCCGTACACGATGTCTTCGATGGTGAAGAACGTGTCTCCGCGAGGGCGCCGGACTTCGACCTCGGCGCCCACGGTCTTTCCCATCAGCGCCTTGGCGACAGGTGACTGCATGCTGATGGCACCATTGTCCGCGTCGGATTCGTCGGGACCGACGATTCGGTAGCACTTGCGCTCGCCCTCGTCGTCCTCGAGAACCACCCAAGCGCCAAAGCCGACCTTGCCCGCGCTTGCCGCTTGCATGTGTGGTGTGATCACCTTCATGCGGTCCAGGCGCTTGGCGAGAAACCGCAGCCTGCGGTCAATCTCACGGAGCCTCCGCTTCCCGTATTTGTACTCGGCGTTCTCGGACCGGTCGCCGAGGGCAGCGGCGGCCTGGACCTCGGCCGTGACGCGTGGCCGCTCGACCTTCCAGAGCTCCTCCAGCTCGGTTCTCACTTTCTCGTGTCCTTCTGGAGTGACGAAAATCGGGAGGTCCTCCGGCATGATCCGAGCAGTATGGCACCGATTGTCGACGGCGGTTGGGCCGGCTACTCTCCGCGCATGGTTTCGCTCTTCCGCCTTCGCACCCGTGCACCGCTGTGCCTCTTCACCGTGGCTCTCGCGACCGCCGGCCTGACGGGCTGCGACAGTGGCGACGACAACGGCGAGTCGAGTGGTTCGACCTCGGACGCATCGTCGACCACCGACGACCCCTCGACGACCGCCGTGGCGTCCACCGGATCGACCACTGCCGTCGCGTCCTCGAGCAGCACCACGGACGAAGGAACCACCGGGTCGAGCACGACCGCGGATGTCTCTTCCTCGACGACCGGTGAAGGGTCTTCCTCCACCGGACCGGTCTGTGAGCCGGGCACCGCGAACTGTCCTTGTGATGGTGATGTGTGCGAGGGCGACCTCGTTTGCACCGACGGCACCTGCTTCAACCCCGCAGGGTGCCAGGGCAAGCAGCAGGACACTGAGCCCAACGGCACCGAGGCGACGGCGCAAGCCCTTGGCAGCGCGAACTGTGGCCAGCTGGCCGAGGTCTCCGGCAGCAGCGAGACCGACGACCTGGACTTCTACACGCTCGATGTCGTCGACCTTGGCGCGGACTGTCCGAACAGCGACGGCACGATCTCGATCGTGACCGCGGACGAAGACCTCGAGGTCTGCATGTTCTTCGCGTGCGATGCCGGAGCCGCCTCGGTCAACTGTGGCGCCGATACGGACGCGACCTCCGAGGATGGCCTCGCAGGGTGTTGCGGCACCAACAGCGTTGAGCCTGGCTTCTTCTGCTCGGGCGTCAACAACGACAGCGAAGTCGTGTTCCGCGTCGGGGGCCTCGAGGCCAACGTCTGCGTCGACTACGCGCTGGCATACCGCGTCCTGTAGCGGCTGATCAGTCGTCGAGCGTGTCGATGAGATCGCGGAGCAGGTCTTGGATCTGCTCCCGCTTGTCTTCGACGTATGCGTCGTCCTCGTCGGCGTCCCAGGACCACGCTCCGCCCAGCAGGGCATCGCTGTGCAGCTTGTTCATAGCCTTTGGGGTACCCCTGGAGCCCGCCCCGCCGCCATTTCTTGGCAATTTCACGGGGCGAGGCCCCCCGATCTCGCTGCAGAGTGTTTTTTCCCTTCGGCCGGTTGTGCGATACTCCGCCGGGCCATGGCGCTGCACCTTGGAACGGGCTTGATCGAAACTCGAGGCGAGCCCCAGCTCAAGATGCCCAAACTCGAGAAGGCCTTGTTGAAGGCCTTGGACGAGTTGGGATGGGAACAAACGTACTCCGGAAAGGCTCCGCCCGAGGAGATCGACCCCGAGGACACGGCCGTTGAGTTCGTGCTGCTCGCGAATGGGGACGGGGTGTTGGGCGTTCGCATCGCGGAGGTCGCGTGCGTCCGAGATGTCGCGAGGCATCTGCACGGCGTCGTCGAATCGCCGCTGATGGTGTTCACCACCAAGGGCACCCTCTTCGGACGCCGGTCGGTGGAAGTCACGTGTCGGAAGTTCGAGGTCAAGGACGGCGAGGTCGAAGAACTCCCTGTCATGGTCACGCACACCGCTGAAGTGACCGACTTGGAGCACAACGAACTCCGGCAGTCCCCCAACGCGTTGCGAGCTCGAATCAAGACTGCGAACGACTCGATGCTCGGCGCCGAGGCCAGCGCGGACTTCAAGGACAAGAAGGTCTTCCGCTACAAGCGGGCGCACAAGAAGGTGAAGTTCAGCTCGCCGCGCCTGGGTCGACTCATGGCGCAGATCGAGACCTGCGAGGCATTTGAAGCCGTGCTCGAGGGCGAGCAGCCTATCGTCAAGGTCGTGCTCAGCGGTGGGGCCAAGAGCCTCGCGTATCTCAAGCCCGAGGAACTCGCCGAGCTGGAAAAGGCGATCGAGTTGCGACCCGAGATCGCCCGCCGTCGTGCGGGCGCAGGCGACTGAGTTCCTCGATTCCTGAGCCAGCCCGGCGTCGATGGGCTGCGAGGTCAGCGCTACGTCGAGCTCGGCACCACATGCCCTCGGGCGATGTGGTCAACCAGCAAGAGCAGCGTGGGCATCCGGAAACGTCCGTACATCGTGCGGACGTAGTTGCCCGCCTGGCCGTTGGACAGACCACTGGCCGTGACCCACAGCGGCGTCGTGCTCTCTCCGCGAAGCACGGGCTCGGCAGGCGCGCCCTCGAACTCGGTCTTTGCGACCCCCACGATGGCCGGTGTGAGGTTGTCTTCGCCCAGCGCATTCGCGACGTGTCGCCCGAGACCGGCTTTCTCGCCGAGGTCGACGTAGCCGTCGACCACGATCGTGTCGACGTCGTGCGCGCTCAGAAGCCAGTGCAACATCGGCATCAAACACGGGAGTTCTCGCTCGTAGAACCGCCCTGGGACATAGGGCCCGAACCCCGTCGCTCGGTCCGCGTACATGGCAACCGGCGACGGGTCGTCCCAATGCTCGAACACAACCGCTGCCGCGCGCGCCTCGACCTCGCTGAGGTAGTGCACGTCTGTGGCCAGGATCATCGGTCAACGCTAGCAGCCCATGACGAAGTCGCCACGGCGTCCCCATCTTTTCCTCCTGCGGAGCTCGTCGGCACCTCGGTCTGGGGCCAGTCGAGCGGCCCTCGGGCGCAAGACGAGACGTGAACGCCCCCGCAAACGGCATACTCCGGTGGGCACGAAGCCGGTGTGCAAGACTCTGTGTTCAGAGGCTCGACCCCGTGCCAACGCATCTCATCTTGGTCCCAGGGTTCCTCGGCTTTCAACGGCTCGGGACGATGTCCTACTTCGTGAAGGTGGAGGAGGTGCTCACGCGCTTGGGTGAGCGTCTTCGGGAGGATGTCCAGGTTCAGGCGATGCGGACGCTACCCACTGGAACGCTGGGGGCGCGTGCTGCAAAACTCGCCGAGTTTGTGGATGGCCTTCCGGACGATGGGGGAGATGTGCATTTGCTCGGTCACTCGACCGGCGGAGTGGATGCCCGCCTCTTTCTCTCACCGGGGGCCTCCTTGCCGACGACCGTCGACGTCGATGCCGCAGCGTCTCGGGTTCGCAGCGCCGTGTCCATCGCCGCGCCGCACCACGGGACGCCGCTCGCGTTGTTCATGACGGGCGTCAACGGACATCGGCTGCTGCGCGTGATGTCGTTCGTGCTCACCAAGATGCTCTCCACGGCGCGCGGACCCGTCCGCGCGATCGGCTCGGTCTCGGAGACCGTACTTCTGCTCGATGCCCTCTCGGGTCTCGATCGGCACGTTCGCAAGCCGCTGGCGGACAGACTCGGGCCGCTGCTGTCCAAGCCGCTTGACGCGGATCTGGATGATGGTGGTGCGCTCCATCCCCTCATCGAGGACATGGGCCATGACAGCGCGCTGCTCGAGCACCTGACCCCGTCGTCGATGGACCTGTTCAACACCGCGGTGGGAAACCGCAGGGGGGTCGCGTACGGCTGTATCGTCGCCGCCGCTCCTCCACCGTCTCTCAGAGGCCGGGCGCGTGTTGGGTTCGACCCCCTCGGCCAGCTTGGATACGCGCTGTTCAGCGCGCTGCATCGGTTGTGCGCCCTGAGCAACCCGCGATTGCATCGGGTTTTGGATCATGCGCAGCGGACTGCGCTCCTGGCGGGCCTCGGTCGCATTCCCGAGACGGCGGACAGCGACGCCTTCGTTCCCACGCTGTCCCAGGTTTGGGGCGAGGTCATCGACGCTCGCCCATGCGACCACCTCGACCTGATGGGCTACTACGGTGAGCACGGAGTCGACCTCCTTCCGTGCGCGGCCGACTTCGGGGCCTCGGAGTTCAAGCGCGTCTGGCAACGCGCCGGCCTCTTCGCCCTCGACCCCGGCTTCCGAACCCATTGATCCCCGGACCCGCGAGGCCTAAGCCCCACCGCTGACACCGAGCGAAGCAGGAGGAGCGAAAGCGACGAGCGAGGGCAAGGCCCGACCGCCAGGGGTTGAAACGAAGGGGGCTACGCCCCCGCAGTGAAGGGGACCGCGAGGTCCCCTTAATAACCTAGTACGCCTTCGCCATCAGGACGCGTTGCGCCGACGGTTTGCCCGACTTGATGCAGACGCCGGGCTCCGCGTCGGGTCCCTGACCGGGCAGAGGGATACAGCGGATGGTCACCTTGGTCGCGGCCTTGATCGCGGCTTCGGTCTCGGCGGTGCCGTCCCAGTGGCACCAGGCGAAGGTACTGGCGTCGTCCTTGAACGTCTTGACGAAGTCGTCCCAGTTGTCGAGCGTGACGGTGCGATCGGCGATGCGCTGTTGGGCAGCCGCGAGAAGCTCGGCTTGATACGCATCGAGGCGAGCCTTCACGCCTTCGACAAAGGCGCCGGCATCGAGGAACTCCTTCTTGCCGGTGCCGCCGGTCCTCATCTTGACGCAGACTTGGCCCTTGTCGAGATCCTTGGGACCCAGCTCGATCCGCATGGGAACGCCACGACGCTCCCAGTGATAGAATTTCGCACCGGGTCGCATGTCGCGGTCGTCGATCCGCACCTCGATGAAGTCTCGGTAGCGGACGCCCTCGGGGGCGATGTCGATCGAGCTGAGCTCCTTCTTGAGGCGCTCGGCCGCCTCCATGACAGCGACGCGCTGCTCGTCGGTCTTGTAGATCGGGATGACGACCGCGTGAATCGGTGCGAGGGCAGGGGGGAGGACCAGGCCCTCGTCATCGGAGTGCGTCATGATCAAACCGCCGACCAGTCGCGTCGAGACGCCCCAAGAGGTCTGCCAGACATACTCCAGCTCGCCACTCTCGGACTGGAACTTCACGTCGAACGCCTTGCCGAAGTTCTGCCCCAGGTCGTGGCTGGTACCGGCTTGCAGCGCCTTGCCGTCCTGCATCATCGCCTCGATGCACAAGCTCTGAACTGCGCCCGCGAACTTCTCGGTCTCGGTCTTGATGCCTCGCACGACGGGCATGGCCATCGTGCCCTCGGCGAACTCGCTGTAGACGCCGAGCATCTTGCGGACCTCGGCCTTGGACTCTTCGTGGTTGGCGTGGGCCGTGTGCCCCTCCTGCCACAGGAACTCGGTCGTCCGCAGGAACATGCGTGTTCGCAGCTCCCACCGCATCACGTTTGCCCATTGGTTGATGAGCATGGGGAGGTCGCGATGGCTGGAGATCCACTTGCCGAAGAAGTGCCCGATGATCGTCTCGGAGGTCGGACGAATGACGTAGGGCTCCTCGAGCTTCTCACCGCCCGCGTGCGTAACCACGGCGAGCTCGGGTGCGAAGCCCTCGACGTGCTCGGCTTCCTTGGTGATGAAGCTCTGCGGGACCAGCAGCGGGAAGTATGCGTTGTCGTGCCCCGTGTCCTTGAACCGAGAGTCGAGGCCTCTCTGGATCTTCTCCCAGATGGCGAAGCCGTAGGGCTTGATCACCATGCAGCCCTTCACGACCTTGGCGGGCTCGGCCAGGTCGGCTTCACGGATCACGTCCTGGTACCACTTCGGGTAGTCCTCGGATCGCGGCGTGATCTTCTCAGGCTTGGAACTCATCGCGCCGGAGCATGGCCCGTGCTCGTCTCGCCGCGCAAGCGTGAACGGCCCGGCCACAGAGCCAAGGCGAGGCTGCTCACTGCGGCGACGGAGATCCCGAGAAAGACGCGCGACATCCCTGGGTGGCCGGCTTGCGCGAGCTGATTCGCGCCGACTCGCAGGAGGTCTGGCCGCAGCTGCGCGAAGCCCCAGGCCGGGGTGCCCTCGAGTGACCAATGGGAGACCCAGAGGTAGCCGGGGTCGTCGGGTGTGCTGCCGTAGAGCACCATCATCCATTCGAAGATCGAGTGCTGCGCGAGGTGGATCTGCAGCGCCACGGAGACGCTGAGCAGCAGTACCAGGCCCACACGCAGCCGTTTTGTGCCGCCGTCCCAGGCAGCGGCGATGGGCAGCAGCGCAAAGGGGATGATCGGGATGAGGAACCGTGGCCCGAGCGCCCAGCCTCCCCACCAGTCGCTTCGCGTCGCCACAAACAACATGCGCGTGACGACGACTGCAAGGCAGAACCACGCGGCCGCAGGCACGCGCTGCCGAAAACGCCGCCATCCGAGAAGCGCTCCGAGGAGCACGGGCGAGGTCCACCACAGGCTCCGGCCGGGCGAGACCAACAGCGCGAGCAGGTTCAGCCCGGGGACGACGACGTGGCTGTACAGGCCATGGCGCCCGGACTCGAAGGGACTTCCGAATCGGAGCGCTTGGCTCACGCCCAGCGCGATGAGGCCGGTCGCGCCCAGCAGCAACGCGACGCCCCAGGTTCGCTTCAGGCTCGCACGCTCTGGCCACCTTGGCGCGAACGCGTAGCCCAAGAATGCGGGGACTGCGATCAGGTTGAGCAAGTGCACGTGGCAGGACCACCCGACCACGAACGCGGCGAACCACAGCCACCGAGGCTCACGCGTACGGTGATGCCGTTCGAGGCCCAGAGCCGCGCCCAGCAGCAACACCGTCGACAACGGCTCGCTCAAGAACGTGCGGGTGTAGGGCAACAGGAGCGTGCCGAACCCCAACGCAACCCCCACGAACCATGCCGCGCCGCGGGAGAACCCGAGCCGCCGTGTCCACGCCATGGCGAGCAGGACCGCGAGCGGGGTCAACAGGCAGTTCGTCAGGCTGACGAGCAGTCGTGTCCAGTCGTCGTGCTGGCTGCGGCGGTGGACAAAGAAATGGTCCGAGCGAATGGTGTGTCGCCAGGCTTCAGGAGCCGTCGCAGCGGCGGCCTTGCCGAGCCCGTACATGGGCAGCGCGGCGATGGAGAGGCCATGCCCGAAGAAGCCGTACCGTTGGCCTCTGGGCCCAGCCGCCCATCCGAACGTGCCTGTGGGTTCGCCCTTGGGTTCGCCGGTTCGCCGAGGGATCCCGGGAATGGAGAGACCACCACGCTCGTAGAGTGCGGCGGTCGTTTGGTAGACGATCTCGTCGTCTGGAAACGCGATACGGCCCGGTGCGCAGAGCAGGTAGGCGCACACGCAAAACACCAGGAACGCGACGGTCCGTCGTCGTCCCTGGTGTACAGGCGTGGAGAGCACGCGAAAGCCGGAGCTGTCCTGAGAGCTGTCCTGGTTCAGGCGGCCGAATCGGCCGGCCAAATCAGCCGGAGGTGCCGCCGGAGTCCGACATGCACATGGACGTGTCGAACGTGCACATCATCGGGTCGCAACCAAGGGTGCCGGTTCCGAGACCGAGGGCGGTGCAGTCGAGACCCTGGAGGTCCGCTCCGTCGCACTGCTCGCCGGGGCTGACAACGCCGTCTCCACAGCCGCCGCCTTCGGTGGCGGTGGTGGGGTCGCCGCTGGTGCTGGTGCTGCTCGCTGCACCGGAGGTCGTGGTGCCGCTGGGGTCGCCGCTGGAGCCCGAGTCACCGGTGGTCGGGTTGACCGAGGTGCCGCTGGGGTCTTCGCCGCTCGAGGAGCCGGCGGTGTCGGTGCCAGGAGAATCGGTGGTCTCGGCGCCGTTGGACGCGGTGAACCCCGGATCTTCTACGTCGGTCGTACATCCGACCATGGCGCCCACCAGCGCGATGCAAGCAACCCCAAACCCAATGCGGAACATGCCCCACCATAGATCGGTGGCGCCGGGTTGGGTCAAGTTTATTCGACTTCGGAACTTGACAATCCCGACGCCCCGTCCACATGCGTTCCGCACGCGCTCTGGCGGGCCGTGAACGGACCCTGAGGAACCTTTCCGAGGTCGAAGAAGCGGCTCTACATGCCGGATCGTTACATCGCGTCCTGGTGCGGAGCGGGCGCGGAGACGTAGCGGTCGGCCTCGACTTCGACGAAACCGGGGGCGGGTCGGGCGAAGAAGTAGCCCTGCATCCAGCCGCAGCCGGCCTCGAGCAGGGCGTCCCGCTCGTTTTCGTTCTCGACACCCTCGGAGATCGTCATCGATCCGATCTCGGCTGCGAACTGATGCATGCGTTGCAGCAACCGGCGCTTCACCGGGTGGAGATGGAGGTCGCGGATGAGCGCCATGTCGAACTTGATGAAGTCCGGATCGAGCTCCGCGAGCGCGGTGAGACCCGCGTAGCCGCTTCCGAGGTCATCGATCGCGAGTCGGTATCCCCGCTCCCGCAGGGCCGAGAAAAACGTCTTCACGCGCCGGTAGTCGCCGATCGCGGCCCGTTCGGTGAGTTCGAAGACGATCGAGGAGGCGAACTTGGTGAGCTCGCCGTCGAGCGCTTCCTTGGCAAACAAAGGGTCGTCGAGATCGCTGGGGTGGATGTTGATGAAGTGCAGGCGCTCTTCGGAGCCGCACACGGAAAGCTCGTCCGCAATGATCTGTCGCAGCACCCGGCTCAACGCGTGGACCCGGTTGGTCCGCTCGGCCACGCCGAAGATCAGGTCGGGGAACTTCATCCCGTCCATCGTCCCGCGACAGAGCCATTCGTACGCGATGATGCTGGTCGAGTGGCAATCCACGATCGGCTGGTGGTGGAAATGGAACGCCCGCTCCGAGATCGCTCGGTCGAGCAACGAGGCCGAGCACTCGAGTTGGTAGCCTTTGGGGTCGGATGCGGCGCGCGCAGCCGCGGCGACCGCTCGCGCAAACGCGCGGGCACGCTGGGCGTCGCCGAGCCTGACCGGTACGCGCGAGATCGAGAGCGTACTCGCGTCAACTGTGCAAGGGAGCAGGGGCGAAATCGCCTCGAGAATGGCCGCGTGCAGGATCTCTTGGGAGAGGTCCTCGCCGCCAGCATGTCGCCACGCGATGAAGTCGTCGGCCGGCCAATGGCGGACCCCGTACTCGCGGCCGCTGAGACCCAGCACGCCGACGAGGGCGCGACCGACGTGATCGAGGAGCGTTGCGTGGGCGTCGAAGCCGGCCTCTTGCTCAAACTCGGCCCCGAAGGGCATGCGGACGTAATACAGCTCCAGGGCTTCGTCTGGTGCTCCTAATTGGAGGGACGGGGGAATCGTCCAAGCGGCATCGAGGCGGAAGGTCATTGGCGCACCTGGGGCATCGACGCCCACCCTGCCGTCTTGAGCCCCGGATCCGGCCGGTCGGGTCGGGGGAGGTTGTGTCTGTGCAGGAAGTGGCCTGTATGAAACCGCCCCTGATGTCAGGAAAGGACGCCGGTCAGCGCGATGCCGCGCCGCAGTCTCTTGATCGACCGCCCTCGAAATCAGTACACTCGTACCCGGTGCAAGGGGTTTCCATGAACTTGCCGGGCGAGCCTTCCGGGACTCGCCTCGGCAAGTATCAGCTGCTGCGTCGAATCGCGACGGGGGGCATGGCGGAGATTTTTCTCGCCCGCGCGCAAGCGATGCACGGCTTCGAGAAGCAGGTCGTGCTCAAACGGATTCTTCCGCAGCACGCATCGAGTGACGACTTCATTCGGATGTTCCTCGCTGAAGCCCGCCTCGCCGCGACGCTCCACCACCCCAACATCGTTCAGGTCTACGACATCGGAGAAGAGGCGGGAGCCTACTTCTTTACGATGGAATACATCCAGGGGGAGGACCTTCGCCGCCTGGTCCGCGCTGCGCGTCGCAAGCAGACACCCATCCCCCTTGCCCACATCCTGCACATCATCATGGGGATGGCAGGTGGGCTGCACCACGCCCACGAGAAGATCGGAACCGACGGTCTTCCCCTCGGGATCGTGCACCGCGACGTGTCTCCGTCCAACGTTCTGGTCACTTACGAAGGTGACGTGAAGGTGGTGGACTTCGGGATCGCGAAGGCTGCGGCGGCGCAGAACTCCACCATTGCCGGCACTCTCAAGGGCAAGATCCCGTACATGTCCCCGGAGCAATGCCGGGGGGAACTCGTCGATCGACGCAGCGACATCTTCTCGATCGGCACGTTGTTGTGGGAGCTGACAACGGGCAAGCGATTGTTCGCTGGGGAGAACGAGTTCGCGATCCTCAACCGTGTGGCCAAGGCCGATGTGCCGCCCCCGAGCAGTGTGCGGCCGGAATACCCGCCCGAGCTCGAGGCCATCGTGATGCGGGCGCTCTCCGTCGATCCCGAAAACCGGTACCCGACCGCGATCGATCTCCAGATCGATCTCGAGGATTTCGCTCGCGAGGCGCGGCTTCCCGTGTCCTCGGCCCGGATGGGCCGGTTCATGCGGGCGCTGTTCGACGAGGAGCTGAAGGCCGCGGCGGCGGAGAGAATCTCCGCGCCGGCCTCCACCGACGTGCCCGGTGGGACGATGATCGTCTCGCCAAGCAGTCCGCCGGAGGGGATCTCCGATCTCACCCCAAGCGAGGTTCGACTGCACGGCGAACCGACGCCGGGTCTTGTCCCTGGCGTCGGGGGATCGGGAACCGACATTTCCATCGTTGAGGCGCCACCCAAACGTCGAAACCCGGCGGTCGCACTGGGTGCAGGATTCCTGCTGACGCTCGGCCTCGGTGGGGGGGCGTACATGGCGTTCGGCGGAGACGACCAAGCCAACGCTGCCTCCGTGAGCGCATCGGAGGGCACTCCCCAGCGCGAGATCGAGGCGGTTCCCGTGGAGCCGGATCCCAGCGAGCTCGCCGGATCGGACCCGGCCCCGACCGCGGTCGATGAGGTGCCTGCGCAGGCTCTCGGTGATGCGCCGACCCTTGCCCCTGGGAGCGCCCCCGAAGGCGACCCGTCCGCCCCGTCAGGGGACGCCGGCACCGAACGACCCGATCCTGCTGCTGAAGCGAAGCCTGTGCCTTCCGCTCCGGTCGCGTCGGCAGCAAAGGAACCCGCCCGATCGGAGCGCACAAAGCCGCGCCGAACACCGCGCAAGTCCAAGAGGGTGGCGAAGCCGGCGACGGACAAGCCCAAGGACCCGGCACCGGAACCCGCGAAGAAGCCGCGGTACGACGAGAACTCGGCACGCCTGCCGGGAATGTGACCGACGTGTGGGCCTCGACGGCGCCCCGGTTCGTTGGGCATGATTGAATCGGATCGAGTCGGATCCAGAAGGTCCAAACGAGTCCAGCTTTGAGACGTATCGGTAGAAGCTCCTTCCTCCGCGTGATCTCGATCGGTGTCGCCCTTAGCTTCACCGGTCCCGTGATGGCGCACAGCGCCGCCGCTCCGGCGCCCAACGGGTTCGACAACGCTGACGCCGAGGCGCTCTACCTCGAGGGGTTGTCGAAGTTCGATGTCGGCGATTTCGAGGGGGCGCTCGAGAAAGTCGAGGCTTCGCTGGCGATCGAGAGCACTGCGATGTCGATGTACGCGCAGGCGCAGAGCCTCAACAAGCTCGGGCGCTGCCGAGAGGCGGTTCCAATCTACAACGAGTTGCTTGGCATGCTGCCGGAGAACAGCGTCGCCCGTCCGGTGGTGGTCGACGCTCTGGTCAGCTGTGCCGCGAGGATGGCCGAAGAAGACGAGGCCGTCGTCACGCCGCCTGTGGACCTCGGTGGCTCGGGGGACGCCGAGGGCGGGGATGGGTCCGGTCCCGTGGACGACCAGGCGCCGAGGTCGGGTGGGAAGAAGTGGTTCGTCGATCCGTACGCACCGGTTCTGATCGGGGTTGGAGCCATCGGCGTGGGCGTCGGGGGCTACTTCCTCGGGCAGGCATCCCAGGAAAACTCGAAGCCGGCCGAGCAATACGACGAGTTCGAGGCGAAGGGGGAGCGGGTCCGGCAGCTGCGGGTCCAGGGCGGGGTCATCCTTGGCGTCGGCGGGGCGCTTGTTCTCACAGGCGCGATTCGGTACGCGGTGCTCGGCATCCGCAACCGACGGAGTCGGACGGCGTTTACGCCCCTGGTTGGGCCGCGGTTGACCGGGGCTTCGTTCTCCGGGCGGTTCTGATCCAAAGTCCAGTCCTTTGGCTTGCAGCGAGAGGTCCGTATGATGGCGTCACCGTTGAGCCTGCGTCGAATACCAGCGCTCGTGGTGGCAGCAGCTCTTGGGGGAGCCGCGCCCCACGTACACGCTTCCGCTGCGCCCGCGGATACGTTCGAGAGTGATCGGGCCCGGAGTTTGTACGACACCGGCGTCACGAAGTTCGACGCGGGCGACTACGAGGGCGCGCTCAAGGACCTCAACGACTCTCTCGCGATCGAGGCTGAGGCGAAGACGCTCTACGCGAAGGCGCAGTCGCTCAACAAACTCGACCGGTGCCGGGAGGCGGTACCGATCTACAACGAGGTCCTTCATCAGCTCCCCGACAACAGCGAGGCTGCGTCGACGGTCAAAGATGCGCTCATCTCCTGCGCCGAGAAGTTGGCTGCAGATGAGGGCGCGCCGGAAGCTGAGCCCGACGTCGAGCCCGAGCCCGAGCCCGAGCCCGAGCCCGAGCCCGAGCCGGGTCCGGCTTGGTACAAGGACATCCCGGCGCCGATTCTCCTCGGCGTCGGCTTCGTTGGAGTGGGAGTCGGCGCAGCCCTGCTCGCACGAGGGAACGGTCTCGATCCCGAAAACGCCGACGACTACGGGGCGTTCGAGGACGAGCGAACCACGCAGCGCCAGCTTCGGATTCGTGGAGGGGTTGTCCTCGGTATCGGTGGCGCGTTGGTGGTTGGAGGTGTTGTTCGCTACCTGCTCGTCGCGCGAAAGCTCCGACGGGAAGAAGAGGGCGTGTCTGCTTTCGTTGTTCCTTCGGTGGGCCCCCGGTGGGGTGGCCTGACGGTTACCGGTCGGTTCTGACGAGCCGCGGCAACAACCACAACCAGGCACCGAGCAGCGGGACGACGCTGAGGACGCCAGGGAGGCCGAGCAGCAACCCGAGGTTGGTATGTCCGGTGTTGGCCGAAGGTGCGGCTTCGGCAAGGCGCCCCAGCGCGAACTCCCACAGCGGGTCCCCATGTTGCGCGACTTCGGGGCTGGCGGCGGCCAGCAGGAGGGACTGGAAGACGCTGACTCCCAGCAGCACCAAGCCCGCCCGCGGAACGGTACGAAGTACAGGGACGAGGCCGAGCATGAGGAAGCCCAGGGCCGGCACCATGTGGCGCGGACCCGCCGAGGCGCCGCCGTCCCACATGTAGTAGCCGGCGTTGAGCAGCCAGAAGTACAACGCGACGCAGGCTGCCGCGCCGAATCGAGCTCGATGTGGAGACCGGAGGACTCCCTGAGCCAAACCCCAGGCCGCGAGCAAGCACACCGGGCTCAGATAGAACAGCCCACGGAAACTCCCGAAGAGGAGTTCCAACGCGACGTGCGGATCGGGAACGCCAAGGCCGTAGCGCACTGCCATGCCTGCGGCGAATTCCTCTCGATAGACAAAGTCGTATCCCGTTGCGAGCGGGCTCCCGAACGCGATGGTGTGGTAGCCGGCAAGTATCAGAGCCCACGGCAGTCCTCCAGCGCTGAGCCAAAGGGCGTCCCGCAAGCTCCTCCGCTTCCACGTGAGAAGGACTGCGAGCCCCGCGACGACCGCGGCGGGGTACTCGGTGAGGACGGCCGCACCGAGCAGCATCCCTGCCGAGAGCGGGGCCGAGGGGGGAGCGTCCGTAGGCGCCAGCTCCAAGATCGCGAATGCGGCGAGCAGGGCGGCACCGCACAGCGCATGGCCGTACAGCGAGGTCGAGTAGACCCACACGGGCGTTCCCAATCCCCAGGCCAGCGTGACCCAGGTCGCGACACGTTCATCGCCTAGGCTCAGTGAGCGTGCGAGTAAGAAGAGCGCGCAACCGCCGAGCAGTGCCGTGGGGAGGACGACGACGAAGAACGTGCACAGGTACAACGCGAACCTGTACGCAGGGCTGTAGCCGATACGGTCCCCGGGGAGCTTGTCGGCAGGGTCGAGGACGGTGCCGATTTCGCGCACCTTCGGGTCGAGAGACCGGACCGCGAACGTTGGAGGGTCTGTCCTGACGATCCTGTGGAGGACCGCATACGCGGCGTACGGAAGGACTGCGAAAAACGAAACCCCCGGCGCCTTGTCGCAATAGAAGTGGCCCTCGCGAAAACTCTTGTCGCCCGTGGTGTGGTGGCTGGCATCGATGACGGCGGTCTGGTCTTCCACCAACGCCCGGGTCAGCGCGAACCGGGAGTTCTGGTTCCACGCGGGTGCCCCGACGAAGAACGCGTAGGAGAAGACGAGCGCGCCGAGGAGCGGGAGCAGGGTCGCGCGAGCCGGGCTGAGCAAAGACGTCAGCCATGCGAAGCGACGCATGGGCTGCGCTGGTGCCGGCATCGGAGTCTCGGCCGCGGCGGCGCCGGGTCAGCCAGCAGCCGCTTCGATGCGCTGGAGCATGGAAGCGACGGCCTCGCCAAGGGCGGCGCGGCTCTGCTCGGCGAACTGAGCCTCGGGGCTTTGCGCCAAGCGTTGCAGCATTTGGTACGCGCCCGAGTACCGGCGACCCGGATCGCGGTCCAAGTTCTTTCGAACGATCTCAGAGAGCTTCGGAGAGAGCCCCGAGACTCGCCGGCTGGCTTGGCTGATGTCGAAACGGGTGATGTTCTCGCGGGTTTGGTCGTCGGTCTCGCCCGCGAGACAGCGTTCGCCGCGCAACATCTCCCACAGCATCACGGCCATCGCGAACAGGTCGGTGCTCTGGTTCGCGGTGCCGCCGATACGCTCGGGGGCCATGTACGCCAGGTCGCCCGCGTCCCGCTCATCGTTCTCTTCGGGGAGCCACGCGCTGCGGGACCGGCCGAACCCGATCAGCACCGCGTCGCCATTGCGGGAGACCATGACGTTGGTCGGGTTGAGGTTGCGATGCACGAGTGCCAGCGGGGTGGGCCCGTCGTCACCCATGAACTCCATACCGTGCAGATGCCGCAGCGCGTCCGCGAGCTGCCCCATGATGTAGACGGCGACCTCCTTGGTGAGCTGGCGCGGCCGCCCTTCATCGTGTCCGAGCAAGGTGGACAGCTGGACACCGTCGACGCGGTCCATCACGACGTAGGGGATGCCGTCTTGGTCCCCCGCTGCATGCACCGTCGGCGAGCACGGGTGGTTGATGGACTGAAGCATCTTCACCTCGTGCTCGAACGCCGCCTGGCGGCGCGCCGCATCGGGGCCCACAGAGGAGCGAGGCGGCTGGAAGAGCTTGGCGACGTACGTGGGCCGCTCCTCGTTGGGCTCGTCCTCGTGGCGCACGAGGTAGACCCGGCATGACTCACCGGCGCCGGGGAGCTCGGAGACGAGTCGGTACTTGCCGAGGCTGCGCAGCTCCATCGCTTTGCAGTGTGCATGCGCCCGATCCGCCTGTAAAGCGTCGTGCCGAGGCCGTTTTGCGCCCTGGCGTGGGGCCGGTATCGTGCCGCCCGTGTCCCGCGATGAGACAGCGCCGCACCTCGTCTTGGGTGCCGGACTTACCGGACTCTCGGCGGCCTTGCATGCGGCGCGCTCCAGCGCGGTGCCCGTGGCGGTTTTCGAACGCGCTGGGGAGGTTGGTGGGAAAGCGAGGAGCCGGCGCCGCGAGGGGTACACGTTCGACATCACTGGCCACTGGCTGCATCTGCGCGATGATCGGGTGCGCGCGCTGGCTGACACGCTGTTCGAGCCCGGAGATCTCGTTGAAATCGAGCGAAGCACGGGGATCTACACCCACGGTCGAATGCTGCCATACCCGTTCCAGGCCAACCTCCACGGCCTTCCGTTGCCCGTTGTGCAGGAGTGTCTTGCGACGTTCCTCGAGGCTCAGGTCGAGGCGGGAAAACCCGGTGCGCTCGCCCCACGAACCTTCGAGGACTTCGCGGTGCAACGTTTCGGGCGCGGCATCGCGGAGGAGTTCTTCATCCCCTACAACCGCAAGCTTTGGGGGGCGGCTTACGATGACCTCACTCCGAACTGGATTTCGCGGTTCGTGCCGCTGCCGGACGTTCGACAGGTGATCGGCGGCGCCATCGGGCTCCGCCAGGACGGTCTCGGGTACAACGCCCGCTATCGGTATCCATCCTCAGGTGGCATCGATGCGCTCCCCCGTGCGATGGGCCGGGCCGTCGTGGAGGCTGGGATCCCGATCCACACCGAGACCGACGTCGTCCGGATCGATCCCGTCGGCCGCGAGGTGCACATGGCCGATGGCCGCGTGCAATCCTACGACCGCCTGGTGTCGACGCTCCCGTTGCCGGAGCTGGTGCGGCGGCTCGACGGCGTTCCGGCGGAACTTCAGGAGGCCGCCGGCCGTCTGCGGTGGGTTCGCTGGCGCTACCTCGACGTCGGGACGACGGCACCGATCCCGATGGATGAGCACTGGGTCTACGTCCCCGACCCCGCGATCCCGTTCTTCCGGGTGGGCTGCTACTCCAACGCGCTCCCTGCGATGGCGCCACAGGGGTGCGGATCGCTGTACGTCGAGCTCGCGGACCGCGACAACCCCCCGGACCTGCCGGCGATCATGGCCGGATTGGTCGAGATGGGCGCGCTATCGGCCCCTGACGACGTCGCGTTCGCCGACGTGCATGACATCGAGTATGCCTACGTCGTGTTCGACGAGGGTTATTCGAGCGCCCGAGAGGCGCTGTTCTCCCACCTCGAGGGTCTGGGGATTCGCAGTTGCGGCCGCTATGGCGCGTGGATCTACAACTCGATGGAGGACAGCATCCTCGCAGGAATGGAGGCCGCACAGTGGCTGAGCAGCTGAAGGACCCCGAGGTCACGGTCGTCATCCCGGTCTACAACGAGGCCGCGATCCTCGCTCAGAGCGTCGAGGGGCTCGTCGCCGGGCTTCGTTCGCTGTTGGGCGAGGGTGCCTTTGAGGTGGTGCTGGCCGAGAACGGAAGCCGGGATGGCACGCCCGAGCTCGCCGCGGCGCTGGGGGAGCGATTCGAGGAGGTCACGACGTTCTCGTACCCCGAGCCGAACTACGGTGGGGCGCTCCGCGAAGGCATCTACCGAGCCCGCGGCCGCTTCGTGGTGTGCGAGGAGATCGACCTGTGCGACCTCGACTTCCATGCGCGCGCGCTGGATGTCCTGCGTAGCGAGCAGGCGCAGATGGTCATCGGGTCCAAGGCCATGCGCGGGGCCAACGACCAGCGCCCGCTCAAGCGACGGGTGGCGACGCTCGCCTACAACGGACTGCTCCGGGTCACGTTGGGCTTTCGCGGAACGGACACGCACGGCCTCAAGGCCTTTGCGCGGACTCCGTTGCTGCCCATCGTGGCCGGCTGCGTCGTGGAGCACGATGTGTTCGCCAGCGAGCTGGTGATCCGTGCCCAGCGAGCCGGACGCGTCTGTCGCGAGATTCCCGTCGAACTCAACGAGAAGCGGGCACCGTCGATTCGGTTGGGAGCCCGTGTGCCACGCGTGCTCAAGAACCTCATGCGGCTGATGGTTTCCATCCATCTCACGGCGGAGCACGACGGGCCTCCGCCCGAGTCCGCGGCGCGCGAGTGATGCCCGAGAAGACCACCGCGGTCAGCGTCGACCTCGACGACCTGGGTTGCTACTACGGCGTCCATGGCGTGCCGGGGCAGGCCCGTCCCTACGCCCTGACGTGTTGGCTTCCACGGTTTCTCGAGCTGTTCGAAACGTTGCGGATCAAGGCGACGTTCTTCGTCATCGGCCGCGATCTCGAAGCCGATCTAGAACGGGGCGGTGAAGGGGCGGCCGTGTTGCGGGCCGCTGCGCAGGCGGGGCACGAACTCGCCAGTCACTCTTGGTCACACGCCTACGACATGAGTGTGTGGGACGAGCCCAGGGTTCTCGAGGACCTACAACGCTGTGACGCGCTTCTTCGGGAGGTTGGCGGCACACCGCGCGGGTTCCGTGCGCCTGGCTACACCCACGGGCTGCCCATGCTTCAGGCCGTTGCAGCGATGGGGTACCGCTACGACAGCTCCTGCCTGCCTTCTCCCGTCTACTACGCAGGGAAAGTCGGTGTGATGGCAGCGATGGCGCTGCGAGGCCGTCGCTCGTCGTCCCAGTTCCGAGGCGCCCGCTCGTTTGTCGGCCCCCTCGAGCCGTATCGGCGGACCGATGTCGACTTGGTCGAGCTCCCCATGAGCGTGTCACCGGTGTTGCGCCTGCCGATCATTGGGACGACGGTGCTGGGCGGACCGGACTGGGTGCGCCGACGCTTGAGCGCCGCCGCCAGCGAGCTTCCGCATCTGCACTTGGAGCTGCATGCGATCGACTTGGCCGATGCGATGCGTGATGGCATCGAGGCGCCACTTCCTGAGCTTCGCGTACCGCTGGCCACTCGCGAGGCACGGCTGACAGCGCTGCTGCGAGGTCGTGGAGAGAGTCTTCGGCTCGACGAACTCGCAGACCGTGTCTGCGGAGCGGATGGTCGGTAGGAAAGGAGCCCACCGGAGCATGCATTCTCTGCCGCGTCTCCGTACACTGCGGGCGCATGGCGGGAATCGGGGAACTCGTCGTCGGCGCCTTGTTGCTGGGACTGGGCCCGACGAGCCAGCCTGCGCGTGACCGAACAGCCTGGGTCGCCGAGACATCGGTCGAGGGCGACGTTCAGCCGGAGGGCGGGGGCGTGTTCGACCTCGCGTTTCGCGAGGGGCTCTCGCGCGGTGGGTTCGAGCTACGACCCGACCCGGACCCCGAGACCTGCGGTGCAGCTCCTGAAGCCGGGTGTCATGTGCGGGCAGCACGACGCGCGGAGGCGGACTATGCCGTTGCCCTCTCGGTTTCGGTGACGCGGCGCGACTACGCGATCGCGGTCCTCGTATTGGATGCGCGGACAGGGGAGAGCATCGCGGAGAGTCGGGAGACCTGCGATGTCTGCGGGGTCGCGGAGGCGACCGCGGTGGTGGACTCCGTCGCCGGGGCGATCTCAGCCCGCCTCGACGCGCTCGCACTCGAGCCCCCGACGCTCGCGTTCCGAAGTCGTCCGTCGGCGGTGTTGATCCGGGTCGACGGGGATGTCGTCGGCGAGACGCCGTTCGAACGCTCGGTACCACCAGGAACCCACATCGTCCGCGCCGAGAAGACGGGCTTCGTCCCCGAGGAGCGGAGCATCGAAGCCGTCCCGGGAGTGTCGTCGTCGGTGATGTTCGAGCTCGAGCCTACGCCCGAGGATCCTGGGATGGCGGCCGCTCGCGACCGGCGGAGGCGCTGGGGCTGGGGCATGACAGGGGTTGGGGCAGGGTCGGTGCTCACGGGCGCGACGTTGATCGGGGTCCATGGGCTCCCCAATCGCTTGCAGTGCGGTGGCGACGAGGTCGACCAGGATGGGGACTGCAAGTTCATCCTCGCCACGCGGGTCCCGGGGATCGTGGTGGGCGTGGTGGGTGTGGGACTGGTCTCCGCAGGCGTAGCGTTGTGGGTGCGCAACCGTCCCCGGCGTCGTGTCGCCGCAACCGTCGGGGGTATTCGGTTCTAGTTGCTGGGCGACTGACCAGCATCGCCCAGCATGGCATCGATACGTGCGAGCGCCTTGGCGGCGCCGCGAGCACCGAGCTTTTTTGCGGCGGAGTAGGCCTCGCGGGCGTCGTCGTAGCGGTGCACTTTGTACAGGGCGTCCCCCAGTTCCATGTGCCCGGCGGCAACGCGAGGTGCGTGGCGGGTGGCCTTTCGCGCGTAGTTGACCGCGCGCTGATACTCGCCGCGGTCGAAGGCCAACGCGCCGAGCTCTCGGAGTGCGCGCGCGTTCTTGCGATCGAAGTTGAGTGCGCGGTGAAACGCTTGTTCCGCGGCTCGGCGATTGCCCGCAGCCAGAGCTGTCAGTCCTCGCGTGACCTCGGCTTGCGCCCGGGCGCGAGAGTCCTTGGGCTTGGGATTCGGCGCCTCCGGGTCGGCTTCGGTCTCGGTCTCGGTCTCGGTCGAACTCGGCGGGTCCGTCTCCGTGGCCCGAGTCGGACGCGGTGCGGGTTGCGGGGCCGCGGTGGCAGGGAACATTCGGTCGAGTCGGGCTTCGGTGCTGGCCGAGGGGCGGCGGGTCGCCGCACGAACTCGGGAGACATCGGCAGAGCGAGATTGTGGGTCCTCGTCGGCCAGCGCGGCCAAAACGTCGCCCCCGACGAGTTCCGCCGGCGTGAAGGTCCCTGCCTCGGCACGCGTTCGCAGCGTCGCCAGCTCGCCCGGGGTCAGCGGAGAGTGAGCCCGTGCGGGGGCGTGCCGAGGGTCGAAGAGCAGCGCCGACGCGTAGTAGTCGGCTGCGAAGGCTTCCCCACCATCGAGTGACGCGTACGCATCTCCCAGCGCGGTCAGGGTGACCGCGAGCTCGCCGCGCAGCTGTTGTGCACGTTGGGCCGCTTGCCGAGCCCCGTGGCCTTCGACGCCTTCGAGCGCCAGCACAGCGAGGAGCGCAGTGGTGCTGGAGGGGTCGGACGATGGGGGATAGACGAAGTGTCCATCGGACGCTGCAGTGCGAGCTTGGGCCTCCAGCGCGTTGACCTGTGCGACCACCTCAGGAGGCGAGCGGGGCTCGAAGGCCGTCGTCGCGGCTGCACCTGCGAGCGCGGAGCCGAGCACGACAGCAACGAGCGCGGTCCGCTGACGTCGGCGCGAGCGCTTGTCCTTGTCGAGCGCCCACAGCAATGCATCCATGGACTCGAACCGTTGAGCTGCGTTGGGTCGCAGTCCCCGGTGGAGCGCGCGCACGAGCCAGCCCGGGAGGCTGCTGTTCGGGGGCTGAGGCGGCGTGCCCTCTCGGATGCTCGCGAGCAACGCTCGGGGCTCGCGACTGGGAAAGGGGCGCTTTCCGTAGAAGCACTGCCACGCACTCACGCAATAACTCCACTGGTCCGACCGAGCGTCAGCGTGTCCGGTGAACTGCTCGGGAGACATGAAGGCCGGCGTCCCCATCACGGTGCCGGCTTCGGTGAGCGAGCCCGGTCCGGGCTCGAGCGGTGGCTCGGACCGGGAGGGTTCGGTGAGCACAGCCTCAGCCGGTGCTTCACTGGCAGTACGCGACAGACCGAAGTCCAATACCTTCGCCTTGCCCGAGGGGGTGACCAGGACATTGGAGGGCTTGAAGTCCCGGTGCACCAAGCCCACGGCGTGGGCGGCGGCGAGTCCCCGACCGGCCTGACACAGAACGTCACGGATCGAGCGCCAGTCCGGGCGGGTCTGTGCCGCCCACTCATTCAAGGGCAGGCCGTCGATGCACTCCATCGCGATGAAAACGCCGCCCGCGTGGGTCCCCGTGTCGTGAACGGCGACGACGTTGGGGTGCGCCAGGCGAGCCATCGACTGCGCCTCCCGCTCCATTCGAGGGACCGTATCGGGCAGCGGAGACCGTTCGGGATGCAGCAGCTTGAGCGCGACGCGGCGATCGAGTTTCGGATCGTAGGCACCGTAGACGATCCCCAGTCCGCCGGCGCCGAGCTGGTCGACGATGAGGTAGCGTCCGACCCGGACCGGTTGCGGCGACGCACCGAACAACGAGTCCCGAAGTCGGTTGCGCATGATGTGTTCGCCAGGGTCGTCATCCCCGGTGCGGCCTACGCTCACGTCCAACGCTCCTGCTCGATGATAACATTGACCCGATGCGTGCCGACGAGGAACTCCTGGAGGCTTGGCGAGGCGGTGATGCCGATGCCGGGCGGGAGTTGTTCGAGCGGCACATCGATTCTTTGAGTCGCTTCTTCCGCAGCAAGGTCGGAGACGCTCGCGAGGACCTGATTCAGGCGACGTTCTTGTCGTGTGTCGAGGCGCGAGACAAGGTGCGCGACGGGACCAAGTTCCGGGCCTACTTGTTCAGGATCGGCCGCAACAAGCTCTACGACTACTTGTTGTCGGCCAAGCGTGGGGTCGAGCGGCCCGACCCGCTGACGCATTCGGTGTTGGACCTCGGCGTATCGCCGAGCAGTATCGTGGCTGCCGGGCAACGCGAGCAACAGCTCGTCACTGCGCTGCAAACCATCCCGTTGGAGTTCCAGATGCTGCTCGAGCTCCACTACTGGGAGGGGATGTCGACCGCTGACCTCGCCGAGGTCTTGGGGATCCCGCGTGGCACCGTGAAGACCCGACTGTTCCGGGCCCGCGCGTTGGTCCGCGACGCGATCGCGAAAGTGCAGCGTCGCCCGGTGTGCGAGCTCAAGGACGCCGACCTCGCAGGGTGGTTGGCATCGGTCCGGGCAGGCCGGGAAACGCCGGCGTAGGGGCGGTGGACGCCCCTTGCTGCGCTCGAGGGAGGGCCCCGATCTGTTCACCCCCCGAGGAGACCGGAGAGCTGTTCGGCTTGCGGCACGCCAAGATCAAACTCATCGGCCGCGTCGGTGTCCTGCACTCCGGCGAACGCTCGCAGCGCCTCGTGGATGTGCTCCGGCCGCATCCGGATCCCCGCCGGGTCCAACGCGAGGGTTTGCGGGTCGACGGTCAGGGGCCACTGTTCGTGACCGGTCTCGGGATCGACGGTCGTCGCACCCACGACCCGGTTGCCGGAGATCCCCGTACCCATGAGCATCATCGAGCCGACGGACCAGTGGTCCTTGCCGTCGTTCTCGTTGTACCAAGGCGTTCGCCCCATCTCCGACTGCATGACGACCACCAGGCGGTCCCGAATCCCAAGCGCCTCGGCGCGAACCATCAGGTAGTCGATGCCTCGCAGGAGGTTGGGGATCAGGTTCATTTGGTCGGGGTCGTTGTTCGCGTGCGAGTCGAACTGGCCCAAGCCGATGGTTGCAGCACAGCACGCACCGGACACGAAGCCCGTGAGCGCGACCTCGATGTTGCGACGGAAGTTGTCCGCCGGCGTATCACTGGGGACGTGCTCGAGGACCCACTCGAGGTTTCGGCTGCTGGCCTGCGCGTCGAGCACTCCGCGCTCGGCCAAGTCCCGGGTCGGTAGCCCTGACGGCTCAGACTCGAGCGCCGCGTCGATCTGCGCGATCGTCTCCTGCGGCATGTAGCGTTCATTGCCGGAGTCGCTGGTGTAGTCGGCGTTGGCGAGCGTGAGGAGTGACGGAAAGTCGGTGAGGGTGTTCTTTGCAGTGAGTCCACCGGTCGTGCCGAACGCGTTCAGTGCCATGAACGACAGCGGCGCCTGCGGTGCAAGTTGGGATGCGACGAGGGCCCCAAACGCCGGAAAACGGTCGCTGTCCAGCTTGCCCGACCCCATGTATCGAGTGCAGGGCTCGTGGTTGTTCACGGAGACATCGATGCCGTTGATCACGAGCAACTCGCTGCCGTAGCGCGAGAAGAACGTCTCGTTGGTGAGACCTTCGCCGTTGAGCAGGCCTTCGGTCGGGGCGAAGGAGTGGGCGCCGACTTGCTGGATGTCGGATTCGGAGTACAACCGGTTGAGCTCCGGGGTGCCCTTGGGGTCCATCAAGGCGGTCGTGTCCCAACCCCCCGTCGCGTTGATGATGCAGAAGCACAACCCTTCATGAGGGGCGGCGACTGCCGAGCGAGAACCGAAGGTGGTGACGAGGCCGACTCCAGTGAGGGCCGTCGTGCCACGGAGGAAAGAACGTCGGTTCATTGGGTCAGGAACTCCGGGTGGCGCAAGAGGTAGGTCATGACGGCTTGCCAGCTTCGGACCACGAAGTCCGGGTCGGCGTTGTTTCCCTCCACCCTGCAGGCGTAGGGGAGTTCGGCCTCGCTGGGATCCGCCTCGATGGTGGCCAGGCCCGCCGCACGGACCGCCTCGAACAACGCGAGGGACTTGCCGACCTCTGCACTGTCGGCGGCATCGTCTCGCCCGAGCAACAGCCAGTGCAGGTGGACGATGTTGTCGGTGATCGCCGTCGTGTCGGTGGTCTGTGCGTCGACGTACGGGAAGAGGTCGAGCGGGGTCTCCTGAGTTCCCAAGAGAATCTGCGGGACATGCTCGCAGCCGACCTGGTTGGCCCACTTCCGCATTTTTGCACCCATCACCGCGTTGGGAACGTCGAGTCGCTCGACGACGCTGCGATAGTCGAGGCCGCCATACAAGATGTCGGACCCGCGAGACAACACGTTCTCGCCGTGGATGTCGTAGCCGAGCAGGAGCTCGTACTTGCGGTCGAGCTGCTCGGGCGTGAGGAGGGCGTGCGCGCCGGTGAACTCGAGTTCGGCCTCGCGGGACTCGCTGAGCACTTCACTGGTGGCCTCGGCCCGGTATGCTTCCGAGAGCGCGAGCGATCGAATCGCCTGCTTGAAGTCACCGCCTGAGCCCTGCATGGCCTCGGCGGCGGCCTCGATGACACGTCGCTGTTCCTCGTATGCACGGATGCGCGCCGGGTACAGAGGGTGCTCGGTATCCAGGGGAGGGGTGGCGACCGGGGTCTGGGTCAGCACGTACCAAGCGTGCTCCGCCATCGCGACCGGGAACCGGGGGTCGTCGGCGACGCGTTCGCCCAGCCATTGAAGCGCGCGCCAACGCTCGCCCGTTGGGATCGTCTCGCCCTCGAAGCCGGGCGCAACCATGTCGGTGTGCCAGTCGACTTCCGGGATGTGCACTTGCCCCGTGTCTCCGTAGGCAGCGAAGAGACCGGCGACAGGGTCGAGCGTGTCGTGACAGGCGACGCATTCCGGCGCCTCCATCGTGGGGTTGTCGTACTGCGCGGTGACGGCGGCTGCATCGGCCACCGAGGGCGCCAAGGCCATGATGTCGACGCCGAGGAAGTGCTTGTAGAACATCCGCGCGCGGCGGCGGTTTCGATTGGAGTCCGAACTCTCGTAGACGTAGGTGTAGTGGAACGTCGAGAGCACGCCCGCATGCGGGTACTGTCCCGTCGGCGAGGTCTGCTGGAGCCCCCCACTGGTGCGGAGCGCCGGCAGTCTCGCCTCGACGAACTCCTGTGGATCCTCGGGGTCGTCGAAGCTCGCTTGTACGGACGCGAGCATGTCGAACCCGCCGTGCAGGTCGTATCCCCGGGCACTGTAGGGCGAGACCATCATGTAGTCTGCGGTGACCACTTCGTGGAACGGACGGTCCTCGCGGAGGACGTGCGCGATGAGTTCGACCGGCTCGTACCGCATGCCCCGCGAGTAGGGCGCGTTGAACTCCTCGGTGTCTTCCTGATACCAGCCGCGGCTGGGGAACAGGTCGTAGGCGAGCACGTACTCAGGCTCGCTGCTCAATGAGTAGTTCTCGGTCAGGAGGACGTCTCCAAATGCTTCTTTGACGCGGCTGTAGAATGCTTCCTCGTTCACGAGTGTTTCGAGGACTTCGTCGACGCCGGTGAGGCCTTCGTCTTGGACGAGCTGGAGCTCGCCTTCGGAGGGGAGCCGGCTGGCAAGGGCGAGGGTCAGCTTGCGAAGCAGTGGAACGGGTTCGGTAGAGATCACCCCTTCGTAGAAAGGACCGGTGGGCTCCGGGGGGTCGACGTCGTCACAGTCATCGCCATCGACGTGCGTGATGAAGTCGAGGATGACGCTGTGGGGGTACGAGCCCTCGGCGAAGCGGACCCCACCCGCGTGTTCGACGATGCCCGTCGGCTTGATGTCGAGCAGGGCGCGTCCGTCTTGCAGGCTCGACGCCGCCCAGGTGGCTGCGTCGTAGCTTTGGTCGAGGTCGTCGGGATCCAGGACGAAACCGCTTCGTGCCGCGCTTCCCTCGGCTCGGTGGCACATCAAGCACTGGGGCTGCAGGACGTTGGGCCACAACACGGCCTCAAAGTGGGCGGAAGGGTCGCAAGTTCCCTCCCACGACTCTCCAGTCAAGTCGCCGGAGGCATCGGCTTCGGAGGTCTGGGGGGTGCTGTCCCCTGCGGCGGCTGTCGTGGAGGTGGGATCGGTGTCGCCAGGTGCAGTTGCCGATCCGGCGTAACACGCGGTCAACAGCAGCGCTCCGATCGCGCCCGGTGCTCTGAAATCCGGCATCGACCAACCACGACTGACAATCGGCGGTCCGGTTCACCTGTTTTTCCCGGGAGCCCGCCGAAGCTGCGGTTGTATGGTGTTGGCGATGGAGCGGGTCCTGGTGGTCATGAGCCTGGTGGTGGGTTCTGGGTGCGTGCTGAATCCCGCGTTCGACCCGATCGAGACCGATGGGGGGACCGGCGCGGCTGAGACCGAGGCTGACGCGCCGGGATCGAGCGGTGAGCCGCCGGGCGATGTTCCCGGGTGTGGCGCGTTGGGTCCGGTCCCTGCAGATGCTCGCGTCGTCGGCCCCGACGAAGCGCCGGTGCTTGCAAACATCCTCAGCGAGGTGACCCCGGGACAAACGATTGCGCTCGAGCCCGGACGGTACCCGCTCGAGAGCATCCTGAACCTCGAGGTCGACGGCGTCACGCTACGGTCGACGACCGGGGAGGCGGCCGATGTCGTGCTGGCCCCGGCGGCGACCCTCATCGCTGGGCTTGTCATCAATGCTTCCGAGGTCACGGTGGCTGAGCTGACGTTCGAGGGAGGCGGAGGCTCGCAGCTGGTGGTGTCCGGGAGCACCCGACCAGCCGACGATGTCGTGGCATACCGCCTGCGCTTTCTCGACCCGGTCGGTTCTGCCATCCGGACGAATACCGGGCTGGAGGGAACCAGTGCCGACCGAGGCCTGCTCGCATGCAGTGAGCTGCGCTTCACCGACGCCGCACGCGACGCTCGGGCCGAGGACTGTTCGGCCGGCGGCATCTCCGGATTCGGCGTTTGGGACTGGACCGTGCGAGACAACCTGTTTGAGGGGTTTTGGTGTCCGAGCGGCTACGCGGGCGTTGCGGTGGCGTTTTCAGAGGGGTCCGCGAGGACGCTCGTGGAGCGCAACGTGATCCGTGAGTCCGTACAGGGGGTGGTCCTGGGTCTCAACGAGACGTTCGAGCCCAAACGCCCCACGCCCGCCTGCGGTTCGGGCGTGTACTTCGACCATGTC
Source organism: Nannocystales bacterium (assembly GCA_050633305.1). Lineage (GTDB taxonomy): Bacteria > Myxococcota_A > Polyangia > Nannocystales > Nannocystaceae > CAJXVA01. The sequence continues at coordinate 257,408 of JBOEGF010000024.1, forward strand.
GGCGGGGTCGTCCGAAACAACGCGATCGTTTCGGTCTCCGAAGGCATGGCGGCTTCGCAGTTCGGTCTCGACACCGGGCTGGGCCTGTGGAACGTGTGCGACACGAAGGCGGTGCACAACACCGTGCTCACCGCGGTGCCTGCGTTCTCTTCGATCGAATACCGGTTCCCCAATACTCGGGCCACCGTCGCGAACAACCTGGTCACACATCCGATCTTCGATCGGGACGATGCTGGTGTGCCGAGTGCCGGGAACCTGGAGGTCGACCTTTCGGTCTTCGTTTCACCGCTCGAAGGGGACTTCCATCTGCGCGCTGGCAGTGCGGCGGTCGACGCCGGAGCGCAACTTGGCGCAGAGGCCGTGACCCATGACATCGACGGCGACGTTCGGGACGAAGCTCCGGACGTCGGCGCCGATGAGTTGTGAGCGTCGCTGTGGGAGTGGGGGGCCGGAGCGGGACTCAGCGCCGCTTGGCGCGTTCGCGAGGCTCGGCTGAACTCTCGCGACGTGCGGCCTGGGTCGCGAGGCGGTCGGCCTCTTCGTTCCCCGGGTGGCCGGCGTGCCCCTTGATCTTCAGGAGTTCCAGCTTGGGCATCCGGGTCATCTGCTCTTTGATCGCGTTGATGATCTCGAGGTTGGCCTTGGCCTTCCATCCGCCGATCAACACGCCAAGGCTCCATCCGCTGTCGGTGTACAGATGGATGTTCGTCTCCTGCTCTGCCTCGGTGATCTTCTCCAGCGCGCGGAGGATCGCGGTCAGCTCGGCGATGTTGTTGGTGCCGCTGCCGATGTACTCGCTGAGCTCGAGCGTCGATTCGGGCCGCTGGATGAACACGCCGACACCCGCGGGCCCTGGGTTCCCCGAGCACGCGCCGTCCGTATAGATGATGATCGTGTTCTCGTCGGGCGGCGTCTTGGGCTTCTCCTGAAGCGCGGCTTTGCTCGTTGCCGCGGCAGCGGAGCTGCCTCCCATCGCTTCATCGGTCACCACCTCGCCGCCCGTGTCCGTGATGTTCTCTGGCGCAGCCTTGTAGGACTTCGATGCGCCGAGCCGGTAGCGAAGCTCCACCCGCCCGCGATGCACGATCGGTTTCCCGGCCGGGAGAACGCGCACGTAGACTTCCTCACCTTTGAATTCGTACTTTTTCCAGGGCATGGGGGCGCGCAAGCGTACAGATCGGTGACCGATCGGGCCAGCAGCGATGCCTTTCTCGTGCCGGCTGTGCAACCGGGGCTGAACGGACACGTCTCACCTTGATCGACCGGTTCCAATAACCCCCAATCGGCCTAAAACCCCCGATCTTTGTTGTTGCAGACGGTTTAGGGAGCGACTAAGAACCCCGGGTGATGAACCGGACGCTCGCCACCACGACTTGCGCTGCTGCCTTCCTGACTCTCACCGCCTGCAAGGGCGGCGGAGCGGCGGGAGATGCTGCCAAGCTCATCCCCGATGCAGCCACCGTTGTCGGCGGAGCGAACATCCAGGCCATGATGAAGAGCCCGCTGTACGAGGGCAACAAAGAGATGCTCGAGAAGGGCGACCAGAAAGAGGCGATGGAAGCCGCGAAGGCTTGCAACCTCGGTCCCGACACGTGGCAGTCCGTCGTGTTCGGCGTCGACCCTGAAGGTGGAGACGCCAAGATGGCCGTCGTTCTCGTGGCGACCGGCCTGGGCAAGAAGGAGAACCTCGAGTGCATCTCCGGCAAGATGAAAGAGAAGAACGACGGCAAGGAGCCGTGGACCATGGAAGAGAAGGACGGAAAGCTCGTCCTCAACATGGACGACGGTGAGGCCACCGGTTACGTCGTCAACGAGAACACCCTCGCCGTCGCGGGCAAGGACTGGGCCGGCGCGGTCAAGGAGCTGGTCGACGGCAAGGGCAAGCCCGCCATCGAGAACAGCCTCAAGGACGTCGTGGGCCGTACCGACATGTCGAAAGCTGTCTGGGCCGCCGGCGTCATCCCGGCATCCATGGCTGCAGGCCCCGCCGACGGCATGAAGGACGGCGCGATGTGGATCGACATGTCCTCCGGCCTCGAGCTCATGGGCTCGGTTGGCGTGAAGGACGCCGACACCGCTACCGCCAAGGCGAAAGAGCTGTCCGAGCAGTACGACAAGATGAAGGGTATGGCGGGCGGATTCGGCGTCCCCGCTGGTGTCACCGACAGCGTCAAGATCGAAGCCAAGGACGCTGCGATCAACGTCTCCGCCAAGGCCAGCAAAGAGGACCTCGAGAAGATCAACGAGGCCGTCAAGAAGCAGATGGGCGGCTGAGATAGCTCACACGGTCTGCGTTTGCAGCCGGCTGGGAATTCCAGCAACCTTCGCGCCCCGGTCCATTCGGCCGGGGCGTTCGCGTGGGGCTTCGCTCCGCGCCCTTGTAGCCGCTGTTGGCGGTGAACATCGAGGACAAACCAATGCGAAAAACACCTCTTCAGATCGTCAAGGAGCAGCACGGCTCCAAAGCGGACCTCATCAACAAGCTCGCTGGACTCATCGAGTCCGAGGAAGGCGAGTCGGACGACGACCACAAGCGTCGCCTCCGGAACGTCTCCAACGCCAAGCTGTTGCACCTGCTCGACATCGGTGAGCGGGCCAAGGAAGCTGGAGGCCGCGACGGTCTCGTGGCCAAAGTGCTGGAGCTCAAAGGCCAGTCCAAGGACCACGAGTACGGCGATGCGCTCAAGCGCAAAGCCCTCGGCGAGCTCCTCGACCTGCACGCCAGCATCAAGCACCGCGTGGACGGCAAGGCCGCCAAGAAGCCCAAGCACCTGCGCACGCGCAAGAACTAGGCGAGCTCAGAGCACGGTCCAGGGCGTTCCGCTCGGACCACCGCTCGAGAAGAAGGAGTCGGGGCGCAGTGCCCTGGCTCCTTTTTTTTGCGCCTGTCGATCCAGGTCAGCTGGGGTGCCGTACCCCTGGCGTGTCGCACTTCACGCCAGCCTCCCTCCGCCGCGCTGCCGGCCACGACATGTTCTACAGCATCGTCGCGGAGCTCGACCCGACCAACGCGGTCGCCTGGTTGGAGATGGTGTCGGTGCAGGCCGACTTCGGTGCTGGGGAGGCCGACTACGACCAGCCCACGCGGACCTACAGCGAGTCGATGCGTCTGACGCTGCACTACTCGTTGATCCTGACGTTCGAATCGACCGCTCTGCTGCGCGAGGCGACCCGATCCTCGGGTGGGCTGTATGGCTACTTCATTCGTTTGCACCCGACCGCATTCAAGGCCAACGGCGCGTGCACGATGAACCCCCGTGGCATGGCTGAGGTCATGTTCAACACCCGCAGCTCGATGATGAGTGCGCAGAACATCGGCTGGATCATGCAGGGGCTCTCGCAGCGTTACAACATCGCGGTTAGGGCGGCCACCTACGTCCGGAACCAACGCCGCAGCAAGAAGCTTCCGGTCACTGTGGATGGGTACCGGGAACCTCAGCGCGTGGGCTCCCTCGAGCGGCTGATGTCTCGTCACCGCCGCGGTCGGGGGACGCACAACGCCATGGCCCACTAACGAAAAGAGCCGAGGCTGGTGGGCCTCGGCTCTTTCTAGGGGCGGATACGGCGGGGAGGTTCGCTACTTCCTGATCACGACGGGGATCGTCGCGAGGTTGCCCGACGCGTCGCGGACCCGCAGCACCACCCGGTGCGCGCCGGGCCTCAGGTCGTCGGGGAGGTCGAACTCGACGACTTCCTTCGGGCTGTCGAAGACCCCGTCTTGGGCGCTCGCCGTTCGGAACCGACCCCCATCGACGCTGTACGACGCGTCATGAATGTAGCCGCCCTCGTCGGTGGCGGTGGCGGTGACCCGCTCTCCCGTCACGGCGGGTGTGGAGACCGAGGGACGCTGCCGGTCGACGACGAAGGGGTCACTGACCAACTCGTCGGTTCGAGCGGCTGCGCTCCCGTTGGCCGGCTCATCACTTGCCCGGACACCGACCTCGTAGACGCCGTCCGGAACCGTCGCCAGGTCGAGGCTCACCTCGAGTCCGGTCACAGGTTCGCCGTTCTTGGTCACTGCGATCCACTCGCCGCTGGAGCCTCCCTCCGGGCGGATACGGACGTCGTACAGCAGGTCGTCGTCGTCTCGCGAGTCGACCTTCCACTTGATCTTCACCGACGTGCTGGGCTCGCTCGAGTCCGACTTCTTGAATTTGGGCTCGCCAATCGAGACCTGGGTGAGCAGCGGGGCGAGGTTCTCGGGGGCGTAGAACGCCTCAAGCGAGCGCAAGGTCGAGTCGGCCGTGTTCAGGCCCACTTCGAACTCCACGTACCGACGCTTCGCCAGTTTCGCCAGGCTACCGCGCCGACCGTCCTTGCCAGAGGACAAGGTGATGTCGACCCAGTCGCTCCATCGATCGTCGGGCTTGTCGGTGGGCCCCACGCGGGCGCGTAGGCTGATCTTGCCTGACCCACGCAGGAGGACCGCGCCCCACTTCGAAGGGTGGATCGCGTCGTGAACCTTGGGTCGATACTTCGCCTGCGACGCGCTCGCAGCTCGCAGCTGGTAGACGGCAGCGCCGTGGGCCGTCGCGGCGAAGGCGGGGCCCTTGGGGAGCTGGCACAGCGCCGTGGTTTGGCGCTCGTCGAAGTCCGCGACCGTGGCAGCCGACCGAGGACCGGAGACCCGGTAGACCTTGCCACTGTGCGAGGTGCCGACCATCACCGACTCGCCTTGGGACAGTAGGGACGTGAAGTATTGGTCCGAGCGGTCGAGCCACTGCTCCCATGGCGCTTCGGTGGAACGCGACACATCGAGCTTGGAACCGAGGTCGACCGCATGAAGCTCGCCGTGGGCCGAGGGGGGGCGCTCGTTGCCCGCGCTCCCGCTTGGGGGTGTTCCGGTGAGACTGGTCCGCTGAAGCGTCTTGCTTAGCGCATCCAGGCTGCCGAGCTTCCGGTCCTCGAACGTGTTGATCGCGACGACGAGCTTTGTGCCGACCACGGCCAGCGCCCGGACTTCGTCGCCGGAGAAGCTGTGCAGCAGCTCGCCCTCGACGTCATCGGTGACGCGATAGAGATTGGCCTGCGGTGAGACGCCGACGAGCAGGTCGTCACCCACGGGAAGGATGCTGAGGATGTCCTTCTCCTTGGCGTCGAAGACGACCTTGGGGCTCTTGCCGTCGAGCGACATCGAGTACAGCTCGCCCTTGGGGCCGGTCGCAGCGTAGAGCTTGCCTTTGTGGACCAGCAGACCCCAGATCTGCTCAACAGGCAGGGTCGCAAAGTCGGAGACTTTCCCCTTCTTGCTGACCTTGACCAGCTTCCCACCTGGAACGGTCGCAGCGATGACGCTTCCGCCGCCCACGTTCACCATGGCGCTCACGAGAACGCCGTCGAGCGAGGCCACCTGCTCGACCTTGAGCGTCGCCTCCGGGGTGACGGTTTGGCCCTTCTTCCCACGCTTGGACGGCTTGGTTTTCTTTCCTGCCTTCTTCGAGAGGTTGGGGTAGACGCGCAAGATCGATGCCTCGTCGGCGGTGCCGATGAGGACCGACTTTCCGTCGGCGACGCAGGAGAACGCGGTGGTCTGCTTGACCTCACCACGCTGCGGCAGGTAGCCGACGGTGACGGTCCCGTCGGACTCGATGGCCGCGCCCTGGGTCTCGCCGCGGTCGAGCGATGCGTAGTCGGAGACTTTGAGGGTGCGCGTGCCTCCGGCCAACGCCGAAGTCGGCATGGCCCAAGCGGCGGTCAGCGAGCACAAAAGAAGGGTTCGAAGGGCGCTTGTCATCGGAACGACTTGGGAGCCTTGACGTCGAGCTTCAGGCGGTGCGTGCCCACGACGATCGACTTCGTGGGGATGACCCGCCGGGACATCTGTTTGAGGCGGAGAGAAGGGCGTGTGGCCCCGCGGTCGAGCATGGTCTCGAGCACGCTGTCGGGGAGGGCAGGCATCAGGCCTTCTCGTGTCGCGAGGCCTTCGCCTTCCCGGTAGATGGTGGCGACGACCGACCGCGAAGGGTAGGACTGGGTCAGCGTCGTGATGAGGTCGTCCAGATCGTCGGACAGGGGACGGAGTGGGACGACGAGGTCGCCGGCGGCGAGTTCGACGACGATCTGTTCGCCTGCGGCATCGTCGGGGACCCGAATCGGGAAGATCTCCGTGCGTGCGTCGCCGTCGTAGTTGCGGAAGGTGACCTCGACCTCGAGCAGGTCGCCTGCACGCACGGTGCTCTGAACAAACCGGACGTTCTCGATCTGGTCGACCGGGGCGCCGTATTCCATCGTGATGTCGTGCCGGATGTCTTTGATGGCCGCGACCTCGAAGTCGTTGTCGAGCAGTGCAAGGACCGAAAGCACGCTGCGGGTTCGCCCGGCGATGCGGCCGACGAGGCCTCCGGAGAAGAACACCTCTTCGTTGACCTCGAGCTCGTGACGTCCCTTGGACGACTCGTACTCGATCTCGGTGTGAAGCTTGAAGACCACCTCGGTCGAGTCCCGACCCGCCTCATCCAGCGCCTCGGCGAGAATCGACGCGACCAAGTTGGGCGTGAGGTCGACGCCAAAGGACACCCGGTTGTTGTAGGTGCGCGGAGGCAGGTCTGCGTCCGGCCCCTGAATGTTGGTGGTCACCGGGATCATCGGCGCCCGCTTGTCGGTACGCAGAGCGATGGCCGCCTGGCGGTCTTGGTACATCAGCCCATCGATCGACAGCGGGCTGCTGACCTTCACGGAGCGCTGATAGCTGTTGATGATGGTGTGCACCCGGGCGTGCCCCATGGGGACGTTGGTGGGCCCGGCATCGAACATCGAGTGTCCGAAAGCCAGCAGCCGATCGCCCTTGGGGTTGACCCAGGTGACGGTGCCGTTGCCTGCGACGGAGCTGTCTCCGTCGATCAGGATGACGGAGACCGAGTCGCCGCCCGACCACCCTTTTGACTGGCCTTTGGTCTCGCCTTTGCCTTTGGTGCCGCCGCTAGGGGCAGCCGAGCCTCGGCCTCCTCCGCGGCCTCCTCCGCGGACAGGGGTCATGCCCAGCGCGTCCCCGAGCATGCGGCTGGCGTCGGCGCCCAAGCCGGAGATCGACAGGGGGACCGACAGCGGTACCAGCGACTCACTGGCGTCGAGGTCGTCGGCGCGGCGACGGGCGGGCAGGGGAGAGGTCTCCAGGCCCAACATCGCGTCCGCCCAAGCTCGTGTGCCGCGTCGTCGCTTGCCGCGTGCCTTGCCCCCGGTTTCGGGGTGGGGGAGTACGTCGGGCCGATACGGCAGGTCGCCGACTTGGTGCATGTTGCTGATCGGCGTCAGCGCCCCAAGAGCGTCCTTGTTGAAGGGCCATCCATAGGAGAGCGCGCCGACGAGTTTGCCCTCGATGAAGATGGGGCTGCCGCTCATGCCGCCGACGATGGAGCTGTGCACCATGCGGGGGTCGTTCGACTTGAAGAGGACGGCATCCTGCTTCGGGAGGTAGTTGTGGATCACATCCACAATCTCCACCTCGAACTTGTCGGTGTGCTCGCCCTTGAAGACGGTGACGGCGTGGCCTCGCATTCCGGGGCGCACGTCGGAGACCGGCATCGTCTCCACCTTGCGCGCAGCCGTGGCCTCGGGCTGAGCGGCGAAGCCCAACCCCACGGCGAGGCCGGCAGCGGCAAGGGCCCCCAACGAGGTGAGGCGCAGACGCCTACGAGCGGGGTGGGGTTCGTTCATGTCGGGAGAGGGCCTTTCGCATCACACCCGCGAGGTCGTCCCCGGGTGTGTAGAAGTGTCGATGGCGCTCGCGCGCCTCGTTGGTGAGGGTCAAGTCCTGCACGCCCTGCGGGGAGATGAAGACAACCCGCGGGATGTACTCCCCATCGGGTGCATACTTGAGCGCCTCGGGTTGCTCGTCTTGGTCCGCATTGACCATGATGAACCGCTGGGAAAGCGTCTCGATCTCGGAATCCGAGAAGGCGGGCTTGAGCTCTTTGCATCGCTTACACCAGCTGGCGTGCACGACGAGCATGATGGGCATGCCCTCCGCTTTTGCATGAGCGAGCGCGCCCTCGAGAGGTTCCCACGGAATGCCCTCACCGAACCCATGCGCGTCTGCTGTGGCAGATCGCGGGGGTCCGACGGGGGCGGGGTCCTCCTTGGAGCACGCCCCGACGAGGAGGACGCCACACAGGCTGACTGCGAGTCGCAACACCGTTCGCGGAAGATATCACGGCAGGAGAGGGGAGCACCGTCTCGCCTGCGCAGTGCCAAACTGGCCAACCCGTCGCTTGCGTGGCCCGCTGGTGGGACGGGCGCCGTGCGGTCGGTCCCAGATTTCAGCACTCCGGGGTGGCACGGGCGTTGAAACAAGGCCGGCCATGCTGAACGCGGTTGTCACTTCGCTGCATGTCACCGATCGGCCGCGAGAGCGCCTCTTCCTGCATGGGCCCGCCGCGCTGCGCGACGTGGAGTTGGTCGCGTTGGTGCTGGGCGGAGGCCGTTCACTCAGCCGAGCGGCGGTGGTCCTGCAGCAGCTCGGTGGGCTTCGCTCGCTGCGCTCGGCGACGGCTCTCGAGTTGCTGCGTGGCGATGGGCTGGGGGAGGCTGGCGCTTCGGCGTTGTGTGCCGCTTTCGAGCTCGGACGGCGTGCAGCCCAACTCGAGATCCCCCTGGGAACACCCCTTCGGACCCCTTCGGACGTCGGCACCTATGTTCGTGCCCGGCTCGGCGATGCGCCCTCGGAGCGGTTCGTGGTCCTGGGACTCGACGCTCGGCAGCGCGTACGGTTGGTGGAGACCGTCGCGATCGGCTCGTTGTCCTCGGTGGAGGTTCACCCCCGGGAGGTTTTTCGGCCGCTCGTGCGAGGCGGTTTGCACTCGGTGATCGCGGTGCACAACCATCCGAGTGGTGACCCTACGCCGAGCGAGGCGGACCTGGAGCTCACGAACCGATTGTCCGAGGTTGGGCTTCTGGTCGGCATCCCGCTGCTCGACCACCTGGTCGTCACCCGAACCGAGTCCGTATCGATGGCGATGCTTGGGCTGCTGCCATGACGCGTTGCGCGCGCCGACGCTCCCTGACTGGCGAAGGCCGGCCCTCGGACCCTTGCGGTCGGTTGGGAATAGCTTGGGTGCCGGGCGGTTGGCAGGGGCTACACTCCCTTGGAGTCGCGAATGAACTGGAAGCGCATCAAGGCCGTCGGCAAGCTTCTGCTGCTCTTCGGCACCCCCTTGCTGGTGGTCCTGGGTCTGTTCGGATCCGGCGTCTACGTTGGAAACCTCTATCGCCACGGGGTCACGTCGTTCGAGAAAGAGTGGCTGGGGCTCGACATCGAGGTCGCCCCGCCGCATCCCGGCGACGACGACTCCGAGGAGAAGGACGCCTCGGACGACAGCTCCGATGAGAAGGACGACTCCGAGAAGAAGGACGATCCGGACGACGACTCCGAGAAGAAGGACGACTCGGACGACGACTCCGAGAAGAAGGACGACTCGGACGACGACTCCGAGAAGAAGGAGGACGATGCGGGGCACGACAAGGACGAGCGTCCCGACGAGCCGGACGTGAAACCGGAGCCCGTCCCCGAGCCCGCCGCCCTCACGCCTCCTCCGGTCGAGCCCCCATCGCCTCCCCTTGCGCCGCTCGTGGATCCGCTCGAGGGGGCGCTTGCTGGGAGGTTGGGAGTACCCGTGACGGTCGAGGTGAAGGTCCTCGTCGACGACACCCTCATCGAACAGCACCCGGACTGGATCGACTACGTCCAGCGCACGCTCAGCGAGGCATCTTCGATCTACGAGAAGCAGTTCGGCGTCACGCTTGAATTGGCCTCGGTCGGTCGATGGGGCGTTCCCACGGCCGGGATGTCCTCCGGCGAGCTCCTCGAGGATGTCGAGGCAAGGCCGCGCGAAGCGGCACACCTCATCGTTGGCTTCACGGGCCGTCCGCTGGACGACCGAACTTCGGGCAAGGCCTTCACGCCCCCCGAGGACGGCCCGTACAACGGCTCTGCGGCGGTTGTCTATGCGACTCGCCAGCGCCGCAACGCACACCTACGGGGTCTGCTTCACGAGGTCGGCCACTTGTTTGGCGCCCTCGACATCACCGACCCATCTGCGCCCGGCTACAAGTCGGGCAGCTGGATGAGCTACGCGCCGGTCGCTCCGGGTCAGGCTCCTTGGATTGATCCGAGCAACCGGTCCCGTGTCCTCGCGCGAAAAGACAAACCCTTCGCACCCACGGGCGCGATGACGGTCGCCCCAGAAGCACCGGCCGCGCGCCCCTCGGAGGAGAACCCGAAATGAGCAGCGACAAACCGGTCCCCACCAAGGGCGAACTCGAGAAGAAAACCGACTCTGCGGAGGAAGAGTCTGGCGGACGCGGTCGGCTCTCGTGGATGCTCGGATGGATCGCGCTTCCGGGCGCGGTCCTCGGCGGTCTGTTCGGCGGAGGAGTCCTCGTCGGGGCGAACTTCCACGACAGCTGGTTCACGCGCGCGTTCGTCTGGATCGGCGAGCTGTTCTTCTAGAGCGCCTCACAACGGCGTCGTCGAAGAATACGTCGCGCGCCACCGGGGTGGCGGTGTCCAACGCTCGGGACGCCCTCTAGCGCGTTGGACGGATGAAGGCGTGGATCCGGGCGCCTTTGGGCGTGGGATCGACTGGCGGGTGATCTGCGACGAGGCGCTCGATGACGGGGAGCGCTCGCGTGATGGTGGTCTCGGCGTGCAGGGGCGAGAACTCGTCGTCGAAGAGGACGATCAAGCGGTAGATCGCCGCGAACGGACGCACGATCACGCTCAAGGGGTCTCGGTCCCAGGACCACGCGCCGTTCTGGTTCGAAGCCTGAGCGATGGCCGCCCACGTCGTGAGAAGGAGGTCCGACCCGATATCCTCGATGGCGTCGGCGATCGTCGCGAGGTGAGGGACGAGCGCCCGGGGCGTGGGCGGGAGCTGTTGGCCGTCGAGCCATCCGAGGATCTGTTTTGGCGAGTGCTCGCCGAGGGCTTCGCCGACCCGCCGAGCCTGGTCGGCGTCGCCGAGCCACGCGCCATCTCGCGAAGCGCCCCAGACCATGGGAGAGCGGTCGTCGACGACCCAAGCACACGATGCGCCGACCCGGTCGACGAGCACATCGAGCATCTGCCGAAGAGGGGCGCCCGCGTCGGATTGGGTTTGCGGAACGGGTGCCTCTCCAGTGGCTTCGAGCAGGACGCGATCGAAGGACGAGACGAGCTCGTCGAGTTGGGCACGTGCCTCATCGGTCGGCTCGTCGAGGTCTGCGCAGAGCCGCCAGCCATCCCGAATCGTCGCGGACACGGCGTTGGGCGGCGGTGCGTTGCCGTACTCGACCCACGACCGCGTCGCGCCGAGTTCACGGCACACCAGCGCGAGCAATCGATCGAGAGCCTGCATTCCTCCCGACAGGTTAGCGCGCGCTGGGCGAGGATGCGGCGCCGATTCGGGGCGCTCGTCGAGTCTCCCGGACCATCTCGTCTCGATACCGCTCGACTTCGTCCTCAATCTCGGCGCCGCGGCCACCGCGGGCATCGACCAGAAGGGTGGCGACGTCGCGGGCGACACTCCCTCCAAGGTCGCTGGCGGTCAGCGCGAGCGGGATGCGTCGCCGCAACACATCCGACACGTGCTGCGCGCCTTCGTGCTGAACAGCGTGTTGGAGCTCGATTCGGCGGTACGGGAGGTCGGAGACGATTCTCGCTTCGAGCCCGGCCGTACTTCGAGCTTGCGTTGCGAGCCTCCGGGCGGCGGGCCCATGTCGACCCCAGAGATCTGCGACCAAGGGATCGACTCGCTCCTCCTCCGACAACGGCTCGCTCGGTACGAGCACCGAGGTTGCCGTCGAACAAGCGCTCGGTTTCGGTCGATCGGCGGGCCACTGGTCGCGGAGCCGGTCGATCACGAGGTCGACGACCTCTTCGGCCATTGCGCGGAACGTGGTGAGTTTGCCCCCGACCAGACCGAGCGCGCCGTTGTCCCCTTTGACGATCCGGTGCTTGCGAGAGACTTCGACCGACTCTCCGCTCGCACCCTCGGGCCGCACGAGCGGCCGAACGCCGGCCCACGTGCTGATGATGTTCTCCGGGCTGAGGCCGGCGCCGGGCATCACGCGTCGCACGGTCTCGAGCAGCTCGAGTTCTTCGTGTTCGAGCACGCCGCAGCCCGCCGGGTCTCCCTCATAGGGAGTGTCGGTCGTCCCGACGTACGTCCGCGATCCCCAGGGGACGACGAAGAGGATCCGGCGTGCATCGCCGGGGGCCTGAACGACGACGGGTCGTCGCACCGGCACATCCTCGGACCGAAGGACCAAGTGCACGCCCTTGGACTTCAGGACCAGCTCCGTGCCGGGATCCCCCAGCAGCGTTCTGCCGGTCCACGGTCCCGTGGCGACAACAACCTCGCGGGCGTGGGCGAGGGAACCGCCATCGAGGTGGACGTCGATGCCCGCTTCGACCCGTTCGACGCGCTCGACGGCGGTGTACGTCAGCACATCCGCTCCATGGCGCCGGGCATCCTGCAGCACCGTCAGGGTCAGCCGGGCGTCGTCGGTGACTGCGTCTTCGTACAGCACCGCGCCCCGCAGTCCGTCCTCGGCCAGCAGAGGTTCGAGCTCGAGACACCGCTTCGCATCCGCGGAGTCGTGGCCCTCCCCGCGAAACAGGTTGAGCGCGTCGTAGAGCGTCAGGCCCATCCGCAGCATCCACGGCCCGAGGCGATCTCCCCGGTAGGCCGGAAAGAGGAACCGCGCGGGCTCCACGAGGTGGGGCGCCGCGTCGTAGAGGCGGGCGCGCTCCCGGAGGGCCTCATAGACCAGGCCAACCTGGCCCTGTTCGAGGTAGCGGACTCCGCCGTGAATCAGCCGGCTGGAGCGGGAACTGGTCCCATGGGCGACGTCGGCCGCGTCCACGACGAGAACGCTCAAACCCCGCCGTGCGGCATCTCGGGCCACGCCGGCCCCGCTGATCCCCGCGCCGACGACTACCAAATCCCACATCTTTCCGTCCGCGATGTGCGAGCGGGCGTCGCGGGACTGCTGGGCTCCCCAGGGCTGCCATGCGTCGTCCGCGTGGACGGAGACGGGGTCAGAGGGGGACGAGGGGGAAGCTGGGTCGGGCACGGACGAGCTCGCGCATGGTGCCTACGTCAGCGGAGGGGGATGGTCAAACGTTCCCCGCCACGATTGTTGCAACCGTCGGTTGCGCGAAGCGCCACACGTTGTGACACTCCCCTTGCCAACCCGAACAGGAGCCTCGATGGCGCTGTATACCCTGTACGTTCAGTACGCGGGACGACCCCCCGAAACCAAATCATTCGACAAGGAAACGATCGTCATGGGACGCGATGTCGGCGACATTGCCCTTCAGGACCCACAGGTCTCTGGGCGACACGCCGAGATGCGGTTCCAAGGCGGACGCCTCGTTTTTCAAGACCTCGGTTCGACCAACGGATCGTTCCTCCCAACAGGGGAGCGAATCCAGGCTCCGGTCGAGCTCGGGATCGGCCAGGCTGTCCGTTTGGGACAGTCGGTGATCACGGTTCAGCACATCGACTTTCCCGGCGCGGTCGGGCAGAGCAAGACGATGTTTGCTGGGGCAGGTGCCGCGCCTCCGCCGGCCAGTGCGCCAGCACCGGCGCCAGGACAGCCGTTTGCTGCACCTGCGGCTCCGCCGATCCCCGGGGCTTCTCACCAGGTTCGGCCAGGTGGTCCCCCGCCGGGCCCGCCTCGTCCGGGCATGCCTGGCGGTCCTGCGGCCGCCCCTGCTCCGGCTCCCATGGCTCCGGCTCCAGCACCCATGGCCCCCGCGCCTGCGCCGATGGCCGCACCGCCTCCCGCGGCAGGGCCACCCCCTGGGCAGCCGGGGTACCCACCACCGGGGGGGCAGCCTCCGGGGCAGCCCCCGATGGGTCAGCCTGCAGGGCAGCCGCCGATGGGTCAGCCTCCAGGGCAGCCGCCGATGGGTGGACAGCCTCCGATGGGTCAGCCTCCGGGGCAGCCGCCGATGGGTGGACAGCCGCCCATGGGTGGTCAACCCGGCCAGCCGCCGATGGGCGGTCACCCTGGACAGCCGCCGATGGGGGGTCAACCCGGACAGCCGCCGATGGGTGGTCAGCCCGGTCAGCCTGCGATGGGCGGTCAACCGGGCTACCCCGGCCAGCCCAATGCGATGCAGCCCGCGGCTCAAGGCAACGATCCCTTCGGGGCGATCGAGAGCGAGGGCTTCTTCGGTGATGTGAAGGCTGGCTTCGCACTTCTCAAACCGGTGATGATCCCGGTCGTGCTCGTGCTCGGGTCCGCCGTCCTTCCGCTGGTGGGGCTCGTGTTCCCACTGTTGGCACTCGCCGGTGGGACCATGTTGGTCCGCTCCCGTCTGGGAATGCCGGTGTCCGCCGGCGCCGCGGTGAAGTACGCCATGCGCGACTTCGTGGGCAACTGGATCAGCGCATTCCTTGCCATCATCGTGCCGTTCGCTGGGATGTCGGGTGGTCTGCCCTCGATGATCATCGAGCGGCGGGAGAAGATGGACGCGCTCAGCCGCGGCATCGAGGTCCTCAAGTGGGACATCGGTCGGATCGTGCTCGCGACCATCGTTGCGAGTATCGGTGGTCAGATCGTCGCGTCGATCGGCTTCACGGTTGGCGGGTTCATCCCCTACGTCGGTTGGGTTCTGTCGCTCTTGATCGGGATGGCCGGATACGGCTTCTCGCTCGGTTTGGTCCTGGCCACCGGTCTGCATCAGTACTTCTTGCTTCGGAAGCAGAACGAAGGCGTCGATGTCGAGGCCGAAGCCCGGGCCGCGATGGAGGCGATGGACGCAGGTGTTCCAGCCGCACCGGCCGCCCCCGCGCAACCGGCCTTCCAAAACCAGCCGCAGCCCGGCGGGTTCCAACAGCCCGGCGCCGCACCGCAACAGCCTGGCGGCTTCCCGCAGCCTGGTGCACCTCCGCAGCAGCCCGGTGGCTATCCGCCGCCCGGTGCACCTCCGCAGCAGCCCGGCGGCTATCCGCAGCCCGGCGCAGCACCGCAGCAACCCGGCGGCTACCCGCAGCCCGGCGCAGCACCGCAACAACCCGGCGGATATCCGCAACCGGGCGCAGCTCCGCAGCAGCCGGGATATCCAGCCCCCGCCCCGGGTGGGTATCCGCAACCGGGTGCAGCACCGCAGCAACCCGGCGGTTACCCGCAGCAGCCCGGCGGCTATCCGCAGCAGCCCGGTGCCGCTCCGCAACAGCCTGGCGGCTACCCGCAGCCGGGTGTGGCGCCACAGCAGCAGCCCGGTGGCTACCCGCCTCCTGGAGGCTACCCGCCGCCAGGCGGTGGATATCCGCAGCAGTAACACCCGGTCCCACGGGTGACCCAAGCGGGTCCGACAAGGGCGGTGCTCACGCGAGCGCCGCCCTTTTTCGTGTTCGCTGGTGGTGTCCTGCGTGATGCAGCGCGTGGACCCAATGGCCCGCAATGCGTAGGGTTCGCGCGGAGTTTCTGCCATGCCCGACGCCCCCAGCACCTCGCCACGGTACGACCTCTCTCGCCTCGGCCAGTTTCCCGAGTTGACGCCCGACATCATGCGCGTTGCGTATCGCGAGGCTTGCATGGCTCGCATGCACGTGGAGCGCGTGGTGCAGGAGTGCCTCAAGGGAATCGTGAAGTTCGCGATCTGGGGTCCGGGCGAGGAGATTCACGGCACCGCGACCGCACTCGCAGCACACAGCGAGCTCGCCTTCGACAAGTTCGCGATCTGCGGCCACTACCGCAGCGCGTCGCTGTTGGGACTGTGGGCTCGACTGCAGGGCTACGAAGACTTCCACCTCGACCACATGCGCCAGCAGCTCTCGCGGAGCACCGACCCGTGGAGCGGTGGTCGCCAGATGACGGCCCACTTCAACGACATGCGCTTCGGCATCCTGCCGGTGCAGTCGGCACTTGGCATGCAGGTATCCAAGTCGGTCGGGTACGCCTACGGCAACCAACTCAAGGGGCAGACCGACTCCGTCACGATGGCGGTGGTAGGCGATGGAACCTGTGCTGAAGGCGACCTCCACGAGGGCATGACCGGCGCCTCGATCCTCGGGCTGCCGTGGTTGCTTGTCGTCACCGACAACAACATCGCGATCAGCGTCAAGCCGGAGGACGGTCGCGGCATCCAGGACTTCGAGGCCTACGCGAAGGCGTTCGGCTTCGAGTACTTCACCTGCGACGGCAACGACTTTCTCGAGGTGTACGAGACCAACAAGAAGGCGATGGCGTTTTGCCGGGACAACCAGAAACCGGCCCTGCTTTGGGTTCGGAACCTGTCGCGCCTCAACGACCACAGCTCGGCGGCTGACGTCACCTTCAAGTTCGACCAACACGACCCGCTGCTCGACTTCGGCCAAGCGCTTGTCGACCAGGGCGTGCTGCAGGATGGCGACGTCGTGCGTCGCAAGGACGGCCAATCCAAGGACTACTTCCTCCGTCACGACCTGGGCACGGTCGCAACCGCGGCCGATGAGTACATCGTAGGGACGATGGCGCAGGCCGAGTCCGAGCCCGAGCCCACCTACGACTCGGTGTTCGAGCACATCCGTGATCCGTTCCCCGAGTCGGTGGAAGCGCCGGTCGAGGGTCGCAACACGGTCATCTCGATCAACGGTGCGATGCGAGCCGCACTTGGGGCCATCCTCAAGGAGAACCCCATGACGTGGGTCTATGGGCAGGATGTGGGAGCCAAGGGAGGCGTGATGCAGGCCACGCGCGGCTTGTTCGACCAGTTCCCCGGTCAGGTCAAAGACGCTCCGATCAACGAGCCTCTCATCCTTGGCGCGGCCACAGGGTTCGCGCTTCACGAGGGCTCGACCGCGTTGCCCGAGATTCAGTTCAGCGACTACAGCCTCAACACGCTGCACTGGCTGGTCTACCTCGGCAACCTCCTGTGGACCTCCGGCGGAACGATTCACGCCAACGTGATCGTCCGGCTGCCCACCGAGCCGTTGCATGGCGGAGCCGTGTACCACTCGATGTGCATGGAAGGCCTCTACGGGTCGATCCCTGGCCTGACGATCTGCGCGCCCACCACTTCGCGTGACATCTACGGGATGCTGCGGAGCGCGGCGGAGTTCACCGGACCGGTCGTGTTCTTCGAGTCCAAGGGCCTGTACCGCATGACGCTCGGCGATGCTTTCCCCGGGGAGCCCACCGACAAGGCCGAGGTCGCCAAGCTCAAGCGTGCGATCGCGTTCGAGGGCCACGCACCCGACATTCCCGACGACTTCCGGGTCCCCCTCGGCAAGGCTGCGGTCCGGCGTGAGGGCACCGACCTCAGCATCGTGACCTGGGGTCGCTGCACCTTGTTCGTGCAGACCGCCATCGAAACCCTGTCCGCTGCAGGCATCGATGTCGAGATGATCGACCTCCGCACGATCGTCCCGCCCGACCTCGAGACGGTGATGGCTTCGGTCTCCAAGACCCGTCGACTGCTCGTTGTGCACGAAGACCGGGTCTTCGCCAGCCTTGGTCGCGAGCTTCAAGGATCGGTGATCGAGGCGATGGCTGGTCAACCCTTGGCGACCCGGGTTCTGGGTCAGGACGCGGTCCCGGGCATCCCCCAAAACGCCCGCCTCGAAGAGCAGCTGGTCGTCTCGCCGGAAAAAATCATCAAGGCGGCACACGAGGTCATGGCGTTGCCGCTCGGCTCCGGTGGTGCCGCCGTGCCCGCTCCGGCTGCCGCTCCGGCGGTGCTCTGGACACCCAACCGCAACTTCGTCGCTTGAGGCGCTCAGTACGAGCTTGTGGACTTCGGTGAAGACACGCTCCAAGTGGGCGGACTGACGCTCACGGGCGTTGCACGTGGGGGGATCGGCACGAGCCTGCGCGTGGCCGAGTTGGGCGTGCTGTTCGACGTGGGGGTCCCCGTGACTGGGCAGCTCAAGAACGCACGGATTCTGGTGTCACATGGACACCAGGACCATCTTGGTGGGCTGCCGTATCTCCTCTCGCAGCGCCACATGATGCAACAGGAGCCCTCGAACGTTCACGTGCCGCTCGAGATCCTCGATCCCTTGCAGCGCATCTTCGCCGCGTGGTCGGAGATTGAGGACTTCGAGATGGAAACGCGGTTGCATGGCCAGAGCCCCGGCGACGTCGTTGAGGTTCGCAAGGGGATCGATGCGGTGGCGGTGCGATCGGTGCATCGTGTTCCGTCGCTTGCGTGGGTCATTCGGCGCCGCACGATGCGTCTCACGGCGGAGTTCTCCGAGCTACGGGGCGAGCAGATTCAAGCCCTCCGCGCCCAGGGGAAGACCGTCACCGAAGCCCATGTGGAGCCGGTGTTGTGCGTTACGGGGGACACGACGATCGAGCTCTTCGATCGGGAGCCATTGGTTCGCCAGGCCAAGGTCCTCGTGCATGAGGTGACGTCTTGGGACGACCGTCGCGGGGTGGAGCACACCCGAGCGTGGGGACACACCCATGTCGACGAGATCATCGAGCGGGCCGAACAGTTCGAGGGGGACGCACTCGTGCTCGTGCACCGCAGCGCTCGGCACTCGAAGGCGCAAGCCGAGCAACTCGTTGCAGAGCGATTTCCGGCCTCGGTCCGGGACAAGGTTCATGTCTTCGGAAACTGACGGCGCCATCGTGATCCTCGGAGCCTCGTTCGCGGGCGTCGAGGTCGTCTACCAGCTGGTCCGAGCCTTCGACGGCAAGCCGCCGCCGCTGATCGTCGTGGACCGGCAGAGCGAGCACGGATACCTCCCTCTCGTGCAAGAGCGGTTGTGCGGCGTCCTCGACCCTGCCGAGTCTCGCCTCAATACGCGGGCGTTCGTCGAGTCTGTTCCCCAGGCCCGATACGTCCAAGGCGAGGTCGAGTCGTTCGACCCTGCGACGAAGACGGTCAAGCTGGCCAACGGCACGAGCGAGTCCGGGCGCTTCGCGGTTGTGGCGCTCGGCTCTGGCTTCGAGGCGCCCGCGGGAATCGACGGGGCCCAGAATGTCCTTGGCTACAAGGGCGAGGCCGATTTCACGCGGGCTCACGAGGCCCTCCGCGGCCTGCTCGAGGGAGCGGAAGATCGGCCCGAGATCGTGGTGGTGGGCGGCGGGATCAGTGGATGCGAGCTCGCGGGGGAACTCGCGGCTCTCGCAGGGACGCGGCCGACGGGGTGGTCTGCACCCAAGGTTCGACTGGCGACCTCTGCGGCCGCTCTCGTAGACAGCATGGGAGCGGGGATCTCGAGCCGGGCGACCCGGGCCCTGGAGGCACAAGGGGTCAGCATCGATGTCTCGAGCCGCGTGCTCCGGGTCGCAGACGGCGAGGCTCACTTGGAATCCGCAGGGGCGACGAAGACGGTCCGGGCCGACCTCGTATTGTGGGCTGGTGGCATCCGCCCTGCACCCATTCTCGAGCAACTGGGCCTTCCCCGGACCGACGACGGCTGGCTCAGCGTGGGCCCGACGCTGCAGTGTTTCGCAGAGCCTGAGATGACCAAGCCCGACATCTTCGCGTGCGGAGACGCCGTGCGGGTGCGCGGCGGGGACGGCGAGTGGCCGACGATGCAGCGCGCGATCGAGTGCATCTGGCAGGCCAAGGTCGTGGCGCGCAATATTGCGGAGCTTCACGAACAGCCCACCGACTACGACGAGGGCGTTCCGCCGCTACAGCCTCACAAACTGCGCTCGGAGTTCTTCTACGGGCTCAGCCTGGGTGCGCGTTCGATGGTGCTGTATCGGGGGATGGGTCTCGACATGCCGGGCATCAACCATCGCTTCCGGCGGTGGCTGATGCGTCAGTACTTCGCTCGCTACGCTCCACTCCCGGGCTGAGTCCGGCGGGGCGCCGGCGCTGACAGCCGACCGCTGTTGGCTTGTGAGCGGGGGGCGGGCTGTTCCAGGGGTCGACGGATCGTCGGCAGGCCGAGGCGGCGGGTGCTAGCGTTGGGTTGTGAGGGGACGGGCCCGAGCTCGAGTCGGAGCCACGCGTTGCGGGAGTCCCGGTCCGCTGGCCTACACGCTCGGGTTGGCCTTGGCCGCTTGCGGCGGCCATCCTCGCATCGACCAACCGCCGCTCACGGCACCCGCTGGTTTCGAGACGCTTGCGGGAGCGCGAGATGTCCCGCTGCAGTTCTCCGCGAGCATGCCCTCGGGCGAGCCTCGTGGTGTGATCTACTTCGTGCTCGGGCCAGAGATCGGCAGGCACGCGCCCTATCCCGAGTTCAGGGCCATGGCCCACGACGCGGGGTACGTGGTGGCCAGTCTGCACCCACGGGGCAGCGGATACTCTGCGGGCCTCCGCGGCGACATTCGCCGCTACCCGCTCGTACTCGATGACCTTCGACTCGGCTGGGAAGAGCTGGCCCGGCGTTTTCCTGACACCCCGCGCTTCCTGTTCGGCCACAGCGCGGGCGGACCCCTCGCGCTCGAGGTCGCCGCCACCTCCGATGTCGCCCCAACGGGCGTCATCCTCATCAATCCCGCCTACCGTCTTCGGTTTGCCGAGGGCATGGGTCCCAGCGCTCGCGACTACTTCGTCTACGCGCTCAACTTCATCTTTCGGCCCTGGGCGTTGACGGTCGACATGAACCGCGAGCCCTCGGCAGTCCGCTTCGAGCCGGACCGCTTGGAGGCCGAGGGCATGCACGCCGATCCGCTGGTGGTGCGCTACTTCAGCCTGCGCTACTTGTCGGCTCAGCGGAGGGTGATGAAGCGTAGCTCCAAGAACGCTGCGAAGGTCCGCGCCCCGATTCTGGTCGTACAGGGACATCATGACGCCCTGGTCGACCCCGCGGGCAACGACGAGATTCTCGACGCCGCGCCGACGACGGACAAGCGGAAGCTCATCGCGGCCGAAGGTGGCCACGGGTCGAGCGCGGTGGAGACGAAGGTCGAGGCCCTGCTCAACTGGCTCGATGAGCATTCGGGCCATGGGGGAGTCCAGAGCACACGCTGAGGTCCGCTCGGGAATCCGACCCCGGGCGGCGCTCGAGCAGCAGCGCGAGCAGGCAAAGCTTAGGGAGGAGCAAGCCCGGGAGGCACGTCCGTACGATGGCGAGGTGCCGAGCGTGGCGCGAGGTCAGGCCTTCTCGATACGGCCGCGGCCGAGCTTGAATGAGAACATCCCGTTGATAGGATCGGTGGTGTTGCTCACCACGTTGTTGGCGGCGGTGTCCAACTCACCAAGGTAGTTGAAGTATGCGCAGCTGACCCCTGGCTGCAGTCCGTCGGTGAGTATCGCGACCGCCGAGAACGAACCGTGCGAACCTACGACGCGGACTGGGTCACCGTCGGCAATTCCGGCCGCGCCGGCGTCGATGGGATTGAGCTCGAGCGTGTTCTCAGGCATCTGCTCGATGCGATGCGCAATCCGACGGTCCTCGATCATTGCACTCCATGTCCGGGAGTCGCGACGGTTGATGACCCAGAGTTCGCCGTCCCGGGGTGCGAGTGACTCGTGGCGATCGATCACGTCGTTCCAATCGCCGATTGCGAACACCGCTTTGCCCGACGCGGTCTTGAACGCACCCCGGTCCCCGGCGGTTTGCTCCGCGGTCTCGGCGTCATGGAACCGCGGCGTTTCACGGAGTCTGCCGTCCTCGACGTAGATCGGGCACTGATACCCTTCGGTGCCTCGCTCGGCCAACAGGTCCCGGGCTGGGCGGCCTTGACGCTGTGCCTCCTCGACCAGGGCGCCGTAGGCTTGGGTTCCGCCTGACTTCGGTCCAGCCTCTTCGAAGATCTCATCTCCGGTGGCCCAATCGAAGCCGTCGTAGCCCATACGCCGAGCGACATCGGCAATGATCTGCCAATCGGTTCGCGCCTCGCCGGGCGGGTCGCAGATCTGTGCGTAGTAGCGAAGACGACGCTCGCCCTGCATCCGGGTAAACGCTGCCTCCCCCCATGACGCGGCGGGCAGGACGATGTCCGCGAGCTCGGTGAGCGCTTGGGGGTAGATGTCCTGTTGCACGAGGATCATGCCGCCCGCGTCGGCTCGGGCAGCAAGCGTATCGACGACAGTGTCGATGTCGACTCCCGAGGAGCTGATCACATCGGCGGCGAGTTGCGGGCTGCCGACCAGCTCGCGCACGCGTTCGTGGAGCACGGAGGCGCCCGCGGTGCCGCCTCCGGCCCACGTACAGCCGATCACCCAGGCCATCCGCAGGTTTCCGTCGAGCACCCACTGGTCCAGGTTGAGCCCCGCCGTTCGGCCTTGCAGACTGTGCGGCGACTTGTCCTTGGGATACGAGGCGGACTTCATCATGCCTCGCTGGTGCCCTCCACCGCGGGAGATGACGCGGCCAGGACGGTTTCCTGCGCCGAGCACCAAGCCGAGGCTCACCAACGACGCACTGCCGGGGAAGTTGTGCGCCCAGTAGTTGCCCTTCTCCAGCATGAAGGAGGTTCGAGGCGCCCGCACGGTACCGGTCTCGTCGACGCGCGGCTCGGCCAACAAGGATGCGGCCAGTTCGATCTTTTCCGCCGGGACGCCTGTAATCTGCGCGGCCCGTTCGAGGCTGTACGTCTCATCTGCGAGCAGGAACGAGCGATAGGCGTCAAACGTGGCGCCGTAGGCTTCGCGCATCCCATTGGCCTCCGCTTCGGCCGCAAACTCCGCCTCGGTGACCACGAAGGACTCGATCCATGCGTCGTCCTGCCACCCCCGCTCGACGACGAGTCGGGCGATCGCATTGTTGAGCACGGTGTCCGTGCCTGGCTTCAGCTGCAGGTGCACGCCGCCGTGGTCTTCGGCCCATTGCGCCGCAACGTCGCGGCGTGGGTTGACCACGACGAGCGCCTTCTGGGCGTTGCCCTCGTCATCGACAAAGGGCGATGAACTGGGCGTCGCTCGGACCCAGTTGGAGAACAACACGCCTCGCGCTTCGTAGATCGCGACTCCGGAGACGAACACCACGTCCGCATCACGCCAATCGGGATACCCGGCGCTGAAGGCATCAACCCCAGCGACGGACAGCCCGGGGGTGGAGGAACCATCGCGCGGCTGATCGTGCGGAGCCCAACACGGGGTCTGCACCTTCTCGAATGCGAGCTTCGTGATCGCGTAGGTGTTCTCGTAGAACTGGTACGAGTACGTCTTCATGCCCCACGCCAGCTCGGAGTGGGTGTCGATGATGTGGCGGCTGAGCCGGGCTACGATTTCGCTGGCCTCGTCCCAAGAAACCTCGACCAACTCGCCGGCCACCCGCAGTTGCGGCCGTAGCAGTCGGTCGCTCTTCCGCTCGTCGGCGCGCGAGTAGAGCCGCCGAGCGAGAGTTGCCCCGAGGCTGTAGTCGCCACCCACGTTGACCACCTCGGCCTTCCAGTCGGGCACGACCACGACGTGGTGGGGCATGCCGTCGACCTCGACGACGTTGTGCTGGTTGGGCGATATCCACGGCAACCCGGTCGTTGGGAGGTCGACACCCAGTGCGTTCTCATCCGCACCGAGTCCGCCTGGCTCCGCATCGACCGGCCACCGATAGATGCGGTAGCCGCAGCCCACAATGCAGAAGGCGCACGCGGACGTGAGCTCCTTCGCCGTGGTGGGGGGAATGTAGTAGTTGGGCTTCGCGGTTTGCTCCGCGCTCGCCGCCGCCGGCATCGAGACCGCGCCCCCTGTGGCGAGTGCAAGCTTCGCAAAACGCCGTCGACCCAAGCGTTCGCGACTCATGAGCCCGCCTCCTCGACTTGCGCCGCCGCGTCGACCGTGGCCAGCGCGTCTGCTTCCGACAGAGGGTCACCAAACGCGGGACGGGTCTTCCCCAGCGCGACGACCGTGTTCCCCCGGACCTCGAGTTCGATCCGCGCAAGGTTGGAGCACGCCCGGCCGTGGACCAGCCGGCCGTCGTTGCGGAGGCTGAACAAACTCTGGTGGCAGGAGCACGGACCGAAGTGTCCGGTCTCGGGGTCTGCCGCGGAGGGGTCGATCGGACAGCCCATGTGTGGACACAGCGTCGAGTAGGCGACGATGTTCTGGTCGGGGCCGACACCATGCTGCGCCGGGCCCCGGAGCTTCACGGCGAAACACAGCGGACCGTGCCCGAGGCTGAACGCGATTGGGGTTCCGTCGTCGAGTTCATCGAGTTCTGCAACGCGGATGATCTCGTCGGTTGTCCCGTCGGTGCCGCACGCTGCTGCGAGCAGTGCCGAGGGGGCGATGAGCGCCGCTCGGCCGAGGGAACGACGGGAGATGTGTTTTGACTCGTGAGCCTTGGACATCGACGCTTCCGACGACGAAGTAAGAGGGAGTTGAGAATGAGGTGCCACTGAACTTCGGGGCCTCGGCTCCATCGCGGCGGCGGGTTTACAGCATCGGAGACCGAGTCTGGGCGTGCGGATCTCCTGGACGACCGAGCTGCAATACGCTCGGCAGGCCGGGGCCCCTCAGCCCCCGAACCACCGCCTACAAGGCCCTAGGTGTACGTGCTCTCGCGCGCAACCGCGCACCGCTCAGCCGCCGATGCGAGACATCTCTCAGACCCCGTCATCGGGAAGGGCCTGGTGCCGGCGGGCTGGATTGGCCGCGCGTCATTGGCGCGGCCAGGCTCGATGTGGGCTGTGTTTCTCTTTTCATCCGCCGTCGCGCAGGGTCCGCAACCGCCGGCCACAGGGCAACCAGGCTCGTAGACAGGTCGTGAACGGCTGTTCGGCTCCCTCGTGGACCCGGGAGGCCCAGGCCCACGACGTGCGGGGGCGTGCTGTACGCGGTGCGTGATGACCGCGGAACCCGGGCGACCGGTCGAGGTACGGGCCGCCTCAATCGTCGAGCACTGGAGGGAGCCGGCGGAGTGGACGGGCCATCGGCCGGTGTTGCAGGCAAACCAGCCTTGGCTCTAGGCCGCGCGCTCATCCGGCGCGGGTGTGGGTTTGCGGGCCGACAGGGCCGGCCGACCCCGGGAGCAACGACCCGACTCACATCGTGCTGGGTTCGAGCGCCTCCGGCATGGCCCAGCCGAGGTCCGGAACTCAATCCGAGTTCGCGGAGAGGTACTCCTCGAGCGTCACCGGAGACTCGAGGACGAAGGTCTTGCCGCTGCGCTTCATGGCTTGGATGCTGTCGACTCGGAAGTTCCGGAAGTCTCCACGGAGCTCACACCACGCGCCCAGGGACCAGTGTCGTCCCCAAAAGAAGAGGCCCAGGGGACGAACGTGGCGGTGCGTGAGCGCATCGGTTCGGTCGAGGTAGCTCAACTCGAGGACTTCGCGGCGGTCGATTGCGCTGCGTAGGGGCCCCAGTCGCTTCCGGGCCTCCTTGGGAACGTGGAACGAGATCGCGTGCATCGAGGTCGCGTGCACACGGGGTCGCTGGCTTGCCGGGAGGGCGGCCTCGACCTTCTCGAGAGCGCTCCGGGCCGCGCCACGGAGCTCGGCGTCGGCCCAGCTCTCGACCATGCGGGCACCCAAGACGAGCGCCTGAACCTCCGCGTGGGTGAACATCATCGGTGGAAGCTCGAAGTCCTTGCCCAGCCGATACCCCACGCCGGCCTCGCCCTGGACCGGGACGCCCGAGCCGGTCAGGTCCTTGATGTCGCGGTACACGGTGCGCTCGGAAACATCCAAGCGCTCGGCGAGCATGGCGGCCGTGGTGAGGCGGCGGTGCTGGAGGATCTGAATGATCTGAAAGAGCCGATCCGCGCGGCGCATCTGGTCAACCGTTGCGCCGTGGCCGGAAAAAGTCCAGCGGTGGAGCTTGCAGCGAGCGCGCCGAAAAACCCGGACGAGGGCTGATAGCCTGCTGCGTGTGCGGACGTTGACAGCAATCGGAGTCCTTCTGGCTGTGGCGTGCTCGGCCGGCGGTGCCCCACAACTTGCAACGAGGCCGTCTTCGGCACCCGATGCTGCGCCGGCTTCGTCGGCCCCGCTCGCTCCCCCCACGGCAGGTGCTGCCGCGGAGCCTCGGCCGCTGCCGGTTGCGAGGAGCCCGGGACAGGGCTTTCGGGCCCCCGTCGTGGAGACGGTCCGGGTGACCACCACGACCGAGGTGCGGGTGATGCTCAAACGTGCGGACGCGGTCGCGCCTTGGATGGGCACGGTCCGGTACACGGCCGAGCCCTACAGCCTGACCGGACGCCCGAGGAAGGGCGTGATTCGGGAGCGAGACGTCTTGGGGTCTCGACACGCCCTCGATCTCAACGGCGACGGTGACACGAAAGACCGGTTCGGCAGCGGGTGTGACGAGGCCGGGTTCTCGCTGGGCAAGACGCTTCGCCTCGACCCGGTGATGACGGGGCCCGCCGGGCAGCGGCGCTACGCGTACGCGGCCGACGACGGTCAGACTCGTATCGGGAGCTTGGGCAATCGCGGTGCGTCGGCGATGCTCTACCTCGCGTGCGCCGACGATGGGACGGTGAGTCTCGGTTGGTCACCCCGGCCCATCGAGGTTCGCGAGATCGCAGGCCCGGCGCTGATGGTGTTGGCCTTTGGCAATCCCACGCTGGCTCCGTCGATCCCCACCGATGGGGTTTCGCGGACTCCCGAGCGCGACGGGCTGGCCGAGCAGCGCTTCGACATCGAGGTGTTTGAGCCGGTGGTCCAGCAGGCGCACTGGTATGCGGTCGCGGGCGCCATGGTGCAGGTCGATCCCGATGCCCAAGAACAAGAGATTCGGGTGTTCTTTGATGGCGACATCGAGCACGTTCAGATCGCGCTCAACGAGGGCAACGACGCAGTGGACCGGGCGCGGAGCTACGTCTCGACGCAGACCATTGGGTCCCGCTAGCGGACGGCGAAGCTGACGCCTTCGAAGGCCGTCGCGAGGTTGGGATCTGCCGGACGGGCGTAGACCTCGTGGTCCCCGGGCCCCAGGCGAGCCAGGATTCGAAACGGGGCGGGGGACGCTCCGACCGACTCCCCGTCGACGATGAACTCGACCGTCTCAGGCTGCTGTTGCATGGGCCCTCGCCATGCGGCGGTGAGCTCGACGCGGTCCTCGTCCCGCCCGTCGTGCCCGAGCATGATCACGGCGCCGCGATTCGGGCTGGTCATGCTCAGGGTGGGGCGGCCGGGTGCCTCCGTGCAGTCGGCGACGTCGTGGGTTCGGACCCACGCAACCCCATGCGGGTCCACGCCCGGCGCTCCGGGACGGAGTGATTCGAGCCAGCTGTCGTAGGCGGGAGGGAACACGGCGACGACCGTGTCTCCATCCGGGGCGCAATGCAGACCCTCAGAGGTCTCGCGTACAGTCCTGTGGAGGGCGCACGGTTCGGTGGGCGTCGCGTCCGAGGCGAAGCGTCGCGCAACCGAGTCTGGGCACGCGTCGGTCGCCACAGCCCCGGACAGCGAGCACACGTGGGCGACGTGAAGCGCGTCGCCCGGCCACAGGGGCCCCCGAGTTGCGACATCTTGCATGGCGCGGCGCATGAGGTCTGCGAACAGAGGGCCCGCACCGGAGCCGCCGGTGACCTTGTTCATGGGGGAGCCGTCGGCATTGCCCAGCCACACGACGACCGTGCGCTCGTGGGTGAATCCAGCCGTCCAAGCGTCGCGGTACCCTGAGCTGGTACCGGTCTTGAGCGCGAGCGGGTAGCCGATGTCGAACGGGCTGTGTCCTTGCAGCAGGCGCAGACGGGCGCCGGGGTCGGAGAGGGCTTCGACGACGGCCGCGGTTGCGCCCCGTGGGAGGACGCGTTGGGGAGCGGCGGAGGGGTCGCCTTCGCGGAGCCGGAGGTCGATCGCCTCACCGGTTCGGGCGAGCGTGACGTAGGCACGGGCGACCTCGAGGGGGGTGACTTCGCCGCTTCCCAGTGCGACCGAGAGACCGTAGTGCTGCGCGGACCGATCGAGACTCTCGAATCCCAGCGCGAGCAGTCGATCCAGCAACACCCCGTCTCCTTGCGATGCGACGAGCTCCGAGGCCAACCGGACGACGGGGACGTTGAGGCTCGCGGCAAGGGCCTCGCGGGCGGAGATCGGGCCGAGGTACTCCCCGCTGAAGTTTCGCGGCGCATACACGCTCCCCCCGCCCTCGACGAACTCGGTCGGCACATCCGCGAGCATCTGTGAGCCATGGTGGCCGTGCTCGAAGGCCAGTCCGTAGATGAAGGGCTTGAGCGAGGACCCGGGCTGGCGGCGAGCACGGAGCATGTCCACCTGGCCCGCGATCTCGGGGTCGAAGAAGTCCGCGCTTCCGACGTAGGCCAGGACGTCGCCGGTCGAATTGTCGACGACAACGGCCGCCGCGTTGTCGACGGCGCGTTCCCGCATCTTGGTCATGTGGGTCTCGATGAGGCCTTCGACGTCGCGTTGAAGCGTGGCGTCGAGTGTTGTTCTCGTGCGCTCCCCATCGGCCAAACGTCGCTCGCCGTGGAGCATCTGAACGAAGTGCGGGGCCTCGAAGGCGTGTGAGAGCGGGCGCAGGACGATCGGCTCGTTGCGGGCCCGAAGCGCTGCGGGACTCGCCAGCAGCTCGGATTCTTCAAGCTGGTCCAACAGCGCGGCTTGGCGGAACTCCACCCGTTGCGGGTGTTGGTACGGGTCGAGGTACGACGGCGAGCGCGGCAGGACCGCGAGATAGCTGGCCTGGCCCCAACTCAAGTCCCGCGCATGGACGCCGAAATAGCCCTGCGCCGCAGCCTCGGGCCCAACCCAGCCGTGCCCATACGGGAGGCGGTGGAAGTAGGCTTCGAGAATGGTCTCCTTGGAGGCTTCGTCCTCGAGGTTTTGGGCGCGAGCGGCTTCGCGGAGTTTGACCGCGAGGGTGCGCTGTGCAGACGTCCCACGGGTGTCGAGGAGCTTGACGAGCTGCTGCGTCACCGTGCTGGCGCCGGAGATGACCTCACCGTGCCGAACGTTCTGTTCCACGGCTCGCAGGATCGCGAGGCGGTCCACGCCGTCGTGGTCGATGAAGCGCGCGTCCTCGGCGGCCAACGTGGCGAGCACGAGCCGCTCCCCAACCTGGTCCAGCGGAATGGGACGGCCCCGTCTTCCATCCGCGGTGGGCAACTCCCGCAGGAGTTCACCGTTTCGGTCCTCGATGCGGTGACCGCTGTACCAGTCGTCCTCGAGCAACGACCCGGGGTCGCCCGCCTGCTGACGGTAGGTGTGCCAGCCGAGCCACGCCAAGACGGTCGTTAGCAGCATCACCAGGCTCAGTCGCCGTGCCCAACGACGACTGGGGAGAGGGCGAGCGACCGGGGTGTTCATGGTGTGACCACCACCGTCGCGTCTTTGGAGTACCCCGTGCTGTCGGGCTCGTACATCAGCTCCGCCATGGCGGGCGGCACGGTGTATTGGCCGGGCGTCGTGGCTCGCATGGTGTACGTCCCCGCCACGTACTCGCCCCAGAACCGGTCGAAGTACAGATGCACTCGGTCGTCGCGCATCTCGACGTAGCTCGCGTCCGCCGAGCCCCACTGCAGCAAGTTGTACATTGGGTGGGCGTCGGTGAGCTCGGCGGGTCGAGAGACCGTCCACAGATCTGGCTGGATCGGTTCGAATCCGGCTGGCAAGCGGTCGGTCATCGCCAGGTAGCCACGTCGGTCATGTTCGAGCTCGCTGGGCATGCGGGCCAAGAGCGCGACGCGGACGACCGTGCCCGGAGCGACCCCACTCATGTCGACGGGCTCCCCCTTGGCGGTGGTGTAGAGCCGGTAGACCTCGGGACCCTTGACGGCGGAGGTCTCCACCTGCGTGTCGCCGGCTGTGAAGGGGCGGCGCCATGCCGCCCCGACTTGGAACGAGACCGGAGTCTCCCCGGTCGTCTCGAGTCGGAGGACCGCATGGCGGCCGGCCACGTCCGCGAACGGGATGGTGAATGCCCCGGCGCCCGACCCCATGCTGGAAGACCCCTCCATCGTGGAGGTCAGCGGTACGCCGTCGAGGCGGGCCACAACACGAGCATCCTCGCCCTCATCGCTGACCACCTTCTCACGCAGGGCCAGCAGACCGAACGCCGTGGCTTGGGTTGTGTACGAACCCGTCTTGCGGACGAGCGCGTCGACCAGGGTTGGAATGAGCGTCGAGGTCGCCCGCAGTCGGACCAATGCGAGCGCGGCTTGGGCCTGGGTTCGGGTGGTCGAGCCGTAGTAGTAGAAGTCACTGTCCTCGTCCTTCTTCTTCGGGGAACCGTCGGCTTCGAATGCGGCCTCGACGGCGTCGAGGGCTTGGTTGACCTGGTCCTCGTGTCCTTCGAGGCTCGAGAGCGCCAACGCGACGGTCGCGGATCCAAACGGACCCTGGTTGGGCAGCGTGTCCACCAACATGTCTGCAGCCGACTCGGGGAGGGCCCCCGCTTCTGCGAGTGCGAGCGCGATCGAGGCTCGTTGCTCGACGTCGCGTCGCGCCGTGCTGCTGGTGTCGTCGAGGCGGCCTGCAAGGTACTCGGTGACCTCGTCGAGCAAGCCGGGGACTTCGATGCCCTGCTTCTTTGCCAGCGCGATCGCTCGTGCTGCGTAGGCTGTGCCATAGAGGTTGGGTTCGGTGCCGCCGGGCCAGTACGCCAGCCCACCGCTGCTGGTCTTCATGGTGGCCAGCCGCTTGAGACCTGCGAGTGCCATCGCATCGATTTCCTCCTCACTGAACCGGAACAGGCCCAGTCGGGGGAGGACGTCACGCGCGGCAAGCAGCGGCAAGGTGGACGAGGTGGTCTGCTCGACACACCCGTGCGGATAGTCGATGAGGTACTCCAGTCGGCTGCCCAGCTCGGGCCACGCATGGTGCCCCATCGTGATCCTCAGGACGGCGTCGCGCGAGAGGTCGGTCGTGATGCCAGCGGGCACCTCGAGCAACACCTCCTGCGCACCGTTGAATGCGCCGGCGAGACGAGGCCGTTCATCGATGCCCGCCGCTTGAACCGGCACGATCGATTCGACCCGGTCGCGGACCGTCCCTGCATCGTCCTTCACCTCGAAGACCAGCTTCTTCTCGCCGGGTTCCTCGAAGGTCGCGGTGAAGGCCACGCGCTTGCGAGCCATCGCTGCCAAAGAGACGCTTTGGGTCTTGTCGTCCAGGGTGACGGTGGCTTCGACCGCCTCGTCCAACCCGTTGTGGACCATGACCGCGGCCTCGAAACTGTCGCCCTCGAGTGCGAAGCGCGGCACGGCGGGCTGGATCATCAGCGGTTTGCGCACGTTGAATGCGCCCTTGCCTCTGCCCCCACGGCCCTTGTTGTCGAGCACGACGGCCATCATGCGGAACTCGGTCAGGTTGTCGGGGAGGTCGAGCCCGACCTTCACCGTGCCATCTTCGCCGGTTCGTAGATGGGGGCGCCACAGGGCGGTTCGCACGAAGTTCTTTCGGGTCGAGACGAGGCTCGCATTTCCGCTTGCGCCTCCGCCGTCGCCGGCGGTGTGGCTGCGCTGCAGCATGTCGGCCAGCTCGGTACGGGTGTCGGCGATCGAGAAGTTGAACGCGGCGCCGGGGCGAAGCGCCTTGACCGGATCGGGAGCCTTGTAGTTGGTCAGCCGCAGGACACCCTCGTCGACCACGGCCAAGACAACCTCGGCGCCCGCGACCGGCGTGCCCCCACGGACAACAGAGACCTCGATCTCCGCGTGTTCACGG
The DNA here is from genome assembly GCA_050633305.1 of Nannocystales bacterium. Classification (GTDB taxonomy): domain Bacteria; phylum Myxococcota_A; class Polyangia; order Nannocystales; family Nannocystaceae; genus CAJXVA01. The sequence goes on from JBOEGF010000024.1 coordinate 288,803, forward strand.
GGCTCGTAGGCCTTCGCGTCCGCGCTCACGCTCACCTCGAGCGTGGCGTCGTCGAGAGACACTGGGAGCTTGAGGGCACCGAACTTCCACTGGGCGAGCTGCTCCCCGCGGGCGTCGCGGGGAAGGAAGGTGACCGACGCGAAGACGTGCGGTGCGTGCTTGGCTTCGATGGGAACCTCGAAGGTGACGGGTCCGGCGTCGACCTCTCGGGCCTCGTGCTTGAGGACTGTGCCTTGCTCGACCGTGAAGATCGCAGTCGCCTTCTCGAAGGGGTTTTGGGCGACGATTTTCGCGGTTTGCCCAGGGGCGAAGGTCTTGGCGTCCGCGACGAGCTCCATGCGGTGCCCCGGCTCAGGCTCGGACCCGGACCAATCCGCGCCCCACGCCCACACGTAGGCGCGGCCACCGCTACGGCCGTCGATCTTCGTTCGGACCTCGTAGGAGCCCGAAACCTTGGGGGTGAGCTCGCAGGAGACGACGGCCAACGCGGACTTGGCCGTGCAACGCCCAGAGGGGATTTCAACCCTGTGCCATTGCAGCCGCGTTGATCCACCCGGGCCGGGTTTGCGCGTCCGTTTCCATTCCATACGAACGAGTTCGGCGGTGACGCTCTTGCCGACCACGGAGGTTCCCGCTTGGTCGATCACGCCCAGTTCGAGGTCGAGCGGCGTCCCGACGTCAGGCCAGCGGTCTTTGATGCGCACGCCGGCGTAGTACGGGGCGGGGTGGACGACCACGCTGTCGCGGCCAGCGATCGCCCGGTGGCTGCTGTCGGTGACCTCGGCTTCGAAGGTGAACGTTTGCGGGCCTCCGTCCTGGTCGACCTCGACGACGGGGGACGCTTGCAGGGCACCCTTGGCGTCGAGTGTGCCGTAGCCGGAGCGAGACCAGCCAGACTCCACGTAGCCGGCGGTGAAGCTGAGGCCGCGAGCGGTGAGGGCTCCTTTGGGCATGGGCGCCGAGGCGCGACGCACGACCCAGGTCGCCTCGGCGCCGTCCATGGCGGCCCCGAAGAGGTACTTGGCGACCACGTTGCCCTCGACTTTCCGCTTCTTGTCGGACCCGGTGGTCTTGGCTTCGACGTCGACCTTGAAGCGGGGCGGCTCAAACTCGGCGACCTGCACCTGGGTTCGCCCCAGCGTCTCTTCGCCGGGCATCGCCTGCAGTTCGACCTGGTAGCGGCCGATCGGCGATCCCTCCTCGGTGGTCCACGACGCGCTCACGCTCCCCATGTCGTCGGTCGTGAGGTCTTGGGTGAACGCGGTCTTGCCTCGGGGGTCGACGATGCGAATCCGCGCTTCACTCTTCGCCACGGGAAGCAGGTCCGCTCCGTCAGGGCGTCGCATCATGCCTTTGACATGAACGGTCGCCCCGGGTCGGTACACGCCTCGGTCGCTCATCACCAACCCGCGGTTGGGGTTGGCGGACAGGGGCATTCCACCGGATAGCTCGGGCACCAGATGGCGGTTGGTCTGGACGCGGTGCCCCATCGGCAGGATGGTCCTCGCGGTCCCGGATTCAACCCGCAGCAACGTGTTACGGGACTTGTCCATCGCGAGATCAAGGACGGCGAGCCCGTCCTTGTCGGTACGGATGCCGGTTGCCTCGGTCCCGTCGACGAACAGCGTTGCGCCCGAAACGGGAGCACCACTGGTCATCTCGGCGACATGGACGAAGGTCTTGTCGCCACTGCCGCGCGCGTGCACGACCATGGCGGTGTCGTCGTTGACCAGGACCAACGCCAAAGGGGGCTTGCTGGCCCGGGACCAGCTGGGGTGAGTCGGCTCAGGAGCATCGAAGGCGGTCGAGGTCCGCTTGAGCTCGACGACGTACGCCTTGCCGCTGCCGAGATGCTCGAGCAGGTTCACCTTCGAGGTCACCGACTTGTCCTGTTTGGCCGTGGGGCTGAAGGGGATGGTGAGGGTGGGTTTCCCCGTGGGAGCCTCGCGCCGGGAGACGCGTCCGTTCGCGTCCTGCCACGCCGAATCGCTGTCTCCGACCTCCCAGGCTCGCAGCTCGAATCCATCGACGTTCCGGGTGGTCACCTTGAACGACTTGCTCAGCGTGGTGTCCAAGAACTGAAGACCCTCGGGCATCGACACACTCGTCGGCCGCGGTGCCGTGCGCAGCTTGACCACGACCGGTGCCGCGAGCGACTGCCCGTAGGTGTCCTTGGCGGAGGCGAGCGTCAGCGTGTAGTCGCGGCTGGGCTCGAACGCTCCGCTGACGGTGACTTGGCCGTCTGAGCTCCACCGCTGGGACCAAACGGACAGGTTGCGGATAGGCGGGTCGACGGAGACCGCCGCCTCGAGCGACTTTCCGCCCTCGATGATGTTGTTGAAGTGAAGCGCGACCTCGCGGCCACCGATGTGGAGCGTGTCGCCCTTCATCTTGCATCGCTCCGAGTCGTAACGGCAGTCGACCTTGGTGAACTTGGGCCGTCGTGCGATGTCGAACGCGATGCGGTCTGCGGTTTCTTCGGCCGCACCGTGGTCGCGAACGGTGAACGCTCCTTTGCCACCGGGCCACATCCGGCGCTTCGGGCGAACGACGAGCATGTTTCGCTTGTCGGCCTTTGCGCCGTCGAACAGCCCTTTCTTCGGATGCTTGAGACTGAACTCCAGCGCCTTGCCCTTTGCGTTGGTCAGTGTGATGAGCTCCTTGACCTGCTCCGCCGTCACCGGCTGATCGAACAGAACGGTCATCTCGGGGCGGGGTCCCTGCTTCGTCCCACTGTGCGGGTAGAAGGTCACCACGCGCGGTTTCCCCGGTTCGGGGATATAGGTGACCATCTTCCCGCCGATCCAGATCCGTGGGTCGGCTCGGAACACGCCCTTCCACTCCATGCTCGCGCCGCTCTCGTCCTCCACGGGTCCCAATGCGAGCGTGTAGTCGGTCTCCGGGTCGAAGGGCGCATCGGCGTGGAACGAGACCGACCAGTCGCTGTTCCATTGAGCCCTGCCCTTGACGGCCGGCGTGATGGTGAGCGGAGGCGGGGTCTTGCCCTTACGCTTCGCGCGGTTGTTGAGTCGCAGCGTGATCGTCTGCCCCGAGGTCTCCCATCGCCCCTTGTCATCCAGCTCCGGCCACTCGACGGTGAGAGGCTCGGTCGGGTCATCGTCCACACCCGCGAGGTCCGGAGGCAGCAGGCGCCGGTCGCGTCGGGTCAGCGGCGGCGGGAACAGCAGCGCCGGGCCGTCCGAGGGGATCTTGCTGGTGTCGACATCGACAGGTGACGAGCTGTCCTGTTCGCTGGTGTTGGACGACGAAGTGCAGGCCAGCGCGAGGACGAGGAGCGCGCGCGCGGGTGTGTGGAGGAGCGTCGAGACACGAGCCATGGGCGGTGACTCCACTCTGCACGGACTGGGCCGCACGTGTTCTTGCCGGAGTGGGCCGCTATCACCGCCCGTTTCGCGCCGTTTTCGTACACGAATGATGTTAATCGTGTCCTGTGCTCGGTTTTTGGAGCCAATTCGCTTCAAAAGTCCGCAGGTGGCTCGTCTCCTCCAGAATCGGTTGCCAGCACGCCGAGTGGCGGGCGATGGCCGAGTACGCGAGAGGATTCGCAGACCGAGGTGGGTTCCCGATCGAGGCTGGACACCGCAAGCTATCGAAGATGTCGGAATCCCGATACGACTCGTTGTTCAATCCCACCCCCGAGCACCAGATGATTCGGGAGACGATCGCGGAGTTCGCGGCGAAGTACGTCGACCCGCAGGCCGCCGAGTTCGACGAGAAAGGCGTGCTCAACCAGGCGCTGTTCCGGCAGCTCGGTGAGCTCGGGATTCTCGGAATCACGATCCCCGAGGAGCACGGCGGGGCGGGCATGGACACAGTCGCAGCTGTGATTGTCCACCACGAGCTCGCGAAGTACGACCCCGGCTTCACGCTGGCCTACCTCGCGCACTCGATGTTGTTTGTGAACAACTTCTATTACTGCGCCAACGACGAGCAGCGTGGTCGCTACTTGGAGAAAGTCCTCTCCGGGGAGTGGGTCGCTGGCATGGGCATGACCGAGCCGGGCGCGGGAACCGACGTGATGGGCATGACGACGACGGCCGTGCTCGATGGCGATAGCTACGTCCTCAACGGCACGAAGACGTACATCACCAACGGCTGCGAGGGGCACTGCTTCTTGGTCTACGCCAAGGTCGACGGACGGGTGACCTCCTTCCTCGTCGATCGCGACTGCCCCGGGTTCTCCAGCAGCAACCACATCGACAAGTGCGGCATGCGGGGCTCGACGATGTCAGAGCTCATCTTCGAGGACTGCCGTATCCCCAAGGAAAACCTCCTGGGTGCCGAAGGCGAGGGCGTCACGCACATGATGCGGAACCTCGAGGTCGAACGTCTCGCCTTGGCCGCCATGAGTGTCGGGATCGCAGATCGCTGTGTCGACATCATGGTCGATTACTCCGTGGAGCGGACCGCGTTTGGCAAGCCGATCGGCGCGTTCGGGCAGATCCAGCGCTACGTGGCGGACGGGTACGCCATGACCGAGGCCGCAAAGTGCCTGGTCTACAACGTCGCCCGTGAGGTCGGACCCGACATCCGGAACCGTGTCGGCTCCGATGCCGCAAAGTTGTTCGCCGCCCCCGTCGGAAAGATGGTCGCCGACTACGCCATGCAGGTCATGGGCGGCGCTGGCTACTGCCGCGAGTTCCCCGTCGAGCGACTGTGGCGCGACGCCAAGCTGCTCGAGATTGGGGGCGGAACCCTGGAAGCGCACCAGAAGAACCTCTCCAAGGATCTCGCGCGCGAGCGCGTCCGTCGGTAGGCGCGGCGCGTTTACCGGCCCCTCGTGTCTCCAGAAGGCGCGGAATCGTGGGGTGCGGAGCAGGGGACCGGCCACGGGAGTTTTGCTCGTGGTCGGAAAAACCAGCTAGACGCGCGACCGTCGTTGGGGCCACCATGCGTCCTATCACCGCGGCTACGGCCCGGACTGGAGACTAGGATGAAACTCGACGTACGCTTTCTTTCCTCACTTTCTCTCGTAGCTGCCCTGGGCTTCGGCACTGGCTGTCCCGCGGACGATGATCCGTCCGACCCCGGCGGCGACACCGACGCCAGCAGCACCGGCACGCCGGACCCGACCGAGGCAACGGACCCGACCGACGCGACGGACCCGACGGACCCGACGGACCCGACGGACCCGACCGACACCACGGCCGGCACGACGACGACCGACGGCGAGACGACGGACGGCGAGACCACCGACGATCCCACCGACCCGACCGGCGAAGATCCGCTTCCCGACGGCTCCGACTGCACGATGAACGAGCAGTGTGAGTCTGGCGCTTGTTACGTCACCGGCATCGGCGGCCTCTGCGGCGAGTGTGCGGGCGACGAGGACTGCGACGGCGGCGGCTGCAGCCTCCCCAACCCGCTGGCCACACCCCCCGAGGGCTCGGTCTGCAACATGGGCGCGCTCGGCGACGGTTGCCAAAGCAACGACGTCTGCGGCGAAGGTCTCACCTGCGTTGAGATCATCAACGTCCCCGGCATCCTGATGGCGAGCACCTGCTCGGAGTGCGACACCACCGCGGACTGCGATGGCGACCAGCTCTGCAACGTCTCGGTCGACGTCGCCAACATCAGTGGCCAGCAAACCTGCGTGGACGCGGACAGCGTTCCCGACGGCGAGTTCTGCGATCTCGAGGGCGACGGCGAGGCGGCGTGCTTGAACCACTGCGCGGAAGCCAGCGTCAAAGGCCTCCTCACCTTCGGTCTTTGTGGCGAGTGCCGTGACGACGCAGACTGCGACGGCGGGACCTGCGTCGAGCCTGAAGTCGGCATCGACGGCACCGTTGTCGCCTCGTTCTGCGAGTAGGCCAGCGGCTGACCCCGAGCCGAGCCTCTCAAGAAGCTCGGCTCAACCCACAAGAAGAGCGCGTCTCCGATGGAGCCGCGCTCTTTCTTGTGGTTCGGTCTCTTCCGAGGTCTACTCGGCCGGAGTCGGTTCGCTCTCGGACTCGGCTTCGTCTCCGCTGCATCGCTCGAACAGGGCCTCGCATTCGGCGGAGATCAGGAAGTCGGACTCATCGGGGTAGTCCCCGGCCGCGAAGCGCTCGCAGGTGGTCGCTTTTGCGGCGCGGTCGAGCAGTCGTGCGGTCTCTTCGAAACACGACGAGAACTCTCCTACGGTGGCTCCGCAGGCTTCGACATCCTCGAAGCTGCACTGGAGGTCCTCGTCTTCGAACTCAATCTCCGAAGGCTCAGACAAGCACGTGTCTCGGGCGGCTTTACACGCGGCGACGTCGAACGACCCATCGTCACCGACCGCTGCGGTGATTCCCTCGCTGTTGCACAGCAGCGTGGGCAGATCGTCACCGACCACCTCGCTCGCCCAGTCGGTCGCCTCTTCGCAGAAGGTCTGCTGCTCGTCCTCGTCCAATTCGTCGATCGGCTTGGACTCTGGCACCGAGGTGGGCTCGAACGTGGGCTCGCTCGTCTCGTCGTCACAGGCGGTCAACGAAAAAGCCAGAAGGCCGGAAACGAATAAGGACAGGCGAGTCACGACACAAGTGGACGACAGGGCGCGGAGCCCATTCAAGACAACTCGCGGGAGTGTTCAAGGAGCCGTCCAGCCTACGACTTCGGCGTACATGGGGTTCTCCGCCGCGTACGCTCCAGTCACGGTTGCCCGGGTGCGAGGCTAGCTCTCCGGCTCGAATGACTTGATCTTGGAGAGGAACGCGGAGGCCATGTCGTCCATCGCATCGGAGGTCATCTCTTCCTCGGAGTCGATGTCGTAGACCTCGATGCCGTCTTCGGGGAGCTCTTCGATGAACCGGCTCGGCTCGCGGGTGACCGTGCGTCCTCGTTCGACGCGGTTCTTGCTGCGACAAAGCCACAGTGTGTCGCGAGCACGGGTGATTCCGACGTAGAACAGGCGTCGTTCCTCCTCGATGTCGCCCGCGATGGCGTCGCTGGCACGCGGGGCGGAGACACGGCGGTGGGGGAGAACACCCTCCTCGATACCGATGATGAAGACGTAGGGCCACTCCAGGCCCTTGCAGCTATGAAGCGTGGCGAGGGAGACCTGGCCCTTCCGCTTTGCCTCCTCCTCTTGCTCCTTGTCCTTGTCCTTGTCGTCGTTGCTGTCGAGCTGGACCATGCCGAAGTACTCGGCCCAGCGCGGTCGCTTGTCTTGCTGCCGCATCCGCTCTTCGTAGCGACCGATGCTCCCTTTGAGCCACTCCACGCCTTTGAGCCGGGCGGCCGCGGCGTCGTCGTTCCCGATCTCTTTCTTGACGTGGTCGGTGAACCCGACGGTGTTGAGCACGTACTCGAGTGCAGAGGCGGCACTGCGCTGTTCTCGGGCGCGAATCTGGGCGCTGCGGATCATCTTCGAGAACCGCTCCAGGCCCTCTCGTCCGCGCGCGCTGATGCCCTCGATCTGGTCGGCCCGGTGAACCGCCTCGAGCATCGACACCTTGTTCTCCCGTGCATAGCTGGACAGCTTGCCCATGCTGATCCGCCCGATCCCCCGCGCCGGAGTCTCCAGGGCACGGCGCACCGCGAGCTCGTCCCGCGGGGTCAGGATGGTCTTGAGGTACGCGAGCGCGTCCTTGACTTCCTTCTTGTCGTACACCGACTGGCCGCCGAGGACCCGGTACTGGATGCCGTGCTGCTGGAGTTCTTCCTCGATCGACTTTGCTTGCAGCGAGGACCGATACAGCACCGCGATGTCGTTCGGAGAGACGCCTTGTTCGACGACCAGCGTGCGGATCTTCTTGCCCACCCACTGCGACTCTTGGGGGCCGTCGGTGGCCACCACCATGTGCACGGGCTCGGTACCCCCACGGGTCGGGATGAGGGTCTTGTCGTGGCGGGTCTTGTTGTGTGCGACGACGACGTTGGCGCAGTGGAGGATCGGCGTCCGGCACCGGTAGTTCTCCTCCAGCTTGACCACAGTGGTGCCTTCGAACATCTGGTCGAAGCTCAAGATGTTCTCAACCTTCGCACCACGCCAACCGTAGATCGCCTGGTCGTCGTCCCCGACCACGCACAGGTTGTGCGGCGGGCGGCTGAGCTGCCGCAGAAGCTCCAGCTGAGCGTCGTTGGTGTCCTGGTACTCGTCGACCATCAGATAGTCGAACTGGTTGCGCCAGCGCTCTCGCACGTCGGGTTTCTCGGCGAGAGTTCGGGCGACCAGACACACCAGGTCGTCGAAGTCTACGGCGCCGAGGGTTCGCAGCCGGTCTTCGTAGGCCGGGTAGATCGATGCGGCGACGACGTCATACTCGTCGATGATCTGGGCCTCCGCGGCCTCGAGCGTGAACGGAATGAAGGCGTTCTTCCACAGGCTGATCCGCTGTGCGATCGCCGGGAGGTCAAAGCGGCGCTCGACACCCGCTCCGTGATGTCCGTGCTCTCGCATCAACGCGCGGACGATGCCGAAGACGTCGCCCTGGTCGAGGATCGAGAAGCGTGCGGAGGGGAGGCCGAAACCGTCGGGGTCGAGTCGGAGCAGACGCGCTCCCAGACTGTGAAACGTTGCGAGCAGCACTTCGCTCGCGACACTGTTGCCGACCATTCCCCCGAGGCGTTCCCGCATTTCGCCGGCGGCCTTGTTGGTGAACGTCAGGCCCACGATGCGGTCGGGCGGAACGCCGAGCCCGATGAGGTTCTGCATCCGGTGCGTAATGACGCGGGTCTTGCCGGACCCCGCGCCCGCCAGCACGAGCAGCGGCCCGTCGATGGTCACGACCGCAGCACGCTGACTTGGGTTGAGATGGCTCAGGTCCATCGGACGCTGTCTTGTACGCGGGCCCAGAGGCGCCAGCAACCCACTGCGGACACCGGCCTCGCACGGGTGGGTGGCAGCGAGTCCGGGGCCGAGAACTCAGCCGCGCGGTCGCCACGGCCCGGGCAGGGCGTCGAACGCCAAACCGAAACCGAGCATGAAGGTGACCAGCGTGCGGCGGTCCGTGGTGCCGTCGGGAAACGAGCGTTGGGAGGATGGCCCAAACATTGGGCCGCCCCAAAGCTCGATTCGCATGCGTTCGGCGACTGCCTTTCGAAAGCCGATGCTCAGCATTCCCGCGTGGTTTCCCCACCGGGCACGTGCGACATCGTCTTCGAAGAACGGAGGCGTGAAGCTGTCGTCGCCGAACGCATGAAGGCCGATGTACTCGGCGCGTCCGAAGATTCGGCGGCCGTAGGCTCCGAGCCCGAGCGCCCCGCCGAGCGCCCCACCGAAGACCTTGTCCTTCGCTGCATTGCCCACGACCCAGGGGCGCACGCTGACCGAGAACACGCTGGCGAGGCGAAGTCGCACCTCGATGCTGGTTCCGACGCCGAAAAATCCGCCGCGGGTTTCACAGGAGGCGTCTTCGGATCGGCACTCCTGGTTGCCGACCGCATGAGGCCCGATCATCGCGGCACCGGCGATGGTGATGCGAGGGTTCTGCGCCGCGGCTTGTTTCGCAGCCGTCGGGACTTCCGGCTCGTGCGCGACGGATGGCTCTGTGGTGAGCCAGACGAAGGCAGCGAGGGAGACCAGGCCCATGCCACTCATGGTGCCGCGGTGGGGCCACGGAGGCCAGGGCGCAACGCGTGCGGAAGCGGGGCGCCGCGGACGCCTGCGAGCACGTTGTCGACCGCGAGGGCAGCCATCCGTCGTCGGGTTGCCTCCGTCGCGGAGCCGATGTGTGGCGAAATGAGCACCTGCGGCAAGCTGTACAGCGGATGTGTGGGAGGCAGCGGCTCGGGGTCCGTGACGTCGAGGGCGGCCCGGCTCAGCGTCCCGCGCTGCAGGGCGGTCACGAGTGCATCGGTGTCCACGATGCCCCCTCGCGCCGTGTTGACGAGCAGCGCGGTCGGCTTCATCTGCTCGAACTCCGCCGCGCTCAACAGACCTCGAGTCGAGGGCGTGAGGGGCACATGGACCGAGACCACATCGGAGCAAGACAGCAGGGCATTCAGCTCCACCTGCTGGGCCCCGGGGACCACGGGCGGAACGTCGCGATGGTGGGTGAAGACAATGCGCATCCCGAATGCTTGTGCGCGGGTGGCGACGGCAGTCCCGATCTTGCCCGGCCCGATGATGCCCAGCGTCGCACCGGACAGCTCCAGGCCAAGCCATTTCGTGGGCGACCAGGGCCCCCACCGACCCTCGGCCGCGTCGTGGCAGGCTGACGACAACTGGCGTGCTCCGGCCAGAATCAGGGCGAGGGTGAGGTCGGCGGTCGCATCGGTCAGCACCCCCGGCGTGTGGCCGAGCGCGATGTCCCGCTCGGCGCAAGCCTGAAGGTCGATGTTGTCGGTCCCCACCGCCATGTTGCTGACGACCCGGAGGTTGGGTGCGCGATCGAGGAACGCCGCGTCGACCCGCTGGGTCAGCAGGGTGAGGACACCGTCCGCGTCCTCGAGTGCAGCCTCGACCTCGGGCACGAGCGAGAGCGCCTCCGGGGGTCCCTCGACGACATCGGCCGCGGCGTACAACGGTTCCATCCAGTCCCGCGGCAGCCCACGCGGAAGAACGATGCGGTGCCGAGTCATGAGAACGCCAGAGCGAGGTCGCAGACGTTGGTGCCGGTCGGGCCTGGCCGTAGCAGGTCGTCCAAGGCGTCGAACACCGCGTAGCTGTCGTTGCGACGCAAGTGATCGTCGGGATCGAGCCCCCGTTCGAGCGCACGAAGGACGGTGGTCCCGTCGACCGCCGCTCCGGCTGCGTCGGTGGAACCATCTTCGCCGTCGGTTGCGAGGGAGACGAGGAGTGCGTGGGGGTTGCTCATCAGTGCGGGGGCGGCCGAAAGCGCGAACTCCTGGTTGCGACCGCCCTGGCCGTCGCCGCGAACCGTGACAACGGTCTCCGCCCCAGCGAGTGTGCATCGGACGGCATCGGTGGGTGGTGCCATCATCCGCTTCTGCGCCCAGCGGGCCCCCTCGACTCGGGCTTCACGGCGCATGGGGAGCGTGACTTCAACCTCCGCGCCGAGTGCCCGGGCTGCGCTGGCTGCAGCCTCGACGGCACGGGCATTGTCCGCGAGCAGATGGGACTGCACGCGAGCATCATCGAAGGGCCCCGAGCCCACGATGTGCGGGTTGGCATCGAGGACATCGGAGAGCACGACAACGTGCACCGTGACGCCCTTGGGGATGGCGCGCGCCAAACCGCCGCCTTTGATCCGACTCCCACGACGTCGCGCTCGGTTCAACGCTTCAATCGGTGTGCCGTCACGCAACCGGGCCTCGGTCATCGCGGTGATGTCGGCCAGCGAAATCCCTGCGACCGGGGCTTCGAGGAGTGCGGAGGAGCCCCCGCTGACCAACGCGATCACGGTGTCGCCGGGCTCGGCCATGGCCGCCGCCTCCAGCATTGCGGCGCCAGCTTCGAGACTCTGCTCGCCCGGGACGGGATGGTCGCCCAGGCACACGCGGATCCGGCCGAGTTCGGCCGTGTGCTTGACTACCGCCGTTCCCGAGAGCACTTGATCGTCGACGACGTCGAGGAGGCCTTGGGTCATGGCCGCCGCGGCCTTGCCCATCGACAGCACGCGAATTCGCGGTGTGTCGTCGAGGTGCTGCCGAGCCCATGCGCGGGTCAATGCCCGGGGCTGGACTGCATCCAGGGCCGCCTGCATGACCTCGGTGGCCAACGAGCCCAACGGGTGTCGTGAGAGTGTGCCGCAGCGCCAGTGGGTCATGCTTGTCCCGGGGCGAGGGAGCGGCCCAGCCACAGCCCGGCGCCCACAGCCGCGAGTCCGAGCGCGACGTGCAGGAGAACGTGGGCCGCAAACACTCCGTAGCGGCCTTCTTGGGCGTGCGAGTACGTCAGCAGGCCGAATGCGCTGTAGGTCGTGAATCCGCCGAGTAGCCCGCCCAGAAGGATCGGGCGAAGGGAGCCCTCGGGGAGGACCGCCGCGCCAAGACCGATCGCGAGGCACCCGATCGCGTTGACGACCAGGGTCCCCGCTGAGGGGAGCACGTTTTGCAGGCGTTCATCCAGCAAAGGTACCAGGGCGACGCGCAGCGCAGCTCCCGTGCCCCCGGCCAGGAAGACCCAGACCATGTCTCGAATGGACAGGCGATCAGCTCCCGTAGAAGCCGTCGATGATGTCGGCGTACTTCTTGTTCACAACCTTGCGCTTGACCTTCATCGTGGGCGTCAGTTCGCCGCCTTCGATCGAAAGGTCCTGGGGAAGAATCGCGATCTTCTTGATGGTCTGGACGCGCGCGAGGTTGGCGTTGACGCTCTCGACCTGCTTCATCATCCAGGCCTCGAGCGTCTCATCCTTCGCAGCCTCGGCCATGGTCTTGGCCGAGCTTCCCGCTTCCGCGAGAATCGAGTCGAGGCTGGTCTCGTCGAGGGTGAGGAGCGCACTGAGGTGTTTCTGCCGGTCTCCAACGACGACCGCCTGGGACACCGCGGGAATGCTCTTGAGGTGGCCCTCGATCATCTGCGGGGCGATGTTCTCGCCGCCGGCGGTGATCAGGATGTCCTTCTTGCGGTCGGTGATCTGCAGGAATCCGCGGTCGTCGAGCTCGCCGATGTCTCCTGAGTGCAGCCAGCCGTCCTCGTCGAGTGCTTCGGCGGTGGCCTCGGGGTTCTTGAAGTAGCCCTTGAAGACGTGACGCCCCCGCATCAGGACCTCACCGTCGTCGGCGATCTTGAGCTCGGTGCCGGGCAGCTTGGGGCCGACCTTGCCGGTGACGTAGTTTCCCGGCACCGAGACGGTCGCCGGACCCGTGCACTCCGACATGCCATACACCTCCATGATCGGTACGCCGAGGCTGAGGAAGAACTCCAACGTGGCCTTGCTGATCGGGGCGGCCGAGGTGATCTGAATCCGGGAGCGGTCGAGGCCAAGCTGCTCACGGACTTTCGTGAAGACGAGCTTGTTGGCCAAGCCAAAGAGCATGGGCCGGGGTTGCCCCTTCTGGTCGGCGTAGCCTCCGGAGAGTCCCTGGGTCCGAGCCCATGCGCCGATTTTCTTCTTGAGGCCGGTGTTGGCTGCGCCCGCTGCGGTGATCTTGGCCTGAATCTTCTCCCAAACCCGCGGGACAGCGAGGAAGAGGGTGGGTCGAAGCTCCTTGAGGTTGTCGCCGAGCTTGTCGATGCTCTCGGCAAACGCGGTGCACCCCTCGGTCACCATCGGGCCGTGCAGACTCATGATCTGCTCAGCGATGTGTGAGAGCGGAAGGTAGCTGACGACCAAATCGCCCTCGGCGTAGCCCAGGGTGTCCAGTGCGGCCTTGGCCGTCCAGGTCATGTTGTCATGGGAGATCATCACGGCCTTGGGATTGCCCGTGGTTCCCGAGGTGTAGATGAACGTGCAGACGTCGTCGGGCGCTTGAGCGTCGATGCGAGCCTGAAGCTGCGCATCGTCCACATCCTTGCCTTTGTCCAAGAACTCGGGCCAGCCGTAGACGTCCTCGCGGCTGGAGTCGCCTCGCATCAGGATGAACGCTTTGACCTCGGGGAGCTGGTCGCGGACCTCGAGAAACTTCTCAAGCTGCTTGGCATCCTCGCAGATGACGAGCTGGGCCTCGCAGTGGCTGGTCACGTACTCGCATTGCTCCGGCGAACTCGTCGTGTAGATCCCGGCCGGGCGGGCTCCCGCGTAGATCGCTGCAACGTTGCCGACCACCCACTGCGCGCAGTTGAACCCAATGATCGAGACTCCTTTGCCGGCCTCGAGTCCCAGGCCGATCATCGCCTTGGCTGCGAGTCGCACCTCGTCGCGATACTCGCTCCAGGTCTTGGACTTCCACGCGCTGCCTTGCTTCCATCGGAGGGCGGGTTGGCCCTGCTGCCGCTCGGCAACACCCTCGAAAACTTCCATGACAGTTCGCTTAACCTCAGCCATCGCCGCCGGAGCGTAGCAGGGAGACCGGAGCCCGTGGGAGCCGCACGGGCTATCCTCTCCGTCATGGGCCGAGGAGCACATCAGGCCGACACAACGCTGTTCTCGAACGCAATCGTGCCGACATTGCGTGAGGCTGTCGCGGACCTCGGTTGGTTGCTCGGCCGCGGCTACGTGGATCCCTCAGCCACAAAGCTGGTCGGGGACCGCTATCGCCTCCGTCAGCGGCAGCGGACGGCTGTGTCCCGCAGCGCGGCGGGTTCCGACAGCCTCCGCCTCCGGGCGGCCCGGGAGCGGGCGCCGGATGCTCTCGCACACAGCCGGCTCGCCATCGATGCGTTCAATGTCATCATCGGCGTGGAAACGGCGTTGGCTGGAGGCGTCCTGCTCCGCGGCGCAGACGGGGCCCTGCGAGATCTGTCGAGCGTGCACGGCAGTTACCGCCGCGTCGATGTCACCGAGACCGCCCTGGATGCGCTGTGCGCCACGGTGCGTCAATGGGGACCGGAAGGGGTGGTGTGGTTTGTGGATCGTCCGGTCTCCAACAGCGGACGCCTCGCCGGCTGGATTCGGGAGCGGGCGCCGGCCGGTGTGCAGTGGACGGTCGAGTTGCCCCATGATGCCGACGTGGCCGTCATCGAGTCAGGTGCCGTGGCGTGTAGCGCTGACGCTCGCATCCTGGAGCAGGCCCCCGGTTGGGCAAACCTGGTGTCCGCGACCGTGGCCGGGCATGTGCCACAGGCCTGGATCGTCGAGCTTCGCTCGGACGTGGCCGGCCTGGTAGGCTGACCCCCGACCCATGCACGACGCTCTTCGGAGGCTTGGGCGCGTCTTTCTCACCGAGATTCGACGCGTCGTCTCATACGCGACGCTCACGGTCCTCACCGTGGGGGCGGCGTTGCGGCCGTCTCGCCATTCCCGGGGGGTGGTCTGGACGCAGGCGGCGAGGCAGATCGTGTTCACCGGCGTCGAGGCGGTTCCTCTGGTCGCCTTCTTGGGGGCGGTCGGGGCGGCGGTGTTCGCCACGATGGCCTTCACCTTCTTCTCCGGTGCCGAGGAGAACAAGATGGTCGTCGATATCCTCGCTCGGCTGTTGGTCCGGGAGGTCGCCCCGCTGTCCACTGCGGTGGTCGTCGCGCTGCGGTCGGGCGCCGCGATCACGGTCGAGTTGGGGTCGATGAGCGCACGCGGTGAAGTGGAAGGCATCGAGACGGCCGGCATCGACCCCATCCGCTGGCTCCTGCTGCCGCGCTTCATCGGCATGGCGGTCGCAACCCTCGCTCTGACCATGGTGTTCGTCGCCTCCGTGTTCGGTGGTGCCTTCGTCGCGGCAGTGCACGCGGGGGCCCTGCCTCCACAACCGGGCGCGGCGCTTCCCTACCTCTTCGCGCTGCAACCCATCGACGTCGTGCTTGCGCTCGGCAAAGCCGGGTTGTTTGGCGTCGTTTCAGCGTCGGTCGCCTGCTATCACGGGCTGTCGGTTCGCGGGGACGTCACCGAGATCCCACGCCGAGTCGCGCGGGCGTTGGTCGAGATCCTCATCCATTGCTCCGCCCTCGCAGCCGTCTTTGCCTTGCTTGCGCTTTGACGTCGATGACCCCTTCGATCGAGATTCGGGACCTGTGGGCCCAAGGCGTTGGGGCCGAGCTACAAGGGGTGTCGCTCAGCGTTGGTGCGGGCGAACGCATCGCGGTTGTCGGACCCCATCAACCGAGCCTCAGCCTGCTGATACGGGCTTGCGCGGGCTTTGAGCGGGTCCTGCGGGGGCAGGTGGTGGTATGCGGGGTCGAGGTGGGCACGGCCGACCGTCGCTCGCTGTTGCAGTTGCGGCGGCTCCTGGGCTACGTCTCGATCTCCGGCGGGCTGCTGGCCAACATGACGATGCGGGACAACCTCGAACTGGCGCTGCGCTACCACGGGACCACGCAGTCCGATGCGGGCCGCGCTGTGCAGAGCGTCATTGCAGAGGCTGGCCTCGAGGCATCCGCGGACATTCGCGCATGTTTGTTGCCGGCCGAGCTTTGCAAGTGTTTTGCGTACCTCCGAGCGTTGCTGCTCGAACCAGTGGCGCTGCTGGCCGAAGACCCCAGCGCGTTCTTGCATCCCGAGGGCCGACAGATCGTCGCCCGCCTTCATGCGCAGGCCCAGGCGCGGGGCGTCACCGTCCTGGTCGCAGACGATGACATCGAGTTCGTGGAGCCGCTGGTCGACCGGGTTGTCGAGCTTGCGGCACTGGAGGCCGCGTCGTGAGTGTGCCGTTTCGAATCCGCCGCGCCGAGTGGGTGGCGGGGGCCATGGTGGTCCTGGTGGTCACCGCAAGCATCGTCAGCTTGCTGTTCGTCTCCGGCGGCCAGGGGACCTTCGACACGCCCGCCCACTACAAGCTGGTGCTGGAAGACGGCCATGGCGTGACCGAGGGGAGCCGGGTGCAGATGCTCGGCATCGACGTGGGGCGCGTCTCGGGCGTGCGAATCACCGCGGACAACGAGGTCGAGGTGGACCTGGAGATCCGGGCCCGGTTCGCGTCCAAGGTCCGGGCCGATACTCAGGCGAGTTTGCAGGCCTCCTTTGGTCTTCAAGGGGTGCTCTCGGGAATCGGCGTTTCGCTCACCCCGGGGTCGAGTGATGCGGCGGCGCTGGAGTTTGGGGACTCGATCTCGGCGATCGAGCCGGAGCACATCGCCGACATGCTACCCGGGGTCTCCTCCGATCCGCTGGTGCAGGACCTCGAGGTCCTGATCCGGAACCTGCGGGTGCTCACCGATGAGGCCAGCGACCCGAAAGGGAGTCTGCGCCAGGCCTTGCTGAGCTTGGCGGCCATCTCCAAGCGCATCGAAGCGGGGGAGGGCACCGCCGGAAAAATGCTCGCCGACGATGCGGCGCTGTACGGCGACATGACGAAGGCGTTGGACGAGGTAAGCACAACGCTGGCCAAGGTCGACGGCCTCGTACGCAAGAGTTCGACCGTCGTCGACAAGTCGTCGCGGGCGGTCGACGACGCCGATGACCTCGTCGAGGGCGCGGATGCTCTGGTCGCAAGCGCGGACGCGATGGTTCAGACCGCGGACGGGGTTCTCGACAAGACCGGACCGGTTCTCGAACACACCGACGATGCGGTGGGAGAGCTGGGGACCGCGCTGGCCTCGTTTGGGGACGCAACCGACGAGTTGCAAGCGGTCACGAAGAAGTTGGACACCCTGATCGAGAAGATGATCGTCGTGACCGAGGCCGCGGGGCGGGTCTATCCGATTCGGCGGCAGATCCGGAAATCCCGGCGCGAGGGTAAGTAGCCCCGCTCGGTGGCCCATCCATCGGCCCGGCCGTGGGCCGCCACGTGTTGGGGCGGTTCGTCATCACTTGCGCCCCGTGTTGGTCCGGCATTTGCTTTGCCCGGTCCCATGCTTGCGCGGACCTACTGTGCTGGACTCGAGGGCGTCGACGGCTACCTCATCACTGTCGAGGCCGACGTTCGACGGGGCCTTCCGGGTCTTACCGTCGTCGGGCGGGCCAGCGGTGCGGTCGGGGAGGCGCGAGAGCGGGTTCGCAATGCGTTGGCCCACTGCGGGCACGACATCCGCCCGCGCAAGCAGGTCGTCAACCTGGCCCCCGCCGATCGGCGGAAAGACTCCCCGGGCATCGATCTGTCGATGGCGGTCGCGTTGCTCGCTTGTCATGAGGTCGTTCCGACCGCGGCGCTGGGAAAACTGATGCTTTGGGGGGAGCTTGGGCTCGATGGGGTCGTGCGTCCGGCGGTAGGCGCACTCATCGTGGCTGACTTTGCACGCCGAGCTGGCTTCGAGGCCATTGCGGTCCCTCGCGCCTCGGCGGACGAGGCCGCGTTGTGTCCCGGGGTAAAGGTGCTGCCGGTCGATGACCTTCCCGGCCTCGTTGCGCACCTGCGCGGCGAGTCTCCGATCGCCCCGCACGTGCGCGCCGAGCCGCAGGAGGTGCACGGGTGGGGTCCGGACATGGCCGACGTCCAGAGTCAGGCTGCTGGGCGACTCGCGGTCGAGGTGATGGCCGCCGGTGGCCACAACCTCCTGCTGCATGGTCCACCCGGGGTTGGCAAGACGATGCTCGCCCGTCGCGCTGTGGGTCTGTTGCCGGAGCTCATCGGGGACGATGCGCTGGAGGTCACGAAGCTGCACTCGTTGCGAGGCAGTCGAGCGCCCACGTCACTCCGCCGCACGCCGCCGGTTCGGATGCCACATCACACCGTCTCGTCCGCAGGGCTGCTGGGCGGTGGGCAGCCGGCGCGACCGGGGGAGGTGTCGCTCGCTCACTGCGGCTTGCTGTTCCTCGACGAGCTGCCGGAGTTCGCTCGGGCGTGCACCGAAGGCATGCGCGAACCACTCGAAGATGGGGAGGTCTCGTTGGTCCGGGCCAACTACGCCCTGCGGTTTCCCGCTCGGTTCCAGCTCATGGCTGCGATGAACCCGTGCCCATGCGGGTACCTCGGGCACCCGCAGCGCCAGTGCACCTGCTCCAGCGCGGCGGTGCAACGCTATCAAGCTCGACTCTCCGGACCTCTGCTCGACCGGATCGACCTGGTTGTACCGATGGCACCACCGCAGGAACTCGACGGTGCGCCGCAAGAGGGGACGGCGCAGATCCGCAGACGGATCTCTGTCGCCCGGGCACGGCAGCGCGAGCGGTTGCAGGGCACGTCGCACCGCAACAACGCAGAGATCCCCACAGATGGCGGCGCGATCGACAGTCTATGCCCACTGGATGACGAGGGGCGGTCGCTTCTGTCCACGCTGGCCGCGGCGCGGATGCTCAGCCCCCGGGCTCGCGATCGCATGCGCCGGGTCGCGACCACCGTCGTGGACCTTCAGCGTCCTGGCGACGCCATCGACGCCCCGATCGGCCGAAGGGAGATCGCGATCGCGGCCTCGCTGCGTCGACTTCCGAACATGCAACAAGGGGCCTGATACTGTGCCCACGATGTCCAGCCCCGACGTGGTGTGCATCTTCAACCCGGTGTCCGGCGGCGGGAAGACCCGCAGGTGTGTCGCGACAGCTCGTCCCGTGCTTGAGGAAGCCTTCGAGAACATCGAGTTTCGTGCGACCGAGGGTCCCGGGCACGCCACGATACTGGCCCGAGGGGCGCTTGAACAAGGCGCGTCGTTGGTGATCGCATTCGGCGGCGACGGGACGACCAACGAGGTCCTGGCCGGCTTTGTGGGGGAGGACGGGGTCAACCGCTTCCCCGGTGCCGAGCTGGCGATCGTGGCCACCGGGACGGGGAGCGACTTCGTTCGACATCTGGGGCCCGCGACGCTCGAACAACAGATCCGAGCTGTCATCGACGGCCCCGCATGCCCGGTCGACTATGGTGTCGCGCAGATGGTGTCCAGCGATGGGCAGCCGCTGACCCGTCCGTTCCTCAACGAGGCGAGCGTGGGCGTCAGTGGGTTGGTGGGAAAACACGTCCAGCGGGCGCCCCGCATGTTCGGCCCCGCGGCGTCGTACGTCTGGAGTTCGGTTCGGAGCATCTCGGAGCATCGGGACAAGGGCATCACGATGCTGCTCGAGGACGATGTCCCGGTTCGTATTCCGCTGACGCTGGCGGTGTTCGCCAACGGTCAGTACTTTGGGGGGGGCATGTGGATCGCACCCGAGGCCCGCTGTGACGATGGCTGGCTCGACGTTCTGTACACCGGGGGCAGCGGCAAGGCGCACTTCCTCAGTCTGCTGGCGCGGGTGTTCGTCGGCAAGCACCTGAGCTCGTCCAGCGTCCGGACCGCACGGTCGCGGACCGTTCGCATGGTTCCCGATGACGACCGCGATGTCGTGCTGATCGCACTCGATGGCGAGCAGCCTGGGCGACTTCCTGCGACGTTCCACATCGTCCATCATGGGATTCGAGTGCGTGCCCACGGCCTTCCCGCGCGCGATCCAGCCAGTACCGGGTTGTTCAAGCCCGTGGGCAACGAGGACGAGGAGCCCACGCCGGTCCATGTCGGCCGGCTCGTTCACTAGCGAATCTCGGCGCTGCGTCTTGGCGTGTGGCCCGGATCGCCCGAAGCGGGTGGGGAGGGGGGCATGGCGCTCAGCACGGTTTCGAACACAACGGTGGCCACGGTGGCCAGGCTCTCGCCTGAGACGCGGTCGAGCGCATCGGCATGCGTGTGCCAGGGCTCGTAGTCGTAGTCGATCAGCAACACCGAAGGGATTCCTGCCCGCGACAGGAACACGTGGTCATCCAAGATGGCGCGGGGGTACGTCGCGTCGATGAAGCTTCGCTCGCCGAGGCCTGCGGCGACACTCCAGATCTTGTTGACCAACGCGGGGTTTTGTTGGGTCGAGTGAGCCTCCTTCGCGATGCGAAGCTCCGCATCTCCGACCATGTCCAGGACAATGCCGAAGCTTGCTCGAAGGACGCTGGGCGGGGACAGGTTGGGGTGGTCTGCGAAGTGGGTGGAACCGGCGCAGTAGCCACCGTGTTTTGGACGACCGAGTTCCTCGCCGTCGAACAGGACAACCGTGAATCCGACGTCGTCGGGCAGCGCATCCGCGAGCCGCGGGAGCAGAGCCAGAAGTACGACAACGCCACTCGTGCCATCGTTGGCGCCCGGGATCGGGTGAGCGCGCCACGCGGGATCGGGGTCGGACTCGGCCCACGGGCGGATATCGAAATGCGTGGCCAGAACGAACTGTCGCGGCGCATCCGGACGAACGACACCGAACAGGTTCGACAGAGGCATCGGCGTCCCGTCCAGAGGGTCGAAGCCTGTGAAGGACTGAACGTGGACGGTCGCCCCGGCCTGAGCGAGGCGCTGCTCCAGCACTTCGAGACCACGTGACCGGTCCGCTGCGCCCAGGACCCGCGGGACCTCGAGGAGGGCCGCCGTGTCCGCCAGCAGGGCGTCCGGGTCGAACGGTGGGTGGGCCGTGGCGGCGGGTGCGTACGTCGGAGGGCCGGGAGCGCACGCCGTGCACACCAACACGAGGACCCATCGCCGCATGCGCAGAGCATAGAGCGAGGGCCTCGTCGGTGGCCAGCGTGGTCCGGGCTTCGCCCCACCGGTGGGCCACCGGGCGTTCTCTTGCGCGGTAGGTCGCTGTCCGGGTTGCGTGGCGATGTTGGCACGGCACACGCAGAAGGGCTGGGCATGCCAACGAAGTCCCCGAAGAAGAGTCAATCCGAGCCCAAGTCGTCCAAGGACTCCATCAAGAAGGCGATCGAAACGATCGTCACGCGGTTCGGCAAAGGAGCACTGATGGCGCTCGGCGCGGATACGGGCGACTTGCCCCGCGTTGAGTGCATCCCGACAGGGTCGCTTGGTCTCGATCGTGCGTTGGGAATCGGTGGTGTCCCCAAAGGACGCATCACCGAGATCTACGGTCCGGAGGCGTCCGGTAAGACGACGCTTACCTTGCATCTCATCGCCGAGGCGCAGCGTCGGGGCATCGTCTGTGGATTCATCGACGCCGAACATGCTCTGGATATCCAGTATGCGAAGGCGCTGGGTGTTTCGCTCGACGAGTTGTTGGTCTCCCAGCCCGATTGCGGCGAGCAAGCCCTGGAGATCGTGGACACCCTGGCAAGGACGGGTTCGGTGGGGTTGCTCGTCGTCGATTCGGTCGCAGCCCTCATTCCCCGCGCGGAGCTCGAGGGAGGGATGGGTGACGTCCACGTCGGATTGCAGGCGCGCTTGATGTCGCAGGCGATGCGGAAGATCTCTGGAGTCGCGCATCAGACCGGAACGACGATCGTGTTCATCAACCAGCTGCGACACAAGATCGGGGTGCAGTTCGGGTCCCCTGAGACGACCACCGGAGGGAACGCGCTGAAGTACTTCGCAAGTGTTCGGCTGGATATCCGCCGGATCGCGACGATCAAGGATGGGGACCGACCGGTGGCGAGCCGGACCCGGGTGAAGGTGGCGAAGAACAAGTGCGCCCCGCCGTTTGTGACCACCGAGTTCGAGATCGCGTTCGGCCGAGGAATCGACCGTGAGGCGGAGATCCTGGACGCCGGCTTGGTCTCCGGAGCGATCGAGAAGAACGGGAGCTGGTTCAGCTGTGGCGGGGAGCGGATGGGGCAGGGGCGTGCGTCGGCCCTACAGTGGCTGCGAGAACACCCCGACGAGGCCGATGCCATCGTTCAGGCCACCCTCGGCGTTGCTCGGGACGCTCCTGCCGTCGCCGCGTGAGCCCGCGCCTCGGTCCTCAGTCATACACGCACTGAAACCCGTCGCAGGACATGCCTCCGGGGCAGGCTTCACCGTCGCGGCAGTCCAGGCTGCACGCGATGCCCTCTCCGCAGAAGAACCCGCCGGCGAGGGCTGCGATGCAGAACTGGCCAGGGGTCTCGCAGGGTGCACCCTTGACGACGCAGGCCTCGCCGATCTGCGGGCCCAGGACGAGACAGCGACCCGGAGCCGTTCCGTCCTCAGGTTGGGGGCACGCGGACTCGTAGTCCTCAGCGCTGAGATCGCAAAAGGGCGCGCAGTAGTTCAAGCTCGCGTCGTAGGTCGACAGATCGAACGTGTCCGCCGGACATCCGCCGCTGGCGTGTGGATAGTTGGGGTCGCCCCGCGTTGGCTCCCCGGTCGAGTCGCCGTCGGTCATGGCTGCTCCTGTCGAATCCTCGCTCTCAGCGGTCCCGCTGGCGGACAGGTCGCCGGTCGAGGCTTGGGTTGTCGTGGTGGTGTCCGCTTGGCTCGTTGCGACGTTGTCGTCGCCGCCCGTTGAACTCCCCGCCGTCTCACTGGGTACGGTCGCGGTCGTCGAGGCACTCGTGCCTCCGCTGGTCGAGCTGACGTCGGACTCGGGGGGACGAGAGGTTGACTCGGTACAACCGCCGCACAACAGGAGTGCGACGCACAGGGGGCGCATCCCAGCGGTCGTGGGACGTGAATTGGAGTTTGGGTTCGCCATGGTGGTCGGGTCGGCGAGCGTCGAGTCTCGATGCATGCGGCGGAGCGTCGGGCTCCGCGGCGGCGCCGACGTTGCCGGTCGGCGAAGACAGTAGGGACGACGCTTTTCTCCCGACAGGACCGAAACGGTCGGATGCGCGACCGCTTTGGTCCGGGGCGAGGCACGCTGGGCTCGATTCCCTCCGTAGACAGGTGGAGCTCGAGCCGGGGATCGAGGACCGCGAGCGGAGCTGTGGCGTCCGACGGCGGTCCCCGAGCACGCCGGTTGTGTCCCGATGGCCGCTCCGTCGAGGCTCCGCTCCCGCAGGCTCTGCGAACGCTGGCTCGCGCGAGGGTCACGGTGCGTGTTGCGTGGCCCTTGCGGGTAGTGCGCCTCAGGGGGTGTTCGGGCGATTGGCCGGTCTGTGTGCAACTCGACGCGAGGTGGGTCGTCTCTTGGTACGCAATCTCCACGCGCGCGGTTGCGTGGTTCGTCCTTGCGTCGGTCGTTCCGCGTTGCGAAACTCGCGCCCACTCCCCCGGAGGAACGAGTGAGTAGCTACTACGTTCTCAAGATCCAATACGTCAATCGTCCGCCCGAGACACGCAACATCAGCGCTCCGACCACCGCCGTCGGTCGAGAGTCGGGCGACATCGTTCTCAACGACCCTCAGACGTCGGGTCGCCACGCCGAGGTCGTCTTCCAGGGCGGGCAAGTCCGCGTCCGTGATGCGGGGAGTACCAACGGTACTTGGTTCAACGGCCAGCGGCTGACGGACTTCGCCATGGAGCCCGGGCAGTGGTTCCAGGTCGGGCAGACCACGCTGCAGCTCATGGCAGTGCATGGCGCCGCGGCACCGGGTCCCGCACCAGGCCCAGCAAAGACAATGATGGCCATGGGGGCACCACCTCCGGCGGCTGGACCTGCGGCAGCGCCAGGCAGTGCTCCGGTTGGATGGGCTCCTCCCGGCGGTGCCGCTCCCGCGCCCGCTCCAGCTCCGGCACCTGCGCCCGCTCCAGCTCCCGCAGCAGCGGCTCCCCCAGCTCCTGGCGGCTATCCGCCGGCGGGTGGTGGCGGTTATCCGCCGTCTCAGCCCGCGCCCGGGGGATTTCCTCCTCCTGGGGCGCCCGGCGGTGCACCGGTCCCAGCACCGGGTCCGGCACCAGGGATGGCTCCCCCGGCAGGCGCTCCTGCGCCGGGCATGGCACCCCCGCCGGGGATGGGCCCAGGTCCGGCACCTGGTCCCGCGCCTGGCCCCGCGCCTGGGATGGGTCCGGGCCCCGCACCGGGCATGGCACCCACGCCAGGAATGGGTCCTGGCCCCGCACCGGGCATGGCGCCCGCACCCGGAATGGCCCCGCCTGGAGGGATGGCACCCGGGCAGCCACCGGGTCCCGCTCCGGGCTACCCCGCACCGGGGCATCCTCCCGGAGCCGCGCCGGGCATGGGCCCGGGTCCCGGAGCCATGGCACCGATGGGCGCAGCTGCGCCTGCGATGGGTGCCCCCGGGATGGCACCCATGGGCATGGGCGGCGGCGGTGTCCGCCCCAAGTTTCAGGGCTCCGGTGGTGAACTTCTTGTGACCTGCTTGGTGGGCGTGCTGCTGTGCATTGTCACGGCATACATTTACCTGCCTTGGTTCGTGTGCAAGATGGCGCGCTACGTCGCCAACAACACGACACTCGGGCCGACCCGACGCGGTGAACTCCGCGTCGAGTTCACGGGGACCGGCGGTGAGCTGTTCGTCGCGTACCTGGTCGGCATGCTGCTGACGATGATCACGTTCGGCATCTACACGCCGTGGTTCATCTGCAAGATGATCAAGTTCTTCACGGAGAACACCCAGGCTGTGGCGCCCGATGGCACGCGCTATCGCCTCGGCTTCGATGGGACCGGCGGCGAGCTGTTCGTCACGTACCTCGTGGGCGCGATCCTCAGCGCGATCACGTTCTACATCTACATGCCCTGGTTCATGTGCAAGTTGGTCAAGTGGGCCAACAGCAACACGCGGATCCTGGAGAACGAGCAGCCCGTGGGGTCGCTGGACTTCGAGGGCACCGGTGGCGAGCTGTTCGTGGCCTATCTGGTCGGCATGCTGCTCACCATGATCACCGCCGGCATCTACATGCCCTGGTTCTCGGTCAAGATGACGAAGTTCTTCGCTGAAGGTACGCGCGTGACCTACCAAGGGCGGGTGTTCCAAGGGCAGTTCCACGGCACGGGCGGCGAACTGTTCGTCATCATGCTGCTGCACGGCTTCCTCACCGTCATCACCGCCTACATCTACTTGCCCTGGTTCCTGGTCAAGCAGTGGGAGTTCGACATCAACAACCGTGAGTTCTCAGAAATGGGTGGCGCGGGAGCTGGGATGGGTGGCCCAGCGTTCCAGCCAAACATGCCTCAGATGCAGATGCCGTTGCGCTGAGCGACACAGCACCTCCGCAAACAAGGCGCCCCTTCGTGGGCGCCTTTTTTTGTCTGCTGCCGCAGCAGCCAGCGGCCACCGTTCCGCTCCTCCGCAACGGAACAGCGAAGTCCGTCGGTGGCCACCGCCACCGACTCACGTTGATTGCCTCGCATCGACGGGCGTAACCCCACGCGAGGGTTGCGGCGGACCCCGCGACCGCGCCGCCGGGGTTGGGGACTCCACAGGAGTCGGGCTCTTCACCGCGCCTCAACGCGTCGCGGTGGGCTTGAGCCGGGCAAGAAAAAGAGGAGAGCCGCCGGGGCTCTCCTCCTGTTCCATCTCCCTGTCCGTCCCCATGGGGACGGAGTCGATTGCGACTACAGCGAGCTTTTCAGCTCGGGAAAGCGCTGGATGATCTTGCCGACGAAGCGACCGTTGGGATAGGCGTCCAGATAGGCGCCGGCTCGTTCGAGAGCGACGCTGATACGTCCGTCCTCCGTGGCCGAGAGCCATAGGCGGTAGTACGCCTTCTCGACCTGGCGGCCATTGGGTGCCCGACGCAGGTAGGTCTTGAGGTCGACCTCTGCGGTCTTGTAGTCGAGCGCGTAGTCCATCCGCAGCATGCCTCGCAGCAAGTACGCCTCTGCGGCCAGCGGGTGGTCGTCGTACTCCTTGAGGAACTTTCCAATGCAGGTCGCGGCCAAATAGCGGGTGTCGTTGGTCGCGTACAAGTCTCGGCAGTTGGCCAAGGCTGCGAGCAGCTCCTTGCGGCGGGCCGTCGCGGCGCCCTTCATCAGGTCCGCAATGATGTCGTCGCCGTCGTTCTCGACGCGGCGTGCAGCGGGCTTGATGGGCAAGGGCTCGGGCTGCGGTTGAGGGCTGCTGCTTCGGGTCGAAGCTCCGCCCGTGCCCATGACGCGAATGGAGGGACCTTCGATGACGCCGGTGCGGGAGCGCTCCGGAACGTAGGCCAAGGTGCGGCTCTTGAGGTCGGTGGGGAGTCCCGGGACATGCCAGCTCGCGGGCACCCGGGCCTCCAGCGAGCCGCCGGCGGCAGCGTCCATCGAGATGGGAAGCGCCGACTGGACCTCGAAGCGGCCTACGGTGTCGTAATTGCCTTTGGCAACGTCGTAGCGATCGCCGGACTCGACCTCCGCGACCGTCTGATTGGTGGCGGGGTCGAGGATCTCGACCTGCCCCCGAAGCACGGACACGGCGCTGCCTTCATCCTCTTCAACCTGAACGGTGAAGACCGTCCCGACGACACGGACGACAGCGGTGGGCGTGCGGACTTGCAAGATGGGGTCGCTGGCGTCGCGGTCGTAGCGGACGGCAAGCATGCCCTGGTCGATCTGGAGCTCGACCAACGATGCGCTGCCCTTGACCCAAGTGACCTTGGAGCCAGGCGTCGCGTTGGCGACCATCTTGCCGAGCAGGCCGATCTGCAGAGACTCGTTGTCGTCGACTTCGAAGCGGGTGCCGACTTCAAAGGTGTTCGAACGCGACGCATCGCCATCGGAGTCGACCATCACGGCTGAGCCGCCAACGACGCGACCGTAGGCTTGGGCGGCGTGGCGAATGCTCGAGCGCTCGCCCGAGTCTCCGGAGAACGAGCCGCCGGTCCCGCCCAT
The DNA here is from genome assembly GCA_050633305.1 of Nannocystales bacterium. Lineage (GTDB taxonomy): Bacteria > Myxococcota_A > Polyangia > Nannocystales > Nannocystaceae > CAJXVA01. The sequence goes on from JBOEGF010000024.1 coordinate 315,523, forward strand.
GTCTGCTCGTGCGACGCCTGAGGCCGAGGTGGCGGAGTCGTCGCTCGTGAATCCGAGCGAGGCCGGGGTGACGCCCGCAAGTGAGAGGGCCAAGGCCGCAGCACTGCACGCGAGGACGCCGACGCCCGCGCGGAGTGTGAACGTGTGGTACCAGGGCGCGGGTTTTTCGTCCCGCATGCGTCGGAGGATGGAGTGGAACTCCTTCTCTTCCGCGAGGCCTGGCGTCCGGCTTGCGGTCTGGCCCGGGGTCTGGCCCGGGGTCAAGGCGGGCGTCTGGGGAACGACGGGCCCTTCGTAGAGGGCGTACAGCAGCCGGTTCATCTGGCGGCAGTCCCGACAACCCCGAAGGTGGTTGTCGAAGAGTGCCCGGACCTCTGCCGTGGCACGGTTGCCCATCACGAGCTCTGCGTCTTCTCGTGCTTCTGGGCAGCCGTAGCGGGCTGGAGTGTGTGGTGGGTGAGCCATCTTGGTCCTAGAGGTCCGTGCCAAAGAGGTGTGGCTTAGGAAGCAACGAGCTCCCGGAGTTTCTTACGAGCCCGTGTCAGGCGGTCGCCGACCGTCGAGACAGGCTTCTTAAGAATGTTCCCGATCTCTTGGAGCGTGAGGCCTTCGTAGTGATAGAGCACGAAGACTTCTCGCAGGTCGGGGTTGAGTCGTTGCAGGATGCGGTGGGCTTCGTCGCGGGCTTCGACGCGACTTGTGCTGACCCGGCCGGCTTCTCGACCGGCGTTGAACCAGGACAGGGCAGTCTTCACGCGGTCCCGTCGGAACCGCTGGCGCAACAGGTTGTGGGTCGTGTTGGCCGTGATGCGATAGAGCCACGTGGAGAGGGCGGAGTTGCCCTGAAACTTCTCGAGCGCGTTGAAGGCTCGAGCAAAGACGATCTGCGTGAGATCGTCGATCTCGCAGTCGCGCCCAAGGAGCCGGTACAGGTGGGCTCGGACCTGGGCGTTGTGGGAGTTGTAGATCTCGCGAAGGGCTCGGTGCTCGCCCGCCTTGGCCCGGACGACGAGCTGTTGTTCTGCCGCCGAGAGGGTCGAGACTCCGGAAAGACTGTCGCTGCTCTCGTCTGATCGCGCCTGTGCACCGCGGGTCGACACACCCGCTGTGTCCATCTCCAGGGGGAGAGCGATGTTGTTCGCGTGCTGAGCCATTCCGGACTTGGAAGAACCTTCCTGCATGTAGGACACCCCTTCGCTCCGGTTTTCCGGCGCTTTTTTCAATGTACAGCGCACTGGCACTTTTAGAAACCACCATGAGCGCGCACACGCGCGCATCGCGAAGTAATTGTCGTGGGGTCGACGCAGTTGTCGCTTGCACCGCTCACTCCGCATTCGGCATCGTGACGGGAGATGCTCGGACTACGGATCGGCATGGGTGTGGCGGCGGCGGCCGTGCTGGGAGCCGGGGTCTTCCTTTCGAGCAAGCTCGAGCGCGACTCTCGAACGCGGGTCGCCGACTACGCCGCCGCGGCTCCGGCCGAGGCGACAACCGAGCGCGGAGGCGGGGAGCGGGCCGGGGAGAAAGGCGTGCCCGCCGATGATCGCGCATTCGACGAACAGGCCTTCGACAGGGGGGTACTGGCCGATGCGGCGGCATTTGGCGTCCCGGTGGAAGGGATTGTCGAGGCGATCCATGGTCCTCAGCTCTACTCGGTCGAGCTCGAGCAAGCGACGGTGCTCGCCCCCAACCGCAGCTGGTCCTCTCCGCATCTGAAGATCACGGCGGTGCTGGACAAGGTCGCCTACCAGAAGCTGGGGGCGACCGTTTCCGCGCGGCACTCCATCGCGCTGGTCGAGAACATCTCGGAGATCCCGGTTGCGTACAGAATCCGGGTCACGTCTGAAGCCCGGGGCCGGTGCGAGGTCCACGGGGCCCGCCAGCACAACGCGATGGCGCTCATGCCCGGAGAGAAGGCGGAGATTGTCGTGTGCGCCGGGGGCGGGAAGATCCGCGTCCAGCGGGTCGAGATTCTGGAGATCTCAACGCTCGGCCATCGCTACCTCAGCCGGGTCCCGCCGAGGGCCGCCGGGGTCGACAGCCTCTCCTCCCACGCACATGCGCCCGTCGCGGGCACCCAAGCCTGCGAAACCGTGGACATCGGCGGCCTGAGTCTGTCCCTTCGCGAGGGGACCGTCGGTTGGGCTGACATCACCGACTTCTACAGTCGACACAGCTGCGACCGGTTTCGCTATTTCCCCGAATACCGGCACCAGGGGGGTGCTCCCGCAAGACTCCCCGCCAAACCCGCCGCTGGATGACGGCCGCGTGCGGTGCGCATTCGGGCTGCACGGATGCGCGTGATGGCCGACAAACACGTTCGAACGCTTACAGACGTCGTCTGATGAGGATTTCCCTTGAGATCTCAGTGGCTTTCCCACTACGATCGCACCCGGTCGCGATGACGGCCACCATTGGGCGCGAAACGCGAAGTTGGCGACAGTGACGAAATCCGAGCTCATCGAAGTCTTGGCGCAAGAGACCGGCCTCACCAAGGGCCGCGCAGAGCTGGTGGTGAACACGGTGTTCGACTCGATGGTCGAAGCACTGCAGCGAAGCGAGGGGATCGAGATCCGCGGGTTCGGGAGCTTCACCGTGCGCCAGTACAAGGCCTACGAAGGACGCAATCCGAGGACCGGAGATACGGTCCACGTCGCCCCCAAGCGGCTGCCTTTCTTCAAGGTCGGCAAGGACTTGCGCGAACGTGTCAACGGAACTCGCTCGGGCGGGGGCGCACCCATCGCGCGCCGTCGGGCCGAGGCGAAGGCGCAGGCGGCTGCCGCTGCCGCGACCAAACAGGCGGCGCGTCAGGACCCGAGCGTCGCTGAAGACGCGATCTGAAGTCGTCCGGTCGACGTGTCGATTCGGGCGAGTGTCCCGTCGGGGATCTGGGTGCATCCGGCACAGCCGATGAGCCCGCTGAGCCCGAGCTCCCGAAGCATCAGGGCCGCGTGGCTGAGCGCGCCGCCGTGTTCGCAGCAGACGGCCCGAAGCTGAAGCGTCTCCAAGGCGAGTGCGGCTTGGGCCGTGAGTGCCGGGAGGACGACGATGCTCTCGGGCCGGGGCGGGTCGCGGAGCAAGGCCTCCAGCCCGCCTCGCTGGGCGATCGGTCCTTCGAAATCGCCTCCAATGCCGACGCCGTGAAGCAGCCGGTGCGGCAACAACGGCAGCGGTCGGCCCTCGTCGAGCACGGCGGGCGGCCGGAGCTTGGACCAGCGCTGCGTTTGCTCGAGGTGTTGACGGCCCGTCGCAGCGGCGGGGAATGCCGAGTCCTGCAGGGCGCGGCGCAGCTCGGAGAGCGTCAATCCGAACGCGAGACCGCCGAGTTCGAGGTGTCGGTCACACGCCCGGTACACGGCTCTCACTGGGGCGAGTCCGAGGGCGAAGAGATGGTCGTCCCATTCCGTCAGCAAGACCGCAGCGGCGACGGGGTCCACGGGGAGTTCACCCGGCTCGGCGGAGGGTTCGAACGAACCGAGTTCGCCAAGGGTTGGTGCCGCGAGGTCCCACGCGGTGGGCAGGACGTCCGCATGGGCCGCGCGGCCACGGAGACTCAGCGGTGCCTCTGGAGTGGCGGCGAACACTTTGCCCGCTGCAGCTCGAACGGGGAGCAGAACGCCGAGGTAGACATCGATCATCGACAGGAATGCGGCGAGAGACGCATCGAGGGTCGGGACCAGTTGGCCATGGTCGTCGCAGGCGCGCTCAACCTCGGCAAGGCGGGCCCGAGCGGCGGGCAACTCATCGTCGCGAAGCCGCAAGAGCGCCTCGGCCGGGGTGAGCGCGGGGGTTTTGCTTGTGCCGCGGAGGTCTCGGACCCGGGTTCGCGCATACAGCCAACCCGCGAGGGTCGTGAGGCCGCCGGAGGCGGGACGTTGCTCGGCGAGCCAGCCGATCAGGGAGGCGTGCGCCGGGGAGAGGGGGGCGGGGTTGTGCTCGGCATCGAGGACTTGAACGCCGCCCAGCCGCGACTGCTGCCCAGCCTCGTGGACCGCGTGCACGAAGGCACGACCGTCGGCGACGAGGTCTTGGGTCAGCGGACGGACCTGCACCAAGTACGCGACGCCGCCGGGGTCGACGATCAGCTCCGCATCGAGCCCGTGCTCGGGCATTGGTAGGGCGGCGCGGAGCTGGCCGAGCAGACTTGCCACGGCGGTTGCGCGAGGATCGTCCCAGCGGCTGAGCAGGCCTGAGGCGAGTGGGCTGTCGCCTCGCGCCAACGCTTCAGCGCTCTGCCCGTGGACCTCGACGTAGTCGACGCCGTCGGGGAGCAGTGCCGCGACGACAAGCGCATCTCGAACCACCTGCCGCTGCACGATCACGCAATCGTGCTCGCAGGTTTGTGCGCCGCGGTAGCGAACCAACCAGGGGTCGCGCCGAGCGGCATCGACCCGGGCCAGGGCGTCGCGGACGGCTCCGAGACTGTCACACCCCGGAATGGAGAGTCCGAGTCCTGCGGCGGCGCGCTGGGGTCCATCCTCGCCTTCGAGGGCGGCGCGGACGATGACCTCCCCGTCCTCCACGAGCGCGGCGACCTCGCGGCCCAGCGCCTCCCTCCATTGCATGGCGTGGACGAGCCCGCGGGGGACGGGAAGCCCGGCGGCAGCGGCCTCGGCCAGGAGGCGTGCCTTGGGCGGAAGCTCGGTTGGCAGCGGTCGGTGAAGCCAGTGCACGATGCCCAGAGTACGTCGTAGGCTCCTGCGAGTGCTGTTTCCCGATCACCTCCTGTGCCCGCCGCTGGGGCACGTTGCCGCCAAGCTCGCGGGGGAAGAGGAGATCGCGGTCTGGACGTTGCCCGATTGGACTCCTCCACGGTTTGTGCGGCGGGTGGCCGCGCAATGGCCGACGCTGGCGCAATGCCCCAGCGCTGCGGTGGTCGTGTTGCTGACCGAGCTCCCCGGCGAGCACCCGAGCACGTTGACGGTCTCGATGGCGGGGCGGACGGTTGTGGAGATGGCCGTCATCTCGTCCGGTGTGTTGGGCCGACGATGGTTGTCCGCGGATCGTCGCTCGCGTGCGGTCCATGCCGCGGTCGAGCGATTCGCGGCGTGGCGAGAAGCGGGGCTTATCGACGCCGAGCAGTGGGTGAGCACGAAGCCGGCCGACACCGTGCTCACGGTGGGTCGTGTCCCCGTGACCCGGTCACGCGATGGCGACAGCCTCGGCCCAGGCCTTGCGTAGCGCGGCGAGGGCATCTGCCTCGCCCGATGGGGTGAACGCTCGGTCCTGGACCCAAGCGTCACGGAGGGCAGAGGTGTCCGACCACAGCCCCGAGCCCAGGCCCGCCAAGGAGATCGCACCCAAGGCGGTGGCTTCGAGCATCGTCGGTCGCTGCAGCGGGAGGCCGACAAGGTTGGCCTGAATCTGCATCAGCAGGTTGTTCGCGGCTGCGCCTCCGTCGACACGCAGGCCCGCGAGCGGGGCCCCCAGGTCGGCGGCCATGGCATCGAGTAACTCGGTGATCTGCAAAGCGATGCCTTCGAGTGCCGCTCTTGCGATGTGGGCGCGGCCGGTCCCGCGGGAGAGTCCCCGAATGAGACCTCGGGCCTCGGGTCGCCAGTGCGGTGCTCCGAGTCCTGCGTGGGCGGGCACGAGGATGACACCGCCCGCGTCGTCGACGCTTCGGGCGAGCGCCTCGACCTCGGCTGCGGAGGAGAAGAACCCGAGTTCGTCTCGCAGCCATTGCACGACGGCGCCGGCCATGAACGACGAGCCTTCCAGGCAATACGTCGTGGTGTCGCCGATCTGCCAGCCGACCGTGGTGAGCAGGCCGTGCATGGACGGAACGATCTTCGCGCCCGTGTTCATCATGACAAAGGCCCCGGTTCCGTAGGTGCACTTCGCCTCGCCAGCGTCGAAGCAAGCCTGCCCAAACAGTGCAGCCTGCTGGTCACCCGCGATGCCGCAGATCGGGATTCCATCGGGAAGGCCGGGGACACCGTGGGTCGTGCCGAACGCGTGGGCGCTCGGGTGGACGGTCGGCAACATCGCCTTGGGGACCCCCAGGAGGTTGCAGAGTTCGTCGCTCCAGCCGCCGCCCTTCAACGGCCACAACATGGTCCGCGATGCATTGCTGGGCTCAGTCGCATGGGTGCGGCCCGCGGTGAGTCGCCACAATACGTAGGTGTCGATCGTCCCCGCCGCGAGTTCTCCGGCCTCGGCTCGGGTACGTGCGCCCTCGACGTGATCGAGGACCCAGGCCAGCTTCGTGCCCGAGAAGTACGGGTCGAGTACGAGTCCGGTCTCTGCACGGACGCGGTCCTCGTGTCCCGTAGCGCGAAGTTGGGCGCAGTGTTCGGCGGTGCGGCGGTCCTGCCAGACGATCGCGCGGTGGAGCGGCGCGCTCGTCTCCCGGTCCCAGATCAACGATGTCTCCCGTTGGTTGGTAATGCCGATGGCTTTGATGCTCGCCGGGTCGGCATCCGCCGCGCTCAAGGCCTGCTGCATCGCTGTGAGGACCGAACTCCACAGCTCGTCCGGGTCGTGTTCGACCCAACCCGGTTCGGGGAAGTGCTGCGGAAACTCGACGGTCGCGCGGCCGTGCACCCGCAGGTGGGGGTCGACGAGGAGGCAAGTGCTCCCGGTCGTACCTTGGTCGATGGCGAGGATCAGGTCGGTGTCGGTCATGGCGAGGTGTTGGGGGACGGGTGGAGCCGGAGCGAGTTGACGAACTTGACGACCGCAGCACAGGCCCGATCCCGGTCGATGTCGAGTCCAACGCCGTGGAAGGATCGGGGAAGAATCTCTCGCTCGACCCGAGCCGAGCCGATGGCCTGTGAAACCTCTGCGCTGAGCTCGACGGGGGCCGTGTGGTCGTATCGGCCGTGTACAAGCAGCGTCGGGACGCGGACGTGGGGGAGCAAGTCGGCGACCTCGGCCTGCAGGGCGAGCATTTCGGCGAGCGCGGGGTAGGGGAAGCCCTCGAGGCTGGGAGAGCCGTCCACCTCCCGCATCACCCGGATGTCGGGTCCGCCGTCCTTGGGCAGGATCCCGACCGCGTGACGAAGCATCCGGCTGCCGCGGAGCTTGGCCATCGCGACGATGGCTCGCCGTTGCCACCAGGGAAAGCGGAGCGGCACGGAGATCGCGACGATCCCCGCGATGTCTGCCGCGCGGAGGGCCGCGAGTCGCAGGGTCAGCAGGGAGCCCATCGAGAATCCCAGCACGACGACCTTGCGTTGCCCGCCATCACGAAGGCGCGCAAACGCTTCGGCGGCAGAGTCGTACCAGTCCCGCCATGTGCTTCGCTCCAGTGCTTCGAGGTCGGTGTGTCCCGCGAGCAGGGGAGCCCGGACCGCGTACCCGGCATCATGAAGTGCATCCGCGAGTGGGTGCACCTCGTGCGGCGTTCCGGTGAGACCGTGCAGGAGCAGGACACCGACGTCAGCATCGCCTCGCGCGATCGGGCGCGGGTCCACGGCTCGGGCTGGGGCGGCCACCTGCGGGCAGAGTATCAAGTCGGTTGAGGTCCGAGGACGCCTGCAGGACACTGCGGCGGTGACCGATGCACCCGCCGACTTTGATGCGTTCTCGCGGGTGCTCGTGGTGGATGACGAAGAGCCGGTTCGCCACATGCTGACGCTCTTGCTGCGGCGGGAGGGGCTCGAGGTCGCGGAAGCAGACAGCGCGGAGTCGGCGATCGAGCACCTGGACGCGCAGCCGGTCGATGTCGTGCTGACCGATGTCCGGATGCCGGGCCAGGGAGGGCTCGCGCTGGTGAAGTGGTGTGCGGAGCATCGTCCGGGTCTGACCGTGGTCGTGATGAGCGCATTCGGCAGCATCGACCTCGCGGTGGAAGCGATGCACGCAGGGGCCTACGACTACATGTCGAAGCCGTTCAAGCAGGACGAGGTCGTGCTGACGCTCCGAAAGGCACAGGAACGCGAGCGGTTGCGTCGGGAGAATGCGGCCCTACGAGCCCGGTTGGCGGCCCATGACGAGGCGACGGACCATCTGGGCGAGATGCTGATCGCCAGCGCAGCCATGCGAACGGTCGCGAAGACGGTGCGCAAGGTCGCGGCGTTCAAGACGACGGTCCTGGTGCTTGGGGAGTCCGGGGTGGGCAAGGAACTCATCTCGCGCGGGATCCATGAACACTCGCCGAGGGTCGACAAGGCGTTCGTCGCCGTGAACTGCGGCGCGATTCCGGAGCCTCTGCTGGAGTCCGAGTTGTTCGGCCACGTCAAAGGGGCGTTCACGGACGCGGGCGCCGACAAGCGGGGTTTGTTTGAAGAGGCGGAGGGCGGGACCCTGTTCCTCGACGAGATCGGCGAGCTGCCGCCACCGCTGCAGGTGAAGCTGCTGCGCGCGCTGCAGGAGGATGAGATTCGGCGCGTTGGTGACACCCGCAACCGGACGGTCGATGTGCGTGTCGTCGCCGCAACGTCGCGCGACCTCCACGCGATGGTGGAGGACGGCTCGTTTCGACAGGACCTGTTCTACCGGCTCAATGTCATGCCGATCGAGGTTCCGCCGCTGCGTGAGCGCAAGGACGACATCCCGCCCTTGGTCGCGCGTTTTGTCGGTTCGACCAACCGACGGTTGGGCACGAGTATCGAAGGGGTCGACGAGGATGCGATCGCCGCTCTGCTGGCCTACGACTGGCCCGGAAACGTGCGCGAGCTGGAGAACACCATCGAACACGCCTCGGTGATGGCCGAAGGCGTCCGCATTGGACTTCTCGCGCTGCCGGAACGAACCCGAAGCCGCACCGAGGCGGTGGGGCAGACCTTCGCGATGAAGTTTCCCGTCGCTGACCTCTCCGTGAAGCGGGGCGGACGGGCGCTGGAGCGGGAGTTCATCCTTCGCGCGCTCGAAGAGACTCAAGGCAACCGCACCCACGCGGCGAAGCTGCTCGATCTCAGCCACCGCGCGCTGCTCTATAAGATCAAGGATTTCGGCCTCGCTTGACGCTGCGCACGCGCTCAGCGGTGTCGCTGTGCGCTGTGCAGATGTCGCGACGTCATGCGGCGTCCGCGGTGGGAATTGCCTCACTTTTTGGGCGGGCTCACCTCGGCGTGAAATGCTGAGTGGTGAACGTGGGCCCTGTGGACTCCGCAGGACGCCGCGAACGTTGTTTTCACCAATGAAGTCAGAGACTTGATGCCGAAACGGCGTCCTCCAGTGCGCGGGGACGGCGCATGGAGATCACTCAAATGACGTATCAATTCCCTATCACTTCATTTCTTTTACATATCACTGAAGCGGAATCTTCGCGTTGACTGACCTTCATTCGGGGCCGAGAATGTACGTGCATCAAACGCATGGATCCCGAACCGAACGAGGAGACCAAGGTCTCCGAGCCCACCTCGCCGAGGCAGGGTGGGGCTTCCGACGACCCGACGACGCCGCGGGACGGCGAAGCTGTGGACCCAGCTCTCGCTGGCGACGATGCAGAAGGACGCGAGGAAGGGGACTCCTCGTCTCCCGGTGGCCCATCGACCGCTCCGGCACCCGACCCTACGCCTGGGCCGGCGGCTCGCAAGCGGAGCACGCGTTCGCGTCCCAAAGCGGGCACACACCCCAACAACGTTCGACGGTTGCGCCAGCGGGCCATGATGAGCAAGGCCGAGCTTGCCCGCCGCGCCGGAGTCAGCCCGCTGACGATCGACAGGGTCGAGTCGGGGTGTCCGTGTCGTATGGACACGAAGCGAAAAATCCTCGAGGCGCTGGGCATTCAGCCCGCGTCTGCGGTCGAAGTCTTCCCCGACGTCGACCTGGACTAACGGGCGCGGCTCGTCCGGTACGTCGCCCGTACGGCGACGGACAAGCGAACAACCAGCCTCCCGGTCAATGCCGCGGTGGGTTGGCGACATTCCGCGCTTCCAGCGTGGCGCCGGTGCGCGTCACGCTTGGTGGCGCATACACCCACATGCGCAGGGGACTGCGCGAGGCGCTCCCGTGCGGGCGCGTACACTTGAACGGCGGAGGTTGCCGATGAGTAAGCAATGTATCGGGATCGACATCGGCAGCTCTGCGATCAAACTCGTGCAGCTCAAGGTCGGGCGGCGCGAGTTGACGCTGCAGAACTTTGGCATTGAGCCAGTCCCTCCGCAGACGATCGTGGAGGGAGCCGTGATGAACCACGGCGCCCTCGTCGACGCCATTCGGAACCTGTCTCGACGGATCCGCCTCAAGGGCAAGCGGACCTCGATCGCCGTCTCCGGCAACGCCGTCATTCTCAAGCGACTGACGATCCCGGCGATGGACGGCTCGGCGTTGGCCGAGCAGATGGAATGGGAGGTTCAGCAGAACATCCCGTTCCCGCGCGATGAGGTGATCGTGGACCACTCGGTCCTGGTCGGACAAACCCCGCAGGGACAGATGGAAGTGTTGCTCGTCGCCGCAAAACGCGACGTGCTTCAGCAGTACCAGTCGGCCGTCCGAGATGCTGGGCTCAACGCGGTCGTGGTGGACGCGGCCGCGCTCGCGCTTCAGAACGCGGTCGAAGGTGGAGTGGGGTTTGTCGCCGGGGAAACCGTCGCGATCATCAACGTGGGCGCGAGTTTCTCCACGCTCTCGATCGTCGCGGATGGACGACCACAGTTCAACCGAGACATCGGCGCGGGTGGAAACACGTACACCGAAGCGATCCAGCGTCAACTCGCGGTCCCCATCGACGGGGCCGAGGCCTACAAGGTCGGCGGGGCGATCGCTGCGATGGGCGCTGCGGCCGATGTGGTCCCGCAAGAGGTCCACTCGATTCTCGCGCAGGTCTCGGAGCAAGTCGCCGAAGAGTTCCAGCGTTCTCTCGATTTCTACATCAGCGACGCAGTCGATGCCCGGCTGTCTCGTATCTACCTCACAGGCGGCTCGTCTTTGGTGCCGCAGCTGCCCAAGGCCATCCAGGACCGCTCGCGCATTCCGGTCGAGATCATCGACCCGTTCGCGCGTGTCGCCGTGGATAGCCGGCGCTTCGACGTGGACTATCTCCGCGCCAATGCACCGGTGGCCGCCATTGCGTTCGGACTCGCTCTGCGCGCGCAAGGGGACTCTCCATGATTCGCATCAACCTCGCCCCCACAAAGAAGAAGAAGCGCAGCCGTTCTGCGAGTCCGTCCGCCGACTCGGCCGGGTCCTCGGCCTCTGCCGCGCAGGCGTGGCTGGTGGGCATGTTGCTGGGGTGGATCGCCGTCGGCGGCGTTTGTTACTGGCTTCAGACGATCGAGGAGGAGGCGGCGGACAACCAACGCCGCATCGCGGTCACGAAGAACAAAGAGGCCGACAAGATCAAGAAGGACATCGACGAGGAGGGGCTCAAGAAGCGCGAGGAACAGGTCGCGCAGATGGAGCTCGCCGAGAAAAAGCTCAACGCGAAGCGCCGGACCCCGGTGTTCGTCATGTACGAGATGAGTTCGATGCTCACCGACGCTGCCGCAGGCGGGGGCGTCGACAAGGACGAAGAAAAGTACCGGGCGGGTATCGCCGCGGATCCGCAGAGCGCGATCAACGAGAAGTGGGACCCCACGGGGCTGTGGATCGATACCGTCGAGCAGAACGGCCCGACGTTGTCCATCGGAGGTCAGGCTCGCGATGCTGCCGACCTATCCGAGTTCACCCGTCGGCTTCGAGCCAGCGCCCGCTTCGGTGAATCTTCCAGCCCCGACTTCGAACGCGAGGGCAACCCCGACAACCCCGACGAGGCCCGTTACCTCACCTGGAAGCTCAACGTCCAGGTTCGCCGCTGGAACTGAGGGAGACGCACGATGGAACAGTTTGCAAAACTTCCGATCTGGCAGCGGATCGTCTTGTTCGTCGTCGTCGGCGCGCTGGTGATCGCCGGATGGTTCTTCCTCCTCTACCAAGACGCGGTGGCCGCTCACGAGGGCGCCAAGAAAGCGGTGGTCAAAGCCGAGGCCGAGCTCGTTCGGGTGACGAAGGAGCAGGAAAACTTCCTCGAACGCCAGCGCAAGCAGGCCGATATCGAGGCCCAACTTCAGCAGAAGGTCGCGGTCCTGCCGACGAGCAAGTCGTCGCTGGACAACCTGATGCAGACCTTCCAACAGCAGGCGCGCCTCGTGGGTCTCACCGTGGAGAGCTGGACACCCGAGCCCGAGCAAAAAGAGGACTTCTACGCCCGCCTTCCGGTCAAGGTCCGTGCGACGGGCACGTGGACCCAAGCCGGGGAGTTCTTTCGCCGCATGTACGAGCTGGGGCGAGAGAACAAGGGACGAATCGTCAGTGTCGACCAGCTGGTCCTGAACAACAAATCCGCGGGCAAGGCCGAGGCGGGCGAAGGCGCGCCGTTGCTCGAGATCAGTTTCGAGGCGGCGACCTATCGCTTCCTGACCGAAGCTGAACGTACGGCCGTTGACCCGAAGAAGAAGCGAAGCCGTCGGAGGAAGAAATAATGTCCACCGCAAAGATCCTCGCCCTCTGCATCCTGCTTAGCGCGCCGCTTGCGTGTGGCGAAGACGACTCCCAGACCACGGGTGTTCGTGGGACGGGAGTGAAGAAGGGCGCCAAAAAGAAGAAGAAGGCGTCTCGGCGTACGGCAGGGGGCGCGGACGATGAAGAGGTCATCGACGAGGGGCCTCCGCGGCCTCCGGTCGCCCTCGACAGCAAGTCGTTTCAACGGCGCAGGGACCCGTTCCTGAGCTTCGTGGCCAACGACGACCCGCTTCCCGAGCCTCCCGCGACCAGTGTTCGGGCTGAACGAAAGGTGCGGATGGCCGGGTATGCCTTCGAGGACCTGAAACTGATCAGTATCGTCAACGGTCGGGGCGTGGCTCCACGCGCACTTTTTTTGGCATCTGACGGCAAATCCAAGACGATCAAGCAGGGCGAGTACTTCTCCAGTGCGGAGGTCAAGCTCGCCGCCGTCAACCGTGACTATGTCGAGATCGAAGTTGTAGATGATGACTTGGGAAGCAGCCTCAATCTCCAGCGTGGTGAACGCCGCGCGATCTACCTTCGAACCGACTGAGCGAGGACCGTCCGACCGATGACGCGCTCGAGCAAACAATCACTTTGGGCGCGTCGTTGGACGCCGCTGAGCCTCCTCTGCGCCCCTGCTTCTCTCCTCCTTTCCCTGCATCCGCAGGCTGCGACGGCCTCGATGGGGCTCCCCAACGCCGCCACGGTTCTTCCGATGGTCGGCGTGCCCAACCAAGTCGACGGTCTCTCCGTCGAAGAGTTGGACGATGGCACTACGGTGCTTCGACTCAAGGGGACCCTCAAGCCGACGTTCAACGTCTATCGGCTGGATGATCCGGACCGCTTGGTCGTCGACATCGCCAAGAGTGCGAAGGGGCAGGTGGTTCCACATGTACCCCTGGACACCTGGGCATGCGGTCGTGTGACCGTGGGTGGCGTTTCCGAGCGTGGGGCGGACCTGGTTCGGGTCGTCGTGCAGCTCAAGCGCGAAGCGAGCTACATCGTGGTGCCCGATGGCGACACCCTCGTCGTCACGGTCACGCCTCGAGAGGCTCCACCTGAGCAGTACTTCAGCCGCAAGAGCGCGACGAAGCGCAAGGCGGAGATGGAGTCGCAGCAACGGCGGGCGAAGAAGCTCGAAGCCGACGCGACCAAGCTCAAGGCGGCCGCGAGTGCGGAAGCGAAAGCGGCACGCGCCAAGGCAGAGGCCGCGACCCGAAAGGTCCGCTCGGCTGAAGCCGCGGCGAAGCAAGCCCGCGCCGCCGAATCACGTGCCCGCGCTTCGGAGGCCGAGGCCAAGCGCGAACTCAAGGGCGCGAAGTCGAACCGGCTTCAGGTTCGCCGGGCGCTGAAGAAAGCGACACAGGCCCGCGAGAACGCCGAGTCGGCTCGCAAAGCAGCCGAGCAGAAACTCGCGAGTGCCGAGACCACGGCGGCGGCGAAGCGCAAGAACGCTGAACGCTTGCTCGCCGATGCCGAAGCGGTCGCGCGCAAGCGCCTCGCGGACGCCGCAAAGTCGAAGGCCCAGGCCCAGCGTGAACTCGCGGATGCCCGTGGCTCGAAAGAAGCGGCGAAGGTCGAGCTCAGCGTGGCTCGAGCGGAGGCGGCGAAGTCGAAGGCCGCGAGCGCACGGCGTCTTGCCGAGGCCGAAGCCAAGGCCAAGAGCGCGCAGTCCGATGCCGAGCGGGCAAAGCGAGCCGCTGCACAGGCGGACGCCGAGGCGAAGAAAAAACTCGCCGCTGCCGAATCCAAGGCGAAGGCGCGTTTGGCCGCAGCACGCTCGGAGGTCGCAGCCGCAAAGAAAAGTGTCGCGTCGGCGGAGTCGAAAGCGAAGCTCCGTCTCGCGGCCGCGAAGTCCGATGCGGCGGCTGCCGAGAAGCGGGCCTCCGAAGCCGAGCAGCGTGCGAAGACGATCTCCGCGGCCGCTGAATCGAAGGCCAAGGAGCGGCTGGCCCAAGCCGATCGGAATGCGCGTGCGACGGAAGCCAAGGCCGACCGGCGGGCACGGGCAACCGAGGCCAAGGCTGAGCAACGCGCGGCCGCCATCTTGGCATCGGCGCGGGATCGAGCTGCGAAGGACTCCGCCAAGGAGCTTGCCAGCGCAAAGCGTGCCGCAGATGCCCTGGTCGCCAAGGCCAAGAGCGACGCGACCGCGTTGAAGAAGAAGCGTCTCGCAGAAGCCGAGGCGGATGCGGCGGCCAAGGTCGCACGGGCCGAACGCGCCGCGCGGACCTCCGCGCAGAAGCGCCTGGACGCCGCCGAGGCGGAAGCCGAGAAACGGCTCGCCAGCGCCCGGAAGAAAGCCGAGAAGGATGCGATCTCTCGCGCGGAGAAGGAACTCGCACGCGTCCGTAGCCGCGGGGAGACCGAAGTCGCCGCTGCCGCGAAAACGGCGCGTTCCAAGGCGCAGACCGACGCCAAGAAGGAACTCCTCGCCGAGCGCACGCGTATCGAGGCTGATGCCAAGCGCCGTGTTGCGGCTGCGGAGTCCAAGGCTGCCAAGGCCGAGGCTGCAGCCGAAAGCAAGATGGCGCGGGCTGATGCGATGCTCGCCTCGGCATCGAAGACTCTGGCGGAGGCCAAGGCCGACCGCGCCGCTGCACAGAAACTACAGAAGACGGCGGAGCAGAAGCTCGCCTCGGCCGAAGCTGCGCGCAAGCGTGCGGTGTCGGAGAAGGCCAGCGCCGCGCAGCAACGGCAAGCTTCGGAGAAAGCGCTCGTCGAAGCGCGAGCCGCCGCGGAGTCGAAGCGAGGCCTGGCTCGGCGACGGGCCTCGGCTCGCCTGGCCGAGGCCGAGAAGTCCCGCGATGCGGCAGTGGCCCGTCAGAGCGCGGCAGCAAAGAAGCTCGGTGCGCTCGAGCGCCAGGCCGAGAAAGCTCGGTCGGCCCGTGACTCGGCCCGGACGGACAAGGTCCAGGCTGAGGAACAACTCGCGGCACTGGCACAGGAGCGAGACTCGCTCAAGTCCCAGCTTGCAAAGCGCGACGCCGAACTCGCGGCGATGCAGCGCAAGATCGATGAGGCTCCGGCGAAGGAGCGCGATGCGCTTCGGGCTCAGCTGGCACAGCGAACCGCGGAACTGGCGGCAGTCCGAGGCAAGCTCGACGAGGCCCCGGCGAAGGAGCGCGACGCACTCAAGGCCCAGCTTGCGAAACGAACTGCCGAGTTGGCGGCGATGGAGCGCAAGATCGAGCAAGCTGCTGCGAAGTCGGACTCCCGCTCGGCATCCGCAAAATCGAAGAAAAAGCGAAGCGCGCGAGGTCCGGCGAAGGTCCAGGACGTGCGCTTTGAGAACGACGGCTCGGAGTCGCGTGTCATCGTCGAGTTCAACGGCGCTGCGCGGTACGAGGGAATGACCCTCACACCGACGATTCAGATGCTGCGCTTCTCGGATGCGAAGCTCTCGCGGAAGCTCGAGCGCTCGCTCGACGCGTCGAAGTACGACGGCTCGGTTCGTGTGGTGACCAGCTTTGCGGAGGGGGATGACGCGAAGGTCATCGTCTCGACGCAAGGCCCCGTCAAACCGCGGCTCGAAGAGAAGCCGGGCATGCTCGTCTGGCACTTCCCGAACCCAACCGGTCCCAAGGCGACGGCGGTTCCGCCCTCTCGGGTCGCTTCTGCAAAGGCGCCGCGACGCCGGCCAGCGGCACCGAAGGCGGTCTCCGTCGACGGAGCGAAGGTCGGCGGGTTTGCCTCTGTCCCCACGCCTCGGGCCAATCTGGCGCCCGCGCTGGGAGGCATTCAGCAGGCCGACGTCACCCGTGGACGACGCAGCTCGCGTGGCCGTTGGCGCGGTGAGCGAATCGACATCGAGCTTCAGGACGCGCCGATCAAAGACGTGTTGTTGCTGTTCAGCGACATCGGTCGGGTCAACATCGTCGCTGGCGACGGTGTCGAGGGCAGCGTGACGATGAAGCTGAACTCGGTCCCGTGGGATCAGGCGCTCGACATCATCTTGCGCTCGCTCAAACTGGGGTCTGCCCGAGAGGGCAACGTCATCCGGGTTGCCACGCTCTCGGCGCTGCAGGAAGAGCAGCGCCAGGCGATCGAGAGAGCCAACGCTCGCGTTCAGCTCAAGCCGCTCGAGACCCGCCTCGTTCCGCTGTCGTACGCGACGGTTGACGAGATGGTGGCGAAGGTCCAGTCGGTGCTCAGCCCTCGCGGCACGGTCACGCCGGATACGCGGACCAACACGCTCATCATCATGGACGTGGCGGCCAACATCGCGCTGGCGCAAGACCTGGTGAAGAGCCTGGATACGCAGACGCCGCAGGTCCTCATCGAGGCCCGCATCGTCGAGGCTCGGACCACGTTCACCCGTCAGCTCGGTATTCAGTGGGGCTTCGACTTCACGGCCAGCCCAGGCACTGGAAACCCGACCGGCCTGTTGTTCCCGAACTCGATCGGGGTTGGCGGTGGTGGTACCGGTACGCCGGTCGACTCTCGAGGGCTTCTGCTTCCGGGAGCCGCGGCGAGCCCCAACTATGCCGTCGACCTTCCGGCTCCGGTCGGTACGGGCGCCGGTGGTGCGGTGGGGATGTCGTTCGGCAGCATCAGCGGCAACCTCAACACGAACCTGCGGCTCTCCGCTGCAGAGTCGACCGGTGAGGTTCGCATCATCAGTGCTCCGAAGATCGTCACGCTGGACAACTCCGAGGCGACCATCGAGCAGGGCGTTCAGATCCCGATCTCCCAGGTCAGTGCCCAAGGTGTGAACACGCGGTTCGTGAACGCCACGCTCTCACTGGTGGTCACGCCCCACGTGACCAACGAAGGTGCGGTGTTGCTCGATGTCACCGTCCAGAAGAACGAGGCCGACTTCGTCAACACGGGCGCCCGAGGCGATCCAACGATCCTGACGCGAAGCGCGAACTCGCGGATGCTCGTCAACGACGCCGACACGGCGGTCATCGGTGGCATCTACACGCGCAACAAGGCGGTCAACTACACGAAGATCCCTTGGCTCGCAGACATTCCGATCGTCGGGTGGTTCTTCAAGAGCAAGGCCGAGGCCGACACGCGGTCCGAGGTGCTCATCTTTCTGACGCCGAAAATCGTCAACCGCGCCAGCTCCATCGGGGGCTGAGCTTGGGGCCCTTGCGGCCGGAGCCAGACCGGCGCACCCTGCAATCGTGGGGGCGCCGGTTTTTCTGTGCGGCATGATGGGTTCGGGGAAGAGCTCCGTGGGGCGGTGGCTCGCTTCGGCGTTGGACGTACCTTTCGTCGATCTCGACACTCGGCTCGAGCGCATGTTCGGCGTGACGGTTCCTGAGGCGTTCGCGAACGGGGAGGCTGAGTTTCGCCTGCTGGAGCGCGCTGCCTTGCACAGTCTCGTGCAAGAACCGGGGTTTCGGGGGCGGACAGTGGTCGTCGCGACCGGTGGTGGGGTTGTGGTCGACCCGGAGAACCGGGCGTGCATGGACGCGGCGGGAGTGCGGGTCTTGCTCCGCGTTCCAGCGTCCGAGCTTGCGGCCCGCCTCACAGCTGGACAACAGGAGGAAGGGCGCCCGCTGCTCGCGGACGCCGTCGATCCGGCCGAGCGTCTTGCTGCCCTTTGGGCGCAGCGGCGCGCGGCGTATGAGGACGTGTCACATCAGGTCGATGGCGTAGGCTCGGTCGAGAAGGTCGCTCAAAGAATCGCCGGAGCGCTTGACCTCGAACTCCAAACCGGCGAAACGCCCTGAGGGCCATCCCGGTCCGAGACTCTCGCGAACGAAGACCCTGTATGACCCGGCCCCTTGCGTTGGAAGTGACGGTGCCCACCGAGGACCTGAGTTACCCGGTGAAGGTCGGGGCGGGTTTGCTCGACATCGTCGGCGACACGATGCGACGGGTCACGCCCCGGGCGCGGCGAGTCGCGATCATCTCGGACACGAACGTGCTGCCGCTGTACGGCGAGCGCGTTCGTGCGTCCCTCGAGGCAGCAGGGCTTTCCGTGGTCTGTCACGAGATCCCGCCGGGAGAGTCGAGCAAGACTCCCGAGCGCATGGTGGGGCTGGTCTCAGCGCTGGTGGCGGATGGATTGGGCCGAGCCGACGCGGTCTTGGCCTTGGGGGGAGGCGTCGTTGGGGACTTGGCCGGCCTGGTGGCAGCCTTGTTCATGCGGGGCATCGACGTCGTGCAGTGCCCCACGTCCTTGCTCGCACAGGTCGATGCGTCGGTTGGGGGAAAGGTCGCGGTCGACCTCCCTGAGGGGAAGAATCTGCTCGGCGCGTTCGCCTTTCCGAGAGCGGTCGTCATCGACCCCACCGTGTTGCAGACACTCCCCGACGAGGAACTCGGGTGTGGTGTCGCAGAGATGCTCAAGCACGGCGCGCTGTTCGACCCCGAGCACTTCGCTGCCGTGCGCGACCAGGCCGAGGCCATCTACCGTCGCGACGTGGCGGTCCTCGGCCCGCACGTCGCGATCTCGGTCGGCCTGAAAGCGGCGTGCGTGATTCGCGACCCGCGCGAGCGGTCCGACGCTGGCAAAGGTCGAATCGCGCTGAACCTAGGGCACACGGTGGGGCACGCCCTGGAACTCGGCGAGGATTACGCACTCAAGCACGGACAGGCTGTCGGCTTGGGATTGCTCGCCGCGGCCCGGCTCTCGAGGCGCTTGGGGCTGACCACCGTCGATCTCGAGGGGCGCATCCGCACAGCCCTCGAGGCGGTGCGGCTTCCGACGGACCTGGACCGCTATCTGACCGCGGACCGCCGTCCAGCTCTGATCGAGGCCATGGCCCGGGACAAGAAGCGGGGTGCACATCGCGAGATCACCTACATCGGTCTGGCCCGGCTCGGTGAGCCGCGGGTGCTGACGCTGGCGCCAGAATCCATCCTCGACGCGATCGTTTGAGCCCATCGAACGGGGCTCGCTTGCGCGTTTCTTTGGTTGTCGCCAAAGCCCTTGCTACGCTTGAGGCGCGCTACCCCCTGGGTGGCCGCTGGGTGCGTCATGAAGGTTCTCAAGCTCACGTCCGTCGCCGTCGCTCTGGCAGCCCTTCCTTTGCTCGGCTCCTGTGCCGACCAACAGGAGTCGATCATCATCGCCGGAGCTCCATCGTGGATGGGGGGACGGTGCAGTGTGGATGTGCCCGCGCAGGCCTACCTGGCTGGTGGGAGCTTGGATATTCGCTTCGAGACCGAGTACATGGTCCCGCTGGAGATCCAAAACCAGCTGCAGCCCCAGGCCGCCGACGCGAGCAACAGCGGGACGGACAACTCCGAGTTCCAGATCTCGGGCGTGGACGTGAGCCTGTCCAGCAACCAGGTTCCGGACCTGATCGACCGGCTCGCTGCGGAGGAAGGCGGGGATGCGTTCATCAACTTCTCGCCCGCGGTTGCGACGAACTCGATCTCCGGTGGCGGTCAGCTGGGCTACCTGGTGCCGGGGATCCCCGCGGGCACCGCTTCCAAGCTTGCGGAATACCGTGTCGCCGAAGCTCTGCTGGCAGGTGATGCGGCCCAAGCCGCGCTGGAGGCCGCAAATCCCGACGCGACCGATTCCGAGATCCTCGCAGCACGTCTTCCTGCGGAGAACAACGTGCTCAAGCGGGTTGAGACCCTTCTCGTGTCGATTGTCGTTCGCGCCCGTCGGACCGGGAACCGATCGGGGAACGTCGGGGAGATCGAGGCGCGTCAGTTCGAGTTTCCCGTCGACATCTGTCACGGGTGCCTCGTCACTTGCACGACTTGTAGCTTCGAGGCCGATGTCGACGCCGACGGTGTCGACGAGACGATCACAGGCGAGTGTCCCGACTCGTCGGTTGTCAACGCACCGACAACTCGGCTGTTCTTGGGAGAGTTTGCCGGCGTGTCCCTGGACTGCCCATCCGCCCAGGACTCCAGGTTCGTCCCCGCGGACTGCGCTTGAGGGCGCGGCCCGACGCAGATCCCTTGACCAACGCGTAGGCGTTGGGCGATCCTCGCGCTGCGGACCGCAATGCTGAACGAATCGCTCGAAAAGATCGTGCAGAACACCCCGGGTGCAGCCGGGGCAATCCTGATGGGTTTCGATGGCATTGCAGTGATGCAATACGTCGCTCCCGAACACGCTGGGGTCGACATCGAGTCGACGGCGATGGAGTTCTCGTTCCGCTACGTCGAACTTCGCCAGGCCGCCGCATCCCTCGAGATGGGTGAGGTCACCGACATCACGATCAAGGCGGACAACCGGTCCGTCTGCTGCCGGGTTCTCTCCGACGAGTACTTTGTCGCAATCGTGCTCGCCGACTCGTCGCACATCGGCAAAGGCCGCTGGATGTTGCGGTCGACCTCAGGCGAACTCCAGGCGGAACTGTAGCGCTCGGACGGCACCCCGTCTGGACCGCGGCCGGCGTGGTCGAGCCCACTTGGGCTGAGTCGAGATAGACTGCGGCTCATGCAAGTCGCGGTGACGGTCGTTCACGGACCGAATCTGAATCTCCTCGGCACCCGAGAGCCGGAGATCTACGGCTCAACCTCGCTCGCCGAACTCGATGCTCGTCTCGTTCGGCACGGCCGGGACCGGGGTGTGGAGGTCGTGTGCCATCAGAGCAACAGCGAAGGCGGCATCATTGACCTCGTCCACGCCGCGCCGGGTCCGATCGTCATCAACCCCGCCGGATACACGCACACGTCGGTCGCGATCGCGGACGCGCTGCGTGCTGTTTTGGGCCCGGTCGTCGAGGTCCACCTGTCCAACATCTACGCGCGGGAGGCTGTCAGGCAGGTCTCCGTCACCGCCGCGGCGTGCGAGGGGGTCGTGATGGGTTTGGGCGTGAACTCATACGTCTTGGCGCTTGAAGCCGTGCTGGAAATGATAGGGTCCGGCGCCGAGAGGTCCTCACAGGGACCCAACGCATCTCGCGAGCTACCATGAGCAACGAGAACGACTCCAAGCTTCCCGACCTCAGCTACATCCGAGAGCTGGCCGGCATCTTTCAAGACCACGAACTCGACGAGCTCGAGATCGAGACCGGTGAGACCCGGATGCTGCTTCGCCGTGGGGACATGCCCGTGGTTCAGCACGCCGCCGCACCCGTGGCCGCTGCGCCCGTCGCAGCGGTTGCCGCTCCTGTCGCGGTTGCTGCTCCGGCGGCAGCCCCGGCCGCGGCCCCGGCTGAACTCCCGGGCGATTTCATCACATCGCCGTTCGTGGGGACGTTCTACTCCGCACCCCGTCCGGATGCGCCCTCGTTTGTCGAGGTTGGCGCCAAGGTTCAGCCCGGTGCGACCGTCTGCATCGTCGAGGCGATGAAGCTGTTCAACGAGATTGAGACGGACTTCGCCTGCACCATCGAGGAAGTCCTCGTCGAAGCCGGGCAGCCCGTGGAATATGGCGCGAAGCTGTTCCGGGTGACCAAGCAGTGACGCAGCCGATCCGCAAGGTTCTGATCGCGAACCGGGGCGAGATCGCGCTCCGTGTCATCCGCGCTTGCCGCGAGCTCGGGATTCGAACCGTCGCAGTGCATTCCACTGTGGACGCGGAGGCATTGCACACTCGCTTCGCCGATGAGGCGGTCTGCATTGGCCCGGGGCCGTCCCCGTCGAGCTACCTACACATTCCCAACCTCATCGCGGCCGCCGAGCTTTCGGGGGCCGATGCGGTTCACCCAGGCTACGGCTTTTTGGCCGAACGGGCGGACTTCGCCCAGATGTGCATCAAGTGCGGCCTCTCCTTCATCGGCCCGCTCCCGGAGCACATGTCGCTGATGGGCGACAAGGTGCAGGCCCGTACTCGAATGGAGGCCTCCGGTGTTCCCGTTCTTCCCGGAACCGGAGTCCTGCAATCGCCGCAGGAGGCCCGGACCGAGGCGGAGCGCATCGGGTTTCCGGTCATCGTCAAGGCGTCGGCCGGCGGAGGCGGTCGTGGGATGAAGATCGTCCACGACCCGACGGTCCTCGAGCAGACAGTGGCAACGGCGCAGGCTGAGGCGCTGGCCGCGTTTGGGTGCGGCGACGTCTATCTGGAACGCTATGTGACGAGCCCGCGCCACATCGAAGTGCAGGTCGTCGCGGACCACCACGGCAACGTCGTCGACCTGCTGGAGCGCGAGTGCTCCGTTCAGCGTCGGCATCAGAAAATCATGGAGGAGGCTCCCTCCCATGAGGTTCCCGAAGAGGTCCGGACGGCGCTGCGGAAGTCTGCGGTGACCGCGGCGAAGGCGATCCACTACCGGTCGGTCGGTACTGTCGAGTTCTTGCTCGATGGAAACGACTTCTATTTCATGGAGATGAACACGCGGATCCAGGTGGAGCACTGCGTGACCGAGATGATTACCGGCGTGGACCTCGTCCAGGAGCAGATTCGGATCGCGACCGGGGAGCCCCTGGGGCACCTTGACCGGGAGCACGAGGCAAAAGGCCACGCGATCGAGTGCCGAATCAACGCAGAAGACCCGGTGACCTTCGCGCCCCAGCCGGGTACGATCGAGGCTCTTCATTTCCCTGGTGGCTACGGCGTCCGCGTCGACAGCCACGTGTACCAGGGCTACACGGTCTCCCCCCACTACGACTCGATGATCGGCAAGCTCATCACGCACGCGCCGACGCGCGAACAGGCCCTCGCCCGGATGAGAGGCGCCCTGGACGAGACGATCGTGCGAGGCATACGCACCAACGTGCCGCTTCACCGATGGCTTCTCGAGCAGGAGGAGATCATCGCAGGTGGCTACGACACCCACTTCCTAGCCCAAAACCTCGATGTGGATGCAGTGCGAGCCCTCGCTGAAGAGGAGCACTAGGCAGGAATTCCCCCTTGGCGTTCAGCAAGGACAAAGCCCACGACCGGGCGGAGAAGTACGCGGCTCGCGGTCAGCACGACCGTGCGGCTCGCGAGTATCAGACGATCGTCGAACACGACCCGAAGGACGTTCGCGCATGGTTGATGCTCGCGGATTCCCTCGCCCGAACGGGTGACCGCGCAGGCGCGGTGAGTCGCTACCAGCAAGTTGGGGACTTCTACGCGTCGAGTCGCGAGTTCCAAAAAGCGCTGGCTGTGTATCGGCAGGTGCTGAACCTGGATCCGTCGCGCCTCGACATCCACTACAAGTGCGCTCAGCTCAACATGGAGGTGGGCCGGGTGCACGACGCGATCGCAAGCTTCGAGTCGATCGCGCAGAACCAGCTGCAAAGCGGGCGGGTCGCCGAGGCTCTCGAGACGTACCGGACCATCGCCGACGCCGACCCCACAGTCGTCTCGAAACGACTCCGGCTCGCCGAGCTGTACTCGCGAGAGAAGATGGTCGACCCGGCGGTCGAGTCGTTCCGCATGGCATCGCAGGTCTTGCTCGATGCGGGGCGACACGCGGACTACGTCCGGGTTGCCGAGCGCCTCGTCTATCACAAACCCACAGACCGAGAGACCATCCGCGAGCTTGCACGGGTTTACCTCCACCTCGGAGATGCCCGACGCGCATTGATGAAACTCAACGGTCTGTTGCAGGCCGACCCGGGGGATGCCGCCGGGCTCGAGCTGCTCGCCGAAACCTTCATGGCGCTCGGCAAGCCGGACAAGGCCAGCTCGGTGATCGGTGAGTTGGTCCGCAAGCTTCGCGAAGCTGGCGATGACGCCGCTGCGAGTCGGGCGTTGGACATGGGGCTCGACTGGATCCCCAACGACGCCGAGCTCCTCGCGCTCCGCGGCGTCCGTGGCAGTGGTGCGGCGCAGCCCGCCGTGGCCGACCCCGTGCCAACCCCGGCAGCCGGGCCGAGCTCAGCGCCTGAGCCGACCCCCGAGCCCCGTCTGCAGCCCAACCCCGAGCCTGTCGATCCTTCCGACTCCGATTCGGATGCCATCGACCTCGAACTCGACGACTCCGACGTCGTGGAACTCGATGATGGCGATTTCGTGCTGACCGACGGCGACGCGGCGCCTGACGACTTCTCCGACGGCATCGACCTCGACTTCGCAGGAGCATCGAACGCGGAGATTCTCCCCGCGCGCGCCGAGCCCGATCCTGACCCGGAGCGGGATCCGGGTCCGGACCCGAGCACCTCGATGACCGACCACGTCCTCGAGGAGGTCAGTCAAAGCAGCGCCCGGGGCCAGGACCTGGGTGCGGAAGGAAGCCTTGTCGACGCTTCTGGACTGACGGACTCGGACAAACTCCTGTTCGAGGCGCGGGTGTACGTGAAGTACCGGCTGTTCGACCACGCGCTCGAACACCTCGAACCTCTGCTCACCGAACATCCCGAGCACGTCCCCGCGCTCTCCTTGAGCGCGCGCTCTCTGACCGAACTCGAGCGTCTCGAGGAGGCGGCCTCGATGCACGCACGCATCGCGGTCCTGGTCGAGGGCGGCGATCCGAAGCTTGCGCGGGAGCATGTTCAGGCTGCCTTGGCCGTGTCTCCTCGCCACCCCGAAGCACTCGCCGTGCAATCGAGGCTCGAAGGGGGGGCGGCAGACGCCCACGGCACACCGCAAGTCGACGACATCCTCGACTTCGACGAGGGCGTGGCCGATGACGCGCTCGAGCTCGACGACATCGCGATCGACGTCGCGGAGCCCGAGGCGGAGCTGGAGTTGGACACCAACCCGATCGTGGTCGAGAACCGGTTTGGGATCAGTGAAGCTGGTCCGCTTCCCGAGGCCGACCCGAACGCAGGCCTCGCCCTGAGCATCGCGCCCACCGAGCAGATGCAGGCGCTGCAGCGGGCGCGGAACAGCGAGGACACGCCAGCCACGGCGTTCATCCCTCGCCATCCCACGGTCGAGATGGATGCGGGGCCGCCAGAGCGCTCGCCGACCGCGGTCGACATCGAGTCCAAGGCCGCGGCCCACGCAGAGGCGCCCAACGACGGGGACGTCGGTCACAGCGAGGCGATCGCGGAGCTGCTTGACGACGAGGACAGCTCGCTCCTCGAGCTCGACCCCGACCCGCAAGAGGCGTCGTTTGCCGACCTCGAGCTACCCGAGCCCGGTCTGGAACCCGGTCCGGAACCAGAGCGGGTGGCCGAGTCGGTGGGCGAACCAGAGACTCCGACGCCGGCCCGAGTCACGGCGCCCGAGCCCGACTTCGACGCGGAGTTCGATGCGGCGTTCGAGGACGGGTTCGACGAGCTTCTCGATGTCGACGCCCCCGAGCCCGTGCTCTCCCAACCCGAGCCCGTCCCGACACCCGCCGCGGAGCCGGTCGCGGCACCCGCTGCCGAGCCGCAAGCCGAGCCGGCTCTTCAGCCTCCCGGCGGCTGGCCTGATCTGTCCGACGACCTGGCGGAGATTCGCTTCTACCTCGACCAAGGCCTGGACGAGGATGCCGACGCTGCGCTCGCGGAGCTCGCGGAGGAGCATCCTGGGCATCCCGAAATTGCCAAGATGAGAGGTGAGGTGTCCGGTGTGCAATCGCCCGCGCCTGCGGAGTCCGCGGGGGCAATGCCGTTGGTCGATCTCGATGGTGCAGAGGCGGCCGAGGCAGACGGCAACCCGGTCAGTGCTGACGCGGACGCCGACGAGGACGCGTACCTCTCCGCGATCTTCGGCGGCGGTGGCGAGAAGTCCCCGAAGGGGGCTGCGAAGACGCAGAACTCGGTCGGCGTGTCGGCCAAGGCTCAGGACGTGGCGGGGGCCAACGCCCGAGACCGCTTCGACTTGGGAATGGCGTACCGCGAGATGGGCTTGGTCGACTCGGCGGTCGCTGAGTTCGAGGGCGCCTGTTCCGACCCTCAGTGGGAGTCTCGGGCACGCGTGATGCTCGGCGCGCTTCGGGTGCTACAGGGCGATATCGATGCCGCCGTCAGTGACCTGCAACGGGCATCGGAGACCGCAAGCAACGATGAGGAGCAGAGCTCGGCGGCGTACGAGCTTGCGGTCGTCTACGAAAAGACGGGCGACAACGCGGCCGCCATCGAGTTGTTCGAGGGCATTGCCGCTGGGTTCCGGGAACGCGACACCAAGCTTGCACAGCTTCGAGGCTGACCATGGCCGACTCCGACAAGCCAGGACCTTCGACGCGAGCTGTTCACGACGGCGAGCCGAGGGTCCGGGCGGATCGGAGCATCGCGACCCCGGTCGTGCATGCGAGCACGTTCCCCTTCGAGAACACCGCGGAGCTCGTGTCGTTCATGCGGGGCGAGCACGAGCGGCCTCAAGAGTACGGCCGGTACGGCAACCCCACCGTCGCTGCCTGTGAAGCCAAGCTCGCGGCGTTGGAAGGCGGCGAGTCGGCCGTGCTGACCAGCTCGGGGATGTCTGCGATCACGACCACGCTGTTCGCGATGCTCAAAGCGGGCGCCCACGTGGTGTTCACCAGCGACGTGTACCGAAAGACTCGTCACTTCGCGCTGTCGGTCCTGCAGCGATACGGGGTCGAGGTCGACATTGTTCCGCCGAGCGTCGAGGCCCTTCGTGCCGCGATGCGACCCGCGACGAAGGTCGTCTTCACAGAGGCTCCCACCAACCCCTATGGGCGCTTGGTCGACCTCGATGGGTTGGTCGCGCTTGCGAAGGAGCACCGCGCCAAGACGATCATCGACGCCACCTTTGCGACGCCGGTCAACATGCGGCCGCTCGAGCACGGCATCGACCTCGTCATCCACTCCACGACCAAGTACCTCGGGGGGCATAACGATTTGCTCGGCGGTGTCGTGGTCGGTAAGCGGCCGATGCTGGAGGCGATTCGCGAGCAGCACGGCACGTTGGGAGCGGTGGCCGATCCGCAAACCGCTTTCCTCACGATGCGCGGCATCAAGACGCTCGGCCTGCGCGTCGCGCAGCAGAACCAGACCGCGTTGAGGCTCGCGGCGATGCTGGAGGGGCACCCGGCGGTGGCCCAGGTCTGGTACCCGATGCTGGAGAGCCACCCCGACCATGAGCTGGCCCGCCGCTACCTGCGAGGGGGCGGCGGTGTGCTGTCGTTCGAGCTGTGCGGTGGGCTGGACGCGGGCACCCGACTCGTCGACGCTGTGCGAATCCCCAAGTTGGCGGCCTCGCTGGGCGGGGTGGAGAGCCTGATCGAGCAGCCGCCCTTGATGAGTTTCTTCGAGCTTTCCCCGGAGCAGCGGGCCGCGTTGGGCATCAAAGAAGGCCTGATCCGGATGAGTGTGGGCATCGAGGACGCGCAGGACCTCGAAGCCGACCTCCAGCGCGCGCTCGACGGGCTCTAACTGGCGCTCGGTCGCGCAAGGGGCGCGGGGAACACGCGGAGGCTGCGGCCCACACGGATGGCGCTGAGGCCTTTGTCACCGGGCTGGGACTTTGCTATGCAGCCGTCCTCCCGCGACGCGAGGACCAAGAAAAATGGAAAGTAGCATCGAGCGCATCAGTCCCGTCGAGTGTCGAGTCAAGGTGGAGATTCCGTGGGCGGATGTCTCGACGCGGCTCATTGGCAAGATGCGTGACCTTCGTCGTCAGGCGCGTCTGCCTGGCTTCCGCGCTGGCAAAGTGCCGGACAAGGTTCTTGAGCAGCGGTTCGGCAAAGGCGTCCGCGAAGAGCTCGCCGGAGAGCTCGTCCAAGAGACCTTTCAAACGGCGATGACCGAGCACGAGACGCAGCCGCTGACACAGCCGGTCGTCGAGGAGAGCTCGCTCGAGAAACAGCAGCCGTTTCGATACCAGGCACGTTTCGAGGTTCGCCCCGAGATCGAGCCCAAGGACTACACCGGCGTCTCCGTCCGTCGCCGTCCGGCCGTGGTCGATTCCGCGAAGGTCGATGCCGACCTCGAGGAACGCCGCAAGAAGCTGACCGAACTTCGGCCGCTGCCCGAGGACGACAAGCGTGAAGAAACCGCCGCTGGCGATGTCTGGACCATCGACGTCGAGGGCACCTTGGGCGAGCAGCGGGTCGCTCGCAAGGACGTCCGCGTCGACATCGGCGAGACCGAGAGCGAGTTCATCCCTGGCCTCAG
Source organism: Nannocystales bacterium (assembly GCA_050633305.1). Classification (GTDB taxonomy): domain Bacteria; phylum Myxococcota_A; class Polyangia; order Nannocystales; family Nannocystaceae; genus CAJXVA01. The sequence goes on from JBOEGF010000024.1 coordinate 343,705, forward strand.
CGCCGCGCTCGAGAGCCTGAAGCTCTCCGAAGTTGGCTCGATCAAGACGATCTCTTTCACGCCCCCCGAGGACCGAATCCGGGCCGAGCTCAAAGGACAAGAAGCCAAGCTCGAGCTGGGTCTGCGTGAGGTCCGACTCAAGTACGTCCCCGAGCTCGACGACGAGTTCGCCAAGGACACGGGCGACGCCGAGACGCTCGAGGAGCTCAAGGCCAAGATCTCTGAGGACATCAAGAAGGCGGACGGGGACGAAGCCGAGCGTGAAGCCCGTCGTCGTCTCCTCACCTCGTTGCTCGAGGGCAACGAGTTCGAGCCTGCTCCCTCGATGGTCGCTCGCGAGGTGGCTGCACAGCTCGACCAGACCAAGCGTCAGCTCGCCCAGCAGGGCATGCGGCTGGAGCACATGGGCACGAACGAGCAGCAGTACGCTGCTCGCATCCGGCCCGAGGCCCTGTTCAACGTCAAAGCGTTCCTTCTGCTCGACGCGATCGGCAAGAAGGAGACCATCGAGGTCAGCGATGAGGACGTGCAGGCTCGTGTCAACGAGATGGCCGAGGAGTCCGGGCAAAACGTCGACCGCATGCGCGCATCGATGGAGAAGAGCGGACAGCTCGTGATGATTCAGGCCGGTCTTCGCGAAGAGCGGATCTTCGACTTTCTCATGGAGAAGGCCGAAGTCACCGAGGCGCCCGACCCCGAGCCCGAAGGCGACGCACCGGCCGACGGCGACAACGGCTGATCTGGCGGATTTCGCCGGCTGCGGCCGGCTGCCGCCGCATGGAGGGGCGTCTCGATGAGGCGTCCCTTTTTTCGTTCGGCGGCAGAAGGCGCCTTGCGCCAGGTCCGGTCACACCCGATCTGGGACGCTTCCCCGGTCAGCCGGGGCGGGGGCCTACCGTTTTGGACCGCTCCAGGGCCTCAAAACCTGCGTTTGGGCGCCGATGACGGCACTTGCATCGTGCGGCTCTGCCGGCCACCATTGCTTCAGGACGATGTCCTCGTGTCGTTCTCGGGCCGTTCTCGGCCTGGGGCCTTGCATCCAGCCTCCGGGCGTCGCAAAGGAGACCCAGACAGCGTTCTCGCCGCGAGACTGCTTCACCCCACTCGACCTCCGAAGTTCATGGCCGACCACAACCCATTCGGTGATCCCTCGATGTTCCCCTCTCCCCAAGCGACGCCCGCAATGTCCCAGATGTCCCAAATGTCCTGGGGCGGCGAGCCCTCCGCAAATATTCCGTTTGTCATCGAGCAGACGGTTCGAGGCGAACGCTCGTGGGACATCTACTCCCGCCTGCTCAAGGACCGCATCATCCTGCTGGGCACGCCGATCAACGACCAGGTCGCCAACTCGATCGTCTCCCAGCTGCTCTACCTCGAGTCCGATGACCCGGACAAAGAGATCCGGCTGTACGTCAACAGCCCCGGCGGCGTGGTCACCGCGGGCCTGGCGATCTACGACACCATGCAGTTGATCCGCCCGAAGGTTGCGACCTACTGCATGGGGCAAGCCGCGTCGATGGCGGCGGTCATTGTCGCCGCCGGCGCCTCGGGCAAACGCTTGGCGCTGCCGAACGCGCGCATCATGATTCACCAGCCGCACGGCGGGTCTCAGGGCCAAGCCACGGACATTGAGATTCAGGCGAAGGAAATCCTTCGGCTCAAGGCGCGCCTCAACGAAATCCTCGCTACGCACTGCGGGCGGGGCGTCGAAGATATCTTGCGCGATACGGAACGGGACATGTTCATGGACGCCGATACGGCCAAACGGTACGGTTTGGTGGACGAGGTCATCCAGAAACGGTCCGACGACGGGGACGAGACCTAGTCTCATCGACCCATCCCCAACACCAGCTAGACCAAGACAGACCAAGCCTTGACCAGGCCCTGACCAGGAATCGATGACGGATCCCGGACGAGAAGGATCGAAGGACAGCAGATGAGCACCTCGAAACGAGACAACGGCCACGGAAATCTGAGCTGTTCCTTTTGCGGAAAGTCGCAAAAGGAAGTCAAGAAGCTCATCGCTGGGCCTTCTGTGTACATCTGCGACGAGTGCATTTCCTTGTGCAACGACATCCTCGCCGAGGAAGTTCAGAAGGAAGAGCGCCAGCAGGGGGTCGGCAAAGTGCCGAAGCCGAAGGAGATTCGCGAGATCCTCGATGACTACGTCATCGGCCAGGACTCCGCGAAAAAGATCATCTCGGTCGCGGTCTACAACCACTACAAGCGCATCAACGCCACCCGGAAGGCCGACGAAGCAGAGCTCCAGAAGAGCAACATCCTGCTCATCGGACCGACCGGCTCCGGCAAGACATTGCTGGCCCAGACGCTGGCCCGCATCCTCGATGTGCCCTTCGCCATCGCGGACGCCACCAGCCTGACCGAGGCCGGCTACGTCGGCGAGGATGTCGAGAACATCATTGTCAGCCTGCTTCAGAACGCCGACCACGACGTCGAGCGAGCGCAGCGCGGCATCATCTACGTCGACGAGATCGACAAGATTGCACGCAAGGGCGACAACCCTTCGATCACCCGCGATGTGTCGGGCGAAGGCGTCCAGCAGGCGTTGCTGAAGATCCTCGAGGGGACGGTTGCTTCCGTTCCCCCCAAGGGCGGTCGCAAGCACCCTCAGCAGGACTTCCTACAAGTCGACACGACCAACATCCTCTTCATCTGCGGCGGTGCGTTCGCGGGCATCGAGGACATCATCGAGCACCGTGTCTCCGCCAAGAGCATGGGATTCGGGGCCAAGGTCGAGTCGAAGAAAGAGCTGCGCAGCTGGGAGCTGATGCAGGAGGTTCAAAACGCCGACCTGCACAAGTTCGGGCTCATCCCCGAGTTCATCGGTCGCCTGCCCGTGGTGGCCCCGCTTCAGGAACTCGACGAGGACGCTTTGGTCAAGATCCTCACCGAGCCCAAGAACGCGCTCGTCAAACAGTACGTCCGGTTGCTTGAGATGGACGAGGTGGAGCTCAAGTTCACCGACGAGGCCTTGGTCGCCGTCGCCTCCAAGGCCAAGCGGCAGCGCTCCGGTGCTCGTGGTCTACGGTCCATCCTCGAGAAGGCGATGCTGGAAGTCATGTACGACATCCCCAGCGTCGAGAACATCGCCGAGGTGGTCGTCAGCGAGGAGTGCATCTCCGAGGACAAGCGTCCCACGCTCATCTTCAAGCACGAGAAGAAAGAAGCCTCGTAGGCCGCTCGCGACCTTTGTCGCTACAGACGCCTCGCACCCATTCGTGGGCTGCGAGGCGTTCTTCGTTCCGCTTGCGCCGATCAGAAGCAAGGCGCGCGGGGGGTCACGTCGAACGGCTCCGGCGAGGGGAGGGTCTGCCGCAGGTACTCGTACTCCTCGACGCAGAAGCGAGACGGGCCGGCACCTTCGAGTTCGGCGCGCTCCTCAAAGGGTCGGTCGGCGTCCATCAGGCGGTCTTCCTGGTCTCCCTCGTTGTGGATGCTGGGCCCGTACGGATCGGCGAGGCCGAGGCTGTGCCCCAGCTCGTGCGAGATGGTGCTCCCCACGAGCGTGCCCAGGGCATGGATCGCACAGGCGAGTTGCTCGGGACGGGATGTCGTCGTCGGGACGGGGCACCCCGCGGGGTCAACAGAAGGGAGCTCGCTTGCGAGGTCTGCAGCGAGCACGGGCTGGCCGCCAGCGTCGGGACGGAACGGATCGAAGAGCAGGTCGAAGCGCGCGTCGGACCGGACCGGTTCGGCCAGATCCCCCGGGTGCTCGGAGTACCCGAAGAGGGACTCGATGAAGACGCCTCCATAGCCGGGAAAGCCGTCCTCCTGGGTCTGGGCGTTGGTGCCTCCGATGCGGTCGTACAAGCGCCGGTTGTCCGTGTCCTTGCCTGGCGTGTTGTCGTAGCCCAGCAGGCCGAGTCCGTTGGGATCTCGTCCACCGATGTCGACCTCGGCGAACAGGGCGAAGTCTTCGGGCCGAGTTTCACGGACCTCGAGGTTGAGCGTGGCGAAGTCTCGGTTGATCACCTCAATCGCCCGCGCCCGGATCCGAGAGTCGACTGCGCGCAGACCGAAAGCCCGCAGTCCCTCCTTGTAGGCGGGGGTGAAGTTGACCCAAACCACCTGGCGAACGGGCTCGAGACGAAAGGCGAGCGCGGTGGCGCTTCCCTCGACCTCCACGCCCTCGTAGGCGATGATCGGCGTGACCAGTCCTTCGAACAGACCCGCCTCCGTCCTGACGTCACTGACGGCGGAGGCCAAGCCGTCTTCCTCGTTGACGACGTAGCGCACGAGACGGCCGCCGACGAACTCTGGGAACAACAACTCGTTGAGCTCGACCGGAATACCCGAGAGGTCGGGGGTGAAGATGCCGTCGAAGCGGAGCACCGTGTCACCCTGGGCATCGCCCCCGAGAAAGCCTGCGCCTTCGATGGTGACGTACCTGCCCAGACTCGCTGCGGTGGTGTCGACGCCGTACAGGGCGGGCTCGACCAAGTCCCAGGTGACCGGGGTCGCCAACGAAGAGACGACATCCCCGCCGATGTGCTCGTTTTGAAATGTCACGGTCCCTTCGAAACGGCCGGGCTGGATGCCTGCGATGCCAGGTTCGAAGGCGAAGACCCCTTCGGCGCGGTTGTGGTCGGTGGCGGGCTCGACAGCGACCGCCGCGACGGCCGTGGGAACGCAGTCTGAAGTGTCCGCTCGGGTGAAGCATCCCTCGAGGACGGCGTACGTGGTGCCTTCCGAACCCAGGAGAATTCCGTCTCCCGCCGCCGCGAGCGGCTCGTTGGGAAAGATGACGCTGCTGGGCGTGAGGAGCGTGAGCTGCGGGACCAGGGTTTGTGCGACGTTGAACTCGATCTGCGAGGCGGCGGAGCGATACAGCCGTCCGTCGACGGAACTGCGGACCTCGATCTGTGCGGTGCCCTGGAACACCGCCGAGTCTCCATCGCTGAGCAGGTCGATGGCTTCGCCGTCGAGGTCGACTTCGAGACGGGTGAAGTCCACAAAACGAGCTGGAAGCCGGACGATGCGTCCGTCGGTGCCGGTCCCGGTGTCGATCTCTCCATCGAGCACGAGTGTGGACTCGCCCCACGGGTCATCGACGAATGCGTCGCCGGTGACGACCAGGGTTGAGCCCACCAGCACGGTTCCGGGCGAGACGGATTGAAGCTCGAGGTCGACGAGTGCAGTGTCGACGACAGCGCGTCCGTCGGGCTCGTCCCTGCATTGCGCGAGGGCCAGCAGGGCGAGCAGCGGAGCGCGTCGGCTCAGTTGTTTCATGAGTGGGGCGGAGCTCCTGCCAGCCCGGGGTGGGCTGGCGCGTGACCCTGCGTCGGGTCATGAACGTACGCCCCGGGCACGTGCATCCCCGGATGCCCCGGATGCCCAGGACCCGGCGGTGGCGCGGGACCTTGCATGGCGGTCTGCTTGGCGTCTTCTTCAAGGCCGCGGACCAGCCCGAGCAACGCCCCTCCAAAGAAGAACGGGAGCTTGGTGAAGAGGCTGTTGGGCAACAGGTCGACCGCGAACAAGGCGCAGATGATCGCCAGAGCGTCCACGTACAGCCGCCCTTCCTTGGGGATCTTGTGAGCCCGTCTCCAGGTGATGAAGATCGGCGCGAGGATCAGCCCGAAGGTGGCGATGAACCCGATGATGCCGCGGCCACCGATGCGAATGATCCATTCGCCGTCGGTCAGGCAGATGTCGTTGCCGCGTTCGTCGTAGACCCGGTTGCGGCCATAGCCCCCCCAACCAAACGTCAGCCGCTCCGAAGCACGTTCGTAGAGAATGTCCTCGTTGTAGAAGCGAACGTGCAGTGACTCGGCGCGCTCCGGAGATATCTCGGTGAGCCATTCGATGAACGAGTAGACGTCGAACACCTGCCACGCACGGATCGGTGGATACAGCAGGACCAAGATCGCCAACGCGACCGCAGCGGTGATCGCAAGCTTTCCCCTCGAGGCGAGGATGATCGGTACGGCGACCAACGTGTAGAGCAACGCGGCCACGTTGTGCGAGAGCGCCAACGTGACCATCAGGATCGCCACCGCTGCGAGAGCGGGAAGCCCGAAGATGTTCTCCTTGCGTTTGGCGAGCACCGCCGCACAGGAGGTCGCGCAGAACAGGAACGTCGCGACGGCGAGGCCCGAGTTCTGAAACAGGACCGGCTTGAATCCGTCTCCGCGGACAACCCCCGCGATACCGGTGGAAGCGTAGCCGTAGACCCACTTGTGGACCTGCGGCGAGATACGAGCTTCGAGCAAGCATCCGGGCGCGTAGATCAACGCGAGGATGACGATCCCTCGCATCAGCATCCGCCCATCCTGCGTGTTGCGGAACGCGACACGTCCCATCAGGAACGGGATGTACATCGACAGGGTGTCCCGCACGGTCACGGCGACGATGTCGTTGGACCTGTGCCCTGAGAGGATGCGGGGTTCCGCGACGAGGTTCCCCGCCTTGTCCCACCAGTAGACGCCAAAACTCAGCGTGTCCTGGTTGGTCATCACGGTGCCGATGTTGCCGAACAGCAGAAGGACGAAGAAGAGGTCGACGCCGCGAAACGGCTTGGAACGCAGGAGACGATCCTTGTGCACCAGGTACGCGGCGGTCAGGCTCATCAGCCCGGAGAACTCGTACTTGCTCAGCGGCGGCACGAGGGGGGCGTCGAAGGCCACCAACTCGGGCAGAAACATCACGCCGACGAAGAAGATGTAGAAGACCGTCCGTGTCGCGTTCTGCTTGGCTGCGGTCACCGCGTAGCCGAGAGCCGCGGGCACGTACAACAGCAGGGCCACGAAAGGCCTCACGTCGGGCGGGGATGCCACGCCGGAAGGATATCAACGCAAGCGGCGAGGTTCGATTGCCAGGCAAATCGGACCTGCGCTAGCGTCCCCCCCGACCGCATGGGCGACGAGCCGACGAACCCTTCCGACGCGTCGTCCGACGACCTTCCCGACGACCTTCCCGACGACGCGGAGTCGGCCGACGATCGCGCGTCGTCGAACGAGGCTGCTGAACCTGCGGAGCCCGCGGACCCCGGGGGCGGCAGCAAGCTCCAACGGGCTGCCGCCAAGGGCGCGCTTTGGGTCTTCGGGGCGTTTGCTCTCGGTCAGATCGTCCGACTCGGGAGCAGTCTCGTGCTCTCGAGACTCCTGTTCCCCGAGGCGTTCGGCATCATGCGAGTGTTGATGGTCGTCGTCGGCATCGTGGCGATGCTGTCGGACGCCGGGCTCCGCGGCAGCATCATCGCGCACAAGCGAGGTGACGAGCCCGACTTCTACAACACGGCCTGGACCCTGCAGTGTCTGCGCGGGCTGGCGGTGGCCGTGGTCGTGTCCGCACTCGCGGCCCCCCTTGCGAGCTACTACAACCTTCCAGAACTGTCCTTCCTGCTGCCCGCGGTCGGGCTGTCGTTGGTGTTCCGGGGTCTGCAGTCCACCGCGGTGTTCACCCTGTCCCGTCAGGTCAACCCCAAGCCCGGCGCGGTCCTGGATCTGGGAATCCGAGTCGGCTCGGTCGTGATCATGGTGGCCTTGGCCTACGTCTGGAAGAGCGTGTGGGTGCTGGCGCTGGGGATGATTCTTTCCAATGTGGCATCGGGTCTCGCGACCCACCTGCTCATCAAGGGGTATCGCAACCGCTGGCGCTGGGACAAAGAGGCCGTCCGTGCACAGCTGCGGTTCGGCAAGTGGGTGTTCCTCAGCTCGGCCTTGGCGGCGCTGTTGGGGCAGGGGGGCTCGGCGGTCGTCGCCAAGCTGCTCACCGACAACATGTTGGGCATCTACTCCATCGCGTTGCTCCTCTCGGAGGCCGTCACGCAGGCGATGCAGACGGTCTCCACCAAGGTGCTCCAGCCGCTGTATGCGAAGTTCGTCACCGGGAATCGAAACCGATTGCGCGGGCGGATGTTCAAGGTCCGTGGGGCGTTGCTGGCGTTGGCACTTCCGCCCTTGTGGGTGCTGGGGCTCTTCGGCCAAGAGATCGTCGACTTGCTCTTCGATGAGCGTTACGCGCAGGCCGGTTGGATGCTCCGGATTCTGGCGGCTGGTTCGATCGGGACGCTGATCATTGGGACGGCCGAGATGCTGTTCGTCGCGTCCGGAGACTCCAGGTCGCACCTGATCCACAAGGCGGCGGGCGCCACCTTCTTCGTTCTGAGCATGGTCGTGGGCTACTCCCTTGGTGAGTTCAAAGGGGTCCTCGTCGGGATGTCCATTGGTCGCATCCTGGGCTACCTACCGATGGCGTTCTTGCTCCGCCGCCGAGGCGCATGGTTGCCCAAGCTCGACGCGCTCGCGTTTGCCGCTTCCGGTGGGGTCCTCGCACTCGGCTACTGGTTGCACCCTCTGGAGATCCTCTGATGACCGAAGCATCCACCGGCCGCATGCCCGACTTTCTCCTCATCGGCGGGATGAAGTGCGGCAGCACGACGCTGCACGACTACCTGGTGAACCATCCCCAGCTGGCTGAGCCCCAGTACAAGGAGCCGGGGTTTTTCAGTCGAGACGAGCGTTTTGCGCTCGGCTTGGACTGGTACCGCAGCGTGTTTTCGGCGGCGAAGGGCGACCAACTCGCCTTCGAATCCTCGACCTGCTACACGCGGCACCCTCATTTTGGCGAGGTCGCGGCCCGCATCCACGAGCATCTTCCGGAGATCAAGCTCGTGTACATCATGCGGCACCCGGTCGACCGGCTGTACTCCCACTACCGCCACGCGATGTTGGAGCGGCAGAAGAAGAACGAGGGACCCGTTGTCTCGCTCGACGCGGCGATGTCCGAGAGCTCGGAGTTCTTCGACGCGGGGTGCTACCTGCGACAGATCGAGCAGTACACCCGCCACTACGATCGAGATCGCTTCTTCTTCCTGACCCTCGAAGAACTCAAGGACGACCCCGACGCGATGCTGGGTCGCTTGCAAGCGTTCCTGGGCGTTGACTCGGTGCCCACGCTCTCGACGTCGCTCAAGGGCGCGTCGAATGCAGCGAGCGCACGGGCGATGGGGACCACCGCTGCCTCTGCGCGTGACAAGCTACGGCGAACTCCGCTGGTGCGGATCGCGAAACGGCTCATCCCCAAGGAGGCGCGCGGCCTGGTGATGAAGGCGGTCATGAACTCGCCGATCGTGAAAGCGCGCAACAAGGCCAAGGCAGACGCGTTCGCTGCGCAGCTCTCGAAGCTGACCGACGCGAAACGGCAGGAGCTGCTCACCCGATACGAGCAACCTAACGAAGCGCTCGCTGAGTTTCTCGGTCGGCCGCTTCCGGCCTCCTGGGCGTCGTAGGCCGACGCCGCCCGGTCACGCGCAGCGTTTGCTGGCGCGGGGGGTGGCCTCGCAGCGCATGATGGAGCGCGTGATATCTTCCGAGCCGAGGTCGCACAGCATGCTCATCAACCCGCTCGACAAGGATGCGCTGCGAGAGCAGTTCCGCGCTGCCAAGCCCTTTCCGCACCTGGTTGTGGAGAACTTCTTGGAGCCCACGTTCCTGCGCGAGGTCGTCGAGGCGTATCCCACGTTCGACAGCGCCTGGACGGAAGCCAAGGGCACACGGGATGCCTTCAACGCGCTCAACGAGAAGCTCAAGGTCCAAGTCTCGGACTCCTCTCGGTTTCCGGGCCCGGTCAAGCAGCTCCATGACGCGATCACCTCGGAGGCGTTCCTCAAGGAGCTTTCAGAGATCACCGGCATCGAGAATCTGCAGGCCGACCCCGCCATGCGTGGAGGCGGGATGCACCTGACAGGCCCCAGCGGCCGTCTGGATGTCCACATCGACTTCAACTACTCCGACGAACTCAAGATGCATCGTCGGCTCAACATTCTCATCTACCTCAACGAGGGATGGGACCCCGCGTGGGGAGGCGCGGTCGAGCTGTGGGACACCGAGGTGAAGAACTGCGAGGTCTCCGTCTCGCCGCTGATCAACCGCTGTGTCTTGTTCGAGACCAGCGACATCAGCTACCACGGTGTCGAGCCTGTGACGTGCCCTCCGGGGGTCGGCCGGATCTCGTTCGCTGGCTACTACTACACCGAAGAGGCGCCTGAAAAATGGGACGGGCAACACCACAGCACGGTGTTTAAAGCTCGGCCCGACGAGGCGCTGCGGGACCTTGTCTTGGGCAATGTCGACCGGCTCGGACGCGCGGCCTACAAGAAGCTTCAGCGAGGACGTCGGCTGGTGAACATGCTCCGAGGGCGGTAGCTCGGGTCTCGAGCACCGCAACGACAGAAGGGCCCCCGGAAGTTCCGGCGGGCCCTTTCTCCGTTTGCGCTCTGGCTACTGGAATGTGTCGACGCGCAGCTTGCCGCCAGCGGTGTACTCGTGGTCCGCAGCGCGGGCTTCGGCCAGGCCACTGGTACGGAGCACCCACATCCGACGGATCGCCACCACGTCATCGTTCTGGCGCGCGTGCACCTCGATGATGTTGTTGCCCGGCGTCAGCGGGACCTCGGCAGAGAACTTCAGCTCTCCGGTGCTGGGGTCGGGGTTGGCGACGTAGTAGACCTTCTCGCGGTCTCCGAAGAGGTTGCGAGAGGGGTTGTAGACGGTGACGAACACGTCGCGCAGGGCTTGCTCGTCGTTGGCGATGCCGGAGAGCGTGACGGACTCGGCGTCGGTCTTGGAGAGCGCCGCATCCAAAGAGACCTTCGGTGGGGAAACCTCGAAGCTCGGAGTCAGGCTGGGGGCTTTGGTGCTCCCGGTGCCACGCTCCACGTCGGAGCTCTTGGCAAATCCCATCTGCCCACCCGCGAGGTGAACGCGGACCCAACCTTCTCCTTCGGCGACCGCCGGCATCACGGTCCCCTTGGCGACTCGGCCGATGGTGCGGTCGGGCGTGAGGGGGCTGGCGTAGAGGTCGATGGTGTCCGTGGCGGTCGCCGTGCCCTTGGCCTTGGAGAGCGAGACGCCCCGTTCGGGAACGGGAAGGTGGATTCGCTCGGAGAGAGCCTCGGCGATCTTGTTGTCGGAGACTGTGAGCTGGAGCTGGACGTCACCGTCCTGGGGGCGTTCCTTGAGCTCGAAGTCGAGGTCCACCGCGCGGGTGTTCCCGGTCGCCACCTTGCCGAGGTCTTTGCGGCCCTCGTGCAGGAAGACCGCCTCGGCCGCTCGGTTGCGGAGCGTGACCCAGGTGTCCAGAGCATCGCCCTCGCCCTGGTTGGCAAGCGAGACCCGCAGTCGGACACGCTCGCCGACCTGCAACGCTCCGTCTCCGTTGCCGACGATCGACTCGCCCAGCGCGGGGTCGTCGATGACCTGGTAGCCGTAGACGAACTGCGGGCGAGGGAGTCCCTCGGCACTCACGTCGATCGAGGTGGTCGAGCCCTTGGCCAGCTTCGCGCCGTGCGCTTCGAACAGGTGCACGTCGATGCGGTCGGTGCGGCTGAGTTCGTGTTCGGAGACCGAGAGCTTGAGGCTGTAGGTTCGCGATTCGCCCGGCGCAATCTTGCCGAAGAGCAGCTCGCGCTCGTCGAAGTAGCGGTAGTCGGAGTCGGTGATGGCGCGGACCTGGTAGGCGGTAGCGTCTCCGATGTTTTTCACCACTGCGGTGACGGTGCCTCGCTCGCCGCCCCGGATCTTGTTGCCGGGCTTGTCGGTGGTGATCGAGACTTGAAGCTTGGCCGAGCCTGACGCGGGTTTGGTCCCCAGCGTCCAGTCGACATCGCGGGCAGACAAGCTCTTGGTGATGCGGCCCTGTTGCTTCTGCTCCTGTTGCTCGACGAAGGAGCCCATCTTGCGCAGCAGGACGTCTCGGTCCGAGGACGGCGCCCAAGCGACGAACTCGGCGGCCATCCGGATCTCGGGGTCGTCGAGGAACGAAGGGAGCGCACTCGCGCCTTTCTTGCCCTTCTTGTTGGACTTCTTGTTGGACGTCTTGCCGTCCTTCCCGTCGCCCTTTGCGTCAGCGTCCTTGTCGGTCTTGCCCGGCATCACCGACCCGGCATCGAGGAAGTGCAGGGAGCCGTGCGCGATCTTCTGCGTCTTGGCGTTGGAGGTGAGGTGCGAGGCGAGTGACTCTTCGCGCAGCAGGTCGAACCGACCCCGGCCGAAGTAGTAGATCTGCTCCTTGCCGATCCACACTGGGACGGTCTCGATGTCCGGGCTGACGCCCACCGACTGGATCGAGACATCCCCGGGGGTGAGGTACTGGGCGATGGTGAGCTTGAGTGCGAGTTCTTTGTCCCCGGCCTTGCGCTCGTGCAGCACCTGGACGCTGCCTTTGCCAAAGCTACGACGCCCCATCAGGACGCCGCGGCCCAGGTTGCGCAGGGCGCCGGCGACGATCTCGGATGCACTCGCGGAGCCCTGGTCGATGAGAACGACCAAGGGCAGGTCCGGGAAGTCGTAGCGGTCGTTGGCGCGGTTCTCCTCGCGGGGAGAACTGACGCCGACGGTGGACACGATGGTCCCCGAGTCGAGGAATGCGTCCGCGACCTCGACAGCGGCGTTGAGCAGGCCGCCGGGGTTGTCGCGGAGGTCGAGCACGATGCCCTCGACCCCAGCCTTCTCGAACTCGTTGAGTTTGGCGCGCAGCTCCTTGCCCGTGGTTTGGGCGAAGTTCCGCGGGATCTGGACGAGGCCGACGTTGTGCTTTTCGCCGTCGAGACCGGTGACCTCGAGCTTTTCGCCGATGACCGAGTCGAGTTTGATGGTGGCGCGTGTGATCGACAGACGCTTGGGCTTGGCCATGCCCTCGCGCATCACGTAGAGCGTGACGTCGGTGCCAGCGGGTCCCCGCAGGCGGTCGACGGCCTCGTTGAGCGTCATCGTGACGGTGGATTCGGAGCCGATCTGCGCGATCCGGTCGCCCGGCTGCATGTCGACTGCCGAGGCGGGGTTGCCATCGATGACGCGGATCACGGTGATCTTGCCATCGCGCATGCCCACCTCGATGCCCAAGCCACCGAAGCTGCCCTTGGTGCTGGCCTTCATGTCGCTGAAGTCGGAAGGCCGCAGCAGGTTGGTGTGGGGGTCGAGGGTGCTGAGGACGCCCGCGACCATGGCGTACTCGGCCTCGCGCTGCTCGTCTTCGGTGAGGTCGGTGTGCTCGGTGACGAAGCGGAACACCTCGCGGACGTGCGGGCCCACGGCCCAGAGCGCCTCGATCTCGCCGAGTTCGAAGACCTTTTCGTGGGTCGCCACGCGGACGCGGACGCGCTCGCCCTTGCCGATCGGCTGGACCAGGACTTGTGCGACCCGGCGCTCGAGCGCTTCGAGGCCGGCGAGGGTCATCGCGCGAGGGTCAACACGCTCCGGTTCGACGTAGTACTTGGAGACGTTCCACAGGGTCCAGTCGAGCACCCGGAGCTCGGTCGCGTCGTGATTGGGAACGAGCCGGGAGTGCTTGCGCGGATCGCTACGCTGAGCCTGGGCCTGACGGTCTCCGACCGCCGTGAGCCCGAGCGAGAGGGCGAGTGACCCCACAATCACCGCGGAAGTTCCGAATCGGGCCCAAACCTGAGAACGCCGAACCTTCGGACGGTTGCTGGCACGGCCGCGTGGAGGCGTCAGTCGACTCACGTGGGCAGTCTAGCAGGCGAGATGGCCCGCGCTTGCGGTCAGGGACCGTCAGATTGGACCGATTTCCGGCTAGGGTGCCAGGGTCGCGTCGTGTCCTGAGACCGGCGTAGACTCCGCGTGCCTGCGATGGCGAAGCCCAAGTCCCAGAAGCGGTCCAAGTCGGCCAGTTCCGAGCCCATCGACGTCGAAGTGGTCGACCGAGCCTCGGACGCCGAGGAAGCAATCACCGAGCCCGCGGAGGTGTCGGACGAACCACAGGATGAGGCCGCGGCTGAGGCGCTGGCCGAAGTCGATCCGGTCTCCGATGAGGAACTCGAGGAGATTGCCAAGAGCATCGGCCGTCCACGGGCCGCGCCCGAGGGCACCACGGCGTTGGCACGTCGGGATCCGATGGCCGCCTACATGGCGGAGGTGCGACGTCACCCGTTGCTCACCCGAGAAGAGGAGCATGAGCTGGCGGTGCGCTGGGTCGAAGAGGACGACCAAGACGCGGGTCGAAAGCTGGTCACATCGAACCTGCGGCTCGTGGTGAAGATCGCCCACGAGTACCGCCGCGCCTACCACAACCTGCTCGACTTGGTGCAGGAGGGCAACGTCGGTCTGGTGAAGGCGGTTCAGAAGTTCGACCCCTATCGCGGGGTCAAGCTGAGCACCTACTCCGGCTGGTGGATTCGGGCGTACATCCTCAAGTACATCCTCAACAACTGGCGACTGGTCAAGATCGGGACCACCCAGAACCAGCGCAAGCTGTTCTTCAACCTTCGCAAGCAGCGAGCTGCACTCGAAGCCGCGGGCATCGAGCCCTCGGCAGAGAACATCGCGAAGGAACTCGACGTCTCCGAAAAAGAGGTCGTGGAGATGGAGCGGCGCATGGCCGCACCAGACATGTCGTTGGACGCTCCGCTTTCGGGCGATGACGGCGACGGAAGTCGAACGCGCCTCGACATGATCGAGGACGACTACGCCGACCCCGAGGACAACGTCGATGCGGCGGGGTTCAAGTCGTTGATGCAATCCAAGCTGATGGCGTTCGGCGCGGACCTCGAGGGACGAGAGCTCGAGATTTTCACCGACCGTCTGATGTCGGAGGAGCCGGTCACCCTCCAAGAACTCGGAGACCGCTGGGGCGTGAGCCGAGAGCGGGCACGCCAGGTCGAGAAGCGAATGATTCTGAGACTGCGCGCCTATCTCCAGCAAGAGTTGGGCGACGCGGTTCAGGTCGCGCTGGGGCACGAGGCGTGAGCGGAACGCTGGTGCTCGTCGGCACGCCACTGGGCAACCGAGGAGACCTCAGCCCGCGCGCTCGCGAGGCGTTGCTGTCCGCCGACCTCCTGTTGTGCGAGGACACCCGCAGCCCGGTGCGGCTGCTGGGCAACGAGGTGACACTGCCGCCGCGGCGGAGCTGCTTTGTCGGCAACGAGCACGAACGGACCGACGAGCTGCTCGAGGCGCTTGCGGAAGGCAAGACCGTGGCGTTTTGCTCCGAGGCTGGGATGCCGGGGTGGAGTGACCCCGGGCAGTTCTTGGTCACAGCGGCGGTGCAGGCCGGGTACGCGGTCGATGTGGTTCCGGGGCCAACGGCCGCATCGGCGGCGCTGTCGATCAGCGGCTTTGATGCTGGAGGCTCGTGTTTTTTCGGCTTCATCGCGCGCGAGGGGAAAGACCGGACGCGCGCGCTCGAGGCCATCGCTGTCTCGGTGGGTCCGTCCATGCTGTACGAGGCGGGGAATCGGACGCCTGCGTTGCTTCGCGATCTGGCCAAGGTGCTGCCCGACGCGGAGACTCGGCAGGTGGTCGTTTGTCGCGAGCTGACCAAGCTTCATCAAGAGACGCTGCGGGGAACCGTGGCCGGCCTTCATGCTGAGGTTCGGGAGGCGTTGCGCGGCGAGGTGACCGTGGTCATCGAAGGCAACACGTTGGATGCCGGTGCCGAGTCGCAGGACGCGGCCCGTGCGGTGCTCGATGTCATGCTGGATCCGTCGCTCAAACCCAGACCGAGGGCTCGTGCGCTTGCTGAGCTGACGGGGCTGGACGCGCGTGCGCTGTATGAACGGCTGCGCGCTGCCCGAGACGGCGCGGACCCGCGGTGAGTCCGCGCCCCGATTTTTTCTCACCCTGTTTTGCGGGGGGCCGCCTCTCGCCCTGTGATGCGGGTGATTCAAGGCTTGGCGCTGTGTGGGATCGGCTTGGGGGTGGGGTTGGGGTGCTCGGATGGGGGAAGCAACACCTCGGCGGACTCGGCGACGACCGGGGACACATCTGGGGCGGAGGAGAGCGGGACGGGCGGCGGCGTCGGGCCATCGGAGACGATGGGCGGGCCCGGGCCCGTGTCCTCGGCCGGGACCACGGACACACCCGGCGGCGATTCTTCCTCCTCGGACGGAGGGGACGACACGAGTGATACCGGCGTGGAGCCGATGACTCCGCCGTACGAGGATGTCCGCAACTACATCTTCGGGCACAGCCTGATCCTCCACAGTTCCACCGCAAACGTACCGCGCTGGATCGACGACATCGCGGAGGCCTCCGGGTATGGCTACTCGATGAGCGGGCGCTACGGCTTCGCCGACACGCACGCCAACGACCTCCCGCCGGTCCCGCAGTGGGGCATCGATGGGGTGGATGCGGCATGGAACGACGACGACGGCATCGGCTTCGGCGACGTCGATTTCAACACCGTGCTGTTCACCGAGGCGAACTTCCGTCAGTACTTCCCCCCGACCGAGCCCGAGCCAGACCTGGGCGGGCCGACCTCGGTGGGCAGCACGTTGACGGTGTTCGATTGGGTGGAGAACGCGGAGCCAGGGGTCCGCTTCATCGTCTACGAGAACTGGCCCGACATGGGCCCGTATACCGATGCCGACTTCGAGACGACGCAGCCGACGGAGGCCGAGCTGGCAGCGTACTGGGCGTACACCGCAGGGGATTTCCACCAGTGGTGGCTCGACTATCATGACGCGTTGTTGGCCGAACGCCCCGAGCTGACGATCCACATGGTTCCTGTGGGTCCGGTCCTGGCGGAGTTGCTCACTGGGCCTCTGTCGGACATCCCTCCGGAGGTTCTTTATGAGGACAACGCGCCCCACGGGCGAGAGTCGCTCTACTTCCTCGCGGGCCTCGTGACCTCGATGGCGATGTACGCCGGGCCGCCTCCGGCGAGCTATCAGCCGCCAGAGGAAATCGACGTTCGCATCCGCGAACGCTATTCGGAAATCGTCGAGACGATCTGGGCCCAACTGTTGGCGTTTGAGGACGGCAGCGGCGCGCGCCGGGCTTTCTAGGTCGCGCACAGGACGGCCGGAGGTCGTGTGACAGCTCCCTGCGACTCAGCGCGTTCTGCGAGCCTCTGCTTTGGCGGCTCTGCTATGCTCCCGCCGCTTTCGCGGCCCGTCCGCGTGGCCCCCGAGTCTGATGAGCACACGTTCAAACTTGATTGGTCTTGGCGTCGGAGTGGCCGCCGTGGGCGGGTTGATCGCCTTGTTGATGGGCACCGGTGTGGTGTCGCTCAAGAAAAACTCCGATCAGGAGGCGGACGGCGACGTCGAGGAGGTCGCGAGCGCGAAGGGCGGGAGCCACGGCAAGAAGAAGCGCAAGGGCCGTCGGAAAGGCAAGAAGGGTCGCAAGCAGAGCGACACCGTCAAGAAGCTCTCGTCGATGGGCTACGTGGACGGAACAGTCGATGCCAACGTCGAACGTTCCGGCGTGATCGTGAACCTGCAGGACGAGACGCAAGACGGGGTCAACTTCTACGCCTCTCGCAAGCAGTCTCGGGCCCAGCTGCTCGACATGAAGGGCGTCGTGCTCCACGAGTGGAGCGTCCCGGGCATGGGCGGGTGGCAGCACGTGTCGTTGATGCCCGACGGCAGCATCATCGGCTTGGTCAAGAACAAGCAGGTCTTCAAGATCGACAAGGACTCGAAGATTCTGTGGACCTACAAGGGGCGGGCGCACCATGACCTCGACGTCACGGAGGACGGTCGTGTGTTCGTGCTCTCGCGGACCGCGTCAATGATGCCGAAGTACGACAAGAACCACCCGACGGTGGATGATCTTGTCGTCGAGCTTTCGCCTGAAGGGGAAGAACTCAGCCGGTTCTCGATCCTGAAGACGATCGAGGACTCGCCGTACGCCTTCTTGTTGGGGGACACCGACGCGCTCACCGCCAAGAAGATCCGTCGTGCCAACCCGCGACGGAGCAAGGAGTACGACATCCTTCACTCCAACCACGTCGAGGTCTTCGACGGGTCGCTCGCGGAGATGAGCCCGATCTTCGCGGAGGGCAACATGCTGCTCTCCCCACGCAACACCCACACGATGATGATCGTCGATCCCAAGACGAAGGAGATCGTGTGGCTGTGGGGCTCGTCGAAGTTGATCTTCCCGCACCACCCGACGGTCACCGAAGCGGGCACCATCCTGGTGTTCAACAACGGAGACGCCGACACGCGTTCGCAGGTCGTCGAGATCGATCCGCTGACCGACGACATCATCTGGACCTACGGTCCCACCGAGGAGTTCTTCTCGGAGACGCGCGGCAGCAACTTCCGACTCGACAACGGCAACACGCTGATCACCGAGTCCGACACCGGGTACGTCTTCGAGGTCACGCCCGCGGGCAAGACCGTCTGGGAGTTCGCAAACCCCCACGTCGAAAAGAAGAAGGGCCTGCGCATGGCGATCTGGCGGATGACCCGGTTCAGCCGCGACGAACTCACCTTCGAGTTCTAGGGACCGTCCCAATTCGGTGAAACCAGCCCGCGGAAGGGCGCGGGACGGAGCCTCGGGCGTGCTTCCATTGGCCCGCTGAGAAGGGGACCCCCGGTGGCGAGCAAGCCCAACCGGGTGTGCTGAGTCGACCAGTCCCGTTCATGCGCAGTGAAGCGGAGCCCGGTGACAAGCGAGCGAGCCCCAATCAGGCGCCTCGCGCCGAGAAGTGCTGTTCGCGAGCCATGGAGCGGGTCGGTTGGCGGACGAGCAAGCCCGAGAGCGCGCCTGCAAGTGAGGGCTCCGGCTCCGGCGGTTTTGGGGAGGGACGGCGACGTCCCTCCCTCCTGCTTAGAACACCAGCGTCAGGCGCAGGTACGCGTGCATGTCGAACACATCGTCGACCGCGTAGCGCCGTCCGACGTTGTCGACGACGTCGCGCCGGATCGGGTTGACCTCTCGCGTTCCGGCTTCGACTTCGTCGGGGTTGCTGCCGCCCGAACCAGAGAGGTCCGCATCACCGCGGCCAGCAGCGGTGATGAAGTGGCGAGTGTCGGTGTTGGCGGTCACGCCCAGCCCAAGGTTGGCGACCTTGCCGAGGGTGAAGTTGAGCCCGCCCGTGAAGCCGAAGGACGCGTAGTCTTGGAGGTCGGTGACGCCCTCGAACTTCTGGCAGCCGCTTCCGCCGGCAGCCAGGTATCCGGGGTCGCCGGGGTTCTGCTGGGCGAAGGCCAACGCGGCGCCACGATCACAGAATCCAGCGTTCGTCGGGTTTCCGTTCTCGTCGACGGCCTGCGTGGTCGGGTCGTATGAGCCCACCATCGAAGGGCTGTCCGCGAGGAGCTCCCAGATCTCGGAGTAGCCGCGTCCTCCGTAGTGGAGGATCGAGCCGCCCTGAAGCACGACAGCGACCTTGAGGTTCTTGGCCTTGCGCTCCCACGGAACGATCTCCGTGCCGACGGTGAGGCCGGCTTGGGACTGCGGCAAGACGGAGTCCTGAGCGCCCTCGGTCGAGAAGTCTTGGAAGATGCTTCCCGAGGCCCGAAGCGACTGGCGCCAGTGCGCCGTGAAGTACGGATCGAGGAACCGGTAGCGTCGGGACAACGCCGTCCACACGCCAAGTTCGTGGATGCGCCGTCCGACCCGGCTGTTTCCATCGGGCTCACGCCCCTGGATGTCGCGGCTGAAGGTCATCGCACGTCCGACCGCGAATCGGCCCTCGAACGCGATGATCCACGTCGGCATGTGCGAACGCTTGTCCTGGTTGAGCAGCGCGTACTTGAGGCCGATGTTGAGCTGATCGAGGCCGCGGCGAACCGGGCCCTTGAAGATCAGTTCGCTGTCGGGGCCGCCGAAGGGCAGGCTGGGGTTGCCGGTGTTGGTCGCGTCGAATCCCGAGGTCGGGAGGATCTCGTCACGCAGGGTCGTGCTGTTGCCCTTGTTCGTGCAAGTCGCCGCGGGCGAGCCGGTGGGGCTGCCGAACACGCAGTCGTCGGCGCGCTGGTCGAAGCTGTACTGGCGGCTGTCCGAGAGAACGACAGGCAGCTGGAAGTACAGACCGAGGTCGCGGAACAGACCAAACTCGAGCGTTGGCGTCAGCGTGTGACGGAACTGCTCGTAGATGAGGTCCTTGACCAGCCGGTTCTCGTTGTCGCCGGGGCGCCCGCTGTTCCATTCACGAAGAATGGCGGCTCGCTTGTAGTTGAAGTCGTAGGCGACGCCCAGGTGCACATCGAAGACGTTGTCGTCCTCGAAGGCCGTGGCGACGCGCGTGACGTCAGCGGCTTGGGCCTCGCTCGCAGCTCCAAGGACACCGCCCGCAACGGCAAGCGCGGCAATGAGCTGGCGCCCGCCGCGGCGACGTGGAACGTCCCGGGCAGTACGAGTGGAGCCGGAGAAGTTGCGCTGGGAAGTGGAGCGCGTACGCATGGTTAGATCGAGGTGTGAGCGGGCCAATAGGACCCGTTCAAGCGAGGGCACGCTACCAGCGCACGCCGCAGAACGTCAATGTTTGTCGGCACCTGCAGGTCGACGTGTGGGGGCGCGTGGGACCTCCGCGCGTGTGTAGACGTTCAGCACCCAGCCCGGGCAACGCCCGACGTGTGCCGCGGCGGCCCGGTGCGCCTCACGCTCGGGTCTTCGCGGCCGTTTCGCTCTCGCGCAGTCCGAGTTCTTTCATCTTGGACTGGAGGCTACGGCGGCTGATCCCAAGCAAACGGGCGGAGCGAGTGACGTTGCTCTGGGTCTGCTCGAGGGCCTCGGTGATCAAGGCTTCTTCCACGAGTCGCGATCCGGCGCGGACGGCTTCTTTGAGATCCAACCCCAGCGCTTTTAGCGGAAGGCGAAGCAAACGCTCTCCGTCGTCCTCTCCGTCATCGTCGGCCTGCGCGTCCTCAGGTCCATCGGCAGGATCGGGATCGTCCACCGTGGGCCGCTCGCGATGGCCGTCCGCGAAAGCATCGGGAAGCGCGTCCGGCAAGATCTCCTCCGAGGACGCGAACAGCACCATGCGCTCGACGAGGTTTTCCAGCTCGCGGATGTTTCCGGGCCAGCCGTACTGCGCGAGGACCTCGAGTGCGCCCCCCGAGAACCCGCGGACCTGCTTGCCGAGCCGCTCGTTGCAGCGCTCGACGAAGTGGCTGATCAGGCGCGGCAGGTCCTCAATGCGTTCGCGAAGTGCGGGCAGGGGGACCGGAACCACGTTGAGCCGGTAGTAGAGGTCTTCGCGGAACCGCTTCTCTTTGATGTCTTGTTCGAGGTTGCGGTTGCTTGCCGCGATGATCCGGACATCGACCTGAAGCGTCTTCACGCCGCCGACGCGCTCGAACTCCGACTCCTGGATCGCGCGCAGCAGCTTGACCTGGATCTCCATGGGGATCTCGGAGACCTCGTCGAGGAACAGGGTTCCGCCGTGCGCCAACTCGAAGCGGCCCGCGCGGGACGACACGGCTCCGGTGAACGCGCCGCGCTCGTGGCCGAAGAGCTCGCTCTCCACCAGCGTCGCGGGGATCGCTGCGCAGTTGACCCGGATGAATGGCTGCTCGCGTCGAGGAGACCCCAGGTGCAGGGCGCGAGCGACCAACTCCTTGCCGGTTCCGCTCTCCCCGGTGATCAGGACAGTAGATGGGCTGGCAGCAGCGGTGCGCACAATCTCGCGGACCTCGTCGATCTTGGGCGAGTTCCCGATCATGCCGACCTCGACGCTGGGGTCGAGCGTGTCGGGGCTGCTTGCGGATTCGGCGCTCTTCGGAGCGGACTCCCGTTGGCCCAAAGACGCACCGCTGCGTGCTCGTCGGGCGACGGCGCGGGCGAGCACTGAGCGAATCTGGTCCCGTTCAAATGGCTTCTCCAGATAGTCGAACGCGCCGAGCTTCACAGCCTCGACGGCGTTGTCGACCGTGCCGTGTGCGGTGAGGATCACGACGGGGAGGTCGGGATCCTCATCGCTGAGCGCTTCGAGAAGGCCCATGCCATCCAGCCTCGGCATGCGCAGGTCGGAGATCACGACGTCAAACGTTCCCGAGGGGACGGTTCGGACCTTCTCCAGGGCAGCTTGCCCGTCTGCCTCGGCGTGGACTTCGTAGCCTTCTTGTCGGAGCAACGCGCCCAAGACCTTGCGCAGGTTGGGCTCGTCGTCGACGAGGAGCACGCGTGGAAACGACACGCCCTACGGTCCCACACCCTCGGGCGATTTGGCCACCTCAGGCTGCGGCAAGTCATCACCCGAGCTCCGTTCGGGATCTTCGTCGTCCGGTGCTTCCGCGGGCAAGCGCGGCCGTCCAACCGCACTCGCGGCGGCATCCGCTTCGGTCACGGGCAGCAACACGGTGAAGCGCGCGCCTCCATCGGGCTGGTTGCCGACCTCGATCACGCCGCGGTGGTTTTCCACGATGCGCTGACTGATCGGCAGACCCAGGCCGGTGCCGCCGCTCTTGGTCGTGTGGAAGGGGACGAACAGGTTGGTGATCGTCTGGTGCGACAGGCCATGCCCGTTGTCCCAGACCGTGACCGCGATCGCGTCGGCGCGCAGAAGGCCGCGACGGCGAAAGTCGATGTCGACGCCGATCCGGCCCTCGCCCTCCTGATGCTCGATCGCGTCGAACGCGTTGAGCATGAGGTTGTGGAGCACTTGCCGCAGCGCGTCGCCGTCACCGCGAACGGGGGGAAGGTCGGTGGGCTCGTCGAAGCTGACCTTCTTGCGTTGCTCTTCGGAGAGCAGTCGCAGGGTCGCTTTGACGACATCCCGCATCCGGACCTTGCCCAACTCGCCAGCGAACGGGCGAGAGTAGGTGAGGAACTGCGACACGACGCGGTTGAGACGATCGACCTCCTCGACGATGATCTCGAGGTACTCCTGAACATCGTCGTCGAACTGATCCTTGCTCGGCTCCACGACCAAGACCGCGCCTTTGATCGCGCCCAGGGGGTTGCGGATCTCGTGCGCGAGGCCGGCGGCCATCTCCCCGAGGGCAGCCAAACGGTCACGCTCCTTGCGGGCCTCGTAGACCTCGGAGTTTTGCAGGGTCGTCGCAGCCTGGGCGACGACCCCCTCGAACAGCCGAACTTCCTCGCGGGAGAAGGGTTCGAGCAGGCGCTCGTCGTCGACGAACAGCGCGCCCAGCAGTTGGGGAGCGGCCCCCGGATCGTCGATGTCCAGGCGGGCCCGACCGATGATGGGCAGGGCCAGGGACGCCTTGAGTTCTCCGAGGGTCTCGAGCACCTGGTTGTGCTCGGCGCGGTCCTCCGGGCGCTCGCGTTGGCGGGAGCGCTGCAGCACGTCGCGGAGCATGGGCCCTCCGTGCAGCAGTCGGTCCAGCAGGGGACGGCGTGCTGCGAGGTCGAGTCGCGGCAGCGAAGTCGGGCCCAGATGGCTCGCCAAAGTCAGCGAAGTGCCCTGGCGGTCGATCAGATACAGCGACGCCCGGGTCACGCGGTGTGATGCCTCGAGTTCCTCCATCACCACGCGGGCCATCTCATCGGAGTCGATCACCCCGGTGAGCTTGTGGCGCAGCTGCACCAAGATGCTGCGCAGGATCGGTCGATCGCGTAGAAACCAGCCTTCGATTCGGCTCTCGATCTCGGTGCGAACGGGCTCCATCAACACGATCACCGCGAACGAAGCGACTGCGGTGTTGAAGACGAACAGAGAGCGGGTGCCCTTGTCTGCAGTGGGGATCCACAACAGCAGCAGCGCGTACAACCCCGTGACGATGGCGATGAGGAACGCCATGGACCCGATGCGCAACGCGACCTCGGGCAGGTCGAGCAAGCGCTCTCGGACCAGGGTTTGTGCGACGAAGTAGAGGTAGACCGCCGTGACGATGGGGCCGACGGCGGGGACGAGTGGGGAGCCCAGGGCGAGGGTGATGACCGTCGCGTAGAAGAGGTAACGAAGGCGTGGTGCGGCGGCGGTGCCGTCGGCAGCTCGCGCGGCTCGCCACACGCGGGTGGCCGCAAACAGCAGTCCACCCATCACGAACACGATCAGGACCAGCGGGACGACGTCCCAAAGAGGATGTTCTTCGAGTGCGGGGAAGAACAGCGAGACGGTCTGCGCGACCACCAGGAACAAGCCCGTGAACCGCTGGATGCGTCCGCCGCGGTGATCCACCGCCGGCACGAAGCTGGACAGGGCACGATCTGCGCTCCATGGGAGCAGCAACGAGATGGTCTGCGCGAACCATCCGAACAGGTGCACACCCGAGAAACCGAAGAAGAATCGACCGAGGTGGTACAGGCCCAGGTTGAAGCAGAAGAAGGCGTAGAGCACGAACTGCTCCCGCTTTCGGTCCCGCAGCACGACCGAGGTGCCGATGGCGAACGCGACCGTGGCGGCCAGCAGCGAGCTGAGACTCTCGCTGAGGGTGGTCAGGGACGGATCCACGCCGGGCGAGTCTGCCACGTCCAGGCCGCGCACATGTGGGCCTGAAGCTGGTTGCCCCGGCCGGACTCTGGCATTCTGATTGCGATGGCCGCCATCATCGACAACGAGAAGCGTGCGCAACAGAAGGCGCGGGCGATCGCATCGGACATTTATCTGTACAACAAGGCCAAGATCGAGGAGTCGCTCAAGAACGATTCGTTCTTCGACGAGCCGGATCTGTCCGAGTTGATCACCGAGGGCCGCGACCTGTTCCGCAGCGGTGTGACGCCCGAGATGTTCAAGCAGAACTTCTACGACCGAGCGATCGTCGACCGCGTCATCAAGCCGATGGCCGCGCTCGAGAGCAAGATCTGGTAGCGCCGCTGACCATCGCGTTGGGCGAGGACGCGCTCGGGCAGCGACTCGACCGGGTGCTCGTTGCGGCGCTGCGCGAGGCTGGGCACGTGATGTCCCGCAACGCGCTGCGCGCTTCGTTCGACGCCGGCGAGGTGACCCTGGATGGCAGCCGCCTCAAGCCTTCGCTCGAGGTTGCGAGGCCTATGGTCGTCTCGGTTGTGCTGCATCCTCCGGCGCCGCTACGGGCTGTTCCCGAGCCGGTGCCGTTGGCGATCCTGCACGAAGACGCGGATCTACTCGTGATCGACAAGCCGGCGGGCGTCGTTGTGCACCCCTCCGCTGGGCATTCCGGTGGCACGCTCGTCAACGGCGTCCTGCATCACCTCGGCGTCGGCGCGGACGGGCTTCCTGTCCTGCCGGGAAACGACGCGACGCGGCCCGGGGTGGTGCATCGACTCGACCGCGATACCTCCGGCGCGATGGTCTTCACCAAGACCCCCGCGGCGGCCGCTTCGTTGGCCGCGCAGTTTCAGGCCCACAGCATCGAGCGGCGATACCTGGGGGTCCTCAGCGCTCTGCCTGCGTTCGACCTTCAAACGTTCGAGACGCCGCACAACCGCGACCCCGGGGAACGCAAGCGCTTCGCGCCGGTGGAGGGCGGCTCGTCGCGCCGGGCGGTGACCCATGTGAAGATCGTCGAACGCATGCCGACGGCAGCGATCGCCCATTTCACACTCGAGACCGGGCGCACCCATCAGATCCGTATGCACGCCCGCCACTTTGGTGCGCCCATCTTTGGCGATGCGCTCTATGGCAAGCCGCCGCGCGACGAAGTGCGTCGAGGCCTATGGACTCGGCTCGGGCGGCATGCGCTCCACGCCGAGGTCTTGGGCTTCCAACACCCGAGCACCGGAGCCCAGGTTCGATTCACCGCAGTCTTGCCCCCTGAACTCGACACGCTGATCTCCGCGCTCCGCACCACGCCCTGAGCCCTCCGCGGCGGTTCCTTGGTGTTCCGACATGCTGCTAGCCTTGCGGCGTGCTCGAACGCAGCGCCAAGCTCTCCGCGATTCCCGGGCTCAAGCACGGTTTCACCAACCGACTCGGCGGCGTGAGCACGGGCGCGTTCGACTCTCTCAACCTCGGGTTGAAGTGGGGCGATGACCCTGAAGCGGTCGCCGAGAACTTGAAGCGGGTGGCGGACGCGGGCGGTTACCCCCCGCGGACGCTGCGGCGGGTCAATCAGGTCCATCGCGGGGATGTCGTGCGCGCCACGTCGTTGAACGACGCCTCGGAAGCCGATGGCCTGTGGTGCACGCGTGACGATCGGGTGACGGCTGCGGTCTCCACGGCAGACTGCGTCCCCATCTTGCTCGCCAACACGGAGGGCACCGTGGCCGCGGCAGTCCACAGTGGGTGGCGGAGCACGGTCGCCGGGATCGCGGGAGCGGCGGTCGACTCGTTGGGGGTCGACCCTGCAACTGTCGTGGCCGCGATCGGTCCCTGCATCGAGCAGGCGCGGTTCGAGGTTGGTCCTGAGGTCGCCGCGCAGTTCGACGGCGCGTTCGTGGACGTGACCTCCTACGCGAAGCCGCACATCGACCTCGTCGCCGTGGTCACCGAGCAACTCCGCAAGGCCGGGGTGTTGGTCAGCAACATCGAGCGGGTCGGGACGTGCACCCATGCCCACCCGGAGCGCTACTTCTCCTATCGGCGGGACGGCGCCGGGACCGGCCAGATGATGTCCTTCGTCGGATATGCGTGAGCGGGCTCGGGAGCGCCAAATGCAGAAGCCCCGCCACGAAATCGTGGACGGGGCTTGGTGTCGATGAACTGCGCGGCGAGAGGTGGGCCCGCACGCCGAAATCGGCGATTGGCCGCGCGTGGTCCGCGATCGACGCGCGCGACCGAGGTTACTCGACCGCGGCAGGAGCTTCGGCTTCGCCGCTGGCGTCCTGCTGGTTCAGGTTCTTGTACTCGCCCGCGAGGCCTTCGCCCTTGGGCATGATCATGCCCTGAACGGAACCAACCAGGATCCACACGAAGAACAGGCCAAAGCCGCTCATCAGGATGAGCATGCTGATGCCAGCAGCGGAGGTGATCGGGGGCTTGCTAGCTGAGGCTTCCCAGCGGTTGTCGGCGATTTCGGCTGCAGACATGTGTGTTCTCCGTGTCCCGTTCCCGGGGAGTCCCGTTTCCGGGGGTCCTGCTTCCAGGACGTTTTGGGCCTTCTCAGACCAGATGTGGGCGCCGCACCGCGGCCTCGTCCACGTTGCGAGAAACTATCACGCGCCGCGGAACCTCGACAACTGGGACAAGCAAGATGCCTGCGGGGTTCCCGCGGTCGGGGCGCAGGGCTATTTTTCTGCGGCGAGGCCGTACGCAGGCAGAATCTCGCCGTTGAGCGCCTGAAGCTGGGCAAGTGCCTTGAGGTAGTTGATCTGGGCGCTCAGCGCGGATGCGGCCGCGTTGTCGATGTCGTCGAGGCGCTCGAGCACGTCGAAGTTGGTTGCGCGTCCGACGTCGAACCGGGCTTGCTCGGCTTCCAGGTTGTCCTGCGCAAGCTCGAGGGAGACCTCGGCCACCTCGATCGACTTGCCCGCGGTTCGCAAGCCGCTGGCCGCTCGGATAACGCCAGAGGAGATCTGCTGCCGAACCTGCCGGATCTGCTCCTCGTTGCGACGCATCTGAAGCTTGGCGGCTTGGTGCTGCGCCTTGGGGGTCCGGTTCTGAACGTCCCAGGTCAGGGTGAGCGAACCGCTGACCGTCCAGTCGGCGAGCACGCCGTCTTGCGCGACGTCATCGCTGAAGACGTTGCGGAAGGCTTCACCCCACCCACCGGTCGCGCCGGGGTCGCCCGTTTGCGCGGTGGGGAGCGTGTCGACCGAGCGGCCTTGCGGCGTGATCGACCCGCGAAAATCCAGCTGTGGAAGCCGGTTGTTGGCCGCCACCATCTCGTCGATCCGCAGGCTGGCCCGGGCCAGCTCGAGCTGGCGGATCTGCGGGTTGGCCTGGAGGGCGTTGTCGATCTCCTCCTTCATGTCGATCGTGCGCGGAACGACGGTGGGATCGGTCGCCGGCAAGACGCCGAGCAGGTCGCGGTCGGCGAAGTCCTGTCCGAGCAGCGAGCGAAGGTTGAGGCTGGTGTCCAGCAGGGAGTTCTCGGCGGCGAGGACGTCGGCTTCGCGAGTCGCGATGGCCTGCTCGACCGCCTTGATGTCTACGGGGGACAGGCGGCCTGCGGACACGAGGGCTTCGGTGCGCTCGAGTTGCCGCTGGACTTGAACGACGCTGCGTCGTTTGTTGTCGAGGTCCCGGTGGGCGAACAAGACGTCCCAGTATGCGCTGATGATGTCGCGAGCCAGGTTTTGCGCGGTGAGCTGTCGTCCCGCCTGAGCCTGCGTAACCGCGATTTCTGCCCTGTCGCGGTTGGCGCGGTTGACCTCGAGTCCAGCGCCCCGCAGCAACGGGTGGTTGATCGTCAGCGTGGGAACGAGCGAGTAGGTGGCCAGGGTCGTCGCACCCTGACTGGCGTCGAGGAAGCTGACCGGCTGATCGGTGAGGGTCCGATTAACCCCGAGGGTCAGGGACACGTCGCCGCCGGTTTCGAGCGCGCGTTGAAACCCGAAGTCCGCGCCGACCGAGCGCGAGCCGAGGGCGAAGGCGAATGACGAACCACGCTGCGGGCTCTCACTGAACGCGGCATTGAGACCCGCGGTCAGGAACACATCGTAGGCGCCGATCGCAGCGAGGATCTGCGTCTCGGCGATCTCGATGTCGGTCTGTCCCAGCACGAGATCGAGGTTGGTGTTGGCGGCTTCGGTGAGCACGCTGCTCAGCTCGAGTGGCTCCGAATCGAACGGCGGGACGTAGTCGTCACGCAGCCCGATCGTGGGCGCTTCCCGGACTGGGTTCTCTGCGCCGATGTCGGGTTGAGGAGCGGCAGAGGGGGGAGGAGGCTGCGTGGGTTCCGCGGCGGCTGGAGCATCGGGATCTCCCGCCGGGGCGGGGGCATCGGCCGAGGTCTCGGGAGCCAGGGCGAGGAACAGCGCGGGAAGCAGAAAAGGGGACACAGCAGGGGACTCGCGAAGGGAGGGCGACGGCAGAGCGGTCGAAAGGGGCGATACCGCCAGGGAACGCGGTGGTCAATGGTCTGAGCGCCGAAAACGCCCTTGTGAGCACTTGGACGTCGTAGGTCGGGCTGGGGTTTCGAGCGAACAGACGTTTTCCGGGCCGGTCGGCACGATGTAAGGTCCCGACCCGGCGCACGTTGAGGGGGGCGAAGGAGCTTCCGTCGCCCGTGACGCCCATTCCTGCGGTCATACCCCAGGGCAAATCCGCCCTGACTCGCGCAAACGATGCGCAACGCCGCGAACGCAGTGGGAAATCGGTGACGGACCCAAGCAACGATGAGTCCAAGGACGACGAGCGAGAGCTGGTGGAACGTGCCCAGGCGGGAGACCGGGCCGCGTTTCGCGCTCTGTATCAACGGTTCGCCCCGTCGGTGTACCGGTACGCGATCGTGCCGACCGTGCACGACCGGACCCTCGCCGAGGATCTCCTGGCCGACACCTTCGTGCGGGCCCTCGAGAATCTCCATCGCTTCAAGTGGCAAGGACGGGGGCTGCTCCCGTGGCTCATCCGCATCGCCAAGAACCTGTGCCTCGACCACCTCCGCAAGAGCGGCCGGGTCGGCGCATGGCCGGTTGGCTTCGAGAACCTTCTCCCCGACCCCGGCGACATCGGCAGTGAAGCCGCCGTCTCGCGCCTGCAGATGGCCGGGGTCATGCGAGGCCGTATCGAGGCATGCCTCGAGGGAATCAACCCGCGCTATCGCAGGGTTGTTGAGCTTCGGCTCATGCAACAGACGCCACGGGAGCAAGCCGCGGCCGAAATGGACGTCTCGATCGGAACGCTCGACGTCCTGCTCTTCCGGGCATGCAAGGCGTTCCGTAAGGTTTACGTGCAACGCTACGGTGAGTCGCCGCAGCAAGACTTTGAAGGGGCATCATGACCGGTCCTGACCGAGACCCATCACAGG
Organism: Nannocystales bacterium; assembly: GCA_050633305.1. Taxonomy (GTDB): domain Bacteria; phylum Myxococcota_A; class Polyangia; order Nannocystales; family Nannocystaceae; genus CAJXVA01. The sequence goes on from JBOEGF010000024.1 coordinate 373,157, forward strand.
ATTCCAAGGCGAATCTGCAGGCCAATCGCGAGGCCACCTGCGAGCAAATCGCGCGGGAGCTGGCGGCGCTTGGCGAAGAGCCGTTGGACGTCTCAGGGCAGGACGACCTCGCATTGGAGTTCGCCCTCGCGGATGGCAAGCCACGCGCCGACATCGACGTCGCGACGGTGCAGACTCTCGCCGGTTGGGCCGACCCCGCTCGCGAGTCCGCGCAAGACGACCCTTTGTCTGAACTCGCTCAGGCCCGTGTGTGGAGAACGATCGAGCTCCGCGACAAGGCCAACGCGCCCGATTCGCAGCCCGGCTCGACGCCCGAATCGAAGCCCAGCCCGAAGCCCGGTGCGAGGTCGGACGGGGCTCGTTCGGCACGCCCGGTCTTGTTCGCAGTCGCTGCACTGCTGGCGGTCGCGGCCGCTGTGGTGCTCGTGCCGGTTCTCACGGCCGACACTCCTGCGCTTTCGGAAGAGTCCCCCGTGGCTCGAGGGGCCACGGCTCCACCCGCGATCACCGCGGAGGAACTCGACGTCCTCTCCACCCAGGCTCGGGCCGGTTTGGCGGCTCTGGATCGGCTGAGCGGAGAGCCCTCGGGGACAGCGCGGGTCGAAGCGATGGCTTCAGACTATGCTGGACGTCTCGAAGCGCTGGGCAGCGTGCCCGGAACCGTTACGGGTCCGCAAGGAAACCAGGGATGAGCATGAAGTTCGGTCGAAGCAAGGTCGCCATCGTGGCGGTGGTCGTCGGGCTGAGTGCACTGACCGGGTGCGATGAGAGCTCGCCGGAAGCTGGAGCCGGAATGAGAGCGGGGTCGGCGGAGCCTGTCCTCGGTGAGGCGGAACAGGCCGCGCCCGATGCTCGGCTGCAGACGCACGAGATCGTCGCGAGTACGCCGACGACCGCGGGACTTGCGTACATTCAAGCGGTGGCGGCAGCCCATCGCGAGGCCGACACGCAGCAGGGTGATGCTCGCATGGCCGCGCTCGAGGCCGCGCTGGACCTGCCCGTGCCCTCCGGGTTACCCGAGGCGGAGATCTTACGGCTCGAGGTGGCGTCCCGGATCGCATCCGAATGGATCGATCGCGGCAGTGCCGACAAAGCTCGAGCGCTCTTGGTACCCATGCTTGAACCAGCACGCTCGGTTCCACTGGATCGGTCCAGTGCCGAAGCGTTGGTCTTGCTCGGTGACGCGGCGACGCGAACCGGCGATGATGCGCTGGCTGCTGGCTCCTACGCCCGCTCGATTCGGATGATGTCGATTCTGCGACAGGAGATCGAACGATGACCCTGCCAAGCCTTCCCCGAACCACACTCGCTGGGATGCTGTGGCTCGCGGGTTCTATTGCAACCGGCTGTGGCCCAATCGCCGGTGGCAGCACGGTCACCCCCGGCGGTCGAATCCCGGGGACCCGCGAGGGGCCCGCCCCGGTCGGGACTCAGGAGGGAGACAGTGTTCCCGAGCTGGAGAAACGTCTCGAGCGTTTGTCGGGGGAACAGGCGGCGCGCATGGACGACGCGATGACCGACACCCAGGCGTGTCACGACTTGTGCAGCCTTTCGTCGAGCATCTGCGAGGTTGAGGTGAAGCTCTGCGACATCGCCGACCGGCACCCGCAAGAGAGCGGGTTCCAAGAGCTATGCCGAGAGGCACAGCAGGAATGCCGCCAGGCCGAACTCAGCTGTGCCGACTGCGTCGGTGAGCACACCGACAACAACATGACACCCCAGCCCCCGGCCGATCCTCCCGTCGCTGCGCCGACCCCTACCGAGCCCGCTACAGCCTCGTGACGCTCGCGGCGACTGGCCCCGAACGCCGTCGGGACTAGCAGGCGCCGAAGTCGGGGGCGTCCTGGCAGTCTCGTGCGGGGTCTCCCGGGGGGCGGGCGCCCTCGCTGCAGCTGAGCACGTACTCGTGGTCTCCGCCGTTGCAGCTGAACTTGATGACCGTCTCGCCGGCTCGTAGCGCGGCGAAGTCATCGGCGGTCAGCACGACCTCGTGGCAGTGCCCCGATGCTCCGCTGGCGTCGTAGCTGGCCTCCACGCCCGCATCGATGTCGGCGAGCGGGATCTCGAGCACGTGTCCGTGGTTGTTCGAGATCACGGCCGCGACGATGCCCTCGACGCAGACGCTCGCTTCGCCGCCCGTGCTCGAGCCTGAGGAACTGCCGCCCTCGCCGCCGGAGCTCGAGCCGGTGTCCGCGCCGCCGGAGCTGCTGCTCCCACCTTCTGAGGTCGTGGCGTCGGTGGGGTCGGTCGTTCCCGAAGTCGTGGTGCCGGGGTCCGTGGTGCCGGTCCCCGGGTCGGTCGAGCCGGTGGGGTCGGTGGTCGCATCCGTATCGGTGTCGTTGCCGTCGGAGTCGTCGCTGTCGCAGCCGACTGCCAAGGCGGCGAGTCCGCATGAGAGCTGTAGAAGGAAGGTCTGTCGAGTAAGCGTACGGTCAGTCATCGTCCCTGGGCGGACGCTAGCACTCAGGTGGGTCGGTTCGAGGGGCCCCCCAGGGCTCTGTTGGTACCGGAGACCACGTCCGTTGCGCTGTCTCGCCCATGCGGCAGTCCGGACCCGATTCCCGCGCGAACGGTGCGCGAAAACGAGCAAGCCTTGACATGCCTGTCTGGGTGCGACAACTTGTCGCATGATGCGGGCAGCACCCGAACGAGGCCGAACCGGGCTGGCGCTGGTCGCCGCTTTGGTCTCGCTCATGCTGCTTGCAAGCGCCGGTTGGTCGGGCTCCTTGGCGTGTGCCATGGACCGCTCGTCCGAGCGTGCCTGCCCGTGTGAAGGGGAGGGGGCTGGCTCGGAGGGGCCACCCGCTGCGAGTGCACACCGGCCGAGTTGCTGCGCGTCCGAGGACCCCTCGGATGTGTCGGTGACTGGTGTGCTCGGGGATTCGTCCGAGCCGTCGGGTGCGGAACTCGGCCAACGGAACCCCACGCTGAGACCGTTCTGCTCGCCGTGTTTGAGCCCGCCGCAACGCGGCACGAGCCGAGGCCCGCCGACGTTGCTGCGGGTCTTCCTGCGCAATCAGGCGCTGCTGATCTGAGGGGCGTCGTCGCCGATCTTCGCGACCGCGACGACACGCTGTCGTCTGCGCCCTCACGTCTTCTCGTGTCACCCAAGGACTCCCCATGATCTTCTTTGGCCGCAGCAGCGGTCTGTCCATCCGCGTCTGCCTCGCGCTGAGCTTGCCCGCGTGCGCATCGTCGTCGCCACAACAGAACCGCGACCTTCGCAGCGTCGAAGAGACGCTCTCCGACCCAGTGTCCCAAGAGGACACCGCGGCGCCTGCCGGAGAGTTCGACGGAACGCTCGGCGGGTATGTTGCGTACGCCTACGCCCACAGCCCCGCGCTCCGGGCGAGCTTTGAGACCTGGCGCGCGGCGACGTTTCGCCCGGACCAGGAACGTCGGCTGCCGGAGCCGACCATCTCCTACGCCGTGTTTGTGCGGAGCGTGGAGACCCGCGTCGGTCCACAGCGCCACCGATTCGGAGCCTCGCAGTGGTTCCCGTGGCCAACGACGCTGCGGGCTGGGAGCGAGGCGGCCGGGCTCGAAGCCCAGGCGGCCCAGCGCAGGTTCGAGAGCCACGCCCTCGTGATCGCGGCGGAGGTGTCGGTGGCCTACTGGACGTTGTGGCGTCTTCGTCGACAGGGCGAGGTGCTCCGCGACGAGATCGACGTGTTGCAGAGCCTCTCTGAACAGGTTCAGGGTCGACTCGCCGTGGGTGCGGCCGAGCTTTCGGACCTCGCCCAGATCGACCTGGTGGGCTCTCGAGCGCGGGACCGGCACGCGAGCGTGCTGCAGCATCAACGCGTTGCGAGTGTGCAGCTCGTACGGGTGCTCGGCGCCCCCTACGACACCGTGACGCCGGTCAGCCCCCGAGAACCCGAAGTTGCTGGCTTGGCCGAGACGTCCCAGGAGCTGCGCACGGCAGCGGGCGAGCATCCGGACGTGCAGACGCTGGCTACCCTCTCCGACGCCGCCGGGCACCGGGAGCGTGAAGCCCGGGCGGAGCGAGCCCCGAGCTTTGGCGTGGGTGTCGACTGGATCCTCACCGGGGAGGCGCCCGCCCATCTGGGCTCCGTGGACAGCGGAAAGGACGCGGTCGCACTTTCGCTTTCGATGAAGGTGCCGCTGTGGTCGCGGGCCTACAAAGCCGGCGCGTCCGAGGCTCGAGCTCGCGGAGCCGCGCTGCGCTCGCGAGCGCTTGACGCTCGCAACGGCGTGGCGGCCCAAGTTGGCGAACACGCGGCGTTGGTCGAGGATGCCGTTCGCCGGGTCGAGGCCTACGGCAGCACGCTCATCCCCCAGGCTCAGACCGCGTTCGAGTCGGTCTTGGCCAGCTTCACCTCCGGCCGGGCGACCGTGGCCGAGCTGTTGATTGCCGAGCAGGCGCTGTTGGGCCTTCGTGCGGAACGGTTCGCCGCGCAGGCCGACTACGGCACACACCTGGCCCAGCTGGAGCGCGCCGTCGGGCGTCCGGTCCGCAGATCCCGTCCAAACTCTCTACCCGACAAGGCGGCTTTCGATGACGACCCACGCTGATGCTGAACGCTCGGATGACGAGGAGAATCCGCAGGGCCAAGGGGGTGCTTCCGGCCTGACGCCGGAGGCCTTGCCAACACTGAGCCCGCGAGACTCGGCCGGGCCGGGTGGGGTGCAGCGTGCGGTGCTGTTGGTGGTGGCAGGGTTCTTCCTGGGCGCCGGAGTTCTGGTGCTGCTCTCTGCTGGTGCGGCGCAGACCGCCGGCGTCCACGCCCATGACGATGCGTCCGAGGGCGAGACGACCTGGACATGCGCGATGGATACTCAGGTTCGGCAACCCGAGCCTGGGCCGTGCCCGATCTGCGGAATGGACATGATCCCGTTGTCGAGCGACGCCGACAAACCCGGCGAGCGCATCGTGCTTTCACAACGGGCGCAGGTGCTCTCGAAACTCACGACGGCTACGGTCCGTCGGCAGGCCCACGCGACCGCCGACCTGCGCCTGTTGGGGCGCATCGAGCCCAACGAGGCTTCCCTCAAGACCGTCACCGCCTGGATCGGTGGACGCATCGACAACCTGCGGGTGAAAGAGACCGGGAAGCGTGTCCGTAAAGGTCAGGTCATCGCGACACTGTACAGTCCCGAGGTCTTTGCGGCCCATCAGGACCTGCTCGTTGCGAAGCGGCAGGTCGAGCGGATGCGTGATAGCCCACCGACGTCGCGTTGGGCTGCCGATGCCGCCCTCGATGCGTCCCGGGAGAAACTCGGGCTGCTCGGTGTCCCCGATGCCGAGGTCACGCGGATGGAAGGCCAGAAAAAGCCGACCCGCGCGGTGGCAATCCGCTCTCCGTTCTCGGGCACGGTGATCGAGCGCATCGCCACCGAGGGCGCGTACATCACGACCGGGGCGTCTTTGTATCGCATCGCCAACCTCAACTCGCTTTGGGTCCAGCTCGACGCGTACGAGAGCGACCTCGCCCGACTCTCGCTGGGGCAGACCGTCCTCGTCTCGGTCGAGGCGGTTCCCGACGAGGTGTTCGAGGGGACGGTCACGTTCATCGACCCGATCCTCGACCCCAAGCGCCGTACTGCGCGGGTTCGCGTTCAGCTCGAGAACCGTGATGGCCGTCTGCGGCCCGGCATGTTCGCCGAGGCCACGGTCGCGACGAAACAGCCCGAGGGCTCGCCCACACCCTTGGTCGTCCCCTCGACCGCGCCGCTGTTCACCGGGCGGCGCGCGGTCGTCTACGTGGAAGTGGACGCCGGCGACCGTGTTGCTTACGAAGCTCGGACCGTTCGGCTTGGCCCGAGGCTCGGCAAGGTCTACCCCGTCGTGGCGGGCCTCTCCGAAGGCGAAAGAGTTGTGACGCGCGGCGCCTTCGCGTTGGATGCCGACCTCCAGATCCGGGGTGGGGCGAGCATGATGACCTCGGCCGACGACCACGAAGTCGGGGTCTGGGACCGCATCGTCGAGCTCTCCGATGAGCAGCGAAAGGGGCTTGCCCCCGTGGTCTCCGCGTACCTGGACGCCCAGGTGGCGCTGGCCGACGACGATCTGGAGGGCGCCAAGACCTCGGCATCGGCGCTGATCGATGCGGTCGTCGCGGTGGAGATGTCTCGGCCCACCGAGGCCAAGGACGCGTGGTCGGAGAACTCGGTCGCGCTGCGGGGTCACGGACAACACGTCTCCAAAGCCGAGACGCTCGAGGATGCCCGGGCGGGGTTCGAGCCGTTGAGCGAAGCGGTCATTCGGTTGCTCGGGCGATTCGGGAACCCGCTCGAGGCGGCGGTCCGCCTCGCCCACTGTCCGATGGCGTCGCGGAACGAAGGGGCGCTGTGGTTGCAACAGGGGGCCGTCGTCGACAACCCTTACTTCGGAGCATCGATGCTGGACTGCGGTGAGATCCGCAAGGAGGTCGCCCCTGGCGCATACCTGAGGCCCCCTTCGACCAGGCCGCTACGCACTGCGGGCGGGGGAGGGCACCAGCATTGACCTCTGCACCGCCGCCCGGCGACGACGCGCCCCAGGGCTTGTGGGAGGCGATCATCGGCTGGTTCATCGAGAACAAGCTGATCGCGTTTGTGCTGGCGACAATGCTCGTCGCTGGCGGCATCTACGTGGCGCCGTTTTCCTTCGAGAGTGGCTCGATTCCGCGGGATCCGGTTCCGGTCGATGCCATCCCGGACATCGGGGAGAACCAACAGATCGTCTTCACCGCGTGGGAGGGACGATCGCCGCGAGACATCGAAGACCAGGTCTCGTATCCGTTGACGACCGCGTTGCTGGGCATCCCCGGGGTGCGCACCGTCCGGAGTTCGTCGGCGTTTGGCTTCTCTACGATCTCGGTGATCTTTGGCGACGAGGTCGAGTTCTACTGGTCGCGGTCGCGGGTGCTGGAGAAGCTGGCCTCGCTGCCGCCAGGGACCGTGCCCGAGGGCGTCACGCCGACGCTCGGCCCCGACGCAACCGCCTTGGGGCAGATCTTCTGGTACACGCTCGAAGGCCAAGACCCGCAGGGGAGAACGGTCGGAGGTTGGGACCCGGACGAGCTCCGAAGTATCCAGGATTGGACCGTTCGGTACGCGCTGCAGGCCGTCGAAGGCGTCAGCGAAGTGGCCTCGGTCGGCGGGTTTGTGCGGGAGTACCAGGTCGACGTCGACCCCGAGGCGATGCGGGCCCACGGGGTCACGCTCGCCCAGGTCGCGGGTGCTGTGCGCAACAGCAACCTCGATGTGGGGGCCCGGACGCTCGAGATCAACGGCGCCGAGTACATGGTGCGGGGGCTCGGGTTCCTCGAGAACATCGAAGACCTGGAGGCGACCGTCGTGGTGGCCCGCGAGCACACCCCGATCCGGGTTCGAGACGTGGGGCGGGTTTCGATGGGGCCTGGACTGCGCCGCGGAGCGCTCGACGACGAGGGCGCTCCTGCTGTGGGGGGCGTGGTCGTGGCGCGCTACATGGAGAATCCGTTGGCGGTGATCTCGGCGGTCAAGGAGAAGGTCGAGCAGATTCAAGCTGGGCTTCCCAGTCGCACCCTCGAAGACGGCACGGTCAGTCAGGTCACCGTCGTCCCGTTCTACGACCGGACCACGCTGATCGAGGAGACGCTGGGCACGCTGTCGACCGCACTCTTTCAGGAGGTCCTCATCACGATCATTGTGGTGCTGGTCATGCTTCGGAACATGCGGAGCTCGATGCTCATCTCGCTCATGCTGCCGTTGGGCGTCCTCGCCGCGTTCGTCGCGATGAAGCTCTGGGGCGTGGACGCCAACATCATGGCGCTGGGCGGGATCGCGATCGCCATCGGGACGATGGTCGACATCGGCATCGTCTTCGTCGAGAACATCAGCCAGCACTTGCAGGAAGCTCCTGCCGGCGCATCGAGGGCGGCCGTGGTGCGTCGGGCGACGGCCGAGGTCGCGCCCGCAGTGGTCACTTCGGTGCTCACGACGGTCGTCAGCTTTCTACCGGTCTTCGGCCTCTCCTCCACCGAGCTGCGGCTGTTCGGCCCGCTCGCGTTCACGAAGACGTTTGCGATGGGCGGGGTTCTCCTGCTCGCATTGCTCGTGCTTCCCGGCGCCGCGCTGGTCGTGTTTCGAGAGCGCCCGGCCGCACCGAAGACGTCCCGCACGGGGCTCCACCGGGTCGCGCGGTCGCTGTTTCGTGCCGAGCACGCGCGAGATTGGGTCCTGCTGGGGCTCGGGGCGCTGCTGCTTCCGTATTCGTTGTTGGGGGGCGCGTTCGTCCTCGGGCTCGGTGTCTACCGTCTCGTGCGGCCGCTGCTGAGTCTTGGCGTGAACCGCAGCGTGACCGTGGCCGAGAACGTGCTGGCGATCATCGCGGTGACGCTCCTGCTCGCGGAGAACTGGATGCCGCTGGGGGGTGGACAGAGCCTCGCGCTCAACGGCGTGTTCGTCGGGGCCCTCATCGCGTTGGTGATGGGCACGTTCCGGTTGTTCGAGTCGGCGTATCCAAGGCTGTTGTGGTCGATCCTTCGTAACAAGGCGTTGTTCTTGATGCTCCCCGCGTCCGTGGTGTTGTTTGGCACCACCGCTTGGCTGGGATTCGACACCGTCTTCGGCCCGCTTGCCGGGCAGGTCCGCACCGTGCAACCGGTGTCGAAGGTCAGGCACGCGTTCCCGGGGCTTGGGCGCGAATACATGCCGCCCTTCGACGAGGGGTCGTTCCTGTTCATGCCCTCGACGATGCCGCATGCGTCGATGGGCGAGGTCCTGGAGATGCTCTCGGCGATCGATGCCGCGATCGCCCAGATCCCCGAGGTCGACCGGGTGGTGGGGAAGGCGGGGCGCGCCGACACGGCGCTCGACCCGGCGCCGCTGTCGATGTTCGAGACCGTCGTCACCTACGTTCCGGAGTATGCGGTGGCGCCCGATGGGTCTCGCGTTCGGCAGTGGCGTGACCACATTCGGACGCCCGCGGACATCTGGACCGAACTCGTCGCAGCCGCAGAGCGTCCCGGGGTCACCAGCGCGCCGACGCTCATGCCGATCGGCGCACGAATCGTGATGTTGCAGAGCGGGATGCGGGCGCCGATCGGGATCAAGGTTCACGGCCCCACGCTCGAGGCGATCGAGGTGTTTGGCCTCCGTCTCGAGGAGGTGCTCAAAGGCGTGCCCGCGGTCCGCTCGGACACCGTGTTCGCGGACCGGGTGGTCGGAAAACCCTACCTGGAGATCGAGCTCGACCGGGAGGCCATCGGACGATTCGGACTCACGATCGTCGACGTGCAGAACGTCCTGCAGGTGGCGCTGGGCGGCATGACGCTGACCCGCACCGTGGAGGGGCGAGAGCGGTATCCGGTCCGGGTCCGCTACATGAGGGAGGAGCGCGACAACCTCGAGGCCCTCGACCGCGTGTTCGTCCCGACGCCGGGCGGGGAACAGGTTCCTCTGGCCCAACTCGCCGACATCCAATACGTGCGCGGCCCTCAGGTGATCAAGGCGGAGGACACCTTTCTGACCAGCTTCGTCCTGTTTGACCGCGAGCCCGAAATCGCCGAGGTCGAGGTCGTCGAGCAGGCGCGGGCGGTGATCGAGGCACAGATCGACAGCGGAGCGCTGCAGGTCCCAGCGGGCGTCAGCTACGAGTTCTCCGGATCCTACGAGAACCAGATCCGCAGCGAGAAGCGGCTGATGATGTTGATCCCGGTCGCGCTGGCATTGGTCTTCATCCTGCTCTACCTGCAGTTCCACCGCGTCGCGACGACCGCGATCATCTACACGGGGGTCGCCGTCTCGGTCTCCGGTGGCTTCGTGCTCTTGTGGCTGTACGGCCAGCCGTGGTTTCTGAACTTCGAGCTGCTGGGCATGCCGATGCGGGAGCTGTTTCAGGTCCACACGATCAACATGTCGGTCGCGGTCTGGATCGGCTTCATCGCGTTGGTCGGCATCGCCACCGATGACGGTGTGGTGATCTCCACCTACCTCAAGCAGCGCTTCGAGCAGGACCCGCCCACGACGGTCACCGAGGTGCGGCGCCGAACGCTGGAGGCGGGGTCGCGACGCGTCCGGCCGTGTCTGATGACCACCGCGACGACGATCCTGGCCCTGTTGCCGGTCATCACCTCCCAAGGACGTGGGGCGGACATCATGATGCCGATGGCGCTTCCCGCGGTCGGTGGTATGGCGCTCGAGCTGCTCACGTTGTTCGTCGTCCCGGTGCTGTACTGCGCGGTCGAGGAGCGCCGGCTGTCCAAGCGCCTGCGCGCGACCGCGTCGCATCTCGAGGAGACCCTCGAGGACTGAGGCCGCAGGACATTCCCCGTGCCAGCGGGTAGGGTCGCGAGGGCAGCATGAGCGAGCGTGACGACAGCCTCGACCCTCCCGACTGGGACGTCTTTCGCCGACTTGCGCACGAGGCCCTCGATCACGCGATCGACACGATGGCCAGTGTTCGGGAGCGTCCGGCTTGGCAGGCGCCTCCGCAGCGGACCGAGGGGGACGTGCTTCCGTGGGACCCGACGCCACTGCGCGAGGTGTGTGCGGCGATCGAGCGGGATGTGCTGCCCTTCGGCGTCGGCAATACGCACCCGCGTTTTTTTGGGTGGGTTCATGGCGCGGGAACGGTGGAGGGCATCGTGGCTGCGATCTACACCGCGGCGATGAACGCTAACGTCGGAGGCCGCGAGCATGCGGCCGTGCATGTCGAACGGGAGGTCCTGGGATGGTTCAAGCAGCTGGTCGGATTCCCGCAGTCGGCCCAAGGCATCCTGCTCAGCGGAACGTCGATGGCCACGATGATCGCGCTGGCGGTGGCCCGTCATGGCCGCGAAGACCGGCTCGACGCGGTCCGCATCTACACCTCCGACCAGGCGCATATCTCGGTGGCCAAGGCGCTGCGGGTGCTGGGGATGCCCCCGGCGTCCTTGGTCAAGGTCCGCTCCGACGAACGACTCCGCATGGACGTGCAGGCACTCCGCGATGCCGTGGAGCGGGACCGCGGGGAGGGCCTAACCCCGCTGGCTGTGGTGGCGACCGGGGGCACGGCCCTGACGGGTGCTGTCGACCCTTTGGAGGCCATCAATGAACTCTGCCGGTCCTCGGGGCTGTGGCTTCATGTCGATGCCGCCATCGGAATCGGCTTGCGTCTGCACCCCAGGCTTCACGACCGGTTGGCGGGGATCGAGCACGCGGATTCGGTGGCCTTCGATGCCCACAAGTGGCTGCATGTCCCCTACGACGTGGGCTGCGTCCTGGTGCGGAATGGCGAGGCTCATCGTGCTGCGTTCCGGGAGGGTGCGTCGTACCTGCAACGGGCGACCCGCGGGACCGGGAGCGGAGACCCGTGGTTCTGCGATGCGGGCCCGGAGCTGTCCCGAGGCTTTCGGGCCCTCAAGGTGTGGATGGTGCTCAAGACGCACGGTTTGGCCGCACTGGGGCAGCAGGTGCTGAAGAACTGCGTGCAGGCGGAGTCCTTCGCCGCGCAGGTCGAAGCGTGCGAGGAGGCGGTGCTTGTCGCGCCGACGGATCTCGCGATCACGTGTTTTCGTTGTGTGGGTGCAGGCTCGGACGAGGCCGATGACCAACTCAACGATGAGATCGTCGTGCGGGTTCAGGAGAGCGGCGTGGCGGTGCCCAGCAGTGGACGGGTGCACGGTCGAGCGGTGATCCGCGTCAACATCACCAACCATCGGACGACCACCGCCGACCTCGACCTGTTGCTCGAAGCTGTGCTGCGTCACCGCGCCGAGATCCTTGCCGCGGGCTGACGCAGGCGCCGTTCTATTGGGGCGGAGCTTCGTCGTGCTGCGGGGCGTCGCCGCCGATGTGGTCCCAGGGCGCGCGGGATCCGACGAACTGGTGGTGCTCGATCTGCACGCCGGGGTCGCCGTCGACGCAACCGAGCGTGACCCCGTGCGCCTGTGCACCGACCATGCCCGCGAGCGTCGAGCCACAAGACCCGCAAAAGGCGATGCCCCACGGACCGCCGCCGACTCGGTAGAGCGTCGGCTCCGCCTTTGTCCACGTGAGGGCGCCGGGCTCAACCTCGGCGTAGGCCGACCCCGCACCGCTGAACGCCTTGCGGCATCGTGAACAGTGGCACGAACGCGCGTGTTTGAGCGGCGCGTCGATTCGGTACGCCACGGCGCCGCAGAAACAGCCCCCCGTGAGTGGGTCCGGCATCAGTGCCCCGAGAGAACCATCGCGGGCTGCATGCGAGCGGCACGACGCGCCGGGAGGAAGGCTCCAAAGACGCAGAAGGCGACCGAGAACCCGAGGGAAGAGGCGATGAGCCACCACGGGAACATGAAATAGCTCTGCGGCTTATAGGGAAAGTCCGGGATGTAGTTGGCCGACACGGCGTCGAACAACTCCGCGGCGCCCAGGGCCATCAACACGCCTGCGAGTCCGGCCATGACGCCGAGCACCGCGGCTTCGCCAAGGATGATCGCGGTGATGTCCCCTCGGGATGCCCCGACGGCCCTCATGATGCCGATCTCGTGTTGGCGCTCGTACACCAACATGAAGAACACGTGCATGATGTTGACCGCCGCGATGCCGACGATGACGGCGCTGACCAGGCTGAACACCGCGATGAAGATCGCGATCAGCAAGGCGGCTTGCTCGGCGCCCGTGTCTGCGACCTCGAGGTTGAGCCCCTCTACGGCCACGGCCACGGCGGCAACGTCGTCTTTCTCGGGAACCATCAGGATCACCGAGTGGTAGCGCTGGGCATCCTCGGGTTTGCCGAATGCCACGTTGAACCGCTTGGTGTAGCCGATGGGCATGGTGATGCCCAACGTGATCGCCTTGCGCGAGAAGCCGACCAACATGCCCTTTTCGCGGATGATATTGTCCTTGGCCGACGCGCCGACCATGGAGGCGCCGATCTTCAGGTCGAACTTGATGCCGAGCACGAAGTCCGGGTTGAGCTTGGGGAACCCGTGAGCCCGTCGGAGGGCACCGTTGTAGAGCTCGACGACATGCTCGGACGCGAGGACTGGGATGTAGTGGCGGCACACCTTGGCCGGCTTTTCCGCGCCTTCTTTCTTGTCCTTGTTGCGCCGCGCTTCCTGGTAGCCGGCCGGCATCCCGCAGTAGCGGTCTTCTCCGCAGTCCGCGTCGGCCTCACAGGCTTGTGGCGGGGTGTAGTCGGGACTCTTCGGGTCATCGAAGTCGCGGAAAGGCCGGTCGCTGTCGACATCCTTCTGCACGAGGTCGGGTTCGATGCCGTCGGCGACCATCTCCGAACGAAGATCGGTCCCGAGCACTTCTTTGCCGCCGATGCCGAGGGACGGCACGGTCAGGCGCATCTTCGGGTAGACGACCTCCACGCCCTCGATCGCTTCGAGTTCCTCGACCTTGGCCTGGTCGATCACGGCGCCGCCGCCGAGCGAGAGCGGACCGACCGCGAGGTCGAGGGACTTAGGCACGACCTCGAGCTGGTCCAGCGGGAAAATCTTGCCGAGGACGACCGTGCGGACGCCGAGCCCGAGGGAGATGAAGAAGGCAAAGGTGGCGATGCCGACCACGATGCCCACGGAGGCGAGCAAGAAGTGGTTTCGGCTCCGGTTGAGGTTGGCGGTCACCACCCGCAGCAGACGGTTGAGTCTCATGTCCGTGCCTCTTGTTCGGGCGTGTCGTCGTTGGTCTTGACGCCGAGGGCCTCGTTGGCGTCTTCCACTTCGGTCAGCGCCCCATCCGCGACCAGGATCTTGCGTGCCGTCGAGGCCGCGATGCCGGGGTCGTGTGTCACGACGAGGACGGTGATGCCGTCTCGCTCATTGAGCGTGCGGAACAGCGCCAGGATTGCGGCCCCGGTCTTGCTATCCAGGTTGCCTGTCGGCTCGTCGCACAGAATGATCTTGGGCTTGTTGAACAGCGCCCGGGCGATCGCGATGCGTTGACGTTGGCCGCCGGAGAGCATCGTGGGCAGTGCGTCGGCCTTCTCGGACAGGTCGACCTGCTCGAGCACGGCTTTGGCACGGGCATTGGCGCCCGCCTCGTCGAGGTCCCCGCCGCGTTTGAACATCGCGGGGAGGGCGATGTTCTCCAAGCAGGTCAGATGCGGCAGCAGGTAGAACGACTGGAACACGAACCCGACGGTCTCGTTGCGGTACGCGCTCAGCTCGGCATCGCTGAGTTTGGCGAGGTCGGAGCCGTCGACTTCGATCGAGCCTTTGTAGTCGCTGTCCAAGCCCCCGACGGCGTGTAGCAGTGTGCTCTTGCCCGACCCAGACGGGCCGATGATGGAGATGAACTCTCCGTCATCGATGTCCAGGTCGACGCCGCGCAGCACCTCGGTGACCACCTTGCCGGTGGAGTAGCTCTTGTGCATGCCGCGGATGCGGATCATCGGCCGCAGAGTAGCAGCGGAACGCCCAGCGCTGCGCGTTCTACCGCGAGGCTTTGTAGACGTACTCGTACCGAGCGATCTCGAAGTCGGTCTTCTTTCCGTCGGTGCCGACAGCGGCCTTGAACTTGGTCTTCCGCAGGGCTTTTTGGGCGATCTCATCGCAGCCGTTGCCAATGCCCTTGACGACCTTGGCGCTGCGCACCGAGCCGTTGCTGCGGACTTGGACCTTGAGGACGACCACCCCCGAAATCCCGAGGTCGCGGGCCGCGGGGCACTCGAGTTTCACCTGCTTGAGGGCGCGGGGGAGCTGCGCGATGTACAGCTCGTTCTTCGGGGCCCACGACTTTCCCGCACCCTTCGCGGGACCCGTGGGGGCGGTGCCTGTGCCGCCCTTGACCTTCCCTTTGCCCCCCGGGCGCCCGCCTTCGACACCGTCGCGGCTTCCGCCTGCGACTCCGGGGCGTGACTTGTCGCCTCCGATGACGGTCACACCCGAGTTCCCGCCCTTGATGACGGTATCCATCGGCAGCTCGATTGCCGGAGCTGGGGGGGCGTCTGCCGGAGCGGGCTCGGAGGGCTTTGAGGGCTTGGGTGCCCGCTTCTTCACCTTCTTCGGCGGAGGAGGCGGAGCTTCGGGAGGAGGCTCGGGAGGAGGCTCGACCTCGAGTTCGGGCTCGGGCTCGGGCTCCGGTTCCGGTTCCGGTTCCGGTTCGGGCTCCGGGGGGAGCTCGACTTCGCGGAGCTCGAGCTCCAGTTCGCACTGACTGTTGCAACCGTCGCCGTTGACGGTGTTGCCGTCGTCGCACTTTTCGTCGCCTTCGATCTTCGCGTCGCCGCAGACGGGATCGATCTCGCACATCGGCGTGCAGCCGTCGCCGGGCCGGAGGTTGCCGTCGTCGCACTCCTCTGAGCTCGCCACGACACCGTCCCCACAGACCGGCTTGACCCAGTCGACCACGAAATACGCCAAGGCGTGGATCACCACCGAGACGATCAGCGGAGGCAGAACCTCATCGACGATGGATCGGGGACGCGCCATGGGAGGGACGGGTGGGGGCGAGGTGCGCAGAACGAACTAGCCGCCCGCAGCGGGCTTCTTGGTCGCGATGGCGTACTTTTTCACGCCCGCATCTCGGAGGAGATCGATGAGTCGGACCATTTGGCCGACGTTGGACTTCTCGTCACATTGAACGATCCCCTGGACGTTCGGGTCTTCGGCGAGTTTGGCCGCGATCGCCGCCTTGATCTCGCCGTCGTTCGCCGTGGCTTTTGCGTCGACGGCGACGTTGCCGTCGGGGTCGCACTGAATCAGCAGGCTCGCACCTTCGATCGTGCTGCCCGAGCTGGCCTCAGGCTTGTCGATCGCGAGTCCTTCCGGGTTGGTGATCGTGCTGGTGGTGACCATGAAGATGATCAGCAACACCAACATGATGTCGACCAGGGGCGTAACGTTGATCCCAACGATCTCGCCGTCGTCGTCGGCTGCTCCGCCTGCCATCGTCTACGCCTCCTCGGACTTGTCGCTCAAGCCCTGCTTCTCGAGGATGATTGCGAACGCGGAGGTGGCCAAGCTGTCCGCGTGGGACAGCGTCCGCTTCACGCGACGCTGGTAGACGTTGTAGACGGTGACCGCGGGAATGGCGACCAGCAGGCCGACCGCGGTGGCGACGAGAGCCTCCGAGATGCCACCCATGACGGCGGCGCTCTGCTCCCCGCCGGGCTTGATGCCGGACTTTCCCAGCTCGTTGAAGGCTTGGATGATCCCGAGCACCGTCCCGAACAGACCGATGAACGGCGCGTTGGCGCCGACGGTGCCCAGGAAACTGAGGTTGCGGTCCAGCCGAAGCTTTTCTTCCGAGTGCCCGCTGTTCATGGCGGCCTGCAGCGCGGCCTTGCCCTTTGGGGCGACCGCGACCATCTCGCCGATGATGCTCGCGCCGGGGCCCGTGGTGTCTCGCGTGAGTTTGGCTGCAGCGTCCAAGTCGTCGTCGCCCAGGGCTTCGAACAGCTTGCGCCGGACGTCTGCGTCCGCCTTGGTCGCGGCGCCGAAGTACAGCAGCCGCTCGACCATGACGTACACGCTGATCAGGCTCAGCAAGACCAGAACCCACATGACCCACTCCGCACCCAGGAGGGCGAAGTCGAGGAACTTCTCGGTGATGTTGAACCCCATGGCGTCGACGGCGGAACGTTAGCCGAAACGAATGGGCGGGGCCAGCCATCGTGGCTCTAACAGCGTTTGAAACGGCGTTTTCCGGGCAGCGTCGAGACGCAGATCACGGCGGGCGCGACATCCTGTCACAGCGCCGGCACAATCCGCCGGCGCCGAGCCATTTCGTCATCGTTCGCGCGGCGTCCCTTGGGCCGACGACCGCGGCGTCCCTTGGGCCAAACGATGATGGGGTCTGCCGACTGCTCGATCCGCGGCCACGTCGCCGGGGTTACTTCGGGCTTGCCGTCATCTTCAGATAGACGCGGCAGCTGCGGTTGGTGGGGTCCTCGCGCATGACGTGCTCCCACTCGGCCCGCGCTTCGTCGATCCGCTCCGCCCGCCACAGCGTCACGCCCAGGTGGATTCGGCCCTGGAGGAAATCGGGGGCCGACTCACGGACGGAGACGAGTTCGTCGAGCGCGTCTTCGATGCGTCCGAGGTCGCGCAGGGTGTTGCCGAGCTTGGTCCGGATGTCGACGAAGGTCGGGCAGACCCGCAGTGCCTTTCCGTATTCTTTGGTGGCGTGGTCGAGGAGCCCGACCGCGACGTAGGCATCACCAAGCTCGGCGTGCATGTTGGCGATCTTGCCCCGCACGAAGCTGTCGAGCTTGTCGATGCCGGTGGTGTCGCGCTGGCCTTGGGCTTGGGCGTAGACCTCCTTGGCCTCGTCGTATCGCCCGAGTTCGTTGTAAACCACGGCCAGGTTGAGCGCGGCCTCCGTGTACGTCGGGTTGATGCGCAGCGCAGTCTCCAGGGACTCGCGCGCCTTGCTCGGGCGACCCGCTTCGTAGTGGATCACGCCCAGCATGTTGTGAACATCCGCGAAGTCGTCGTGTGCCTCGAGGATGGCTTCGAGGTGCGGCGCCGCTTTGTCGAACTCGCCCGCCTGGTAGTAGTCGCGGCCGACAGTCAGGTGATGCTTGAGTTGCCCGTCCATCGACCAGCATCCTATCGCGGTCTCGGCAGGGGGCTTTTGAAAAGACCCTGATGACGGCACCCCAACCGTACCCGCGCGGACGTGGTCCGGAGCGCCGCGCAGGCGCCCGGGCGGAGGGAGGACGGGCTACTTCGTGGTCTTGGGCGGCGTCGTGCCCTCAGGCCTGACCGGCGCGGCAGCCTCGGGTTTGACCGGGCGCTTGCGGTTCTTGGGCTCTTTGGGCGGGATCGGCTTGGGCAGCTCTCGGTCGGGACGCTGGCGGTTGGGATCCGAAGGCCCGAACTCGTCGTAGATGTACTTGAGGTAGATCCGAGCCTGCTTGCCGTGGTGGTGCGCAGGGTGCTGCGTCTGCAACTCGGTGAAGGTGTTGCGCGCCAGCTCGATCTCGTCCATCCGCAGGTACGTGATCCCGAGCAGGAACAGCACCTCGCCGTCGAGGCCGATGCCGGGGTAGGTCGCGTGCGCGGCTTCCAGGCGGCCGATGGCCCCTTCCGGCTTGTCGCGGTCGAGGTAGAAGCGAGCCACGTAGAGCTCGTGCTCGAGCAGCTGCCGCTTGACCTCGTCCCGAAGCTTGACCGCAAAGACCTCGGTCTTGGTGCCGGCGTAGTGGTCGAAGTAGTAGCGCAGCTCGGTCATCGCCTCGCGCAGCGGCGTCTGGTCGCGCTGCTCGGGCGGCGGCAACAGGAAGAAGCCACGCGGCGCGTTCATGAATGCGGACGCGGCGGCCATGAAGCTCGCCCATCCGTCCCGTGTGTGGGCGTGGGTCGGGTGAAGCTTGGCGAACTGGCGGAACGCGTCTTGCGACGTGATGTAGTTGCCTTGCTCGAACTCGGCGCGCGCGATCAGAAGTTCGGCTTCGACCGAGTAGCGGGAGAAAGGGAACCGGATCCGGACGAAGTCGGCGTACTGAATCGCCTCTTCCCAGTCCTTGTCGGTGAACTCGCCCACGGCGAGCTCGTAGTTCTCCCGCGCGGTTTGGGCATAGTCGGCGGACAGGTCGGGGCCCGTCTTGCAGCCGGTCCCGAGCGCGAAGCCGAGCGTGGCTGCGAGGATGACGCGTAGGAATCGCACGGAATCCGCGCGAACGTACGTTCGGCCTCGTGGGGTGTCAACGCGCGTGCCGCGGACATCACACTGCTGCTGTTTCCGCCCTCCAGGGCGATCTGCGCCGGGTTGGGAATCCCTGACGCGTCCTTGCGCGTCCTTGGGCGAACGTTCGCGGCTGGGGTACGCTCCGGCTCCTCTTCGCCTGTGTCCGACTCGACGCAACAGACCCGCGCTCTCGGGGCGCTGCCCGCCATGGCGTTGGTGGCAGGATCGATGCTCGGCATCGGGATCTTCATCGCGCCACCGGTGGTGGCTGCCCAGATGGATCGCCCTGGCGCCTTCTTGGTCATGTGGATGGTCGGGGGCATGTCGGCGTTGTGCGGGGCCCTCTCAGTGGCCGAGCTCGGCAGCATGATGCCGACCGCAGGCGGCGACTATCCTTATTTGAAGCGCGCGTACGGGCCCGGTTGGGCCTATGCGGCCGGTTGGCTGCAACTGCTGGCCATTTTTCCAGGGTCGCTGGCGGCCATGGCTGTGGCCACGGCAGCGTTTCAGTTCCCGATCGTCTTTGGCGATGCCTACGACGTCCCCGCGATGCTGGGCCTGCCGATTGACCCGACCATGTTCTGGGCGATCGGGATCGTCGTCACGCTCACGACGCTCAACCACGTGGGCGTGGTGCTGTCCGGTCGTTTTCAGGTCGCGCTGACGGGGGTGCCGATCGCGATCCTGGTCGTGGTCAGTGTCGCGGTGTTGCTCTTCTCCGAGCACGAGGGCGCATGGTCGGCCGCCAGCCCCCAGACGTTTGAGCTTCCTGGCATCTCGGCCATCGCGCTCGCGTTTTTGCCGGTCTACTTCGCCTACTCCGGCTGGAACGCGGCCATCTTTGTCGGCGGTGAGATCCGCAACCCCGGGCGCAACCTCCCGCGGGCGCTGGTGGGCGGAACGCTTGGCGTCACCGTCTTGTACTTCATGCTCTGCGTCGGGTTCCTGACTGTGTTCTCGATGGACGACCTGGCGAACACCGGCGAGGCCGGCACCGCTGCTGCCAGCTCCTTGTTCGGCGGGTTTGGAGTCTTGGTCGTGACCACCTTGATCCTGCTCGCGATGCTCGGGTCGATCAACGGCACGGTGATCACCGGCTCCCGGATCGCGTACGCCATGGCCAAGGACGGACAATGCGTGCGTCAGGCAGGCCACCTCGGCCGCTTCGGCACCCCGGCGGTCGCGCTGTGGATGCAGGCGGGCTTGGCCATCTTGCTGATCCTCAGTCAGGGCTTCGAGCAGCTCGTCAACTACACGTCGGCTGCGATGCTGATCACCGGGACCATGACGGTCATGGCGGTCTTCGTCCTCCGCCGAAAATTGCCCGACATGCACCGCCCCTACCGTACCTGGGGCTACCCTGTCACCCCGCTGCTCTACGCGGGTTCGAGCGTGTTCGTGCTCGTGATGCTGGCCAAGGATCTCGATCCTTCGGTGTTCCTCGGCATGGTCTGGTTCGGCGCGGCGTGGGCATTTCACCGCTGGGTCATCGCCCCCCGGACCGCCAGCCCCGACGTTCCGGCTGGCGCGCCAGAGAACGCCTGACAACCACAACTTGCCAGCGCGGCTGTTGGGGCGCGAGGATGGTTGTGGATGCGTGGCTTGATCATTGGACTGGGACTTCTTGGGGGCGGACTGCTGAGCACGGCATTGGCGTGTGACTCGGACACCGGGCAGAGCTGCACCGTCGGCTCGCTCGACTGCGCCTGCACAGCCGGAGGGGGCTGCGATCCGGGCCTCTCCTGCGCCGGGGACGTCTGCATCGTCGTCGACAACGGCACCTCCGGGCAGCCGCCGAGCGGCAGTTCGAGCGCCTCCGACCCCAGCGCCGGCGTGACGACCACACCCACCAGCGCCGGGTCTTCTACGTCGCCGGACAGCGCCGACACCAGTGGAGGTGGCCTCATCCTCGACGTCGGCAACGGTGAGACCGGGGTTGGGCCGACCTCCGGGTGTCAGGCCATCGACATTCTGTTCGCCCTCGACTCGTCCGGTTCGATGATCGAGGAGCGGGCGGCGTTGGCTGCGACCAACGCGTTCAGCCAGATCCTGTTGACCCTCGAAGGCCTCAACGGCGGCGGCATCGACTACCGCGTCGGACTGACGACGGCCAATGACCATGGGTTCTTGACTCCACTGGGGTGGCTGGAGCCCGAGCCTTGGTTTGACTCGACAGTGACCGAGCTGGATCTGATGTCGCTCGCGTTCAACGGCGCGGCGGGGCAGATCGGCGGGCTCGGGGATCCCGCTGCTGGGTGTGAGCACGTGCTGACCTCCGCAGTGAACCTCCTGGTCGCGGATACCACGGAGTTCGTTCGTGATGACGCGCTGCTCGTGTTGGTGCTCGTCACCGACGTGGACGACTTTGGTGCGTATGACCAACTCGGCGGTAACTCTTGCGGGCTGGGCTGCACCACGCCTCCGAGCGACCTTGGAGCGCTGAGGACGTTGCTCGTCGACACCGTCAAGGCGGGTCAAGAGGATGGCGTCGCGGTGATCACGGTCGCAGGCGACCCGACTTCGAACGATGGTCTGAACTTCTGTGAGCAGCCCGGGAGTTGTGGCTGTGCCGGGCTGGATTGCGCCGTGTTTCATGCGACGCGGCTGTACGAGTTCTCCGACATGTTGGGCGACCAAGGGATCACCGCGGACCTTTGCGGGGCGAACATCCCCATGGTCGTGGAGACGGTGCTGACCGACAGCATCGACCAGATCTGCCAGGACTTCGAACCCGAGGGGTGAGCGACTTCGTCGCGGTCTGGGACGCCGCAGAGGATGCGCCACCAAGTCGAGTACGCCCGCGCCGTCGGCGCCCCGATGGCGACCACGCCTTCGTTAACCGTGGACCACCCAGGTGTCACCGACCCGCGAAGAACTGCTCCAGAATGGCGGCGGCCGGACCTTCGCGTCGGGCAGGGACTGGGTCTGCCCATCCTCTGCATACGTGCCGAGCCCCAGGTTCCGGCCCGTGGATCCAGAGCTCCCAGAGCCCTTGGGGTCCATCGAGGCCGCTCGGACGCAGGACGATGTCTCCGCCAACCGCAACCGCACCGGGTCGGTTGCCGAAGATCCTCTGCAAGCGAAGCGGCGCGCCGCCACAGATGTCGACGACGTGGTGCTGCCTTTCGCCGCCCGATCGTGAGCGCGCTGGCGCAGTGGCAGACCACGGCAGCGTTCACTCGCGGGGGACGCGTGCGGACAAAACACCGCGACCCCTGCAACGCGAGCCGCCACGATCCGTCTCGTTCGTCGTGCAGCTCCCTCTGCGTCCGCGCCCCGCCTTTCTGCTTGGAATGCTCATCGTCGCGGTCACGGCGTGTGGTGACGATGCGGTGGATGGGGCCGACACCGACGATGTGGCGTCGACCAGCGCCGCCGCCCCCGGGTCCACCGCTCCATCTGGAGTTACGAGCGAAGGAACCCAAGGCGAGGATACGTCCGGAGGCTCGGGCTCCGACACCAGCGTAGACCCAACGTCGGGCCCGGACAGCGACTCCGACTCTGGTTCTGAGACCGATGACAGCTCGGACCGACCGCCTTGCGTCGGCACCCACTTTGGCGACGCCCTCGAGTGGATGGTGCCTTATCCCGCCGATGTCGCGGCCAACGGCTACCACGCTGTGCTCGACATGAACGACGACGGCTTCCCGGACTTCGTTCAGACCGATCAGGAAGCCGGCAGCGGCTCGGCCCAACTGGGCGAGACGCACTGGGTCGTGTACTTCGGGTCCGGGTCCGGGTTCTCCGATAGCCCCCAAGATTGGGCACTCCCGTACCCCGCGGACGTGCTCGCCAACGGCTACCACGCCATCCTCGACATCGATGGCGACGGGCTGCCCGACTTCGTCCAGACCGATCAAGAAAACGGCAACGGGCCCGACACCCTCGGCATGACTCGTTGGGACGTCTACCTCGGCGACGGCGTGGGCTTCGCAGACTCTCCCACGGCCTGGGCTATCCCATACCCCGCCGATGTCCTGTCCAACGGATATCACGCCGTGCTCGACATGAACGCCGACGGCATCCCCGACTTCGTCCAGACCGATCAAGAAAGCGGAAACGGGGCCAACGAGCTCGGCATTTCCCGGTGGGACGTCTACCTGGGCGGCGCCTCAGGGTTTGCCGAAGTTGCCGCTGCATGGGCGATCCCGTACCCCGCGGACGTGCTCGCCAACGGCTACCACGCTGTGCTCGACCTCGACGGCGACAGTTTTGCCGACTTCGTCCAGACCGACCAGGAGAATGGCAATGGCGCCGACGAACTGGGCATGTCGCGATGGGGTCTGCACACCGGGAACGGAGCAGGGTTTGCCAACGCTGCGCACGGCTGGGCGATCCCATACGCCGCGGACGTGCTAGCCAACGGCCACCACAGCGTTCTGGACATGGACGGACAAGGACCGCCGGACTTCATCCAGACCGACCAAGAGGGGGGCGTGGGCCCGAATGCGGGGATGGACGCCTGGGTCTTGTACAGCAACGACGGCAGCGGATTCGCCGACGCGTCGCCGTGGCCGATTCCATATCCTGCGGATGTCTTCGCCAATGGGTATCACGTGGTCATGGACCTGACCGGCGACGGCCTACCCGACTTCGTCCAGACCGACGACGAAGCGGGCAACGGCACACCCGACATCGGCACCTCGCACTGGCGCGTATTCCCGGGCGCCTGCGACGAGTAGAGGGCAGGAAGCTGGCATGGAGGACCGCGGGAAGCTCCTCGCCGCGGGAGGGAGGGAGGGAGGGAGTTCCGCGGGTGTGCGCCCAAGGGGCGAAGTCGAGGCTCGCCAGAGCGACCTCATCGGATTCTTCGCGACTTCGATGTTCGGCCCGCGTGGCAGGGGCAGACAGGCGAAAAAATGCGAGAGCAGATGGGCATCAATCAAGGTTGGGTACATCCGTGGCTGCGGGTGTGTGGCTGAGTCTCGTTCTCACCTCGGCTGTGAACGGATGTGGAACTGCTGGGACCGACGGAGGCCCGTGTACGCAGGGGGAGACTCAGCCGTGCGTGTGCGCAGACGGCGAGCTCGACCGCCCCATGACCCGACGCATCGCAGGGGGTTGGAGGAGCAGCACTCCGACGACCAAAGCGTGAGGGACAGCCGCCCCGCGAAGTCTGTCTTCGCATGGTCGGCCAGGAGCGTCCGCCACGAGGTTCTTGGTCCTCGCGTACCCCGCCGGGCAGCCCGGCGGTCGTTCCTCGTAACCGAATGCTCGCTCGAGACTAACCCCTCTCGTACATGCTTTCGGAAGCGAATCGATGACGAAACACCTGACCCAGATCCTTGAAGCAGTTGCACTTTCTGCTGGCCTTGCCCTGACCCCAGCGTGTGACAATGACGACGATGGCGACACCGGCGCAGGCTCCGACTCGGAGACAGCCGGTTCAACCTCCTCGGCTGGATGCCCTGGGGCGACGTCGAGTTCTGGATGCCCCAGTGGCACCACGACCTCGGGCTGTCCGGGTGCGACCTCGAGCACCGCCGGATGCCCAGGTGCGACGTCGAGCACCGCCGGATGCCCAGGTGCGACGTCGAGCACCGCCGGATGCCCGGGGGCGACGTCGAGCACCGCCGGATGCCCAGGTGCCACGGGTTCGTCGTCTGGCAGCTCTTCGAGTGGCTGAGCCGTAGGGCCTCCGGACGCCCCGGGTCGCCTGGGAGAGCCCCCGGTCTCGGCGGATGAGGTGCTTCTCAGGGGCGCGAAGAATGTCTCGAGCCGTACTGGTTCGGCGTTGAACTCAGGCTCGAGCCATCTTCGCTTCCGGTTGGACCCTTTGGCCTCCGGTTTTCTCGCAAGCTCGGCGGCCACCGGGAGGGGTCAGCTTCAAGGAGCCTTCGTAGACACTTCTTCACACGATCCGACGTAGGACGCTCACAAACGCCGGCTACCGTCTCCGCCGTGAGACGACTTCTCCCGCCTCAGTTGCTCGTGTTGTCGCTGATGACAATGCTTGCGTTGCATTGGCTCGCGCCTGTTGTCGAGTTCGTTCCATGGCCGTGGCGAGCCGGCGGCGCGCTGCTCATCGCGGGAGGCTTGGGGATGGCGGTCCGGGCAAAGCGGGTATTCCAGGGACTCGGTGCCAACGTGCCGACGTTCAACGACCCCACCCATCTCGTGGAGGTGGGGCTCTTCGCTCATTCGCGAAACCCGATGTATCTCGGCTTCGCGGTCGCGCTGTTGGGCGCCGCGACCCTGTTGGGTTCCGCGAGCGCGTTCGCGGTCATGCTCACGAACACTGTCGTCACCGACGTTTGGTACATCCGCTACGAGGAACAGGCGATGAGAGCCTCTTTCGGCGAGGCGTACGCCGACTACTGTCGACGGGTCCGCCGGTGGCTCTGAGCTGTCGATGGCTCTTCCCTGGACGCCTCGAAGGCACCGCGCTCCCCTGGGGGGGAGGCCGCAACTCGGCGTGGGCGCGTGACCTCGGGAGCGCCGGCGCCTTTCCTTGCTAAGGTGGAACGGCGATGCCGCCAACGATCGAAGAGTCCGAGCGCGAGCTCGAGCGGTTCTCTCGGGGTGTTGGGAGCTCGGTCGCAGTCGAGGCCCTCAGTGCCTCCGAACGGAGAGCCCGGTGGGGCGACTCGGGCCGCAGCGGCAGTGTCACCTCTTCGGTGCTGCGCTCAGGTGTTGCCCTCAGCCTGTCGACGGTCCGCTGGGAACGGTCTTGGTCGGTCTCGATCGACCAGCGTCCGGCCGCGCTGAAGTTCGTCCTCCTTCGAGGGCGAGGTCCACGGCTCACGACGTCGGACGGTGCTGACCTCTCGCTGGACGGAGGCATGCTCCACCTCGGGAGTATCAACCGACCGGTCCGCATGACGTTCGCGTTCGAAGCATCGCCGGTGCCTGCGACCCACGAAGAACTCTCGGCGGAGATCGAGCCCAAGCGCCTCTGCGAGCTCTTGGGATCGTCGGTCCTGCCGGATCCGGTCGAAGCGCTGCTTGGCAGCGAGCGTGCGTACCCATTTGTTTCGGTTCCGATGGGGCCAGCGTTGTTGCGAACGTTCGATGACCTGATCGCCAGCGGTACCCGCGGTGCGACCCGAATGCTGCACCAGGAGGCAGTGGGGCTCGAGCTTGTCGCGGCGGCGCTTGATCGAATCGAGGAGAGCGCGCGCGTCGCGTCTCACTTGTCCCCGCATCATCAGGAGTGCCTGGAGAACGCCCGAACGCGATTGCTGGCGCAGATGGAAGACCCGCCGTCACTGGCCGAACTCGCTCGCGCTGTTGGACTGAACGAGTTCAAACTCAAGGCTGGGTTTCGGGCTCTGTTTGGCCAGCCTGTGTTCGCCTACCTGCGGGACCAACGCATGCAAAAGGCCCGGGAGTTGCTCAGCGGCCGTCGTCATTCGGTGGCCGAGGTGGCCTTGATGGTTGGCTACCGCAACCCGAGCAAGTTTGCGGCGGCATTCCGAAAGCGGTTCGGCATCCGTCCCTCCGCGCTCAACTGACCGTTCGGCCCCGCGGGCGAAATGCTCCGGTTCGGAGCCAATGTGCTCCCGCGTGGAGCGGCGCGTCGCTGCGCGCTGTCGCTACGCTGCATGCCGGACGACATGAGAGCCGTTGTGTTTCACAAGTATGGGCCGCCGGAGGTCCTCGCGGTCGAGGAGGTCGCGAAGCCCACTCCGAAGGCCGATGAGATCCTCATCAGGGTGCACGCTTCAACGGTGTCGGCGGAGGACCCGAAGATGAGGAGCTTCAACCACCCGCCGATGCTGTGGATCCCGATCGCGGTGTTGTTCGGGTATCCGCGTCCACGGACGCAGGTGCTTGGAATGGAGCTGTCGGGAACGGTCGAGGCCGTGGGGCGCGCGGTCACACGCTTCCAGGTCGGTGACGCGGTCTTCGGGTACACGGGGGTCGGCCTGAGGGCGCATGCCGAGTATCGCTGCCTCCCGGAGAACAGCGTCCTGACCCGGAAGCCAGACTCGGTGAGCTTCACGGATGCCGCGGCGGTTCCGAACAGCGCGCTGACTGCCCTGGTCTATCTCCGCAACATGGGGAAACTGGTACGAGGCGAGCGCGTCCTCATCTACGGTGCCTCGGGCGCCGTGGGCTCGGCGGCGGTGCAGATCGCGAAGTCTCTCGGCGCTGACGTCACCGGCGTGTGCAGCACCCGGAACGTGCAACTCGTGCGTTCCCTGGGAGCCGATCATGTTGTCGACTATACGTGTGAGCGGTTCACGGATGGCGGACGGGTGTACGACGTCGTATTCGACACGATCGGGAAAACCAGCTTCGGAGACGTACGGTCAGTGCTCGACGATGAGGGCCGATATCTCGTCACCGTGTTTGGGGTTCTCGACCTCCTGAGGATGCTGTGGACACGGCTTCGTGGCGGCCCCCGGGTCCTCGGCGGAGCCTCCAACCTCTACTGGAAGCGCGACGACCTCGAGCTCCTCGTGGACCTGATGGCTGAAGGCTCGTTCCGGGCGGTGGTCGACCGCTGCTACCCGATGACCGCAGCGATCGAGGCCCACCGGTACGTCGAGACGGGGCGGAAGCGGGGCAACGTGGTGCTTCAGATCAGGCCTGAGGACGCCGGCGGCTGAGGGGCGTCTGCGCCATCACGGGCCGGGCCCGCTCAGTAGGGCCGCTTCGGAACTTCTTCGTCGACGCGGGCGCGGAACCGGCCCACGGCATCGATCGCGTCCGCGGCCGCATAGTCGAGGGAGAGATGCTGCGTGAGCTCGGGGACGAGCCAGGCCATCGTCGTGGGGACCGCGTCGAACACTTTGTGCTGGTACGGCTGCCTGGCGAGCATGGTCAGGCCTGAAACGATGCTTCGCACCGCGGCCGCGCGGAAGCCGGTGCCCTCGAAGGCCACACCGGACCCACGGATGTAGTCCGCGGTTCCAAGGAAGTTGGCGATCGCTGCGCGCGCGTCGTTCTCGGGGGCAGGGGCGTTCGCCTCGATGATCGTCAGGAGCCCGATCCCCTCGGACCGGCTCCTTCCAAACTCGGCGCAGTGCTTCTGCAGCTCGTCCGCACCCTCCATCGTGGTGCGCACCCGCCAGCAGCAGATGAACAGGTCCCGCCAGTAGCCGAGCGCGAAGTCGGGGGTCGCCTGCACGCACGCTGGCTCTGTCACGAAACCGTGCATCAGCCGGAACCGTATCACTAGCTAGAGGCCACGGTACACTGTTCACGTGGTCATTCCTGGAACTTCCTGTCGACCGCTCATCCTGAATCCGGACGCTGTCGAGGACGCGAAACGGCTCGCCGAGCTTCAGGCACGCCCTGAGGTCCAGACCTGCGATGAGCTTCAAACGCAGCTGGAGGGGCTTGCCGTCTGTCGCTCCCCGAAAGCTCGGTTGGACCGAGATGCACCGGGGCTGCAGAAGGCGGTTGCGGCACTCGCGGCCTCACCGGTCTACCAAGCGAGGCGTTGGGTCTACTACCCGTGGCGGAACCGACTCGTCCACGTGCTTGGCCCGGACGAATTCGCGGAGCTTCGCTCGAACCGCAACCTCTTCAAGCTCGACCCCCAGCAGCAGCGGGACCTTCGCACGAAGACCGTCGGCATCGTCGGGCTGTCGGTGGGGCGCGCGAGTGCAGCGACGATGGCTCTGGAGGGGCTCGCGGGCTGCTATCGGCTGGCGGACTTCGACACGCTGGAGCTCTCCAATCTCAACCGGCTTCGGTGTTCTGTCGCCGACCTGGGGATCAACAAGGCGGTTCTTGCCGCCCGGGAACTCTACGAACTCGACCCGTACTTGGACGTCGAGGTCTACGAGGATGGCATCACCGAGGGCAACATCGAGGACTTCCTCGGCGGGCTCGACCTGCTCGTGGAGGAGTGTGACGAGCTGTCCATGAAGGTCCTGCTTCGAGAGCGCTGCCGGGACCTGCGGATCCCGGTCATCATGGAGACGAGCGATCGAGGCATGGTCGACGTCGAGCGGTTCGACCTGGAGCCGACCCGACCCCTTCTTCACGGGCTGATGGACGACGTCGCGGCGGCCTCACTCAAGGGGCTCTCCGACAAAGAAAAGGTACCTTTCGCACTGCGGGTCCTCGGGGCGACGGATATGTCGGTTGACCTCGCAGCGTCACTGGTCGAGGTCGGGGAGTCGATCACGGGATGGCCTCAGCTCGCATCCGCGGTGGCAGTGGGCGGAGGCATCGTTGGGGACTTTGGCAGGCGAATCCTGCTCGACCAGCATCGCGCGTCGGGGCGGTTCTACGTCGACCTCGATGCGTTGCTGCACCCCGACCGCGCCGTGGCTATCGAGGTCCCGGAGTCACCGACATCCGACGAGCCTGCAGCGACCGAGGCTCTTTCTCCGCTGCGCAAGCGCGCCGCACCGACGCAGCCGGTGACGGAGTCCGAGGTTCGGCAGCTCGTCGAGTACGGGATCCGTGCGCCCTCGGGAGGAAACAACCAGGGATGGAGCTTCCGGTTCGACGGGAGCGCGCTGGAGTGCGCGATCGATCCCTCTCGCGTGCAAGACTTTCTGGAGTTCAACCGAACAGGCTCGACCCTGTCGCTCGGTGCGGCTGTCGAGAACATCGTGCTGGCCGCCGGCATGATGTCTGTCGAGGCGAACGTCGACTTCCAGCCCGACGGTGCGGATTCCGACGTCGTGTGCCGAATCCATCTGAGCAACGCGACGGACGTCGAGGCCGACCCTCTATCTCGATGGATCGACGAGCGTTGTACGTCCCGGGCTCGTGGGAACGGGCGGCGACTCGAACCAGACCACGCCGCGGCCATCGAGGCCGCGGTGCCGGCCCGTCAAGCTCGCCTGCAGCTCCTGCGGACGGACGAGGAGTTGGAAGCGGTAGGGGCGATCATGGGCACGAACGACCGTGTGGCCATGCAGCACGAGGCGGTCCACAAGGAGTTGATGGGCGACGTTCGTTGGACCCAGCGTGAACTCGACACCCGCCGCGATGGCCTGGATCTGAGCACCTTCGACATGAAGCCGTTCGAGAGAGCCGCGATGCGGGTACTGACGCGGTGGCCCGTGATGGAGAAGCTACGGGCCGGAAATCGGGGCATGACCCTCGAGACCGCCACACGGCGCTCGGTCGCAGCATCCGCCGCCGTTGGCCTGTTGTCGGTGAAGGGTAGCGACGCCAAGGCCTACTTCGAGGGGGGCCGGGCCGCGCAGCGGATGTGGCTGGAGGTGACTCGGCTGGGCATCGCGATGCAGCCGATGACGGTCTTCCCCGCTCTGCTCGCGCGCCTGCGACGTGGGGGTGGTGCCGGGTTTGCCCAATGGCACAAAGCTCGGCTCACCGAACTCGGGGCGCGTTTCGACCGTCTGTACCCGCGGCCCTCGGACAGCGCGGACATCATGCTGTTCCGACTCGCCTACGCCCCCCTGGAGCAGACCCGAAGCGTGCGTCGGCGCATCGACGACGTCTTCCGCTACGAGCCACAGTGAGCCGAGGGCTCAGCTCTTGGCTCGGCGGCCCAGCTCTGCCATGCACGCATGGTGGTCCGGGAGCGTGGCCAAGAGGTGTTTCGTTCGCATTTGCACCTTCTCGATCGCCGAGTCTCCCACCGTGACGTGCTCGAGGATCGGGTAGGGGTTCTTTGGGATCCGTCCCATGCCGTCGAGGATGCAGGCGTAGCTCTGTCCCTTGAACACGGTGAACTTGAGGCCGTCGAGGACCGGGAGGCAGACGTCAAACAGCTCCAACTTCTGTTGGAGGGAGTCTGGGACCTCGGTCTCGTTCGCGACCAACTTCCAAAACGAGGTGTCCCGGCGAGGCGAGGCCACGTAGTGCATCACGATGAAGTCGCGGAGCTCCAGGTACACGTCCTCCACCATGGCGTTGTACTTCCGCCGCAGGGGGGCCTCCATGTCGACGGTGGGAAACACCGGAAGCAGGGCGCCCAGCTGGTACTCGGTCAGGAAGATCCCCGTGGACTCGAGAGGCTCCAGGAAACAACTCGAGAGCCCGATCGCGATGCAGTTCTTGACCCACGGCGCAGGGTTGCGACCGATCCTCATCTGCAGATGGCGTGCGGGTTTGCCTTCGGCACGCTCTCCGAGGAAGGTTCGTAGCTCCGTTTCGGCCTGGTCCTTGGAAATGCAGTCATCCGAGTAGACGTAGCCACACCCGCTGCGGTTCATCAGCGGGACATCCCAGACCCAGCCGTGCCCGATCGCGGTGGATGTTGTGTAGGGACGAAGGCTTCCGTCCTTGGGATCATCGCTGGTCTGGATCGCAACCGCTGCGTTGCACTTGAGCGAAGCGTGGTCGCTCAAGAAACGCTCGCCCAAGGCTTCGTTGATGATGCGGCCTCGGAACCCAGAGCAGTCGAAGAACAGTTCGCCTTCCAGGCGGCGGCCAGACTCCAAGGCGAGGCTGTCGACAAATCCGCGTTCGTCCAACTCGACATCGACCACGGTGTCGACCACGTGCTGAACACCCCGCGACTTCGCGGTCTCGCGCAGGACATCGGCGAGCAGTCCGGCGTCGACATGGTAGGCAGACCGAATCTCGTGCTCTGGGCTGTCCACGCGCCGAGGAGCCTTCATCGCGTCGCACAGCGCCGCGGTGGGGTGGCACTCGTACGTCATCGGAAGACTGGTGCGACCCTCCAGACGTCGCTTGAGCCACTGGTGGTACATCGCAAAGCCGTGGTCGACGACGGGGAAGTACGGCTTCTCGTACGGGGACAGCTGCGGGTCGGGCCGATCTCCGAACGGGTGGTAGAAGCCATCGAGAGGCCGGTCAGCGCTCATCCACCCGTTGAACCGAATCGCGGTTTTGTAGGTTGCCGAGCAGCGGGGCATCCAGACGTCTTCCTCGAGCCCGAGGAACTCCAGCGTCGTTCGTAGCGTGGGGATCGTGGCCTCACCGACGCCGACGGTCGGGACGTCGCGCGACTCCACGAGCGTGATGCGGGTCTCCGGGCTGAGGGCGCGGTTGAGGTACGCCGCGGTCATCCACCCCGCCGTTCCGCCACCCAGGATGACAATCGATTCGACCTTCTTACCCATCGTGTTCTTCCTCTGCGTCGAGCTCATGCACCATCGGGTGCGGGCGTGTGACGAACTCCCGAATCCGCTCGATCAGGTCGGGCCCGTGAGACGCGTTGAGTACGGTCATCCACGCGTCGCCCAAAGATACGACGCGGTCGATCTCGAGGAGAAGCGCTTCGTCCTCCCGGGCAAAGTGGACGAAGTGGGAGCGCCCAAGTCCTGAGAACCACTGGCATGCGTGCGCCAGGAGTGCCGCGAACGCGCCAGGGTGGAGTGCCCCGTCGAGGGAGTAGAGCCGGCACGAATCTGTGAGGCGAAACAGATGGAGCCCCTCTTCGGTCGCGTCCAGAATCGACAGGGCGCTCGCTTCGCCGTCCACTTCGGCGACCATCACCACGCGCCGTCGCTCGAGCCCACCGGCGCTCCAATGCCCGTCACGGTCCGCCGGTTGCGTGAGTGTGTCCAGGCCCAGCGCGCTGATGTAGGGGCGGGTGAAGTCGCGGGTGAAGGCGGCGGTGGCTTTGGGGAGGTCGGAGTCCACAAGCTCTCGCACCAAGACTCCGTCCGGTGCCGTCACCTGCACGTCGGTGGGCACCTCGTACGCCGAGAACTCCGTGACGGATGCCTCGCCGGAGGACACAAACTCCGCCGGAACGTCGACATGCACCTTGCGGCTCCAGGTCGCGGACTTCTGGACGTAGGTGACCAGCCACTGCGCACCGTGCTCGCGCACGTACTCGTAGGCGTGACGGTAGGCCTCGTAGAGCGCGCCTGCCCCCACTTCTCCGACGCCCTGTGGTTGGCGGCGACGGCTCACGTGATAGAGCAGCCAGGCACCCGGCCACTGCTGCAGCTGATGCATGGTGACGTCCGTATCACCGCTGACGATGTGCGTGCCCACCGGCGCCGCATTGCTGAGCTTTGCGTTCGCGTGGACGAAAGGCCCGCGCAGCTTTGCGAAGTCGGCAGTGGTTTTTCCCGAGAGCTGGAAGTAACCAGACTCGTCGTAGATCGACCAGAGGGTCTCCGGCGTTGCGGTTCCGGCAGCGCTCCGCGCGTAGAGGATCCTGCTGATGTCCTTGGCAAAGGAGTCCGGCGCTGAGGTCAGCTCGACGCCGACGAGCCGGAGCTCGGGTGTCTGAGTGGGCGAGACGTGTCGCACCACGCAATCGACCTGCGAAGACCTTCCGCGCTCGGCTCCCACCGCCAGTCTCAACTCGAGACCTGGCCAAACCACATTTTGGGTCTGTGAGGCGTAAAAGGAGAGCCCTGCGACGGAGACGTCGTTGGCGGTTCCGCGAACCTTGACCCCAGCCAGCTCTGGGTGGGTACCCGTGACCGAAACCCGGGGATCGAGTCGCACTCGCCGGTGACGGCGTCGGCGAACTCGGTCGAGGAACGGTGGGAGTCGTCCCGGATTGGCTGCCGGGATCCGCACCGTAGAGTACTCAAACTCTCGGTCCACGGTCTGTTGCTGTCCCAAGGCATCGAGGGCCTCTCGGGGGTCGTCCCACAGACAGGACAAGAGTCGGCGGATGCGAACCGGTTCCGAGATCCGCTCCGTCGTGTCGGTCGTGCCGTTTGCGTGGCCGGGTCCGGTGCGTCCCGCGGCGGTGCGCGACAGACGGTATTCCCATTCTGCGAGGCGCTGCGAGCCGTCCGAGGTCGCGGCCTCGAACAGGACCCCCCGGGGTGCTTGCGGTGCCGTCGCGACACTTCGGTGGACCAGAAGGCTGCCTAGACCGACGTGTTCGAGGTTGGCGAGGAGAACGTCAGCGTTGCTGTAGTCCTCGGTCAGCTCGACGAGGAGACCTCCCGCCTTCGCTCGTCTTGCCCTCAGCCTAACCGCGCGTCCCGTCGCGGGCTCTTCAAAGTCGACGACCCATTTTTGTTTCGATTGGACCGTAGGAATTCCTTTTATCACGACCGTCGTAAAACGACCTCGGTCTGGACCGCATTCCCGCAGTCCCTTCGTAGCTCATGCACGGCTTAGCCTGCATGGCCGAGGTGTCAAGGCGAGCTACCAGCCGCCCCAACCGTGGTTCATGTCGTCCCAGTCCCAACAGACCAAGCCGGCGTAGGTGCCTGAGACGTTCCCCGTTGCCAGGTCGAGCTTCCCGCGGATGTGGATGAAGCCAGCGCCGCCTTCGAGGATCGTCAGCAACGTGCTGAAGCGACCCGAGCCGGTGTCACCCGGAGGGCTCAGGTTCATCGAGCCGGTGTCGACACCGACGAACTCTCCATAGGTGGAATCGATGACGCTTGTCCCGGTGAAGAAGTTGACGAACGGAACGCGCGGGTCGTTCGTCGACATGAGTTGGTCCATCTCCAGGGCGTACTGTCCATTGAGGACACCGGAGAGTTCACCTGCGGTGCACAGGCCAACATCGGACTCGCACGGCGGAACAGGGACAGACATGGCACCGAACCAGCCGAACGCAGGAATGCAGATCATCTGATCCATGTCCTGCTGCGGGTACGAGGCTGCCTCCTCCATCTGGCTTGAGACATGTCCGGCTTCTGCCTCTGCGGTAGGGGCGAGCCAGAGACCTGCGGCGAGTGCGAGCGGGGTGAGTTTTTTAATACCTTCCATAGCTACCTTTCCGGAGGCCCGCGATGCTCGCGCAGCCCGCAGAATCGGTCTACGGGTCGGTTGCCACATTGGCAACAGATATTTTGGGAAGGCAGGTTGCAATTATTTTCGCAGTTCGAAGATCCGGCTCACATCGACCCCTAGCCAGTCGAAATCGGCTCAACGACCTGCTGTCCACGTGGATTGCGGTTGGGACGAAAGGCCCACGCCAGGACAGCCGGCCGGCGCGCGCGCGGACCACGTCCCCCCCGAAACGCGGTCCGACCGCCGTTTCCAGGGCCGTTTACGCCCGATTATGACCTCGTGGAAACCCGGAGTCACGAGCTTCTTCGCTCAGTCCGCTGGGTCCGCCGCGGGCGTTTTCGCTCTGGTCTGCGGCCCGTTCTTGCACGGCAAGAGCGACGTGGTGCGAGCTGGCCGAAGGAACGGCGCGGATGAAAACGCGCAGAGGGGGGGGCGGATCGGGCTGGCCGCAGCGGTGATCGGCCGAGGTCGGGCAGCCGGTCGCCTGGATCACCGGCCCGCGCGTTCCGACCAATTCTGCCGCTGCGGTCCCCGCGGTCCTCGCCGAGTCAACGCGCTGGCGACTCCGATCCATAGGAGCCACGTCGGGGCGAGAGGACACTGGCTCGTGGTGCACGCGCAACCGGACGGATCACCTTCGCTCTGGGCCTGTTCGGGTTCGGTATCGCTCTCGTCCTCGCCCTCGTCGTCGCCGGTCGCTCCCGAGCTCGCATCGGTCTCCCCGGCGTCGGGCTCCGCCACCCGAACCATGACTTGCTCGGTCGTTTCGTTGCCCGCGTGGTCGATCCCGCGGACCTCGAGGAGGTGCTCCCCCGGGGGCAGGTAGACGTCGTCGCGCGCATCGCTGGGGTCCAACGTCTTGCGAATGCCCAAGCTCGGTACCCGTAGCTCCACACCGGGGTTTCCGGAGTCATCGGCGACCTCGAAGCGTAGGAGAAACGGGTCGCCGGCTTCGAGTTGCACCTCGTCGTTGGGCAAGCCGAGGAGGACTGGGGCTTGCGTATCGACGCGCTGCGGTCCGAACCGCGCCATCATCTCGCTGCGCTCGTTCTGCTCTCCAGGTGGGCAGAAGTTCGCATGTTCCTCGATGCACACCGGGCTGCTGGTCTCTTCGGAGATCTCCACGCAGCGGTCCAGGAGTGTGGCCTCCTCGACCGGAGAGAACGGCGACATCAATGATGCGTTGTCGATGACGTGGTCCAGTCCCCATGCGTGGGCGGCTTCATGCACGATCGTATTGGCGAGGGCTTGCTCCGAGTTGTTCTCAAAGGCGAGAACAAGCTCGCCCGAGAGACGGTCGCCGCAGTCGACTTGGCAGGCGTAGCCCTGCGTCGACGCGTCGAAGCCGAGTTGTTCGGGGGCGCCGCCGACGAGCACAGTCGTGTACGGCAGGCTTGGCTCGGGGCGGGACTCCCACACGACGTTGATGTCGAAGGGCTCCAGCTGTTGTCGAACATGCTCGACGGTCGCCTCGACAAAGGCTCGGTCGGCATCCAGTCCGGGGTAGTCGAACGCACCGTCGATGCAGCTCAATTGCTCGAGTCGACCGTCGTTCCCCGGGCTCACGGACGCGCCATCGAAATCGAGATACAGAGTCTGTCCGCGGGGGACGACAGACCCCGCTTGGGTCGCTGCTGTGGCCTGCACCGTGGGCGGTGGGGAGGGGCGCTCGACTCGCTCGGCGTTGGGGGGCAGTTCGAACTCGGCAAGCAAACCGACCTCGGCCGCGGCCAAACCCATGGACGTGCCACTGGCCAGCACGCGGTCTTCGTCCAAGACCACGAGTGCGGAAAAGTTGTCGGCGTGGTGCAGAGGGCCGTCATAGCGGATTTCCCTGCCTCGCGTTCCGTCGCCGCGATACTCGACGAGGAGACCGTCGCGGTCCCAGTCGACAGGTGCCGCCAGGCCCTCGTGTTCTTGGTAGCCCGCGACGATGACGGAGTCTTCGCCGGTCGCTGCCACGGCGGTGAGGCCGTCGTTACCGGGAAACGAGGCGGCTTCGATCGCATCCCACTGGTGCTCGCCTTCGAACGTGTACGCCGCGACCCAGCCTTGCGAATGAAAATCTACCGTCTTCGTTGCGGTGTACCGGGCGGTGCCAACGATGACGACCTGTTCGCCTGCCACTGCGAGCCCATTTGCGCTGGACTCGAACGCGCCCTCGGGCATCGGCGGCCGGTCCTCCCAGAGCCGTTCGCCGGAGTTGGGGTCCAGCCTGAGGACGAACGCCTCGAGTCCGAGTTCTCCGCTGAAGTACAGGCCAACCTCCGGGTCGAACGCCCCGGATCGAACATTCTCAGTCACGCCGAAGCGAGGCTCGGACGAGCTCCAACGCAAGCCGTCGTCGGCGATGGAGTAGCGACCGAACCAGAGATCGATGTCATTCGTTTGAAGCTGTCCGCCGAGGAAGAGGTCACCATCGGGGCCGATCAGGACGACGGAGATGCCTTCGACGCCCAGAAGCTGCGACTCGCCGATGACGGAGCCATCGAGCGTGTAGGCGCCGATCACGGCGTCCGTACCTCCGTGCGCGCCGAAGCGCCGACCCCCGACGAACAGCCGGTCGCCCCAGACGACAACGTCGCCGATCTGGTTGTGCGGAGGCGGTCCGAAGAACGACTTCCACTGTAGGTTGCCGTCCAGATCGTAGGCGAGCAGGGTGCTCGACCATTCCTGCCAAACGTCGGAGGCGTGATGGAGCACGAAGATCTGGTCGCCGGCGTGTTCGAGGCCATCGAACCATTCGGTGACCGCAGCGTCCGCGTCGATGCTCACCGACCAGCGAGGCTCGGACTCGTCCCGACACTCGGCGCTGCAGCCATCACCGGAGAGCGTGTTGTTGTCGTCGCACGCTTCCGCGTTGCTTTGGACACCGTCCCCGCAGACCGCGGTCGTGCAGTGGGGCGTGCAGGACAGGCCGGCCTCGTTGCCGATGCCCAGGTCGCATGCCTCCGCCGAATCGACCAGACCATCGCCACACACCTCGGCGTGGGCTTGTGCTGGAAGGGTCAGCAGCAGCGTACACAGGCCCCACGATGCTGCACGCCCACTCCGTCGTCCGGCCATCGCGTCATCGTGCCACGGCGGGTCCACACGAATGGAGCGTTGGGATGGACTCGCTTCCGGGTCGTGGCGCTACTTCTTTGGCGTGGCCGGAATCTCGGCACCCTCGGCCAACGCAAGCGTGATTCCCAGGACCAGCTCTCCGATCTCCGCGATCCCGTCGAGATTCAAGGTCTCGAACTCATCGGATGTGCGGTGGTAGTCCGCGTGAAGTCCCGTGAAGAAGAAGAGCACTGGGATCCCCTGCCGAAACCAGTGGGCGTGGTCGCTTCGCCCGGTCACCGAAGCGGGGTGCTTGATCTCGAGGTCCTTGGGGGTCGCCGCAGCGATGAGCCCGGGCCAGGCTGTGCTTGTTTTCTCACCGCCCACCTCGACGCCGTCTTCGGCAAGCCGGCCCACCATATCCATGTTGAGCATCGCGACCACATGACCGCTGTTGAACGGCGCAGCCGCAGGTGGGGACTCTGCGAGGCCTCGGGATCCGTGCAGGCCGAGCTCTTCCCCTGCGAAGTGGGCGAACACCAGCGAGCGTTTGGGGCGGTACCCACTCTCCCCCATCGCACGGGCGATGTTCATGAGCAGGGCTGTCCCGCTGGCGTTGTCGTCGGCCCCATTGCAGATCACGTCGTCTGGATCGGTGTCGTTTTCAGGGCCGCGACAGAACGTCCCAAACTCTTTGGTGCCGATGTGATCATAGTGAGCACCGAGCAGAACGATTTCATCGGGGCGTTCCGAGCCCTCGATCCAAGCGACGACGTTGGGCGCGGTGGAGTGGACCTCCTTCTCCGAACGCGCCATCGAGATCTTGATCCCTTCGAGGTCGATGGCCTCCTTGGGGGCTTCGCCACCAGGAAGGTTCAAGGACGCGGTCGCGGTGGCCGTGGTGACCCATGCGGCACCGATGCTGTCCGTCGGCGGTTTGGCGATGGGGTCAGGCAGGGACTCGGTCACGAAGAGGACCGCAGAGGCGCCGGCGGACGCCAGCGCTTGCACGCGGCCGTGAACGTCCGTGCTCGGCGCGGGCGTGAGGACGGCTCGGCCCTCAACGCCCCGTGTGCTGTCGGCAGCGACCCACACCGGGGTGCCAACGACCGCGCGCCGGGGACCAAACGCGGCGGGCGGGACGTCGGCCTGCGGAATTTGGAGCGTGTCCGAGCCACGCACGATCCACAGGTAGTAGGCGTCTCCTGGCTCCTTGCCGTTCGGGTACTCGAACTCGACGCGGTACGAGGACCCCACCGGTTTGATGCCCGCGGCCTTGTGACTCGCCGCGATGTAGTCGGCTGCGGCGCCCAGATGTTCGAGGTCTTTGGTGAACCGCCCGGCCCAGCCATCGTCGGCGAGTGTTTGAATGTCCTTCGCGAGCTGGTCGGGGTCGAGCTGCGGGGCGGAGGTCTCCTCTGCTCCGTGCTCGTGGGGCGGCTTCGTCGTCGCCGCGTCGGAGGGTCGGTTGCAAGCGGTGGCAAGCAGCGCCAGGGACACAAGCGAAACGAACGCACGGGACATCGCGGCTGCACCTTACACGCTCAGCCATCGGGGTGGGCGGGGCTCCAGGAGTCACTGCCCCAGAGCTCTGCTCGTTCGTCGAGGAACGTCAGGAGGTCGAAGCACGCATCGAGGGCCTCTGCTGGGGCCTCATCCAGATGTGCCTCGAGCCGACGCAGCGAGGCGCCGATGCGACCGAAGTCGGCCTCGCCGGTCTCGAGCAGGACTCGCCTACCCAGCTCGAGCGCGAGGGCGGTCGCGTCCTTGCGGACGGACAGCAGCAGCTCCCGCAGGTCGTCGGAGATCGCCGTTTGAGCCTGGTCGTCGAACAGGTTCGCGAATACCGGACGCATCCGCTGTTTGCTCTGCATGGATGCGATGGTCCTGTCTCGCTCTCGCAAGGCGGCGTAGCGTGCTCGGGCCTGGGCAGGGTCAATCATCGGCATCCTTTGCAGAACAGGGGCTGTCGCGAACGACTTCGAGACTGTCACGACGAAGCGTACCGTGCGGAAGCGTTGGTTCTGCGGTGGGACGATTGCGTCGTTAGCGCCAAACGGGTTCGGAGCGGAGTTGGCCGAATCGGCCGGAGCGGACACGTCGGGCAGGGGGGTTGCTCAAACCACGAAACGGCGTGCCCCCGACCTCGCAGGCGGCCGCGGTCACGCCGTCTGCGGATTGCCGAGTCCAACGCCGGAGGACAGCTGGGCTCACGCGTACGGGCGGGAGGATGGAGGGACGCGACGGGGCGCTCCAGGCCAAATGCCGCAGCGGAGGCGGCTGCTGACGATGCTCGCCGTGGTGTAGAGTCCCCGCCGCATGGGCGGCGAGCTCACCATCACCACGTGGAATGTGAACTCCATTCGGGCGCGACTCGACCACGTCACCGAGTACCTGGCCGAACACGAGCCCGACATCGTTTGCCTTCAGGAGAGCAAGGTCGAGGACGCCTTGTTCCCCAAGGTGCCGTTCCTCGAGCTCGGCTACAACGTCACGATCCACGGCGGGCGAGCGTTGGCCGGTGTGGCGACCCTGACCAAGTCGAAGCCCGAGGAGACCCACGGTGGATTCCTCGCCGACCCGCCGGACAAGCACCCGCGCATCCTCAACGTGCTGGTCGACGGCGTTCGGGTCTACAATCTCTACGTGCCCAACGGCACCTCGTTGGGGAGCGCGGCCTTCGAGTACAAGCTGGCGTGGCTGGAGCGTTTGCGTGAGGAGATCGCGACCAACTACAAGCCCGACCAACCGATCGCGGTGGTGGGGGACTTCAACATCGCCTTGGAGGATCGTGATCTGTACGACCCGGAGCGGTTGCGGGACCAGATGCTGTTTACCGAGGATGAGAAGTCTCGCCTGCGGGCGATCCTCGACTTCGGGTTCACCGACTGCTTTCGGAAGTTTGAGTCCGGAGGGGACCACTTCACCTGGTTCGACTACCGAACCCAGGGGTTCGAACGAAACCAAGGGTTTCGCATCGACCACATCTACGCGACGGACTCGCTGGCCGAGCGTTGTCTGGGCGTGACGCACGACATGGTGCCCAGGGGCTGGGATACGCCGAGCGACCACGTGCCGGTCACGGGACGCTTCACACGCTGAGGCCTCCGGAGAACTTCGGCAGAACCAGCAAAAACGCCACCGTGGGAGGACCCCGGTGGCGTTTCCTTGTTGCCGCGTGGGCAGCGAGCGCTGCTACTTGATGACGTTGCCCAGCTTCATCGCCACGGCCATGTCGCCGTCGAGCTGGAGCTTGCCCAGGGAGAACGCAGCCATGGGGTCGAGGTCACCACTGATCATCGCCTCGAGGTCTGCAAGCGAGAGCTTCACGGTGCAGGCCGCGTCGCTGTTCTCGTTGTTGACCACGTTGGGCACAACGTTGGCGTCGAGAAAGATGACGCCGTCGTCGCCACAGTCGAACTTCAGGGTAGAGGCCAGACCGCAGTCTTCGCCGACCTTGTCTTTGATCGTCGTCGTCGCCGATTCGATGCTCATCGGCCACCTTCCTACCATCCCGCTCGGCGTTCAGCCATCCTGCGAGTTTGCAGCCATTGCCTGCGCCGCCCGAGTGCGAATCTGCAGGCGCGGCCGGTTCGTTATTTGACGCACATTCTCGCTACGCTCGCGGTGGGTGGAGGCTCAGACGTCCTCGCCTGAAGGTGGGCATGACGTATCGATCTGTGTTTCGTCCGGGGTTGTTCGAAGGCCAGACCATCATCGTGACCGGTGGTGGGAGTGGCATTGGGCGCTGCACTGCTCACGAACTCGCGTCGCTTGGGGCGAGCGTCGTGTTGGTGGGCCGCAAGCGAGAAAAGCTGGAGGCGGTTGCCGCCGAGATCACCCAGGACGGTGGGAAGGCGGACCTCGAGACGCTCGACATTCGCGATGAGGAGCGGGTGAAGGCGGTCGTCAAGGCGCTGCTCGAGCGCCACGATGCGATCGACGGCTTGGTGAACAACGCGGGCGGCCAGTACCCAGCCCCGTTGGCCGCGATCAACCAAAAGGGGTTCGAGACCGTGGTGAGGACCAACCTGGTCGGTGGCTTCTTGGTGGCGCGGGAAGTGTTCATGCAGTGCATGAACCGCCGCGGCGGCAGCGTGGTGAACATCGTCGCGGACATGTGGAACGGCATGCCTGGCATGGGGCACTCGGGGGCGGCCCGGGCCGGCATGGTGAACCTGACGAAGACCGCCGCGGTCGAGTGGGCAGCGGCCGGAGTCCGGGTCAACGCCGTCGCTCCGGGTTGGGTCGCGAGCAGTGGAATGGACACCTACGACGGTGCGGTCAAAGCGATGATCCCCAAGCTCAAGGAAGCCGTCCCACTGAAGAGGCTCTCGACCGAAGCGGAGATCAGCAGTGGGATTTGTTTCCTGCTCAGCGAGGGGGCCGCGTTCATGACCGGCACGACCCTGGCCATCGACGGCGGCGCGCCCTTGTTCAGCAGCGTGTGGCCCACCCCGGCGCACAACGAGTCGAAGCCCTACAACGGCTTCCATCGTGCCGTGACCCCCAAGGTGCTCGAGGAGGGCGAATAGATGCCGCAACTGCGAACGAAAATCGATGCCAAGTCCGAGACGTTTGCTCGGAACCGCGAGCAGATGCTCGGCCTCATTGAGAGCTTCCGGGCGCTGGAGGGCAAGGTCCGCGAGCACTCAGCGTCGAAGGCCGCCAAGTTCTCCAAGCGTGGTCAACTGCTGCCGCGGCAGCGGGTGGAACGTCTGCTCGACCGCGGGGCACCGTTCCTGGAGCTGTCGACCCTTGCCGGCTACAAGATGCACGATGACGACGGCAAGTCGGGCATCGCTGGGGGAAGCAACATCATCGGTATCGGTTTCGTGGAAGGGCGACGGTGCCTGGTGTCCGCCTCCGACAGCGCGATCAAGGGCGGCGCCGTGTCGCCGATGGGACTCCGCAAGACCTTGCGCGCCCAAGAAGTCGCGCTGCAAAACAAGCTGCCGATGATCAACCTGGTGGAGAGCGCCGGGGCCAACCTGCTGTATCAGAGCGAGCTATTCGTCGAGGGGGGCCGGGTGTTTGCAAACATGGCTCGTCTGAGCGCCGCCGGCCTACCGCAGGTCACCGTGGTGCACGGGTCCTCGACCGCAGGTGGTGCATACATCCCGGGCCTCTCGGACTACGTGATCGTGGTGCGGGGTCGTTCGAAGATCTTCTTGGCGGGTCCGCCGTTGGTGAAGGCGGCCCTCGGCGAGGACGCCGAGGAGGAAGCCCTCGGTGGCGCGGAGATGCACACCAAGGTCGCTGGAACCGCCGAATACCTGGCCGAGTCGGACGGCGATGCCATCTGCGTCGCGCGAGAACTGTTCTCGAAGATTCGGTGGGATGACGCGGGCGCGCCTGCGCCTGCGCCCGTACGTCCACCGCTGTACGATCCTCAGGAGCTGGTCGGGGCCGTGCCGGTGGACTACCGGGAGCCCTACGACGTTCGCGAGATCATCGCTCGGATCGTCGACGATTCGGACTTCCTCGACTTCGGTCCCGACTATGGTCCTCAGACGGTCTGCGGGCACGCGAGGATCGAGGGGCACGCGTGCGGCATCATCGGAAACAACGGGCCGATCTTCGCCGAAGGCGCTGCAAAGGCAGGCCATTTCATTCAGGCGTGCTGTCAGTCGGGGACACCGATCATCTACCTGCAGAACACCACCGGCTACATGGTGGGGACGCAAGCCGAACAAGCCGGCATCGTCAAGCACGGCTCGAAGATGATCCAGGCCGTGGCGAACGCGACGGTTCCGCAGATGACCGTGCTCGTAGGCGGCGCATTCGGGGCTGGCAACTACGGCATGTGTGGGCGGGCCTTCGATCCCCGCTTCATCTTCTCCTGGCCCAACGCCCGCATCTCCGTGATGGGTGGAAGCCAAGCTGCCAAGGTCATGGAGATCATCACCGTGGCCAAGTTTGCCCGGCAAGGCGTCGAGATTCCCCCGGAGAACCTCGAGAAGATGACCGGGGCGATCCGAGACAAGCTCGACTCCGAGTCCGATGCCCTGTTCGCCTCGGCGCGAATCTGGGACGACGGAATCATCGACCCTCGGGACACTCGCCGCGTGCTCGGCATGTCCCTGGCCACCTGCCGCGAAGCGGGGGCCCGCACCGTTCGCCCCAATACGTTCGGTGTCGCTCGCTTCTAAACCCCAGCCCTCACACCGCCAGCCCAGGACGCATTCATGAAACTCACCGAAGAACACGAGCAGCTCCGTGACACCTTGCGCAAGTTCATCGACCGCGAGATCAACCCCAACGTCGAGGCATGGGAGGATGAAAAGATCTTCCCCGCGCACGAGCTGTTCAAGAAGCTCGGCGACCAGGGATTCCTTGGGGTGAGCAAGCCAGAAGCCTCGGGCGGCATGGGGCTGGACTACTCGTATTCCGTCTTGATGGCGGAGACTCTCGGTTGGGTCGACTGCGGCGCGATCCCGATGGCGATCGGCGTGCAGACGGACATGTGTACGCCTGCGCTGGCCAAGTTCGGCAGCGATGCGCTCAAGAAGGAGTTCCTCGAGCCGGCCATTGCGGGTGATGTCGTCGGGTCGATCGGCGTTAGCGAGCCCGGTGCGGGAAGCGACGTGGCGAGTATCAAGACGACCGCTCGGCGGGACGGGGACGACTACGTCATCAACGGTACGAAAATGTGGATCACCAACGGCATGCAGGCCGACTGGATCTGCTTGCTCGCGAACACGTCGGAGGGCAAGCCCCACAAGAACAAGTCGCTCATCATGGTGCCGCTGGACTCCAAGGGTGTGGAGCGGGCTCGCAAGCTCGACAAGATTGGGATGTGGGCTTCGGACACGGCGCAGCTGTTCTTCGATGACGTGCGGGTCCCGGCTCGAAACGTCATCGGACAAGAGGGCATGGGGTTCACCCTCCAGATGCTCCAGTTCCAAGAAGAACGGCTGTGGGGCGCGGCGAATGTGATCGGAGCGCTCGAGCACGCCTTGCAGATCACCAAGGAGTACACCGGTCAGCGTGAGGCGTTCGGGGCGACGATTCTCGACAACCAGTACGTACACTTCCGACTGGCCGAGCTCGCCACGGAGGTGGAGTGTCTGCGGGCGTTGGTCTGGAGCGCCACCGAGCAGTACATCTCGGGCAAGGACGTCACCCGGCTTGCCTCCATGGCCAAGCTCAAGGCTGGACGGTTGGCGCGCGAGGTGTCGGACGGCTGCCTGCAGTTCTGGGGCGGCATGGGCTACATGTGGGAATCCAAGATCTCGCGGTTCTTCCGCGATGGTCGGCTGATCTCGATCGGTGGCGGTGCGGACGAGATCATGCTCAGCATCATCTGCAAGCTCGAGGGGACTCTGCCCCGACGAAAGAAGGCCTGATGTCGCTGCCCGAGACTGAGCATCTACGCCTGTCGCTTTCGGATGGTGTCCTCACCGTCCTGTTTGATCGTCCGCAGGTTCGCAACGCGATGAGCCTGCAAACGGTCTCGGAGCTGGAGGCGAGCTTCGAAGCGATCGCGGAACGACGGGATGTGCGCGTGGTGGTGCTTCGCGGAACGGGCGGACACTTCTGCGCCGGAGGCGACATCAAGGACATGGCTTCGGCCCGTGGCCGCCCACCGGGTGAGGATGGCAAGGACGCCCTGGCGG
Source organism: Nannocystales bacterium (assembly GCA_050633305.1). Lineage (GTDB taxonomy): Bacteria > Myxococcota_A > Polyangia > Nannocystales > Nannocystaceae > CAJXVA01. The sequence continues at coordinate 417,919 of JBOEGF010000024.1, forward strand.
TCGTGAACCGGCGGTTCGGTTCGATGATCACAGCCGTGGACCGGGCGCCCCAAGCCGTCGTCGCGGTGTGTGAGGGGGCGGTGCTGGGTGGGGGCTTCGGTCTGGCCTGCGTCGCCGACGTCACGCTCACGCTGGCCGGGGCGAAGTTCGGCCTCCCGGAGACGGGGCTGGGCATTCCGCCGGCCCAGATCGCACCGTTTCTGGTCCGGCGCCTGGGGCTCTCGCAAGCTCGCCGACTCGCGGTGACCGGGGGTCGCTTCGACGGGCACCGTGCTGTCGCGATCGGGCTGGCCCATGAGGTTGCCGAGGATGCGGACGCCCTCGAGGCCGTGCTCGCCGCGACGCTGAAGCAGGTGCTTCGATGTGCGCCCGGGGCGGTCGCCGTGACGAAACAACTGATGAACGACGCCGGGGATGTGGAGCTCGAGACACTTCTCGACGGAGCCGCGGATGCGTTCGCAGTTGCGGCACGAGGAGCCGAAGGCATCGAGGGAATGACTGCGTTCATGCAAAAACGCGAGCCGAGCTGGCCTGGAGGGGGCGCGTGAGCGGCTTCTCAACCGTCCTGGTCGCGAACCGGGGAGAGATTGCTGTGCGGGTCCTACGCACGGCCAGAGCGCTGGGCTACCGCACGGTTGCCGTCTACTCGGATGCCGACGCGGACGCTCCGCACACAACGTTGGCCGACGTCGCGGTGCGCATCGGTCCGGCTCCGGTGGGGCAGAGCTACCTCGATGTCGACGCCATCTTGGACGCAGCGCAGCGTAGCGGTGCGGATGCCGTTCATCCGGGCTACGGCTTCCTCAGCGAAAATGCCGAGTTTGCCCAGCGGTGTGCCGATGCAGGCCTGACGTTTGTCGGCCCGCCGCCGGAGGCCATCACGCTGATGGGCGACAAGGTCCAGGCGAAACTGCGGATGATCGCCGCCGACGTTCCGACCGCGCCCAGCTTCCTGGGCGGGGACGCATCTGTCGATACGCTGGTGGCCGAGGCGGGGAAGCTGGGGTTGCCGTTGTTGGTCAAAGCGAGTGCCGGGGGAGGCGGTCGCGGCATGCGGAAGGTCAGGCAGACCTCGGAGCTTGCCGAGGCGATCACGTCGGCGCAGGCCGAGGCCGGCTCCGCGTTTGGCAACCCGCACGTGTTTCTCGAGCGGCTGATCACCGGAGCGCGCCACGTGGAGGTGCAGGTGTTCGCCGACACCCATGGCAACGTGTTGCACCTGGGGGAGCGAGAGTGTTCGGCGCAGCGCCGTCACCAAAAGGTCGTGGAGGAAGCTCCATCACCGGTGGTCGATGGGGCTCTGCGTGCCAAGATGGGGGATGCCGCGGTCGCTGCGGCGCGCGCGATCGGGTATGTGGGCGCGGGCACCGTTGAGTTCCTGCTCGACGACGAGGGCAACTTCTACTTCCTCGAGATGAACACGCGCCTGCAGGTTGAGCACCCCGTCACGGAGTGTGTGACCGGGCTGGATTTGGTCGCGTGGCAGCTCGATGTTGCCGCGGGCAAGCCGCTGCCGATGACGCAGGACGAGCTGCGGATGGATGGTCACGCCATCGAGGTGCGGCTGTACGCGGAAGACCCGTACGCCGGGTTCTTGCCGCAGACGGGACATATCGTGCGCTTTGACGCCGCACCGGGAGTTCGTGTTGACTCGGGCATCTGTAGCGGCGGCGATGTCTCCGCCTTCTACGACCCGATGCTGGCCAAGTTGATCGCGCACGGTCGGGACCGTGACGAGGCGCTTCGCAAACTCCGTCGCGGGCTTCGAGACACGGTGTTGTTGGGGCCGGTGACGAACCTCGTGTTCCTGCAGGCTCTGATGGATGACCCCGACATGGTTGCGGGGACGATCAAGACCGACACGCTCGATGCCCGATTTGCCGAGCCTCCCGAGCGACCCGCCATCGCCATCGAGGCCTGGGCTCTCGCGGGGTTGGTGATGGCCCGCTCGCACGGTGTTGACCCCGAACTCGGCGACGGACAGGCGTGGCGCAGCAGCGGGGTTTTGCGAACGCCGATGACGCTTCGTTGTGGGGAAGAGCAGCGCGATGTGTCGGTCGAACTCGAGAACCGCGACGTCGCCGTGGTCAGCGTTGCCGAGGACTCCGTGTCGCTTCACGTCGTCTCGGACGTCGGTGGCTGTCTCCGCTTCGCAACTGGCGGCCTGCAGCGAACGGCCGTCTACGCGGTTGACCGGACTCGGGCCTGGGTGAGCATCGACGGGGTTTCTCATGCGTTCGAGGAGCCAGACCTCCGAGCTGAGGCGGCCGAGTCCAGCGACGGCACAATCCGTTCTCCTCTGTCGGGCACCATCATGACGGTGCAGGTGCAGGAGGGGGAGAGCGTCAGCCGCGGTCAGCTTCTGGTGACGGTCGAGGCGATGAAGATGGAACACCGAATCGAGGCCCCGATCGACGGGGTGGCACGAGAGGTGACGGTGACCGCGGGTGACCAGGTCGCGGGCGAGCAAACGCTGCTGCGAATCGAAAGCGAGGAGACCGAAGGATGAGCAACAAAGCCGTGGTGACGTGTGCCCTGACCGGGGTACTGACCAATCCCAAACAACATCCGGTGCCGGTGACGCCCGAGGAGATGGCCGCCGCTGCGAAAGAAGCGTTCGATGCGGGGGCCAGCGTGATGCATGTGCACTACCGGCGTCAGGAAGACGGGATGGGTCACCTCCCGACCTGGGACCCGGAGGTCTGCGGCACGATCACCGAGGCCATCCGAGCGGCCTGCCCCGGGGTGATCATCAACATGAGCACTGGGGTCATCGGACCGGACGTTTCCGCTCCGTTGGCTGCGATGCCCCGTGTCAATCCGGAGATCGCGGCTTGCAATGCGGGAACGCTGAACTACCTCAAGACTCGCCGGGACGGGTCCTGGGCTTGGCCTCCCATGGTCTTCGACAACCCCGTCGCGAAGATCCAGGAGATGATCGAAGCGATGACGCCTCTGGGAGCGAAGCCAGAGTTCGAGTGTTTCGATACCGGCATCGTTCGCTCGGTCGGACTGTTCGTGGAGAACGGCATGGCGGAACGTCCGCACTACAACTTCGTCATGGGCGTTGCCTCGGGCATGCCAGCCGATCCCGACCTGCTGCCGTTGTTGCTGCGCTACATCAAGCCTGGCAGCACTTGGGAGGTCACGGCGATCGGTCGGGCCGACATTTGGCCGCTGCACCAGAAGGCAGCCGAACTCGGAGGCGCGTTGAGAACCGGGGTGGAGGACACCTTCTACTTGCCGGGCGGCGAGCGTACCTCGGGCAACGGTCCGTTGGTCGAGAGCATCGTGGAGTGTGCTCGCAACGCGGGACGCGAGGTCGCGTCACCGCAAGAGGCAAGGACGCTGTTGGGACTGCGTGCTGGGTGACGGGGTTGGACCCCGTCAGGCTCGGGCCTGGGACGTCGCATGGATGACGGCCGCGATCTGATCGAAGACGCTCTTGGGACAGGCCGCGTCCGCGCCCGCGGAGCACAAGGCCGCGTTTCCCTGCGCGTGTGATGAGATCGCGATGATGACGAGCTGGGACGCGTTGGCTCGCAGACTGCGAACGACCGCGTCGCCTTTGCCATCGGGAAGGTCGTAGTCCACCAGCGCGCCGTCGAAGCCGCGGACACGGAGCCCGATGGCCTCGGCAACCGTGGTCATGAGCGTGACATCGTGCTCGAACAGGAATCGCTCGATGACGACTTCGGCGAACCGCTCGTTGTCCTCCACCATCAGCAACTTCATCCGTCCGGGGCTCCTTCGTGATAGGCCGAGGCGAGGCGCTCGACAGCCTCGAGCAACTCGTCGGGGGTGTGGCGCGCGAACCCGATGCGGAGGTTCGGGGCGGCACGTCGGCTCAGTGTGAAGCTGCGGCCCGGGTTCACCCGAACCCCCCTCGCGAGCGCGCGCTCGGCCCACGACTCGGCGGAAACACCAGGCCGCACCTGGGTCCACAGCGCGAGGCCGCCCGCAGGCACGGTGAAGTGGAGGGCACCATCGAGCCGAGCCCGAAGCGCATCACACAACGCGTCTCGACGCTCGGCGTACTGACGACGGGTTCGCCAAATGTGGCGCTGGACTTCGCGGTCTTCGAGAAGGTCCGCCACGGCGGCCTCGAAGGCCAGACCTCCTTGGCCGTCGAGGCTCGTCCGCAACGCGAGCATCGCCGCGAGGAGGTTGGGCGGGGCGACGACCCATCCGATGCGGATGCCCGGCGCCAGCACCTTCGAGAGCGTCCCGAGGTAGACGACGACACCGCGGGGATCGTGGGCCGCGAGGGGCTGCACGGGCTGGGTGTCGTAGTGGTATTCGTTGTCGTAGTCGTCCTCGATCACCGCCACGCGTTGCTTGGCCGCCCAGGCCAGCAGTTGCAATCGCCGGCTCGCGTTCAGCGTCGCGGTGGTGGGGTACTGGTGGTGGGGGGTCACATAGACGGCGCGCGGAGATGTGCCGTCGAGCTGTTCGACCTTGAGTCCGGCTTCGTCGACGTCGATTCCCCGAAGCGTCGCGCCGGCATGTTCGAACGCGTCCCAAGCCGGTGCGTAGCCCAGGCGCTCTACGGCGAGTTCGTCCCCCGGCCGCAGCAGCGCGCGGGCGACCAGTGCGAGCCCCATCTGGCTCCCGCGGGTGATCAGAATGTCGTCTGCGGTCACCGAGAGACCGCGCGTGTGGGCGAGCATGGTGGCGATCTGTTCACGCAGCCGGAGCTGGCCCTGCGGATCTCCATACTCCAGGGTGCGACCCCCAGGCTGTCGTACCACCCTCCCGAGGGCCCTGGCGAGCAGTTTCCGAGGGACGAGCCGAGGGTCGGGGAGGCCGCCTCCGAGGTCGAAGGGGGCTTGTACCCGGGGACAGCGTCGGGCTCGGACGGGGTCCACGGTAAACCCCGTCCGAGCAGCAAGCGCGCTCGAGCCCCCCACCGACTTGCGCGTGGGCAGGCCGATGGCGATCACGGTGCGCCGTGCTTGGACTTCGATCCAGCCTTGGGACTCGAGTTCACGGTATGCGGCCACGACGGTGTTGCGATGGACACCCAGGCTCCGCGCCATTGTTCGGCTACCGGGGAGAGTCGAGCCGGGCTTGAGCCGTCCGCGCCGGACACACTCCGCGAGAGCGCTTGCGAGCTGGGCGAACAGCGGGACGGAGTCGCCGCGGTCCAGCGAGAGTAGGAGTGGCCAGTCCACTGGTCTGTCCAGAATATCGAAAGTGGACCTTTTGGGGCATCCATATGTCTCGCAAGGTTGCGGGATGCGAAAGTCGATCTACCGGGCGAGCGAGGCCGAGGCGGTGGCTGTCTTCGAACGGGCGCCCTTCGTCCATGTTGCGGGGACGAACGCGGTTGGTGACGTGATCCTGCGAACGTTGCACGCCGTTGTGGTGGGGGACGCCTTGGTGTTTCACGGTGCGTTGGCCGGGGAGAAGCTGGAGCTCGAGGGCCGCCCGGTGGTGGTCTCGGCGGAGGAGGTCGTCGCGGAGGTTCCCAGCTACGCGTCGGACCCCGAGCGTGCGTGCCCCGCAACGACCTATTACCGCGCCGCCCAGGTCCGGGGGGTCTTTGAGCCTGTCGAGGTTGCGGAAGCCAAGGCGTCCGTCATGCAGGCGCTGATGGTCCGCTTTCAACCCGAAGGTGGGTACGTCCCGATCACTTCGGATGGCCCCTTGTACCGCCAGGCACTGCGTGGGCTCCGGGTCTGGAGGGTCGGGCTGCGGGGCGCGGTCGCAAAACACAAGCTTGGTCAGAACCGCCGGCCGGAGCAGCTGACGAAGGTCGTGGAGATGCTGTGGCGTCGAGGGGCGTCCGGAGACCTCGCGGCAATCGAGCTGCTCCGCCGCAGCCGCCCTGACCTTCCGGTCCCGGCGGCTCTTGGCGCGCCCGATGGGGTCACGTTGTGCTGCGCACCGTCGGCCGACGACGCCCGGGCGGTCGCGGACCTACTCGAGGGGACGTACTGGAACGAGGGCGTGACGCGGGAGCGTCGGGCTCGAGCTCACCAAGGGTCGGCGGCGTGGCTGGTTGCACGTTGGGGTGAGGCGGTGATCGGTAGCGCTCGCGTTGTCAGTGACGGTGCGCGCTTCGGGTACCTGGCAGACGTCGTTGTCGACGCGCAACACCGAGGTCGAGGGGTCGGTTCGGCCTTGTTGAGGGCGGTGCTCGATCACCCCGCCGTCCGTGACGTTGACCGAACCCTGCTACGCACACGCGATGCCATGCCGCTGTACGAGGCGTTCGGGTTTGGGCTCGACTGCGGCCGGTCGGAGATCCGCTCGATGGTTCGACCCCGACAGCCGTAGTTGGGCGCCGCTTGCGATGCGCGTTCGTCGCACTGGCTTCGATTCACGCCGCGCAAGCCACACACCCGGGTCCTTTCGGTGTCTGAGGGCCTGCGATCGCCAAAAGAGGCCGCGCGGTGAAGGAACGGACTGTTGGCGGACATTCAAGCGCTGTGGGCGGCTCGCGCATGCCCTCACACGCAGGTTCGATCATGAATACACATCGATTGTTGGCGACGTCTGTTCTGGCTCTCTCCTTGGCCGCTTGTGATGACACCGGGGGTGGTGACACCGGGGGGACGAGCGGGGCGGGCTCGACGGGTTCTACGTCGGGCGCGTCGGACTCGGCATCGGCATCGGCATCGGCATCGGCATCGGCTTCTGCATCCGGAACCACGACGACGGACGGAACGACGACCAGCGACAGCGCGACGGTCGGCGAGTCCTCGACCAGCGGCGGCAGCTCTTCGGGCAGTTCGGGTGGAGCCTCGGAGTCGACCGGCGGCGAGGGGTCTTCGACTGGAGAAGAGACCTCCTCGACCGGCGCCGCAAAGGCTCTTCCCGACCTCGACATGAACGACCCTGGTGTCATCAGTGACACCCAGGACAGCGTGTACATCGAGACGATCAACGTCACGAAGGCGTCCTGCGGTTTCCAGGACGGGTGTCTTGCGGGCACGGGCGAACGGCGGGTCCTCCGGTTCGACACGATCACCCCGAACCTGGGAGACGCCGACTTCTTCGCCGGAAACCAGATGACGAACCCGGACCTTTTCGAGTTCAGCGAGTGCCAAGGCAGCTACGTCCTGGCTGACTACGCGCAGTACAGGCTGCTCGACGGCGACGGCAACGTCGTCGCAAACGGTCACAAGGCGGCGTTCGCCCTGATCGACCTGGCGATGTGGGTCCCGGGCTCGGGCCCGGGGCAGTACGGGTTCAACAACATGGGCATCACCGTCGGTTGGGCCGACATCTACGGCGCCGGCCTGACGTGCCAGTGGGTCGACATCACGGATGTGCCGCCGGGTGACTATGTGTTGGAGCTGAGCATCAACCCCGAGCACGTCATCGAAGAGTCCAACTTCGACAACAACATCCTTCTGCTCGATGTCGAGGTGACCGAGGGCGACACGGGACCTGGCGGCGTCGAGGTGCCCAAGGGCTGGAACTGCCCTGGCGGCTACTACGACGCAGCTGACGGGTGCGACTGCGGATGCGGAATTGTCGACCCCGACTGCGCGGACGCGACGGTCGAGTCGTGCGGGTTCTGTGGCGATGGTTGCGGTACCACCTGCCTCGACATCGATCCGGACGACAACGCCATCTGCATCTGATGAGACGCGCACGGATCTTGTCTTCGGTATTGGGCGGCGTGGGACTGCTGGCTTCGGGCGTGGCTGAGGCCGCGCCCACGCAGCCGGGCGAGCTGACCAATCCGCTCGTCCGCGTGGAAGAGTGCGAGTACTGCCACACGTTCAACAACGACGCCGACGACCTCGAGGATCCAAGCTACGCGCCGTACTTCAGCTGGCGGGGGTCGATGATGGCCAACGCCGCGGTCGACCCCGTGTTTTGGGCGGGCGTCGCCATTGCGAGCCAGGACGCGGCCGCGGCCGAAGAAACCGAAGCGTGCATTCGTTGCCACTCGCCCCGCGCCTTCCTCGAGGGCCGGGGGAGCGCAACCTCCATCGATGACTTGCAGGATCGCGATCTAGCCGGGGTGACCTGCGAGTTGTGCCATCGCATGGAGGATGACGGCGGCATTGGGAATGGGCAGTACGCCGTCGACGACACGCTCGTCGGCGGCAACGTGCCACGGCGTGGGCCGTGGATCTACGGTGCGGACGATATCGAACCGCCCCCGCACAGCTGGGTTCAGGACACGTTTGTCGGGTCCTCCGAGGCCTGCGGAACCTGCCACGATGTCACCACCGAGCGCCCGCGGGTCGACGATGATGGCGAGCCGACCGGTTCCAACTTCAATGAGCAGCGCACCTACAGCGAGTGGGCCGGCAGCGCGTTTGCGGATCCAGGCGTGGACTTCCGGTCTTGCCAGGACTGCCACATGCCCGCGGTCGAGGACGTGGCGGGCTGTCGCGACCACGTGGGTGTGCACGAGCACGAGAGCGGCGGACGACGGCACGACATGGTGGGCGCCAACCGCTTCGTCGTCAGCCTGTTGGCGGAGGACGCGACCGTCTTGGATAACGTGGCGTTCAGCCACACGCTCAACGTCATGGACGAGTTCCTGGAGACGGCCGCGACGCTGGAGGTGAGCTTCGCAGGCCCTGCGGACCTGGGAGAGGGACTCGACGGCCCCTTCGTGACGGTGACGAACCTGACCGGGCATAAACTGCCGACCGGATACTCCGAAGGCCGCGTGATGTGGCTCGAGGTCATCGTCCGCCACGAGGGCGAGGTTCTGTGGGAGTCCGGGACATGGGACGAGGCCCAGGGGACGATGCTCGAGGACCCGCAGTTGCGGACGTATCAAGGCGTTGCGGATTCGTATTCCACCGGTGAAACGCTGCATCTGCTTCGCAACGACCACTGGGTCCTCGATACCCGCATTCCGCCCCGAGGTCTGACGCCCGATCCGCAGACGGATCCCGTCGGTTCCCGATACGCGGTCCAGGACGACGGCACGTGGCCGCACTTTGACGAGGTGGAGTACGCCTTTGACCCGGTGCCCGAGCTTGCCGACCTGGATGAAGGGGAGCTGGAGGTTTCGGTCCGGCTGCTCTATCTGGTGAACACGCGCTCGTACATCGACTTCCTCGCCGCGGAGAACCAGACCAACGACGCGGGCAACGACGTCGCGATGTTGTTTGACGGCGCTGGGGGAGCGACACCGATGGTGCTCGCGCACGATGTTCAGCTCGTCCCGATCGCCAACCTCGGCGGAACCTCCACCGGGCAAGGGAGTACGTCCGCTGGGAATCCGAGCTCGAGCGGAGATGTCACCTCCGGTGGAGGCGGTACGACCACGAGTGGTTGGCCGTCGTCGGCGACGACGACGGCCAACGATGCCGGCACGTCATCGGGCACGGACGAAGTCTGTGACACCTGCGAAGGTGGCTGCGGCTGTACGAGCGGGGAGGGCGGCAGCGGATGGCTTCTTCTGGGGTTCATCGGCTGGGCGATACGCAGGAGGCGACGATGACGCGAACGAGAATCCTTGGAGTTGTGTTCGCTCTTGCCGCATGCGGCGACGCTCCCGGTACGCGTTCCACCGATGGTTCGAGCGGGTCAACGGCGGAGGCAGGCTCGACCACTGCGTCCTCCGATGGAGGCGCGTCATCGGAGTCGAGCGGGGGCGGCACAACGTCTCCAAGGGCGACCGGGTCCAGCGGGTCCAGCGGGGCGGATTCGAGTGAGACCAGCACGGGAGCCGGTCCGCTCGAGGTGACTCCGTGGGAATGGGCTCTGCCGCCAGGCTTCCCGCAGCCGGTCGTCCCGCAGAGCAATCCGATGACCGTCGAGGGGGTGGAGCTGGGTCGACACCTCTTCTTCGACACCCGGTTGTCGGTCGACGGCACATACGCCTGTTCGAGTTGTCACGACCCCGAATCTGCCTTCACCGACGGCCTCGCGATGGCCGAAGGCGTCACGGGCCAGATTCACACCCGGGGCTCGATGAGCCTCGCGAACGTCGCCTACGCGGGCACGCTTGCCTGGGCGAACCCCGAGCTCCTCGACCTCGAGACCCACGCGCTGGTTCCGATGTTTGGCACCGAGCCTGTCGAGATGGGCTTGATCGACGAAGACGACCTCGTCTCACGGATCGCCAGCGAGCCGGTGTACGACGAACTCTTTGCGGCCGCGTATCCCACGGACGCTGACCCCATCACGCTGGCTCATGTGACCCAGGCGCTCGCGTCGTTTCAGCGCTCGCTGATCTCGGGCCGCGCTCCGTTCGACCGTTGGTTCTTCGAGGGCGACGAGGAGGCGATCAGCGAGGCAGCCAAGCGGGGGTGGGACCTCTTCAACGTCCCCGGCGAGTGCACCTACTGCCACTTCGGATTCAACTTCTCCAACGCGTCCTACTTCGAGGGGATGCCTCAGCGGCCGCTGGAGTTTCACAACACCGCGCTCTACAACGAGGATGGCCAGGGCGGATACCCGGCGGGCAATGAGGGGCTCTACGCGTTCTCCGGGGAGGATGCGGACATGGGCAAGTTCAAATCCCCGACCCTGCGAAACATCGCCGTGACCGCGCCGTACATGCATGACGGCAGTATCGCGACGCTGGAGGAGATGCTGGAGCACTACTCGGTCGGCGGCCGTGTCGAGTCTCCCAACGCCGACCATCGGATGCGCACGTTCACCCTCAAGGACGACGAGGTGGCAGACCTCATCGCATTCTTCGAGAGCCTGACGGACGACGCATTTCTCACCAACCCCGCCCACGCCGACCCTTGGGTCGGCCGCTAGGCGGGGCGCCATCCCACGGGGGGCCGGGGCCGGGCGTAGGCTAGCCTGGCTCTTGCTCGTCGTCCTCGGGGCTCGTGCGGACGGCTTTGGCGAGCAAGGCCGTGCCCAGAGCCGCAGCGCCGATGCGGCTCTCGCCTTGCACGCTGCAGCCTCCGCCGCCGCCCGAGGCTCCACCCGACGCGTCGGTGTCGGTGTCGCCCCCGGTCACGTCGTCCGCGGAGCTGCCCGAGGAGTCGCCACCTGGCGTTGCGGTGGTGCCACTCGCGGAGTCACTGTCGCTGGTCTCGCCGGGTCCTGTGGTTTGCTCGCCTGTCTCACCACCGGACTCGCCTCCCGTGCTGGAGTCGCCTCCCCCGGACCCGTCGGGGAACGGACCGGTCACCATGAGCGTGAGCCCTTCCTCCTGGATGTTCACGAACAGCGCCGTGCCATCCGGAGAGAAGCAAGCGCCGGTGAGCTCGCTGTCGCTGAGGGCGTTGCGTGCGAAGTCGCAGAGGGTCCCGTCTTCGGCGAGCACACGGACGAACTGGTCGTTGTTGCCGTCCTCGCAGATGAACAGCTCGCCCCATGGGGCGACGGTGAGGTTGTCGGGGAAGTCGAGGGTTGCGGCGCCGTCGGAGACCGCGATGAGCTCGAGGGTGCCGGTGTCGCCGTCGTCGATGACACGGAAGATCTGGCCGAGCCCAGCGGGGCCGCCGTTGGTGCAGGAGAAGTAGATCTCTCCTTCGAAGTACCAGAGACCTTCGCCGCGGATGAACACGCTTGCACCATCCGCCTGTGCGGCGTAACGAACGGTGTCGTCATCGGGGGCGGGCTCCGCGATGTCGACCCATTCGATCTCGAAAATCTCTCCCACTTTGCCCAAACCGGCGGTGTTGAGCGTGTCGGTGTCGAGGATTCGTAGCGCCTGGAGACGGCCCTCAAACGGAAACTCGAGGTCGTCGGGGACGTGTCGGTAGAAGCAGCCGTCGCCGCGGTCCTCGGTCAGGTACGTGACGAGGGTGTCGGGGTCGACCGCGGCCGCTTCGTGGTTGTAGCGGCCAAACCCGATGATCGGCTCGGCGGGGACGACCGACTCGGCGTCTTGAGGGCAGGCGAAGACGTAGCCGTGCTCGCCCACCGTGTTCTCCTCGCAGGAGAGCCAGCCCCAGGGGCTCGGGCCGCCCGCGCAGTTGCGGACGGTCCCGGTGAGCACGAGGTTGGTCGAGATGACCGTGCCCGTCTCTGCGTTGATGACGACCCGCGTCACGCCGCCGAAGCCGTCCGGATCGTAGGCTTCTTTGGGTGCTTCTCCATCGGCGTACGCGCCGTTGGCGTCGTCGCCCGCGCTGACCTCGTGGTTGCGCATGAGCAGCCAGGTGCCGTCAGCTCCGGCGAAGCAGGCCATGCCGTCGGGGCGGCCGGGTACGACGTAGCCGTCGGCCATCGAGGCGCCAGCTTCTTGCAGCACCGTGTAGGAGAAGCCTTCTGGGAGATCGAGGATCCCGTCCGGATCGGCGACCAGCTTGCCGTACTCGCTCGCCGAGGCTCGACGGGAGAACAGGCTGGAGAACAGTGCCGCGGCTCCAGCAGCGCCCAGCGACCCCTTCACAAACACACGACGGCCTAAGCGATTCATGCTGGCATCATGCCCTGAGCCCGGTCGCGGCGCAGTCACGAACTGGAAAACTGACCGAAACATGAGCTGGAGACCGGAAGCCGAGCTCGGTGCGGGGTGGAGCCACGCGGGTCGGCGTGGGGAAGCGAGGGATGGACGACGGGTTGAAATCGTTTGGCCCGCTCGCGCGTATTCGTCTCCCTATGGCCCGCGAACCTGCTTCTTCGTCGTCTTTGGTCGCTCGCGTCGCGGCCGTCTTGGTGCTCGGGCTGTCGTGTACCGCCGCGATGAACGCGTACGCCACCGTGGCTGCAGGTGCCGATTGGCTCGCCGCCTGGACGGCCGCCAGCGCGCTGTACACCGTTGTGGGGGCGGGGCTGTGGCGCCGGACGCCGTGGGCTCGGAGCCTGGGCCTGGGCGTGGTGCTGTGGGGCTTGCTGGCCTGGGTGCAGTCGATGTTCGCAGGGCTGGGGTTCCACCCCTTGCTGCTGGGAATTGTGGGCGGGCATGCGGTTGTGGCAGCACTGCTCGCACTGTGTGAGTGTGGACTCGAGCCGCGGCATCGTTGGTCGTTGCTCCTCGCCGGCGCTGCGCTTCCGGGGGCCTTGATGTACGGCTTTGCACCGCTTGCCGACCCCCAAACTCGGGTAATGCTGGTGGGGGGAGCTGGACTCTTGTTCGCGATGGCGGTCGGGCTGTCTCGCGGCCGTACCTGGGGACTGCTCGCAGCGTTGCCCGCGGTCCCGATGTTGTGCACGGGGGCGTTCGTCGCCCCCGCGGTGGTCCCGATCTCGCTCATGCACCCGCTGCTCGCCGCTGACCTCATGCCCCATGGCGTCTTGATGCTGCGATTTCTCGGTGTGAGCGCGGCGGTGCTCGCCTGTGCTTCGGTGCTCCCCTTTGCAGGTCCCGTGGCTCGTTTCCTCCGAGGCACCCCAGCCTCGTGAGGCGGTCCGCCCGACGTTACGGGCAGCTGAGGTCGATCTCCGCGTAGGTGGAGTTCTCGTAGATGAGGGCCCCAAGGTAGGGCAGCGGTCCGCCCTTCACGTGGAAGTCGACGACGCCTTCGAGCGCTCCGACGTTGCCGCTGACGAACTCGACACCCCAGTCATCGACCACGAGCTCCTGGCCGAGGTCCGCGCGGGCTGCATCGGCGCCGAGAAGCTCGAACTCCATCGGCGCTGCGCCGAGCAGCGCGGCGGCCGACATTCGTGTGGTCTGCACGTCGTACCGGACGGTCGTTTCTTCCTGCGGGTCGCTGACGGTGATCGTGGACTCGAACAGGAGCGTGCCGAGTTGGTCCTGTGCTTGGTCCCAGGTGTTGAGCGACAACGCGATCGGGCTCTGCGGCTCGGCTCCGAACCCGAGCATCTCGGCGTACGGCCCCGGGGCGTCGAAGTGCAACTGGGCGGTGGCGGCGAGCGGATCGCTGGGGTCGAAGTCGACCGCGACCCGAGCTCCGCGAAGGTACGTGGTCACCTCGAAGAGGTTCTCGCTGACAGGGTCGCCGGCCCGCCCGAAACTGTAGTCGGTCGCGAGGTAGAACCGAGTCGTCATCTCGGCGCCTGCGGCATCCGAGGTGTACAAACCCTCGCCTTCGAAACGCCACCCTTCCGGGGTCGCATCCGAGCGGTTGTCGACGATGGCATCGACGATACCGGTGACGATCGAGGAGCAGAGGGTGACCGAAAGCCCCCCGCACGCGACCATCTCGTGGATGCTGAGGTCGAAGTCGGAGACGATCTGCGTCGCGTCGTCGACGTCGTGGTCCTCCCGGCATTCCGCGAGGAACTCCTCGGGCATCTCCTGCGTGCCCTCGGCGCTCTCCTGTTCGTCGAGGCCCCCGTCGTCGTCGCCGGATGTGGTGGTGATGAGGCAGCCGGGCGCGATCGCCGTGGTCAGGATCAGGGGCAGAGCAAGCTTCATGACCGTGGGTGCCCGCATGCGGCCCGGATTCGTGAACCGTCCCGGTAAAACTCAGCGCACGGGGGGAAACCAGACGATGAAGCCCTGTTCGAGCAGGTCCTCGGTGGCCTCTTGAGAGGAGAGGACGCCGGTGTCAGCGGCTTCCAGCGCGGCCTGGACCTCGGGAGTCTCTTCGAGCACCCGAGGCTCGCCGGCCCAGCGAATCGCGACGACGGCCGCGATCGGGGCGTCGCTTCCCTCCGGGTCTTCGCCGAGAACTGTATCCAGGGTGTCGCGGGAGATCGCATCTCGACGCAGCGTGGTGTTCACCCGGACACGGCCGGGAGCGTCGAGGTCCTCGGGAAGTCCGCCGAACCGCTCTGCCTCGAGATCCGCACCGGGCGGCTGTCGCAGCCAAGCTTCGAACGAAGCCGCTTCGCAGTGGGGGGAAGCTTGCTGCTCCAAGTAGTCGGCAAACCGCGCTGCAAGTGCGCGAGGTTCCTGCGGCTCGTCGGCTTCGGCGAAGTCGCGGGCGAGCCCGGCCACGTCTACGCCCTCGAGCGCTCGGGGGAGCGCGGTTCGGAGGCCGGCGATCAGCGAGGTCCGCGCTCCGTCGGTGGTCGGAAGCCAACCCCAACCCCCGGCTACGGTCCGGTCGGCGACGTCGGGGTCGAGCGCGCGAAGCCGGGCCGGGAGCTCGCGAAGCGTGTCCTGGGTCGGGTGTCCGCCCGCGAGGGCGTCGACGCAGGGCATGAGGGCGTCTTCTGCCTCATCGCTGTCGAGGGCCTCGATGTGTAGGAGCAATCGGTACGCGAGGTCGGACGCGGTCCTTCGTTCCCGGGCGGCGACTCTCTCGGCGTGGGGGGCGAGCGCGTAGGGTTGCGTCAACAGGCCGTTGGCAAGCTCGCGGACGTGCGCGAGGTGGTCCGCGCAGCTCTCGAACCGGTCGACGCCCACGTCGGCGAATCGCTCGACCCAGGCTCCAAAACTCCAGGCGGTGAGACGGTTCCAGTGGGCGCGCAGGTACCCGACCGCGTCGCTGCTGGCGTCGAGGCCCGGCCGTGGGGTGGACACGATCCGTCCGGAGGACAGCTCCCTCTCACAGGCGTCGAGTTCGGTCTCCAGGTGCTCCAGTGCGTGGGCCGCAGCGGCTTCGGCATGCTCGGGCGCGGTGTCGGCTTGCCACGCAGGGACGAGGGATTGCTCGCAACGCTCGCACAGGGTCCGATCGGGTCGCGTACCGGCGTGCTCGGGGCAGGTGTGTCGACCGATCTCGTCAAAGCCGTACCAGTGGACGACGGGGAGCAGCT
The DNA here is from genome assembly GCA_050633305.1 of Nannocystales bacterium. Lineage (GTDB taxonomy): Bacteria > Myxococcota_A > Polyangia > Nannocystales > Nannocystaceae > CAJXVA01. The sequence goes on from JBOEGF010000024.1 coordinate 433,426, forward strand.
CGGAGAGACGGGCCGAGAGGTAGGCCTCGAATCGAGTGAGCTCGGGTCGCCAAGCGAAGCGAGCCAGCCGGTGCAGCAGCTCGTGGGGGCGCCACTTGGATCGGTGACTCGGGTGGAAGACCGGCAGCGGCCCCTCGAGAAACGCGGAGAAGTACTTGGGCACATGCAAGACGCCCTCGCGCCACTGCTCTGGGACGAAGGCATCGTCGTCCATTCCGACATCGATCTCCGGTCGCGCCCCTTCGGGCAGCAGGGGGGAGAGGCGGTGCTCATGGTGGACGAAGCAACGCCCCTCGTTGGCGGCGGCGATGGCGATGCGGGCCGATATGGCGCTGGCCTCCAGCTCGACCGCAGGCGCTCCGAGGAACGAAGCGACCTCGCCCAGGGGCGTCGCCTCTTGAGCGAGGACGGCACGGGCCAGGGTGGGGGCATCGGGAAAGGAGCCGACGAGCGCGGGGAGCTGCACGAGGGGGAGGGTAGTGGCCCCCGTGCTCGCTTGCTACAACCGGCTGCGATGCCCACCGCAACCGCCGGCGCGCTGCAGTTGAACTACGACCTCCGCGGGGAGGGGACGCCGCTGTTGCTGGTGATGGGCTTGGGCGCACAGAAGGTGCTGTGGCCGGAGGGGTTGTGCGACATGCTCGCGGAGCGGGGATTCGCCGTGGCTCGCTTCGACAATCGCGACGTGGGCGAATCCACGCGGCTGGATCACTTGGGTGTGCCCTCGTTGCGCAAGGCCATGCTGCGGTGGACGGCGGGGCTCGACGTCCAGGCTCCCTACCAGCTCTCCGATCTCGCCGACGATGCGTTCGCCGTGTTGGACGCCTTGGGCTGGTCTGCTGCGCACGTCATGGGGGCTTCGATGGGCGGAATGATCGCGCAGAGAATGGCGATCGCGCACCCCAAGCGGATCCGAACCCTCACATCGATCATGTCCCACCCCGGTGACCGACTCTCGATGCTTCCGCACCCCCGCGCATTGCGGGCGATGCTGGGTCCGCGGCCGCGCACGGCCGAGCAAGCAGGGGAATCGTGGGTTCGGCTGTTCCGCGAGATCGGCAGCGGCCAGCCTCACTTTGAGTTCGAGGGCGAGTTTCACCGCGCCATGGGACGGCTGCACTTCGAGCGGGGACCCTCCCCGCAGGGGTTCGTCCGGCAAACGCTGGCGGTTCTCGCCGACGAGGATCGACGTGAAGCCTTGGCGGGCCTCGAAGTTCCCGCGCTCGTCGTGCACGGCACCGCGGATCGGTTGGTGCGATATCGCGGTGGACTGCAGACGGTGCAGGCGCTTCGCTCGGCCGAACTGCTGTCCATTGAAGGCATGGGACATGACCTTCCGAAGGACATGTGGCCAACGCTGTGTGACGCGTTCGAGCATACCGCGGGGCGAGCTGCGGCCGTGTAGTCAGCCGCCGCGGTTCTCGCCGAACTTCAGGTGAGACGTTGCGCTGCGAGGCGGGCAGTGTCCGTCCTGCGCATCATTCGTTTCCTTGGCTGCGTGCCTCGCGGGGCTTCCCGGGAATCTTTGGGTTCCTCAGCGGCGTTGCGAAGCCGTCGATGCCGGGGTGTTCGATCGGCTTGGGTCCGCCATCGAGATGTCGGAGCTCGATGCGCTCGCCCTCGTACATCAGGTCGGGTCCGTCGTAGAAGAACAGCAGCGGCATCCTCATCCGTGTGGCGAGAACGGGGTGCTCCTCCTGTGAAAGGTTCGTTTGGTCGAGGTGTTCGATGACGCAGGCATCTCCGAGCCCGTCGACGACATCTCCAGACACGACCGTCACGTCGCTGACCGACCCTACAGGCGTGACCGTCAGCTCGAGTGTCGCGTCGGTCTCCAGCTCTCCGCCCCGAGCGGCAGCTTCTCGGTAGCAGTCCCGGAGACCTTCGCGAGAGGCGCGGAGGACCGAACGGGCGAGCGTCCGGACCGCCCGGCGGTGCGGGAGCGGGACGCCCTGGAGTTCGATGGTCTCGAGGGTTCCGGTTCGGCGAACCATCGGGCGCGGACCGGAGAGGACGGCGATGCCCGGTGTGGTCATGAAGGTGTAACCCCCGGAATCCGCGAACCATCCCTCCAGTTTCTCTCGAACCTGAGGATCGTCGGGGTCGTAGAACCACTCACGGCGGACGCGGACATCTCGGGACAGTGTGTCGGTGAGCTCCTCTCCCTCGTGAGTATCGAATTCGTTGTCGAGAACCCGGGAGCGGAGAACACGCTTGTCGCCTCGGGAGCCGGCTGGGGATACCGCCGACTGGGGAGCCGGTGCCTCGAGCGCCTCGGCGAATGTCTCTGCGTCGTACAGCAGCTCGTAGATGTCTTCACGCTGTTTCGCGTGCTCCTCCCCGAACAGCTCCGCATGACGCTCGGCGTACGACAGCAGCATCTGGGCGGCGTCGCGCGCATAGGCACTGTCGCGCTCTGCGTTCGCCGCGAGCAGTTGGACATGGGCCATGCGCATCAACAAGGCGTGTCGCAACTCGTCGTTCTGGGTCTTGCGGGGGAGCGAGAGGATCGAATGCCGCATCAGCCGGACCGCATCCGCATAGTGGCCAGCATCGGCCATGGCTTCGGCGGTCTCGTACATTCGTGCGGCGCTGACTCGAGCCGAGCGGACTCGCTTGGTCGGGGGCTTGGTCGGGGGCTGGCTGCCGGTGCTGCTGCCGTCCGCGCAACCGAGTAGCCAGATCGCTCCTATCGCCGTGATGAACCCCCTCACGTGTTGGCCAACGCACAGGGGGAGGCCTGCTTTCACCCCACGGGGACGAACTCATCACAGGCGGAGCCGATCGTCTCCACGGCGGAGTCGAAGAACGCGACATAGCTGTCTGCACACACCGAACCCACGATCCCGTGCTCTCCCCACAGCTCGGTGAACTCGCGAATCCTCGGGGCCGGTTCAGCCCCCTCAAACGTGTTTGGGTCGAGCGGTGCGCAGATGCCCTCGGGGACATCGCCGTCCCCGATCAGGGCCATCGCAATGATGGCGTCACCGTTGCCATTCTTCGCCTCGACCAACGCGTCGACCCATGCGTGCGGCGAGCCGGCGGAGTCGCCCTGCAGGTCGTTTGCGTTGGGACCATTGTCATCCTCGTCCGTGATGATCACGACCACGAGCACGGCGTTGTCCCGCAAGAAGCCCTCGTTGCACGCCGCGACGTCGCCGGCGCCCGTCAGGCCTTGAATCATCGCTTCCATGGGCTTCTCGCCCAGCGAGGAGTTGGTCCCGACTCGGGCCGCGCACTCGAAAGAGCCGGAGAGGTCGGGCTCTCCCGAGGCGATGAAACGCCTGCCGGAGGCGAAATCGCAGGTCTCGTTGGAGGCATCGCGGCCGCGGGGGTGCGTGACGCCGGCTCCGAGGACGTCTTCGCATTCCATGGGCTGGGTTTCCCCGCAGACATAGTCCCCGATGCCCGAACACAGTTCCCGCAAGGCACACGGGTATCCGCAATCGCACGAGCCGTCGGCGCTTTGCGCTTCGCACGAGGAGGCCTGCGCGCATGCGTCTTCGCAGCCACCGTAGACCCAGGGGTCCGAGTCGGTGACCATGATGTGATAGGTGCCCGAACCGACCGGAAGGCGCTGCTCGATCGCGGAGACGAAACCGGGGACGGAGTCGACCAGCTGCTGTTGCTCGTCTGCCATCGAGCCGCTGTTGTCGATCACGAACAGGAAGTCGACCGCGTCGCAGCCCACGTCTGCGTCGGGGTCCACACCCGAACCCGGAGCCTCGGTCGGATCGGCTCCGGTCGTGTCGCCGCTGGATTCACCGTCAGCCGTATCTGCTGAGTCCGTTGGGTCCATGCTTTCGGTGGCCGATGAGGCCGGCCCGGGGTTGACGGAGGTGTCGAGTCCCCCTTCTTCACGGCTGGGTTCCGAGCATGCAGGCACAAGCGCGGCGACGAGCAGGAGGCGGGGCAGCATGTCGTAGGTGCAGGTCATCGTGTGCGTCCTGCCCAGGGGGTGCGCCCGTGCCTCCCGAAGGTTCCCTCGGACGCCTGGGGCGTGGCGGAGGTGTCCGTGGCGGGGTGCTTCGAAGAGGGGCGGCGCGCCTGCTAGACCGACCACAGGGCGTCGCGCAGGCCGGAGGCCCGCTCGACGCGGCGCTCGACAGCCTGTTGCAGGACTTCAGGCGTGCCGTAGAGCCGGACGGCCTTCTTGGCTCGAGTGACGCCCGTGTAGACCAGCTCTCGAGTGAGGATGGGCGAGAGTGCGGGCGGAAGGAGGAGTCCGACGCGTTCGAACTCCGAGCCTTGTGACTTGTGCACCGTCATCGCGAAC
>JBOEGF010000025.1:0-22500 GCA_050633305.1 Nannocystales bacterium
TGATCGACTTCTCGCGGCCGACGAACAGCGGCACAACCTCATGGGGGAAGACGATCAACTCACGCAGCGGGAGGAGCGGGATTTTTCGGGACATGGAACTTCGTTTCGGCCGTTTCAGAGGGTGCAGGACGGTGGTTCGAGCCCCGCCGAGGCCAACGCCGACGGTAGCACCGAGCCTTAACACGGTCAAACCTACGTAGCGTTCTGCAGTCGCAGATCCACGTACGATTTCAGGTCGTTGCGGAGCCAGTGATCCCGGGTGAGGACCGAAACGAAACGACGCCTCGGACGCCGCTCAGCCCGTCGCGTTCGGGTCGTCGAGCTCCGGCTCACCAACCGCCGCCCGCAAGGACACGGGAGGCCCCGCATACCAACGCCACAGGCGCGCAAGAGCACCCGCGGCGAGGACGCTCCACGGGAGTTCAGGGGTCGCAAACGGCGACATGGCGAGGACCAACAGCTCGAACAGCGGCGCGTGGTCGAGTCCGGGCCACCACGGAAAACCCAACCGACGCGCAGCCGCTTCCGCATCGGGAAGACGGAAGATTTCGGCGTCTCGCCCACGCAGCAGCAGCCTGGCCTGAAGCAAAGAAAGCAACACCGCGGCCCCTCCCGCGACGAGCAACACCACCGCCGCAACGGACGAGCGGTCATCGGTCTCCGCGACAATCGCGTAGGTGAGCCCGGTCATCAGGGCAGCATGGCCCAGCGGTCGTGCTGCGGCAGAGAGGTGCTCGTCGACGGACTCGGGCAATGCGCCGCCATCCGCACGAAGGCGCCGAATGTGCGCCATCAGGGACGTCACGAGGATCCCTGCAACCAACGCAAAACCTGCGGCGAGCGTCCCGAGAAAGCCCCCCACCAACGCCAACGGCAGCGAAGAGGCGACCAACCCCACGCCGAACAGGTTCAGCTGTGCCAACGGGCGTCGTGAGTCCGCCATCAACCGAAGTGCCGGGCGCTCAACATCTCGGCGCCAGCCTCGATGCTCCGGAACCGCCAGGCCTGCAGACCGAAGCGTCAACGCGCGGGCGCGAGCGACATCTTCGGGATCGACCTGGCGGACAACATCCGCGGGACCAAACGGCTCGGGCCACGGCAGCTCTTCGGTGAGCGGCAACATGGCGGGAACCCGGTGGAGCTCGCCGAAGAAGCACGCTGCGGGTCGCCCCACCTCGTCGTAGAGGGTGTAGCGCTCCCCGGTCTCGAGCGGGTGCTCGACCATCAACTCGAGCACCGCCGGATTGAGCACGGTCCCTTCGTAGACGACCAGCGCAGGCCGCCCCAGGGGCTCGCCCGTGGCCGACTCCACCACAGGCAGCGGACGCTCGCCGGCCTCCTTTGCAGCCTCGACGAAGGCCTCCGCAGCTTCGATCCCCATGGAGGTGCCTGGAGTGAGAATGGTGCGCTCGAACCCAGCTGCACCTGCCGCGACCATGAGCCGGGCGAGTGATGTGCGCCCCAGCACGGAGCGGCGGGCGTCCACGTGCGCGTCATTGTCCGCGAGCACCACCAACAGCGGCGCTGGGAGGTGCCCGTGGATCTCCGAAGGTTCGGTGATGTCGATCGGCTCGACCAACGCGGCGACCTTATCAGGGCTCGCCATCGGGGGCAGCCTTCGCAGTGCGACGCAGGGTCACGACCGTAGCACCCCAGCTTCCCTCCCCCATCCCGCCCAATCGGTAGCGCTCCACCGCGGGGTGTTTCTCGAGCAGTGCGTGCACAGTGCGGCGCAGGTTCCCGATCCCTTTTCCGTGGACCAGCCGGAGATCTGTCAGGCCACGCGCAACGCAAGCTTCAATGTAGGCCACGACCACGTTCTTGACCTCTTTGGGTTTGAACAGATGCAGGTCCAACTCCCCGTCGATGGGAAGCGTCCCGGGGCCGGCCGGTTCGACCTCCAACATCCCCACCCAAGGCGCGTTCGGCAAGCGCCCGGCCTCGCCCCACCGGATCGAATCTGGCGCCGATCGGTCGTTGCACAGAAGCGTTTTCGTGGGAGTACGGAACCAGCGCCGACGAGGAGTCTGCCCGCCCGCGTCCACCCAGCCTGTGGTCGTCGCGACCTCCAGGCGATGTCCGGCGGGCAGCTCGGCGTGGGCGTACACCCACACGCGGGCTCGCCCAAACAGCGCCGCCGCGAGGAGGTCGAGCATCTCCAGCGCGTCATCGGGGTCGAACGGATGGCGCCATGGCCCCAAACAGATGCTCAGGTCGGACTGGAGTTCCACCGGAAGCGGCCCATCCACCCTCCAGCCCGTGGGCCCCGGGGACTCGACGCGCAATGCCGCCGACCACCGCGCCAACTGCGAGTCCAAGAGCGTGGGCAGGGACAAAGGAGTCATCAGACCAATACGGGTCGTTGAGACACGTGCCCGGCTACGGCATGATCCCCTTGACGATGGCGCCTGTCGAGCCGAAGGACCCCGCGGGTTCGGTCTCCGAAGACGCGGATGCCCCGACCGTCGTCGAGGACGAGACGAAGGACGGCGAACCCGCCGGCATCGCGCCACCCGGCACGGCGCTCTCGCCCGGAACTCGCCTGGGCCGATACGTGGTGCTCGAGGAACTCGGCACCGGCGGCATGGGCATGGTGTTCGCCGCGTACGACCCCGAGCTCAACCGCAAGGTCGCGCTCAAGCTGCTCAAGCCGCGCAGCCGAGAGAGAAAGCGGAAGTCTTCGAGCAACCGATTGCTGCAGGAAGCCCAGGCGCTCGCGAAGCTGGCGCACCCCAACGTGATCACCGTCTACGACGTGGGCACGTACGGCGAGCAGGTCTTCGTCGCCATGGAGCTCGTGGAGGGCGACACGCTCCGTGGCTGGATGCGAGAGAAGACCCGGCGGTGGGACGAGGTGCTCGAAGTGTTCGTTCCCGCCGGAAGAGGCCTGGCCGCCGCCCACGCAGCCAACCTGGTCCATCGCGACTTCAAGCCCGAGAACGTCCTCATCGGACGCGACGGGCGCGTGCGGGTGATGGATTTTGGACTCGCGCGCCCGATGCGAGGCGACACCATGACCGGATCCCTCGGTCACTCCGAGGACGGGCTGCGGATCGACGAAGCCACCGATTTGCCCGGTCCTCCCGACGATGCGGAGGTTGGCTCAGGCGTCGCCGATCCCCTCCTCACCCAGACCGGCTCGACCCTTGGGACGCCTGCGTACATGGCACCCGAGCAGCACCTCGGCCAGGCCACCGACGCGAGAAGCGACCAGTTCAGCTTCTGCGTCTCGCTGTTCCATGCGCTGTTCGGCGAACGACCGTACGACGGTGCCGACGCGGCGGCCCTGACCATTCAGAAGTCCAAGGCCCAGATCTCCACGCCCTCCAATCTCTCGCGCGTGCCTTCCTGGGTGCGCCGGCACGTGTGGCGCGGCCTGGACCCCGACCCCGCGCAGCGGTTCGAAAACATGGACCGGCTGTTGGAGGCGCTCAGCGACGACCCCCGCGTCCGACGTCGAAAGGTCCTGGCCGTTGCAGGAGCGACGCTCGCGGTCGCCGGGGGCGTCGGCGGTATTCAGTACTGGCGAAACCGGGCCCCCAGCGTCTGTCTCGAAGGCCCCGACAAGCTCGCCGCGATCTGGAACGACTCCCGCGCGGACTCGGTCAGCACGGCATTGGGAGGCCTGAGCCTGCCGGGAATGGACACCGCGTCCGGGACCGCTCGCGCTGCGCTCGACGCCTACGGAGACTCGTGGACACAGATGTACACGGAGGCCTGCGAAGCCACGCACGTGCGCGGGGAACAGTCGGCCCGCCTGCTCGAGCTGCGTCAGAGCTGCCTGCAAGAGCGCCTTGATGAGGTCGATGCATGGGCCACACTGCTGGCGGACCCCACCCCGGCGATGGGAGCCCGTGCCGCGCACGCAGCCATGCACATCAGCGCCCTCTCGGCTTGTGCAGACACCGAAGCGCTCGCCTCCGCGGTCGACCCCCCGCAGGGAGACACGCTACGCGGTGGGGTTGCTGCACTGCGCGCGGACCTCGCCAAGGTCAAGGTGATGGCGGACCTGGGGCAGTACGACGAAGCCGTCGCGCTTGCCCGGGCCACATACGACGCCTCCTCCACCGTCGACTACCCGCCTGTCTTCGCAGAGGCACGCTTCCGGCTCGGGCAAGCCCAAGGCATGCGCGGTGACACCGAAGCGGCCGAAGACAACCTCGAAGAGGCGCAGTGGAAGGGAGCCTCCGTCAAGCACGATGCGATCGCCGCGGCGGCAGCCAGCGCCCTCGTTCACTTGGTCGGGCACCAACGCGGTGACCACGAGGACGGGCTCGGCTGGTCCCGACACGCGGAGGCTGCGATCAAGCGGATCGGGGCACGCGGCTCGATGGAAGCTCGACTCCTCCACGATGTGGGCGTGATCCGGAGCGACGCCGGAGACTTCGAACGGGCGGCGACCGACCTTCAACGTGCGGTGGAGGTCTACGGCACCGTGCCGGCCTCGGAGATCGACCAGATCGACGCGACCCGCTCCTTGGGCCAAGTGTATCTCCGCCAAGGCAAGCTCGACGAAGCTCAATCGTCCTTCGCCGACGCCGCAAAGCGCAGCGCCGCCATCGTGGGCGATGCACACCCCGACGTCGCCTTGGCCAACGTTGGCCTCGCCCAGGTTCTCGACGCACGTGGCCGTCACGACGACGCGGTCTCCAAGATGGAGTCCGCGCTGACCTCCGCGCGCGCGGTCTACCCCGAGACAGACCCGGCTCTGATCCCCCTGCTCGAGGCCATCGCGCGCAGCCATGCTGAGCACGGCGACCATGGCCAGGCAGTTGAGCAACAACGCGCCATCCTCACCCTCCAGCGGGCGCGCCTGGGCGACCACCCTCAAGTCGCGCAGGTGCTCTACGAGATCGGTCGTTCCCAAGAGGAGGCCAAGAACGCTGGTGAAGCCCGCGAGAGCCACATGCAGGCACTACGGATGTGGGAACGGACCCGCGGCGACGACCACCCCGACCTCGCCTATGCCTTGACCAGTTTGGGGCTGCTCGACGTTCAATCCGGGGACCCCTCCAGCGCAGTCGAACGCCTCGAGCGGGCACTGAAGCTCCGGGGAGGGCGGGGCCTCGACCCCAACCTGCTCGCACGGACGCAGTTCGCCCTCGCCCAGGCCCTCCACGCGACCGGAGGTGACCACCCCAGAGCGCGAGAGCTCGCGACCAAGGCGCGAGACACGTTCGCAAAAGGCAAGCACCCCGACCCCGCCGCCGCCAAGGGCGTGGAGCGATGGCTGGCTGAAGCCATCAAGAAACCCAAACCGACCGGTTGAGTCCGCGGGCCATCGGGATGCAGGTCCCCTCCGCGCCCGCACCCCATCAGCTGTGCGAGACGAGCGACCGGCGGGGACCCTATCCTGCACAACTCGAACAGGCCGTGGTGGCTTGCTCGCAACGGTCCTCCGACCGCGCACACGCATCGGTGTACTTGGTCTCGCCGTCGTGGGCCTCGGCGAGACCACAGATCTTCTCCGAGACGTCGCAGATCGCATCCTTGAGGCTGCAGATCCGCTCACACCGACTCGTGGCGCCCAGTTTTTTGGAGGGTGTTCCCGCGGCGGCAGAGGTGGTCTCTGGCCTCTCCTCCGTCCTCGACATGGCCTGCGCAGACAGGTCAGCATCGAGTTCTTCGAGCCGGGCTTCGAGTTCTTCGAAGGTCATGTCCTCGGTTGTGTAGTCCCGAGCGACATCCGACTCCTCAGCGTATCCGCCATCGACCGCAAAGTCCCCACCCGGGGCGGACGCAGCCTGCGGCGCCGCAGCATCCGGCGAGGCGGCCTTCTTCGCGCACGCCGCCACACCCAGCACCGACAGCAACAGTACCCGGCGTCGCATCACAGCTCACCTCCGAGCTCCCGTTCGAGCAACAGCGCGTTGATCTCCAGCGCCTTTTCATAGGCTTCGAGCGCGTCGTCGTCCCGCCCCTGGGACTCGTAGAGTTCCCCGCGCAGCGCCCACAGTCGCGCCGTGAAGGGGCTGGCTTCGGAGTCTTGGTCCCCAAGCCCTTCGGCCACCATCTCCAGCAGCTTTTCCTCGCCCACGGGGCTGACCTCGGGATGGTCCAAGCGCAGCCGGACCAGGCGGCCGTAGGCGTCGTGTCGCAATGCGACTGCGACGCTGGTGGAGTCTTCGCTCGAAGGCCAGGGCCCCGCGCGCAGCGCTTCGAGAGACTCGATTGCGCCCGCGAAGTCTCCGTTGCCGACCTTGAGGTCGACAGCGCGGTGCTCGACCTCGAGACGTTGGCCGAGTGCGACCAAGACATCGGGTCGCGCGGGGGCGATGCGGTCGGCCTGAGCCAAGCCCACGAACATGCCCGCGGCACCCAACACCATGCCAACGGCGAGCGTCCCCCAACGGCTGACTCCGCCTACGGCTCGCGGCCTCATGGCGCCCCTCCCATCGTGCTCGCGGGCTTGAGCGAGGCGAGCAGGTCCTCGCGAAGTGCACCGCGACCGTTGTCGACCGCGCCTCCGATCTCGGCGCGAGCCTGCGGGGCCAGCATGTCGAACTGAGCTTGCAACGTGACCGACATTCCATCCGCTCCCCCTGCCCCGAGTTGGGCGACGGAGCCGGGCTCGCCCTGCGGGACCGGACCTGGCCCAGTCGAGATCACGACCACCGCCGCCGCGGCAGCAGCAACGGCCACCCCGACACCCACGCGCCAGTCGAACATGCGGCGCCACCAGGGCGTGAAGCCAGACTCGGCTTCGAGCTGCTCCGCCATTTCGGACCAAACCGCCTGGGCCGCGTCGGGCTCGAGCGTCTCGGGGCCCGCGGCGTGCCGAAAGAGATGGACGACCGCCAGCTCGGCTTCGACCGAGCCCCGCTCCCCCTCCGACTCCTGGCCGGCGCGAAGTGCGTCTTCCCAGTGGGGGTCGAGCACCCCCTTGTGCTTCTCACTCATGACCACTCGCCTCTCTTCGACTCCCGAACGCCGGCCGTAGGAAAAACCTTACGGCACATCGAACGCGGAGCCCGTTGTTGCAGCCAGAGGGCCGCAAGCGGCCCTGTGCGGGGAAAGTCCGTCGCGCGCGCCCGTAAACACGAGGGCCGCGGCCGGGCCGGTAGCAGCAGTAGATCCATCTATCGAAGCTCCATGGCGAGGGACACCCCCTGTTTTTCACAAGCCGTTCGAAACGCGCGGCACGCCCGAAACAACAACACATCGAGGGTCGCAAGCTTGACGTCGAGCGCCTCCGCGCATCCTTTGCGATCGCGATCCTCGAGCAACCGCATGCGAAGCACAGACGCGTACCGCGGGTTCATCGTCTCGAGAACCGCATCGATCTTCGCGCGCAGCTGGCCGCGTCGGACCTCCTCTTCGCCTGCCGTGGTGGGCGGAGGTGGGCCGCCGACCGACTCCACGTGCTCCAAGAACGACCCTCGCAAACGCTGGCGACGGCCTGAAGCCCGGAGCAGATCTCGCGCTTTGTTCTTCGAAAGCGTCTTGATCCAGGCGTAGATGCTGGGCTCACGCCACACGTACTTGGGTAGCGCGCGGTTGGCCGCCATGAACGTCTCGCGCAAGCAGTCATGCGCATCGTCGCGATCGCCAAGCATCGGAACCAGCACATAGCTGTAGATCGTCGCCGCGTAGTGTCGGTACAGCAGCTCGAACGCCCGACGGTCTCCCCGTTGGGCTCGCTCGACAATCGCCCGCTCCTCAGGAAGCGGCTGGGGGCGCCCACTCACGCCGCCACAGGGTAGCGCGAGTGGCTCGTTCTCGGCCAAGCTCCCCCCAATGCCCCGCTTCGACCTCCTGGTCGCCCGCAACTCGTCGATGTCTCGGCGGGAAGTGAGTCGGATGTTCAAGACCAAGCGAATCCGTAGCCTGGACGGGGAGCCGCTGCGGGCGAAGGACAACGTCCCGCCGAGCGAGCTACCCACCCAAGTCCACGTCGATGGGCGACCGCTGACCCTGAGGGCTCGGTACGATCTCCTGCTGAACAAACCGCTGGGTGTGGTCACGGCCCACCAGGACGACCGGCACCCGACGGCGTATGCGCTGCTCCGCGAAGCGCCCCTATTCAAAGAGCTCCGCGGCGTGGGCCGGCTCGACAAGGAAACCTCCGGGCTGCTGATGTGGACGACCGACGGCACCCTGCTCCACCGGATCACCCATCCGCGCTACGCCGTTCCCCGCACCTACCACGTGGCGCTCGAACGTCCGCCCGCTCCGCTGCCCGAGGGACTCGCCCTCAAGGATGGGTACGTCCCAGAGATCACAGAGTACGAGGCGCGCGACCCCGGATCCCTCCACCCCGCGCTTCACCGCCCGGACGAAGCGCGCGCCTTCGCGTCGATCACAATCACCACCGGCCGGTTCCACGAGGTTCGTCGCATCTTCGCCGCGCTCGAGAGCCACGTCGTCGGCCTTGCGCGGGTCAGCTTCGGGCCGGTCGAGCTACCCACCGACCTCGCAGCGGGAGCGTACGCCCCCTACGACCTCAAGGCGGCCTTCGCCGGCATGCACCCGCGCCCCAAGTGACGCCTGCGGGCGCGGCCAGAACGCGGCCACCGACGCTCAAGGCGGACCATCGTGTGCCGATGAGGCAGGAGGACGGACGAACAATGAACGCCTCGAAGCCCATGTGTACCGTCCTGTTCGCCAGTTCCTTGGTTGCCGCGGCCGGGTGTGACCTCTCGGTCTACCCAACCACATCGGAGTACGACGCCCAGGAGGCCGCTCGGGCATCGCTCGACCTCGACGCCGCGTCGATGCCCAACGCCTCGGAGGTCGTCGACGTCGAGCTGACCCTGGATACGGTCGCCATGCACCGGCTGTACGAGGACCGGTGGGTCCTGCTCTCGGGGGACGAGGCGACCACGACCCTGGTCGCGGAGCCTCGCTCGGACGCGATCCCGGACGTGCCCATGCGGATGCAGGCCTACGACCAGCTCTCCTTTGGAATCACCCGCGTCCGCGTCGCGACCGCAGAGGGCTGGCGAGACGCGGACCTGCTGGTCGACGAGGTGACGGTCGACGGAGACTTCATCGTCGACACGGACGTCACCATCGCGTTGACCTTCGACCTTCAAGCCGGGCTGCAGGGAAATGCGAACGCCGGGTACACCTTCGAGCCTCTGGTCGAGGCTGCTGTGCAAGCCGCTCGCTGAGCACCGACCCCCAAACCGGGGCCGTAGCACCCTTTCAGAGCGATTCTCGCAACATCACTGGGAGCGATGAGCAGACGCGCGGCCGGTCCTGCTGGGACTCGCCACGGGCTGCTAGAGTCGCGGCTCATGCGGACCCCGCTCGCGCTCCTCGTCCTTGCATCGCTCGGCGCTTGTGCCTCGAAGCCGACCTCCCCCGTGGCGCCCCCGACGTCACCGGACGCGACCGCACAAGCGGCGGACGCCCCCGTGGCCGACCCCGATCCCATCGCGTCCACCGATCCCCATGCGTTCGACGTGCGCGACCTTCTGGCGATGGACCGGATCAGCGACCACCAGGTCTCGCCGGACGGGAAGACCGTCGTGTTCGTCCGTCGGGTGACCGACCTCGCCGAAGACCGAGGACGGACCGACCTGTGGTCGATCCCCACCGCCGGCGGGGAGCCCACACGGCTCACCCAGAACGCGGCGAGCGACTTCAACCCCAGGATCTCGACGGATGGGAAGACGCTGTACTTCCTGTCGAGCCGCAGCGGGAGCGTCCAGGTCTGGTCCATGCCCATCGCCGGCGGCGAGGCAACCCAACAGACCCAGCACCCGCTGTCGATCGGCAACCTCACCTTGTCCCCGGCGGGAGACACCTTCGCGTTCTCCGCCGACGTGTTCGTCGACTGCCCCGACCTCGCGTGCACGGCAAAGCGGCTCGAGGAAGAGGCGGCGGACCCCCGGACCGGTCGTCTCTACGATCAATTGTTCGTGCGTCACTGGGACACCTACAAAGACGGCCGACGCTCGCACCTGTTTGTGCAGCCCCTCGCCGGTGGCCCCCCAACCGACGTCACCCAAGGGGTCGAGGGCGACGTTCCCACCAAGCCGTTCGGCGGCGCGGAAGACTTCACCTACTCCCCCGACGGCAAGACGCTCGTCTACACAGTGCGTCTTGCGGGCAAGAGCGAGCCATGGTCGACCAACTTCGACCTGTACGCGGTCTCGGCCAGCGGTGGAACGCCTCGACTCCTCACCAGCGACAACCCGGCCTGGGATGCACACCCCGTATTCTCCCCCGACGGCAAGACGCTGGCCTTCGCCTCGATGAAGCGAGCCGGATACGAAGCGGACAAGTTCACCCTGCGAACCATCGCTTGGCCCGATGGGGCTCCCCAACCGCTCACCCAGCACTGGGACCGCTCGGCGGGGTCGTTCACCTTTGACGCCGACGGTGCGGCGCTGCTCGTCATCGCCCAGAACTTCGGCCAGCGGTCTCTGTTCCGCGTCCCCCTTCAGCCAGGCGCCGAGGTCACCGAGCTCGTGCACGACGGCTCCCTGGGGGGACCGGTGCCGGTCGGCGATCGCATCCTGCTCGCCCAACACGATCTCCAGCACCCGACCGAGCTGTACACGGTGGCCAAGGCGGGCGGCGAGCTGACCGCCGTGACGCACATCAACGACGCGAAAGTTGCCGCGGCTCGGATGGGCGAGCCCGAGCAGTTCTCGTTCCGCGGGGCCGGTGGCGACACGGTCCATGGCTACGTCGTCAAACCCGTCGACTTCGACCCCGAGCAGACCTACCCGATCGCGTTCCTGATCCACGGGGGACCACAGGGGTCATTCGGAAACATGTTCCATTACCGCTGGAACGCCCAGACCTACGCGGGAGCGGGATACGCGGTCGTCATGATCGACTTCCATGGCTCGACCGGGTACGGGCAAGCCTTTACCGACGCCATCGGCGACGACTGGGGCGGCAAACCCCTGACCGACCTGAAGAAGGGGCTCGCACACGCGACGAAAACCTACCCGTGGATGGAAGCCGACAACGCCTGCGCGTTGGGAGCCAGCTACGGCGGATTCATGATCAACTGGATCTCCAGCCAGTGGCCCGACCGGTTCAAGTGCCTGGTCAACCACGATGGAGTCTTCGACGCTCGCATCATGTACTACGCGACCGAGGAACTCTGGTTCCCCGAATGGGAGCACCGCGGGCCGTACTACGAAAAGCCCAAGGCCCACGAGAAGCACAACCCGGCGCTGTTCGTCGACAAGTGGAAGACACCGATGCTGGTCGTCCAGGGCGCCCTCGACTACCGGGTCCCCGAAGACCAGGGGCTGGGCACGTTCACAGCATTGCAACGGCGCGGCGTCGAGTCGAAGCTTCTGTTCTTCCCGGACGAGAACCACTGGGTCCTCAAGCCGAACAACAGCCTGCAGTGGCACGAGGTCGTCTTCGACTGGATGCGCACGCACACCAGCAAATGATGCCGTCCCCCCGCCGCCGGAGCCGCAGACGAAACATTCGCCTGCGCGCGACCGTTGCAGAACCGAGACCATGAGCAAGCGCCGACCCCCGAGCGCCCTAGAGGCCATCAGTGCCGAGCTAGGGCAGGAACAACAAGAGCGGCGGGCTCATTTCCAGCCCGCGCTGTTGTTGTCCCTGGTGGTCGTGATCGCGCCTCTGGTGGTCTTCGGCGTACGGCCCGACCTGCTCCAACTCCCTCCCGAACGGCTGGCGGTGCAGGTCCTGTTGTGGATTCTGTGTCTCCTCGTCTTCCCAGCGCTCGGGGTCGGGGTGTTCTTCGTCGGTCGCGGGGTCCGGTACGCCCTCGCCCTCACGGCGATTGCGCTGACGGTCGTCGCTTCGACCGGTTGGCCGTTTTCCTCCGCGCCCGTCGCCGATCACTCGCACGCCATGGCGCCGCTGGGCTGCCTATCGGTCACCTTGATCACGGGGGTGGCGATGCTTGGCATCGGCGTCATCAGCGGGGCCTTCGTGCAACGGCGCCGTGTCTCCGCGGTGTTCTGGGTCGCCGCCGGCCTCTCCTTGGTCGCGCTCAACGTCGTGACATGGCACTGCCCTGCGTCGGGCATGCTGCACATCGTCCCGCTGCACTTGGGCGGCGCAGCAGCCCTGCTCGCCCTCGCCGCCGTCGTCGGGTGGTTCGTTCGTCGCCGCGACGCCAAAACTTGAGTCTCACGCTCCGCCGGGCCAGCATGCCGGGGTGCTTCGCATCGCCAAAGTGATCCCGCAGACCAGCGCGGAGGGTCCGTTCGAGCGATGTGCGGTGTGGGTCGCCGGCTGCAACCTGGCCTGCCCTGGTTGCTGCAACCCGGCGTTGTTCCCTGCGGACGCGGGCGAGAGCGCCTCAGCAACCCGACTTTGCGCGCTGCTGGACCAGGTCCAAGCGGCGGGCGCCGAGGGCGTGACCGTGCTCGGTGGTGAGCCCCTGCAGCAACCGGCCGGGCTGGCCTGGTTTGTCGAGCAAGCCCAGGCGCGGGAACTCGGGGTCATCGTGTTCACGGGGTACACCTTGGAACAAGCGCAGCAGCGCCCCGACTTCGAGCGGATCTGGGCCAACCTCGACACCCTCATCGACGGACGCTTCGACGCTCGCCAACCGGAGCAACACCGACGCTTCATCGGCTCGGCGAACCAGCGCCTGCATCACCGGACAACCCGCTACAACGCCGAGAAACTCTGGCGCGGCGTCCAGCGCATCGAGGTCCGCGTCGACAGAGATGGCCGCATCGAGGCGCACGGACTCCCCCGCTCCGTGTCACGACTGACCCGCGCGCTGTCATCCAGGTAGCGCGCCGGTGTGGCCTGCGCTCCCGGAGGGCAAGCGGTCGAGCTCTGCCGCGCCGAACGTCGCGCCGGCCTGATAAGGTTCGCATCCCCCATGGCCGCCAAGAAGCAGTTTTGGTTGATGAAGTCCGAGCCCGATGCGTACTCGATCGACGACTTGGAGCGAGATGGATCCGAGCCCTGGGACGGGATCCGCAACTACCAAGCTCGCAACTTCATGCGCGCCATGAACGTCGGCGACTTGGTCTTGTTCTACCACTCCAACGCCAAGCCACCCGGTGTCGTCGGGGTCGCAAAGGTCTGTAAGACCGCCTACCCGGACCACACCGCCTGGGATGCGAAGAGCAAATACTTCGACCCCAAGTCCCCACAGGACAACCCGCGCTGGGAAATGGTGGACCTGGAGTTCGTCGAGAAGACGCCGAACATCGTCTCCCTCGCCGACCTCAAGGCCGACCCCGCCCTCACCGACATGGTCGTGACGCAGAAGTCCCGGCTCTCCGTACAGCCGGTCGGTAAGGAACACTTCAAGCACGTGCTGTCGGTCGCGGGCGCGAAGACCAAAGTCCGCTAGGAAACCGCGTCCAGGTCTCGCAGCATCTGCGCCTTGAGCGAGGGTGGTGCGAAGCTGACCTCGATCCCGGTCCGGACGATGCCGCGAACCGTGTCGTCCCGCCAACCGAACGCGTCCATGCACCGCGCATACTCGGTGAGGAGGTCGGTCCCAAACATCGGTGGGTCGTCGCTGCCCAGCGTGATGCGCAACCCGGCAGCCAACAGCTGGGGGAGCGGATGCTCCCCAAGGGAGGGAAACAAGCCCAGCGCGACGTTGCTGCTGGGACAGACCTCCAGGGCAGTTCCCTTCGCTCGCAGCGTGTCGACCAACGCGGGGTCCTCGAGGCACCGCACCCCGTGGCCCAGACGAGCCGCTCCCAGCCTACGCACAGCGGTCCAAATCGATGAAGCACCGGCCCCCTCGCCAGCGTGCGGGAGACTGGCAAAACCAGCGGCGCGTCCGCGATCGAAGGCCCGGCCGATCGCCTCCATCGGGTAGTGGTCCGCCTCCGGTCCGCCCACGCCCAGTCCGGCAACGCTCCCTTCATCCCGCGCGTCCATCCCCAGCGCGAAATCGACGGTCGCCTCGGCCTGGTGCGGCATGGACCGTACGATGTCGAAGACCCAGCGATGAACGACGCCGTACAAGCGTGACGCCTCGGCCCGACCCATGGCGAGCCCTGCCCACAACGTCTCCGCAGTGATCCCCCGCGCTCGATGGGTCAGAGGTGTGAACGTGACCTCGGCATAACGAACGCCGGCGTCGGCGTGTCGGCGTGCCAAGTCCACGACAACGTCTCGGATGTCCTGCGCGCGGACGAGGCACCGAGACACACCAATGTACAGACGCAGGAAATCCCGGAACGACCGGAACTGGTACGCAGCGCGTAGTCCTTGGGGCCCCTGATCCGCACCGGGCAACCGGACCCCGTTGCGGTCGGCAAGCGTCATCGCCACCTCAGGGCTGATCGACCCCTCGAGGTGAACGTGCAGCTCGACCTTGGGGAGCGCCGTCAGGAACGCCGTTCGACTCACGGAGGCCAGCGTAGCGCGTGGTAGGGTCCGGCGGTGACCGACGAGGAGAGCACCCCCGACGGCCGGCCAATTCCCGGCTGGGCGGCGCTCGTGCCCGTGCTGGCGCTGATTGCCTTTCTCAGCCTGTTCATCCTCGTCCTGCCCGAGCGTTTCCCAGGCTTTGAGGGCACCGGTCACCTTCCCTTGCTGCTCGCAGCGATCGCCGCAGGCCTCGTGGCTCGGGCCTACGGCTGGTCGTGGACGTCGCTGCAAGCGGGTGTGAACAAGGCGATCGGGATGGCGATGGGCGCGATGCTGATTCTGCTGGTCATCGGCCTGCTGATGGGGACCTGGCTCGTCTCGGGCGTCGTCCCGGCGCTGATCGACTGGGGGCTCTCCCTGCTCTCGCCCTCGTTCTTCCTCCCGACCGCGTGTGCTGTTTGCTCGGTCGTCAGCCTGGTCAGTGGCAGCTCGTGGTCCACCGCCGGCACCGTCGGGATCGCGATGATCGGCATCGGCGGCGCCTTGGGCATCGACCCCGCGATGACCGCGGGCGCGGTCATCAGCGGTTCCTACTTCGGCGACAAACTCTCCCCGATGTCTGACACGACCAACCTCGCCCCGGCGATGGCGGGCGCGGAGCTGTTCGAGCACATCCGACATCAAATACTGACGACGGGGCCGTCTTGGGTGATCGCGATGGCGGTCTACACCGTGCTCAGCCTCGGCACCGACGTGCGTGTCGACGCAGCGGGCATCGACGCGATCCAGTCCGCCATTCGCACCCACTACGACCCGAGCATCATCCACATCCTCCCCCCGGCCGTCGTCTTGGTGTTCGTGCTGCGACGCCAACCCGCCCTCCCAACGCTGTTGTTGGGTGCTGGCCTCGGGGCTGCCTTGGCGATCGCCCAAGGCACCGGTTCCGACTCCGTCATCACCTCGGCCATGTCGGGCCACACCGCCGCTACCGGGAACGCGGGGGTCGATGAGCTGCTCAGCCGCGGGGGCATGCTCGAGATGGCCAGCACCGTCATCTTGATCCTGTGCGCGATGAGCTTCGGCGGCGTGATGGAGCGAACCGGCATGCTGCAAACGCTGGCCAGCAAGTTGCTCTCCCTGGCGAAGAGCGTGGGCTCGCTCATCGCGGTCACCGTGCTCACAGCCGCCGGCATCAACATTGTTGCGGGGGACCAATACATCTCGATCGTGGTGCCCGGCCGCATGTACGGGGCCGCCTTCGCGGACCAGGGCCTCCATCCCAAGAACCTCTCCCGAGCCATCGAGGACGGCGGCACCATCACCTCCGCGCTGATCCCCTGGAACACCTGTGGCGCCTTCATGGCAGCGACACTGATGGTGCCCACATCAGCGTATCTGCCCTACGCTGTCCTCAACTACGTCAACCCACTGCTGTCCATCGTGTTCGGATTCCTCGGTTTCACCATTGCCAAGCGCGCAGGCGCGGGCAGCGAATCGCCACCTGTGGCACGCTAGTGCCGTGCACGTCCGCTTCGTCACCGCGACGCTCGCCGTCGCGGCGACAGGCTGCAATGTCTCCGCAGACGGCCTGAGTGTGGATGCGGGGACCGAGGGCGTGACCTCGGCCGTGGACCCGACGCCCACCGGGACCGACGCGCAAACATCCTCCGAGGTGACTTCGGGTGCTGTCGATACGACGACGGCCGCCGACGAAAGCACGACGACCGGTGGAACAGATCGGCTCTGCGACGCGATCGACGTCTCGCTCGTCTTCGATCGACAAGCTCCGATCTACGGCTTCGAACGCAGGCTCGCCGTGGCCCGGTTTCTGGACAACGTCACCGAGCAAACCGGCGCTCGGGTCCGCGTGTTCCCCAACGCCGGCGCTCCGGAGCCCCCCGCATGGAACTGCAGTCTCGACACCGACGGACCCGCGGACGGCCTCACATTCATTTGGGGCGAGGCGGGAGAGGCCCGTAACAGCGCGCGGACCAAACTCGAGTGCGTCTACGACGGGGTCCGCAACTACCCCAGCGGCAGCAGTGCCGACGGCGATTGGATGTTCACGGGTTTGCTCTTCCCGTTCCTCGACCACGACGACTGGCCCTCCGAAGACCGCACGATCTCGGTCAACGTGATGCTGGCCAACACGGACGACGATGAGAGCAACATGTACGCCCGGCCCGGGTTGGCCAGCGATGCGTTTGTCCGTCTCGCGGCGGATGGCGACCGGGACCGCGCGCTGAGCCTCACGGTCGGGCAGGACGCCGACGAGCTACACAGCTTTGCGCTCGCGCTGCACCCCAACGCCCTGCACACAGAGTGGGACGACGAGGACTTCGAGGCCTCGTTCGACGATTTTCTCCCCGCGGTCGTTGCAGCCTGCGCCACCGCGGACGAACCGGAGGTCCCCTCCCCTCCGGGTGGGTGCGAACACATCGACATCCTCTTTGTTGTCGACGGCTCGCTGTCCATGGCTCAAGAGCAGGCGGCGCTCCGCGGAGTCGAGGGGCCCCCGGTCTTCGCAGACTTCACGGACGCCCTCGCTCTCAACCTCGACACGCTGGAGGACATCCACATCGGGGTCGTCTCAGCCGAGCCTGACGACACCGTGCTGCACACGCACCGGGACCAGCCCGCCGTGTTGCCAAGTCCGGAGACCGACTGCGGGCTTGCGCAGCCATGGATCGTCGCCCCCTCCGCAACCCTGCAGGAGGACTTCGCATGTCTGGCAGCGACGACCGCGTCCAGCACCTTGGAGACCACCTCCCGGAACGCGGCCGAGGCCCTCGCCTCGCCGGACAACGCGGGGTTCCTGCGCGACGACTCGGTGGTGTTCGTGGTCATGCTGACCGACGAGGACACGCTTGGACTCGGCGCCACACGAGTTCAGGAACATGAGCTCCTGCTCTCCGCCGTCGGCGGGGACCGAGACCGGATCGTGATGCTGGCGATCGCAGGAGACCCCGGGGTGTTCGAGGCCCCCAAGACGACTTGCGCGGGCCCCTACGGAACCGCGTCTCCGGGTCGTCGACTCGGTGCCGTCGTTGCATCGTTCGGCGCGGCCGGCATCACCTCGGACATCTGCGCTGGCGACCTTGCCCACTCGTTCGACGATGCTCTCGGCGACCTCGTTCAGGCCTGCGTGAGCTTCGTGCCCGAGGGGTAGTTGGGACCAGGGAACGACCACGGCGAACCAATGAGAACGGGCGCGCCCATGTCCGTCGTAGGACAATGGTACGCGCCCGCGGTGCGGCCGCAGCCGCCCCCCTCAAGCCGGACTAGACAGGGTCGATGCCAATACAGGGATCGACTTCCGACGGCGTACAGCCCTCACAATCCCAGCGGAAGTTGTCGACGAGCAATGTCGTGTCGAACGAGGAGTCACTCATGTCGAAGAGCGCGAACGTCAGCTGAAGCATCTCGTTCGGGACGACGGTGCCCTTCGCCTCATACCACCCGGTTGCCCCATCGTTGGTGAACTGGGTGCCTGAGAGCTCGGCCGCTCCACCTTGGTAGTCGGCGGGCCATAGTGCGGTCACGGTGCACGGCTCGTCGTTCACGAAGCAGAGGTTGCCGGTGTAGCTCTCCGAGTTGGACCAAGCGACGAACATGTCGTTGAACTGGGTGTCGACGTACTCTGGGAACTCTTCCGAGAAGTACGCGAAGTCGAACGAGAAGCCGTAGGTTCCACCCGGAACCGGGGTCTCAAACTGGAACCAGATGAGGTCGTTGGCATTGCCGCCGCCCAGGTTCCACTGGTCGATGAGACTGTCCGAGCAGTCGTTGACCAGGTCGCAGTTCACGAACGGCGTACCACCGGCACCACCGGCACTGCCCGGAAGCGGGCTCAGGGGAGCCGGAAGGGGCGTGTTCGAGGGGTTGGTCGTCGCATCGCCGAGGGGGTCACCGACCTCGATCAGGGCGCCGTTGGCATCGAGAGCTGGCAGCGGACCGGTACCGATGACGAGCATCGACTCGCCTTCGCGAGGGCGCCACAGCGGCAGACCGTCGCCGGGGTCGATGAAGTCCCCGAACTGCTGAGCGATCCGCCAGGTGTTCGCGTCATTGGCCGCGAAGATCGGGTTGAAGATCGGAATCGCGGTGTTGGGACCGCCAACACACCCGAGGCCGATGGCGTTGAACGGGTTGGTGGTGCCCGAGTCGCACGGAACAAGATCACCCGGTGCTTCGCAGATCTCGAGTCCGCTGTCGGAGTCCGAATCCGAGTCGGAGTCACTGCCGCCGGTCGAAGACTCGCCCCCACCGCCACCGGTGCTGGAGCTGCCGGACTCTGCACTGTCCGTCGCGCCCCCAGACGAGGAGCTCCCGCCCGGGTCCGTGTCACCGACGCCTGTGCTCGAACTCCCGGCCGAGTCGGTGTCGTCGACGGCGGTGGTGCTCGAGCTCCCGCTGTTGCTGTTGCTGTTGCTGTCGGCGCCGGTCGAAGTCCCGGAAGGCCCCGGGTTGCTCTCAGTGTCCGAGCTCCCCGTCGAACCGCCACTGTTCCCACCGCTGGCGCCGGCCGAGCCGTCGTCACAAGCAATGAAGAGAAGCGAGGCTAGCGAAATGGTGGCCAACCGGCCGAGTTGGAAGTTGTTCATCGTTGCGTTCCCTTGAGTGTCTTTAAGCGGTTCTGTCGGTTTCGGGCCAAGGTCTGGCATACCGGATGGAGCCCGATTTTCAGGAACCCGTTTCGGAACACCGAAGTGTCCGCCGCGTCCCCCACGGTCCTGCCATGGTACGCCGCGCCGATCGCGGAAGACAACGAAAGAACAAACGTGGAAGCTCACGACTCTCCGCGGCGGCGGCGTACAACGTCGGGTTTCGCGGCCGGTGAGGAACAGGCGCCTGTTCTGGCGTATCCAAACCTTGAGAGGGAAATCCGCGGCCGGAACGCGCGGATCCGCAACGGCGTCCCGGCGTGGTCCATCGGTGCGCGGCGGTCTCAGCCACCATCACCCACACGTCTGCATCCCCTGTTCGATCTCGATGACGCGGACGGGCTGGATAGCTCACGCATCCGGGCATTGGGCCGCGCGCACACTTCGCGTATCGTCCCGGAAACCGGTTAGCATTGGGGCCACTTCGCCCGCCTGCAGCGCCGGTTCGGGTCTATTTCATCGGAACCCTCCCATGCCCTACGACATGACCACCATCCTCAAAGACCGTTCGGCACGGCTGTGCCTGCTTTCCGCCCTGACACTGCTGGGAACTGCATGTGGCGACGACGTCACCCCGACCGGGAGTGGCTCCACCGGGGACGAAAGCTCGACGACCGCGTCGACGAACCCGGTCACGTCGACCACGTCGACGACCGCGACCACGGTGACGCCCACGACGGATGCGACCACCGACGAGTCGACCACCTCCGGCGGGACGGACACATCCTCCACGACCGACCAGGACACCGACACCGACACCGACCCAACCGACCCCACCGGCGGGAGCACGACGATGGTCGACCCCACCAAGGGGGACACCACCTCGACGACCGGCGACGAATCCACGTCCGAAGGTGCGACGACGACCGGGGGAGAAACGATGGGGGAGTGCCCCTACGGGGAGCTCATGGCCCCGGACGTCCTCAACACGACCACGCTCGGCGAGGACAGTGAGTTCACGAACTCTTGCGGTGGAGGCGGCGCTCCGGACGTTTCCTACACGCTGACCGCGCCCGCGGATGGTACCTACTTCTTCACGGCCACCAGCCCCGACGGCGTGGTCGACCCCCTCGTCGCCGTCTATGACGGCACTTGTGGCGGCCCTGAGCTCGCCTGCAACGAGGACATCGACGGCGGAACGACGGCAGCGCGAGTCTCCGCCTCTCTGGTGAGCGGACAGACGGTCACTGTGGTCCTCGACGGCTTCGCCCTCGCCGGGGGTGCCATCGACCTCGAGGTCGCTTTCTTCGAAGGCAGCTGTCCCGACGGCGACGCAGGGAATACGGTGCCACAGGTGATCAGCGCCTCGACCGTTGGCGGTGACAACACGACCTTCGCGAGCTGCGGCGGCGCCACAGGAAACGACGATCAGTACACCTTCACCGCCCCCGAAGCCGGCGTCTACACATTCGATACCCTCGGGTCCGACTTCGACACCCTGTTGTACATCCTCGACGGATGCGGCGGTACCGAGCTCGGTTGCAACGACGACTCGACAGGCTCCACGTCGCGAATCAACCTCACCATGGCCCAGGACCAGGACGTGGTGGTGGTGGTCGACGGCGCCGGCCTCGAAGAAGGGAACTACGACCTCAACATCAACTTCGACGAGTGCCCCGACTTCGATCTAGGCCAGAGTCTTCCAATCACCGTCACCGGCAACACCGAGTTCGAGACGGACGCCAGCTCGGGTTCGTGCGGGCCGGGCGACTCCAATGACGTCGCGTACACCTTCACGGCACCACAAGCCGGAAACTACGTGTTCGACACCAACGGCTCCAACTTCGACACGGTCCTGTACTACTACGATGGCGCGACGTGCGTTGGGGCCGAAGTCGAGTGCGATGACGACGATGGAGACGGCGTCGACTCGCTGCTGACGATCAACATGGTGGAAGACCAACAGGTCACGCTCATCGTCGATGGCCGGTTCGGCGGTTTCGGCGACTACGTGCTCAACGTGACCCTTCCCGAGTGTGGGAACGACCTCGTCGAACTCGGAGAAGAGTGCGACGGCGCGATCATCCCGGACACCTGCTTCTCCTTGGGAATGGGCGGAGGCGCCATCGCGTGTGACCCCGTCACTTGTCAGTACGACACGGCGGCATGCGGAGATGACTGTGGCAACGGTACGCTCGATGCCGGCGAGGTCTGTGACCTCTCCGAGTTCGGTGGCGCCACGTGCCAATCCGAAGGCTTCGCCGGCGGCCCCTTGGGTTGCGGTGCGGACTGCACCACGGTCGACAGCAGCGAGTGTTCGGACGACATCGTCGTCGTGTGCTCGACTCCAGCGGCTGCCATCGACAGCGCTCTCCCGCCGGTCATGGACACGATCACCATCCCCGACATCGGGACGATCGCGGACGTCGACCTCTACATGGACATCACCCACACCTACAACGCTGACCTCGACATGTCCTTGAGCGCCGACGACCTCGGCCTCCAGAACAACCTGAGTCTGGACAACTGCGGCTCCATCGACGATGTGCTCGCAACGTTCAACGACGAAGGCGAGTTCGCGGTGGGCAGTGCCTGTATCGCGCCTGTTGGCGTCGAGGGCAACGTGATGCCCGAGCAACCGTTGAGCGTCTACGACGGCGGCGCGTCCAACGGAGCGTGGACGCTGACGGTCGACGACGACGCGGGTGGCGACATCGGTACGCTCAACGAGTGGTGCCTGTTCATCACGCTCGAGTAGTCGGACGGCTCGATCAAAGAAAAGGACGGCGCCTCCGGGCGTCGTCCTTTTTCTTTGGCCTTGGGGCATGCCCCCGGGACCTCTCGCGCCGGCTCGTCGTTGGCGCTCGAACCCGTATCCCGAGCCGTTACAGGGGCACGCCGAGCGCTGCGCACTCGAACGCCATGTATGGCAGCGCGCACTCAAACAGCCCGACGATCCGGTCGACGACACCGTCACCGAGCATCTCCTCGTCCGTCAAGCTCGCCACGGCGATGTGGTCCTTCCGCTTCAGATCCACGATGTGTGGATGGTCGGCGTCGAACCCCTTCGGCGCGCGCTTGAGGCTCTCGCCGCCGAGGTTGAACTTTCTCGTGAAGTCCTCCCCCCGGGTCGCAGCCGTCCAAGCGTCGGGATGCTCGACGATCCGAGACCGAATCGATGCCAGGGCAGACGACTCGGGCCGCCACATCCCAACACCGACGAAGTGTCCTTCCGGGGAGATGTGCGCATAGAACCCGGGCGCATGGGCATCCTTCCCCACTTCGTGTCGGAAGTGGATGCCCACGTTGGTCTTGTACGGCGTCTTGTCCTTCGCGAACCGAACGTCTCGGTAGACCCGCATGAGCGAACCACCGACTTTTTTGTCGCTCGCGACGAAGTGCTTGGAGATCGCCTCGAGGCGAGGTGCGACAGCCCGGACAAACGCCCGTGCCGGTTCCCGTACCAACGCCTCATAGCGAGGCTTGTGCTCGTTGAACCAGACCTTGTCGTTGTTCATCCCCAACTCGACGAGGAAGCCAAGCATCTCGGGGCCGAACTTGGAGAACTCCGAATCCGCGGAGGCGGCCTTCGTCGCCGACGTCTTCTTCCCCGACGCCGTCTTCTTCCCCGACACCGTCTTCTTTGCCGACGCGG
>JBOEGF010000026.1:0-84599 GCA_050633305.1 Nannocystales bacterium
GGAAGAAGCGACGCTCACTGCAACGACGGGTACCCATGATGACCTCTCCGGCCTCGACGAAGCGGGGCCGGGTCACGAGGACAGCCTCCACGCCCGTCCTACCGAGAGCCCGCAGGAGGTGCTGCATTTGCGGTCAAGGCAAGAAGGGGTTGTGGCACGCACCAGCCATCAGAGAAAGCAAGGAGTCAGCCATATTCACCGGAGGAAGAATTCGCATGATTTCAGGCCTCCAGGAAGAGGCCAGAGCGGGGGTGGCCAGCCATTGGGCAATAGCGGTGGTCACTGGGCCACCGGCGGTAGATCCGCAAAAAACGACCCAGGGTCTGGTGATATGACGCAAAAAACGACCCAGGGTCTGGTGATATGAGGTGCAAAAAACGACCCAGGGTCTGGTGATATAGGCGGTAGATCCGCAAAAAACGACCCAGGGTCTGGTGATATGATTATGATCTCAGCGACGACTATGGAGTTTACAATGACGGTCCGTAGACTCTGCGCGGCTGCCTCCGCGATTTTGGCGCTCGGCGCTTGTCGGCCGACTCCGAGCGTGCCGACGCAGGGGGGAGGGACGGGTAGCGGCGGAGAAACTGGCGGCGAGACAACTTCGACTGGTCTCGCGACCGAAAGTGGACAAGAGTCGAGCAGCACCGACGTTGCGGAATGTTCGGAGGTCTTCGAAGGCGTGGCAGAAGTGAACGGGGCGACCGACACCAGCGTGTTTGAGAACGTTCAGCGTATCGAGGGGTCGCTACGGATCCGCGGGTGGGGCGGCGACTCTTTGGAGGGCCTTTTCCCATGCCTGGAGGAGATCTCGAGTGGGTCGCTGTTGGTCGCGGATACAAGCGCATTGGCGACCCTCCGCGGGCTTGAGGCTCTGCGCGTCGTCGAGGGCGGTGTGGCGTTCTACCGAAACGCGAAGTTGACGTCGCTAGAGGGCCTAGAGGGACTGGAGGAAACGGCGTCGATGACAGCGGCGTCGAACCCCGTCCTAGTCGACATCGATCTTCCTGCTCTTCGGCAGCTGGCGAAACTTGACATTGGGTTGTGCGCGTTTGACAGCAATACTGCGCTCTCAGGGACCAATGGGCTGGTCAGTTTGGGTGGCTTCTTGTCGTTGGAGTCACTCGGAGGGGTGGGCGTTTCGGGACAAACAGAGCTCGTAGCGCTACCATTGCTCTACCGGTTGGTGGAGGATGGCGCTGTTCTGGGCACGCTGAATGTTCAGCACAACCCAGGTCTCCCCGTTGAAGAAGCTGAGGGGCTTCGTGAGTTCGTCGATGAGCAAGGCTTCCAATCGTGCGGCAATCTTGGAGAAAGCGAAGAGAACCAATGCTCGTGCAATCCGTCATCATAGATTCTCGGTCGGCTAGCTGCCTCGCTGTCACGATCTGCCTCGTGGCACTCACGGCCTGTCGCGTAGATGCCGACGGCGACTACGACTCTCTGAGCGCTGGCGGGGTGACGGAGGGCGAGAGTGCCGGCGAAAGCTCCACCGGAGGAGCCTCGGCGTCCGCTTCCGGTTCCGGGGGGACCGGCGGTCTGAGTGACACAGACGTCTTTCCGCCGAGCGAGGACGCCTGTGAGTTCGAGTTCGGAGCGAACCCGTCCGGCGGGGCTCCGGTGGCCCTGACCCCTGCGTAGTGGATGCAGACTGTTGCAGCGGTTTTAGTGCCAACGTCGACTACGCGTGTCCCAGTGAGGTGTACCCCAATAACTGGAAGTGCGAGAGCGGCGATTGTGTGCAACGGTCGTCGCCCTCTCAACGGGGATGCGGGAGCGACGACGACTGTGGCTTTCAGGGGTTCGACTGCGTCACAATATCCGGGTTGGGCACTGCGTCGGCCTTTGCGTGACAGATGTAGATTGCGCGGATAGCCATAATATGCCTCATTCGACTTGTGAAGCGGTCGGGGGCCATAGCTTCTGCATGCAAGTTGTCCCTTAGAGTAGCGCGTAGAGGCGAGGGGCGAAGCTCGAGGCCGATCTCTACGTCCAGGTATATGCGGGGTCGAGCGACAGCTTTGTCCTTCCTTCGTGCCCACGTGCTCTTTGCCGTCGTTCTCGAGTGGGCGCACCTCACGAGGGGGATTGCGTACCTCCAGACCGGCGACGCTCGGATGAGTTTCGCCCATCCGCCGCTTGCAAAGACCCTCTTCGCGGTCCCGGCCCTCCTGTCTGGTGATGTTGATGCGAGCCCGGTCTACGAGTTCGAGGCGTGGGAAACCTCGATGGATCCGGGGGCGGCGAGTCTTGAGCTGCTTCGGCGAGACTACGAGGGCGCACGGGCGGCACTGGGGAAGGCGCGTGTCGTGAGCGGCCTGCTGTTCCTTGCAGCGGTCGTCTACCTGTATCGCTTCGTCCGGCTCTGGGGCAGCGCGTGGCAGGCCCTCCTAGCGGCAATCGTGCTCGGCTGGAACCCAAGCATCATCGGGCATGCACGGATTGCGACAACCGACCTTCCGGCGGCGATTTTCATTGCAGTTGCCGTCTGCGAGTCTCTGCGGGCGATTTCGCCGACGGCGCGCGGCATCGGCTGGGGTCGCGCGGGGCTCGCTGTAGGAGTCGCTCTTTCCGTGAAGTATAGCGCGATCTTTCTGATCTTGTTTGTGCCGCTGCTGTTGCTGGCGGCCGCTCTCACGCAGCCGAAGAGCCTCGGCGGAGGAACGGTGCGTAGTAGGCTCGTCGCGGGTGGACTTGCACTCGTCAAGGTCGCCGTCGTGGCTCTCTTCGTTCTAAATCTGAGCTATTCGTTTCAGGGGACACTATGCACCGTGCGGGAACTACTCGCGGCACCAGAACCGCAGTACTGGATCTCCGCCGGGTACGGGGGAGAACTTCTCGAAACCAGGACGAGGTTGGGGGGCTTTCCGCAGTGGCTACGGCTGCCCGTTCCCCGAACGTACTTGTTCGGCTTCGTCTGTGTTCGAGAGCAGTTCCACGTCGGATATCCCGGTGGAGTCTTTCTGGAGTCGCCGAACCCCGATGGCGACCCTCGGTATTTTCCGGTTGTGATGCTGCTGGAGACCCCGGTCTGGGTACTCGGCCTGTGGTGCGGAGGCCTCGTCAGTTTGGCTCGGGCTTGGAGGGAGAGCACTTTCGATGAGAAAGCCATGGCCGTTCTTGTCTGCGCACTCCTTGCGGTGCTCATCTTCTCGCGGCTAAACATGGGAATCCGCCACGCTCTGCCTCAGGTGTTCCTCATGAGCGTTCTTTCCGTCCTGCTGACCCGTGGTCACTTTCCGAGAGGAGCGCGCACTGGACCGCACGTGGTACTGGCGTTCGCCGTGCTGTGTGGAGGGGCTTCCCTCGCATCAGCGACCGGAAACTACATCGGATGGTTCAACGCCTTCGTCTCGGACGAGAGGGGCCTGCAGTCTCTCCGGTTGGGAAAGATTGGGGGCAGGACCTGGTGGAACTCTCGGACGTGGTCAAGGAAAGGGGGCTGACGAACGTTTGGTACCTCGACCCCACCCGGACTAGGCGCTTCGAGCTCCGTCACCAAGGGGTGAGATTCCGTCTTGCGCACTGCGGGCTCGACTTCTCCGGACCTCCGGAGCAGCCTGGATTCCTTGCGGTTCACGAACACACGCGACAGTTGCTGGAGCGGGACTGCATCAACGGTCTTGTGGGGACTAGGCCGTCGTTCGAGCTGGCACATGGTCGAATCGGGATCTACGCAATACCATTTGAGATCTAGGCGGGTTTGCCCGAACGCCCGGGGGCGTGGAACCCGACGGCCGGGTCCGACGGCCCCAGCTCCAACCACCGATGCGGTCGTATGCTCTTGCGCTGAGTCGGAGTGCCGTCGCGGCGCTCCGACTGAGACGCTAGCGATCACTGTGGAGCGGGCTCAGGCTCTACAGGCGATTCGTCCGGCTCAGCCTGCGTCGGCTTCGCTTCGGGCTTAGCGTCCGTCTCCTCCGGCGCCGCCTCGACGGGCGTGGGCTCAGGTTCCACCGCAGGCTTCACCGCCGCAGGTTTCTGAACCACCGCCGCTGGCATGCCCTCTACCGGCTCGCCCGCGACGGGTTCGCTGGCCATCTTCATGTACCGCTCCTCCATCTCTCGGAGCAGCTCGCGGTCTGCAGTCGACAGCTCCCGCGTGACGCCAGCGGGGAGCACCTGTGGCAAGCCGGTGCCCTGGGACGTGTTTGGCAAGACCATGACGGTCTTGTTCGATGACGCGGCGAGCTGGCGGTAGGTTTGCACGGCCATGCGCTGGACGTAGATCGGGTCGAGCGTGGAGCTGATGATCTCCTGCTGCTTGGCGACCTTGAGCGCTTCGAGCACCTTGATGCCGGCCTCCTTGCGAGTCTTGGCGCGCAAGAACTCCTGGCGCTGCAGCTCCTGCTCGGTCGCGATCTTGCGCTCGATGGCCTCGGTGACCTCTTTGGGAAACTGGATGTTTCCGATGTCGACCGAGAGCAGCTCGATCGGCGTGTCCGCGTAGAGGTCGACCGAGGCGTCGAAGATCCGCGCGCGCACCTCGTCGGTCCGCAGCTGGATGTCCGTCGCGCTGACCTCGGTGATCTCCTGGCGGATGACCGTGCGCAGTGGTTCGCGAACGTTGCGCTCGTACCAGTCGGTGCCCCACTCCTCGACGATCTCCTTGGAGCCGCCGGGGCGCACGCGCAAGCGGGTGTTGACCTCGAAGGCGACGTTGAGGTTGTCGGAGGTGAGCAGGTTGAATTGCTCGGATTGACTCTTGGCTCGCATGTCGACGTTCTCGACGTGCAGTCGCCACGAGAGGCCGGTGGAGGACGGGCCGACCATGGTGCTTCTGAACTCGGATTTCCCGAAGATCAGGGGCACGTGATAGACGTAGCCTTCGAAGCCGGCGGGTGTTTGCGGGTTCGTACAGGCGGATAGACCGAGGGTGGCCAACAGCAGCCAGCGTTTGGGATGTCGCATGACGGTCACTCCTTGAGGTCCAGGATGAGGGGCGCAGAGCTCTCGCCGGTGGGCATGATGACGAAGGTGGTGTTGGGCGACTCGGCGAGCTCTTCGACGGCCTTGAGGGCTTCGTACTGCAGGAACATTGGGTCGAGGCTGGTTCGAATGACGCGCTGGGCGTCGGCGACTCCTTGAGCCTCGGCGATGCCGATGTCGATCTGGCGCTGGGCGATCTCCAGCTCGATGTCCTTGCGTTCGTTGTCCTCGTTGGTGACGAATTTGCGCACAACCGACTGCACGACCACGGTGGGGTAGTCGATGTTGCCGATGTTGACGGACAAGAACTCGACTGGGGTGTCCTTGTAGCGCTCCTCCAGCTCGGCGAGGGCATCGTCGGCGATGGACCCCATCTTGCTCTTCACGTCGAAGGCTTCGAGGGACTGCACCTTGCTGCGAACGATGGAGCGGAACTGTTGCTGGACGTTGGCCTCGTACCAGTTCTCGCCGCCGTAGTCCTCGACGAGCGACTTGACCGAGTCTGCGCGCAGGCGAATGCGAGCGTGCGCGGTGAAGTGAAGCTCGAGCCGCTCGGCGGTCAGGATCTTCATGTCCTCCGGGAAGGTGCGGGCGCGCATGTCGATGTTGACGACTTGCTGGCGCCAGACCATTCCTGTGGAGGTGGGGCCGGACTGCACGCCGACGAATTCAGCGGCGGTGACGAAGGGCTGGGTTCGCAGGTAGCCCTGGTGTCCCGCTGGGGTGTGGTGGTTGCCGTAGCCGACCGAGCCGACCGCGAGGCTGACCCCGGCGAGGCCGAGGAGCCCGACCGCGGCGAAGATCCACCGGGGCGCTTGCCGCGGCTGCGTTCCTTGAATGATGTCCATGGGGTCCACGAGGAGCCTAGCAGCCCACAGCGGAGGCGGGGTCCCGTGCCTACCCCATGAGCCTGTCCGGCGGGGGTCGAAGCCTCACACCATGATGTTGGTGCCTTCGACGGCACCGATCGGGGGCGGCAGGTCGGTCTCGTCCAGCATCTGTCGGATGTCGATCTCGATGCCGCGGGCCATGCTGCGGATCGGAACGTCGTTGGCGAGGCCCTCGAACGGATTCTCGCTGTACTCGCCGACCCGGTCCATCATCCAGAAGATCCAAAAGCAGACCACGGTGGCAGGGAGGGCGATGAAGACCGTCCACGGCTCGTCGGACTTCGAGAACACATCGATCATCCCGAGGGGCAACAGCGCCAAGAAAATCGCGATGCAGTAGGCATTGGCGCTGACCCATTGGCGAGGAAGGGGGAACTTCTTGATGCGCTCAGCCTTGCCTTGCAGCGTGTAGAACTCGGTAATGAGTTCCTGCATCGCAAGGTGACGGAAGTGGTCGAGGACGTCGGTCTCCCGTAGCTCCATCAGGCGGCGCGACTGCACGCTCAAGAGGTGGGAGGATCGGTTGCCTTTCGCCAGCACATATTGCGCCTCCTCTTCGGACACGTACTCGCGCAAGACCGCGACCGCGTCTTCCTCGGTGACGGCGGTCCCGAAGCGCTCACGCGTCCGCGTGGACAGCTTCCCCTGGTGCTCCCAAGGGGTGATCTTGCGAAGCTCGACGGTGAGCATGTGCAGCCACGCCACATGCCGATGCACGATTTCCTTGCGAAGTGTGTCGCTGTCGTCGCCGCCGTGCACAAAGTCGCGGGCCATCACGGCGAACGAGCGGGATGCGTTGACCATGCCGCCCCAGATCTTCCGCGCTTCCCACAACCGGTCGTAGGCGGAGTTGTTCTTGAAGCCGAGGTAGAACGCCAAGGCAACGCCGATGAGTCCGACCGGCTGCCAGGGGAGGGCAACCCATTCCCATCCTGTGAAGAACGCGAGGCTGCACAGGGCCCCTGAGTAGACAGTCGCGACCGCGAGGGTGTGCCGCGTCCACCACAGGCTCTCGCGAAATGAAAAACGATACGCTCGATACATGCTGCTTCCGTCGCACCGCAGAGGTGCTGGGGCGCAGTATGGCGCTCATCGGACTCCGCGGAAACACGCCGCGGAACAGGTTGCGCATGGTGGCGTTGCGGGGCGAATCGGGGCAGGCCCGACGAGGACTATGGCCACCGGCCAGTGTTCCTGGGGTCGATCCGCACGTAACCCCCCGCGGTCCCGGGCTCCGGCGCGACTCCTTTCGTCGAGAACGCGTACAGCTTCCCGTCTCCGGATGCCACCAAAACATCCGTCGACCCGTCAGCGTTGAGGTCCGCCGCCGTGGGCGTGCACTCGACCGAACCTCCGACGCCCTGCCGCAGGACCTCGCGGCCCTGGGTGTCGAGCGCGACGACAAAGCCGGACTCGGTTCCGAACAAGGCCTCGTTGCCTTTCTTCTTGGGGTCGACGTCCGCGGTGATCGTGCCGCTGGAGATGTTCTTGCGAGGCTCGAGGTGGCGCCAGCGTTTGCGGCCCGTCTTTTGGTCGAGGCAGTACACGCCTTCGTTCTCTCCCCACCACGCGGTGGCGATCAGCACGCAACGCGCGTCGGGGTAGTAGCCGACTGGGGCGAAGATTCCCTCGATGCCGCCCCCGGGGTGCTCGAGCTCGGTCGTCCACATGATGGCGCCGTTGGCTGGATCGGCTGCGTAGACCCGGGAGTAGGCTTCCGTGAAGACAAGCTCGGGTTCCGCGTCTGAGGGGTCCAAGTCGGCCAAGAGCGGGGCGCTGTGCATCCCGGACGTGCCGCGGTGGGTCCACAGTGTGTCTCCGGTCTTGCCGTCGATGGCCCGGAAGAGTTGGTCTCGGGCCGGGACGAGCACATCGAGCACGCCGTCGGCGTTGACATCGAACAGCGCGGGAGCGCCTGCGAATCCGGTCTGTCCGTACTCGCCCTCACCCGCCTTGACCTGGCCTCGGACGGAGCCGTCGTTGCCGTCGAGCAAGTAGAAGGTCCCTGCCTCGGAGCTCACGGCCACGTCGAGGACGCCGTCGCCGTCGAAGTCCGCAAGCGCAGGCGGAGCCTCGGCATCGCCGTCGAGCTGCTGCTGCCACACGAGCTGGCCCCCCCAGTCAAAGTGATACAGCACATCCTGGTCGGTGCCGAAGAACAGTCCCGCGTCGGCGATCGCAACCCCGTTGCTGTCCGTCTCGCCATCCCCAGGCGGCTCGATGTGGAGTTGCGTCGTCCCGTCGAATCCCAGCACGTAGACGCCGTCGCGCATGTCGTCGAGGTCGGCTCGGGTGGCGCCGTTGGAGTTGACGACGATGCGGTCTTTCCACACGTGAATCGTGCTGCGGTAGGTCGTCAGCCC
Source organism: Nannocystales bacterium (assembly GCA_050633305.1). Taxonomy (GTDB): domain Bacteria; phylum Myxococcota_A; class Polyangia; order Nannocystales; family Nannocystaceae; genus CAJXVA01. Next base: position 8,183 of record JBOEGF010000026.1, read on the forward strand.
AATCTCGGTCGCCCACAGAAGGTCGAGAGGGCCGTCCAACGATGGGTGCGTGGGCTCGGGCCACCAGCGAGCCTCGTGGGTGGGTTCTGGCGTGGTCGGTTCGACCCGAGGGGGCAGGACCGGCTGCGGAGGGACCGGAGTCTGAGCCGGCGTAGTCAGGGGCATCGGCGGCTCGGGCTTGGCTTCTGTTCCGAGCATCAAGAACGCCGCGCCCACGGCGACCAAGAGAAGCCCCGCTGCGCCAGCGACGACAAGCGGAGCGGCGTTGCGTTTCGGGACAACGGGGACGGCAGTGACCGGTGGCGCTTGCACGAGGGCGGTACGGCCCTGCAGTGCGTCCAGGGCGACCTGCGCGGATGCAAAACGATCCTCGGGCGCGGGCTGCAGCATCCGGTCGAGCCAAGCTGCGAACGGAGCGGAGACGTTGGCGTGGCCGCGGAACTCCACCTTGAGACGGTTCGTCGGCAGGTCGCTCGGACTGTGCCCAGTGATGAGGAACACCAGGGTCGCGGCGAGCCCGTACAGATCGGTTGTCGGCTCGGCTTGGCCGCGAAGTTGCTCGGGTGCCATGTAGCCGAACGTGCCCACCATCGTGGAGCCGCCGCCTACGGTCGTGTGGATGCGGTCCCGTACGGACCCGAAGTCCACGACGTTGAGGTTGCCCGCCGCATCCCGCAGAATGTTGAGCGGCTTGAGGTCGCGGTGAATCACTGGCGGCATGCGCCCGTGTAGGTAGATGAGTACGCCCAGGAGGCGCTCTGCGAGGGCGCGGATGTCGGCCTCGGAGCCCCGCCACCCTTCATCGACCGACGCTTGCAGCGTCTTCCCCGGTGCGAGCTGTTGCACGATGCAGTACTGGGGCCCATCGGCGGTCTCCTCGGAGAAGTCGTCGATGTAGCGGGGGATCATCGGGTGGTCGAGGCTGCCGAGGACCCGGGCCTCGCGTTCGAACAGCTCGAACACCTTCCAGTCGGACAGCCCGCGCAACGAGAGCACTTTGATGGCGACCTGCGTCCCGTCTTCCATCGCGGCGGCGTAGGTGTGCCCACTGCCGCCACTGCCCAGCAGGCTGACGATCCGGTATTTGCCCGCCACCGTGTCTCCGATTGCGTAGTTCGCCACGAAGCAGAGGCTACCGGATTCGGCCGGACTGCATTCCCGGCGTGACGATGGGGATCAGTGGCAGACAGCAGCGACGGGGAACGCGGCCGCGGGCAAGTTGCCGCCGTCGGCCAACCACGGTGCGGTGGTTCCGTCGTTCTCATATTCGAAGAACACGACCTGCCCAGGGTCGCCCTCAGGCGTGGCGAGGCCGGTGGTGACCACGACTCCGTGGGTCCAGTCACGGCACGCGGCACCGTCGGTCTGCAGGAACGCAATCGGGGCTCCGCCGGTGTAGTCCTGAATGAAGCAGCCGAAGCCTTCGTGCTCTTCGCAGCCGGGCTCCAACGTCAGGGGACCCTCGCCGCCGCCATCGCTCATCGTGACCAGCGTGCCGGAGGGCAGGGTCCCGTTCCACGCTCCTGCGGTGAGGAAGACCATGAAATCGGTGGGGCTCGGAAGGGGCGTGAAGGCATCGAGGATGCCGGGACGCTCCGAGATGTCCACCGAGAGGTCGAAGGGATCGGCGACCGCCTCGAGGGCGAACTCCGCGACGTCGCCGTAGCTTTCTCCGTCTGAGGGCAACGCGTCGGGGTAGGTCATGACGATGAGCTCGGAGAACGCGGACTGAGAACGCGCGGCGTAGAGGCGGGCGTGCCAGGGGTCGAGTGTGAGCGTGCGGGCGGAGAACGCGGTGCTGTTCTCTTCGGGGTAGGGCTCACGCAGGTCGATGGGCTCGCCGAGCTGGGCCGGCTCCTGCGCGCTGACGTCGTAGGTGAAGACCTCGTCGGTGATCCCGTGAAACAACACGAGGATGCGTCGAGGACCATCGACATCGAGCGAGGTCGTGGCGGGGATCGTCACGCTGGAGAGGACGGCAGGCTTGGCCGGGTCGGTGGTGTCGACCGTGTGGAGCAACATCATCCCCGTGCCACCGGTCGTGTCGTCGGCGACGACGTACAAGCGCTCGTGGTACGGGTCGACACGCACGAACCGTGGGGCTGTCTCGAGCTGCAGCGCGCCGAGTTCTTGGGGATCCTCAACCGCATCGCCGGGGCCGTCGGGACGATCGAGCCCGTAGAGGACAACGCGTTGGGCGACATCTTGGGCCACGACGAGGCGGTCGTTGACGTCGTCGAGCGCGAGGTCATGGGTGATCGTGCCGAGGTCGAGCGAGCCACCCGCGGTCGGTACGTCCGCATCGGTGCGGTACCAACGAAGCTCGCCCCCCAAGAAGTGGGCGACGTAGGCGACACCCGACCTTGGTACGGGCTCGGGGAGGACGCCCGACTGCGGTCCGGTGTCCTCGGTCGGATCGTCACCGCTCCCATCCGAGCCGCCCGGGAGCCCTCCAGTGCTCGCGTCGGTCACCCCCGTGGGAGGAGAGGTCGGGTCGCTGTCGCTCGCGGAGGCCCCATTGCCATCGGTTCCGAGTCCGGAGGTGTTGGCGCCACTTTCGACGTCGGCGGTGACAACGCCGTCGTCGCTACATCCGGCGGCTGCGCAGATCACCAGGCCGCAGAGCTTCAATCCCAACCGCATGGCCTCCGATAGCACGGGTCTCCTCTCTGCGTGTAGGTAAGTGTAGTTCGGGAAACTTGTTTGCTAGCCTGCGCGTCCCATGACCATGCCTCGCCTCCGATGGGGCGCGGTCGTGTTCTCGGTGCTCTTGGGATCGTTCATGACCAACCCCGGAACCGTCACCGCGTCCGCCCCCGCGTCCGAACCCTCTGTCGATGTTCCGTTTGAGCGTTACACGCTCGACAACGGACTCGAAGTCATCCTTCACAGCGACCGCTCCGTCCCTCTGGTGGCGGTCGACGTCTGGTACCACGTCGGCAGCGGCGACGAGGAGCCCGGCCTGTCCGGCTTTGCGCACCTGTTCGAGCACATGATGTTCCAGGGGGCGAAGCACATCGGCTCCGATGTCCACTTCGACACGCTGCGCAAGATCGGCGGGACCGGAGTCAACGGCACCACGAACAAGGACCGCACCAACTACTACGAGGTGGTGCCCAGTCATCAGATCGAGACGGCGCTGTGGCTCGAGAGCGACCGGATGGGGTACCTGCTCGACCTGCTCAACCAAGAAGCGCTGGACAACCAGATCGACGTGGTTCGCAACGAACGACGCCAGCGCTACGACAACGTTCCATTCGGCTTGGAGCGTTTTGCGGTCGCGGCGGGTCTGTACCCCGAAGGCCACCCGTATCGCTACCTCACGATCGGAAAGCACGAGGACCTCGAGACCGCCAAGCTCGGGGACGTTCGTGCGTTCTTCAAGCAGTGGTACGTCCCGAGCAACGCCACGCTCGTGCTCGCCGGCGACTTCGAGATGGAGGAAGGCAAGGCGTTGGTCGACAAGTGGTTCGCTACGTTCCCGAAGTTCGACAAGCCTGGCCATACCGCCCCCGAACTCCCACCCCTCGCAAAGACCGAACGCACCGAGCTGGACGACACGTTCGCCAAGTTCACCCGGCTTCACTTCGCGTGGCAAAGCCCTGCGAAACTGGCCAAGGGCGACGCCGAGCTGACCGTGCTCAGTCGGGTGCTCGGCTCGTCGGGTTGGGGCCGGCTGTACAAGCGGCTCGTTCTGGGAAGCGAAGCGGCGCAGCGCGTGAGCGTGTATCAGAGCGGCAACGGCTTCTCCGGCGAGTTCCACGTCGTTGTGGACGTGAAACCTGGACGTGATCTGGCGGAGGTTGAAGCGGCGGTGGGCGAAGAGCTTCGCCGCGCTGCGCTGGAGCCGATCTCCGATGTGGAGCTGCGACGGGTCGTCAACGGGATCGAGAGCGGCTTGGTCTGGGGGCTGGAGGAGGTCCTTGGCCGGGCCGAGCGGTTGCAGTTCTTCAACCACTACTCCGGCAAGCCTGGCTACTACGAAGAGTACGTCCAGACGTTCCGCGACCTGACGCCTCAGGGCATTCAGACGCAAGCCAAGGCCACGCTCTCCGCCCATCGCGTCGAGGTGGTGAGCCGCCCGGCGAGCGCGGCGACGAAGCCGAACGCGGGTGGCGCGTGAAAAAGATCCTGCTCGCAGTGGGCCTTTTGCTGGCCTGTACACCGTCTTCAAACACTGCGCCCCCCGACGCCGGACAGGGATCCATCGCAATTACCGGCAACACGCCCTCAGGATCCGCCGTGGTCTGGCCCGACGAACAGTTTCGCTACCAACAGCCGCAGCCGCAGCAGCCGCGCGAGCTCAACGTCCCTCCTGCCCAACGGTTTGAGCTCGATTCGGGGCTCGACGTGGTGCTGGTCTCTCGCACTGACCTCCCCACGGTGTCGATGTGGATGTCCTTCCCAACTGGTTCGGTCTCGGACCCCAAGGGCAAGCGCGGCCGAACGAGTCTCTGCATGAGTCTGATGTCGCAAGGCACGGCCAAGCTGGACAAGATCGCGTTCGAGGAAAAACAGGCGGACCTGGCGGTGAGCGTCTGGGCCAACTCCGGTTCGGAGCGGGTGAGTACCGGCGTCTCCTCGCTGGCCCGCACGCTCGAGCCCGCACTCGACCTGTGGATCGAGATGCTTCGCGACCCCGGGATGCGCGAAGACGATCTCAAGCGGTTGGTGAGTGCCCGGAAGGCGTCGCTTGCCCAGAACCGAGCCGCGCCGAGAAACCTGGCCCGCCGGCTGTGGCCCTCGGTCGTGATGGGTCCCGAGCATCCCTATGGGCGCCTGACGACCGAGCGGGACTACACCTCGATCTCGCGCAAGGACTGTCAGAAGTTCGCGTCTGGGTTGGGCCTGGAGAACGCGACCTTGTTCGTCGCAGGGGCGATGACCAAGCAACAGGTGATCGACTCGGTGGGCTCGAGGCTCTCGGACTGGAAAGGGGCAACAACCGTCCCCGACACCCCGAGCGCACCTGCTCCCCGAAAGGCCGCGGTCTACTTCGCGGATGTCCCCGGCGCCAAGCAGTCGCAGTTGTACGTGGGGCACCCGGGGCCGATGCGGACCGCCGACGACTACGAAGCCAACCGCCTCAACGCCGCCATCTTGGGTGGGAGTTTCAGCGGCCGGGTCAACATGAACCTGCGCGAGGACAAGGGCTTCGCCTACGGGGCCCGAGCGCGGTTCTCCTACTACAAGCACGCTGGCGTGTTTGCGATGACGTCCTCCGTTCGCGGCGACGCAACCGCAGACGCGCTGGGCGAGCTGCTCTTCGAGCTTCGCCGCATGCGGACTGAACCGGTCTCGACCGAGGAACTCGCCCGCGAGCAGGACGCCGCGATCGCCAGCTTGCCGGCGTTGTTCGACACATCGCGGCAGCTCCTGTCGACCTACGCCAGCCTGAGCTTCTACGGGCTGCCGTTGGACTACTACGCGGGGTTCGTCGGTCGGATCTCGGACCAGGGCATCGCAGATCTGCGGACCGCGGCTCGGAACAACCTGAACGACTCTCAGCTCTCCATCTTGGTGGTCGGCGATGGGGAGGCGGTTCTGCCGAGCCTGCAAGCCTTGGCCGACAAGGAGTCTCTCGGACCCGTGGTGATGCTCGATCCCGACGGCCACGTCGTGAAGACGCCGTAGCGGCTTGCTGTCGGCGGCCGTGCGCGAGGTTCAGGGCGCGGCCGCGGCGAGTTCGTGCCCGACAACGATCCGAAGCGCGGGCACACGTTGTGCGAGCTCGCTGAGCGCGAGTGCGGATGTGTGCGCGGCCACGGGGTCATGGACATGGGGGCTGGGTCGAATGTGGTGCTCAAACTGGGCGACATACGCGACCGCGTCTCCCGTGAGTAGGACGGGCTCCGACCCGTTGACCAGGTACGAGACGTGATCTGGAGAGTGTCCGGGGGTCGACAGGGCCCATAGCGAACCATCTCCAAGCAGGTCGATGGCCCCGGAGAAGGGACGGCGGGCGGTCGACGAGGAGAAATCGAGTGTCTGCAAGGGCCGTCCGTCGAGATGGGCTCCCATGAGTGCCCGATTGGAGAAGGTGTCTTCTCCCCGCCCAAACACTGCGGTGACAGCGGGGGCGAGGTCCTCGAGGCCCGAGGTGTGGTCCGCATGCAAGTGGGTCAGGAAGACGGTCGTGGGCTCGGCTCCCCGTGCCTGGAGAAGCTCGCCTAGGCCGGTTCCCTGCGGCTGGTCGACCTCGGCCCCGATGAGCCAGAGCGCGGTGCGGAGCAGGGCGGTGTAGTTGCCCGCGCGGTTGAGGGTGAAGGACTGGCTGAGCCCTGCGTCCACCAGGAAGTCCCCGTACTGCTCGTGCCGGACCAGGTGCGCGAGGACGACGGACGGGGCGTCGCGCGGGCCAGCCTTGGAGATGTTGGGGTCGTCCGGGTCCAAGACGACGAACCGGTCACCGGTCACCGTGCCGGTTACCAGCGTTTCCACACGGATCGGGCGGGGTTGCGCCAGAATCTCCTCCCAGCTCGCTGTGTCAGCCTGCACGGCTACGTGGTTCAGCCTCGGCTGGCTGTCGAGCGAAGTCGCTCCATGGCGTAGAAGCAGCATCGCGAGCCCCACAAGCAGGCCCACGGCGGTCGCAGCGAGTCGCAGGACCGCCCGGACCCGCCCTCTTCCGGTCGTTGGTTTCATCGGTCCGCAGTGTGGAACGATGCGGAGCATGATCCCACTGCATGAATGATATGCGGCAAGATGAGTTCTGCGCATGGCGGAGACACGGCTCGAAGAACTCAACCTCAACCTTCTGCTGGCGCTTCACTGGATCCTTGTCGAGCAGGGGGTGACCCCGGCTTCGAATCGCATGGGGGTGACGCAGTCGGCGATGAGTCGCAGCCTTGCGCAGCTCCGGCTCGTGTTCGACGACCCATTGTTGGTCGGGCGAGGGACACGACTGCGCCTCTCCCCGCGGGCGGTGGCGTTGCGGGCTCCGCTGAGCCGCGCGATGGATGCGTTGCGCGTGGTCCTGCGGCCCCCCGAAGGTCCCGAGCAATTCGACCCGTCGTTTGCCCACGGTTCGTTGCGGGTTGCCGCCACCGAGCACGGGATGCGGGCGGTCGTGGAGCGCGCCCTTCCGCAGGCTGTGACGGCCGCACCGAACCTCGACATCCAGATCGAGCCGGCGGGACGCGACGTGTTCGCGCGGGTTGAAGGCGGCCATCTGGACCTGCTTGTCGCCCCCAAGGTCGGCTCGTTGGCGCCCGTGTTTCGCTCGGCGTCGATCCTCGCGGAGCGGTTCGTCGTCGTGGTGCGGCGCAAACATCCTTTGGCCGGCGCCCGGTGGACGCTGCCGAGGTATCAACGCTATCCCCACGTCTTGGTTTGCCCGGTTGGCGGCGAGGCCGAGGGGGTCGTCGACCGTGCGCTCCACCGCCTCGGTCGGGAACGAAGGGTCGCGCTGCGGGTGCCCTACTTCGAGAGCGCGCTGCGGATCGTCGCTGGCAGCGATCTGATCGCCACGGTCCCCGCATCCGTGGTCGAGGAGAGCGACCGACGCTTCCAGGTCTCGGCCCCTCCGCTGGAGGTCCCGGGTTTCCTGCTGGAGGCGGTTTGGCATGAGCGTGTCGACGACGATCCCCGCCACATGTGGCTTCGCGGGCAGATCGGCGTGGTCTGAGGGCGCCGCCTTCCCACGGTCACAAGCGCGTGCGATCGTTGTGGCGCGTGGCAATCGATGTCCATGCGCCCTCGGAGGCGTGTCCCGATGAAGGCCAGATCTCCGCCTATGTGAGCGGCGGACTCGAGCCCGAGCTGCACGCGGCGATCGAGGCTCATCTCGATGGTTGTGACGCGTGCTCCCAGCTCGTCGCGGAGCTCGTTCGGATCTTTGCGGATGCGCGGAGCAGTCGATCGGTGCTCTCGTCGGGGATGCTCTCGTCGGGCTCGCTCACCCGGACCGAGGGCGGCGCCCCGGAGCCGCACGATGGCCCCGAGCTCCTCGCACCCGGCTCCGCGATCGGCCGCTACCGAACCCTCGAGTGCGTCGGTATCGGGGGAATGGGCGTGGTGTATGCGGCCTACGATCCGCACCTGGACCGTCGCGTCGCGTTGAAACTGCTGCTCGACGTCGGGGGGGACAATGGCGCACGCAAGCGCGCCCGACTGCTGCGAGAGGCGCAGTCGATGGCGAAGCTCACCCACACCAACGTGATCACCGTGCACGACGTGGGGACCTGGCACGGTCAGGTGTTCGTGGCGATGGAGTTTGTCGAAGGCGGCACGCTCAAGTCGTGGATGCGGGAGAAACGGCGGTCGTGGAAGGAGATCCGCGTCACGATGCTGGCGGCCGGCCGTGGACTGGCGGCTGCTCATGCGGTGGGTCTCGTGCACCGGGACTTCAAGCCGGACAACGTTCTCCTCGGAGACGACGGGCGGGTTCGGGTCACCGACTTTGGTCTCGCGCGCTGGGAAGATGGTGCCGTGTCGACGGGGGAGCATTTGCTCTCTGGAAGCGCGGACGTCTCGGGCTCGTTGGACGAGCCCGGGGATGATGTGCTCAGCGCAGAGGTCTCATTGACCCGGACCGGGGCGCTTGTCGGCACGCCCGCGTACATGGCTCCCGAGCTGTACGCGCACGAGGTTGCCGACGCGGCCACCGACCAGTTCGCGTTTTGCGTTGCCTTGTACGAGGCGTTGTACGGCGAGAGACCGTTTCATGGGCAAACCCTCGCCGAGCTCGCGACCAACGTCGTGTCTGCCGATGGTGTTGAGTTCCCCGGCGCCGTGAGTGTGCCCAGGCACATTCGCAAGGCGCTTCGCCGAGGGTTGTCGAGGCGCAGGCATGACCGGTTCCCGTCGATGGATGCATTGATGGCCGCGCTCGACCGCCGAGTCGTTCGTCGTTGGCGTCAGGCTGCGGTCATCGGTGTCCCGATGGCGACCCTCGCACTTGGGGCCTGGGGCACCTCCAACCGCGACACACAGGAAAACGGCTGCGGGGACGCGAGCGCTGTGTTCGGGGTCGTCTGGAGCGAGGAGCGTCGAGCGCGAATCTCCGAGGCGTTCTCACGGGCGGATTCGGCTCTGGCTGGGCAAGCGTCGCGGGCCCTACTGGAGAGCGTGGATGCGTATGCAGAGTCTTGGGGCGCCGCGGCGCAGTCGACGTGCGAGGCTCGCTCCCGCGAAGGCGGTCGAACGTTCGTGGTGTTGGCGGAGCGGTGCCTCGCGCAGCGACGGATCGCCTTGGACATCGCCCTCGAGGACTTCGAGGAGGTCGACGACGGTGACATTGGGCGGGCGCGCGGGTTGGTCGCTTCGATCGCTCGAGACTGCACGGACGAAGGCGCGCTGCTCTCCGGGGCGCCACCGCCTGCACCGGAGGACCTCAGGGAGGAGGTGGAACGCGTTCGGTTGGAGCTCGCGAAGGTCGACGGGTATCTCGCCTCGGGGGAGTATCAGGCGGGCGTCGAGCTTGCTCGAAAGCTGGACACCGAAGCGGCCATCACCGGGCATGAGCCACTGCAGGCGGAGACGCGGCTCGAACTCGCAAGGATCCTCGATCTTGCGGGTGACGTGGAGGGGGCCGCGGCCGCCCTCGAAGAAGCCGAGTTGCTCGGGATGTCCAGCCGATTCCACCGCGTCACGGCGCAGGCGCTGACGTTGGCGGTGTACGTGCGCGGGGTCATCATGCAGCAGCACGACGTGGCCCGAGGGTTGGCACTGCGAGCCGCCGCGGCGACGAAGGCAGCTGGGGGGGACGACCAGTTTCGAGCCGCCTTGCTGATGAACCAAGCGTCCTTGGAGTACTCGGCCGGCGAGTATGCGACCGCCGAGTCGTTTGCCGCCCGTGCACTCAAACTCCGGGACCGCGAGGCCGACGCCATGCGGTGGGCTGACGCGGCCTACAACCTCGCAACGATTCGTATGTTTGCGGGGCGAAATGCCGAGGCTATCGACACGCTGCACGAGTACATCTCCACGTTCGAGGCTGAGGTGGGGCACTTCCACCCTGATGTTTCGGTCGGCTACCACACGCTCTCGATGGCTCTGTTGGCGACGGGCAAGACCGACGAGGGCGAAGAGGCACTGCGTACCGCACTCGAGATCTTGGAGAAGACGGTGGGCGAGAGCCACCCGCTGTACGCAAACCCGCTTTCGGATCTGTCGGTGTTCGAGGCCGAGCGCGGCAACCTCGACGTGGCTATCTCGCTTGCCCGCAAAGCTCTTGCGATCCGGGAAGAGCAGGGGGCGCAGCCGTTGTCGGCGGCGGCGAACCGTCTGCATGTGGCGCAGTGGCTCGCCGAACTGCATCGGGTGGAGGAGGCTCGGACCGAACTTGATCGGGCCGAGAAGGACGCGCTTGCGGCCGTCGGACCCGGGCACCCGCGCATGGCCGAGTTCCACGTCGTTCGGGCCAGCCTCCATGCCAACGACGGCAACCGCGAGGCCACCAAGGAGGCGATGGACCGGGCCCAGGTGTTGATCGAGGCCGACCCCGAAGCGCTGTGGAACCACCGGCTGATCTGGGCCCGTCAACTCGGGATCCTCGGCGCCGACGATGAGGCGATGGCCGAGCTGCGTACGCTGCTCGCACAGGGGTCGCAAACCCAACCGCAGGATGACCTTGCCCAGGCGCGTTTCGTGTTGGCGGGGTTTGTCGAGGCAAAGACCCCGGGGGCGGCGGAGGCCCGCGTGCTGGCGCAGACCGCCCTGCGGGGTTTTGAGAAGACGAGCAAGACCGCGGCGGCTGAAGAGGTTCGCGGTTGGCTGGCCGAGCATTGATGCTCTCCCCTGCGACCTCGGGGCCGATGTGCACACGGGTGTTCCCCGCTTGCTATCGTTCCGGTCATGCGAGTGCTTTGTGCGTGGATCACGGTCGGCCTGTTCGCTTTGGTGCCCAACGTTGCGATGGCGGACGTCATCTCGGACGAGGAGGCGCAGTGCCGCTCGCAGAAGGCCGGCGACGCATGTTCCATCGGCGGAGAAGCGGGGACGTGTCAGCAGAGCACGTGCTCTCGCAACGACTACAGCGAGGGGGTGCCGCCCAAGACCAAGCAGGTCGACTGCATGGTGTGCAAGGCCGGAGCTGCGCCGGAGCCTATCGGTGAGGAAGCGAAGGCCGAGGACGCGAAGGACGAGAAGCCAGCGGCCGAGGCGGGGAAGGATGCCAAGGCGGGGTCGGAGGACGCGGGCAAGTCGAAGTCGAGTGGATGCTCGGTGGGCGGCCCTGCGCCGCTTGGACTGGGCTTGCTCTTGGTCGGCGGCGTCATGCTCGGGCGCCGTCGCGACTGAATCCGCTACAGGAGCAGGCCGACGCCGAACGACACGGCGTTGGCGAGCAGTGCGAGCGCGAAGCCTCGCGAGGGCGGGAGCCGCAGGCCGACCGTATAGATGAGGCTTTCTGCGAGAACTACCGCCGCTTCGATCCGCAGCGCCTTGCCCTCAGGTGTTAGCCCCGGGGTGTGCGTGATCGAGAAATCCCAGGCGAATGGGTGGGTGAGCAGAGTCGCAGCGACCGCGGCGATGGCCCAGGCGGGCGCATGCGACCTGGGCATCCAACGGCGTGCCAAGCCCAGCCCCAGTAGGCAGGGAACCTCGAGGCCCAGCGAGATCAGCATCGCCTGGGTCTGCGAGAGCACGGCCGACCGTAGCAGCTGCTACGCTTTCCCCAAGCCGTGGAATCGCTGCCTCTCACGCTGTTGGTCTTTCTGATCGTCGTCGCCGTCATTGCGGGCCTGTGGGTCGGCGGACGCGCCAACCGCGAAGTGGAGACGCGGCGCGAAGAGGGCAAGTCGGTGGTGACGCGGGCCCGTCAGGGCGCCCAGAAGGCAGTCGTTTCGCTCTTCTTGTGGAACCGCAAGCGCAAGCGCGAGCGAGACGACAAGAAGGATTAGGGCACATCTTGTCGTCTTCGTCGGGGTGGCCCGCCGAATCGTGGCACGGGCTGTTCGTGTGTGCGTCACGCACGCAGACCGAGTCCTGGCACCCAGCTGGCGCGACGGGAGCACATACGCGGGGCGAGCGTCGCGGGGCGGGGACTTCAACGTCGCCGGAACTTCCACCCAAGGCTGGTGTCCGTCCCGACGATGAAGGCTTACGCTCGCGTTGCGGGCGTGCTCAGCATGATCGCCGCGGGTGGGTTCGCGGGATGTGCTCAGCACGCGTCGCCGATGGATCTCGACGTCGAACCGGTGGATGAACAGCCCCAGTTCACGCGCCACGCACAAGCTGAGGAGTTGGGCCCGCACCGCCTCCCTCAGCGGTGCGCACTGAATCACGCTCCAGCAGCCGCACCGATAGGCCCCGACGAGGGCTGGGACCGCAGCGCGATCCGAGTCCAGACGGCGGAGGGCCTTCGGGAGCTTCCGCTGCAAGAATCCTCGTTCGAGACGCTGGTCTTGGGAACCGTTGCCGAGACGACGGTGACGCAGGTGTTTGCGAACCCGTTCAGCGAGCCGATCGAGGCCGTCTACGCGTTTCCCCTTCACGAACGCGCCGCGGTCGACGACTACTGGATCCACATCGGGGACCGGAGCCTGCACGGGGAGATCCATCGGCGTGCTGATGCGAAGCAGATCTACGAAGAGGCGAAGGCCAACGGACAGCGGGCAGGGCTTCTCGAGCAAGAGCGCCCCAACGTCTTCACGCAGAGCCTCGCGAACATTCTGCCAGGGGAGTCGATCGAGGTGCAGATGCACGTCGTGCAGCCGGTGGCGCTGGAGGCCGGGCGCGGGACGTTGTCGTTGCCCACGGTGGTTGGCCCGCGCTTCATCCCGGGGACGCCGACGGGCCATTCTGGTGTGGGTACCCTCCCGGATACCGACGAGGTCCCGGATGCCTCGAAGATCACACCTCCGGTGTTGGACCCCAAGTCCCGCGGTTGCGCGCCTGTGGTGATCACGGTCGACATCGAGTCGACTCATTCCATCGGGGGCCTGTCCTCCGCCAACCATTCGATCTCGAGCAACACGGGAAACGGTGTGACCACTGTGGAGCTGAGCGCGGGCGCGACCGTGGCGAACCGGGACTTCGAGCTCTCCTGGATGCTGGGCGGCGAGACAACCGAGGCGGGTTTGATGACCCAGCCCGAGGATGGCGGGGGTGGGGCGTTCACACTGACTCTCGTTCCTCCGACGTCCTTGGATGCCGACGAGGCCGTCCCGCGGGACCTCATCTTCGTCGTCGACAACTCGGGTTCGATGGGCGGGAAGCCGATGGATACCGCCAAGGCGGTCATGCGAGAGGCGATTCGCTCGATGGGCCCGGACGACCGGTTTTCCGTGCTGCGGTTCTCTGAGAGCGCCAGCAAGCTGAGCCCCGGGCTGTTGAACAACACCGCAGGGAACCGCCGCAAGGGTCTCGACTACGTCGACGGTATGCGGGGCATGGGCGGGACTCACATGCGGGCTGGGATCGAGGCCGCCCTCGCGCTGGCGCAGTCGAGCGATCGGGTCCCGATGGTGCTGCTCCTCACCGATGGCTACATCGGAAACGAGGCGGCCATCTTCGAACTGGCCGACGAACACCTCGGGCACGCACGGATCTTCGGGCTCGGTGTTGGACAGGCTCCGAATCGATTCCTTCTCGGAGGGCTCTCCACCGTGGGCCGTGGTGCGGTCAGCTACGTCGGGGCCTCGGAGAGTGTTGAGCAGGTTGTCGACCGCTTCTATCGGCGTATCGCATCACCGGCGCTGCGCGACATCTCGATCGATTGGGGGACCCTGCCGGTCGAGGACGTGGCGCCGCAACGGATTCCAGACCTGTTCGTTGGACAACCGGTCGTGGTCTTCGGCCGATACGCAAGCGAGGGATCCGGCACGGTTGTCGTCGAGGGGTGGCAGGGCGGTCGCAAAGCTCGGTTCGAGGTCGAGGTCGATCTCGCGAAGGGCTCATCGGGCACAGGACTCCGCTCCATGTGGGCCCGGACGCGCATCGAAGAGTTGCTGCGTGACCCTGAGGTCTTCCGGCTCGACTCGGCCGCGCGGGACCGCCGGACCGAAGCCGCGACCGAGATAGCGCTGGCGTACCGTGTGTTGACCGAACACACAGCCTTCGTCGCGGTCGACAAAGATGTCGCGACCAAGGACCCGGCCAAGACTGTGGCGGTTCAGGTGGAGCCGGTCAGCGGAATGGCAGCTCGCCAAAGCGGTTCACTTGGGCTGGTGGGAGCAGGTCGCGGAGGCGGTGGCGTCGGGCAGGGCACCATCGGGTTGGGAAACACCGGCCTGGTCGGAAAAGGCGCTGGAGGCGGCTCGGGCTCAGGATACGGACGTGGTACCGGCGCTGGGTTCGGGGGCCGCGGCAAGCGCGTACCTCGAGTGAGACATGCCAAGGCTCAGGTGACGGGCTCGTTGGACGGCAACGTGATTCGCCGGGTCGTCCGCGCGCACAACAACACGTTGCGCGCCTGCTACGAGCCGGTGCTGAAAGCCGATCCGAACGCTTCCTTCAAGGTCACGATCGGATTCACGATCGACAGCGAAGGCCGTGTGAAGGCGTCGCTGACGTGGTCGACCGAGCCGGCCAGCGACGCCGAGAAGGCGTTCGGCGCTTGTCTCGAGACGGCACTTGAACGGATCCGTTTCCCGAAACCTGCGGGAGGAGGGACGGTGACGGTGCGCTACCCCTTGGTCTTCGCGCCGGGTTGATCCGCATGGGGTCGGAGTAGCAAGATGCCGCTCCGATGGTCCGTACGCCAGCTTGGGTCACTGACCGCCCCGTTGCTCATCGTGGGTTGCACGATGAGCAGCGTCCGGAGAACTCGCTCGCAGCGTTCGAGGCGGCCGTTGATGCCGGTTTGCCGCTCGAGCTCGACGTTCATCCGAGTCTCGACGCCGAGGCCGTCGTGTTTCATGACGAGTCGCTCTTGCGGATGACCGCCACACAAGGGGATGTCCGGGAATGGCCGTGGCACCGACTTCGCGAGCTCCACCTCGGAGGGACGAGCGAACGGGTTCCGAGCTTGGCCCAGGTCCTGCGGATGGTGGATGGACGGGTTCCGGTCGTGGTGGAGGTGAAGAACAGCGGTGCGGTTGGAGTGATCGAACGGGCCACCGCGCGGGTCCTCGACGTCTACACGGGCCCGGTGGCGGTTCAGTCGTTCAATCCGCTCTCCATGGCCTGGTTTCGGCGCGAGTGCCCCGAGATCCCGCGAGGGTTGCTGGCCGGAGACATGGCCGAAAGCGACTTCGGGCTGGCCAAGCGGGTGTTGCTGCAACGGATGCTCTTGGCGCCGCACGTGCGACCGGCCTACGTTGGCTACGACCTGCAGGCTCTTCCCGAACCTTCTGCCTCGTTGCTGCGCCGCTTGGGGGTTCCACTGCTGGCGTGGACGGTGCGCACCCGCGAGGAGCAAACTCGGGCCCTTCAGCTCGCCGACAACTACATCTTCGAGTTCGTCGAGCCGATCGCCGTTCGGCGTTGAACATCAGGAGCGTGTTCAGCGAGGCGAAGTCGACGAACACGGCGCTGAGCAAACGCCTGCACTACCGGCGGCTCGGACTTCCGCGGCCTTCGAGAAGCGCAAGAATGGTCGCAGCGACTCCCTTCGCGAGATTCTTGTAGCCGACGGCAACGCCGGGGTCGGCGTATGGAAGGTGGAGGAAGTATGCCTCGGACAGCGTCTTGTTCGCGGCTCGGCTCCGGCGCACGGCTTGCAACGCGAGTGAGTTGGTCTCGTTGCAGATGTAGCTGTTTTCCCGGCGCGGCTTGGCCCGGAGGATCTTGAAGCCGGCGTAGGTTTTGTTCTCGATGCGCTTGATGTTGACCGAGATGGGGTCGACGAGGTCGAGTGCCGTGGCGCCCCCCGTCGTGGACGAGCTCGGCAGGGCTCCGCTCGCGTCAGTCCCCTGTCTGAGGTCGATTGCGCCGTGTTCGACCTTGATGACGTCGTAGACATTGCCGTACACACCGAGGCCCAAGTGGATTGCGACGTCGTAGGTGTCGTACTTCTTGATCGTCGTGAACGTTCGCCACGTCGTGGGGAGGGTGAGGAACGTCCAATCGAACTCCGTGCGAAGGCGAAGGACGGACGGGAGGAACCCTCCGAAGGAGGTCGGCCGCGCGGAAGACTCCGCTCCGACCATGAGTCGGCAGCTTGGATTGGCGCTGCACTTCCACACGTTCGCAGGGGTACCCAGGTTCTCCCAATCGTTGAATCCAGTGACCAGAATCCGGGGCTTGACCATGTCTGACTCTAACCGATGGGTCCACGGACGCGAATCAGATCGGTGTAGGAATCCATCACAGCAGAGCATGGGAACATCGGAATGAATGGCGCGAGCCGCACCCGACTCGAAACCCTCTTGTTGCCCGAATTCACCATCTCTTGCGGGCCCATTCCCAGGTGGTTCTCCGGGGAGGAGGCCGATACGCCGACAAAGAACAGGACGGTCGCTCGGGAGGAGGTCGGCCCGGGGGCCCAGCACTCGTCACGGTTCTTTTTCCTTTCTCTGTTGAACCAAAGGAAAACGCCGGCCGCGAAGCGCCCGGCGTCCGGAGATGACAACTCGCGATCAGTGCCGCCGTCGCCGGCCCCACAAGCCGAAGAGCAGCATGCCTGCGAAGAAGACCCCGCCGCTACGACGGCCGCCAACACTGCACCCTTCTTCGTAGTCTCGGTTGTTGGTGATGCGTGATTGGCCGCCGTGGACCGCTTCACCGCAGTCGTCTCCATCCACCTCGACGCCCTCGGGGACGAGACGAATCGCGTCGAACTGCAACTGCTGGCCGGAGCTGCTCTGCTTGTCAGAGAGACGGACGTGCTGGTCGCCGCCTTCGTCGAACTCGAAGGAGCCCAGCGAGATCCAGCCGCCGTCCTTCTGGTCGACCGAGGTGGTGTCGTTGCCATCGGCGGACCTGACCTCGTACTCAGCCGAGCTGACCGATGTGTGGTCCGGGTCGATGTGGACTTGGATATTGTAGCTACCAGCTTCCGCGAAGTTGAGCGACCAAAGTCCGAAGTTGTATTCGGACCCGGTCGTTGTGCGGGTCCAGGAGAGGTCACCGCCATGTCCGGCGTTCTCGTCGCGCCAATACTGTGCCGGCCCGTGGAGTGCGAAGCAGTCTTCCCCGTTATCGATGATGGTCGCGTCGTCGGAAGCGATGCTGCCACACCCGACATCGTCATCATCGGGTTCGCCGACGGGCGCGCCGGCAGGGCGAAGCGCAAGCAGCATCTCCATCGTTCCGTTGAACTGGTTGGTATCGACGCCGCCGTTGACGCCTGCGGTGGTGCCACTGTCCGTGAACTGCCAGAAATCCCAATCTGCCCACTGACTGGGGATGTTGGGGCAGTTGTTTGTGTAGTGAGCGAGCCAGAACGGGTGGTCACTCCACTCCGAAGACCCCACGTAATCACGCCAGAAGTACCGGCCCGAGTAGATGACTGGCTCGAGTCCGAAGTCCTCGACGCGGTCGATCCACGTGCGGATGGCCGTGGTCATCTGGGCCTGGCTCCACCCGGACGGACGGTGCTCGACGTCGATGACCGGGGGCAGGTCCATCTCGGTGATCGGGCATGTGTGCGCGTCCATGTCGCAACCGATCTTCTCCAGGAGATAGTCGGCCTGGCCGAGGACGGACTGGTTGGGTCGGAAGAACTGGTAGGCACCTGTGTAGATGCCTTCGGCTCGGGACTCCTCCCAGTTGTCGTCGAAGTACTGGTCTTGCGTGTTGATGCCGTCCGACACCCGGACGAACGCGAACTTCACGTTGTCGGCCGCGACCTGGTTCCAGTCGACGTCGCCTTGCCACTTGGAGATGTCGATGCCCTTGAGCGTCGTGCCATCTGCGCAGACGACCTCTGGAGATGGGGGGGCGTCTGGGTCCTCCATCGGCTCGCTGAGGCGAAGTCCGTCGCCCATCTCGGCGTCTTGTGGAGGTTGCGGCGTGTTGTCAGAACCGAGACCGGCGGGTCCAACAATCAAGACGAGAGCTGCGAGCGTGGTCATCAACATGGGCGCTGCCTTGAATGTGGGCAGGCGCGGCTTGAAGGTTCCCGACCGTACAGAAATCGACCTTGAAGCGGCACAGCTGGTGGAATCCGGCGGTTCGCCTTTTGCATGTAGCAGGTGAGACTACATGTAGTCTTGCGGTGCCCTAGCCGTGCGGGGACGTGCCGAAGCTGCGCGTGTCGTGGGTCCGGCGTCGGGCGCTGATCTCAGAGGACCCGAGATCACGCTCGCCTCGAACAAGCTGCGCATGTCGGTACAGATTCACCGTCGTGCAGATGTGCTCGGGGATGAGAGCCACCAGATCTCCGAGTGCGAGCGTATCCGGCTCGACCCGGCACGGGCGATGCTCTTCGCTCGCCATCTCGGCCGCCAGCGAAGGGCAACCAACGGCGACGCATGCCGGCGGTGAACAGTCGGGGTTGAGCCCCTTGCTGCCCGCGTCCAACGTGATGCGCCCGGGGCCGGGCGTGGCGATGACGCGACTGAGCACGAACGCAGCTTGCTGCAAGGACAGCAGTTCGGCCGCCGGGGCACTGCGAAGGTCGCTCAGCACCAGCGTCCCTGGGGAGACCTGGTGCTGCCACGGGCCTTCGCGAAGCGAGGCATGACCCAACGCGTGGTGGAAGGCGTGGGTTCCCGAGGTGACGACCCATTGCACGGCGAATGGGACGGAGGCGGCCAGTGCTACGAGCTGCTCATAACCCCGTGTCGCGTCCTCGAGTTGCGACCAAGCGATGTGACCCTCGTAGCCATGGAGCCCCACCAGGTCGACGTTGCTGGCGGATGGTGAGGCTTCGGCCCATCGGGAGGCATCGGTTCCCGTCCTTGCCATGCCGACGTCGACGTCGAGGAGCGCGGAGAGCCGGGTCGGCGCTGAGGTCAGCGCCGAATCGAGTTGACGCAGGTGCTCGGGGCTGTCGGCGAGCAGCCGAACGTGGCAGTGCACGAACTGCGCTGCGAGCCGAGCCGCGGATTGGACCGCCGCAGCATGGAGCGGATACGCGAGCAGCACGTCGATCGGGGTAGACCCCGCGGTCCGCAGCGTCATCTCGAGCTCATCCAAGGTTGCGCATTTGAACGAGGTGACCCCCTCGGCCAGCAGCGCCCGGACGATTTCCGGGTGCTTGTGCGTCTTGACGTGGGGCCGCCAGCGGGCCGCCCCTGCGAAGGAGACCATCGCCTGGATGTTGTGCGCGACAGCATCGAGTTCGAACACGAGGGCAGGGGTGATCAGCGAGTCGAGCCGAGGGGCCAACGCGCGAAGAACGGCCTCAACCCGGGGGGAGGACTCGGAGGACGCGGACATCGAGTCGAGTGTACGGCCGAACGCGCCTCGGGGCGCGGGACTGAGGGTCGTTCAGCTGTCCGTGCAGAAGTCTCGCTTCAGTGCCTGGCGCGCCCGGGAGACGCGGACTGAAGCGTTTTTCTCGCTGATCGCCAATCGCTCTCCGATCTCCCGATAGGACGACCCGGCGAGCCGCATCTCCAGTGCAAGTCGGAGTCTCACAGGCAGCTGCTCGATGGCATTGGCCAGCGCTCTGCGCCGGCGGGCCTGGTCGAGCAACTCGCCTGGCTCGGGTGCGTCGTCGATCCACACGCTCTCGGGCTCGAGAACGACCTTCCGTTCTCGGAAGGTGATTGCGCGGTACCTCGCGATGCGAAGCACGTACGAGCGGACCGAGCAATCCCCGCGGTGAGCGGGAAGCGCTTTCCACAACGCGAGCCGAATCTCTTGGGTGAGGTCGGCCTGCTCCGCCGGGGCCGCGAATCTCCGCACGATCGCGCGGATCGCCCGCTTGTTGTCCTCGAGGGCCTGTTCGTATTCGCGGAGGCGAGTTCGTTCTTCGGTGCTCTGGGGAGGTTCGGAGCGTCTGTCCGGCTTGGGGAGCGCGGGGACCGGGAGCTTGTCGCGGTAGGAGCCCGCGGCTTGCGTTCGGAGGCCCGCGTCGACACGGCCCACCAGAGCCACAAGCGCTTCGAATCGCTCGCTCCAAGGCCGAGTGTCGAAGAGCATCGCGCGCACGGCCGTTGTCGCCGGCTCCAACTCGGGGCCGGCCGGTTCGGACGGATCGTCGAGGAGCTCTTCTGCCTGCCGCAGCCAACGCCAAACCTCCCCGGCGATCCCGATGCTCGACACATAGACAGAGCCGGACTGCGAAGCGATGAGCTGCCTCCACCACCCTCCGCGAGGTGTGTCTGAGAAGCGATGCGCGTGGGCTTGGGCGTGTTCGAGCTCCGAGAGGAGCGCGCGCGTGTCCGAGGCGAACAGGCGTTGTGCGGCAGACAGATGGGGAGGCAGGTGCGCGCAACCCCGGTGTTGAGCAACGTCGCCGGCCGCCCGAGTCTGCGAGCGCAAAGCCGCGGCCGCGCGAACGAGGCGGAGCCCGTTCAACAGCGGCGCGACGAGTCCCAGTGGGAAGCACGCTGCGAGACCTGCCGCTGCAAGAGCGGTGAAGAACAAAGCCGCGCCCATGGACATACCGTACCAAGCCGACCTGATTCCCTACACATCGAGCGGATCAAGTCGCGGACCTCAGTGTGCGCCTGGTCGTTGGCCACCCGATGTTGGGTTCTGCGGCGTGACGGGACCTCCCCACAGTGATCCCACGAATGCGCTCGCGTACATCCGTGCTCGTCGCCGTGACCCTCGTCCTGATCGGAGTCGCCCGACTGACGACCGACACGTTGCACGAGTTCGACGCCGAATACTGGCGAGCGGTGCAGGGGTTGTGGGTTCGCTACCTGATCCGCGCGCCGTCGGATGGCTCGCTGGCGGGAAACCTGAACGCGCAGTGGTTCAAGGTCCTCTCGATTCCAGCCGGCATTTCTCTGATCTTCCTGCGCAACAAGTTCGGCGCGAGCAACCCCGCGGCCGCGCAGGAGGAGTTCCGCGACTGGGCCGTTCGCGGCGTTTGGATCGGAGTCTTCCTCGCCGGGTTCACGTTTCTCGAGCTGCAGAAGCAGTTCGGCGGACTCGTGCTCGTGGAGGGCGAGGACGCGGCGCGAAACCACTTCGCGCATGGGCTCAGTGCCGTGCTTGCGTGGGTCCTCAGTGGGGCGTTCACGTTTGAGTCGCGCGCTCTAGGGACCCCCTAGGCCGCTCTCGCGCTCTGAGTACCGGCGGGCTCGTTGCCGCGGAACTCGGTCATTGTGGCCTGCCCTTCCTGCGTAATGCCGTCGCGACGCAGCGTGACGACGACCGTCTCCAGCAGGATCTGCAGGTCGAGCAGCGCGCCGACGCTTTGCGCGTAGACCACGTCCAGCTCGAGCCGTTCGCTCCAGCCCAGGGCATTTCGACCTCGGACTTGAGCGAGCCCGGTGATGCCGGGGCGCACGTCGTGGCGTCGTGCTTGTCGGTGGTTGTACCGAGGGACGTACCGAAGGTGGAGCGGCCGGGGACCGATCAGACTCATCTCTCCCCGCAAGACGTTCAGTAGCTCGGGAAGCTCGTCGAGGCTCGTGCTGCGAAGCCACCGGCCAAAGTCGGTCATCCGCTGCGCGTCGGGCAGAAGCTCACCGTCGGCGCCGCGTCCATCCGTCATCGTCCGAAACTTCAGGATCGAGAACGGCTCGCCATTTCGCCCCGCACGTCGCTGGCGGAACAGCACGGGGCGGCCAAGCTTGACCGCGACTGCCGCGGCGACGGCACCCAGAACGGGAGCGGCGATGGCAAGCCCTGCTGAGGCCAGCGCAACGTCGGCACTGCGTTTGAGCCATCGTGCGTAGACACCCATCGCATCCACTCATGCGGCGTGCGGTCGAGGTCCGCCAGCGCCGAAGCGGCCCACGTTGGACCCCCTGGGTCTAGTCGGAGGAGGTGCGACGCCCAAATCGCCCGAGCCACTCCTTGCCCTCGCGGCCCGGGTTGCTCGTCTGCACCGGGACGATGGAGATGGGCTCGAGGAACGGCTCGACCAGGTTGGTGACGAGCTCGGGCGTCATCGGATAGGGCGGTCCGTCTTCCGGATCAGCATCGGGGACCACGGGGAAGATGAGCGCGGCGAGCTGGCCCTGGGTTGGGTGCAGCAGCCGGTCGATCATCTTCGCCCACGAAGGCCGAAGCTCCGGAGGGAGGGCACACAGGAAGGTGTAGTCCCACACGAGCTCAAAGGGGGCTTCGGGGGTGTACGCAAACGCGTCTGCGACGACGAACTCGACCTGCTCGCGGTGCGGGTGGGTTTCGGCGAGCGTGTCGAAGCGCGTCTTGGCGACCGGCGCCAGGTCGAGCCCGACGACCGACCGGGTTGGGCCGGCCAGGGTCAACACGTCGTACCCACTGCCGGCGCCTGGCACGACTGCGCGACCCTGCGGAAGACCCCCCGCTTCGACCAGCGACCGCAGAACTGGGGCCGAGGTTCCGAGGTCCCAGGGTGTTCGTCCCTCTTCCCATGCTGATTGCCAGGTCACTTCTTCTTGGCGCCCTTTTTGTCGTCCTTCTTCGTGTCCTTCTTGTCGTCGGACTTGCCGTTCTTCTTCTTCTCTTCCGCCTTCTTGGCCTCGTTCTTGAGGAAGCGTTCCCATGCGGCTTCGCGGCCCCGCAACGCACTCCATCGGCGGATCTCGATCTCGGCGGGCTCGATGCCGTGCCGAGCGCGGAGCTCATTGACCAGCTGTGCGCCGACTTCGGTGCGACACCGGGCGGTGTAGATCAGCTTTTCCTTGCCGGTCTTCTCCAGACGTTCCCAGGGGTCGTAGGGGCCGTTCTTGAACACGTACTCCGGCGTGGGGATCGTGTACGTGATGTTGATCAGCTCAACCTTCCGTGGGACCTCGCCGTCGTGCAGCTTCTGCCACTCGCGGCAGTGGTAGCGGCCGTGCCACTTCTGGTACCAGCTGCCATGGCCGCCCTCGCTGCCGCCGATGCGGCGGTTGATCTTGCGCTGCCGCGTGTACCAGATCCATGGGAGCGGCCGGCTTTCCTCCGCGTAGATGTCGTTGCGCATGTCCCAGACCTCGCCATCTTGATCGGTGACCAGCACCTTGAGGAATCGGTTCGCGCGCGGCGGGTTGGGAGCAAACATTTTCCACCCCTGGGTGGTTTGCGTGCGCTGCAGCCACCACTTGAAGGGTTCATGGGTGTGGGTACGCCACTTGAAGCTGTCCTTATCGGGCAGCAGCCAGCATGCGACGCCAACCACTTGGTAGAGCACCAGGCAAGCTGCCAGCAAGCGCCCGCGTGGACCGTAGGCCCAGGGTTCGCTGATCGTCCCCTGGGGAACACGCTCGGGCGCGCCTTCGTAGGGATCCGACAAAACCTTGCAGGGCCTGGGCCTCGAGTTCGTCTCTCGCCACATGGACCCCGCGAGGAACGCGAACAGACCGACGAGCGTCCAGCCGTAGGCGAGGATGTCCTTGTACTGCAGCAGCACGCCAGAGGCGGCGATGGCCAATCCGATGACCATCGTGGACATGGGGAGGCGAACACCGTCGTGGTGCAGGTGTGGGAGCGTGGGATCCTCGGCGGGCGTGGGGCCTTTGCCCTCTTGAACCCACTTGGGGATCACCGAGCCCAGGCCCGGCAGGCGAGAGAACGCCTTGCCGAACACGACGCCGAGCAGCGCCATCTCGGTGCCGCTGATGAACGCGATGAACCCGGAGCTGGTCCCAGGCTGAAACCATCCGATGTTCATCAGAACGAACGCGTGAAGCTGGAAGACCAGACCGACGAACACCCAGATGCGGCGTCCCAGGAACCACTTGAGGAACCAGTCGAGGTCGATGGTGAACTCGCGGCCCCGTAAGGTGAGATGGAACGGACGGTTACGAAGCCGGCGCCACCCGAAGGCGATGATGATCATTCCCAAGATCCAGCCGACGCCGAAGACCCATTGGGCTTTTTGAAGCGTCCACCAGCCAGCTTTCCAGGGAGCGAAGTTGGTGACTGGCTTCCCGCTGCGGGCGAAGTGGACAGGCCACAGTACTTCGCACAACACGAGGCATCCCAGTCCAAACGCGACCCAGGCCGCGGAGTGCACACGATGGGTGGTCTTGGACCACTTGGGCAGGCGCTCTCGGATGCCGAACCGGACGAACATGCCGAGCACCACGACCGGGAACAAAGCCTCCCACGCGTGGGTGATCCACGTGTTGAGCTTGAACATCGTCGTGCCCAGAACCGCCGAGAGTTGCTGCGGGGGCAGGCGGTAGAAGTGGTCGAGGTTGAGCGCGTAGTACATCGCGTCGCCTCGCCACCAGACCGAACCGTTCTTGACGACGCCCGTGTAGCAGTAGATCGCAGCAACCTGGAGGATGATCAGGATCCGCGGCCACGACGGGATACGGCGGTAGATCGCCTCGAGCCCTTTGGGGTGCTCCTCAGATGGCGCCACGCCAGCGCCGTCGCCCGGCCCGCCTCGGACCGAGAGCAGGCCCTGTTTTCGAAGCTTACGACAGCGCCACCAGTTGTCGACGCTGTACGCACGCCCGCACCGCGAGAGGCACAGGTAGAAGAAGAAGCACCGATAGACGTTCTCCGTGCCCTCCCAGAAGATGTTGTTGCGCAGGATGATGCTGTGGAACAGGAAGGCTGCGATCCACTTGGTGTAGCGCGTCCACACCCCCAGCATCAGCATCGTCACCGCCAGTTGGAACGCGGCCCAATGGATCCACCACGCTCGGGGCGAGTCCCAGAAGAACAGCAGGGAGTACTTCGGCCCCTTGAGGAACTGCCACACTCCGGCCCACCCAAAGAAGCCGTACTCATCCCCGGCGAGGCCGTTGCCAAAGCCGCGGAACTGCTCTCGCGCGAAAACCTGACGGGCAACGTCGCTGATGAAGATGCCCTCGTCGGTGAACAGGTACTCGAAGAGCTCCCATAGACCGTTGATGTTGCACATCGCGCAGAACGCAAACACGATGCGAAAGATCCCCATGGTCCGAGGGTCTTCGGCGCGGAGGAAGGCGCGGCGCCATCCTTCACGGTTGATGATCAGGATCAGCCCAGCCATCACCGCGAGGAACAACATGATCCATCCGGCGGTGGGGGCGAGCTCGAGCGCTTCCTCGTTGGGGATGCGCTTGAAAAAGGCGAGGAGTGAACCGGTCACGCGTTAGTCCTCTTTGCGGTTGGCGGCGGGGCGCTTGACGTCGGCTTTCGCCGTGGTCTTGCTGGGTTTCTTGGCACGAGCCGTCGCGGAGTCCTTTTTTGGCTTCTTCTTGGCGTTCGGCTTGGCTTTTGGGGACTTCTTGTCGCTCTTGTAGACGGGCTCGCGGCCCTCCGCCTCGGCGGCTTCTTTTTCGAGCTTGCGTTCCCACTTGCGCTTCTTGTGCTTGAGCCACGGCTTGTACTTCCAGCCCGCCTCTTCATCGAGCGGGGGCAGCCCGTGACGCTCACGGATGAAGTTGGGCAGCTGCCCCATGACGGTCCGCTTGCAGTCTTCGGTGTGCTCCAGCTTCTCGGCACCGTCGCGTTTGAGCCGTGCCTCTGCGTCGTACCAACCGTGTCGCCACGTGTCTTCGGGCGACGGCATCCGGTACCACATCTTCACCAGCTCGACCTTCTTGGGGGCGATGCCCTCGTGCTCGAGTGCCCACTGGCGGCAGATGTAGCGGCCGTACCACTTGCGGTACCACTGCGTGTTACCGGACTCGCCCCCGATGATGCGCCGGTTCATCTTGCGCATCCGGTCGTTCCAGATCCAGGGGATGGGCTTTCGCTCGGGCGCGTAGACGTCGGTCTTGAGGTCGTAGACTTCGCCGTCCGCATCGGTCACGAGCACCTTGAGGAAGACGTTGGTCCGCGGTGGGTTGGGCGCAAACATGCCCCAGCCCTGGTCGGTCTGGGTCACAGTGAGCCATTTGGTGAAGACGCGTCTGGAGTCGTTCCGCCACGTCTTGAGGCTGTCCTTGTCCGGAGTCAGCCAGACGGTCACTGCCGAGATTTGCCAGACCATCAGCGCGCTGATGATGAACCGTCCCAAGGGACCGTAGGCCCAGGGCATCTTGGGTGCGTCTCCTTCGGTGCGCAGCGCGTTGCTGCCGGGCGCGGGGAAGCGTCCTGGGATGATCTCCGGGGTCTCGAGGCGTTTGCCCTTGTTGGCGCGCGCGGTCACAAATGCGACGCCGCCCAGGAACGCGACGCCACCGACCCAGATCCATCGCCACTCCCACTCGGGCTGGACTTCAACCCGGACCACGATGCCGACGAGGATCGTGACGAGTCCGAAGTACAGGGCCCACTCGGGCAACTTCGCGGCGTCGCGACGGTGGTGCGGGAGGGTGGGGTCCTCGGCGGGGAGGGGCTTGTCGTGTTCGCTGAGCTTCAGCTTGAACAGCAGCCAGGTCACGATCCAAGCCGCCTCGGCGCCGTAGAGGTAGACGAACGTCTGCGACAGCATCCCGGTTTGGAACTGGCCGATGTTCATCAAGGTGAAGATCCCGCCCATGAGCGCGACGTGCCACGTCAACCAGACTCGTCGTCCGAGGACCCACGTGGCCACCCAGCGCTGTCCAACGTCGTGCTTTTTCTCGAAGAACTCATCCGCCGCGGCACCATCGATGCGCAGGAGCTTGCGAGCCTTCGCGACGAGGCCTGGCATGAACTTCATGGTCAGCCAGGGGACGAGGATCGCGATCGCCGTCCAGGCCGCGAGGATGCCGATCTTCCGCCAGATCCACTCGGGCATGAGCTTCTGCTTTGCGTTGAGCAGCGGGAAGGTCATCAGCCACAGCATCAGGTCGACGAAGGCGACAAAGCCGACCCACACCATCCACATGCCCACGCGGCCTCGAATGCGGAAGGGCTTGCGGCCCATCTTCCACCACAGCGCCCACATCGCCAGGAAGCCCCCGACCCACAGAGACAGGAACAGCGTCCGGTGGATCGCAGGAACGAAGTGGACTTTCCAGGCGATCGCGATGATCGCCGTTGAGGTGCCGATCAGCGAGGCCCAGCACAACCGGACGACCCATGCGCGCCATCCTCGGGCTGGTGGGAGTTTCTCGCCCATCGCCCACTTCACCAAGACGCCGATGGCGGCGAGGAAGAAGAACACCTCGCCCCAGTGGGCGAACCAGGAGGAGAACCGCAGCAGGTTGGTCCCTGTGAGCGCAGCGATGCGCTGCGGATGGAACCGGTAGAAGTGGTCCATGTTCCACGCGTAGTAGACCGCGTCTCCCTTGGCCCAGACGCTTCCGTCCTTGAGAATGCCGGTCGTGGTGTACGTGGCGGCGAGTTGTAGAATCGCCAGCCGCCGCGGCCAGGCCGGAATGAGGCGGTAGATCGCGGCGAGACCCTTGGGATGCTCGTCGCTGGGCGCAACCCCGGCACCTCCGCCGGGGCCGTCGCGCTCGGACAGCAGGCCTTGCTTGCGGAGCTTCCGGCAACGCAGCCAGTTGTCGACGCTGTAGGCATGACCGCTCCGTCCGCAGATCAGGTACGCGAGGTACACCCGATAGACGAGCTCCGTGCCCTCCCAGAACAGGTGGTTCCGGAAAAAGATCGAGTTCATCAAGAAGAAGGTCAGGACCCCCATCAGCCGAGTACGGAATCCGATCACGAACATGAGGGCGCACAACTGAAACGCCACCATGTGGATCCAAAAGGCCGTCGGGCTGTCCCAGAAGTACAGGAGCGAGTACTTCGGCCCCTTGAGGAACTCCCAGATCGCCCGGTTGTCGAAGAACCCCAGCGGTGAGTCTTCAGACAGGCCGTCCCCATAGCCCGCAAACTGACCCGACGCGTGCACCTGCCGCGCGACGTCGGCCGGAAAAATGCCCTCGTCGGTGAAGAGCATCGTCCAGTACTCGTAGAAGTCGTTCATGTTCGCGATCACGAAGATCCCGAACACGATCCGGTAGATCCCCATGGCGCGTGGGTCCTCCATGGTCAGCCACCACCGGCGCCAGTACTCGTTGCGCACGATGAGCATGACCACGAGCGAGACGGCGGCGGCGAGCATCAACCACCCGACGGTGGGAGCGATGGCCACGGCCGCCTCGTTGGGGACCTTGTCATCCTTGAACAGGAAGAACGCGTTGAGAGCGTTGCTCGCGCCCACCAACGCGGGCGCGGAAAAACCAAGCAAGTTAGACATGGGGGGGGTCGGAGTCTCCGTGTAGACGGCGCGCTGGCGCAAGCGCGCCGCGCCGGTTCCTTTAGACCCGCGAACCCACTCTTCCGGCAAATATCGACACTCTGTGAGCTGACGGGGCGCACAGCGCGCAGGCGAAGCCCCGAGAAGCGTCAGTCTGGACAGCTTGCGGGCTCTAGCAGCCCGAATTCGGCGACTTGCAGCGCGCCGGCTTGAGAGCGGTAGTCCGCACGAACACGCTGCGGCGAGTGCACGGCCTCGCTCACGCGAACCTCGTCCATGAGCCCGGTCAGCGTTCCCCATTCGCCGTGGCCAAGCTCGAACGGAAGGGGAGGCTCGTCGCTATCCAAGGTGCCGCCTGCCAGCGATGTCATCGTGCCGCGGGCGTCACCGTTGAAGTACACGGTCGTCTCCGCGGCCTCGGGGTCACGAACGAGCGAGAGGTAGAAGAACTCGCCGATCGGGAGCGCCTTGCCACTGCTCGCGCCGGAGGTTTCTCCGTCGACCGCTTCCTGGCAGAAGAGCGTTTCACCGCTGTCCGAGTTGTGCCAACACCGCGGGTAGTAGAAGTCTCCATTGAGACGCTGGAAGAAGCTACCGCGGCTGGCGGGATCGTCCGAATCGACACGAGCCCAGGCCGAGAAGGAGTAGGCGGAGAGCTGGCCTTGAAAGCTCGCAGCGATCTCGATGATGTCGTCGTCGCCGTCGAACGCGGTCGCCGAGCCGAGCTGGCCCTGGACGTGTTGCTCGGGGGTCATCGTCCCCAGCAGGACGCCAGGCTCTTCGGGGGTCGCGGCGTTGCTCGTGATGTCGCCCTCCAAGCCCATCGGTGCGTCGTCGAGATGCCAAACTCCGAGATAGTTGGGCGACCACACCGCGGTCGGGTCTGGGTCTTCGAGGTCCGGGACGAAGGTGAACGTCAGCGTCAGCGTGTCGCTCGCGGCGAACGTCGGTAGCTTCAACCACAGCGCTGGTGTGTCGTCGAACTGGTCGGCGCGCTCGAAGGAGAGGACGGCTCCGGAGGTGTCCGTGATACGCAGGCCGACCCCGCCCGAAGCCAGCCGTTCGCGACCCTCGGGCCACGCGTCCAGGGGCAGCCACAGCACGTAGTCGCTCAGGCCTGCGGCGGGAGAAAACGTCCCGGTGTCGATCACCACCTCGGCGGAGTCGCAAGGGTTGGTCCCGCCCGAGCCCGACTCCGAGCCCATCGGAGAGCTCGAGGCCGAGTCCGACGTTGTTGAGCTGGTCCCCGTGGGCGTCGCGCTCGTCGTCCCCGTGGTCGCGGGCGGCTCGGCGTCGATGCAAGCGCCGGGGGATTCGGCAGCGTTGGGCGAGCGTGCCCAGCCGCTTTCGCAGCGCCCAGCGTTTTCGGGGTAGGCACATGCGGCGTCGTCTAGACAACGGCCGGCCAAACCTTCGCGGTTGCAGTCGCCGTCGCGCTCGCATTGGTACGCGCCGAGGGAGGGGCAACCGGCGAGCGCGAGTCCCCCCAAGATCAGGCCTGCGCGCCGCATCGCAGGGACGAGCATAACATCCGCCAACGCCGTGAGGGACCCGCCGACCTCTCGTGCCGGCTTGGTCGAGCTATGCGAACAGCTCGTCGATCGTGCCGGAGACTTCGCCCATCTCGTGATCGATGCCGACGGCTCGCAAGGCGGAGTTCACGACCTGCGCGGGGTGTCCTCCGGGCCGGGAGATGTGTTGGCCGCCCATCGCGTTGAGGCCACCTGCACGGCCGGCGATCAGCACCGCCATGTTCTCGCTGGAGTGGACGCTGAGAGCATCGCCGGACTCGGGGTCAAAGCCCCAGCCTCCTTCGAACAGCAGCACCATCGCGGTGTGGTCCAGGAGGGAAGACCCGTCGAGTTCTTGGGTATCCCGAAGCTTTTCGACGAGTCGACCCCAGTGTTTGACGTGCCAGGCGACGCCGTCGCTCACCGCGTTGAGACCGACTTCGCCCCCGCCCACGCCGTAGTGTCCAAGCTCGTGGATGTCGCTCGCGGCCCCGAACAGCGGGTTCGCGTTCAGGAAGCACTGGGCCATCGTGTACATCATGCTCCCCGAACGGCTCAGGTCGCACGTGAAGGCCATCGCCATCAGGTCTGTGAGGACCGTGGCGCGTGCTTCTTCGTCCGAGTAGGCGCCGCCCGACTCGTAGCCGCCGGTGTCTCCGTTCTCGACGGTACCGCCGATTGGAGGGTCTTCACCGGGGTCGGGCAGGAGTTCGCAGGCGCCTTCGGTTGGGGTGGAAACCTCGTCGAGCCGCCGTTCGAGATCGCGGAGCTCGTCGAGGTGTCGTTCCATCCGTTGCTGATCTGCGCTCCCCAACCGGGCCATCAGAGACTGCGCGTCTTCGAGGACCAAGTCGACGGCCGAACGTCGACGGCGCAGGGCGGCGAGCGCGTCGGCAGCTTGTGCCGGGTCGGGCGGAACGAAGCCGGTAAAGAGCGATTCGTAGGCCAATCGGGGGCTTTGAATCGGATCGACCGGGATGATGCTCCCACCCTCGTCACGGTATGTGATCCGGCCGCGGTCTCCACCGTCACCGTTGCTGCCACGGTAGTACGCGGCTTGGACGCGGTAGTTGAGGAAGGGGTGGAGGGTGTCCCCACCGAGTCGCTCGGCCGCGATCACTTCGGATGTGGCTCCGTTGGCGGACTCGTTGCTGCCGCTGATCGAGCGGACACCGCTGATGAGCGGTGCGGTGGAGTGGGCGTGCCAGCCGATGTGACGGCCCCCTGCTGGGATGCTCCCCTCTTCACCCCACGGGATCTCGAGGTCGGTGACCACGGAGACCTCGTCGCGGATACCGAGGTCGGTCAGGGGCTGGAGTGCCCGTTTCACGTCGTAGTCGAGGCCGAGGGCGTCGGGCTTGAGGAGGTCGTAGTCGAAGGTTGGGAAGCTGGTGGAGGTACCAGCGAAGCCCACGAAGTAGCGCCTGGGGATGTCGGCGCCCGCGCGAGCGGTGCCGGTCATCGCCTCGAGCGCGGGCAAGGCCATGGCGAAGCCCGCGGTACCGCGGAGCAAGGATCGTCGAGACAGTCGGAAGCGAGGCATGTTCGTCAGCTCCTAGTTATTCGGCCGTCTCGTTGCGGCGGTATCGGAAGGCTTCTTCGGAAGCGAAGGACAGCATGAGCGCGGAGAAGTCGAAGTCCCCCTGCGCGCCGTTTTGTTCGACCACAAAGTCGATGAAGGAATCGTCGACGGTCGCCAGCTCGGAGCGGCCCATCGCGAAACGGTAGAGCTGTTCGGCCACGCAGCGGTTGAGCGTGCCCGAATCGATGAGGAGCTCGGAGAGCTCGGATGGCCCGGAGAATGGGCTGCCGTCCAGCTCACCCTCTCCGGAGATGACACAGCTTTCGTCATCGTTCTCGACCTCGCGGAATGCTCCGGTGTGGTCGTAGTTCTCGAGCCCGAACCCGATCGGGTCCATCAGGGCGTGACACGAGACGCAGCCCGGAGCGCTGAGGTGCTGCTCCTTGTAGAAGTCTTCTTTGCACGTGCCTTCCTCGGGCTCGGTCATGTCGACGTCGACCGTGGGAGGGGGCGGCGGGATAACCTGGCACATCATCCGTGTGCGAACGAGGATTCCGCGCTTGGTCGGGCTGGAGTCGTCGATCTTGGACATCGAGGACAAGAACGACCCGTGCGACAGCAATCCGCGGCGCCCGGTGTCGCCGTAGTCGACCCAACCGGGCTCGGTGGGAGCGGGCAGGCCGTAGTGCTCGGCCAGGGTTGCGTCGACATAGGTGGTGTCGGAACGGAGCAAGTCCTGCCAGGGGAGTGCGTCGTCGAAGATGACTCGATCGATGAGCGCCTGCGTTTCGGCCTGCATGGCCGAGGACAGGTCCGGCGCATGCGGGAGTGACTCGTAGCCGAGCCACAGCGAGTGAAATCGTCCGATGCGGGTTCGAGCCCGCTCGTCGAGCAGCATGTCCTCGGCGGCTTCGCGAATGCCCTCGGGGTTGGAGAGGCCGCCGGCTTCGGCGCGGTCGAGCAGTCCGTCGCTCGGTGTGCTGCCCCAAATGAGGTACGACAGGCGCGTGGCGACCTCGTAGTCGTTCAGCGCGAACACATCGGGAATCCCGTCGACCGGAGTCCCGACCTCGACTCGGTAGAGAAACTCCGGATGTTGGAGCAGCGCGCGGATGGCAACGTTGACCGCGTCGTAGAAGTCGCCCGTCTCCTCTGCCTCGGAGAGGAGTGCTCCGTA
This sequence comes from Nannocystales bacterium, assembly GCA_050633305.1. Taxonomy (GTDB): domain Bacteria; phylum Myxococcota_A; class Polyangia; order Nannocystales; family Nannocystaceae; genus CAJXVA01. The sequence goes on from JBOEGF010000026.1 coordinate 40,330, forward strand.
GCGAGAGAGGTCGTCATCGCTCATCGGCCGTCGAAGAGCGCGGCGGCCGAACTGGGTGAGGAAGTCCTGAAAACACGCTGCGTCGGTTGGACCCGCCGGTGTGCATCCCACGGTGGCGTCGCGGAGCGCCGGCTCGAGCGCGAGCTCTGCCACGTCCGACGCGAGCAGCTCGGCGCCGTCGATCAGCGCTCCACTGGCGTTCTGAGTGGTGTAGTCGTTGTCGAAGGGCTGGCGCCAGTCCTCGGGAAGGAGGAGCGCAGCATCCACGTCGACACCGAGCAAGTCGCGCACCGTGGCGGAGTACTCGACCGCGGTCAGGCGGCGCAGCCCAGCGTCTCCGATGCGTTCTAGGACCTCCGCTGGCGGGGGCTCGGACGGTTCGCCGGAATCGGAGTCGGTACCGCCGGAGCTGTCGGGTCCGTCGGAGTCCTGCCCCGAACCGTCGGAGTCGACTCCCGTCATTGATGAGTCGGCGTCGGCGCCGACATAGCAGCCGGAACTCCCCCCGATCGTTACCAAACTCAGCGATAGCAGAGCCCGGCGCACCCTCGTCGTTCGTGCCACGTACACAAGTTGTCCGAGCGGCCAAAACGTCCCGATGTTTTCTGCTGTTTAATTCGTGGTGTCGGCTACATACGCCGCGAGCTCGCAGCGGGGCCGCATCGCCCCATGTACGGAACAGTAGGAGGCCCGCGTGGTATGGTCCTCGACTCTGACGATGGGGGAAGCGACGGACGCCGAGCTGCTGGAGCGGTGGCGAAACGGCGATAGGAGGGCGTCTGAGGCTCTTACGCGCCGGCACTACGGATCTGTCCTCCGCTACTTCGAGCTCAACGCGAGCTGGGCTGCGGACGATTTGGCTCAGAAGACCTTCATGGCGGCGGTGGAGCGGGCCGAGCAAGTCCGGGACGGGGCGGCGTTTCGCGCCTACCTCATGGGGATCGCGCGGCGGCAGCTCGCAATGCATCTACGAGAACTGTCGCGCCAAGCTCCCGTCGATGCGTACGACGCCTGCGACAACGGACCCCCGCGGACCAAGCTGAGCACGATCGTCGCGCGCAGCCACGAACAACTCCTCGCCTTGCGCGCCCTCGCGAGTCTGCCGCGGCAGCCCCAGCTCCTACTCATCCTCCACTATTGGGAGGCCGTGCGAACCCCTCAGCTCGCCGGGCACTACGGCGTTCCGGCGAGCACGATCCGGACTCGGCTGGCGCGGGCTCGCGACAAGATGCGTGAACGGATGAAGGTCATGGCCGGTCGGGCACCTCAGCTTCCCTCCAGCGATGCGGAGCTCGGGGCGCTGTTCTCCGCGCTGACCGTCGACGACATCGCTACGGCCGTCGCGCAGAGAGATGCTCCATGACTGCCGAAGCGCCGGGCATGCTGCCGGTCGGTAGCCATGTCGGCCGCTACCAGATCATTCGTCGCCTCGCGCTGGGGGGGATGGCTGAGCTGTACCTGGCGCGACAGCTGGGTGACGCTGGATATGAAAAGGTCGTCGCACTCAAGCGAGTGCTGCCCCACCTCGCCGAGGACCCTGCATTCGTCACGATGTTCCTCAACGAGGCTCGTCTGGCATCGGGGTTGAACCACTCGGGCATCGCACAGGTGATCGACTTCGGGACCGAAGCCGGGGAGCACTTCATGACGCTCGAGTATGTGCATGGGCGTAGCGTGCTGCAGCTCCTGCGCGAGGCCGGGCGTTCGCTTCCTCGGGCCGTGGCGCTGACGATCATTCATGAGGTCGCCGGAGCGCTTCACTACGCTCACGAACGCAACGGACCCGACGGTCAGCGGCTGGGGCTGGTCCACCGGGATGTTTCTCCCTCCAACGTGCTGGTCAGCTACGACGGCGACGTGAAGCTCGTCGACTTCGGCATCGCCAAGGCCACCGCGCATAGCCAAGCGACGCAGACCGCAGCGATCAAGGGCAAGATCGCCTACATGGCTCCCGAGCAGCTGCGTGGGGACACACTGGATCGCCGATCCGACGTGTTCGCGCTGTGCGTGGTGTTGTACGAGTTGGTGCTCGGCAAGCGCTGTTTCTCGGCCCCCGGCGAGTTTGCGCTGATCAACCGCGTGGCTGAGGCCCGGTTCACGAAGCCCTCCAAGGTCGATCCCGACATCGAGCCCGAACTCGAGGCGCTGATCTCCGATGGGCTGTCCGCCGACCCCGACGGACGGCCAAAGTCCGCTCGAGAGCTGCAGCTGCGGATCGAAGACTTGGCGTCGACGCATGAGCTTCGCTTGTCCAAGGTGGCGCTCGCGGAGTTCATGGAAAAGACGTTCGGTATCGTGGACTTCCCACGCACCGATGCCCTGCCGCTCCCTGCGGTCTGGCCCGCAGAGCCGGCCCCCGCCGTCGTCGAAGCGACGCCGATCCGCCGAAGTCGAACCTCGTGGCCCTGGCTCGTCGTGGCCCTGGCCGTGGGCGTGACCGGTGGCATTGCCGCGGTCACGATGACGGGCGAGCGGCCATCGGAAGCCCCCGCCACAGCCGTAGAAAGCGCGCCTCCACCCTCGCCGGTGCCCTCCGAGCCTCAGCCTGCCCCGGCCGTCGTCGCGCCCCAAACCACGGAAAACGTGGCGGAAGAGAACACGGCCGAGCCCGAGAAGGACAACGTCATCGTCGAACTCGAGCCCGAGCCTCCAGCCCGTCCGCGCCCGAGCCGGAAGAAGAAGCGGCGACGTCGAGCTGCGACGAAGGGCAAGCCGGCGGACAAGCCCAGCCTCGACGCCGACTACCTTCCGCCCTCGCGACGTTCGGGCTGAGGTGCTGTACGGTGCGGGGGCCGTGCTTCGCACTCGGTCCAAGCCTCGGGCTCTCGTGGCCCTCGCGCTCGTCGGCACGCTCGTCCGCGCGTCCACGGTCACGGCAGCGCCCGCCGTCAGCGAAGACCCCATCGAGCTGATCCGTCAGGGCCGTCATCTCGATGCTGCCGCAGCGTTTGAGCGACAGTACGAGCGCACCGGAGACGGCGCGCTGTTGTTCGCGAAGGCGACCGCGCTGCGACGAGGGGGAGATTGCCGTGGCGCGATCGAGACGTTGGAGCGTTTTGTCGAGACCCAACCTCCTCAGCCCGATATCGAGGCGGCGCGCGAGGTCATCGACGTCTGCACCGAGATCCTATCGAACGGAGAGCCCGAACCCCTCCCTCCGCCTCCGCCGGTTCTCGTCGTAGCTCCCGAGTCCGCGGACGCGCCCCCGCCCCGAGAGCGCGCATGGACCCGGGATGTCCCAGGCGGTGTTTTGCTGGGCAGTGGCGTGGCCGTGACGGTTGGAGGTGTGGTGTTGCTGGGGCTTGCCGCGACACGCAGCCAACCTCGGGAGGAGAGCGAGGCTGGGTTTGAGCGTCGGGACCAGGCGGTCCGAACCCTCTCTGCGGTTGGTGGGTCCATGGCCGCGGCCGGAGCCGCGCTCTTGATCGGCAGCATCGTCCGCTACACGGTCGTGGCGCGGCGCAGGGAGTCTCAGCCGACCGCGCGCCTCCGGCTACGCGGAATCCACGCCGTCCGCTGAATCGCGCTTTCGCGGAGACGTCTACTCGCCGTGCGGACCTTTCAGCGACGCTCTCGAGCCATCTGCTTTGTGCTGGACACGGTTGCGTTCTGTGCGGTGTGGGCGCTGGCAGGGAGCTTGATCTTGGAGGTGTTGGCGGTTGTCTCCCCCGACAACCCGTGGGGCTCGCTGGCGTTCGCGATCGCCTTCGGGTTTGTAGGAGCGGCGGTGGGACTCGCGCTGGTGGAGGCGAAATGCGGGCACACCCTCGGTCGGCAGTTCACCGGCCTCGTCGTGGTCGGGGCCGACGCAAACCCGCTCTCGGGCCGTCGGGTGGTCCTGCGTGCGCTCATCAAGTTGGGCGTGCTGGGCCTGGTGGCTCACGTCGCCGCAGATCTCGATGGTGCCGGCGCCCTGTTCGTGTTGTTCGGCTACGCGCTCGTCAACGCGGCGGTCTGCGCACTTCGCAGTGACGGGCGGGGACTCATCGACCTCTTGGCTGGGACCCAGTCGACGGTGCCGCAGGCGGTGGGCGGGGCTCCGCTCTAACCCGCGACGCCCTCGCCAAGCACCTCGAGGAACTCGGCGATCGACATCTCTCCGGGTTCCCGGAGTGCGTTGCGGACGGGCTCGTCCAGTTTCTCCCACGCTGACTTGCGCGAGCTCTCTGAGCTCGTCTCCGTTCGCCAGATCTTCTGGTTTTGGGAGTGCGGCGCAGCCATGGATACGAGCAGCTTGCTGTCCGGGGCGCCGGGGATGACCAAGACGCGTTGCGACGCGACGTCCCAGAATGCGGACACGGGTCCTTGGCTCTTGGGCAGCCGGGCCTCGACCGCCGCGGTCCAGAACGAGAGCTCCACGTCACTGGTCACCGTCGCATCGATCGCCGTGGGGCGTCCGGGTCCGTCTCGCCGGGATTGCTCGCAGGCCCGCTGAAGCACGTTGATCCCGTACGCGCGCTCGGCCGGGTCGACGAAGATGCGGGAGAGCACCTGCTCGACACCGACGGTCCGTAGGGCCTCGGCACTGGTGGCCCGTCCTTCCTTGATCGTGCTCCCGCCGGGCTTTTGGACTCTGGCGACCGCCGACTTCAGAGAGTCTCGCGAGGTCTCGAGCGCTGTCATCGCCAGCATGGAGAGCTGGGTGAGGGCAGGGCGAAACGCCTCGGCGAGCAGCGACACCGCGGTCGTTTCGACGACTCCGTACTCGCAGTACACGGCGAGCGGGAAGTTGCGGCCGACTTTGTCGCGGCTGCCGACGATGACGCCGATCAGCAGGGAGTGCGCGTCTTCGTCTCGGTAGCAGAAACCCAACGGTGTGGAGGAGAGCTTGACCGCGGCGCGGGCGAGCTGATCGTTGGCCATCTGCAGCCACCGCTCAAACGAGCGATCGGTCGCGCCGCTCGAACCGATTCGGATGAACTCGGGGTAGGACGGGATCTTGCCAAAAACGCCGATACCGATCGTCATGGGTCACCCCCGAGTTGCACGCGACTGCTGCTCCACTGTTTCATCGGCTTCTCATTTCCGGGACACCGTGGGAATGGCAAACAGGCGGGCTTTCGCGCGGCTGGAGTCGAACGGTGGGGGGAGGAAGATGGCGATCGTCTTCTCGCGGAGAATCTGCTCCCAGTATTCGTGCGAGGTATCGATGACGAAGTAGACCTCGTGCGGCCGGATCGGGACTTCGGGGGGCGGACGGTGGGACGCCTTGATCGGTGCCCCGGGGATCGCGGAGCGGACGATCTTGGGAATCTGCTTCCACGACGCGACCTTGGACAGGTGCGGGACTCGGTTGGCGACCTCCTGCTGGGGCGCGTTGGCATCGAGCGCGAGCACGAACACCGGGCAGTCCAGCAGCCGCTGGTCCTTGAGCATCGCGATCCACATGCCGTCGCGTCGCGCTTCGAGCGTGACCTCGAGGAAGTTCTCGGCCATCGCAAGCTCGAGCAGGGAGCGAAGCTTGCTGAACAGCTCGGAGAAGGTCTCGCGGAGGTCGCCGTGGCTGTAGGTCGGAAGCTCCTCGGGGGCGATGTCCGCCGAGAACGTGGTGAGGTGCCCCGCGAGCTGGCTGAGGGTCTTGTACAGCTCGAAGGGGGTGGACTCGGGAGATTCGGAGAAGTGGCGGACGACAGGGATCTGCGCCGCGATGGCGGCGAGCTGCAGCGAACGGGTCACGTCCTGTGCGGTGTACTCCACGCGGGACGAGTCGACCTGCCGCAGTGCGCCCGAGATGGCGCGACGCTTGGCGACCATCAGCTTGAGCAGATCCGAGGTCCATGTCCGAAGCGCCTTCGCGCCCGAGAGCCGCTGGCAAGTCGGAACGAAGTCGGTGGTGAGCTCGAACCCGCCGGAGTCATCGCGCCGAAGCTCGGCGATCTTGATGACGTGAAAGTGGTCTCGGTTCTCGCTCCCGAACAGGATGACGAGCTTGGGCCGGGCGAACGAGACGCTCACTTCCGTCGCGGCGTCGACGAGGTCGAGGACATCCCGGGACCACATCTCAAAACTTCGCGGGGTGGATCCGGCGTCGGCGGGGCCGTAGTTCTCCGAGCCCTCCTGTGCGTGCGGAACCCCGGCGAAGACTTCGAGTACGGCGGCGGTTGATTCGAACGCGGAGCCGACCGGTCGAGTGCCGGGCAGTCCCGGATCGCCCTCGTCCAGGTCGACGGCGATGCCTCCGGGGAGCACCGCTTGGATCGACTTGATGCCGAACTCTCCGGTCTTGAGCGCCACCGGGTCCAGCTCCAGCTTGGTCAGCCCCCACGCGTACGCGTTCGGCCACGTCGACCGCGCTTCGACAAGCTCGTGGAAGTAGAGCTCTTGTTGCTGAAAGTGCTGCGGGCAGACGAGAAGCCCCTCGCCCCACACGACTCTATGTGCACGCCGTTTGGCCATCAGTTCTGCTTCTTCTGGGAACGAGCGGCGCGTCTACGCAACGGACTTCCCAGACCCGCCCATCATAGACATCCCCGGCGCACGGAGAGAAGGTGAAATGACGCCTCCGCGGTCGTTTCGAGTCGCCGCCCCGCTCGGCTAGCGCCTGCAGGGGGTGCCGCGGGCGATGATTGAGCGGGGAGGCCGGACAGCTCCGGTCCTGAAGATCGACATGAACTTGCTGCTGCCCCCAAGCCCGAAGAAGGGCGTGTGCACGCTGCGGGCCTCGAAAATGATCTCCAGCGTGCCCAGCTTGGCCCCAGAGAAGTCCCAGACCGCCTTGAACTTGCGGGTGCCGGGCTTTCCGCGGACGACTTTGCCCTGCTCGAGCAGTTGCATCAGCCCCCACTCGCCCCGGAACTCCAGGCTGTCTTTCGTGCTGAAGCCGAAGACCTCGAGCGTGGCGCCCGGGGACTTCTCTCCGGGCCACTGCATCTCATGGGGCGTGAGCGGGCCCGTGCGATAGGTGACGGTCTCGCCGTCGATCGTGAAGTTTGCCTTCGTGATCGCGGGTGAGCCCTTGATGGTCACCTCGAACTCGACGAGCGGCTCGTCGGACCCCCGCGGGAACATCGACTTGGAGATTTGCTCGCTGGCGTTGAGGAAGTCGACGGTCGTGCCGTGGAAGGTGCTGCTGGATGTTCCCCGGGGAGCGAGGACGAACTTCTTGCCCCGACGTGGGATCGCAGGCTCGAGAACCTTCTCGTAGAAGTCCCAGAGCGAGCCGGTCTTGGGGTGGTAGAAATCCGTCAGGTCGTCGAGCGCGACCGGCTCTCCCTTGGGGTTGAACGGGTAGCCTTGGGCGAGCGTGTCGCCGAAGTCGGCGTGGACCTCGCTGCACCACTTGCCCATGACTCCGGCGGCGACCTTCGTCTTCGCCGTCGAGCCGGAAAGGTCGATCGGTGGCAACAGCAGCCGTTCGAGGGTCGGCGCCCAGATGTTGCTCGTCTCCGCCGAGAGCAGAGACTTCGTCTTGGACCGCGCCTTCTTGATCTTCTCGGTGGTGTTGTCCTTGGCGTCCGGATCAGCGAGCTCGGCCTCCATCGCATCCCGAACGTAGCGGAGCTGCTCTTGGTACTCGTCCAGCGGCTTCACGGTTGGGGGAGGGGGCGGCGCGCCATCGACGGCTGGCGGTGCCGGCTCGGCCACCGCAAAGTCCGTGAGCGGCTTGAAGTACTGGTAGACGGTGTACTCCGAGGCGACCGCGACATCGTTCGGGTCGGCCACGGCTTGTCGCTTCATGGCGTTGTCCGCAGCGATGTCGATCAGCTGGGTGCTGAGTCCCAGCTTCCCCGCGCCTGAGCTCGTGACGAGCTTCTGGCCCTTCTGCGTGGCGACGCGTTTTCCGGCGCTCTGAAGTGCGGTCTTGAGAGGATCGTTTCCCTCTCCCGGGGCACCGCCTGCGGCAAGCTCGGCAGGGTCGAACAAGGTCGTGTGGTGGGCGACGTACTGGAAGAGCCGGGGGTAGGGGTCTTTGCGGGTGAGATCCCGCAGCAGCTCGAGCGTGTCGGTGTAGCCCTTGCCTCCGGGTGTTTGCACATTGACGGCCTCGATGAAGGTTCGCCACTCGTGCATGTACAGCCGGTAGTACTCCGACTGGATCGCGATGACCTCCTGCTCCTCGAGCTCTTCGGCGAGTCCGACGCCCTGTGCCAGGACCCACGTGGGGTCCAAGAACGCTTCGATGCCCGTCTTGAACAGGGGCTGCACCTGGTTCTTGAACCCCTTTCTGGTGAAGGCCGGGCGAATCTTCTTGCCGTCGTTGGTGACCGCAGGGACCTGAAACATGCTGGTCAGCGTCAGGGCAGGTCCGGTCACGGAGTCGACGATGTGGTTGGTGATCGCCTCGGTCCGATCGACGCGCGAAAGGACATCTCGTGCGAGCTGAACGACATCCTCATCGCGAGGGAAGGCAAGGTCGGGTCGCGAAGCGAGCAAGCGCAGGTAGGTCGAAGCGACCTTGTCGATGCTTTCCCGACTGGTGGGCTCGCCCGAGAGCAGGATGGGCGCCTCCCAAAGGTTGCCCAGGTGGTCTGTCAGCCACGCGGCTTCCTCTTCGTCGAGTCCCGGTTCGGAGGCCTCTGGAGGGCCCGAGGTGAGCAGGTACATCCGCAGCCGCGCAAAGTTGTCCTCGTACTCCTCGAGCGAGGGGGTCTTGTCGTTCATCTTGTAGCGTTGGACGAACCGATCCAACGCCTCGAGTTCGCGTCCCGCGACGGGGATGTGGAGTTCCCGTCGGACGGTGTCGATGAAGACGTCCCGGAGGCGGGGATACATTCGTCCGCCCTGGTACATGCCCATCCGCATCGACCACGGCGGACCATCCTCGTCGTAGGTCTGGAGCATGTCGACCATCCGCCGGAGCGGCTCGATGCGCTCCATGGGGATGACGTCGCCTGAATCCTCTGCGAGGTGTTGCTCGACGTACGCGAGGGAAGTTCCGCCCTGCCCGAGGACGTCCCGGTTGTGGCGGTAGGACATCAGCGGCAGGACGACCGTGGCGATCGCGGCCACGAGGGCGACGGCTCCGGCAATGGTTCCGCCGATGCGGAGCTTGCGGGTGCGGCGTCGGTTATGCCGAACCAGGGCGTAGTCGGGGAAGATGACGCGCCGGAAGATCTCGCCGAGGAAGTAGCTCTTCGCATCGACGGGCGCCACGGTTGCACCGCCGATGGTGGGGCGCAGACCGAACGCTTCGGAGATGGCGCTCATGATGCGCCCCAGCGGTCGACCCTCTTGGGTACCACTGGTCATGTAGACGCCGCGGAGGATCGGGGTCTCGTGATAGATGTTCGGCTCGGTCATCTCGTGCATGAACCGAGCGATCGGCTCACGCAGCGAGGCGAAGTATTGAGGAAGCTCGTGCAGCCGCTCGCGACGGGCCATGCTTCGCTCCTCGGCCAGACGACGGAGCGTGCGCTTTTCGAGCAACGAGCTGAGCTCGTCGAGATGCTCGCTGCACTGATCCGCGATCGAGAGCTGGTCGGACACCTTGAGGGTGAAGCCCCACATCTGGTGCCGCTCCACCTCACTCAGGTCGGAGAACATCTCCACGAAGCCCGGCAAGAGGTCGCATTTGGTGAACATCATGTAGACCGGGACGACAACGCCCAGCCGGTCTTGAAGCTCATCGATGCGGGCCCGAATCTCGCGCGCCAAGGTGGCGATCTCTTCGGGGTGCGCTTCGGCGATGTCGGCCACGCTGACCGCCGCGATCACGCCGTTGATCGGACGCCGCGTCCGGTACTTTCGAAGCAGATCCAAGAACGCGAACCACTCGTCGCGGTCGGTGTTCTCGGTCGTGTAACGCCCTGCGGTGTCCAGGATGACGGCTTCGGACGTCATCCACCACTCGCAGTTCCGGGTACCGCCCACGCCTTGAACGCTCACCCCGCCCCGGTTGCTGGAGAAGGGGAACTTCAGGCCCGAGTTGCGCAGCGCGGTGCTCTTGCCGACGCCGGGTGGCCCAACGATGACGTACCAGGGCAGGGAGTACAGCGCGCTGGAGGCTCCGCGAGCGCCCAAGCGAGACGACTTCAGCGCACCGATCGCCCGCGCGAACTCTTCTTGCATCGAGCGGATGTCGGCCTCGAGGTCGGGGCGGGCCGAGCGTGCCTGGTCTTCGGCCTGGGCTCGCAGTGCGCGCTCGATCTCCTTGCTGGCTTTTCGACTTCGCGCAAAACGAATGCCCAGCACCGTCGCGATGACCAGCGTGGTGATCGCCGTGACGATGCCCGCGTAGTAGTAGGGCAGCTCGAAGTACGCGACACCGGCCCAGGTCGCCGCGAGGAAGAGCGTGATGAAGACGCCTTTGAGCATTAGGGGCTGCCTTCCTTGCCGTTTTTCGAAGCGGTGGCCGCGGCCGGGTCACCGGCGGAGCGATCCAAGATGCCGCGTCCGCGAGCATCGATGTCGTCGGTCATCCCGTTGAGGGAGATCCGCAGTGCGATGATGAAACAAACGGAGAACAGCAGCGCGAACAGCCCGATCCACAGGACGAGAAAGTCCATGCTTCTGGACTGCATGCTCTCCCGGCGTGGCAGGTGGCTGCGCGAGACCGGCTCGGCGTTGAGGAGCCGACCCAGCGCATCTCGGACCCGACGCCGGATCAGGTCGAGCTCGAGCTCGCCGCCTCGAACCGCGTATCGGCCTTCGAATCCGAAGCTCAGCACCATGTGGTAGACCGACAGGACTTCGACGCGGCTTGGGTCGTGCAGGATCCGGTTGAGCCGCTCGAAGAAGCCGTCTCCAGCCACGTTCTCCCCGAAGTAGCGCAGCTGCAGTGGGCGTTGGGCCCAGTGGTCTCGCAGGGGGCCCGGCTTCATCTGCGCGAGCTCGTCGGCGTGGGCGACGATGGCGTACATGATGTCGGCCAAGTCGCTCTCGGCCATCCGGGTGCTCTTGCCGCGCTCGATCGCCTCGTCGACGTAGGCTTGGAGCCGCTGATAGACGTGTTCGGGTCGTGCACCCGCACCTTGACCGACGCTCCTCAATTGAATGAGGGCGTTGAAACAGTCCTTGGTGACCTCATTGATACGGTTCACTGCCGGTTCCCGAGTGTCCCACACCCATCCTCGCCCCGAAACCCGGCGCATTGCGCGGGTTGGGCCCGAGACCCCTGTACAGCGGTGCACGCACGCGCTCGTTGCGGGGTTTCCCTCCGCTGAAACGAGCTGGGTTGGGGTTCCACGACACGAGCACGACGTGCCCGTTTAGGGCACTCTTCTGGTCGATCTGATGCGGGTTCACGTGTTCATCGACAGCGCCGGCGAATCGACGCGTTCGCCGGAGTTCGCGAAGCCCGAGGTCACGCTGGGGCGTCGGCCATCGAACGACGTCGTACTGGCCGACGCAGCGGCATCCGGGGGACATGCTCGGGTGTTCGTGACCGGCAGCGCCTTGACGATTCTCGACCTCGACTCGACGAACGGGACCTTCGTCAATCAGCGACGGCTTCGCGGCCCGCACGTGCTTCAGCCCGACGACGTGGTCGAGATCGGGGACACGAAACTTCGTTTCTCTTTGTCGGGTGTCGAGTCGACCTCGATCGAGGCGGTCCCCCAAGCCCCCGGGGCCCCAGCCGCTCCGCCGGCTCCGCCGGGCCCCAACGCGGAAGGGGATTGGCCCGCGCCGCCTCCGATGATGGACGACCTCGCGCCCGGTGGCGCGCGCCCCGAGCCGGTCGCCGTGACCGCGGCCAAGTCTGAGACTCGCGCGGCGGTGTTTCCCCGCCTGGCCCAGGCGCCCATGCCCAGTCGGCCCCAGCCCGCGGGCCCCCCACCGCAACCTCCGTCGCGACCGCCGAGCGCCCCCATGCCTGCGGCGGTTGCATCGTCGGCTGGGGGGTTCGAGTTTCAAGACGCCGAGCCGGACGTGTTGATCAGCCGGGTGTTCGAAGCGGTGTGGCGCCGCGTGTCCTCGGCCGTGCTCGCGGGGGAATCCGGGGTTCGGGCCAAGGTGAGCGGGCTGCTCTCCGCCGCCCTCAAAGCTGCGTCTTCGGTGCGGAGTCTGGGCGACGTTCAGGGGCTCCACGGCCGTATGTTGGCCGAGATGGTCGGGGATGGACCGATCTCCGGCCTGCTCGAGGGGCAGCCCGAGGAAGTTGTGTTCATCGCTTCAACGCGCGCCCGCGTCAATCGCGGTGGGCACGTCTCTGAAGGTCAGAGCCCCTTCTCGTGCGCTCAAGGTCTCAATGCCTGGGTGCGTCGGGCGACGGGCGTCACGCTGTCCTCGTCCACGGTCGCTGCGCGCGGCGTGTTCGGCCAATACTCGGTGCACGCGGCGTACGAGCCCAGCGGAAGCATCGTTTCGTTGCGCAAGCGGGTGCCCGCCGGCTCCGCAACCACCGAAGCCCTGGCTCGGGTTGGTGTGGCCTCGCCGGGGATGCTGGGGCTGCTTTCGGCCAGTGTTGCTTCTCGGATGAGCGTGCTCATCTGCGCGGGTCCGGGTGCACGCTCAACGTGGCTGATGGCGTCGCTCCTCGGTGGGGGTGCTCCGCACGAACTTCAGGTCGCGTTGCTCAGCCCTGGCTCGGACGTGACTCCCTTCCCCGCGACCTCTGTGGTCATGACACGGGTGGGACGCCCCGGGCACTCCCTGGAGGCTGCGCTCAGCCTCGGCCCCGATCGTCTCGCCGTCGAGGATGTCGAGTCCGGTGAAGCGGGCGCGGTCATGAGCATGGTGTCTCGCTCTTGCAGCCAGCTCATCGGGGTTCGAGCTTCCAACAGCGGTGCCGGGCTGCATCAGCTCCGCGGGATGCTGGCCGAGACCGCCGACCCCGCCAACGTCGCGAGCCTGACGATGCGCTCGGTGTCCCTTGTGGTCACCCTTCAGCACTTCTCCGACAGCGTCGACCGCATCACCCAGATCTCCGAGCCGACGCTCGACGACTCAGGACGCCTCGGCGTCCAGGATGTGTTCACGTTGGTGCCCGGCAGCCGCACCTGGCAGTTCACTGGAGCTCGGCCCCGGTGTTACGAAGACATCGTCCAGCGCGGCTTTCCCCTCGACCCCTCCATCTTCGCCTAACCCCCGCTTGAACCCTCATGGGCGCACGCTCTCATCACCTCGTTAGCCTCGTCTCCTTGGGATTGCTCGTCGCCACGAGCAGCGGATGCAAGGAGGAGGAACCAACCTGCAAGCCCGACAGCGTCGAGTGGGGGATCTCGCTCGTCATCGGGGCCAGTGACCGCGTCAACCCCAACGACGAAGGCGAGTCGCTGCCGACGATGGTCCGCGTCTATCAGCTTCGAGGGGAACTCGCGGCGGAAGACGTGGACTCGTCTCAGCTTTGGGCCTCGGAGAAGGCCGAAGAACTCGGAGAAGACTTCCTCTCCGTCGACGAGCTGATCCTCGCTCCGGAGGCCGACGACAACCGGACCATCGCGCTCAAGGAAGACGCGACCCACTTGATGGCAGCGGGCTTGTTTCGAGAGAGTGTCGGCACCAGCTGGTACACGCTCTACGAAATCCCGCGGCGACACCCGGAGAACGTCTGCGCTCGGGATCCGGTGGGCAAGAACATCCCCGACCCGTGTTTTTTTGTGTTCCTCGATCGCAGCGAGGTGAGCGGCGGGGAGATGCCTCCGTCAGGATTCCGGGCGGATGGCGCCTCTTGTGCTCCGCTGGGTCCGCCCCCGAAGCCCGAGCCCAAGCGGCGCAAGCTCCGGGATCGGAAGAAGCTCGAGGAGGACCTCGAAGATCCGTTGCGGACCAAGGAGATCGACGAGAAGACCCCGAAGAAGCCGGGGGTCCCCAGTGGCCCACAGACGCCATCGCGTCCCAGTACACCGTCCAAGGGCGACCTCCCCAGCGCCCCGAGCCGTCCAGGCATGAATCCGTGAACCGGAGGCGAGTGTGAGGCACGTTCGCATCACGGTCCGGTCAACCTCCACCGGCGACACCACCGACTACCAGTTCTCGAACTCCCCGGTCCGGATCGGTCGGAACCGACTCAACGACTTGGCGCTGCCGTACCCGTTCGTTTCGGGCTGGCACGCGGTCATCAGGTTTGACGACGCCAAGGCGCGTTTCTTCGACTTGGGGTCGACCAACGGCTCTCTGTACGGGGGGCAACGGGTGGAGGTGGGGCAGTCGGTTCCCATCGAGCCTCAGGCCACGGTGGTCCTCGGCGACCTCGAGTTGCTGATGTCGCACGGCGCGACCACGGTCATCCCAACGCACGCACCCTCGGGCGGGACGCAGCCCAGTGGTGTCCCTGTGCAAGCGCCGGGCACTTGGATGCAGGCTCCGGACACCTCCGAGTCGGCGGCCGCGGGCGAGATCGATCCCAACGCGACGGCCGAGCCGCAGGACAGGCCCGCGCTCAACGCCCATCAGACCGCACACGTTCCGATGCGGCAGATCCATGGCGCCCTGGCGGCCCTGCGTCCGCACCATGAATCTGTTCGAAACGCGCGGGTGCTGTTTGAGCAAGAGCTCCGCAGTCAACTTGCTGCGCTGCCCAACTATGCACGGGAGCAAGCGGAGGAGTTCATCCGACGCGAGTTCGCTCGCTCCTCGCCATCCGATGGGTTCGAGTCCGCGTCCTCGCCGTTTCGGGGCGGCTACGGGTCGGTGACCGAGTTCGCCGAGGAGATTCTCCCCGAGGTTCCGCCCCCCACCACCGAGCGGGAGATGCAGCAGTTCCTGCATCGGGTACGAGACGTCCTCGAAACCTGCGCAAAGGGCTTGGTCGAGCTCCAACGCGGGCAGGAACAGTTCGGTCGCGAGATGGGGGTCAAGGCGATCAAGGAGTTCACGCCGCTGCATGTCGCCCAGACTTCAGCCGAGATGCTCGGGCACCTGCTCGACTTCCGGCACTCCGGACCGGAGCGCGTCGCTCAGCTCTCGGGACTCTTCGCTGACACCATGATCCACCAAGTTGCCCTGCTCAACGGGGTTGCCGAGGGGGGACGCGCGCTGCTGGCCCGCCTCGACCCCGATGAGATCGAACGGACGGTTCGAGGGTGGGGCAACCAGACGTCGAAGAAGTGGGAGCAGTTTGTGACCCTGTATCGAAGCGTGATGGCCGACGACCGAGTGATGACCGAGATGCTCTTCGGTCCCGAGTTTGCCAAGGCCTATGCCGAGGTCGGGGGCGAGCAGTCCGCACCCGCTCAGTCCGCCTCCGAGCCCCACGCTCCCCAGCCCAATGACCCACCACAAGAACCCCATGCCTGAGTCGGCTTCCTTCGTTCGTCGTGTCTCGTTGGTGTTGACCGCAGCGCTGTTGATCGGCGCGGCGGCGTCGGCTGGCTGCAAGCCCAAGCGGACGCGGGTGCCAGCGCTATGCTCCTTTGACGGCCTCAGCGAAGAAGAACGCGAGGGACAAGCGCTCTCCCCGATCACGTGGCTGACCCTCACTTCGCCCTCCGTCGATCGGCAAGCGATGCGTCGAGCAGGCCCGATGATGAACGCGTGCGGCCAAGTCATCCCACCTGCGTTCTCCGAGAGTTTCGAGTGCCCGGGCTTCGAGCCCACCGGGGAGCTTGTCTCCACCGACGTCGTCGAGGAGACCGACCTCATCATGGACTCCGCTGGGGAGGACCGTACGGTCCTGTGGGCGGCGACCGATGAGCTGACCTCGGGGGAGGTCGAAGGGGCGGCCGCCCTCGCGCTTTGGACGGACGAAGCCGTCGAGGTCCACGCCGTGGGCATGTTGCGTGGCTATCGGCATGGTGCCCGAGTTCGTCTTCACTCGATCGGGGCGACTCCGGTGCTGGTATTGCAGAGTGACCGCTGCGATGCCGACGGAGCGTGTGTCGGCGTCTCGCAAGTGGTCCCGATCATCAACAAGCGCCTCGCCGAACTCCCGGTGTGGGAGTCTGAGCGCGGATGCATCGGGAGAGCCCAGTTCATCCTCGAGAAGCGTGAGACTCGGGACCTCGCGGACGGGACGACGCGGAAGTTTGTGCTCACGCGCAGCCTCGAGTTGGACGAAGAGGGGGTCTTCGTGACCGACCTCGTTCGCATGGACGACTTCCCCACGGGTGAGCCTGATGCCGAGCCCACGCCCTACCGCAAGGTGTCCGCACGCCGTCCGCTGCTGCTCGACGGCGATCGCTTCCTTCTCGAGGATGAAGACCTGTGGGAGCGAGTGCTCGTCGACCACGGACAAGTCGTCGGGACGTCGAATCCCGGCTGACGGGCGTCCTTCCTCTTCCGCTCTCTTCCGCCGGGGGCGGCGCGCGGCTAGAACTTCACGCGCTGGGTTTGGCCAAAGCGGTCGGCCCCGGTGAAGCGCGCGTGGGCGGAGACCGCCCGTGAGACGCAACGACCGACGGAGGTGACGTTGTGCGGGGATTGGACCTTCACGTTGGTCGCTCGGCCGTTGGCGACGTCGAACCCGACGTTGAACGCCGTGCCTGCGATCGCTCCGTGTTCCGACCCGCACGATGCGATGGCTTTCTTGGCCTTGCCGAACCCGCGGCGGACCGGATCTCCCTTGGACTTCCGCTTGGAGGTTTTCGGTCGCGGGCGCTCGACCCGGCGCCTCTCGGGCTCGGGCTCGGGCTCCGGTTCGGGCTCCGCGACCCGGCGATCCGGCTCGGGATCCCGTCGCGGCGGCGGCGGGGGATCGTTGCTGTCGTCGGCGGTCGGCGCGGGCGGGGGGTCGCTCGGCTCGAAGTCGTCGTAGGGCTCGAAGTCGTCCTCGACCGGCTTCGGCGCAGACTTGGTCTTCGCTTTGCTCAGCGGCAGCGGCTCGAGACCTTCGGCGGCCACCGTCGGGTAGACGTCTTCGTCACCGGACTCGGCATCGCCCCCAAAGACGGTCCATGCCGCGACCGAAACTCCGATGAGCAGGACCGCGGCGATGATCACCGCAAAGACCGCCCGGTTGCGCGACGGCGCACGCTGAGGAAGACGCAGGGCGAACTCTTCGGTGGAGTTCTGCTCGGGAGCGCTGTTGTGGTTTCCGGTGGCCGGATTTGGCGCCCAGTTGACCGGCGGAAGCGTCTGGTGCTCGTGGGGCTTGGACGCGCTCGCGGAGGGCGCAAACGAGCCTCCGGGCAGGACCGGCGCGGCTCGACCATCGCCGAGCCCACCCGCACTGTTTGTCGTGGCCGCGAAGAAGGCGCCATCGCCTCGGCGAACCTCGGGCCCTGGCGTCGGGGATGGCTGAGCAGCCGGCGCATCCATGCTCTGGAACACCGGAGCCGCAAAGTCCTGCATCGGCGGGGGCAGGGGATCGGACCCGCTCGCCGCAGGTGCGGATGCAGGCGCGCGCGCAGCTGCGGGTGCAGGGGTGGCCGCGGGAAGGTGGGAGGCGATGACCGTGCTGCGGCGAGCCGGAGCTCCGGGGCCCGCGACGACCACACGCGCGGCGCTTCGTCCCCGTAGCTCGGGCGTCGGGATCCCGGCGAAGTCCGGCCGTGGGCGGATCATGGTGGCATCGACGTGCTCGGGCGGGGCCGCGCCGCCGGGCCCAGACTCTCGCGCCACGCGGCCCTGCTCGGCATCCCAGATCATCGTGTGGTCGACGTCGTCGAAGCTGTCTTGCTGGACCGCTCCAAGTCCGTCGCCCAAGCCCACGCCCATCCGGGTCGCGTCCTCCATCGACGCCGCGTTGATCGCCGCTTCGAACTCCGCCATGTCGTGAAAACGTTTGGCGGGGTCTTTCTCCAGCGCCCGCATGACCAGAGCCTCGACCACCTCGGGGATCTGGGCTGCGGGTGCGACCTCACGGAGTTTCGGGATGGGGTCTGCGACGTGGCATCGCACGACCTCCATGTAGTTGTCGCTCTCGAACGGCGCACGCCCAGCGAGCAGTTCGTAGAGCACCACGCCGGTCGCGTAGATGTCGGAGCGACCGTCGACCTCTTTGCCTGCCGCCTGCTCCGGCGACATGTATCGCGCGGTGCCAAAGACCGAGTTGGGCTTGGTCTGCGGTCGTGCGGTATTGCCCGTGTGCTTGGCGATGCCGAAGTCGAGCAGCTTGACGAGCAGGGAGCCCTCGGGGCTGCGGGTCAGGAAGATGTTGGCCGGCTTGAGGTCGCGGTAGACGACGCCTTGCTCGTGGGTGGCTCGCAGTCCGCGGACGACTTGGAGGATGATCGCTTGCGCGGAGGGCCACGGCAGCGAGCCGTGACGGTGCATCATCCCGGTGAGTTCTTCCCCGACCAGGTGCTCCATCACGAAGTACACCAGGCCGTTGGAAGCCCGGCCAAAGTCGGTGACGTCGACGACGTTGGGGTGGTGGATCGACGCGGCTGCCTGTGCTTCTTGGAAGAAGCGCTCGACGTTGGCCGGCTCCATCGCCAGCTCCTCGCGGAGCACCTTGATGGCGACCTTGCGACCCAGCGTGACGTGTTCGGCGAGGAACACGTGACCCATGCCGCCTTCGCCGATCATTTCGAGGACGTGGTAGCGACCCTCGAGCGTCGTGCCGGGCAGGTTACGCATCAGGTTGTGGCCCCCCGAAGGTATGGGGAACGCTTGCGCGTGATGCGCGATGCTGCGATTGCCGCAGAAGCTCCCCAGCTCCCTCCCCCATCTGTGTAGAAGGATGTGGGACAAGCCCGAGGGTTGCAAACTCGCTGCAAGGATCGAGTCGACACGTGGGCTTGGGTACGGTTCAAGGAGCCAATTCGATCGCCCCGCGCGGTTCCAGCGCCCACTGCGCGAACTCGTAGGGCCACGCGGGGGGCTGCGGACACTGTTCCTATGCCCCGGTCAGTTGCCGGTCGGCCGTTCGACTTTTTCGTTGGTCCGACGCTTGTTGGTCCGCTTCACTTCCAGGAAGACGGTCTTGGGTCGCTTCTTCTTTTTGCGCTCGAGACGGTAGACCGCGTTCGCATCCGAGAGGGCCTGCAGCTTGCCCGGCTTGAGCTCATGTCGCTTGATCACACATGAGCGGTACACGCTCGACTTCTCGTAGTCGTCGCGTACGGGCAGGTCGACCAGGCGATAGCGGCCGTCCTCCGTCTGCACAAAGCCGAAGGCGCACTCGGCATCCCGGCATGAGCGGTCGAAGGCCACCCAAAGCCGACGTGCGCCATTGCGTAGGTCTTCTGCGACGATCAGCCCCACGAGGTTTCGACCGAGAAGAACCCGCAATCGGCCCTTTCGAGAGTTGTCCTCGATGGTTCGGTCGACGCGCGTCTGGCTGAACTCGTCGCGCTCGTAGACCGGGATCGTTCGATTGCTGACGTAGACGCCGAGGTCTTGGAACTTGTCCCGTGCTTTGGCGTCGCGAAGTGCGGCGTCGCCCAGGACGTAGCGAGCGGTGCAGCCCGGTAGAAGGCTGCACACCGAAACGAACAGGACCGCGACGAGGGCTCTCACCGAAGAGCGAGGGTTGCGGAAAACCCCGTGCCGGTCAACTCCCCGCAACGAGGGCTGCCACAGGCCTGCTAAGATTCCGCCGCCGCCGTGCCCGCTCGCACCGCCCCCCAACGCCCATGATCTGCGTCGTGATCGCATCGCTCGAGAACGGCCGTGGCCGGGTCGAACGAGCCGAAGGCGTCATCGTGGTCGGACGCGATGCCCGCTCCACCGTCGTCCTCGACGAGCGGGGCGTTTCGGGATCCCACTGCCGCTTCAGCCCAATGCCGGAGTTGCCCGGCGCCTACCTGCTCGAGGACCTCGCGAGCACCTACGGCACGTTCGTCAACAGCGCGCGCGTGGGTCGGCCCGTGGTGGTCTCGGGGCGTGATGTCGTCTCGGTTGGGGGCAGCATGTTGATGCTGGCGCCCCCGGGCCAAGAGCAAGCCGCGATCGCCAGGCTCTCTGCGATGGCATCTCCCGCGCCGGAGCCGGCGGCGCCAACTCCCATGGCGCCTCCGGCCGCCGCAGGACTCGGTGCGTTCGACCCCGCGGCACCGTGGATGCAGCAGTTCGAGCACTTCGACGGGTTGGCGCGCAGCTGGCAAGACTCCGGGCGTCCCAAGGGGAAGCTCCTGCGCGGACCGATCGTTCGCATCGCCGAGCAGTGGTTGGCGGCCGGCATCAATCAGAGCCCCACCCCTGGCGCATTGCACCGAGACTTCGTCGAGCAGAGCCGCAACGGCCGGCTATTTCGGCTGCAGATGCTGGTGCTGCTCGTGGTGCTGGGTGTGATCGTGGTGGGAGGCGGAACTGCGGCGTTCATCTTCCGAGCCGACCTCCTGCAGCTGTGGAATGGGAGCACGGTCGCCACCGACGTGGAACCGCCGCCGGAGTTTGCGGAACGCTCGGAGGCGAAGCCGGTCGAGTTGGCCGCACTCGTGCGCGCGGTGCAAGCCGAACCCAAGTCGACCCGTCGGCTTCTGCTCGAGAGTGCGGTGGCCGAGGTCGCTCGGAGCCAGGGCCGTCCGCTGTTGTCGGACGTCGTCTGGGACCTTCAACGGTCTGCCCACGACACGCTCGCCCAGGAGCGGGCTACGGTCTTGCGCGGACACGTTGCCCCGATCACGGACGTGGAGTTTTCTGTGGACGGGGTCCGGGTCGCCAGCGCAAGTGAAGACGGCAGCGCCCGGCTCTGGGATTTTTCGGCACCCTCGCCCGGCCGAGTCTCCACGCTGCGTGGGCACATCGGCGCGGTGAACATGTTGGCGTTTTCTCCCGATGGCACGCGTCTGGTCACCGGAGGGGACGGGGGAAAGGTCTGGCTGTGGGACGTGGGCGCCGATGAGCCGGCGGCATCGGGCGTGTTGTTGCGACACCACAAGGCCCGTGTCCTCTCGCTCGCGTGGCACTCAGACGGAAAACGCTTGGCCACCGCAGATGAGACCGGTGTGCTGGCGCTGTGGGACGTGGACGAGCCGCGAGGTCCCGAGTCGACACGGACGGCCCACGAGGGCGCAATCACCAACCTGGTGTTTGACACGTCTGACCCTCCGGCGCTCTGGTCCGCCGGCGAGGACCGGGTCGCACGTCAGTGGGCCCTTCGGGAGGACGGCTCCCTCGCCCGGGTACGTACCCTGGACGACCATCTGGGCGGCGTCACCTCTCTCGCGGTCTCGGACGACGGCCGCTGGGCTGCGACCGCGACCTCGGCGGGAGAGGTCTTCCTGTGGCCGCGCGGGACCCGTCGCAAGCGAGGCCGAGGCAAGAAGAAAGCCGGTCCCCTCCCGGCGCTGCCCTTGGTGGGGCACAAGGGGCTGGTTGCCTCGGTCGCCTTCACTCCGGATGGGCACTGGTTGATCACCGCGGGCAAGGCCGGACTGCGGATGTGGGATCTGCGGGCCAAGGATCCTGGCATCGCGAGCGTCGTGCTCTCCGGCCACTCCGGAGACGTCACCCAGATGGTGCTCGCGGCGGGAAACCGGGCGGTGACCGGGGCCACCGACAACACACTGAGAGTCTGGGACCTGGAGAAGTCTCAGACCGTGATCTCATCCGCAGTGCTCGACGGCCATGTCGCCAGCGTTCAAGCGGTGGCCGTCTCCAAGGATGGACTTCGAGTCGCCTCCGGCGGTGAGGACAACACGGTGAGGGTTTGGGACGCGTTCGGGGCCTCGGCGGGTCGCGGTGGCGCCATCTTGCGGGTCGGCCCGACCGCGGTGCAGGACTTCGGGGTCTCCAATTCGGACACCGTGCTCGGGCTCTCAACCGCCGAGGTCAAAGTCTGGACGCTTGCCGATCGCAGTCGGTGGCGGATGCCTACGATCCTCGAGGGGGCATCGGGTCTGCTCAAGGCCGGCGCGATCGATCGGGACGGGAAGTTCGCGGCGGCCGGATCGGAGACGGGCCCGATCTACGTGTGGTCGCTGGCCAACACAGCGCGCGCGCCGACGGTTCTCGAGGGACACACCGGGCCGGTCAACGCGCTGTCCTATCTTCCGGACGGTCGCCTCGTTTCGATCAGCAGCGATCGCACCGTTCGGGTGTGGGACGCGCGCGCCCCCGAGGCCGCGACCCCGTGGACCGGTCATTCCGATGAGGTCGTTGCGCTCGCCGTGTCTCCGGCTGGTGATGTTGTGTTTACCGGTGGCCTCGACGGCATGCTGCTTCGGTGGAACGTCGCGGATGGCACGTCCACGCCCATGCCAGGTCACGAAGGCGAGGTCCTGCAGATTCGGGTCTCGCCCGATGGCAGCCGCGTCGCCTCCGGCAGTGCGGACTTCAAGGCTCATGTCTGGGACGCCAGCACGGGGAAGCTCCTGCACGAGATGCGCGGGCACAAGGAGAAGGTCTTCTCGGTCGCGTTCGGTCGCAGCAAGAAGCTCGCGACCGGGGGGGCCGACGGCAGAGTCCTGCTGTGGGACCTCACCTCAGAGCAGCCCCACGAGTCGCCGCGACCCCTCGTTGGCCACGAGCAGTCCGTCACGGCGCTCGTCTTCAGTCGTGACCTCGAGGTCTTGGCCAGCGGAAGCAACGACAAAACCGTGCGGCTGTGGCGTTTGGACACCGGGCGTGAGCTTGTCCTTCCGGGGCACGACCGCATCGTCGCCGGGTTGAAGATCACCCAAGACGGCGCGCACCTGATCTCAGGCGGGTTCGACGGCACTCTGAGGGTTTGGCCGCTCGCCCATACCAGTTTCATCCGGACCCTTTGCGACGTTGTTGGCCAGTCGCTGCCCGAAGGTGAGGCCGCCGCCGCGTTGGGCGTCCCAGTCCAAGACCCCTGCTTGTAGCCCGGCCCGTCGGAGCCGTGCCTACTCGTCGTCGCCCAGACCGCGGATGCTGTTGTTGCGGCAATCTTGGTCCGTTCGAGCGCACTTGAAGCGAACATGGATGTGCCCAACGTGTCCGGTGGAGTGCGAGACGATCGCGCCTCCGGCTCCGCGGCCCCGCGGCCACTGAATCTTCGCGAGTTCTTCCTCCGTCGCGCCCATCTCGACAGCCGCGCGATAGAGCTTCTCGTGCAGCGGGTAGTCGAGGAAGATCTTGATCACCTCGCCGGTCTCCATCAGTGCGCGTACCAGCCCCCACGTCGCGTACCAGTCGACCTCGCTCGACAAGGGCTTGCGCTCCCGCTCTTTCCCGGTGCCGAGGTACTTGTGCTTGTAGACGCCCTTGAGCGTCGGCATCCAGATGTCGATGTCGCGGCCTGCTTGGTGAGACTTGTGCGGCGGAAACTTGCCGCCATTGCGCCGGGACATGTCCGCGAGCACGAGTTCGTGGTCGAATGTGAGGTCTTGGCGGAACCGGGCAATGGCCTTGAGCAGCGTCTCGATCGTGTGGCTCGAGCCCCACATGATGTTTTTGTACCGCCGGATGTACAGCGGGCTCTCGGGGATCTGGACGCCATTCTTGAGCTTGCCCTGGTTGGGCGCGCCCACCGAGATGGCGCCCGCTCGAATCTCGAACTCGGGCAGCTCCAGCGTCTCCGAGCGCCGGGTGTATGGCTTGGGGTTGATCCACACCGCGATGCGCTGGCCCTCCCGAAGCTCCTCGACGCCCGGGTTGTACGAACGCAGCTTCGACGGGTCGACGTCGAAGCGCTCGCTCAGTGACTTCCAGTCGTAGTCTCGGTCGAGTTCGAAGTCGATGAGCTGCTGCGGCAGCGGGACCTTGGCCGCGTGGATCCTCAGCTTGAGTCCGGTCTCGATCTCAGGTGCGTCGGGGTTGAGTTCGTTCCAGCGCGCCACGTTCGAGACCGTCGCCCCGTAGCGGCGGGCGATGTCGTCGATCGACTCCGCGGGGATGACCTTGTGCTCGACCCACGTCAGCTCGACTGCGGGTTCGGCCGCCCGCTTGGTCTGGAGCGGAAGCGGTTCGAGTTTGGGCTCGTCGTCGTCGGCGGTGGCCACCGGAGTCTCGTCGCCGCTCTCCCAGGGCTTCGTGAACCACAGACCGCCCGCCACGATCGCTGTGAGTGCGAAGACTCCAAGTCCGATGCCCACGCGTCGACTCGTGCCGCGGCGAGTGCTCGCATTGACGAAGGCTGTGACGATCGGATCGACGGGCCCGCCTCGAAGGTGCTCGCGGGCTTCGGTGAGCAGGCGGCCGCGAAGCAGCTCGGAGCCAGAGCGTCCGCCCGTATCCCAACGTTGCGCCCATCCGCGCAGGCGATCTGTGTAGCGGTCGTCCGCCGTCATCGACCGCTGCCGAAGGACCGGGCCATGGGGGCCGACCATCGGCTGAACGCTGCGGCGTGCCTCCTCCGCCAGGCTCACCAACTCGAGCAGGAACGGACCGATGTAGACCCGGTCGCCCTCGTTAAGCTGGCGTGGCTCGCCGAGAAACTCGTTGTTGATGAACGTGCCGTTGGGCGTGCCGCGGTCCTTGACCACGATCGCGTGCCCCTCGCGCTCGATCAGCGCGTGTTCTCGCGAGACCGCGTCGTCTTCGAGGACCAGCTCGTTGTGCGGGTCGCGGCCGATGTTGATGCGGTCCGGCTCGATCGGGACGGTCCAGGCATGGCCGTCTTTCCGCGTGACTCGAAGCACCTGCATCGGGCTCCCCAGGCTAGCAGCCCCTCTCGCGACCCCGCCACGACACCACGCCGGCCTTCGGTGCATC
This sequence comes from Nannocystales bacterium, assembly GCA_050633305.1. GTDB lineage: Bacteria > Myxococcota_A > Polyangia > Nannocystales > Nannocystaceae > CAJXVA01. The sequence continues at coordinate 64,654 of JBOEGF010000026.1, forward strand.
ATGCGCTTATTGCGCCGAAACGGAGCCAAAGTTGACGTGGACCGCCCAGTGTGGTCTGAGCGTTTTGGCCTGTATGCCCGACAATTCCCGTCAGGAGCGCCGCTTCGATCTCGAAGCCGAAAAGCGAAGTCGACGCAACTTCATGTTGATGATCGTCGGCTTCGCCTTGCTCGCGATGGTCGGCGGTGTCGCCTTGGCGTTGTGGGTGCTCTCGCCTCCCGATGAGGATCCAGTTCTGCCGCTGACCAAGGTCGAGGCTCCCGTCGCCGACCCGACCGGGTTCGAGCCCTTCGAGGAAGACGAGGAGCCCGAACCCGAGGTCAAGCGAGTCCGCAAGGGCGTGAAGCGTCAGCTGGACAAGGGCGACGTCGACAGCGGGCTTGGCAGGATCCGGGCTGCGCTCAACCAGTGCTCCGCCAAGCATGGCGCCATCGACAAGACCCTGGTGACCGTGGACTTCAGCGTCGCGGCCAACGGTCGCGTGACCGAAGCCTACTCTCGGACCCCGCACTCCAAGACCCCGCTGGGGCTGTGTGTCGCGAAGGTGATCCGTCAGAAGGCGAAGTTCCGCAAGACGAAGGAAGGGCTCGGCGATATTCGCCGAACCCTGACGCTGCGCCGAACTTCGCTGTAGGGACGCCGTTCTACGGGAGGGCCTGAGCTGGAGGGCTAAACCAGTCCCGGAGAAGTGTGTCGTGCAACAGATACGGGCCGCGGTCGACGGCTGGTCTGCAAATGTCGAGCCCGCGAAACCTCTAGCCTGACACCACGCTGTACCGCTGTACGTCACGGTTCGCTGCGTGCAGCGAAGCTACCGCCTTGTTCCCCATAAACGTCTTCGGTCCGCGAAAGCGACGGACCGGGCACGCCTGGCGCGGCACCTGCTTCACGTCTTCCTGACGCGTCTCCCCACTCTCCGGTTTGAAACGGAGGCTACGACAGGTCTGCCACCCCTCCTTCTTCAGCCGTCCGCACACATCTGGTATGCACGAGTTTCTTCGAGACAGTTTCCATTGTACGGATCTGGGGGGTCGTCACCTATGAAGTTGCTGTCGCCGTAGCTCCCGCAGAGCTCGTAATCCCCATGACACTCGTGCAGCCAATATAAGAAATCGTTGCAGCTGAGCGCGAGTGCGCAAGTCATGCTTTGCACCGCAAGATCGCCACATCCATCGTCGCTTGCGGGACACAAGAGGACCGGTGGGGGACCATCTGGATTCGCGTTGAAGGCCGAGCAGAGGAACGAACTCTCGACACCTTCGCAGCAATCCTGGAGTTTCGCTTCCCAAGGAATACAAGGCGCTGACTCCGCGCACTCGTTGTCCAAGGTGCAGACGCGCGTGTTGTCCCAAAATGAACAGTCGGCGTCGACTGCGCATTCGAGACACTCTACCGCTCCTGGCGAAGTTTCGTGCAGTCCACGGATCGCCGCTCGGCAATCTGACCAACAAACCGACGGATCGAACTCGTCCCAGCAAGAGCCTGTTCCTCCGTAGGACCCAACAATGCCGGATAGTGGCTGTTGAAGCGCGGTCGCGCAATCGATCAGGCGACCACAAACGCCGAGTTCCGGGCCATCATCGACGCCACCTGTCGTTGGTACGGCTGTTGTCGCCGCCGAAGTCTCAGCTTCGGAGAACCCGGTCGCATCTGCGGAACCGGGGCTGCCCGATGAGGATATTGAAGGACCGCTTGGTTCGGTGCTTGAGCTCGCGGCTCGACTGCCTGAGTCGCTACTACCACACGCCGATAGAATCACGATGTAGACAGCAAGGGAGGGCGGTCGCATTGCGCGGAAGCTAGCACTCCCCCAGAGAACGGCCCAACGCATTCTCCTTCTGGGGTCATGTCCGCCAGTCTCTTTGCACACCCTGCCGGCCGTCCGGCTAACGTGCCTCTATGGGCCTGGACCAGTCTGCTGGGGCCTGGACCAGTCTGCTGGGGCTGGGTGGGGGGAACCAGTCTGGGCTGGGTGGGGGGAACCAGTCTGGGTGGGTGGGGGGAACCAGTCTGGGAGAGGTGTTTCGTGCAACAGATGCGGGCCGCGGTCGACGGCTGGTGTGCAATGTCGAGCCCTCGAAACCTGTATCCTGACACCACGCTGTACGTCACGGTTCGCACCGTTCACCGCAGCTACCGGCTCGTGCCCAAGAAACGCGTCAACGAGGTCATCCGGTATGCCTTCGCGGTAGTGTCCTCGAGGTACAGGGATGAGTGGGGCATGGAGTTCTACGAGTTTGAGTTCCTCTCGACGCACTACCACATGGCCGTCTTTGACCGGTTTGGGAAGGTCACCGACTTCCTCAAGGATTTTAACGCGGTTGTCGCCCGTGAGCTGAACGCGATTCGCGGCACGAGCGGGAAATTCTTCGACGGCGACCCTGGCATCCAGACCGTCCTGGGCGACGAGAAAGTCCTTGAGCACTGCATCTACACGCTGGCCAACGCCGTCGCTGCGGGAATCGTCCACAAAACCGCCCACTGGAAGGGCTTCAACTCCCTCCGGATGCCGTACGGCAAGGAGTATGTCGTGACCAAGCCGCGCATCGGCATCTGGTCGAAGAAGAAACAGCACAAGCATCGCCGGAGCTCTCAGCGTTCCGGCCGGGCGGCCTACGCGGACCGCTCGAAGATGCCCGAGACCGCGGTTCTGATGCTCGACCGGCCCAGAATCATGCCCGAGCTGTCCAACGAGGAACTCCGCGCGAAGATTCGTGAGGGTTTGGAAAGGCGTGAGGTGAAGATTCGAGCCGAGCGGAAAGGGAACCCGGTCATCGGGATGAAGGCCGCGCGGAGCATCCACTGGTCGACCGTGCCGGCGAAGGGGGAGCAGCTATTCGGTCGGCAGCCGACGTTTTCGACGCAGACCCTCGCACAGCGGCGCGCCATGAAGCTGCTGCGGCTGCAGTTCTTGGAGGAGTACCGACTCGCGCTTGCGCGCTGGAACGCGGGGGAGCGTGATGTCGTGTTCCCTGCGGGTACAGTTCGGATGCGGCTGCGCCACAACGCGCTGACCGAGCCGGTCTCGCTGGACCTGCTCCTGGCCGCCTAGGTCAGGGGGAAAACCTGAATCCGCAGAAGGCGAGCCTCGGCTCGTCCGTTCGTGTTGGTTCGACGAACTCAGGGGCGCCCCGGCCCTGGCCGTCAGGTGCAGGGTCTACGTCCCGGAGGGACGAGGGGCAGCCGGGTGTTCGAGGGACGCGATACGTCCGAGTGTCGCTGAGGCTTTGGCACGCCGGTAGCGCTACACACAGCTTCCAGACTGGGTCCCCCTCCTCCAGACTGGGTCCCCCTCCTCCGCCAGACTGGGTCCCCCCCTTCCTCCCTACACACAGCTTCCAGACTGGGTCCCCCTCCCAGTCTCTCACCGCCCCGGTCGAACGCCTTCCTGCGGCGCCGCGATCACCTCAATATCGATGTCCTCCCGCTTCTTCACCTCCAACCCGACCGACGCCGCATGCCCGCGCGTCGTGAAGTACACAGCTGTCGCATCGGTCCGCGAGTAGATCTTCGTGCGCTCCATCGTCTTCCGCGGTGAGACCCGCTTGCGGTAGACCGTCGCCTCGCCGTACCCCGCCAGCGTTGGAACCCGGAACAGGCGAAACAGTCCATCCGAGGTGCGGACGAATCCGTACGCGCACTCGACCTCGGCGCAACGCTCGTCGAAGCTCACCCAAAGCACGGGCTCACCGTCCAGTTCCTCGCGCTTGATCACGGCGCCGGGGAGCTTACGCTTGACCTCGACCTCGATGCGTTTCCCGCGGAACCCTGCCTCGACGGTGCCCGCAGATCCGCTGACATCGGTCGCCTGACCGAGGGCCCGGCTGTAGACGGCGACGAAGCCGATGTTGGGGTAGACGCGAAGTTTCTTGAGCTCGGGGTCGCTGGACGCGATTTCATAGAGCACGTTTCGGGTGACGTACTCCCGAGAGACGCATCCGCTCAACGTGGCGAGCGCCGTGAGCAGGAGGGCGGTGGAGAGTCGCTTGAAGATCGGCATCGGGGCTCGTGGCCGCGTCAGCTTAGAATTGACGCGGCGAGACTGCGAGGGGACCATGCCACCCATGTCGTCTTTGCCCCGCATCGTTTCGGTGCTCCTGGGGATCATTCTCGCAGCGCCGGTCGCCGCACCCGCAACCGCTCGTGCCCAGTCCGGTGCCCAACGCATGGACCAGCCCAGCGACATGCCGGGGGAGGCCGCCGATGAAGCCACCCGCCTCAACGCGGAGGCTCAGCAGATGTTTGCGGACGGGAACTACGTGGAAGCGGCCCGGACGTACGCGCGGATCCTCGAGGTTCTCCCCGAAAACCGGGTGAACCTGGAGGAGCGGGACAACTCGCTGCTGATCGCACTTGAGGTCTACCGAGAGGCCTACAAGCAGCAACGAGTCGTGGGGGACAAGGAGGCCACCCGAACCGCTGCCAAGCTCCTCTGTGTCGCCAAAGGCCACTACGACACGTATCTGGAGACGTATCGGGAGGTCTACGGCGGGGCGATGAACCCGAGCAAGGCAGCGCTCGAGTCCAACGACGAGCTGCAGAAGATGCTGGACGATGCGGAGTCGGAGTTGGGCGCGCCGGCGTGCGGACCACCGCCGCCCGTGGAAGTCGAGCCGACGCCGCCAGTGTTGCCGCCTCTGGGCCCCGAGCGCTTGCCGCCTCCTGGGCCCTCTGGAATGGGGCTGATCGTTGCAGGCGCCCTCACGATGACCGCCGGTCTCGGCGCGAGCTCGATGATCATCATCGGTGGCATCAACCGCCGAAAGGCCAGGAGGGTGCTCGACCGCGAAAACGGCGAGGACGCGACCGAGGCCGAGATGAGCATGCTCGAGGCCGAACACAAGCTCGCCCGGGAAAACCGGACCCGGGCCAATGGCCTGATCATCGCGGGTTCCGTGACCACGGCCGTGCTGCTCGCGGGCGGCGCCACAATGCTCGGGATCGGCATCCGGCGCAGACTGCGCTACATGGCATTTGCGCCAAACATGGGCCGCGGCTACGTCGGTTTGAGCCTGCAGGGGCGGTTTTAGAATCTCGGACCCCTTCTACGCGTATGCCTAGAGGACACATGGGCGGACATGTCAGGTAAGCGGCTCCTCTTGGTAGGGGACATGGTCTCGGGCATGTCCGATGCGGTCACGCCGTACGTCGGTCAGCTCATGGATCCGGCCGCGGGTGGCGGCGCGCCGCAGACCGCAGCGATGGAGTCCGCATCCGCGCCCCCGTCAGCGGGTGGTTGCGTCATGACGGTCAATGGCCTTCCCGTGGCGCATGCGGGATGCGTATCGATGGCCACCCCGCCACTCCCGCAAGCCCGCCCTTTGGCGTTCTGCTCCGGGATCACGCTCAACGGCAAGCCTCTTCTGGTCGAACTCGGGTTGTTCATGGCCACGCCCATGGGCTCGCTGGCCTCGACCGCGGTCACGCAGCAGTCGGTCCGCTGTAGCAAGGCGGTCTCGGCGTCCTCGGGCGCGGACGCGCAGGGGTCGACGACGTCCAGTGCGGGTGCGGGTGCGGGATCCGCCGGCGGCGCCGCGCCGCGCGGCGACTACGCGGAGCCGAGCGCGGAGCACGTGATGGCGTCGCGGATCTCGACCGCCCGGTTGGCGGACATTCTTCCTCCCGAGTACCAGCACCTCGTGGGCGACCCGGTGGATGTCGCGACGGGGGCCGTGGTCACCTGGCAGGTCGACGACAACTCTCCCCGTTTCGGTCTGCAGTTCGAGCGACGCTACGACTCCCACCGAAGCGACCGCGAGAGCGTGCTGGGCTGGGGTTGGGCCCACAATTACGACCAGACGTTGTGGCTCGAACCTGGGCGAGTGGTGCTTCGCGACGGCGGACGGGAGATCGAGTTCGACACGTTCGACCTCCTCGATCAGGTCACCCGCGCCGGCGACGTGCTCCACGACCCGACCGGCCGCCTCACGCTCACCAGTCACGGTCGCAACGCGTGGGAGCTGTTCGACGGCACCTGCACCCGTTACTTCCTGCCGATGCCCGGCACCTCCGGGAAGGACAAAGATCGCGGCCTGGCGATGCTGTCCACGATCGCGCGGACCGGCCAACCGTTGGTGGAGCTGCACTACGACGACCGGGCTCGCCTCACCTCGGTCCGTACGGATGGCCAGGCGGTGTTCTCGCTCCGCTACAACCGCGATGGGCAGCTCGAGTCGGTCAACGATCGCGTCATGCGGTACGCTTACTCCGCGGCCGGGGATCTCACCGAAGCCCGCGATCTCGAGGGGCACGCGCGGGAGTACGAGTACGGCTCGCATCTTCTCGTCCGCGAGACGAACCGCCGCGGTGGCGCCTTCCACTATGGCTACGACGGCCACAGTGCGGGATCCCGATGCGTCCGGACCTGGGGCGACGAAGGGCGACTCCACCGCATGATCTCCTACGAGGGCGGGGCCACACTGGTCACCGACAGCCTCGGAGAACGGACGACCTACGGTCTGTCACCGATCGGGCTGGTCACCTCGGTGACCGATCCGCTGGGTCTGGAGACCAAGTACGAGTACGACGATCAGCTCCGCCTCACGGTGGTTCGTCACCCCGATTCGACCCGCTCCGTCGACCTCTACGACGATGCGGGCAACGTGGTGAAACACCGCGAACACGGCGGCGCGACGTGGCAGATGGAATACGACCATGGCGGCCGAATTGTGGCCGGGGTCGACGCCTGCGGCGGGCGTTGGGAGTTCGGCCACGACCTCGACGGGCGGCTGTGCCGGGTCCAAGACCCCGAGCACCACATCTTCCGCATGGAGTACGCCCAGGGCCGTCTGAGCAAGATCATCGATCCGCTAGGACGGGTCCTCGAGGTGTCGCTGGGGGTCGCCGACGAGCTGCTCGAGCTGCGCGCTCCTTGGCAGCCCGACATGAGCTTCGAGTACGACGGGACCGGCCGGCTCACGGGCGCCTCGACCGAGTCAGGCGACGAGGCCCGGTGGTATTACGACGGCGCGGGCCAGCTGGTGGGGGCGATGCGCGGCGGAACGCTGACGCAGTGGCGTCGTGATCCCGAAGGCTCCGTCACCCAGCGCCAGAGCGACCAGGAGCTCGAGGTCTACGCTCGCGATTCGTTCGGCCGTCTGCTTCGGCGTCATGGTGACGGTGTCGACATCTCGTACCGGTACGACACCGAAGACCGTTGCTTGCAGGCTCGCTGCGAGGGCGGGCCTCGCGTTGACTTTGTTCGCGACGCAACCGGTCTGGTGTCGAGTTACAGCGTCGATGGGGGCGAGCCCACCGAGTTGGAGCGCAGCGATGGGGTGCTCACGGCGGTCGTGAGTGACGAGCGACGGGTCACCATGTCGTGGGACGGGGCAGGGCGGTTGTTGTCCTGCACCGACGCTGAGGGCACCCGAACCTATACCTACGACGAGGGCGGGCTTCTTCGCGGGTTCTCGACCGCCGACCACGCCTGCACGCTCAAGCGCAATGGTGTGGGCGTGGTGGTGTCGCAGACCGTTGGTGAGGACGTCGTGGCCAGCCCCGACGTCGACTACCGCGGAAACCGCTACGGGCTCGACCTTCCCGGCGGCACGTCGATCTTCTACCTGTGGTCGTCGGCAGGGGCGGTCGAGCGGATCGGCTTGGTCGGCGAAGTGGCGTTTGAGATCGACCTCGAGGTTTCACCGGACGGCTCGCGAGGTGTTGCGCGCCATGGCGACGCACGAACCGAATACTCGACGGTCCCCGGTGAGCATGAGTCGCCGGTCTCGGCTTCGGCGGGGACGCCGACAGACGCCCTATTTCGGCCACTGAGCAGTGCTGACGGCGAGCCCCTGATTTGGGACGAGAGCCGCCTCGTCCGCGAGGGGGAGGCCGTTCACGTACTCGCACAGCCCTCCGGAGAGCCGCTCGCCGTCGTCCGTGGCGAGTCTCTGGTGTTCGCGCACAGCGTTGGCGGAAGCGCCCGAGCGGGCTCGGACGAGCTCGTGGCGGCGTGCGGGCTCGCGCCGGAGCCACTTCCCTCGCGCCTGTTCGAGCTGACCCCCGAGGCTGTCCTTCGCAAGACGTTCCGCCGTCAGGTCTGGGATCCGAAGCCCAGGCCGATGCGAGGCTCGCTACCGTGGAATCCCGACGACTGGGCGCCCGATGTCGCGGACCCTTCGGTGGCGCCGTTGCGGCTGGACGCCGCGACGTTGATGCGGTGGCTCAGTCCGTTCCCGTTGCGCAAGCTCGGGTGAGACCTCGACGCGGGCGCCTCGGCGGTCAGAACTGCTCGGCGATCCGGTCGATCTCGCGGGCCTGCGAGTAACGTCGGTGACGGGTCAGCATCTCGGAAAGGCGTTTGGCCAGCTCCTTGAGGGTCGAACCGCGCTGGTCGGGTTCGAGTCCCTGGCCGTAGGCGACGGCATCTGCCCACAGGCCGATACAGTCGATCTCGAGCCCCTCCTTGAGTGCGGCTTCGCCCGCCCGTCGGTAGGCCTCGAAGACCACCCGTGGCGACTCGCCGATGCCCTTTCCCGTCTCGATGGCGCGGCGGTACGCACGGATCGCGCCGACCGGGTTGTCGTCCGCCTCGTGCGCGACGCCTTCGTTGAGCCGTGCCCGTGAAGCGAGGGCGTAGGCCTGATGTTCGTAGGCGGACTCGTCGGCGCGCACGAAGGTTGCTGCGGCCAAGCGGGGCTGGTCCAAACGCATGAGGTAGCCGCCGAGCATCATCTCCATGTCGAGGGCCCGGACCGGTTGTCCGTGTTCGTTGCACAACTCGCGGGCCTGGGTCTGCAACCGCAGCGCTTCCGGGCCGCGCTCTTGTTGCATCTCGGCCTCGGCACGGCGGACGAGCAGGCTCAGCTCATGCTCGAAATCGGTGGAGTCGGTCGTTTCTGTCGCGGCGGCCGCTTCGGTCGGGGTGGGGTCTGCAGGACTCTTTGTGTCGCTCGGTGTCTGGGCCGGCACCGTCGGGCCTCCTCGGAGGGTGCCGACGCGCCGTCGAGGTCGAGGAGGCGGACGTACACCGTACGGCCAGGCGCCGCGGACGCCGGGCCCGTGCTGCTCTTCCGCTTCGAGAGCCTGCGCGGTTTGCGTGGCTCGCACGTCGGGCGCGGGCTCGAGTCGGTAGAACCACGCCTTGTCTGTGCCGATCCTGGCGGTCCATGCCTCGAGTTTTGCCCCAGGCTCACCCAGCACCACAAACCGGACTCGATCGAGCTCTCGACTCCGGACCATGGTGGTGAGTTGATCGGTGAACGCGGGATCCACGCTTCCGTTGAGATCGAGTGCGACCAAGATTCCTTCCGCCGGCTCCTGGACTTCCGAAGAGATCCCGGCCAGCAAGACGGAGACGTTCGCAGCGGCCTCAGCACCCACATTGTAGGGGGGCAAGGACCCCACTGGGGCGCCTGCTGAACGGAGTTCCGAGTGTCGCTCTTGCAACGCGTGGAGGACGTCAACCCAGGCGGATCTTGCGCATGACGAGTCGGCGATTCGCGCTGGAAAAAAAGGAGAGCGGTTGTCGGCGTGGTGTTCGAACCCGCTCACGATGCGCGCGACGTCTTGGCGGTCGGTGGTGCCGGTTTCGATCGAGAAAACCCGGATTTTCGGGCGTCGGACGAACCCTCTCAGAAGGTCCGCCAGAGGGTCATATCGCCGTTTTTTTGATCCACCGCTCATGGCGCACTCGAAAAAAAACCGATCCGCTGAATACCCAGCCGCGTACCTCGTTACAACATGTAACCAAGAGTGTGGAAACAGGTGTCATCGGGCGACCCTGGACTCACCCTGTCCCAGGTGAGAGTCTTCCCACACCCGCTGAGGAAAGAGGAAGGAACACCAAAATGTCGACGAACGTAACCGCTTACTGCCTCCACACCTATCTCGCCAACACGACCCCCGCTTCGGATTTTTCTGGTGCCGCGGTCTGGAACGCAACCGGAGGACACACTCCGACGATGGGACCCCACCGCAACGAGCACTTCGCTCATGACGGTCTTGTCATCATGGCGCCCGACGGCCTCAACACGCTTTCGGCCTCGATGATCGACATCCAGGGCTCGCCGTACAAAGCCGCCAACTTGTTCCTGATGCCTCAGGAGCACGACGAAGCCGCGAACTTCGTCACCCAGCTTTCCGCCCACGTCGGCAAAGCGGCGATTCTCAGCATCCTCGGCTGGGGCAACGACGAGAACGGCGTCATCACCTGCTTCCACTCGCTCCTGTACTGGACCGTCATCAAAGACCCCGGTTCGTTCCACTTCGCCGTCTTTGCAGCTGCCAGCCAGCGCATCCTGCCCGGCAACGTGTCCGCCGAGCCTCAGTACATCGATTGCGGCAAGGACAACAACACGACGATCACCAGCCCCACCGGCCGCCTGTCGTCCATGTCCAACTCCGCATTCCTTCCGCCCGGCATCGCGTCCAACGCACCGTCGCCCGAGCTGCTCAACTCCAGCTTCCCGCAGATCGGCTAGTCGGCTGATGCCGATGGATCCCGCAGGTGACCCGCCCGAGGGTGGGTCGTCCGCGAGTCGCGGTTTGCTGTTCCGGTTGTCGACATCTCAGCGGCCGGAGCAGCAGCTCGATATCGTAGACTCCATCGTCCACAATCTTCGCGCGATCCTGAACAGCGACCACGGTATCTCCCCAAGTGCCCCGGGGCTGGGCTTGTCCCTCCACCGGTGCCTGCAGGACTGGGATTCCGACCAGGCGACCGTATTGGACGCCATCGCTGAGCAGATCAACAGGTTCGAGTCTCGGCTCACGGATGTCGAGGTCGAAGAAGCGCCCCACAGCAACTCCGCCCGGTTCAGCGTGCTCATCAGTGCCACGCTCGAGGACGGCAGGGGTTTCAAGGCGCGGACCGACATGACCGCCTCGGGTGCGGCCGAGGTCGAACAAGTCGTCACCAAGGTTTAGCAGCACGCCGCCTTTGTCTGCGCCCTGCGAGTCACGTTCGTCAGCCTTTGGGCTGCGGTGCTCCCAGCGGGTAGAATCCGCGGCGGTGCCTCGGCAGCAGGTCTGTGTGAACGGGGAAGTGCGGGAGTGAAAGCGCGATACTACGAGGCCGAGCTCGCGTACCTGCGAGAACAAGGCCGCGCTCTGGCGCAAAAGCACCCGAGAACCGCGGGCCTCCTCGCCGAGCGCAGCGATGACCCGGATGTCGAGCGGCTTCTCGAAGGTGTCGCATTTTTGTCGGCCGCCGTTCGCGAGCGCATCGACGACGCGGTCCCAGAACTGGCGGCCAGCTATGCGGGGATGCTGGTGCCCGCGCTATCTCGATACGTACCGCCGACGTCGGTCATCGAGTATCGACCCGAGGTTCAAGGTCTTCGGGTTGCCGAACTCGTTCCGCGTGGAACCCAGGTTTCCGGCACCGGAGCCTCAGAGGTTTCGGTCTCGTTCCAGACGACGGCTCCGGTTCTCCTGCTCCCGCTCACGCTCGAGAACATCGAGCACCGCAAGCCGGTCGAAGGCGACGACGAGCTGACGTTGTCGTTTCGCGGTGGAGAGCAACGCGACGCCGCGGTTGGCAATCACTCGGTTCGGCTGTTCTTCCAAGGCGATGCTCAGGTTTGGACCGGTCTGCGGACGTGGTTCCTTCGACACTGCGAGGAGCTGGCGCTCGTGGTCGATGGCGAGACGAAGGCGCGAATCCCCGCATCTGAGATCCGTGGGATCGGGCACGGAGACGACGTCTCCCTCATGCCCAACCAGCCGCTCGAGCACGACGGGTTCACCCGCATTGCAGAGTTCTTCTCCTGCCCTTCGAAGTTCGCATTTGTCGACCTCCCCCCACTGGGCGGTGACGCGCGCGGGGAGTTCCAGCTTCGGTGTCGATTCTCCGGTGCGCCCAAGCTCCCCAAGACCGTGACCAAGGGCGACATTCGCCTGCACTGCGCCCCGGTGATCAACCTGTTCGAGTCCGACCTCGAGCCGGTCCGAATCGACGTCTACAACCCGTGGCAGCTGCTCCAAGTCTCGCGCCACAAGGGCAACCATTCCGAAGTGTGGGGGCTGACCGAGGTCGTGGGGCTGGGTCCCGAAACCCGGGTGGAGTTTCAAGACTTCGCGGCGGCCGGAGCCGGGGAAGCGAGCGTGTCGAGCTACTTTGTCACGCGCCGAGAGGCCGCACCGAACGGGACGGGGACCCACCGGTTAATCTCGCTGGTGTCCACGCTCGACCGCCAGCCACCGCTGGGGGTCGAGGTGCTCTCGATGCGCGGCCTGTGCAGCAACCGCGCCCTCGCCTGCGAGCTCGGCATTGGCAAGATCTGCGACCCCGTACGCGGTGCGGGGTCTTCGGTGCCGTTTTCCAACATCAAGCCCGTCTCGCCCCCGCTGTATCCGCACGACGACTCCGAGCTGCTCTGGCAGCTTGGCGCGCACCTGTCGTTGTCCCGCAAGGGCCTGCTCGACACGGAGTCGCTGCGGGCGGTCCTGCGGGTCTACAACTTCGCGGCGGGCAACAACCCATCCTTGTCTCGGATCAACACGCGCTGGATTGAATCGATCCGTGACGTACGAGTCCAGACATGTGTGCGCTTGATCGCCGGAGCCCCGGTCACGGGGACGCGGACGACCGTCGTCGTCGACGCGAAGAGCTTTGCGCTCGTGGGTGAGGCTCAAGTGCTGGGCGAAATGCTCGACGACCTGTTCGCTCGTCGCGTCGGGCTCAACTCTTTCAACATCATGTCTCTCGAGGTCGCTCCCTCGGGAGCGAGGTACACGTGGAAACCACGGAACGCGACTCAACAGCTGCGATAGAGCTTCTCGAGCGGTTGAGCGCCTCGAAGCGTTCGCGTGCCGGGTTCTTTCCCGCGGTGCGTCTGCTCGAGCGACTGCTCGAGTCCGGCGTTCGCATCGGTGGCAGCGGTCCGTATGCGAGAGAGGCGATCCGCTTCTCCCACGAGCAATCGATGATGTCGCAGCCCAACGAGGTGTCGTCGATCAAGGCGCACCCTCGGTTCAACAAGGGCACCCGACTCGACCGCACGCAGTGGGTCTACGAGATCGTTACGTGTGTCCTCGGACTCACGGGGACCGACAGTCCTCTGCCTCTGTACATGGTCTCGGAGTTCGTCCAGGACGAGGCGGCGGCGGAACTCCAGCGCGAGTTCCTGGACATGTTCCACAACCGACTCACCGCGTTGTTCTATCGCGGGGTCGCGCAATACGACTTTCCCGCGGAGCTGCTCAGCGATGCTTCCGATCCGATGGCGAGACGGGCCCTGCAGTTCGCAGGCTTCGATGTCGAGAGCTGCGCGCATGCCGGGGTCAACCGCTTGCAGCTGCTGCACATCTCGCCGCTGTTCGCCGGGGGCCCTGCCACGCCGCGGAGTCTGCGGAACAGCCTGCGTTCCTTGCTCGGAAAGGATCTCGAAGGCGCAGGTCTGACCGTTCGCGAATTCACCGGCGGTTGGGTGCCGCTGGACTCGGAGCAGTGCAACGAGCTGGGCCGACGAAACAACGGGGCCGGAAACACGTTCGTCATCGGCACCCGGGTGCGGCACCCGGCCCACGAGGCTCGCGTCGTGATCGGTCCGCTGGCCCCCGCCCAGGCCCAGACCTTTTCCCCCGGTGGCAACGTGTTTTCTCGCGTCGCGGCGTTGGTCGACACGCTATGCCCGGCGCCGGCCACCATGAAGCTCGAGCTGCACATCCGTACCCGGGCATTTCCTCCCTTTGTCCTCGGCCAGCGCCGTATCGCCAGAGATGCGTGCATCACGGCCCGAAGAGACCGGGACGAGTCTGTGACGATCACCGTCCACGACCTCCCTCGGATTGGGGAGCAGAGGGTGCCCCATGCCAGCTGAACGCTATCCTATGGCGCGCAAGCGCAACGGTGGGCTCTGCTTGAGCGCCAGCACCGAATATGATGAGATCTTGGCAACTTGTGCGACCGGCGCGCAAGGCTGCACCCCCCTTCACCCTATGGCCCCAGTAGGGGCCTGACCGAGAGTACAAGCGTGGCGAAGAAACCATCGAAGGCCCCCAAAGAGCGCATCAACATCACGTACCGGTCGGCGACCAAGCCCAACGAGACGATCGAGCTCCCGTTCAAGATGCTTGTCCTCGCTGACATCACCGGGGAAGCCGATGAGCGTCCCTTCGAGGAGCGTGAGCCGATTCGGGTCGACAAGGACAACTTCAACGATGTCCTACGCGAGACCAACGTGAAGCTCGCGGTCAGCGTGCCCAACAAGCTCGAAGATGGAGACGACGCGGGCGAACTCGGGGCAAACCTGAAGTTCGCGTCGCTCAAGGACTTCACGCCGGGCGGCGTTGCCAAGCAGGTGCCAGAGCTGGCGAAGCTGCTCGAGCTTCGTGAAGCCCTGTCCGCGCTGAAGTCGCCCTTGGGCAACCGTCGCGACTTCCGCAAGCAGATCGAAGAAGTCCTCAAGGACGATGGCGCGCGCGCCAAGCTCATGGCTGAGCTCGGGCTGGAAAACAAAGGCTGATCTCCGATGAGTGAAAACACGCAGAAAGAAAACGCCACGCAGTCGGCCGAGGGAGAGGAAAGCCTCCTCGAGTCGCTGCTCGATCAGGCCGTCTTGCCGTCGGCCGATGCCGATGCCGTGGATGTCGCGAAACGCGGCGTCTCGGCCTTCCTGGGTGAGCTGCTCACCAGTGGGGACAAGTTCCAGAAGGTCGATCGCGCTGCCGTCGATCTGATGATCTCCGAGATCGACAAGCGCCTCGAGTCGCAGGTCAACGAGATCATGCACACCGAGGACTTCCAGAAACTGGAGTCCACCTGGCGCAGCCTCAAGTACCTCGTCGATCACAGCGACGCCCGACAAAACGTTCAGGTCGACGTCGTCAACACGACGAAACAGGACCTGATGGACGACTTCGAGGACTCTCCGGAGATCGTCAAGTCGGGCTACTACCGCTCGCTGTACACCAGCGAGTACGGAACCTTCGGCGGTGTTCCCTACGGAGCGGTCGTCACGGACTTCGACTTCACGCACGGGTTCGAAGACATCCGTCTGATGTCGGACCTCGCCTCGGTCAGCGCCATGGCTCACGTGCCGCTGCTGGCCAACACGCCGCCGGAGATGTTCGGCGACGAGTCGTTCGAAGGCCTTCCGAAGATGCGCGACCTCAAGGCGCACTTCGAAAGCCCCGAGTACGCCAAGTGGCGTTCGTTCCGCGAGAACGACGATTCCCGCTACATCGGCCTGTGCATGCCCCGATTCATGCTTCGGCAGCCGTACGAGCCCGGGCAGAACACCGAGCGCGCCTTCAACTTCGTGGAGGACGTTCGCGACAAGCACGACAACTACCTGTGGGGTCCCGCGTCGTTCGCCATGGCAGCGCGATGCGCCGAAGCCTTCGCGTCCACGTCGTGGTGCGCCGACATCATCGGGCCGCAGTCCGGTGGTGAGGTCGAGGACCTTCCGCTTCACCAGTACGAAGCGATGGGCAAGCTGCAGACCAAGCTTCCCGTCGAGGTCCAGCTCTCCGAGCGTCGCGAGTACGAGTTGTCCGAAGAGGGCATCATCGGCCTCACGTTCCGCAAAGGCTCCGACAACGCCGCGTTCTTCTCGGCCAACTCGGTGCAGAAGGCGAAGACCTACGGTCGGGACGACAAGGACAGCGAGCTCAACTACCGGTTGGGCACCCAGCTGCCCTACATGTTCCTCATCAGCCGCGTCGCGCACTACCTCAAGGTGATGCAGCGGGAGCTGATCGGGAGCTACGTCAGCCGCGAGATCCTTCAGTCTCGGCTGCAGTGGTGGCTCACCGGGCACACCTGCAGCACGGCCTCCACGCCGTTCATGAAGTCGAAATTCCCGTTCAAGGAGTCCGGGGTTTGGGTCGAGGACGTGCCGGGCAACGCAGGTTGGTACAAGATTCGCCTGCAGATCGTCCCTCACTTCAAGTACATGGGTGCCGACTTCTCGCTTTCCCTCGTGGGCAAGCTCGACAAGTCGCTGGCCGCTGACGAGTAGTCATGCCCCTGTTGGACACGGTCGACGCTCTCGTCGCGCCTCTGGCTGGTGAAGAGCCGGCAGGCGTTGACCCTCGAAACACCGAGGAGTTCGAAGCCATTGGCAACGAACTCTCCAAGATCGGTGGCGTCGACCTTGTCCCTGTGGATTGGGGCGTTGTTGCGAAGAACAGCGCCCACTTGCTGACGGAGTCCGGAAAGGATCTCCGTTGCGCCGTCTACGTGCTCGTCTCGCACCTCTACCTGGAGGGCCCCGAGGCGCTGCCGGCCGGCATTTCGCTTCTCAACCGACTGCTCGAGGACTTTGGCGAGGGGCTTCATCCGCGCCGGCCTCGGGCGCGGAAGTCGATCTTCGCGTGGTTTGCCGAGCGCCTCGACCTGCAGCTCGAGGCGGGGTCGCTGACCATCACAGGCGATGAAAAGGGCGAGCTCGTTGCGGCGCTCGACAACACCGCCAACCTGGTCTCCAAGCTGGAGCTCGATCCTAGCTCGGTGCGGCGCGTGCAAACGCTCGTCATCGAGCGCGCCGGCGTCAAGCTTTCCGATGACGAGCAGCGGGCCGAGGTCCTGGAGCGTTTCGATCCCGAGTTTGCAGAGCTTGCCGTTCGCATGCTCGAGCACGACAGCTTGGTCGATCGAACGGCCCGCGGCCTTCGTATCCATCGCTGGGTGCTCTGGGACAACGTGCCAACGCTCGAGGACGGTGTCCTCGATACGACCATCGATCACGCCGTCTCCGAGGAGATGGTGGGTCTGTTTGAGAGCCAGTCGTGGCCGGACCTGCTCGAACGGGCCGAGACCGCGTTCTCGGGAAGCCCGTTCTGGCTCGACCTCACCTTCTACGTCGCCCGAGCCGCCACCCACGTCTTCGATCGCGCCGCCACGGTGGGGGTCATCGGTGTGGTCCGCGATCTGCTGGCCCGCGCGCCCGAACTCGTCGAGGCCACCGACGCCGCTGGGCAGCCGCTCGCCTCCGAGGCAACGCGCCTGTGGATCCAAGAGTCGGTCTTCGAGACCCAAGAGACCCGCAGCGACTCCAATGAAGTCCTGCCCGCCGAGGTCCGGACGCTGTTCGATGAAGGGCGCCTGCAAGACGCGCTTGCCGAGGCGTCCGCGTGGATCTCCCACCCTGAGGGGCGCGTTCGCTTCTCGCGTAGCGTCACCTTGGCTGAAGCGTTTGGTGCAGCCAACGCCGCCAACAACGCACACATCGTGTTTCGCGGGCTCCACAACCACTTGCGTCAGATGACGGTCAAAGAGTGGGACCCACCGATCTTTGCCGCCTGCATTCGGGGGTTCTTAGCCTCGAAGCGCGACGCCTTCGGCCTTGGTCCCGAGGACGAGCACCTCATGGACGAGCTGTCGGCCCTCGACCCCGCTTCCCTTCTTTCCATTCTGCCGCCGTAGACCATCCAGTCGAGCGGCGGACCGAGTTCACGACGCTTCACCCTAGAGGGGGTGGGGCGCGTTCCAATACGAGGTAGACGATGTCCGAACTGTTTTCCGCTGTGGGTACCACCCTGACTGTCGCCGGCTACGAGGTGCGGGAGGTCGGGGAGATATCCTACGAGGAAGAGCTCAACTCGCCGTTCAAGCTCTCCGTTTTCTGCGTGCTCGAGGTTGGCCGTGATGCCGACGGGGCATCGATCAACCGTGGGCTGCGCCATCGCGAGATCCATCTGAGAATCGAGCGCAAGCGGCACGAGAGCAGCGCGCTCGAGATCCGCGGCATGGTCGCCAACGCGTTCCACGCGGATGTTCGCAAGGACGAGACCGACGACTCCCGGAGCCGAAAGGCGTTCACGCTCGAGGTTGTCCCCGCGTTCGCTCTTCTCGAGCACCACAAGGACAAGCCGCAAGCGTGGCACAACCGCACGCACTCGTTCGTGCTGCAGCAGGTCCTCGAGGCTGAGCTGGCGGTCTACGGTCGCACGGTTCAGAACAAGGCCAAGCCGGGACCCACGATCCCGCTGATCACCCGCTCTCCAGGGGAGTCCGCGCTCGCCTTTGTGCAGCGCCTGCTCTACGAGTCCGGCATCAACAGCTTCTTCGACCACGATGCGGGGGCCAAGGAGGTCCTCGTGTTGGCGGACGACAACAGCGGCTTCAAGACGCCCAAGCTGCCGTACGAAGACCGGATCTCGCTGACGGACTCGGAAGGCGCCGACTTCGTCCACAACGTGCGCCATTCGGCCCAATCGGGCCCAAGCAGCACGGAGTTCGGCGGATTCGACCCGGTCCAGAGCCCCAACCTCAACATCGGGCAGCTCGGGCAAGGAGATTCGACCCTCCCCGCGGGCGCCAAGGAGTTGCGGTGGACCGCGGTGCGTCACGGGGAAGACGGCAGCCCCGACAGCCCCTACAAGGCGAGCGCTGAGCGCCACGCCGAGCGGGCCGCGACGGCCCAGAACTCGTTCGAGTTCGATACCAGCATCCTTGGCGGCCTCGCTGGGCGGGTGATGCCGTTGGACCAAGGGGGGACGGATGTGGACGCGGTCGTCACGTCCGTGAAGTTCTCGTCGAAGGACGGCACCTTCAGCGCAGACACGAAGGTCGCGCCGACCCGGTCGTCCACAGGCGAGGCCGTTCAAGTCCGCGCCCCGGCCGAGCGTCCCCCCACCCAGTACAACGGGCTGTCCTTGGCCCGGGTTGCCAGCAGCGGCGCCGCCGTCGACGTCGATGGGAGGCTGTGGTGCAAGATCAAGTACGTCTGGGACACGGAGGGGAAGGACGAGCCGCAGACCCGTGCGCCCGTGATGCAACCGATGGCGGGCGCCTACGGCGGAACCCAGTGGATCCCTCGCAAAGGTGACGTCGTCATCGTCGCGTTCCTCGAGGGCAGCCGCGAAAACCCGGTGATCATCGGGTGCCAGTACGACGCCAAGCAGAGCCCACTGCACATCGGTCCCGCCGATACGCCTGGACACATGTCGTCCGAGGCCAAGTCCGGCGCGGGAACCCAGCTGCCGTCCAGCGCGAGCTGGCTCGGCTGGAGTCACAGCAGCATCGCAGGCAGCCGGCCCTCGTCCAACGCCCGCACCATGTTCGCGATGAACGTGGCGGAGGGCTCGGAGCTCCTCTACTTGGGCGCCCCTCGCGACTACCGCGTGGACGTCACGCGCAACGCCGACTTCTGGGTCAAGGGCGAGGCGACACGAAAGGTCGAGACGGACCTCAAGGAAGAGGTCGGAGCGAACTACGAGCAGAAGGTCGGCGTAAAGAGCGACGTCGAGATTGGGGCGAACTACAACCTCAAGGTCGGAGGCAACGGCACGCTCGACCTCGGTAAGGCGGGCGGAATCACTGCGAAGAGTGCGCTCATGATGGACACGACGGGCGCCATGACGTGCACCGCCGGGTCCTTCCGGGTGGACTCCCCGAGCATTTCGTTCAGTTCCAAGCCCTCTGTGGGTGGCGGCATGGGGGCCGCAACGGGCGAATCGGGCCTCGTACTCAAGCAGCGCACAGAGCTGTTCGCGCCCGACTCTGCAGCGCTCCTCTCGGGGCCGAGCAGCGTCGAGGCGTCACCGCGGAAGGTTTCGCTGGATAGCGCAGCGATCGAGCTTCAGAGCAGCTCGGGGTGCAGCACCAAGCTCGAGAACGGCAAGGTTGTCGTCGACGCTCCGGACGGCATCGTCCTGCGGTGCGGCGACACCGAGATCAGTTTGAGCTCCAAGGGCATCGAGATCAGCGGGGGCTCCCTCGAGATCAAGATACGCGGGGAGTCCACGGTCACCTCCGATCGCATCAAACTGGAGGGCGAGAGTCTCTCGATCGAAAACGACCAAACGCGCATCGCCGCGAAGCGTCTGGATATCTCCGACTAGCGCGATCAACGGGGAATTCAACCGCTTGAAATCATGCGGTTTTCCCCATCTCCCCGACCCCGCGGATCGCGGCCGAAAAATACTTTCGCTTTTGTGTTGACCCCAGAGGCGGTCTTGAGTAAACACCCGACTCCCAACGGCGACACACCGCAGGGGCCGACAAGGCCCACACCGAAGCGCTCTCGAGCAACCCGGTGAGTGAGTCGCCCGGG
>JBOEGF010000027.1:0-31349 GCA_050633305.1 Nannocystales bacterium
GAGCCTTCGACCGGATTCGAACCGGAGACCTCATCCTTACCAAGGATGCGCTCTACCGACTGAGCTACGAAGGCAGAAAAGAGAGCGGGAGACGAGGGTCGAACTCGCGACATTCAGCTTGGAAGGCTGACGCTCTACCAACTGAGCTACTCCCGCGGAGCCTCTCGAGGAGGCTATGTGTTCAAGTTCAAGTCAAAGTCGAAAGAGTGGATGGAGTAGGATTCGAACCTACGTAGCGTTAACGCGGCGGATTTACAGTCCGCTCCCTTTAGCCACTCGGGCATCCATCCGTGGGGTTCGTCGAAGAACCGGCTTGCTGGTGGGTCTCGTAGAGCTGGAGATGGGATTTGAACCCGCAACCCCCTGATTACAAATCAGGTGCTCTACCGTTGAGCTACACCAGCAAAAAGACCAGCAAAGTTTGCCGCTGTGTTCTTCTCGGGACTCCTTGGCCTGGCGAGGTTGCCAGGTGGGCGCGGTGTATATCCCCGAGACTCCGAGCTGTCAATACGGGATGTACACGTTCGCGCTGATATGGTCTCAGACCCCGTTCACGGGCACCCACAACCGGCTCGGGCATGTCGCGAGAGCCGGTTGCGCAACCCGCTAGGACCCTATTCTTCGGGCTCGACTCCAGCGGGACGCAGCCCGGCGATCGTTTCACGGGCCCGCAGAACCGACAGCTGCAGCTTGGCATCCATGGTGCCCTTCTCGGCGTCGAGCACCCCCTGGAGCGCGTCTACGCAAGGCCCGCACTCGGTGCCTCGGTCGAGCATCCGCATCGGGAGCCACGCCATGCTGACCCGCGCGTCGGGGTTGCGCACCTTGAACGCCTTGGAGATCGCCTCGGCCGCGGCGAGATCGCCCTTCTTGAGGCGGGCCACTTCGAACGCGGCCTTTTCCCGGGCGAACCAATCCGCATCCGCGTCTCCGAGAGTCTTCTCGTAACAAGCCGCATCGGCCTTGCAGGACTCGACCAAGGCGATCCCGTCGTCCCACTTGGCGAGCTCCGCCTTGACGGTCGCGTCCTTGTTCGTCGCCATCGCGTCCTTGATCGACGCGATCTGCTCTGGCGCCGCAGCGAGGATGGCGAAGCGCCCCGCGTCCCAGCGCGGCGTGTACTTGGCGTCCGCGAGGACGATCTCGGTGTCGTACTCGCCGGACTTGATGACCTCGTTGAGGCAGCTGACGGCCTTCTCGCCGCCGATGCGACCGAGCGACTCCATGATCGGGAACAGGTCGCCAGGGTTGTCTGTCGCGACGACGCATCCGCACAACGCATCGGAGGCCTTCTCGTCGCCGATGAACCCGAGCGCGTTGGCGATCACCGCCCGCAATCCGGCGGCGCTGGCAGCCTCTGCATCGGGCTCTTCCTTCTTCTTGTCATCGGCCGGCTGACAATCTTCGGTCGGCATGAAGCCGACGAGATCATCAACCGCCGAGACCGCACCCATCGCGCCGAGGATGCCGGCCGCAGTCTGTTGGATCACGGGCTGCGGCACGCCGTTCTTGGCGGCGAGTTCCTGAACCGCAACATGGTCGCCACGGAGCATCTCCAGCACCTTCGGCACCGCCGGCTCACCGATTGCGGCGAGGGCCTGCTTCGAGCGGATCCCGATGTTGGTGCTCGTCGGAGCATCCGCGACTCGGAACGTCACGGTGAGCAGCGCGTCGACGGCAGAGGGGTCACCGATGCGTCCCAGGGCCTTTGCGGCCGCACGGTGGACCGCGACGGGCTGCTGTTCCGTCGTCTGCTCCATGGCCTTGATGAGCACCGGGACCGCTCGCTTGTCGCCGAGGGAGCCGAGGGTCTCCGCCATCATCAAGCGGACCTTGCCCGCGTCGGTCTTCGAATCGTCGAGCGAGGGCGTCGCGATGATCTCTTCGAACAGCTCGACGATCTTCTCGACCGAACCGTCGGCCTTCGCCTTCTTGATCCCGTCCAACGCCGTCATCACCTTCGTCCGCGCGCCGGCACTGCCGTCGAGCTCGAGCGCCATGTTCCACACCGGAGCGCCTTCGGGACGACCGACTTTCCGGAGCAGGTCGAGCATCTTCTCTTGCTGCTCTTCTGCATCCCCGTAGATCTCCTCGAACGCGGGGATGACCTTCACAGCGAAGTCCTCGATCAGGTCCTCGTTGCCCTGAGCGTCCAGGACCGTGGCGGTCAGCGTCTCAAGACCGCTGAAGCCCTGGGACCGAGTCTCGGCGTTCTTGATGAGCTCGACGTGGGTCTCGAACTTGTTGGGATCGGACTTTTTGCAAGCACTCGTCAGAACAAGTGCGGAGAAGAGCGTGGACACGATGATCTTGCGCATGGGACTTCCTCCTCGTCGGTGGGGCAGCGGTAGGGGGTTCGCCGCCGGGTCGAGGCGACATCCTACGCTCGGGCGCAACTTGCGCCAAGTACGAACACGCGCCCGCCGTTCTCCATCCTGTTGTCCGGACGGAGCACGGACACGACGCGTGCTCAGGGGCAGACCGAACCGGCCGGCTCGGTCTAGCGGCGGCCGACGCGTCGCTTGCCCGGCTTGGGCACACGGGCGCGAGGGGTCGCCTTCTTGGTGGTCTTCTTGGTGGTTTTCCGAGCCGAGGCTCGCTTGGAGTTCTCGAGCTCGGCGTGCTTCACGACGATCGTATCGTCGTCGTCGCGGCGAGCACCGGACGCCCGAGGCGTCGGGATCGCAGCGACCCGCGAAGGAGCCTTGGCGGCCTTCTTGGCGGCAGTTTTCGGCGCGGCCTTCTTGGCATTGGCAGCCTTCTTGGGCGGCGTCTTGACCGGGGAAGCCTTGGAGGCCGCTTTGGCCGGGCCCTTCGACGCGGGTTTCGACTGGGCCTTGGCCGGAGCAGGCCGGCGCGCGGCCTGGCGGCGCTCTTTGCGAGGCGGCGGCGGCTCTCCGCCCATGGCCACGTTGCCAGCGAATGTCGCGCCATCGGCCACGATCACGCGCGGCGCAGTGATGTCGCCCACCAGCTTGGCTCCCGCGTTGAGCGTGACCGAGTCCTCGGCCGTGACGTTGCCTACGACCACGCCGCTGACGACGATGTCACGGGCCTGAACCGTGGCGACCACGATGCCGCCGGGGGCCACGAAGACGGTCTCCGTGAGAACAACGCTGCCCTCGAGCCGGCCCTCGATGTGGAGATCTTCTTCACCGCTGACGCGGCCGCGAACAAAGATGCCCGGGCCTATCAACGTAGCCGCCTCGGCGGCGGTGCTTTGAGACTGACGAGCCATCGCTTAGCCATCCATGTCGACGTTGCCCTTGAACGAGGCTCCGTCGGCGATCAGGATGCGCGGCGCGTGGATATCTCCGACCACGCGACAGTTGCTCTTGAGCTCGGCGCGCTCGCTGGCGACGACGTCTCCGGTCACCGTCCCGAGGATGGTGATGGTGGCGGTCTCGACGTTAGCCTCGAGAACCCCGCTCTCCTCGACGAAGATGTTCTGCCGCAAGGCGACGCGTCCTTTGACGGTGCCTTGGACGACGAGATCCTCGTCGCCAGTGATTTCGCCGTCGATGACGATGGTGCTTCCTATGACGGTATTAGCCATGAAACCGCGTGCTTTCTTGGTCGTGCGAACTGCAGAGAGAAGGGGAATCGGAGGAGGGCTATCGCGCAGCCTTGCGGAGTTCGTCGGGGAGATCGACTTCCATCTCGACCGCACCATCGAAGTGCGCGCCGTCGTGGATGATGACCCGAGGTGCGCGTACGTTGCCGGAGACTTGGGCACCCCGCTCGATCGTGATCGAGCGGGAGGCCACGATGTCGCCCCGGATCTGACCGAGAACGGCGATGCTCTCGATCTCGAGGTCGGCCTCGACCTCTCCGGACTGGGCGACGACCAAATGGCCAGCCAACGACACGGAGCCCTCGACGCGGCCTTCGATGACGAGGTCTTCTTGTCCGCTGAGCGCTCCACGAACCGCGGTCTGCGGCCCGATCACACAGACGGTCGACGAGGGGGTGGTGCCGCGGGAGTTGGTGTTGGCCATCTGCGAGTCTTTTTCCGCCCTGAAGCGGGAGCGGACGGTAGCAGCGCCGGGCGAGCCGGCGCAAGGGCGGCCCGGACGATCCTGACGCGTTCGGCCGCAGGCCCCGTAACCCGACCGAGGTCCGCGCCGATCCGGGGGTTGTGCGTCGAGAACCCCCCGTGGCCGGCCCCTCGACGGTCGACGCAGGCCGGTGGTATGAGCCGCGCAACGAGGACTGCAGCCTGTGACCCAGCCCAAGCCAGAGGCCGCGGAACTCCGCCGGGACCAACTCGTCACCTATTTTGAAGGGGCGGTTCGATCCGATCCCTCCACCCACCTCATCGGCACCGAGCTCGAACGCTTCGGTCTGGCCCGAGATGAAGAGGCGGGGGCCTACATGCCCGTACGCTACGCACCCCACGTCAAGGGTGTGCTCGAGGGCTTAATCCGCGACTACGGGTGGGCGCCCGGCCCCGACCGCGGCACCGATGGCGAAGTTGTCGAGCTCAGGCGCAACGGCGCATCGATCACGCTCGAGCCCGGCGGACAGTTCGAGCTCTCGGGGGCTCCGCTGACCAACGTCCACGAGACGTGCGAAGAGTTCTCCGATCACTATGAAGAACTCGATGCCGTCTCGCGCCCGCTGGGGCTGACATGGCTTGCGATCGGCTATCACCCGTTCGCCACCCGCGAGCAGATCAACTGGATGCCCAAGGGGCGCTACGAGGTCATGCGCAACTACTTGCCCACCAAGGGCAGCATGGCGCTCGACATGATGTCGCGCACCTGCACGGTGCAGGCAAACTTCGACTACAGCTCGGAAGCGCAGTGCGGGGAGCGGCTCCGACGAGCCTCTGCCCTCGCCCCGATCGTGATGGCGATGTTCGCCAACTCGCCGCTGGTCGAAGGTCAGCCCAGTGGACGCGTGTCCTCGCGGAGCTGGGTCTGGACCGACGTCGACAACGACCGCTGCGGGATCCGGCCGTTCTTCTTCGAGCGCCCATTCTCCTTCGAGCGCTACGTCGACTGGGTCCTCGACGTCCCGATGTTCTTCTTTAAGCGCGGGGGCGAGTACGTCGCTCACCATCAGCCGTTCCGCCACTTCCTCGAGCATGGCGCGGCCTGCCCCGACGGCACCCATGCCCGCGCAACCTACGATGACTGGCTGCTGCACCTGAGCACTGTGTTCCCCGAGGTCCGGCTCAAACCCCACCTCGAGTTCCGGTCCGCAGACGCGGTCGGCAGCCGCTTCCTGTGCGCGCTCCCAGCTCTGCTCAAAGGCCTGCTGTACGACGACGCGGCCGGCGAAGAAGCCATGGCGCCGATCGATGCGCTCTCGTTCGACGAGCGCGTCGGGCTTTGGCACGAGGCCGCGAACGAAGGCTTGAAGTCCGCGCGGGTTCACGAACTCGCAAAGCGTGTGTTCAAGCTGTCGCAAGAGGCGCTCGAGAAGTTCGACGTCCTCGATTCCAAAGGGCGCCGCGAGTCGCGGTTCCTCGAACCGCTCGCGCCGCTGATCGACGAGGGCATCTCGCCTGGCGAGGACACCTTGCGGACGCTCGGTGTCGAGAAGCTCGGCACCGATGCAGACGCTCGGACGGCGATTGCGGCGGCGTGGCGCTTCGCTGGCGTCGAACCGTAGCTTTCAGTCGTTCTCGGGAGTTCTCCAGCGGGTGCTCACCGTAGGTTGCTACTGCGCCGCCTGTCCGGGCGCCGCGTGCGACCGCTCCTGGGGCCGCTCCGGTAGCTTCGTGAGCAGGCCTCGGAGCGGAACCGTATACACCGGTGCCTCCTGAAGTCCGGCCTCGCGCGCGATGGCGTTGGCCGCCAGTCGCCCCGACGTATGCGCAGCCTCCATGAGCATCGCCGGACACGGGAGCTTCACCCAGTCGCCGGCAAGCAAGAGACCGGGAAGCTCCGTCTCAACCTCCGGGCGATGCGCCCCCATGCCCACATGGAATGCGGTGAAGTCCCGGCGCAGCTGCAGGTGTTCGTGTTCAATGCTCGCCCCGGCGTAGCAGGGGAAGAAGTGCTGCATACCCGCGACCAGAGAGTCTCGAACCTCGTCGTCGGCCATGTCATCCGGAACCGAGTAGCAGTGCAGCTCAACCACGCTTCCGCCGTGTTCGCGGGACCATGCGGCCGCCTCGGGGTCGATACGATCGATGAACGCAGCCGCATCGATGGCACCACGACGCTCGGTCGACACAAAGACGGGCAAGTCCTCCGGAGCGGGGTGCTTGACCCACAACCGCAGGACGGCATACCGCTGCCCCGCGCGCACGTGGTCAAAACGAGAGACCAACGACGACGCATCGGCACAGACGGACTCGCTCGCCCGGAGGATCGCCCCCGCCGCGCCGACATCTGCTGCGAGTACCACCGCGTCGAAGACCTCACCGTTGACCTGCCACCTCTCGCCCTCACGCTCGAGCTGCTCGACCGGAGTCTCGGTCCGAAACTCGACACCGTGCGCCTCGCAGTGGGCCGCGATGGGGTCGACCAGCCCACTCGTGTAGTTTCCGTCGACGAAGTCGTATCCCAGGCCGTGATCATGGCTGAGGTAGTAGAAGTGAAAGCTCTTGATCAGCTCGGCGGTGGAGAGCCGATCATCATCGGAGAAGAATGCGCGTGAAAACGCGTTGAACACCGTGCGAAGGTTCTTCGGCAGCTCGGCTCGCTCGGCAAAGGTGGAGAACGGGAGGTCGTCGAACACCTCGAACGTCTTCTCCGCGTCGTAGCGGAGGAACGCCTCCATCTCGCGCCCCGCAGGCCCCCGCGCGACCGGACCCAGCGCGTACAACCCTCGACGCGCCAGGTTCACGAGGTTGAGGATAGGAGCCTCGCGTTGGTCCGCGAACGAGAGCCGCCGAAGGTCCTCGGTCACGATGGTGTACTCGCCCACCGGGCGCATCGAACGTCGGACGCCGATGCGGTCGAGCCAATCATCGAGATTGTAGTAGTGGCGAAAGAACGCATGGAATCCGTGCTCGATCGACGCGTCAAATCCGTCGTCGAGACGCTCCCGCCACCCGGCGACCTTGCCTCCGAGGTAGGGGTTCTTTTCCAGCACGGTGACCTCGAACCCGCGCTCGGCGAGCATGCTCGCCGCCGACAACCCCGCGAGGCCACCGCCCACCACGGCGACCGACCGAGGTTCGTTCAGCGCGATGGGACGCGTCCGCTCGATGGGCTTCAGCGTGTGGCGATAGCCCCCGAATGCACGCTCGATCAAGCGGCCTGCCCAAGAGGGCTGCGCGAGGCGAACCTGATGCCACTGAAACACGATGACGGTCGCGGTACACAGCGCGAGTCCGTAGCCGAAGTCCTCAATCGGGATCGTCCCCAACCGGAATCCGAGCTGGTACGACTCGCCGTAGTGCACGACCGGACGCCAGGTCAGGTAGCTGTTGAAAACGCCGGTGAAGGCGCTGACCAGTCCCGCGAACACCCAATACCGGGGCATTCTGAGCATCGCCGTCCCCAGCATGTGGTCGAGTCCGCCGACCAGCCCCAGCGCGACCAAGGTCAGCGCGGTGTACCCGGGACCGCCGCCCACGAGCATCGCGAGCCCAGCGGCCAACGCCAGGACGGGCAGCGCGTAGATCCAAACTGAAAGCGACGCCCGAGCCTTGGCACCTCCGATGAGCGTCTCCCAGCTGAACACGCAAGCGTAAGGGACGGCGATGAAGAAGAGGACCTCCTCGACGGGGAGACCAAACAACTCGATTCCAACGGTGTACCGGGCGTCGAACCACCAGTGCGACCCGGTCACGGCAGAGTCCCAGAGCACAAAAGGCACCGCCACCGTGAAGGTTGCGATGACGATGCTGCGAGCGCGCGCCAAGAAGTCGTGCCGCGGCATCAAGCTCAGCGCTACGGGGCCAGCAAGGATCAAGAGGTCGAAGAGCAAGTATTCGGCGCGCATGATTCGATGTCCCGAACGCGAGCGGACAGATGAGACAGCTCAGGAGGCGCAAAGGGCCGCGGCAAACTCCGCTGGCGCTGCGCTATGGCCGTCGTCGACGAGTGCATCTCGGAGCTTGCCGAGCGCGCGCTGCTGAATCTGTCGGATCCGCTCGCGGGACAGCGAGTACACCTCACCGATCTCCCGGAGCGTGTGGCCCTCGTTGCCGTCGAGGCCAAAACGCAGGCGAAGGATCTCGGACTCCATGGGGCGCAGGGTATCCAGCGCCTCTTGGAGGGCGCCGTCGAGTTCAAACGACTCCAGACGGGTGTCGACTGCCGGTTCTTCGTCCGAAAGCGCATCGATGCCGCGCGGCCGCGCGCCCTCGCCCGCATCCTCCCGTGGCGCCTGCCGCTCCAAGAGCACCCGCCCGAGGCGCTCGACCTTTTCGCGGGGTACCTCGGCGAGCGTCGCCAACTCCTGTGCATCGGGCTCCCTCCCGTGCGCCTGCTCGAAGTCACGACGGATCTTCCCCAGTTTCGCCTGTAGCTCGATGATATGGACGGGCAGGCGAACGGCCCGACCGCGGTCGGAAAGCGCTCGGCTGATCGCGTGGCGAATCCACCAGCTTCCGTAGGTCGAGAAGCGGAACCCGCGTCGCGGGTCAAACCGGTCCACCGCAGTCAGCAGGCCGACGTTGCCCTCTTGAATGAGGTCGTCGAGGCTCATGCGACCGCTGCGGAGGTAGCGATGCGCCATGGAGACCACGAGTCGCAGGTTGGCTCGAGCGAACTCGGAACGCGCGGCTTGCAGGTGCATCCTCGTTCGCTCAATGAGCCGGGCGTAGTCCTCGAACCGTTCCGACTTGCGCTGGGCAGCCCGGAGCTTGAGGTGCCCTCCGTCGTTCCGACCACCCATCAACGCTTGGACTTCCGCGTTGAGCTGGTCCGCAACGTCGCAGGACGGGTCGGCATCTGCGAGCTGTTCCGCCAAGGCGACGAGCGCCGGAGAGTCCACGGCCAGACCCCGCTTTCCAAACACGTCCCGCTCCGCTGCCCGCAGGTCGACCTTCTTCTGCTTGTCTGCGGGCATCGCTGAAACGATGAGCTCGAGGATGCCGCCATGCAGTGGCACGTACGTCAGCATTTCCGCCCAGTACCGCTGTCGGAGGTTCAAAATACGTTGCGCAGAACGAAGCTCCTCGTCGGGCTTCATCAGGGTCTCGCGCTCGAGCTCCCGGAAGTAGACGTCGAGGGCCCCCTCATCGGATGCCCGGTCCGCGGGAACCAGTCGGTGTGCAGAGGCTCGCGGGGTGGTTTGGGTCGCTACGTGCATGTCGAACTCCTGTTGAAGGTGTAGCATCCTGTTCAAGGTTTGCAAACAGTCATCGAAAGCTTGAACACAACCCCGCGACCAGGCCCAAACCCCCCTCAGGCGCTCAGAAACGCCTCGGTGGAGCCTTCGACACCGCGTTGTTCCGCGGGAGGAAACAGCTTCTTGCAGAGGTTCATCGCCCAAGCGACGAACTCTTCACGCCCCTCCACCGCAGGGACACACGTGAACATCGAGTCGCAGAGCGTCTGAAGTCGACCGAATGCGCGCACGTAGCCGAGCTCTTGCACGGCCGACGGTCGCCCATTCCGGGCATCTTGACCCACAGGCTTGCCGAGAGCGGATGCCGAGCCGACGAGATCGAGGATGTCGTCGGCAACCTGATAGGCCTCACCCAACCTCGAACCGACCGGGAGCCATGCACCCGGATCTCCGCCGCCCGCGATCGCACCGACGCAAACCGCTGCCTCGAACAGCGCACCGGTCTTGGCGCGGTGGTACAGGCGCAGGTTTGGGGTTGGCTCGGACTCCCAGGCCTGGCCCGCAACGATGCCGCGCACAGCCCCGACCGAGCGTGCAACGGTCGCCAATAACGGCCCCAGAAGGGCGGGATGGCGGTCGCAGCCGCGTCCGATGACCTCAAACGCACCGGCGATGAGGGCGTCGCCGACAAGCACCGCGAGCGCCTCCCCATGTTCGACATGCACGGTGGGGCGGCCGCGACGCAGGTCCGCGTCGTCGAAGCAGGGCAGATCGTCGTGGACCAGCGACGCGCAGTGTAGAAACTCGATGGATGCGGCCGCAGCGGCGGCGACTTCAGCGTTTCCGCGCCCGCACGCACTGGCGACGGCGAGCGCGAGACGGGGGCGGACACGTCCTCCTGCACCGAACACGGCGTGCCGCATCGCGGCCTCGAGCCGCGGAGGCGTTGTCGGCCCGGTGATCCAAGAAAATGCGCGCTCTAGGGATGATTCGGCCTCAACGTCGCGAGCCATGAACAGGAGTCTGGCGAACATCACAGGTTTGTCAATCCTTTCGCAAACTATGGACGCAAAGTTCATCATGCCCTACGCTTGGGCCACTAGAGATGGCTAGCGTCGAAAACAACGGATCCGAAACCTT
This sequence comes from Nannocystales bacterium, assembly GCA_050633305.1. Taxonomy (GTDB): domain Bacteria; phylum Myxococcota_A; class Polyangia; order Nannocystales; family Nannocystaceae; genus CAJXVA01. Next base: position 10,339 of record JBOEGF010000027.1, read on the forward strand.
AGACACGGTCGTCGTGGGTGGGGGGATGGGCGGTCTCTCCGCCGCCCTGCGCATCGCCGGAGCCGGGGGTCGGGTCGCCGTCCTCGAACGCGGGTCGGAGGCTGGCGGCAAGATGCGGGTCGTTCGCTCAGCCAACCAGGAGATCGACGCTGGGCCCACGGTCCTCACGATGCGCCCGGTGTTTGAAGCCCTGTGGGCCGAAGCGGGCCTGGACTTCGCCGGGGCGGTTGTGACCCAGCCCCTGGAGGTCTTGGCCCGGCACGCGTGGATGGACGGCTCCACCCTCGACCTCTTCTCCGCCCCCGAGCGCTCCGCCGAAGCCATCGCGGATTTTGCGGGCCCAGGCGAGGCCGATGCGTTCCGTGCCTTCCACAAGAATGCGAAGTCGATCTACGAGACGGTTCGCGCGCCGTTCATCGAAGCCGACACGCCCGGCATCATGGCGGGGCTGACCAACACCGGCCCGCGCGGGCTGTGGCAACTGATGAAGATCGATTGGCATCGATCGCTGTGGCGGACCCTGGGCAGCTACTTCAACGACCCGCGACTGCGTCAGCTCTTCGCCCGCTACGCGACGTACTACGGGTCCAACCCGTTCTCGGCCCCAGGAACCCTGTCCTTGATCGCCGCCGTCGAGCAAGCCGGCGTCTGGCGTGTCCAAGGCGGAATGATCGAGCTCGCCCGCGCGACCGCATCGGCGATCGAGACTCTCGGTGGGGAGGTTCATTGCAACACCGAGGTGGCGGAGATCGAGACGGACTCCAGCGGTGTGACCGGGGTCCGGTGCGCCGACGGCCGGCGATTCAAGTGCAAGACCGTGGTGTTCAACGGCTCACCAGCCGCCCTTTCCGCGGGTCTACTTGGAGGTGGAACGCGGCGTGCGGTCGCGGCCAAGCAACCGGAGCGGTCGCTGTCTGCGGTCACATTCTGCGGCGTCGGCAGGGCCGAGGGCTTCGAGCTGCAGTGGCACAACGTATTCTTCAGTGACGACTACCAGGCGGAGTTTGACGCGATCTTTCGGAAGGGTCGCATTCCACAACGGCCCACCACCTACATCTGCGCTCAGGATCGCGGAAGTCTTCACGAAGCGCGGGCCCAGGAGCGACTGCTTTGCCTGGTCAACGCACCCGCACGCGGCGACCAACGCGACTTCGACGAGGAGATCGAGACATGCAAGACCAACATGATGCAGCTGCTGTCGCGCTGCGGCCTGGAGCTGACGATGGGGGACAGCATCGTGACCACGCCGTCGCAGTTCGCCTCGATGTTCCCGCAGACGGGGGGCGCCTTGTACGGACCCGCGACCCACGGCGCGGCCGCAGCCTTCGCCCGACCGGGCGCCAGCACGAAGATCCCGGGGCTCTACTTGGTCGGTGGGGATGCCCACCCCGGAGCGGGCGTCCCGATGGTGACGCTCGGAGGACGCATCGCAGCGGATCAGGTCTTCGACCACTTGGGTTTGACGCGACCGTCCCTGCAAACGGGTATGCGTGGTGGTACGTCGATGCCGTCAGTGAGGACGGCGAATTCGCGCTGACGCTGATCTTCTTCGTCGGCTCTGTCTTCTCTCCCACGTACTACAAGGCGCGGCAAAACCACGCCCACCCCGCCGCGGAGTCGGTGTGTGCCGTCAATGCAGTGCTCTATCGAAGACGCGGCAGCACCTGGGCGTTGACAGAGGCTCGTCCGGAGTCCGTTCAGCGCACCGCCGACACGTTCGCGTTGTCAGGGTCCCGCATCGAACGCGACGGCGACTCGCTGGTGGTGCACCTCGACGAGCGCACCGCCCCGTGGGGACGGCCGCTGCGGGGACGCGTCCGCGTCGACATCGAGTACGGCGCACCGAGCCCCTTTCGCCTCGATCGAGCGGGCGAGCACCACTGGTGGCCAATCGGCGCCCGCGCATCAGCAGAGGTCGAACTCGACATGCCTTCGGTTCGCTTTCGCGGGAGCGCTTACCACGATTGCAACTTCGGTCAGGTGCCCCTGGAGGAGACCTTCGCGTCCTGGAACTGGTCGCGAGCCGACGTCGGAGACGACGTCTGCATTCTCTACGACGTTCAGGAGCGTAGTGGCGCCGGCACACCGCTCGGTCTGCGGCTGAGCCCCGGCGGTGTGGAGCCCCTGAACGCAGATGTGCAGACCCCCCTGCCCCGCGGTTTTTGGGGCATGGACGGCAGCACCCGCGCGCACGGACGAAGCAGCGTCATCCGCACGCTCGAGGACACCCCGTTCTATACCCGCTCGCTACTGCAAACGTCCTTCGACGGCCAGGAGTGCACGGCGATGCACGAGAGCCTCTCGATGACCCAGTTCGTCAGGCCGTGGGTACAGTTCCTGCTGCCATTCCGCATCCGCCGAGGTTGGAGGGCGTGACCCCCATCGTTCAGTTCGCCACGGCAGGCATGACGGCATGGGTCGCCGCCTACGCCGGCACGTGCGGCGTCGCGCTCGCGCGTGCGGCTCGCTCGAAGGTCCCTGTTCCGACCGCGGGCGGCCCTGCTCCTTCGGTGCTGTTGGTGCGCCCATGCACCGGGGACGACGCCACACTCGAGCCCGCGTTGCGCTCGACCGCCGAGCTGCGCTACGGCGGCCCGCTCGAGATCCGTCTGTGCGTGGAGAGCCGCGACGACCCGGCGTGGGGGCCCGTCCGTCGAGCGGCGCGGTGGCTCCATGAGCAGGGCCACGATGCGAACGCGGTCGTCGCTCCCACGAAAGCCCTCAACCGAAAGGTTGGACAACTCGCCGAGGTCACACGCGACGCGGAACACGACATCGTGGTCTGCGTAGACGCGGACGTAGACCTCAGCGGGTTTGGCCTGGAGCGCCTGCTCGCGCCGCTGGACAGCGACGCCGTCGCGGCAGTCTGGGCGCCTCCGGTCGAGGTCGGTGCGCTTCAAGGCCTGGGCGATCGAGCCTCCGCGGCCGTGCTCGGAGCATCGCTCCACGCGTTCAACCTGCTCGGGGAACTCGACCCGAGCGGACTTGTGGGCAAGACGTTCGCGGTCCGGTCCGACGCCCTGTGCGAGATCGGTGGCTTTGATGGGCTGAGCGAACACCTCGGCGAAGACATGGAGCTGGCACGACGCCTGCGTGAACAGGGCCGGACCACCACAATGCTTCGCAGCCCGGTTCGTGCCATCGCGAGCGCACGCTCGATGGGGGGGGTACTGGCTCGCTACACCCGCTGGCTGTGGGTCATTCGGGCGCAGCGTCCGGCACTGCTTCTGAGCTACCCACTGTTGCTCGCCGCGGCTCCGATGTTACTCGGACTCTTGGCGCTCCTGGCAGTGCTCGCCCCGCTATGGTCTCTGGGCCTTGGTGCTCTCGTCTTGTTCACACGAATTGCGGTCGCGCTGGCTGCCGCGGCCCCCCGCGGCCGCAGGGTTGCAGCGGTGACACACGAATGGCTGTTGGCCGACGTCGTCCTTCTGCTGGCGTTCGCTCGCGCGCTGGGTAAGCCGAGGGTCTCGTGGCGCGACCGAACGCTACGGCTCGGACCCGGAGGGCGCCTGCGCGCTGTCGACGGGTCGCTCGGAGGGTAGCGCGATGCGACGCCTGGCCTGTTGTGGCGCAAGCCACCCGGCAAAGCGATCCAGACACGCGGTCGCCCAGCGAGACACAGCGGTCGGCTTTCGCTCGAAGATTGTCGAGAATCCCTGGTCCCGTGACTCGACCTGGAGGTTGATGCGGTGACGCTCCGCTTCGACCGCCTCCTCCTGTGACTCCCGGTTGGCCCCGCCCTGCACAGACATCGGCTCCCCCACCGAGATGTAGACGTGCGGCTGCTCCTCCCGCTCGAACACATACGCGAACGCAACCGGTATCACCGGGACGCTCTCGGCTCGTCTCGCGATGCCGGCCGCGCCAGGCATGAAACGCAGGGGTACATGGGCGGGCTGCTCCGCGCCCTGCGGAAAGATCCACAGAACCGTATTACGGAGCTTCAACAGGTCGAGGGAGTAACGCGCCGCACGGGCTCCGTCTCGGCGGGACGACAGGTCGACGCCAAAGCAACCGATCCAGCGGAAGAACCGGAACCGCTTCAGGTTCGAGGCGTCCATCATTCCGTAGGCGGCAGAGTTCGGGAGTTCGCTCTGTGAGAGCCACAACGCCAGCAAAGAGTCCCACCACGAGCTGTGGTTGGCGATGACCACAACCGGCGAATCCGCGGCCGCCTCGCGCAACGTGTTCAATCCGCGGACATGCACGGCGGCGAAGCTCGAGCGGATCCTTCGCGTGGCGTGGCGTCGAAACCAGCGTGCGAACGGCCGCCAGCGGACCGCCTCGATCACGGCAGCAAGAACTCCACCTCGGGCAACGGCGCGGCATCCAGCCCAAGCTCGGGGTCCTGGCTCTGCCACCACGATCGCGTCAGCAGCCACAGTTTTCGCGGCAGCCCCACCCGTGCCCGGCCCGAGACCGAGTCGAACTCGCGCTGTCGAACCACACGCCCGATGTCGGCGTAGATGAGGCCTGCCGCGCGAATCGCCGGCCGACAGTCCGAGGGCAGCGCCCCGACGCCCGGTCGCGAACGCGCGTAGAGCCGGGCGGCCTCGTCGAGCAGCCTCTCGGTGGCGCCTGCCACTGCGGGCCCGAACGTCGGGTCGCCCAACCATGCCTGCGGATCGAGGCCGCCCTCTTCGAGCCAATCCTCGGGGACATAGATACGACCGCGGTGCGCATCTTCTCCGACGTCTCGGCAGATGTTGGTCAGCTGCATCGCGGCCCCCAGCTCGCAGGCCCTGGCCAACGTGTCCCGATCTCGCACGCCCATCAGATAGGTCATGACGACCCCGACCGCGGACGCCACACGAGCCGCGTAGGCCAACACATCCGAGAGCGTCCGGTAACGCCGCTCCTGAGCATCCCATTCGAACCCCTCCAGCAGCGCCGAGAACGGGGCCTTGGGCATGTCATGGCGATGCACCACCCGCGCCAACGCCCGGTCGACGGGGTCTGCCTCGGGCTGATTGCCGAAGATGCGATCGAGCCGAATGTGGAGCCTCTCGACGGCACGCCCCGGGTCCCCACTGTCGTCGACCGCATCATCGGCGACCCTGCAAAAAGCATAGAAGGTGGCTGCATCGTCCCGCATCCGTCGCGGCAGAAGCCACGAGGCTGCAGAGAAGCTCTTGCTGCCCTTGGCGAGCAGAGCCTTGCAGACGGCGAGGTCCGACGCGGCGTCAGACGACACCGCCAGGGCCGTCGACTCAGGCGGCATCGTGTTTCTTGCCGGGGGTGAGTTTTGCCTGTGCGGGCGTCGAAAGAGCCTCCGGACGGCTCAAGGGAAGATCGGGGAGCACACGCTCGAGCACCTTCGCCGAAGAAAGCACGCCAGGAACACCGGCGCCCGGGTGCGTCCCCGCGCCGACGAGGAACAGATTCTCGATGTCTTCGCAGACGTTGTGGGGCCGGAAGTACGCGCTCTGCAGCAAGACCGGCTCCATACCGAAGGCAGCGCCCTTGACCGACAACAGATCGTCGCGGAACCCCTGCGGAGTGAGGCAGCGCGACGTGACGATCGACTCGCTCAGGCCCGGCATGATGGTGGACTCCAAATGCGCTTCGATCTTCTTGCGATAGCGCTCGGTCTCCACCTCCCAATCCACGTCCGCGTCGAGGTGCGGGACCGGAGACAGCACGTAGAACCCGTCACATCCGTCGGGGGCCAAGGAAGGATCGGTCGCGGTCGGACGATGCAGATACAGGCTGAAGTCCTCAGACAAGGTCTTGTTCTTGAAAATGTCCGTGAGCAGCGGCTTGTAGCGGGGCCCGAGCATGATCGTGTGGTGCGCGACGTCGTCGTACTTCTTGTCCGTGCCGAAGTACCAGACGAACAGGCTCATCGAGAACCGGGCCTTGTCCACCTTCTCGTCCGTCCATCGCTTGCGGTGCGTGGAGTTGATCAGCTTCTTGTAGGTCCACGCGGAGTCAGCATTGGAAACGACGAGGTCCGCATCGATCTCGCGGCCGTCCTCCATCGTCACGCCCACCGCCTTACCGTCTTCCACGCGAATCTCCTCGACAGTCTGTCCGGTGACGACGGTGTTTCCCTGTCCCTCGATGAGACCCACGAGGCCCTTGACCAGGGAACCGGTGCCACCCATCGGGAACCATACGCCCCACTTTCGTTCGAGGTGGCAGATGAGGGAGTAGATCGATGTCGTCTCGAAGGGGTTTCCGCCGACCAGCAGCGGGTGGAAGCTCAGGACCTGACGCACCTCGTGGCTCTTCACATAGGACGCCACAAGGCCCCACACGGTCCGGTAGCTCTTGAGCTTGACCATGTCCGGGGCGATCTTCGCCATGTCCCACCAGCTGGAGAAGGGCTCGAACGAGAGGCGCTCGAAGCCGACCTCGAAGATCTTTCGGCTCATCTCGTAGAACCTGTCGTAACCTTCGACGTCGTCCGGATTGAACTTGGCGACCTGCTCGCGCATGGCATCGCCATCGCCCGTGTAGTCAAACGTTTGTCCGTCATTGAACCGAATCCGATAGAACGGCGCCACGGGGCGAAGCTCGATGTCGTCGCTGAGCTTCTTCCCGCACAGCTCCCAGAGTTCCTCGAAGAGGAACGGGGCCGTGATGACGGTGGGGCCGCCGTCGAACGTGAAGCCATCCTGGCGATAGACATAGGCTCGACCTCCGGGCTGGTCGCGACGCTCCAGCACGGTCACGCGCCATCCACGCGCGCCCAGTCGGATCGCAGCTGCCAGGCCCCCAAAGCCGCTGCCGATGACCACTGCGTGGGGTTGGTCGGACTTGGAGGAGACGGAGGCAGGTGAGGCGTTCATCGATGGCCAGTATAACTTTGACCAAAGGTTTGACAATGAACCTTGTACAAATCAGACTCACAACACGCCGGAAGAGACTCCCGTGCCTGAAGACGAAGGAAAATACCGGATCAATGTCGTGGCGCAGAAGACCGGCATCTCAGCCGCGACTCTCAGGGCCTGGGAGCGAAGGTACGGGATTCCCGTGCCGCGTAGGACAGAATCGTCCTACCGCGTGTACAGCGACGACGACGTCGCGCTCATCGAGCGTGTCCGATCGCTGTGCAGTGACGGGATGTCTCCCAGCGAAGCAGCCAAGGTCGTGCTCTCAGAGGCAAGCCAGCCCATCGAACACGTGCACCTCGGCGACCCCTACGAACAGGTACGGGACCAGATCATTCACGCGGTGGAGACGTTCGACCCCGACGGCATCGAAATGTCGGTCAACCGCGCCCTCACGCTGGGTTCAGCATCCGTCATCTGCGAGCAAGTCATCGTCCCGGTGATGTTCAAGATCGGTCAGCTGTGGCACTCGGGCGACATCACAGTCGCCCAGGAGCACATCGCGACCCAGCTGCTCGAGACCACCGCGCGCAAACTCATCGGACTCATGCAGCCGCCGCCTGGATCCCGACGAGTCCTGCTCGCGTGTTTTGCCGAGGACGAACACGCCCTTCCTCTGTACGGCATCGCGTTGCACCTGGCACAAGCGTCGTTCCGCACGTTGATCCTGGGAGCTCGGACACCCCCTGCAGCCATCCGGCAGTCCGTACAGCACCTCAAGCCCGCGTGCGTAGGGCTCTCCGTGACACTCGCCCCTCCCCCTCACCGGGCTCGCGAACTCGTCGACGCTTACGCGGATGGATGCGGAAACACGCCATGGGTCGTGGGAGGACAGGGCTCAGAAGCTCTCGCGCCGCTCGTGCAGGAACGGGGCGGCTTGGTCGTTCCACACGACGACGTCAGGCAGACGATCCGAAACATCGAAACGCTGATCGCACGAAGCCGACGCGGCACAAAAACCCACTAGTCCAAGCTCCCGACCCTGCCCGGAACAAGTGCCCGGTCTGCGTGCGGGAGGAGAACCTTCGGGGTCCTCACGGACCCCTATGACGACCCGAAAGGACCGCATTCGTGAGCCTGCTAACTCTCGCCGTGCTCTCTGCCCTACCCCTCTTCACCGACCCCCTGGCCACGATGGCCACGCAGTCCGTCGACGGCCAGCTCTGGGCTGGGCATCAAGTCAGCTTTGGCAAACGCGACGTGCCGTTCAAGGGAGAGGTACGAACCCGTACGGACACATGGACCGTCGCCCGCGTCCGACATGACGACGACCGGATTACCCTCTCCCAGGAGGCGTGCATGGTCGTCATTCAGCCCGTCGCAGGGGTCAAGGTGCGAATGGACGCACGCGCGCTGCCAGCGAACGAGTTTGGATTCTCGTCCAACGGCGTCGACCTCAAGGGGACCTCCGAAGTCTCCTGGTCGCGCGAGGACGTCGATGGCGACGGACACCCGGGAATGACCGTGCACGTCGACTCCTCGGTCTGCAGTGGTGACCTCTACGTCGCCAACCGGTCGCGCACGCGGGCTCGGGCTGAGCTCACCAGTGATGCGCTACGGGGCAACGCCCGGGTCACCGTGGACCAAGAGGTGCTCGGTGCCAAAGGGGCTTGCCTCTCCGTCGTCGCCAGTGACACCCACGAGGTCGTCACCGGGCCATTCGCCTACGCTCCGGTCGCGGCGACGGCGACGTGCCGCTCGCTCATGCAGAGCGGTTGGCCGATCGACGCCGCCGAACCAGGCTGAGAACACCAGTCGTTGGGCGCACAGGTTCGGGGCTGCTACCGTTGCTGAAGATGCGCTCGCAAATCGTGGCAGCCCTGTGCATGGTCATGGTCGGCTGTTCCGCGCCGGACGGACCCGCACCAAGCCCCGCCTCGGTGGAGCAACCGGCGCCGGCTCCCGCCGAGAACTCAAAGACAGCCGCGCCGAAACCCAAAGCGCCGAGCGTTGGCCCGGAGCCCTCGGCGGCGGTCGTGGTCGCCGAGGCGACGGCCGCACACACGGCGGTGCAGTCCGTCATGCACGGGGAAGCCCTCGCCGCGCACGACAACGTCCACTTCACCCCCATCGAAGATCCCTCGGGTCGCGCCCTGCATGCGTTTCACGCCGCGCTCCGCGACCTCGAGGGCCAGCCCACCGAGGGCAAGAAGGTTCGCGTCGCGTTCTACGGAGCCAGCAGCGTCGCGGCCGATCGCTACCCCGGCTACCTCCGAGGCTACCTGCAGCAGCGCTTCGGCGACGGTGGCGTCGGATTCGTCACCTTGGTGCCCCTGTGGCGCTGGCATCGACACGACGCGGTCCGCCTCGACGCCAACAAGCACTGGAAGATCGAGCACGGCCAACGCAAAGAGGGAAAGCTCGACGGCTACTACGGACTCCTCGGAGCGTCCGCTCACAGCACGCACAAGCGCGCTCGCACCACCCTGTACGCCAAGACATCTGCCGTCTCGAGCATCAAAGACAGCGACAGCTTCGCGATCCAGCTGCTCGAGCAACCCGACGGTGGCTCGTTCTCGGTCAAGTTCGGCAAAGGAAAAACCGCGAGTTCCGTGTCGGTGTCGACCGCCGCCGACGCGTTTGCCCTGAAGACCGTACCAGTCCCCCTGCCCGACACGTTCACCTCGATGACGGTCCAGGTCGCCAGCGACGCCGAGGTCCGCCTCATGGGCGGGATCTTCGAACGCGACCAGCCGGGCGTGGTCGTCGACGCGCTGGGGATCGGCGGGACCCGGTCGGCCAACCTCGTCAACTGGGATGTGCCCACGTGGTCGGCCGCGCTCCGGGCACGGGCGCCTTCCTTGTACGTGCTCGCCTACGGCGCCAACGAGTCCGTCGACGAGGACGAACCCATCGGAGTCTATCGAGAGAACCTAGAGGCCGTCCTCGACCGATTCGCTGCTGCCGTGCCCGATGCGAGCTGCGTCCTGGTGGGGCCCGTCGACTACCCCCTCAAAGACGAGGAGACGCAGACGTGGGGAGCGCGACCCCGGGTCCGCGAAATCCTGGCCACGCAACGCGAGGTTGCGGCACAGCGTGGTTGTGGGTTCTTCGACACGTCGAAGTTGACCGGCGGACTCGGCACCATGCCTGACTGGGTCGCAGCGGAGCCACAACTTGCCAAGGGCGACCACCTGCACCTCACCCCCCTGGGCTATACGCACTTTGGGCGGGTACTCAGCGACGCGCTGATGGCCGACTTCGATGGACCACCGAGGGTCGCGCCGTGAGGCTCGGGGTTGGGCGACAGCATTTGCACACCCGCTCCGAGCAGGCATAGTGCGGCCATGAAACGCACGCTCTTGGTCGCGATGCTCGCCACCCTCACGTTCGCCGCAGGCTGCGACGACGGAACATCGGACAAGGCGAAAGACGGCAAGGCAAAAGACGGCAAGGACACGAAAGCCAAGCCCGACGCCAAGGCGAAAGGCGACGCCAAACCCGAAGCCAACCCCCCCGCCGCCGACGAGGCGCCCGCTTGGGCTTGGAAGCTTCCCGCAGGGATCACCGCTGCCCCCGAAGTCCCGACCGACAACCCCATGACCGCGGAGAAGGTCGCCTTGGGGCACAAGTTGTTCATGGACAAGCGACTGAGTGCGGACGGATCGCGCAGCTGCTACAGCTGCCACCAAAACCAGCACGGCGCCGCCGATGGCCGGAAGACCGCGCTCGGGGCCAAGGCCAAGCCCCTGTCCCGAAACTCCCCCACGATCTGGAACGTGGCGCTCCACAAGGAGTTCTACTGGGACGGCCGAGCTCCTTCACTCGAGAAGCAGGCCATCGGTGCGCTCAAAGGCGGCAACATGGGCTTGGGTGACACGCTGGCCGACAAGGCGGCCGAGGTGGGAGCCCTGCCCGAGTACAAGGATGCGTTCGCCAAGGTGTTCGCGCTGGCCGAAGGCGCAAAGATCGAGCCCGACCATGTGGCCAAGGCGTTGTCCGCATACGAGCGCACGTTGCTGTGCGGCGACACCGGCTACGACAAGCAAGAACTCTCCGAGTCTCAGAAGCGTGGCCAAACGCTCTTCATGGGCAAGGGCAGCTGCATGACCTGCCACAACGGGGCGAACTTCAGCGACGGCATCTATCACGTGACCGGCATCGGCATCGACGTGAAGGATGAGAAGGCCGACGTCGGTCGCTTCAAGGTCTCGCAAGACCCCGCACAGAAGTACGCCTTCAAGACCCCGACTCTGCGCAACGTCTCGAAGACCGGCCCCTACTTTCACGACGGCAGCACCGAGTCACTCGAGGACGCCATCAAGCTGATGGCCGGCGGCGGGAACCCACAGGATGGCCTCACCGTCGATCCGCTCCTCCTCGACCGCAAGCTGACCGACGAAGAGGTCAAGGACATCGCCGCCTTCTTGGGCGCCACCGCGTGCCCCGGAGAGCTCGAGGTCATCGGCGACCAAACCGCCGAGGGCATCGCCCCGCCCGCGTAGCGGTTCGCTACGAGAGCACAGCTCATGACCTCGACGCCGGCTCGCGACGGATTTGGGCCCGATGGCTAGGAGCGGAGCCGCCGCTGTACCGGGGTACCGCAAGGTTTCGCGACAACGCCATCGAGCCCAAAGACCAGCGAGGCGGGGTGGCGAGGTCATGAGCAGTGCTCTAGACGTACGAAAGGCCGGGCCCCCGTTGTGGGAGCTCGGCCTTTGTTCTGCGAACGCCGCGGCTGACTACGTGTCGTCGGTGTCGAGGTCGGAGAGGTCGACCGAGTGCTGAGACACTTCATCGTCCTCGGACTCGAGTCGCGCGGACTGCTCGGCCCCTTCTTCCTGGGGGAACTCCATCTGCGGAAGGGGCCCGGCGCTGGACGCCTCTTTCACACGCTCCGCAGCCTCCTGATCGGTCGCGGTCTGGGTGCTCAACAGCGCCGCCTTCCACTCCGGCACGTGCTCGTTGCCATCTGGGGGACCGAAAGACGTCGTTTCGCCGGAGTCCTCGCCCTCGGCGGTCGCGGCGTTGCCCTCAGACTCGGGCGGAGTCTCGACAGCGGGGGGCCCCGGAGGCATGGGAGCCGGGGCGGAGGCGGTTGAGACCGCGTCGCCAGCCTCATCCCCGGACTCTTCGTCGTCGCCCCCGTCGTCCTCGACCATCTCGAGTTCCTCCATGTCGAGCTCTTCGATCTCCTCGACATCGAGTTCATCGGTCGGCACGGCCGGCGTGGCAACCGGGATCGGGGGGAGCGGCGCCGCGTTGGAGGCCTCCCGGCGAGCCGCGAGCGCGACCTGTTCCACGCGCAAGGCCTCAGCCTGAGCGTCGGTGTCGGTGTCGGACGGAGCTCGAGCCTCGGTCGGCGCGGGAGTTTCGGATGCAACAGCAGCGGACTCTTCGGCCGCCCCCGCCTCGCCCCCGGCGCCCAACAACGGGCCGAGCTCACCATCCTGCTCAATCTCGGGCACCAGCTCGGCGGCGCGCTCCCGGGCCCAGCCCATCAGCGCATCGACGTCTTCGTGGCCCTCACGGGCAAGGAGGTCTTCGAGGTCTTCGCTCATTGCAGCATCGCTCCCAGGGCTTCAGTCGCGGCACCCAGCGCCGCATCGAGACCGGCCACATTGGACCCGCCCGCCTGCGCAAAGTCGGGCCGCCCGCCACCACGACCATCGACGTGTTGGGCAAGCGCGCCGACGAGTTTCCCGGCGTGGACCTTGTCGGTCAGGTCCTTGGTGACCGCGACGAGGATGGTCGCCTTGCCGCCCGTATCCGCGGCCAGTACGACCACGCCAGTCCCCAATCGGTCGCGCAACGTGTCCGCCGCCGCACGCAGGGCCTTTCCGTCTGCGATGGCGACCTTGCGCGCCATCAACTTCACCCCCGAGACCTCCGAGACCTCCGCTTCGTCCCCACCGCCACCGGTCGCCAGCTTCTGGTTGAGCTGCTCGATCGTGCGGTCCTTGGCCTTGAGGTCGCCTTGGAGCTTCTCGATCCGACCGGGAAGATCCTGCGGGGCACCGGCATGAACCTGCCCCATCGAGGCATGCAACACCTCGCGCATCGACTGCACATGGTGCACCGCGTTCATCCCGGTGACCGCCTCCATTCGGCGAACCCCCTGCGCGATGCCGGTCTCGGTCGTGATCGAGAAAAGCCCGATGTCCCCCGCACGCTGGACATGGGTTCCACCGCAGAGTTCGAGACTGTCGGTCCCGATCCGCACCACCCGGACCTCGTCACCGTATTTGTCCCCGAACAAGCCGATCGCGCCGGCCTCGCCCGCGTCTGCGGGGCTCATCACCTGGGTGATCGAGTCCGCGTTGCTCAACACCAGTGCGTTGACCCGTCGCTCGATCTGAGCAGTCTCCTCAGCGGTGACCGGCGCCCGGTGGCTGAAGTCGAACCGGAGCTTGTCCGGGTCGACGAGCGAGCCCTTCTGCACGACGTGGTCGCCCAGCACTTCGCGGAGCGCGAGATGCAGTAGGTGGGTCGCGCTGTGGTTGCGACGGATGTTGTCTCGCCGGGCGACATCGACCTGAATCTCGAGGCGGTCCCCCACCTTCAAGGAGCCCTGCGCCACCGTTCCGGCGTGCACGTGCATGCCTCCGACTTTCTTGAGCACGCCCGCCACATCGACACGAACGTCCGACGCCGACAGGGTGCCCGTATCGCCGACCTGGCCGCCGCTCTCGGCGTACATCGGTGTCTCGCTGAGGACGACCTCGACGGCATCGCCCGCGGCGACAGACTCGACGGACTCCCCGCCCTTGATGAGCGCGATGACACGCCCGCTGCCTTCGGTCGCCGCGTACCCGGTGAAGCTCGAGTCGCCATGCGCCTCGTGCAGGGCGAAGTAGACATCCGCGACGGTGCTGTGTGCCCCCCCCTCGGACACCTTCCCGCCGGACTGCCGCTTCTTCACCGCTGCATCCGCGGCGTCCTCGTCGAGCGTAAACCCATGCTCCGCAACCATGATCCCAGTGAGATCGATGGGAAAGCCGTAGGTGTCGTAGAGGTCCGCGGCCGTGTCGGGGTCGAGCGCTTCGCCAGCTTTCAGGTCCCCCATTCGGCCCGTCAACAGGCGGGTACCACGGGCGAGCGTGCGCCGGAACGACTCTTCCTCGGCCTTCACGACCTCCTCGATCGTGGCTGCGCGGGCGACGAGTGCGGGGTTCTGCTCCCCAAACATCTCGACGACCTTTGCTGTGACCTTGTGAAAGAACGGCTCATCGAGGCCGAGGTCCGCGCCATGTCGAATGGCGCGCCGCATGATCCGGCGAAGCACGTACTCGCGCTCCTTCTTGTCCGGAAACACCCCGTCGGCGATCAGGAACGCGCTGGCACGAGCGTGGTCGGCGATGACCCGGTACGGCGCCTCCCCCTTGCTGTCGTTGCCGTGCGCGAGCTCTTTGCCCAGATCGACCAGCGGAGAGAGCAAGATGGACCCGTAGTTGCTGTCGTGACCACCGACCACAGCGGCCACCCGCTCGAGACCCGACCCGGTGTCGATGCTGGGCTTGGGCAACTCGGACATCGGCCGGTCCTTGTGCCGCTCGTACTGCATGAACACCAGGTTCCACAGCTCGAGGTAGATGCCGTCTTCGAACTCGGGACCCTTGCCGGGTGTACCGGCCAAGCCAGGCGCAGCGCCATCGTTGTAGATGTGGATCTCCGAGCACGGACCACACGGACCGGTGTCGCCCATCGACCAGAAGTTGTCGGCAGCCGCCGCCTTGTAGATACGGTCCTTGGGCAGGAAGCGTGTCCACATCTCATACGCCTCGGTGTCCTCGGGCGCGTTCTCGCCTTCGCCGCTGAACACGGTGACGACCAGCCGAGCGGGATCGATGGACAGCGTCTGGGTGAGGAACTGCCAGCCAAACTCGATCGCGTCGGCCTTGAAGTAGTCCCCGAACGAGAAGTTGCCGAGCATCTCGAACAGCGTGTGGTGACGCGGTGTGAACCCGACGTTGTCGAGGTCATTGTGCTTGCCGCCCGCACGCAGACAGCGTTGCACCGTGACCGCGCGCTCGTACGGCCGCGTCTCACGACCGGTGAACACATCCTTGAACTGGTTCATCCCTGCGTTGACGAACAGCAGGGACTTGTCGTTGTGGGGAACCAGCGAGCTGCTGGGGACGTGCGTATGACCGCGTTCGGCGAAGAAGTCGACGAAGCGCTGCCGGACTTCAGGGGCAGAAGGACTCATGACTAGAACACTCGTGGGGAATTGAAGAATCGTTGGCGGGGGCCCGGCGAACCCGAACCCCACTTCCGGGCGCGGGCGATCAGTAGCCCTGTTCGAAGCCGCCGCCCGCGTCCGCGCCCGAGCCCACGCCGCGGAAGTGCAGCGCGAAGTCGTCCGGGTTCGTGGCGGCAGCAAGCGCCACCTCGTAGGTGATGAGCTTGCGCTTGACCAGCTCCGTGAGCGACTGGTCGAACGAGATCATCCCGTAAGGGTGAGCACCGTCTTTGATCGCGTCGACGATCTCGTGGGTACGCGTCTCATCGGCGATGAGGTCGCGGATCCGCGGCGTGTTGACCAGCACCTCGACCGCGGGAATCATCCCGCGGCCATCGGCTCGTGGCAGCAAACGCTGCGACACGATGGCGGTCAGGATGGACGCCAGCTGCAGCCGGGTGGCGTTCTGCTGGTGCGGAGGGTGCATCTGCACGATACGCGCGATGGTCTCCTGAGCATCGAGGGTGTGCAGGGTGGAGAACACCAAGTGACCGGTCTCCGCCGCGAGCATGCCCGTGGAGATGGTCTCGAGGTTCCGCATCTCGCCCACGAGAACGACGTCGGGGTCTTGCCGCAGCGCCGCGGTCAGAGCCGCCTTGAAGCTGTGCGTGTCGAAGCTGAGTTCGCGCTGGTTGACGACCGAACGGTGGTCCCGAAAGACATACTCGATCGGGTCTTCGATGGTGATGATGTGCGCCGCACGTTCGGTGTTGATCAGGTTGATCAGCGAAGCGAGCGTGGTGGACTTGCCCGAGCCGGTGATCCCGGTGACCAACACCATGCCGCGATGCTCTTTGGCCAAGTCGCGTACCCGACCGGGAAGATTCAACCGTTCGAACGAGGGGATGTCGGCGGCGATCACGCGCATGACCATTCCGGTCTCACCGCGTTGCTTGAACACGTTGACTCGGTAGCGAAGTCCGTCCGGCGTCGCGTAGGCCAAGTCGACGTCGCACGTGTCCACGAACTTCGTATGCGTCTTCTCGGTCATGATGTTGACCGCGAACGTGTTGATCACATCGCTGGTCATCGGGGGCACGTCTTTGAGCGTGCGCAACGAGCCGCGGATCCGGAAGACGGGAGGGAGACCGACCTTGAGGTGGACGTCCGACGCACCGAGCTTGCGCGCAGCTTGTAGGACCCGGTCAAAGATCTCGTTCATGCCTCTAAAGTAGCGAAGATCGGGCGCGTTTGCGCTGACAAAGCCCCCCTGAGCCTTCGCGCAGGTCGTTGCGTGTTCAAGCCCAGGCCGGCCACAGCCGATGGCCTTGCGGGTGCCTCCGTCGACTGAAATCCGCACAGCCCTCGCGCAGGGTCCAACCGCGATCACGGACCTGTTGGCGCAGCTCAGCCCGGCGGAAAACGCGCAGCCGCCGGTGTTGGTGTCGGTGTTCGCATCCGCGGTCTTCCCCCTTCAGGACGTCCTGGCATCGGTCCAGCAGGCCTGGCCAACCGCGACGGTCATTGGGGCATCGTCCGCGGGCGAGTTCAGCGAGAGCCAAGAGACCGGGAAGGCGATCTCGGCCTGGGCGATCTGGGGCGACTTCGAGGTCCAAGCCGCCATCGCGAGCAACCTCAAGGAAGCTCCTGAGGATGCCGTCGTCGAGCTCGGCCGCCGGCTGGACAAGAGGTTCGAAGAACATCCACACCGGGTGGGGATCCTTCTGCTCGACACGATGTCCGGCCGCGGCGAGGAGACAACACTGTTGGCAGCCACGCTGCTTGGACAGGACGAGCCGGTCCGGCTCGTGGGCGGGGCCGCCGGTGACGACCTCGCGATGAAACACACCTCGGTCGGCATCGGTGCCGAGGCCCGAGAAGACGCGGTCGTCCTCGCCTTCCTTCACGGCCGCCACCCGTTCGGCATCGGTGTGCAGCACGGGCATCGAGCCGAGTCCCGTCCCCTCTCGGTCTCCCGTGCGACGGGCAACATCGTCCACGAACTGGACGGCCGACCCGCATGGGACGTTTGGCGCGAGGAGGTGACGGCCCTGACCTCGGACGTCGACTTCGAGGCGATGACCGCCGAGGAGCTCACGCCGTTCTTTTTTACGCACGCGGCGTCGCTCACCTCCGGGGCCGAGATCAAGGTTCGCTCCCCACTGCAGCGACACGACGACGGCTCCCTTGCGTTCGCTTGCGGGCTCCCCGAGGGCGCCGTGATCCGCCTGACCAGCAGCGACGTCGAGCAGCAACTCGGCAGCGCGCGGGCTGCCGCCGAGCAGGCCCGAAAGCAACTCGGGGGAAGAACGCCAGCGGGCGCGCTCGTGTTCGACTGCATCTGCCGGAAACTGATCCTCCAGGACAGATTCGGCGACGCGATCGAGGCGATATCCGAGGCACTCGGCGGAGTCCCCGTCGCGGGATTCGAGACCTACGGCGAGATCGCCTTGGATGTCTCCGACCTCTCAGGGTTCCACAACAGCACCACAGTCGTTCTGGCGGTGGGCTGATGACCGAGCCTGTCACCGTCGGCTACGCCGAACTGGCCGAACTCCTTCAAGGAGCCCTCGGTGAAGAACGGGCTGCGCTGGCGATCACGACGGCTGCGGATGCGCTCGGCGTCTCCGGGGGGCCGTACTCCAGCGCTGCCGCCCTCGAGATCCTCGGTGTGATCGCGGAGCAGGCGGGGCTGGTGGGGATCAGCGCTCGATTCGCGCGCTCGCGACTCTTGTCCCGAATGACCGCCCAGTCTCTGGAACAGCACGGTGTCGCGCTGTTTGTCGATCCACGGGCGGATGAGGGCTGACCGAACGTCGTCTGCAAGAGTAGCCCCCGCCGCGCCTCCTCATCCCTCAGTCAGGCCACACTCGGGAGCGGGGGCCAGCGTGGGTGTCAGGCGAAGCGAGCCTCTCTAAAGGATGCCCAGGCGCTTGACCTTGAGGTAGCGGCCTTCGGCAAACGCGGGCGGGACCGGGAAGTCCGGGGGCAGACCGCACTCACCCAGCAGTCGGGCAGTCCGCCCACCGGCGAGCGCCCCGCCGCCGAGTGCGGAC
The DNA here is from genome assembly GCA_050633305.1 of Nannocystales bacterium. Taxonomy (GTDB): domain Bacteria; phylum Myxococcota_A; class Polyangia; order Nannocystales; family Nannocystaceae; genus CAJXVA01. The sequence continues at coordinate 28,356 of JBOEGF010000027.1, forward strand.
ATGAACTCGTCATCGGGCAGCCGTGACGCGTTGGAGATCGCCAGCACGTCAGCACCGGGCGCGCACACCCCGGCGATAGCCTCCATCAGGGAACGCCAGTCTTTGAGCGCGGAGAACACCTTGCCCTTGACCCGCGAGAACGGCGGAGGATCGACCACGATGAGATCGAACTGCTCGTCCCGCTGCCGGAGCTTCTCGAGGTGTTTGAACACGTCGCCGGTCAGCGGCTTGCATGCTTGGCCGTCGAACCCCGACGCCTCGAGGTTCTGACGACACCGGGTATGGGAGCGAGCGGCGGCGTCCACGTTGACGACCGCGTCGGCTCCTCCAAGCACCGCACGCATGCCCAGCGATCCGGTGAACGAGAACAAGTTGAGCACCCGGCGGCCCTTGGCGAGCTGCTGGACCCATCGACGCCCCTCGCGAAGATCGAGGAACAACCCCGGGGAAACCGGTGCACTGGGATCGACGAGGTACTTGAGACCGTCCTCCTCGATGACCAAGTCGGTCGGCGCGTTCTTACCTTTCATGTGGGCCGCACCGGGACGACGCTCCTCCGGCGTGACAGGCTTGACGCGATCCTGCAGGTAGATCCCCGCCGGAGACAGCTTGGAGTTGAGAATCTCGATCAGCGGCTCCAGGTACGCATCAACGCAGCGAGCGTACTTGTAGACGAGGACGAACTCACCGAGCCGGTCGACCGCGACGCCTGGAATGCCGTCGCCCTCGGCGTGCACCAGGCGGCAGGCGCCCCGGATACTGTCCTCCAGCGCGACCTCTCGGTGCGCGAGCGCAGCGGTGATCCGCTCTTCGAGGACGTCCGGACCCCAGGTGAAGTCGGGCTGGGCGCTGACCATCCGAACGGCAACGGCGCCGTCGGGCTCGTACAGACCCCACCCGACCGAGCGACCGTCCTCGTCGCTGACCGGGACCGGCGTGCCCGAGGCGACGCCGTCGAGCGAACGACGCAGGCTGTCGCGAAAGACCCAAGGGTGGCCAGATTCCACGCTTCGGACCGCGGGCAGCGCGAGCTTGAGGGCACGGTCTTTGCCGGGGCGGCGAACAGTAGGTTTTTGTGGGCCGCTGTCGCGCTTGCCACCGCGCGCGCGACTTTTGTTGCCGGAAGAAGACGAGGCCATGGAGTCGCGGGAACATAGCGGAAAAGCACCGTCGGGGGCTAACCTTGCCCCGGTGGGGTCGCGCTGGCCCCGCGAACCCTCGGGGCGAGCCAAATCCATGAGCAGCGACCGCATCGGCGAAATCCTCGTTCGAGAATCGATCATCTCCACCCAACAGCTTCGGGACGCGCAGGACGACCAGCGCGGCTCCGGCAAACGCTTGGCGTACAGCCTGGCCAAGCTCGGCATCCTCGGTGAAAAGGAACTCACCGATTTCCTCGCCAAGCAATACGGCGTTCCCTCGATCAGTCTCTCCGAGTTCGAGATTGATCCCGAGGTGATCGACCTCATCCCCAGAGAGGTCGCGAGCAAGCACACCGTGCTGCCTGTGCAACGAGCCGGCTCGACCCTCATCGTGGCGATGAGTGACCCGAGCAACATCTACGCCATCGATGATCTGAAGTTCCTCACCGGCCTCAACATCGAGCCCGTCGTCACGACCGATGCCGCGATCGAAGATGCGATCACGCGCTACTACGAGACGAGCCAACAGCTCGACACGTACGACGAGGTCATCAACGACCTGGACTTCGAAGACATCGATTTCGGGGATGATGTTGACGAGGACTTCAACGTTCTCGACTCTCAGGCCGAAGCCGAGCAGGCCCCCGTGGTCAAGCTCTGCAACCTCATCCTGCTCAACGCGATTCAAAAGGGCGCGTCCGATATCCACATCGAGCCCTACGAGAAGTCGTACCGAGTTCGATATCGCGTCGACGGCGTCCTGCACAAAGAGATGACCCCTCCGGTCAAGCTCAAGAACGCCATCACCAGTCGGATGAAGATCATGGCGATGCTCGACATTGCAGAGCGCCGCTTGCCGCAGGATGGCCGTATCAAGCTGCGTATCGGCAAGAACCGGGAGATGGACTTCCGCGTGTCGACACTGCCCACGCTCTTCGGCGAGAAGATCGTGCTGCGCCTCCTCGACAAGGAGAACCTGCAGCTCGACATGACCAAGCTTGGTTTCGAACAGAAACCGCTCGACGATTTCCAGGGCTGCATCCACCGCCCCTTCGGCATGTGTTTGGTGACTGGACCGACGGGGTCGGGAAAGACGACGACGCTGTACTCGGCGCTGTCCGAGCTCAACCAGGAGGACGTCAACCTCTCCACCGCCGAGGACCCGGTCGAGTACAACCTCGCCGGCATCAACCAGGTGCAGATGCACGAGGACATCGGGTTGAACTTCGCAGCCTCACTGCGCTCGTTCCTGCGTCAGGACCCCGACATCATCATGGTCGGCGAGATTCGTGACTTCGAGACGGCCGAGATCGCGGTGAAGGCCGCGCTCACCGGACACATGGTCCTCTCGACGCTTCACACCAACGACGCCCCCTCGACGATCAACCGGCTGCTCAACATGGGCGTCGAGCCGTTCCTCGTGACCGCGTCGGTCAACATGATCCTCGCGCAACGCCTCGCGCGCCGGATCTGTAAGGACTGCGTCGCCGACGATGATGAGGTCACGGAGGCCGCCTTGATGGAGGGCGGCATGCCGGCCGAAGAAGCGAAGAAGTCGAAGCCCAAGCGAGGCAAGGGTTGCAAGACCTGTGGCGGGACCGGCTACAAGGGCCGCGTCGCGCTCTACGAGGTGATGGTGATGAACGACGGACTCAAGGACTTGATCCTGCAAGGTGCGTCGACCGCCGAGCTCAAGAGCGAAGCGATCCGCCTGGGCATGGCCACCCTCCGCCGTTCAGGGCTGAACAAAGTCAACGAGGGCGTGACGACCCTCGAAGAAGTCCTGCGCGTCACCGCCGCGGATTAGGTTTAGAGGGAAACCTCTCGGTTTCCCTCACTCCGGCCGGCGCAG